>JADJLO010000037.1 GCA_016710075.1 Acidobacteriota bacterium | reverse complement strand
CTGCGAAAAACACAAATCAATTATCAAAACGCACTGATTTATCAGGGGTTTCTTCGTTGCCCTGGATGTTGCCTGTGGGGAAAATGCACCAAAACGCATGCTTATCATACAAAAGGGGATAGTCAACCTGCGCGGCTTGACTGCAAACCTATTGTGACTCCAAGTTCAGATGTTTGTAATTCAAAAACTGTTCCAAAAAACCATCAGGAAGTAAAAAAAATAATAAGCCGCAAATTATTACTGTTCCTAATTCACCGATCTTCTCTCCCTGTCGAGTCGCATCAGCGTGGCAGTGCTTTTTGCGATCAGAGAGCCCTCGGGCGAGGTCATGGTGACATCTGCATAAGCAAGCGTTCTCCCCATGTTGAGTATCTGCGCTTCGCATAGAATGTCGTGATCCTTGACAGCTTTGAGGAAATTTATCCGCTGCTCGACCGTCGTCGGATATTGATCGGGCAGGATGAGCGTCATCAATGCATGTGCGGCCGCGGCGTCGGCCAGACTGTATATCGCTCCGCCGTGAACCGTGAAAGGCTGCAGAAAGTCAGGGCGAAAGGCGATCTTCATCTTCGCCCAGCCTTTGTCGGCATCAAGCAACTCTATCCCCATAAATTGCAAAAACGGATTCTTCCTTGATAAAGGGCGAATTTGTTCAAGTATTGATTCTTTCGTCATCGAATTCGGTTACTCCTTTTGATTCCAAATGGTTCGCCTGATTTTAAGTTTTAAGTTTAAAGTTTAAGGTTTAAAGTTTAAAGACGTGGAATGCGATTCAGCTCGGGGGGGCCGGGGCGCGGGGGCCCCGGGGGGGGGGGGGGGGGGGGGGGGCGGGGGGGGGGGGGGGGGGGGGGGGGGGGGGGCGGGGGCGGGGGGGGGGGGGGGGGGGGGGGCCCGGGGGGGCGCGGGGGGGCGGGGCGGGGGGGGGGGGGCGGGGGCGGGCGGGGGGCCGGGCGGGGCGGGCCCGGGGCGGGGGGCCCGGGGGGGGGGCGGGGGGCCCCTTCGGCGTCTTTCCTTGAGGCGCGCGGCCCTCAACAGGGGATTGCCCTGAGGAGGGTTGAGGATAAGAGACTTTCAGAATCGGTTATAAGGAGAATTGTTATGATCACCAATGAGCGTGCAATACCTGTCATCAATTTATTAAACCGCGAAAAGAACGGCGTTTTGAGCACGCTGTCAAAAAAGATGGGAGGATGGCCTTTCGGATCTTTGACACCGTTTGCAATGACGGCCGAAGGCGATCCGATGTTTTTGCTGAGCGGGCTCGCCGAGCATACTCACAATATTGTGGCCGATCCACGCGTCAGCCTGTTTTTGCAGGATTCATCAGCTTTGGACAATCCACAGGCCGGAGCTCGCGCCACGATTCTGGGCAATGCCGGGATGATCGAGGACGCCTCACTCGATGACGCGAAGAATCGCTACCTCGATCGATTCCCGGATTCGGCTCAGATGTTTCAAATGGGCGATTTTAAATTGTTCAGATTGAAGATCGAACGCGTGCGATATATCGGAGGTTTCGGCGAGATGTACTGGCTCAGTTGGGAGGAATAGATGACGAAATGCAAGACTGTTCCTGCACTTTGACCGGCTGAAAACTTCCGGTTGTTTCGTTTATTTGGTTTGTTTCGTAATCTTTTCCCTATCTTTCATCTCAAGCCGGTCGGCGAGCATGCAGCCGATGGCAGCCATGAGTGTGCCGGCGAAGACATCCATCACATAATGGTAACGGCCATAGATTGTGGCGAGGCAGATGCTGAGAATCAGCGGCGCAAGCAGCCAGGCCAGCTTCCTCTCGAATTTGAAGGCCGAGAAGAGAACAACCATTGATCCCGCGACATGGGCGCTGGGGAATGCGCCGCCATGGACGCGCCCGTGCTTCTCGATCAGATTAATGAAATCAGTCACCGGTCCTCCGGCGAGTTCGACCTGTTGCAGATGCTGCAGGGTATGATGCGGACTCTCCACGGGGAACAAAACGAAGATCGGATAAGACAAATAGTAGGCCGCGCAGGTTGCAGTAATAAACCATGAAAATTCAGAACGCCGGCCGCGAAGCCATAGATATGCTCCGAATCCGATCGTCAGCAGATAATAGCTCGTGTAGACCAGTTGCATGTATTCAGTCAGCCAGTAGCTGCTGAACTGTTCGATCCAGACGGTAGGGTGTACGCCGAAGAGCGCAAGATCGGCCCTGATCAGATATTGATCGAACCAACCTGGAAATATCGCATGAACGATCAGGCCGATCTCCTCGAAAAAGAAGAGGAAGAGAACCGTTGGATACCAGTGACTGATCGTTTCTATCAGAGGCGTCCGGCGATTGCGTGCGGCGGCCAGATAAGCAATCATTGCCATCAAACCGAAGTGAACCGGCAGCAGGACCTCCCAGTGGCTCACATTCCGGCGACAGACGGCGATCAGGACGGCCGAGAAGCAAAGGTAGACGAGCGTCAATCGGTCGGCGAGATTGAGCATTTTAAGCCTGATGGTCAACCTCGATCTCAGATTGAAAGTCCGGATTTCTCGCCCGCTCGACTTCATTTCTTCAAATCCGACCATATGCTCCCTCCGTCAGCGATCTTTCAG
This sequence comes from Acidobacteriota bacterium, assembly GCA_016710075.1. Lineage (GTDB taxonomy): Bacteria > Acidobacteriota > Blastocatellia > RBC074 > RBC074 > JADJLO01. The sequence goes on along the minus strand of JADJLO010000037.1, from coordinate 186,553 downwards.
GATTTACAAAATCCTCTATCAGCCAGTCGTGTTTCTCGGCAAATCTGCGCAAACCGGCTTCGGCATTAGCGGCTACGGGATTGCCGACGGAAGAGAGCAGGAACCTGTCGGAGTAGCGATCGGCATAGGCAAACGATCTTCTCAGATCGAAGGCTCCTGCATGATTGATATCTAGCAGGCATCGTTCTTTGCTCTTTCCGCAAGGGTGCAGTCCTGCAATGCGACCAGTCAGCATTCGGCTCTCATCGTGCGTCTCAAGCTTCGTGCCGAACCACGCGCGGATACCGAGAAATTCGGCAAGCGGCTCAAGCAGCATATCGAGTGAGCCCGAAATGAGGATAAGGTAATGCCCCGAATCCTGATGCCATCGCAGCCGTTCAACAGCCGCCGGCAGCAATTTCGGCCGGATCTCCGTCTCGAAGCAATCGCGCGCCAGCCGCCTGATCATCAAATCGTGCTTGCCTCTGAGCCAGGCTTTGTTTGCGAGAACCGGCGATTGACCCGCAAGTATGGATTCCATCGCTCCTTGAAGAAGATTGAACAGATTTTTGAAACCCAACTCGCCGTGGTTCCAGAGAAATCCCAGAAATATTCTTTCCATTGATCTTTCGATCAGCGTGCCGTCAACATCGAAAACAGCAGCTATCATTTTGTTGCTCTTCATGTTTTTTTATTTTTACCCCTACAACTTTTCGTGACATGAGGCCGTCAGCATGATTTGTTTGCCAGGCTCTCTTTCCTGAAATAACGAAGTCCCTCGACGATGACGGGAACGCCTCTGACCAGGCAGAAGACAACCGCGGAAGCCGCCAGTGTCAGGGCGCCTAATTTGAGGACTCCCATCAGACCGGCAGCGAGAGCCGCCTGCCATTGAGGCGCTTGAGCCAGAGTCATCCATAATCCCAGCGCAAAGAAAGCGGCGCATTTGACTATTCCGTATGCCGCACGGCTCCAGCGCGAGCCTACCAGCAACATTCCCCACCAGGTCTCCATCATCGTTTTATCGCCGAAAGCCGTCCGGCCCTGTGTCAAGGCAATCGCACGGAGGAAATCAGTGAAACCGCCGCGAGCAATGACGATTATCGGAATCCAGAACGAAATCAGCCCAGATGTTGCGAAAAATACCCAGTAGACACTCTCGACTATCCTGTCAGCCGCAATATCGAATGCGGCTCCGATGTCGCTTGTCTGCTTGCGCCGCCTCGCCACATATCCGTCAACCGCGTCAAGCGCCAGTGTCATGACCAGCAGCACCAGCCCTGCCAGGCTTCCAACCGGTCCGGTGCGAAAGAGCGCGACCGATGCAAATGCCATGATGACCCTGATCAGCGTAATGAGATTTGGTGACATAAACTCTCCCTCCAGTCTTCCCCACATACTGTTACTCAATCAGCGTGCCACCATCTCGACTTTTTCATTTACTTGTTGCATGACAAGGCACTTACGGTTGAACATGGGGGGCGCAATCATCCTGACCGTCTGAGCGGAACGCAGGATTTTTCCGACGACAGGTGATTTTCATTGCAGACGATAAAATTTTCGATTGCGAAACTCACAGGGTCCGAAACTCGTAGGGGCTAGTATGGCAAAACAAGTTCAAACCAATGGCCGTGAATCGGTCTGGCTGCTGGTTCTGGCCGCCGCGCTGACGATGCTGATCTACTATATTCCGATGGGATTTTTCGCGGTCTATCCGCTGCGGCTCTTTGTGACCTTTATTCATGAAGGCGGGCACGCGCTGATGGCGCTGCTGACGGCCGGCTCTGTTGAAAAACTGGTGATCTATGCCGATGCCAGCGGAGAGACCTACACCCGCGGAGGCTCTCAGTTTCTCATCGCATCGGCGGGTTATCTGGCAAGCACCGTCTACGGAGCGAGCCTGCTGGTTCTGTGCAGCGATGGCAGGAAGGCGAAAGCCGTTCTGACGGCAACAGCGCTTCTGATTGTTGCACTGACAGGCTTTTTTGCAAAAGACCTCTTCAGCATCTTCATCGGCATCTCGCTGGCGCTGATTCTTGTTTTTGTGGTTCTTTCGTTCGGTGCCCGCCTCGCCCATTTTTCGCTCAGTTTTCTGGCGGTTCAATGCTGTCTCAATGCGCTATACGATCTGAGGACTCTCTTTCTGGTTTCGGCAAGCACCAGTATGCGCAGCGATGCAAAGACGCTGGAAGAGCTGACCATGGTGCCGGCCGTTCTCTGGGCTTCCATGCTGATTGTCGTGTCGGTCATAACACTCCTGATCGCAGTCAGCATCCATAACGCACGAAGCCGTCTGGCCTGATAATTTTTGGTTTGTTTCGTTTATTTCGTCTGTTTCGCAATCCCCCTCCTCGAAAGTGCCGGAATATCGTAGTAATATTGGAACCGCTTTTATTTTCGATCGTTTCATCAGAGGATCTGACTCCCCTCGATGATTTATCCCAGGAAGGAGCTTGGAAGTTATTATGAAGAAGCAGAAACGGAATCTCCGCAATGAAGCGGGTTTCTCACTAATCGAATTACTGATCGTGGTTGCAATCATTGGAATTCTGGCGGCAATTGCCCTTCCCAAACTGCAACAGAATCTCAAGATCGGACGAGAGACGGCGGCAATTAAATCACTCCAGACAATCCATACCAATCAGGCACAATTCAGCGCCATGAAAGGCAGGTTCGGTTCCCTTAAGGAATTGCATGAGATCGGCCTGCTCGATGCAAACTATGCCAGCGGAAATGCTGTGAACGGCTATATCTACACCTCGACTGAGTCTACTCAGGACGTTTATTGCGTTCAGGCCACTCGCCAGTCTCCAACCACAGCGGACAAGGATTACAGCGTCATCGAAGACGGCACCATCCGTTACGTCGAATCCAAGAGCCCAAGTCCTATTCCGCACGGCGAGGGCCGGTCCCTGTCCGATGTCGGATCAGCCTCAGGCGGATCCCAGGGGACAACCAAGCCTTAACGTCACTGATCATTTAAAATTCCCTATCGAAGGGCAGCCGGGATATCAGCATTCTCTAATCTCCGGGCTGCCCTCATCATTTACGCGGGTGGTAAAGGTCACCCGCTTTACTGGCCGCTGATCATCACTCTATAATGAAGAAGCTGAATAGAATTCAATTATTGCAGTGATGGAACCGCATTGCGGGCGAATCGGAGGATGTAACAGATCATGAAGAAGCGACGCTGGTTGAGTGCGTGTGCAGCCGGAATATTGATGGTCGTAGTCCCTGGAATCACGATGATCAGGGCAGGTGCTCAGCAGCAGCAGCAGAGCACGCGAACACAAGATCCTAAACAGCAGCAGAAGCAGGACGATAAAGGCAAGGCGGCAGGGAAGGCTCAGGAGGATGTGGCGCCCGGGCAGATATCATCCGTCACGGTCAACGTTCGGTTGCCGATCACGGTGATTGACGGAGATACAGGGCGTTTCGTGGTCGATCTCAAACAGAATGATTTCGAGATCCTTGAGGACAAGGTTCAGCAGAAGATCGAATCCTTTCTGCCGCAAAGCGACCTGCCGCTGGATGTGGCAGTTTTGATGGATACTTCGAACAGCGTCAAGCCCAAGCTGAAATTCGAAAAGGATGCGGCCGTCTCTTTTCTTCAGACGATGCTCATATCGCGCCGTGACCGGGCGATGTTTGCGACCTTCGATTCCGAGATCGAGCTGCATCAGGATTTCACCAACCGGCTGGATCTTCTCACCCGGGCCATCGACAAGGTCAAGGCTCAGGGAGAGACCCGGATGTACGATGCCGTTTATCAGGTTTGCGAGGAAAAAATGGCGGCATCTCCAGGGCGTCGCCGCGCGATGGTCATCATCACCGACGGTGAAGATACCGTCAGTGACCGCAATTTGAAGGATGCCATCGAGCTGGCGCAGAGAACCGAGACCGTCGTCTTCGTCATCAGCACAAAAGCCGGCGGATTTTTTGGCGTTCAGGCAGGAACCGTCGACCGCAAAGAGGACAAGGAATTGAAGAGGCTGGCCGAAGACACCGGCGGACGAGCGTTCTTTACCGCGGAAGTTATCGAACTCGAAAGAAGCTTCTCGGCGATTGCCCGCGAATTGCGCAGCCAGTATGTTGTCGCCTATTCCCCGATCAACGACAAATTCGACAGCAAGTTCCGCACCATCGACGTCAGGCTCCCGAACCATAAAAATTTAAGGATCAGAGCCAAAAAAGGCTACACGGCTACGCCGCCACGCAATGTGGGCGCGAGCCAATAAGGGAAGTATGAGCAGTTTTATTTTCAACAGCCGCAGAATAATAGGGCTGTCTCTGGTTGCGCTGTTGGCAGCGACAACGATCCCGCTGATATCGTCTCATCCTGGTGCCTTTGCACAACAGGAGAGGAAGCAAAAGCCGCCGGAACAGCAGAAACCGCCAAAAAAAGTCGATGACGATCAGACGATCAAACTAGATACGAAGCTGGTCAACGTGCTGTTCAGCGTCCAGGATAAGCAGAATCGTTATGTCAACGACCTCGTTCAGAACGAAGTCGAGATAGTGGAAAACGGCCTGCCGCAGGAGATCTTCACCTTCAAGCGGGAGTTCGATCTGCCTTTGACGCTAACTCTGCTGATCGATGTCAGCGGCAGCGAGCGCTACACACTTCCGCTGCTCAAAGACGCCGGCGGACAATTCATCGACTCAGTCATACGCTCGGGCAAGGACACGGCGGCAGTCATCAAGTTCGAAGGTGAGGCCACAGTCATGCAGGGATTGACTTCAAATCCGGCGCGGGTCAGAAAGGCGCTCGAAGAAATCTCATTCACCGCACCGCCGCCGGTTGGGGTCTTCGGCGGAGCGACTCCGCCGATCAACGGAGGCTCGCGACAGGGCGGCACATCTCTTTACGATGCAATCATCGCGACATCGGCGGATATGCTCGCAAAAGAGCCAGGACGCAAGACGATCATCATCATGACCGACGGCGAGGACACAACCAGCCGGATGAAGATCGGAGATGCGATCGATCAGGCTCTTCGCGCAGAGGTCGTAGTCTACGCCATCGGGATTGGAGATCCAGGTTTCGGCGGCGTCAACGAAGGGGTCTTGAAGAGAATCTGTGAATCGACCGGAGGCCGCGCCGTTTTTCCCAAAGGCCCTCGTGAACTCGACAAGGCTTTCTCACAACTCGAACAGGACCTGCGCCAGCAATACCTGCTGGCTTATGAACCGAAGAATGAAGCCACGGACGGCGCCTTCCGCAAAATCGAAATCCGCCTTCCCAATCGCAAGGAAAAGGATTTGAAGGTTCGCCACAGAAAAGGTTATTACGCTCCCAAAGGTTGATGGTCTTTCCAGACCCGAATCACATCATTGGATCAACGACTTTTATATATGGCTGCCATTGATGCTGGCATCGTGGTGGCTCGCCTGGCATTTCCAGGATGAATTTATTTCGGACTGGGACGGGCTGGATTACACAGCATACACGATTCAGGGTTTGCCTTCGGCTCTGGGTCTTGGCAGGTCGCTCTTTCTCGGATACAACCACCTGCTCTGGAAGCTTGCCCAAAAATGGCTTGGCACTCCTCCTGAAAACGCATACCTGATTCTGCGCTACGGCGTGATAAGCCTGGCAGGCCCCACAGTGGTGGCAATCTACGCCCTCTTCAAGGAGCTTTCCGAGTCGAGATTATCCGCGATCTTCGGCGCATCGATACTTGCCGCATCTCCCTACTTCATCATATACAGCGGCCGGGCGATGAGCGAAATCCCCGGCTTTCTCATGCTCGCAGCCGCTTTCTGGCTCATGCTGCGTTCTTTGAGATCCGGTTCGACTTATGGTTTTCTGCTGGCGGCTTTTTTTGCCGGTCTGAGCGCCAACATCCGCGAATTCGTCGTCTTCTATCTGCCGTTTATTCCGATATCTGCGTGGATCATCGGTCGATCATGGAGAAAAGGTCTTGGCGGAACCCTGCTGGCCATTCTGGGAGCAGTTGGAGGCATTATCTTCTGGACCATTTATGCGCCGGAAAAATACTGGCCTGCGACCATCGAATGGTATCTGCTTAGCGCCCAGGAGCGCACGATTCATCCGATCGGCCCCGAGAATCTCGCTTTTCTTGTCGATTTTTCCTACAACTGTTCCGTCGCGACAACCTTACTGGCGCCCCTGGCGATCATCTGGCTGTGGCAATATCGTGAACGACGCCTTCTTCATGTTTTCGGGCTTCTGGGTTTGCTCGCCAATCTGGTTCTGATCATCAATCACGATCTTTCAGTAAATCCGAGGTATATGTTGACGGGTCTTTTAGGCCTGGCCGCCATTTGCGGTTGGACTCTTGCCGAGATGGTACGCTTTCGCGGCGTGTGGGCGGCCATGGTGATTGTCGGACTCATCGTCCTGACGAAGGGATCCTACAACAACATGTCACGCGAACTTTATAATCAGGAGTGGGCCGCACGTGAATCGAGGAACTATTTCAGCAAGCTTGGCGACATGCCATGGAATTCCGCCTTCATCGTCGGATCGCGAACGCCGCTGATCAACTTTTACGCCGTTATCGGTGCCCGCCCTTATTGGAAGGCGATTCCCATTGGTTCGGCATGGCCTGATGACAAACTCGACGAGGCCATTGACGACCTGCTCATCGCCGGCCGCTTGGTTTACATCGATTTCGATGCTGAAATATGGCAGGCGGGACAACGCAAGGAAAACAGGGAAGCCCCGGGCCTCGAAATGATTAAACGAGACTACGAATTCGAATACCTGCGCGAATCCATGTATCGAGTCTTAGGGAAAAAGAACCCGCCATCCTCAATGCAAGAATAAAAACAGTTTAAGTTGTTTCATTCCTAATTTCAGCTATCAGCAAATCCATACGGAGCCGGCACTTTAAACTTTGGACTTTAAACTTTAAACTTCAATTTCATGGATCAAGAAACTGAAACACTTATCAAGGCCAGGCTGGAAACGATGATCGGTCATCTCGACAACTCTTCCGGTGAGACGGATCCCGGTCGCGTTTTCACGGAGATCGGGAAGCTTCGCGCCGAAATATTCTCTAAAATCCGGGAGCAGATGGATCAGAAAAGCCTGGAGGAGATTCACGAAATTTATCAAGAGATAAACTTTTTGATCGACGAATGGCTGGCCATTGCTTTCATCTCGCTGATTGAAAAACGAACCGCCAATCTGGCCGATCAGGCGCTTCGCGATCCTTTGACAATGCTATACAATCGAACCGCATTTGACCGTAGACTGACTGCCGAGATCGAGAGGGAGAGCCGATACCGGAGGCAGTTTTCAATCGCCCTCTTTGACATCGATGATTTCAAATCGGTCAATGACCGGTACGGTCACCCCGCCGGCGATCAGACTTTGAAAATAGTGGCTCGCATACTGCAGGCTTCGCTCAGGCAGACCGATTTCACTTTCCGTCTCGGTGGGGATGAATTTGCCGCGATCTGCCCGGAAACGGAAAATGCCGCTATGGTCAAGGTCGTCCGCCGAATCGAAAAACAGTTGCAACAAAGCTTCATTGAAACCAGAATGTCTCATGCCATTGGAATCAGCTTTGGCATAGCCTCGTTCCCCATCGACGGAAAAGAGATGGATCAACTGGTAAAGGCCGCCGATGAGCGACTCTATCAGTGCAAAAGAGAACACCATCTGGCAAATGCCGCCTCTTGATCGAGTAAAAATCTGTTGATTCTTCCTCCCGGAAAGTAGTTTTATTTGATGACCGAAAGGAATTACCGGATTCTCAAGTTCAGAATAGGCCTGATCCCATCGATGCTGGCGGCCTGTTTTATTATCCTGCTGGTGCTCATCTGGATAATCGGCTCCACCGGCCAGAGAAAACTGGAGGAGTTGAGAATCAGCGCCGACGAAAGCACACGGGCTTATACCAAACGGCTGAAACTTGCCATCGACATCCGCGAGACTGCCACCAGCACCATTTCCCGAGCCCGGCTCTATCATGCGGCTCGCGGAATCGGCATCCCGGGCCCCGTTTACAAGATCAGCCTCAACAGATCCAAATTCAAATTAGGCAAGCTTCTTGATGAGGGCGGAAAACTCTGGTCGGCCAACGCCGAGACCCTGCCTGCCGAAGAGATCGCCGCATGGCGTCAATTATCGTCCGTTGCCGCAGATTTCTGGACCGTCATCGATGATGCGCAGCAGACGGCGCCACTGGAGTTGAAAGAGGCCATTAAACAAGCTAACGACCCGGGCGATGTCTTCATCGAACTCTCGAAAATCGAGGCGCCGAATGCAGCCGATCCGCTGGAAAAATTCTTTCAAAAGCGCACCAGTCTCGAAGATGCGGCAGATCAATTGTCGAATGTGATCAGTGCCGGACTGCAGAAATCCCAGGACAATATCGTCAGGATTCAGACGGCGTCAGCCGGCGAAGTCGGCAGGAGGAAGTGGGTCGCCCTGTTGATGGGACTGATAGTCATCGGATTCACAATATGGCTGATGCGCAGCTACATCAATCAGACAAAGCGGCAGGAACGATTGAAGCAGGAGGCCCAGGGGCGCCTGCGATCGGTTTTCGACAGCCTGTCGGACGACATCGTGGTGCTCAGCCGGCAGGGCGAGGTGCTCGACGTCAATCAGTCCTTCCTCAGGCATTTCAAAATCTCCGATGCCGAGTTGAAGCTGCAGGATTATCGCGCCGCACTGGCCCAATTGCCCGAAATAGCCGCCTTTGTTGCGGAAACGATGAACGGCAACGAATCCACCCACAGGCAGCGAAGGAGGATCGAGCTCAAGGCCAATTCCAACCGCACAGATTCTTCACTGCTCGATGTTTCGGTTTCTCCACTGCTTGTGGATGAACAGACAGAAGGCCGCGTTATCGTCATCGATGATGTCACCGAAGACGAGCATGTCCGTGAAGAACTTCGGCGCAGCCGCACTTTGAGCGCTGTCGGACAGATCACGGCTCAGGTCGCTCACGAAATTTACAATCCACTGGGAGCCGTCAGGCTCAATCTGGACCTGCTGGAAATGCAACTCGGCGAATCTGATGAAGATATCAGGCACACCATCGGACGGCTCAAACGAAGCCTCGAACATCTCTCGACCATCATCATGGATCTGAGATACCTGACGAGGTCCCGCGATCCTGAACGCCAGCCGAGCTTTGTCAACGAAGTCCTCGATGATGTCATTGAACTGGCTGGAGAAAGACTGGAACGCTCGCGCGTCTATGTTAAACGCAGCTTCTCTCCTGACCTCCCCGAGGGTAAATATGACGAACAGCAGTTGCGCAAGGTCTTCCTCAATCTGCTGATCAATGCAATCGAGGCTTCGCCTCAAAGCGGTGAAGTGGAACTCCAGACTCGAATGATCTCCCGGCAGGAGGCCGAGACAATCCACGACGTCCGTTCTCCCAATGGCGCCATAGTCATCAGCGTCATCGATCACGGAGTCGGCATGTCGGAGGAGACCAAGCGCCGCCTGTTCGAGGCATTCTATACCACCAAACGCAACGGAACAGGTCTTGGAATGATGATCACACAGGAGATCATCAAAAAACACGGCGGCAGGATTTTCGTCGAAAGCGAGGAAGGAAAGGGGTCAAATATCAGCGTCTGTCTGCCGGTATGAAGGAGTTCAAAGTTTAAGAGTTCAAAGTCTAAGAGTTTAAAGTTTAAGAGTTCAAAGTCTAAGAGTTCAAAGTTTAAGAGTTTAAAGTTCAAAGCGGAATTTTCGGTAGTTCGACTTTAAACTTTAAACTCTTAAACTCTTAGACTCTTAGACTCTTAGACTTTAAACTCTCTTTTTATACCGAGAGGACTTCTATCTCCGGATCGACATCTTCCTTGAGCATGTGCTCGATGGCCATGAGAGTGCCGCCGATGGAGCTGGGGCAGCTTCCACAGGCTCCCTGGTAATGAATCAGGAGTTTCTTGTCGGTGAAGCTGATGATTTCGAGACCTCCGCCGTCGCCTGCCAGGCCCGGTCTGATCTTCTCGTCGAGGACCTGATTGATGCGATCGAGCATCGGATCCTCACCCGGAACATAGCCGGCCTTAACCGGCGAGGGAGCGTCCGACACTGACGGCGCCGAGCGGATCGGTTCGGCCAGTCTCTTCAACAGGTCTTCCCAACTGACATCATCATCCTTGTTGACGGTGATGAAGCGGTCCATGTAAAAGACCGATGTCACGTTTCCAACCTTGAACAGGGCATCTGCCAGCGGGTCGGCGGTGGCCGAATCAGCATTCTGGTACGAACGCGAGGTCCCGTTGGTTATCGGCTCCCGGAGGACGAACTTAACGGCATTCGGATTCGGCGTGTATTCAATATCTGCGATCTTCGGCATTATGTATCTCTCTCTCTCTCCATTTTTTCAGGGATCCGGTCTTCAATATTTAGGATCATACCTGAAAGTCACAACATTAAACCCTTTTTATACAGGACAATCTTCATAGACTCTTCACGAAGCTGTTGATTATACGTGCTCATGTCCTCCTTGCAAAACAGGTATGATGCCGAGCGCTCAACCTGATTTGATCAAAGCTGCCGGACAAGCCATAATTAGCGGTCCCATACAATCTCAAAGACTTAAAAAGAAGCGAATAATAGAACTGACAATCAACCAATACCGCAAAAACCATCTCTGATTTAAAAACATGAAATATATTTTATGGATGGCATCAGCCATCATACTTCCCCTGCCCTGGTTGTATATCAAGTTGACGGGCGAGAGTCATCATCTGGTTCAGACACATCCGCAAATGGTGTCAGTTCTGACCGGGCTGGCGATTATTGGAGCGGCCTTTCTGTTGAGCTGGGGGGCTGAGCTTTCAGAGCGCGACATTCCACGTTCGCTGGCATTGATCGCGCTGGCGCTGATCAGCGTCCTGCCTGAATATGCCGTCGACCTCAATTTTGCCTGGGATGCAGGTAAGGATCCGGCATACAAACAGTATGCAGTTGCCAACATGACCGGAGCCAACCGGGTGCTGATCGGGATCGGCTGGCCCCTGATCGCGCTCGTCTATTATTTTAAACACAAGCGCAAGGAGATTCCGCTCGACCGGTCACAGGGTCTCGAACTTAGCGTGCTGCTGCTTGCGACTGTCTATTCGCTGGTCATCCCGCTCAAAGGGACGCTCTCGATTTTTGACGCCGCCATCTTTTTTGCGATGTTTGTTTATTACGCCGGACGCGCATCACAGGGAGAAAAGCACGACGAGGCTCTTAGTGGGATTGCAGGTTTCCTGGATCAGAATCTTGGAAACGGCGCTCGACGTCTGGTGATGTTGCTTCTCTTCGCATTTGCGGGTTATGCCATCTGGGTGGCGGCCGATCCGTTTGGCGAATCGCTCGTGGCCACGGGGAAGAGGTATGGATTTGACGAATTCCTTCTGGTGCAATGGCTGGCGCCAATTGCGTCCGAATCACCGGAGGCGATTGTCGCCATTCTCTTCGCCTACAAAGGCAAGGGCTCGACCGGCATCGGCGCGCTCATCTCTTCAAAGGTCAACCAATGGACCCTGCTGATCGGCGCGATTCCACTGGTCTATGCGATATCTGCCGGGGCGTGGATTCCGATGGAACTCGATCACAGGCAGAAGGAAGAACTGCTGCTGACCTCGGCACAGTCACTTTTTGCCGCAATCATCATCTCAGATTTTCAATTCGCCCTCTGGGAAGCGTTAATCCTGCTTGCCCTTTTTCTGGCACAGTTTTTCTTTCCGCAGGAATCGATCCGCTACATCTTCAGCGGAATTTACCTGCTCGTTTCCCTGGTCCTCATCGTCAGGTCGAAAGAACGCAGAGAGATGCTCTGGAACGCTCTTCTGCTGAGAAAAATCTGAGCTGATATTATGGCAACTTTTACTGTATCCGAAATCGAATCCGGAATAAGAAAAAATCTGAAATACGATGCGCCTGCCGGTCTGGTGGTCTTCCTGGTGGCCTTACCGCTATGCCTTGGCATAGCGCTGGCGTCCGGTGCGCCGTTGTTCTCCGGCATCATTGCCGGAATAATTGGAGGGATACTGATCTCCTTCATCTCAGGTTCGGAAGTAAGCGTCAGCGGACCCGCGGCAGGGCTGGCTGTAATTGTGGCTACCGCCATCCAGAATCTTGGATCGTTCCGTATATTTCTTCTTGCGGTTGCGATCTCCGGTTTGATCCAGATTGTTCTCGGGTTCGCCCGTGCCGGCGTCATTGGCAATTACGTCCCAAATGCAGTAATCAAGGGAATGCTGGCCGCAATCGGAGTGGTGATACTGCTCAAGCAGATACCTCACGCTCTCGGCCGGGATGTGAATTACGAGGGGGATTTCGATTTCTTCTTTGAAATTGAAGCCAAAAGCAACACTCTCCTGGACATTGTCAAAGCCGTCTATACCGCCACACCGGCCGCGGTAATCATTACAATTGCATCTCTTGCTGTGCTTCTGGCATGGGAAAAACCGGCCTTTCAGAGAATCAGGTTGTTCAAACTGATTCCAGCGCCACTGATAGTCGTCCTTCTCGGCATCCTGCTCAATGAAGGCTTTAAGTCATTTTTCACCGATTTCCACCTGAAGCCGGAAGATGGACATCTTGTTGCGTTACCGGTGCCTGAAAATATTACGGCATTCTTCGGGCAATTCACTTTTCCGGACTGGTCGGCTATCAGCAATAAACAGGTATTCATTACCGCCCTGACAATTGCCATAGTCGGCAGCATTGAAACGCTCTTGTCGATCGAGGCTTCGGACAAGCTCGATCCATACAGGAGAATCTCTTCGACAAATCGGGAATTGAAGGCACAGGGACTTGGAAATCTGATTTCCGGGCTGCTGGGCGGGCTGCCTGTTACTTCAGTCATTGTCAGAAGCAGCGCCAACGTATACGCCGGCGCCCGAACGCGTACATCGTCATTCGTACATGGCCTGCTGCTTTTTATCTGCGTCCTGTTGATCCCTTCTTTGCTTAACAGGATACCGCTGGCAAGCCTCGCTGCGATTCTCCTGGTTATCGGCTACAAACTGACAAAGATCGAGATATACAAGAAAATGTACCGTGCCGGCATGGATCAGTTTCTCCCATTTATCATCACCGTCACGGCTATTGTCTTCACCGACCTTCTGGATGGAGTTTTGATCGGTCTGGTCGTCGGCACCTTCTTCGTTATTCGCACCAATCATCATTCGGCTATGACGCTGGTTTCTCAGGAGAATAACTACCTGTTGCGCTTTAACAAGGATGTCTCTTTCGTTAACAAGAGCGAGTTGAAAGACAAGCTTTCTTCAATTCCTTCCCATTCTCATCTGATCATTGATGGATCAAAATCAACTTTCATCGATTCCGACATTTACGATGTCGTGGCCGATTTCGAAGAATCGGCAAGATACAGGGACATCGAGGTCGAACTGAATCACTACCAATCAAAATTACAAAATTACCGAAGAAGGAGAAGCCTTGATGGAAAGCTATCAAAAACTTCTGCTGGCTAACAAGGCCTGGGTTAAAGACAAACTTGATGTACGCGCGGACTATTTTGAACGGATGGCCGACGATCAGACACCGGAATTTCTCTGGATCGGCTGTTCCGACAGCCGTGTGCCCGCTGAGGATATAACCGGAACCGGGCCCGGAGAGTTGTTCGTCCATCGCAACATCGCCAACCAGATCATCCATACAGACTTCAACATGCTCAGCGTCCTGCAATACGCGATCGAAGTCCTCAAGGTCAAACACGTCATCGTCTGCGGCCATTATGGATGCGGCGGCGTCAAGAATGCTCTCGGTCATAAAGATCTGGGACTGATCAACAAATGGCTGCGCAATATCAAGGACGTTTATCGAATACACCAAAATGAACTCGAGGGGATCGAGGATTCGAATATGCGATTCAGGCGGCTGGTCGAGCTCAATGTGCAGGAGCAGGTCTGGAAGCTTGCCGAGACTTCATTTGTGCAGCACTCATGGCAGAAGGGGAACGGCCCTCAGATCCATGGCTGGGTTTATGAACTTCACACAGGGTATTTGAACGACTTGATGATGCTCACGCCTGATAATCACGTCAAAGACATATACAAATTCGAGTTCGATGATTGAGAAGAAAAGAAAACAAGATTACGACTCCACTTATCCAATGATCCAAAGATGCAGGTATCAAATTGAGTTAGTCTGGCAATTCAGCCAGTGGCAAGTCACCCCTCGCCGACCCCCCCCCCGGGGCGAAACAGACGAAATAAAAACAGACGAAAAATTTCAAGGTGTCAATGTTTGAGATATTTCAAAAGAGCGAATAGCCAAATAAATCAGGCCCTTTCACATTTCAGCTCTTTTCGTTTATTTCGTCTGTTTCGTAATCTTCTTTTTCTTCTTCTTCCGGTTAGAAATCTTCTCTTCTAAGCCTGGATATCGAGCACATCATAGCGCGTGACAATGCCGACAATTCTTCCGTACTCCTCGACAAGGATTGCAGGAGAGTCCTTGAGATACTGTTTGGCGCGGGCGAGTTCCACCGCCTCATTGACGACGGGCAGAGGGGCATCCATCACGGATGTTACGGGAGCGTCGAGCAGGTCGCGGTTTTCAAGCAGGTGAGACATCATGCCGCTGTCGCGAACGCTGCCTATGGATTTGCCGTCCTCGATTACGGGCAACTGGGACAAGCCGTGACGCTCCATGATTTCGAGAGCTTCAGAGACCTTTGTTTCGGGCAGGACCGATATCAATCTCAGCTTGCCGGAATTGAGCTTGAGTTCGTTGATCAGACCGAGGGTCATTCGCTCGAATCCGAGGAGTCGTTTCTCCTTCATCCACTCATCTGAGAGGAATTTGGTGAGGTAGCGCTCGCCGGTGTCGCAGATGATGAAGACGATGATATCGTTTTCAGTGAGGTTTTCCGCGGCTTTGAGCGCCGCGCTGGCAATTGTTCCCGAGCTGCCTCCGCAGAAGATTCCTTCTTCGCGGCCGAGCCTTCTGGCCATATTGAACGAGTCGCGATCGGTTACATTGATGATCTCATCGACATACTTGAGGTGGACGTTTTCCGGGATCAGTTCCTGACCGATTCCCTCGACGAGATAAGGCGAGGATCCCATCAGGTGGCCGGTCTCCTTGTAAGCCTTGAAGACCGAGCCGTAAGGATCCGCGCCGATGATCCTGATATCGGGATTCTTCTCCTTGAGATACCTGCCGATGCCGCTGATCGTCCCTCCGGTGCCCATGCCGGCTACGAAATGGGTGATCTTGCCGTCGGTTGCGTCCCATATTTCGGGTCCTGTTGTGCGGTAATGCGCCTCGGGATTAGCCGGATTCGCATATTGATTGGTGAGAATGGCGTTGGGTGTTTCGCTCGCAATTCTTCTGGCGGTGGCCACGTAATGATCCGGTGAGTCGGGCTTGGTGGCAGATGAGACGACGATCACGTCCGAACCGAGAGCTTTCAGATAACGCACCTTTTCCTGACTCGCCTTGTCCGTCATGACAAAGACCGAGCGGTAGCCTTTGATGGCGCAGGCCAGTGCAAGACCGATGCCGGTATTGCCGCTGGTCGCTTCAACCACCGTCCCGCCGGGTTTGAGATCGCCGCTCTTCTCCGCCCGGTCAATCATCGAAACGCCAATCCGATCCTTGACGCTGCCGCCGGGATTGTGGGACTCAAGTTTGGCAAGCAGCAGCGGCTTGAGGCCTCGATTGACCTTGTTCAGCCTGACCAGAGGCGTGCTTCCTATCAATTCCAGTATGTTGTTCTTGTAGTTCATATTTTTTTTAACTATCGATAACTCAGCTCAAGACCTTTGGTGGTCGTGTAATACTTGGCGAGCATGTTTGATTTCTCCCAGGCTGGAATCGCTTTCGGGTTTCTCAGATATTCCAGAAATCGTTTGGTTACCTGCGC
Source organism: Acidobacteriota bacterium (assembly GCA_016710075.1). Classification (GTDB taxonomy): domain Bacteria; phylum Acidobacteriota; class Blastocatellia; order RBC074; family RBC074; genus JADJLO01. The sequence continues at coordinate 170,741 of JADJLO010000037.1, read as the reverse complement.
AAAGTGAGCTTCGTGACCATCGCGATAGTTATCAGGAAAGGTGATCCTGATCCTGTCGCCCTGATCAATAAACCCTGTGCCGGGGTAGTTCGGTGCGCCAGTTTTGATCCTTGCCCTGGCGGATTCGAGCCGGGATTTCGTCCCGCGGAAAACAGCCACGTGAGTATCTCCTCCGCCCGGCGGGGCTTCGTAATTCCAGATCACATCCATCTTGATATGAAAGCCGCGAAGCTTCCAGGTCATCGATCCGTTGCAGTAATAATCCAGCCTCTCGTTTTTCGATTGGACGCGAGAAAACCAGGGAAGTGCGGTTCGTTCGTCACCCGCTTGAACTCATCAGCGACAAGACCGTCGGCCATCTCTTCGCTGAAAGCACTTGAATATCCTTACGATAATCGATGGCCTGCTCGGGAAAGATCATCCACTGCGCGAGATCTGCGAGATGAGTCCCGACATCGGCCACTCCTTCCCCCTGCTGTCTGACATCGAAAAACCATGCCGGCCTGAGATTGGGCGCACCAGAAACAATCTTCAGAATATGATGAACGCTTTCGAAATAGACCGCCGGCTCCGATTCATTCCCTCTGGTCAATTCGCCGAAAACATCGGGGGCGTGGAGCAATTCCTTCTGCAGCATGGTCGTTATCTCATAACGCTCGGTCATTATGTCGTATGCGATGACTCGGTTTTTTTCGGCGGCATCGAGAGTGGATTCAAGTTTGGAGAAATCCCCGTGGCTGATGATCCATGGTTTGTCGACGAGGACGCTCATACCCGCATCGACAGAGGCTTTTATCTTTTGAATCTTATCCTGATTCCGGCCCGAAATGACAACGACATTGCCCGCCTTTTCGCGCAGCATTCGTTCGAGAAAGTCCGGTCCGGTGTGAATCTCAAGCTCCCATCCGGTGGGATTATCACGGCGAAGATTGTAACGTGAAATTCTGTTCAGATGCTCGGTCAGATCGAATCCCAAAGGCGCGTATACTTGAACCTTCGGCGAAACTCCCGGATACATCTCTTTCTGAACCAGTGCCGCGTGAAAATGCCCGGGATCCAGCGTGATAATTCTGACTTCCTGCATCGTTGTTTTACCGTTTGTTTTCTGCTGTCCCGAACTTTTGATGGTTACCATAATAAGAAAGAGCAGCGTAAAAAACTGTCAGGACAAAAGTATAATGCAGGAGACTTTTTTGATCATAATAATAAAATCAAATCTGTTTAATAAGAGACCGATCTGACAAGGGAGGAAGAGTCCTTATCCAGATAGACAGTCGTATCACCATGAGATTGCAGTATCGATGCCGGGTGAAGCGGGGAGATATCTCCTTCGAGGCAATCCTTTACCGCGCGGGCTTTGCGGGTATCCGGGACAACGCAGATTATCTCCTTTGATTTGAGGATCTGCCTGATCGACATGGAGATCGCCTGTTTCGGAACATCGTCGATAGCGGCAAACCAGCCTTCGCCAACCTGCTGGCGGCGGCATGCTTCATCGAGATTGACGATGATGTAAGGGTGCTCGGTGTCGAAGTCGGCCGGAGGGTCATTGAAAGCCAGATGCCCGTTCTCGCCGATGCCGACAAAGGCAACGTCGACAGGTTCGGCGCCGATCAATTCTCCGGTTCGCCGGCAGACATCACCGGGATCGGATTCGCCGTCGAGCAGATGGTAATTCCCGATGCCCGCCGGCTCGATCAACCGTTCTATCAGATACTTCCTGAAACTCGCCGGATGCCCAACCGGCAGCCCGACATATTCATCCAGATGAAACATCTCCACGCTCTTCCAGTCGATCTCCTTATCCCGAATCAGGGCATCCAGAAATTCGAATTGAGAGGCGCCAGTCGCCGCGATGATCCTCGCCTTTCCTTTCCAGGAAATCGCTTTTTTGATGGCGATCGCAGCCTGCGCTGCTGCCGCATCGCCAAGGTCGATTTTATTGTGGAAGACCTTCAAAATCACTTTTGAGTATCCTTATAGTTTCTGATAGTTTCTCCCTGCAGTTTGGCAATGTAGCTTCCCACACACTTCGTTAATATTGCAAGAAAGCGACTAAACCGAAACTCGGTGAATTATCGCGGGAATATTGATCATGAAATCATTTCTATCTTTTTTCTATATCTTTCTGGTGTCATCAGCAACGATTGTTGCCGTATTGAGAATATCGGTGCCGGCTCAAACACGGGATTTTTCAAAGGAGAAAGCCCGACAGGTCCCATCCTGGATACGGGATGCGGTGATTTATGAGCTCAATCCGCGGATATTTTCGCAAGCGGGGAATTTCAATGGAATCACAGAGCGCCTGGATGAGTTGAAATCTCTTGGGGTGACCATCATCTGGCTGATGCCGGTACACCCATCCGGCATCGAGAAGAAGAAGGGAACCATTGGCAGCCCTTACGCAGTCCGGGATTATTACGCCGTCAATCCGGATTACGGGTCGCGGGACGATTTCAGGAGACTGATCACTGAAGCCCATAAACGCGGGCTGAAAATCATCATTGACGTGGTCGCCAATCACACTTCCTGGGACAGCGTGATGATGAAGGATCCAGAGTTTTACAAACGCGATGCGAAAGGGAACATTCTCTCGCCATTCGACTGGAGCGATGTGGCGGCGCTCGATTACAACAATCGCGAACTGCGCAAGTACATGATCGAGATGCTTAAATTCTGGCTCCGAGAATTCGATCTTGACGGGTATCGATGCGATGTCGCTGGTCTTGTGCCCACAGACTTCTGGGAAGAGGCAAGGCCGGAACTGGAAAAAGTCAAAAAAGATATGGTTATGCTTGCGGAATGGGATCAGCCGGACCTGCTGGTCAGAGCTTTCGATTTGGATTATTCGTGGATTCTTCATCACACAATGGCCGACATCATCACCAAAGGCAGGCCGGCTTCGGCTTTTCGGGAAGACTGGAAGAAGGAAAGATCGATGTCACCGCAAGGCGCTCTGCATCTGCGCTTCTCGGACAATCACGATGAGAAGAGGGCCATCGGTTATTTCGGCGAGCGTGGAGCACTGGCGGCATCAGCGCTCATGTTTACACTCGACGGCGTACCTCTCCTCTACAACGGAATGGAGGCAGGCGATGCCACCGAATCAGGAGCCCCTGCGCTATTCGAGCGGTTGCCTGTCTTCTGGAAAACATCCGAACGCCGCCCGGAATTCAAGAGGTTTTACAATCAGATCATCTCGATGCGGCATAAATACAATGTCCTGCGGCAGGGAAGCGTCGAATGGATCAGCAATTCGGACGAGGATCGCATCGTCAGCTTCGTGCGGCGCGACGGTTATGAAGAAATTCTGGTCGTGATCAATCTTTCAAACCGCTCCTTCAGAGGCACTGTTGAAGCAGGCGCCGGATCAGAGTTCTCAGAGATAACCCCCGACATCTACGCGGATTCCATGGAAAAGACGGATCAGGAGAGGAAGGGAAGTGTCACAAAATCCGCTTTGCCTGCCGTCTCGCTCGATGCCTGGGGTTTCCGCTTGTTCCACAGATCACTACGCTAGACTACATAAGAGATTACAACGATGATTTATCACCTGATTTCATTTGGCGGATTTCTGGCATTGACCGCAATCGCCTGGCTGTTATCGACCGACCGGAGTGCTGTCAAAAAGAAGACAATAATCTGGGGTCTGGGACTTCAATTGATGATAGGCCTGCTGGTCTTCAGGGTGCCCGGTTCGCAGCGGGTTTTCCTGTGGCTCAATGATGCATTCAATGCCCTGCTGGAAGTATCAAAGAGCGGGTCGCTTTTTCTGTTCGGTCCGCTCGCGGCAGGGCCGGGCGAGGCAGGATCGGTGGGATTCATCCTGCTGTTTCAGGCGCTGCCCATCGCCATCTTCTTCTCGGCGCTGACAGCGGCGCTTTATCATCTGCGTGTTTTGCAGATAGTCGTCAGATTCTTCGCCAGGATTTTTCACAAGACCATGGGAATCAGCGGCGCTGAATCGTTATGCGGCGCCGCCAACATTTTCGTCGGAGTCGAATCGGCTCTGGTGATCAGACCGTATCTCGAAAGGCTGACCAGATCCGAAATACTCTTGATTCTCAGCTCCGGGATGGGCACTGTCGCCTCGACGACGCTGGGAATCTATGTCGCATTCCTCAACAAAACTTTCCCCCAGATAGCCGGCCATCTCATATCGGCTTCGATTATTTCGATTCCCGCAGTCGTGGTCATGTCCAAACTTCTGCTGCCTGAAAAAGAGATTCCCGAGACCATTTCCGATATTCCTCCGGAAGATCCCGCGATGAGATCGGGCAATCTCATGAGCGCGATCATCAACGGGGCAATGGACGGGGTCAAGCTGGTGGCTGGAATCTCGGCTCTGCTGATAGCCATGCTCGGGCTGATGTCGCTGGTCGATAAGCTGCTGGCATTGCCCAGCAGGTGGATTGGAATGGCAGAACCCGTAACCCTGGTAAAGATCCTTTCATGGATCTTCTATCCGCTGGTCGCATTACTGGGTATTGCACGGGCGGATCTTTCCGAAGCGGCCAAACTGCTTGGAGAGAGAGTCATCCTGACGGAGGTAGTTTCTTATCAGGATCTGGCCCAGATGACGGCTTCGGGCCAGTTGCAGGATCCGAGAAGTGTGGTCATCCTGAGTTATGCGCTGTGCGGATTCGCCCACGTAGCATCGATGGCGATCTTTGTCGGCGGGACGGCGGCGCTGGTTCCTTCCCGGCGCGATGATCTGGCGTCTCTCGGATTTCGCGCTCTTCTGGCATCGACTCTGGCTACACTCATGACTGGCTGCATCGCCGGCATCTTCAGCAACGGTCAGGGAGTGCTTCTGTTTCGCTGAGCCAGATGCCTGATTGTCAGAGATTCTCTATTTCGACCGGCTCGATATTCTCAGAGGGCGCGAAGCCGAAAACCCGCGAGTAGAAATAGAATTCGCCATCGAGAGCACGCTTGATGTTGGCCGCCTGACGGAATCCGTGCTGCTCCCCTTCAAAGGCAACGTAGGCGACAGGCAGCTTCTTTTCCCGCAAAGCGTCAACCATTATCTCGGCCTGATTCGGCGGCACGACCTTGTCGTCGAGTCCCTGAAAGAAGATGACGGGGGCGGAAAGCCTGTCGGTGTGATTGATCGGAGAACGCTCACGATAGAGATCCGCCCTCTCAGGGTATGGAGCCACAAGGCTGTGTGTATATCGCGACTCGAATTTATGAGTGTCCACTTCGAGCGCTGCAAGATCGCTTACGCCGTAATGGCTCGCACCGGCCTTGAAGAGATTGCGAAACGTCAGGGCGCAGAGCGTCGTGTATCCGCCGGCGCTTCCTCCGGTGATTGCCAGCCGATCGCCGTCGACCAGTCCCTGTCTGACCAGATAACTGGCTCCATTGACGCAGTCGTCAACATCGACAACTCCCCATTCCCCTTTGAGTCTTTCGCGATAACTGCGCCCATATCCGGTGCTGCCGCCATAATTCACATCCAGCACGGCAATTCCGCGGCTTGTCCAGTATTGAATGCCCAGCCTGAAGACCGGCGAGGCCGCCGCCGTCGGGCCTCCGTGTATCATCACCAGCAGCGGAGATTTTTCTTGAGCAGGCGCTTTGAAGTCCTTGTTCACCGCCGGATAGAAGAAGGCGTGCGCCGTCAGCCCATTTTCAGTAGGGAACTCAACTGGCTGCGGCACCGAAATATAACCGGGATCGATCTTCAATTCGTTCGAGAGTCGAAGTTTATTTATAGTTCTGTCGCCGGTATTGAAGCTGACGATCGAGGTTGGATCAGCAGGGCATCCGGCCATAAAAGCTACCTGCTTTCCTCTCGCGCAAACTCCTTCGATTCTTGAAAATTCGGTCTCGATCTTATCGATTGTTCCCGTCGACGTGTCGAGCATCGCGAGTTGTGAAAACCCGTTTTGGGTATAAGTGCAGATGATCCGGTCTTCCGATTCGAAAGCATAGGTGGACATCCCGAAGACCCATTGCGGCAAACCGAACTCGGCTTCCATTTCGCATACCGGCTCTACACGGCCGTCCCTTCGACGGTATATGTTCCACCAGTTATTTCTGTCGGAAACGAAATAGAGAATTCCATCGGGCGACCATTCCGGTTGAAAGATCGACTCCCGTTCACCGCCGGCAATGTGCTCTATATTCTTGAAATCTCCTGCTACATCGATCTCGGCGACCCACAGGTCTGACCCATCCCATGGCATATTCGGATGATTCCACGTGAGGAATGCAAGATAACGGCCGTCAGGGCTTAACCTTGGCGAGGAATAGAAATCACGGCCCTCCGCAAGGATCCTCACTTCACCCGAACCATCGAGGCTTATGCCGGCAATCGTATTGACGGCTTCAACCGCGGGATTCAACGAGTGATTGGAATGATCTTCCCGGACACAGATGATCCTGTTATGCCGATCATCGATCACTCCATCGGCGTATCGGAAGTCGCCCTCCAGCGTCACTGGAACCGGCTCCTCGCCCGCTTCCACACGGTATATCCGCTGATCCGTGAAGTTCGAAAAGAAGAGCGCCCCACGATGCACGATGTAACTCCCTCCGCCATACTCATGAACCCTGGTTCTCGCATTGTATGGATGCGGAGTCATCTCTGTCAGCTCCCCATTACTGCCGTACCTGATAATTACGTTACGACCTTTTTCAGAGGGGCGGGACTCTATCCAGTAGATGTCGTCTCCATCGATTGCAATCTGCCCGAGTCCTATTGAACCGGAAACAATCAGGTCCGAGGTGATTGGAGATTTCCAGGAGCCGAATGGTGCAGTCTTCTTTTCACCCATATCATTCACCTTAATCCTTAAGCCGAAACTCCGGGACGACGATGAGCCCAGGGTCTCGCTGCTTCGAGCTGAGAAGCCAGTCTGAAGAGCGTCGCTTCATCGCCGAACCTGCCGATGAAATGTGCTCCGACCGGCAGACCTTCGCCGTTCCAGTAGAGTGGCACAGACATCGCGGGCTGACCGGTGGCATTGCAAATCGGAGTGAACGGAGCGAACAAAGCCGAACGCCGCATTCCGGCCATGGGATTCTCCGCAGTCGAATCGAATGTGCCGAGCGGTACCGGAGGCTCTGCCAGCGTCGGCGTCAACATGACATCGTACTTCTCCATAAACCTCGCAACGTGGCGCGAAAAGATCTGAAGCGTCTGAACGGCCATCAGATATGCCGGCCCGCTCTGTTTTCTTCCCATCTCAACCAGAGCCCATGTCGCCGCTTCAAGCTCTTCCTTCCCGGGTTGTCGCCCCACTGCGAGAGACAAACTATCTATCGTCCATGCATTTCCCGCCGACCAAATCACCATGAAAGCCTTTGTCAGCATCTCTCCATTTAACTGCGGCGCGGCCTCTTCGACTTCATGCCCGAGTTCTTCGCATAGTTTTGCCGCATCCATGACCGCGGCAACGCAATCCGGATGCACCGGAACTCCAGTTGAGGCAGTCGTCGTGAAAGCTATTTTGAGCCTGCCGGGTTTGGCGCCGATCTCATCGACGAAAGGTCTCGCCTGCGGCGGAGCGTAATAGGGATCTCCGACGTCAGGCCCGGCTGTTGCATCAAGCAGGGCCGCACTGTCTCGCACGCTGCGCGTCACGGCATGCTCAGCGACCAGCCCGCTGAAGACATCACCGAAATGCGGCCCCAGTGGATTGCGCGCCCTTGTCGGCTTCAAACCGAACAGACCGCAGCACGAAGCAGGGATTCTGATCGAACCGCCTCCATCATTCGCATGCGCCAGCGCCACCATTCCCGATGCCACCGCCGCGGCTGAGCCTCCGCTTGATCCTCCGGTTGTCCGCGTCGTATCCCAGGGATTCTTCGTCCTCCCAAACGCCTCAGGCTCGGTCGTCGGATAGATGCCGAACTCCGGCGTATTCGTCTTGCCGACAATTATCAACCCGGCTTTCCTGTATCTTTTGACAAGCTCGGTATCCAGGTTCGGCTTGAAGTTACGCAAATAATTCGACCCCGCCGTCATCGTCACGCCATTGTATGCAGCCTGCAGATCCTTGAGCAGAAATGGAACTCCCGCAAATGGACCTTCGATCATCGCTCCTTTCGCCTCACTGCGCGCCTCATCATACATCCTGGTGATGACTGCATTGAGATCAGGATTGAGCCGCTCGATTCTTTCAATCGCAGCTTCTATCATCTCAGCCGGCGTCACTTCTTTTTTCCGCACCAGCTCAGCCTGCGCTGTCGCATCCATCCATCCAATCTCTCTCATGTTCATGTTCTCGCTCGACATTTCATTCATCTCCATTTTTATTTTTCATTCTCTTTATTCAAAAAACTCTTCTCTGCATTCTATCCAGGAATTGCATGGAGCTTTTTTTCATTTGTGATTATGCACTTTATGACTTTTGTTGGGAAGTCATGACGGCTTTAGAAAATAATTCATCTTTTTGATAAAAATTCATCACTCATGTCTGATCCATGTCTTGCATGAAAATTTTCCATGTGATACCTTTCGACACCCTCAGAGACAGTAGTCTTTACAGAGACAAACTACTGATTTTGCGGGACTTACTACTGCCATACCCAGTCGGGATTCAAGACACAATATGTTGTGGTGGAAGTTGCAGGTAGCACTTTCACAGGGATAGTTTTGTCTTTTTTACTGGTTGAATCTGATGCTATTGTCCGGGTTAACGGCGGGAAGAATGAGACACAGGCAGGTATGATTTTATGACCGATGGAAACCTTTGGGACACAGTTCTCAAGGCCGTAGAAAAGCGGGTCAACCACGAAAGCTTTACCACCTGGTTCAAGCCGATCAGCTTTGCCGGCAGTGATCATAATTCCATTCGCCTGCGTGTGCCTGACAGAGTTTTCGAGGACTGGATCCTCAACAACTATCGTGAAATCCTGGAAGAATCTCTCGATGAAGCAGATTTATCAGGCAAGTCGATACATTTTGAAATTGGCAGCAATGGTTCAATTCAGGAAAATATCGTCAAGGAGAAATACGCCGTGGCCGGATACACTGAAACAAGGAATGGCGCCGAATCAACTGCGAACCTGGGGAATCAGAAGGTAACCGTTCAAGCCCCGGTTGTTCAGACAAAATCATCTGAAACTTCTTTCACGGAACTTCCGCTCAATCAGAGATACACGTTCGAGACTTTCGTGGTCGGTTCGAGCAACCAGTTCGCTCACGCCGCCGCTCTGGCCGTGGCTGAAGCGCCATCGAAGACTTATAACCCCCTCTATATTTATGGTGGTGTGGGACTGGGCAAAACCCACCTCATGTGCGCCATCGGTAATCGGGTTAAAGAGATCAACCGCCACCTGAAACTCTGCTATTTCTCGGCTGAGAAGTTTATGAATGAACTGATCAATGCCATCAGATATGATCAAACAAACGCTTTTCGCGAAAAATACCGCTCGATAGATGTCCTGCTGATTGATGACATTCAGTTTATGGCAGGCAAGGAACGGACACAGGAAGAATTCTTCCACACCTTCAACGCCCTTTACGAGGGCCAGAAGCAGATAGTCATCTCATCCGATTGCCCTCCAAGGGAGATTCCGACTCTTGAAGAACGGCTCCACTCCAGATTTGAATGGGGCCTCATTGCAGATATCCAGCCTCCGGATCTCGAAACCAAGGTGGCAATCCTTCGCAAAAAGGCCGAGAACGAGAAGATCATACTGCCTGATCCTGTCGCTTTCTTTATCGCCAACAAGATCAAATCAAACATCCGTGAACTCGAGGGGTCGCTCGTCAGATTAACCGCTTTATCATCGCTGCGTGGCGAACCTATCAGCCTCTCACTCGCTCAGGAGGCCCTCAAAAACATCATCGATGAAGAAGAGCGGGCCATCACCATTGAATCGATTCAAAAAGTCGTCGCCGAGTACTACAATCTCAAAGTCGCCGATATCAAATCAAAATCAAATACACGCAATATTACCTTCCCGCGTCAGGTGGCAATGTATCTTTGCAAAAATTTGACCAAGGCGAGCCTGCCGGAAATCGGACGTGAATTCGGGGGAAAACATCACACAACCGTGATTCACAGCATTAATAAGATTTCAACACTGATTGATCAGAAAGGGCATATCCACAGACTTATCAACAGCTTAATTGATAGCTGTAAATAGACTTAGCATCGTTTTCCACAGGCAGCTTAAAAACCGGCCTGTGGAAGAAGTGGAAAAACCGGGGAGAGTCAAAAGTTTTCCACAGTTATGATCCCGGCGAGGCAGTTATTCACAAGGTGTTCCACAGGTATTTAACGGGTATAAACCGTTAAGATAGTTTAAGTTACCGGAATCCCAGTCTTTTTCCACAGGCCCTATTACTACTACTAGGTATTAATACTATTTTTTATTTTAGTTTTATTAGTAAAAAGCGAGGGAGATCAGCCAGAAATGCATTTGAATATTGGTAAGTCAACATTCCTGAAAGAACTGAATCTGTTACAGGGGGTTGTCGAAAAGAAGAGCACGATTCCGATTCTGTCCAATCTGCTTATTGAGGCGAGAGATGGCGGACTATGGATCAAAGGAACGGATCTGGATGTTTCGATCACGACCTGGTGCCCAGCCGAGGTGAGGAAGGAAGGATCTGTCTGCATTCAGGCAAAAAAGTTGTTTGAGATTGTTCGGGCCCTCCCTGAATCAGAAATTGAATTGAAGCGCGCGGACAATGAGCAACAGGTGAGTCTGGTCTGCGAGAGATCGAAATTCAAAATGCCCGCCACGGCGACGGATAACTTCCCTGTTATTCCGGATTTTCAGGGCGACTTCACCACCATTCAGTCCGATTTGCTCAGGACGTTCATCAATCGAACCATCTTTGCCATCACAAACGAGGAGTCGCGCTATTCTCTCAACGGCGCCAAGTTCGAGATAACTGATCAAAGCGTAAGAATGGTTGCAACAGACGGGCATCGTCTCTCATTCATCGAGAAGAAAGGCAAATTCGGAGACCTCAAACTCGATGTTCTGATTCCCAAAAAGACGCTGGCTGAACTCTCGAAACTGAGCGCAGATTCGGAGGATTCCTTCGAATTCGGCCACGACGAGAACCATCTCTTCTTCAAAGTCGGGAAAAGGGTTCTGACCTCTCGGACTCTCAGCGGACAGTTTCCAAACTATGAGCTTGTCCTGCCGAAGGATAACGTCAACAGCGTCGGCATCGAGAGCGCACGTGTTGCTTCGGCCATCAGAAGAGTTTCCTTGATGGCCGATGAAAGATCTCACGCCATCAAATTCGACCTTGGTGAAAATCAGATCAACATTACTTCTCAGGCGGCTGAACAAGGTGAGGCCGTCGAACACCTGCCGGTTGAATATTCCGGACCCGAAATTTCTGTGGGATTCAATGCCCAATACCTGCTCGATTTCTTCGGAGTCGTTCAGGAAGGAGATGTCAGATTCGAATTCAAGGACGGGAATTCTCAGGCTCAATTGAGACCTGCAAATGAAGCAGATTTCGATTTTCGCTATATCATCATGCCGATGAGACTGTGAGTCGATTCTGATAGAGAGTTTTCTTAGCCCTGATTAATTGGCCGGATGCGAAACCTTTGCGGCATCCATTCGTTATTACATTCAGGGTGAACCTCCTGATAATGGCGGTCATAATGAGTCCGGGATGGGCTTCAATTATGGCCGCCAGTTTTTTTTATTTCGATAAAAGAAAATTGAAAGAATGAAAAAAATCAGGATTTCTCTTTAGTCTCAGTTTCCCTGTCCTCTGAACTTTTTGAGCGGAGAAGTTTTATTTTTGGAGAGTCGGGTTCGAGGAGGAACTCATCGAGGTTGAGTCTCACTGTACCGCCGGAGTCGCTGAAGATATCGTCGAGACCGAGTTTACGTCTGCGATGGCGTCTGTAGTAAAAGAATGAGCCGCCGGCGATGACGCCAATAAGCATGGCGGCTGTAATCATGACCCCGATCCAGTAAAAAGTTCTGATGATGATCAGTGCGGTTTCCGAGGCCTCTTCAATGGCTGCAGGATCGGTCGGCCGGTACTGTATCGGAACATTGCTGATCTTGCTGCCTTCCCAATAGACTCTGGGAGTGTATTTGATTTTCCTGATGAGATCCTGAGCCTCGGTAGAGTTCTCTACGTTGACGGCTTCTATGATGTAATTTCCGGTTCTTTTTAAAACCCTTCTCTGCTTTTCATCCTGACTCAGCGATTCAAATAATTTTGAATTTTTCTCATACCCGTCGGCGGCCGACTGAGGCGTCTGATATTCGACGACGATCAGACTCATGATTGCCGAGCCATTGGAATAATCTGCGGTGACGACTTCGACTCCGCCCGTGAAATCTATCAGATCTTTCTGGTGAGCGAACTTCTTTTGAAAGGAGAGAGCTTCCGGCCCGATAAGATAGACCTCGCCGGCCGGTGTTCGGTTTTGTTCTGCTGGAAGATTTGAAGGTAGAACGGGCAATTGCCCTGCCTCCTTCTGCGGGATGACCTTCTTCAGTTCATCCAAAATTGACTGGGACGGCAAATAGTTATTCCTGTCGGAATAGACGCTGAGCAGGTACAGTCCGAAAAAGTCTTCAATACGGTTTTTGGGAAGAGTTCCCCTGTTGAAAGTGAACAGGCCGTATGAGCCGGAGATGAAGCGCATCTCATAGGCGTCGACGGTTATCCTGTTCTTTCCATCCGTGTAGCTTCTGCTGACTATTTTTTGAAGGCCATATTCGTCGTAGACCCTGGCGAGCGGGAGAATCTTCCACTGCGCCGGGTTGAGGGTGCGAGTTGGAGTCAGGGCGCGCCAGGTATTGGCGAAGCTGTCCGGCAGAATGTAGGACTTTTTGCCGGGGGCCTGAGGGGCGCCGGAGTCAGGTTTTTTTTCCTGACTGTGATTGCCGTAACTGAAGGTGGTGATGAAAATCGAGACTGAAAAGACGAGCAGCAGTCGAAACGGATTCTTCCGTGAGACTGGACCTGGAAAGATTTCGAGCTTATGCAATGCAACCCTCCTGATAACGCTTTAGCCGATGGGTCGCCGCGCAGCTCAGAGCAAATTGGGTGACCATGACGAAACAAGAACCATTGAAATCAATCCCATCCATGCAACTGGTCCAGAATCATATCTGCATATTTGCGCGGTTCATTGATATTATCGATACTTATTTTACTTTCGGAAGCCGCCGTGTCAATGATGATGTCCCCGATGCCAATCATCCTCTCCTTTAAATTCTCGCTGACAAAAACATCCTGGATATGTCTCAATGGGATGTTCCGGCTGGACTTGGCTAACCATCCAGATTCAATTTCGACTTTCGTGTCGGTCAGAATATAGACGGTATGAATGTGACGGAAGTGCCTGAAAAGCGAAGGTATGAAAAAGATGATTGCCCATAAAGGTACGAACCAGAATCTGATGTGAAAATAAGCGATTAAGGCCGTTGCAATAACAGTCAGCATAGAGCTTTGAAAATAGGCTGCTCCAACAGGATAGAATGCCTGATTGATTCGAAAGATGACGCGTTCTCCGTGTTCGTTGAATTCGACAGCTTCTTCCTCATCGTAGCCTTGCTGATCCTCTTCCTCGGCGACGTCATCCTCGCCATACTGGTTTAGATAGTATGAATCAGGCTGTTTTTCAATGGAACTAAGGCGTCGGGCAGGTCTGCCGGGAGGAACAGGGACTCTTGGCCTGTTCAAACGTTCCTCGACAGTGCGAACTTTTGAGCCGCAGCGATTACAGAAAACGCTATCAACGAATAATTTGTTACCACATCGATGGCAATACATAAACTCTTCCGGATTATGTTGACCTGAAGTTTTATTTAAGGAAATTCTCTATCGCCAGGTTGAAATCAGCGGGAGACTCCATATTGGGAAGATGTCCGGCTCCGTTGATGATGAACATTTGAGAATTCGGAATCCCTTGACGGATGAATTCGGCCTCAACCGGCGGCGTAAGCTTATCTTCACTGCCGACGATAATCAAAGTCGGAATATTAATCTCGGCGAGCAATTCAGAAGAATCGGATCTGCCGGCCATGGCGATCAGCGCCTGGGCAACGGTTTCGGGGTCGGCGGATTTGATCATGCTTCTTACCTTATCGCAGACGTGATGCCGATTTTTCAACGATGTTTCGCCGACGAGCCTGGGGATCATTGTTTCGACGATAACATCGACACCGTGGAGGCGGACGGCTTCAGCAGTTTCAAATCTGCCGCGCCTTCCCTCTTCCGTGTCGGTGGTGGCTCTGGTGTCGGCGAGTATCAGTTTCTCAATTCGATGACCATGGCGGCGGAAAAAAGCGAGTGCGGCATAACCCCCCATTGAGAGACCGCAGATGGTCGCCTTTTGAATGGAAAGCCCGTCCATCAGAGCGGCGAGATCATCGGCAAAGAGATCAAGGGAGGCGATGCCATCACCCAACCGGCTGTCACCGAAACCTCTCCAGTCAAAAGTGATGACTCGATGAGAGGTGGAAAGCTGATCAATCTGATCATCCCACATGATCTGGCTGAGCGGGAAAGCGTGAAGAAAGATGATGGCTTTTCCCTCTCCTCTGTCCCTGTATGCAATTTCAGTATTATTTGCTTTGATTTTATTCTTCATTTAACGATTGCCTCTGAAAGAACTCTGCCCCGCACGGTCCGCATCTCGATTCCGAAAAGCCTGGCGATGGTGGGAGCGATGTCGATCAATCTCGCATACTCTAAAGTGAAGCCGGGTTTTATTCCACTGCCGCAGAGTATCAGAACTGCTCTCATCTCCGCCCTCGAAGGCAGCCCGCCGGACACCGCCCTGGTGCCGGAAGCAGTGAAAACCGGTGAGAGAATCCGTGCAGATATGGAATGACCCGGAGCCGCATCGATAAAGAATGCCGGTAGCGGATCGGCTCCAAGCCGGACAGCTTCCCGGCGATTGATTATCCTCCAGATAGGGCTGTCGGCTTTCTGATAATAATCATTGAATATTTTAAAGACCTGTCCGGCAAGCCGTTCGTCTTGTGAAGGGTTGATGAATATGGCGGCAGAGCCGCCGAACGACTGAGCGACTGCGCGCCATGAAGTGATCTTTCCTCGCCATCAGTCGACAGAAGCCCTTTTTTTGCGAGCAGGACATTTGGGTTGAATGATTGCTCAGTCTTGAGATAACCGCGATCAGAAGCGATTATCAGGGTCGTCCCGGATTGTATCCCGGCTTTTTCCAGTGAACCGGCGATCTGCGCGATGAGACGGTCAATCGATTCCAGCACTTCGAAGGTTTCCCCTGAAGATAGGCCAAAATGCTCCTCAGCTTCCGCAAACGAACCCAGGTTCACCAGCATCAACCCGGGCTTGTAATTTTCCATGATGAGCGAGGCTGCCGCCGCTCTGAAAAAATCTGCTTTTAGAAAATGAGAGATGGCTTTTATTCTTTTTTTATCAGGGACGACGACTTTTGATAGAACAGAAGAAAGCTGAAGGGTGAGTGACTCAGGTTCAATTCCAGCAAGAAGAGTTTCAGGCTTGAAATCGGATTCCTTGTCCGGGAGATCCGAAAAGCCTGCTTTGACATTGAATTTAATCCCGGCGCCGGCGGTCAGGGGAAACCCCACAGATGCGACTGCCAGCCCGTTTCTCGATGCGGTTTCCCATATGGGTTCCCCTCCTTTTATTTCCGAGGCCTTGAGAAATTTTTTCTGATTCTGGAGGGTTGATTTCCCTGCTGGATCGTCAAACGAAAAGTCCGCTGTGATCGAATGATCGGCCGGAAGCATGCCCGTTACAATTGAAGCATGTGCCGGCAGCGTGAGCGAAGGATAGACGCTTTCAGCGGAATAAGCATGAGAACCCTTTTCAATAAGATTGTGCATGAACGGAGCGTGAGCTTTGAGAATCTCCGGTCTGTTGACGAAATCGGCCCCGAGGCCGTTAATGGTTATCAAAACTACGTGAGAGCTTGTTTTCCTGAAACCGGATTTTTGCTGATTGATGTTTTGATGTCCGGCAAGAGAAGGAAGCCGGAGCGCGAGGCAGCAGATCAGCAGAAGAGCCGCGCAGGAACGGACAAGAGCTGAATCGCACCCTTTCAATTCCCCTTTCAACTCATGAATAGTTCTGTGCAGTGTTTGATGAAGATCGATGATCATAGTTAACCCAGTGCGCGGGAGAATCTGATAGCCTCCAGCATTTCACGGACGGCGCGATCGAGTCCGACCAGTGCGGCGCGGGCAATGATGTTGTGACCGATATTGTATTCTTCAATTTCCAGGATTCGGGCGATCGGGCCGACGTTGCGATAAGTCAGCCCGTGGCCTGCGGCCACCTTCAAGCCTTCACGAAGAGCCGTCCGGGCAACTCCTCGAATCCTGTCGACCTCTTTCCCTATCTCTTTTGTTTTTCTGACCGTGAGATCGCCGGGGGTCTCATTCATCTGTGCGTAATTACCGGTGCAAATCTCGATCTGAAACGCTCCCAGTTTTGAAGCTTCACGGATTTGCCGGGGATCCGGGTCGATGAACAGGCTGACAAAGATACCGTGATCATTGAGCCTGGCGATGGCGTTTTTTACGGCCTTGCGATGAGTGATGACATCGAGACCGCCTTCAGTAGTCACCTCCTGAGGGCTTTCAGGAACGAGTGTGACGACATCGGGTTTGACGCTGAGGGCGATCTCGATCATCTCATCGGTGGCGGCCATCTCCACGTTGAGGTGCGTGATAACCGCCTGTTTGAGCGCGATCAGGTCATAATCCTGAATATGTCTTCTGTCGCTGCGCAGGTGGGTAGTGATACCGTCGGCGCCGGCCAGTTCGCAGATGACTGCGGCCGAGACAGGATTCGGCTCATTCGTCCTCCTGGCCTGCCGGATCGTCGCGATGTGATCAATATTCACGTTCAATCTACTCATGATCGTAGCCATTCCAGTCTTTACCCCTCGTATTTGCCTTTGATATTGTTCCAGCGAATCATCATTACTTCCAGCAGGGCTTTTAGCGGCGTGCCGATGGCGTGGACCTTTGATCCTTCGACGTGATTCCACCTCACTGGAGTTTCGAGCATTCTCCAACCCTGCTTCCTGCCGATAAAAAGAATTTCCGGATCGAAGCCGAATCCATCTATGGTCTGCAGCGGGAAGATGGCTCTCGCCGCTTCCCGGCGAAAGGCTTTAAAACCGCACTGCGTGTCTTTGAACCGTAGACCCGTAAAAATGAACTGAACCAGGTTGCCGATCCTGCCTATCGTTTCGCGAAAGGCTGACTGATGGGTGCCGATCAGACTTCGATCGAGCGCGCGAGAGCCGAACACGATATCGAACCGGCCGGCCTCCAGAGGTTTAAGCACCTTTTCTATCTCGCTGGTCGGAGTCGCCAGGTCGGCGTCATAAAATAGAAGGATTTGACCTTCCGCGTTCAACATCCCGTTTCGGACCGAGTATCCCTTGCCGCGATTTCCCGGATTTTCGATGAGTCTCAACCTCCCGCCGGATCGCGGCTGAAAGTCAATCACCTTTTGAGCCGTCAGATCGGTCGATCCATCGTTGACGACTAGGACTTCACATGAATAATCCTGCCTGTCGAGATAGCTGAATGTGCCTTCAAGCGTGGCGCCAATCCTGCTCTCTTCGTTGTATGCCGGTATGATTATCGATAAATGGGGCATTGAAGTTCTGTTCCTTTTTCCCGATTGTGAAATATAGCATGTGCGGTCGATGGTTTGAATCAGCCCTGACTGCATGACTGCCTGATGACTGGAGGATTAGTGTCGGCGCGGATTTGGCACGGCTTGTGCGACCCCGGAGGCGATGCTAAGATTCGCGTGATTTGCAAATTCATTCACTTATGAAAGATCCCGGATCAAAACTAATCAACTCCCTTTTCTCTGAAAGCCATGTCCTTTCCGTCAGCGAATTGACGGAGAAGATAAAAAATGCGCTCGAATCGGAATTCTTTTCCGTCCACGTTCAGGGCGAGATCTCCAATTACAAGAATCATCATTCGGGCCATTGGTATTTCACTCTGAAGGACAATAACTCCCAGTTGCGAGGGGTTTTCTTCCGCCAGTGGAACAGATTGATGCGTTTTGAACCTGAAAACGGGCTGGAAGTAACTGTTCGGGGCCGATTGACCGTCTATCAGCCGCGTGGTGAATATCAGATCATGGTTGAAACCATGGAGCCCGTCGGCGTTGGTGCGCTGCAGTTGGCATTCGAGCAGCAGGTCAAGCGCCTCGCGGCTGAAGGGCTTTTTAACGAGGCCAGGAAACGCAAGATTCCATGGTTTCCAGGAAGAATTGGCATCGTCACATCGCCTGTCGGCGCCGCGCTCAAGGATATGCTTCAAATTCTGGAAAGGCGGAATCGCGGGATAGATGTGATCATTGCCCCGGTTCGCGTTCAGGGGACTGGAGCCGCCGCGGAGATAGCTGACGCAATTCGGATGCTCAACGATTACTCAAGGCGCGGAGAGGCCAAAGTCGATGTCATTATTGTTGGTCGCGGCGGCGGCTCAATTGAAGACCTCTGGGCCTTCAATGAAGAGCCGGTTGCCAGGGCAATTTTTCAATCGGAGATACCTGTTGTCTCCGCCGTCGGCCATGAAACCGATTTTACAATCGCAGATTTTGTTGCTGATTTGAGAGCTCCGACTCCTTCTGCTGCGGCCGAGATGGTCGCACCTGAATCGGCGGAATTGAAAAAACGGATAATATCGCTTCACCGCAGCCTTGAGAGAGTTCTTAATTATTATCTGCTCCGGCGCCGTTCGCATCTTCGCGACCTGGTTGAAAGCAGAGGTTTCACGCAGACCGCCGGCTCGATCACCTTGCTTTCGGGAACGGTAAAAGAGCTGGAGGCCGCGGCCCGCGATGCCGTCAAATCGCTGATTCAATCCGGCAGGGAGAATCTCTTCGACGCTCATCGCCGGCTTGGTTCTATAGAATTTCGTGCCCCGATTGCCGTCCGGATAGCCGGACTTGCGGCGATCGAAGAAAGAATGATCGCTGCTTTTCAGAAATCGGTTCAGACGAGGCAACGCAAATTATCTGTCTCCGCCGGCAAACTGGATATGCTCTCGCCTCTCGCCGTTCTAAGCCGAGGTTATGCCATTGTCAGGAATGAGGCCGGCGGACTGGTTATCCACGCTTCTTCAGTTTCCAAAGGCCAGAACCTGTCAATCAGATTCGAGGATGGCGAAGTGCCCTGTGAGGTCAAATGAAATGGCAAAAATGAAAAAAACGGAACCCGGATTTGAAGGTTCAATGCAGGAGCTCGAAAAGATAGTCGGCCAGCTCGAAACCGGTGAGTTGCCGCTTGAAGAGGCTCTGGAGCTGTTTGAACAAGGCATCGGCCTTGCCCGCCGCTGCCAGATGCAACTCGAAGATGCTGAACGAAAAGTCGAACTGCTGCTTCGCGAGCGCGGCGAGATCAAGGCGGTCCCCTTCAGCTCCCAGAAGTCAGTTCAAAATGATTCACCAAATAATAATGGTGATCATGACGATTCCGAAGATGACGACGAAGAGGAAGACGAAAATAGTGATGGCTCAGTCCCATTCTGAATTTCTTACAGATACAGGCGTGGATATAAAACAGTATTTCAAGCATAAATCGGCCCTGATCGATCAATGGCTGGATCAGTTGATGCCGGGTGAAGATGATAGTCCGGCCATCATTCATCAGGCCATGAGGTACAGCCTTTTTGCCGGCGGCAAGAGGCTGAGACCGGTTCTTGCAATAGCTACCGGAGAGATCTTTGGAGCGGATCAAAATGAACTGATTCCCGCTGCATGTTCTCTTGAGATGATACATACCTATTCGCTGATCCACGACGATCTGCCGGCGATGGATAACGATGATCTTCGCAGGGGGATGCCGACCTGCCATGTTAAATTCGGGGAAGCAATGGCCATCCTTGCCGGCGACGCCCTTCTGACCCAGGCTTTTGTCACCCTCGCAGATTACCAGACGCAAAAACCCGAGATCAAAAACCGCGTCATATCTGAAATCGCTCACGCGGCCGCCACAACCCGCGCTCTGATCGGAGGGCAGGTTCTCGATATTCAGTTTGAAGGCAAACCAGTGACCGGTCCTCAGCTCGAAGAGATTCATCGCGCCAAGACCGGGGCACTCATCAGGTGCGCCGTTCGCATCGGCGCAATCATCGGCGGCGCCGACCCGGCCGAACTTGATGCCGTGACCATTTATGGCGAAAAGGCGGGCCTCGCTTTCCAGGTCGCCGACGATCTGCTCGATGAGACGGCTACCAGTGCCGAACTTGGAAAAACCGCAGGCAAGGATGCCGCCAGCCATAAAGCCACTTACACCTCGCTCTACGGGATAGACGGCGCTAAAGACATGGCCGACAGATTGTGCCGCGAAGCGATCACTGCAATTGCGGCCACTGGCCGTCAAACTTCAGTCCTTGAAGAGATCGCCAGGTTCATTGTTGAACGCCGCTCCTGATCTACTGACCCCGCGTCATTAGCCTTCATTAATAGTCTCGCTAAAACCGGCATTCCTTGACATGCTCACCGGCGATTGTTTAGTCTTTTCCTTTTCAAAATAAGTACTTTAAGGAAGGAGAGGCAAGACACACAATGAAAAGAACATTTCAACCGAACAATCGACGCAGAGCCAAAACTCATGGCTTCCGCGAGAGAATGAGCACAAAGGCAGGACGCCTTGTAGTCAAACGACGACGTGCAAAAGGACGAAAGAGACTGACTCCGAGCCATTATTAAGATCTGATCGGTACCGTCACCCTTGCCGGTATTCGTGATAAGGTTTGCGCCGAATTGTCAACTGTCGGACTGTTGTCTGAAATTACCCCAAGGTGAAGCCACAGAAACTACGAAACAGTAAGCAATTCCGCAGAGTTTACGATCATGGCAAAAGATTTCATGCGCCGTATTTCTCCATCTTTTTTTTGAGTAATGAAGAGGCGGTTCAGCGTATTGGAATTACGGTAACGAGGAAGATCGGAAGCGCGGTTGTCAGAAACCGCTGCAAACGCAGATTGAGAGAGATAATCAAGCAGTACCTTCCTGCTGTCACCGGTGATTGCGAGTGGGAAACTATCGGTTTCGACATGGTGATCAACGTTCGATCATCGTTCATTGATACGAGCTTCGATGAGTTGAAGAACTCGTTTTCAAAAGTAGTTGACCGGTATTACCTCTCGGTCATTGGTGAGCAACGATGAGCAACAAAAAAAGCCGTAAACGAGGAGTGCGAGTGAGATACCTGGCAATCGCAATTTTGCGGTTTTATAAATATGCCATCTCGCCAATGCTGCCACCTTCATGCCGGTTCACTCCAAGCTGTTCGGAATATGCAGCCGAGGCTATTTCGAAGTATGGTTTTTTTAAAGGCTCCTATCTCGGAATAAAGCGCATTTTACGCTGTCACCCATTTAGTGCTGGTGGATATGATCCGGTGGCGTAACCGGATCAATTTAATCAAATCGAGAGTTGTAGATGGAAAGAAGACTTGTACTGTTTTTGATACTTTCATCAGCCATCTTTCTTGGGTGGTCATATTTGTATGGGAGGCTCAATCCTGCTAAGCCGGTGCAGAAGCCGGCGGTTCAGGCGATTCAGAATGAAGGGGCGAGTCCGGCCCTTTCCTCCGCTCCATTGGCGCCATCTCAAACCCCTGCGGCAGTAACCCCGCTTCAGGCTGCTCAGGAGTCCGACTCAGGCAGAGGTAAAGGATATCAGAATCACGTCGGATCACTGGGTGGCGATTCTTTCAAGCCAGGGTGGAGTAATCAAAGAATGGACCATGACCAGTTTTCTGGACGGCAAACCCATTGACCCGCCGAAAGGGGTCAACCTGCTTTCATCCCAGTTGAGCGAGAGCATTGGCGGAGCGCTGCGGTTCCATATTCCTTCCGATCCAGTCCTTGAGAAACAACTCAATCAGGCGGTTTATGAGGTCGGCAATATCCCGGATCAGGATCTCTATCTTCAGAAGGCCGAAACGAAGGAAGTAAGCTTTACCTATTCGGGAAGCGGGATTGAAGCGGTGAAAACCCTGATTTTCACGGGTGCTGGTGTAGCCAAAAGCACTGGATTCGATTTCGATATCCGGGCGACCGTCAAAAGAAACGGAGCACCCGTCGATGCCTACCTTGTCATCGGACCCAATTTTGGAGATCAGGCTGCCAAAGAGGTGAGTGCCTACAAGCATGCGCCTCAGTTAACCTATGCCATCGGCACGAGTGTCAGCCGGGAGGCGGCATCAAAGTTAAACGGAGCCGCGGCGACTCCAACCTCGGGACCAGTGGATTGGGCGGCGGTCGATGACAACTACTTTGCGATCGCGCTTGTTCCGCCAAGACCGGCTCCCGCAGCCCAGTTGCTCAATGACAATTACGTCTCGATCGCAGTCCAACTGGCGCAGGGTGAAATCAATCATGTTTATGCGGGTCCGAAGGACTTGAACCTTCTGACTCAGGCGAGCCAGTATTTTTCAATCTCCAGGAACTCAAGCCAGCTCGAGGATATCGTCAGCTATGGATGGCTCAATTTCCTGAGGGTCGTGATCAAGCCGATTGCCCAGTTTATGCTCTGGGGACTGCGTGAGATAAACAAGATTACGCATAATTTCGGATGGTCGATTGTCCTGCTGACGGTCTTCCTGAATCTCTTTTTCTTCCCGCTTCGGTGGAAAAGTTCGGTCTCGATGAAGAGAGCTGCGGCAATGCAGCCGAAAATGAAGGACATTCAGGAGCGGATGAAGAAGATCGACAAGAACGATCCGAGGATGATGGACCTGCAGAAGGAACAGATCGCCCTCATGAAGGAAGGCAATCCCCTGATGGGATGTCTGCCGCTGCTGCTGCAGATGCCGTTTTTCATGGCGGTCTTTGCCATTCTGACCGTTTCGATAGAGGTCCGGCACGCTCCCTTCTTCGGCTGGCTGCAGGATCTTTCATCTCCTGACCCTTTCTGGATTCTGCCCATCATCATGTGCCTGACAATGGTTCTGCAGCAGGCCCTGACACCGACCACGGCTGATCCCGTTCAGAAAAAGATGGGATATGTGATGCCGATCATCTTTGCCTGGTTCCTCAAGGCTGCGCCTGCCGGACTTGTGCTTTACTGGATGGTGAGCAACATTGTAGGCGTGGTTCAACAGTTCATCATCAACAGGATGAATCCGACAAAGCCACCCGGCACGCCCGCCACGGAGGACTCATCCAAAACGGGTGACAAGAAGCCTGCCAAGGGCAAGAAGACCAAGGAAGCGCTGGCGAATTAATCGCGGAATTGAAGAACAAGATATGACAACAGAAAATATTGATGAGTTGAAAAACAGTCTTGAGGGATTTGTCAGGGACCTGATCGATAAATCTTCTCTTGATCTGAAAGTTGAAGTGACCGAACCGGAGCCCTCATATCTGGAAGTTTCTTTTCTGGGATTCGATTTGCCGCTGCTTCTGGCGCATAACGCCGAATTGCTCGATGCGCTTCAGTATATTGCGCGCCGGGCTTTTTCAGAGGCCGTCGCCGCCGGGGTTCAGATTGATTTTGATGCGGGCGGTTATCGTAATGCCAGGCGTCAGGAGCTGGAATTGATGGCCGTCAAGGCCGCAGAGAGGGTCAAGGTCAGCAGGGTGCCTTTCGTCTTCGATCCGATGAATGCTCAGGATCGCCGGATTATTCATACCGCGCTGGTTGATATCGAGGGGATCAGAACGGAAAGCGAGGGCGAGGGCCAGATGCGCCGGGTCAAGGTGCTGCCTGGCTGAGTTGCGCCTGTCTTCATCGTTCCAGAAAAACACCCGCCTGCACCCTGCTTCCCTAATCCTGCCCATCAACTGCCATGAGTCTGTTCGATTTTAAAACGATTGCTGCTATCGCCACGCCTCCGGGACAGGGCGGTATTGGCGTGATCAGAATCAGCGGAAAAGATGCGGTGAGCGCATGCAGATTACTGCTCAAGGCAGACAATGGGGCGGAGTTCATTCCAAACAGAGCCGTCTTTCAACTGCTCAACAACCCTGAAACCGGCTTCATCATCGACGAAGCCGTTGTCACATACTTCAAGGCTCCGAATTCATTTACCGGCGAGGACGTTGTCGAGATCTCTTCTCATGGCAGCCCCGTAGTGCTGGCTGAGATTCTCCGGGTGTTGAGATCAACGGGCGTGGATCTGGCGCAACCCGGCGAATTTTCGATGCGGGCTTTTCTCAACCAGCGGATGGATCTGACACAGGCCGAGGCGATCAACGATCTGATCAATTCGCAGACGACTTATCAGGCAAGACTGGCCGCCAGGCAATTACGCGGCGAACTTTCGCGGCAGTTACAACCTCTCAAAGACGGGCTCACCGGCCTGATTGTTCATTTTGAATCGACAGTGGAGTTTGTTGAAGATGATCTCGACCCGCTCGATCTGAAAATTTTCATTGCCAGGATCGAGGGTTTCATCGAGACATTAAGCATCATGGTTGAGAGCTACAAAGTGGGCAGAATCATCAGAAACGGAATCAACCTGGCGTTGATTGGCAGGCCCAATGTCGGAAAATCCTCGATCTTCAATGCCCTGCTCGGCAAGGATCGCGCCATCGTCACCCATCTTCCCGGGACGACAAGAGACACGTTGAGCGAACCATTTTCGATAAATGGCATCCCCGTCAATCTGGTCGATACCGCAGGTATCAGGGAAACGGAAGACATCATTGAACAGATAGGAGTCGAAAGAACCAGGACGGCAATCACTGAAGCCGATTTTGTCATCGGCGTTCTTGATGCCGGCACGGCTGACCCGGTTGAGGATCTGAGGATGTTTGAAAATTATCCGATGGATCTTTATGTGATCAATAAGTCGGACCTGGGTGTTTCGATCAGGGACGAGTTTATCGCGGCTCTTTCCGGCAGGCATACGGTTCTGGAGGTCTCTGCCTTGAAAGGCACCGGGATCGCCCAGCTCAACGATGAGATATACCATCAATTGATTGGCGCTCGGCAGCCTGGTTCCGAGAGTGCAATCATCACCAATGAGCGACATTGCGCGGCGCTCGAGGATGCTCTCGCCTACCTTCGCCGGGCGAAACAGGATTTGATCAGCGGCTTTACAGAAGAGATTGCCCTCGATAACCTGCACAAGGCTCTCAAAAGTCTCGGTGTCATTACGGGTGAAACTCTCATTGCCGATATCATCAATCAGATTTTCTCAACTTTCTGCATCGGAAAGTGACTCTCAACTTTCGCTTTTGATGTTACTCTATTCGTTATTTATTATTGAGAGGTGAGGTGGCCGACTGGAAAGCAGGCTGACGAGGACGGTTGCGGTTCTTGTAACTAGTTGATATTAAAAGGTTTACGTCCTTTTATCCGGTTTGATTATGCGATATTTTGACGAAGAATTCGATGTTCTTGTAATTGGAGCCGGGCACGCCGGGTGCGAAGCCGCCAATGCCGCGGCACAGTTGGGCGCAAAGACTGCAATCGTAACCTTCAATCTCGATCTGATTGCTCAGATGTCGTGCAATCCCGCCATTGGCGGAATCGCCAAGGGTCATCTGGTTCGTGAACTCGATGCTCTCGGCGGATTGATGGGAAGAGTGATAGATCAAACCGGCATTCAGTTTCGCATGCTCAATCGCAGCCGCGGACCCGCCGTACAGGCTCCACGCGCTCAGGCAGACAGAGGGCTTTACCGCCAGCAAATGAGGCGCGAATTGGAAGCCATACCCAACCTTTTTCTCCGCCAGGGTGAGGTGATCGAACTCATCATTGAAGACGGATCCATCGCCGGCGTTGAGCTGATGGACGGCAGACTGCTTCGATCCAATTCGGTCGTGATCACCACCGGAACTTTTCTCAATGGCCTGATTCATATCGGCGAGAAGCGCTACTCCGCCGGACGCCACGGAGAATTACCCTCAATCAAACTTGCCGAAAATCTGAAGCATCTGGGATTCCGAATCAACAGGCTCAAGACCGGAACGCCACCAAGGCTCGACAGCCGGTCCATTGACTTCTCGTCATTTGAGGAACAACCGGGGGATGCAAATCCAACCCCCTTCTCTTTTACCACTCAGAAAATCACGCAGCCTCAAATATCCTGTTATATCGGTTACACGACCGCACGCGTTCACGACATGATCCGCGATAATATCGGCAGGTCGCCGCTCTACAGCGGACAGATTACGGGTGTCGGGCCGCGCTATTGCCCCTCCATCGAAGACAAGGTCGTTAAATTCCCGGACAAGGAACGCCACCAGCTCTTTCTTGAACCGGAGGGGTATCACACTTACGAAACATATCTGAATGGATTTTCCACAAGTCTCCCCGCGGACCTTCAGCGCGAACTCGTTCATCTGGTCCCCGGCCTCGAAAATGCCGTGATGATTCGTCCAGGGTACGCCATCGAGTACGACATGATAGATCCAACCGAACTCTGGCCCTCACTTGAATCAAAAAGAGTCAGGGGACTTTTCAACGCAGGTCAGATCAATGGCACCACGGGTTATGAGGAAGCCGGAGCCCAGGGGCTCATCGCCGGGATAAATGCAGCTCGTTTTGTCCACCACCAGGATCCGGTCTCGATCAAACGTGAAGACGCTTATCTTGGCATTCTCATCGATGACCTCGTAACCCAGGGAGTCGATGAGCCCTACAGGATGTTCACCTCCCGTGCGGAACAGAGACTCAGGCTCAGAATCGATAATGCCGACGAGAGATTGAGCGAACTTGGCTACACGCTGGGGATGCTCCCAGATGCCAGATATCAGGATTTTGTCCGTGGCATGAAGAGAAAGGCCTTGCTCCGCGACTATTTTCAACGGACAAATATCAGCCAGCGAAGCCAGGGCTATAGCGACTTCTCTTCCGAAACGGGAATTTGTCTGTCCGAGGCCGTCAATCTGAGCCAGTTGGCAAAACGTCCTGAGATAACCGCGGCGCATGTCGTGTGTCTTTTGCCTGTTGAACTCAGGGAGAGTAGTTCCCTTGACGAGATCACCACGGTTGTAACCGATTTCAAGTACCAGGGATATCTGACGGCTCAGGATACGCTCAATAATCGCCTGGAGAAGGCGGCAAGCCGTATGATTCCCCTGAATTTCGAATATTCGCATCTGCCGGGGCTCTCAAACGAGATGGTTGAAAGGCTCAATCGCGTCAAGCCTCGAACGATTGCGCAGGCCATGAGAATACCTGGAATCACCCCTGCGGCAATCTCCCTTCTGACGATACATGTTGAAATAATGGGCAGGCAACCAAACAAGTGAAAGACTCAAATCTTCGGGAACTGGAAAGACTTCTAACCTCTGCTCGCAAAGCCGGCGGCGACTCCTATGCGCCTGACGCGGTCAGTCAGTTGGTCAAATATTACGGAATGGTGCTTAAGTGGAATTCCCGGCTGCACCTGACGACGATAACCGAGCCGGCGGAGTTTCTCTCCAGGCATATCTTTGAATCTTCAATGGTCGAGTCGCTGCTGCCGGAGCAGATCAGGTCTGTCTGGGATCTTGGATCCGGAGTCGGCGTTCCGGGAATCCCTGTCTCCATCTTCAGGCCTGATATCCATGTCCATCTGGTGGAGTCGAACAGGGCGAAGTCTATTTTTCTGGACGAGGTCGTATATGCGCTCGGTCTCGGTAATGCGGAGGTTCACAGGGCGCGATTCGAGTCTCTTGACCCTCCCCCTTTTGATTCCTGTGTCACAGCGAGGGCGGTTGAGCGTATGGAGAAGATCATCCCCAAAATCCTGGAGTTTGGATCGGCGTCCTCCCGGATCCTGATCTTTGGGAATGCCGACCTTGCCCTGGTCCTCTCCGGCGCAAATGGCGTAAATGGCGGGGGGGGGCGATCGCTGCTGACCCATCCTGTGCCGGACTGCGACAACAGTCTCCTTGTGGAATTGACGCGTTCCACGTGAAACATTTTCAGGCGTCAAGTTGATAATGTTCCACGTGGAACACGGAGAGTAGTTCCTGCCGGTTTTGGGAAATTCCAGCTCGATGCCTTGAGGTTGCCGGTTCGTTTAACATCAACATCAACGCTGAACTGTGGTAATGTGCGTCGTTGCCGTTAACATCCAGTTTATTCCATTAGTCATCGCAGGCCATTTGCTGTCATGGGAAAGATCATAGCCATTTCAAATCAAAAAGGCGGTGTCGGCAAGACGACCACTGCCATCAATCTGGCTGCCTCACTGGCGGTCTCCGAAGTGCCTACCCTGCTCGTAGACATGTATCCGCAGGCGAATGCGACCAGCGGCGTCGGCATCAAAAAGGGATCGTTCCGGCGAAGCATCTATCACGCCATGATCATGAATGAGCCGATCAATAACATTCTGATCAATACGGAACTGGAGTTCCTCAAGGTGGCGCCCGCCGACAGAAATCTCACCGGAGCCGAAGTCGAATTGATCGAAGCGGAACAGAGAGAGTTTTTTCTGAAAAACATCCTTCTGCCCTTGAAGGATAAATACGAATACATTCTGATCGATTGTCCTCCCAGTCTTGGCCTGCTCACCCTCAACGCACTCTCGGCCTCTGATTCGGTGATCGTCCCGATTCAATGTGAATATTTCGCGCTTGAAGGGGTGACCGATCTGTGGGATACCCTCGTCAGAATCCGCAGGGGCCTCAATCCTGGTCTCTCGGTTGAAGGGTTCCTTCTCACAATGTATGACGAGCGCACCAATCTTTCAAATCAGGTGATGGCGGATCTGAGAGATTTTCTCGGAGCCCAGGTCTTCGAAACGGTTATCCCGCGGAATATCAAGCTGGCGGAAGCCCCAAGCCACGGCAAACCGATCATTCTTTACGATATCAAGTCCCGTGGCGCGGAGAGTTATATGAACCTTGCGAAAGAGGTAATGGAAAATGACAAGAAAGGCACTCGGTAGAGGCCTCAGCGCCCTGCTTTCAGACACGTTGGCGCAGGGTGACGAGCTTCTGGATATAGATATAGATCTGATTGATCCAAACCCGGATCAGCCCCGGTCGAGATTCGACGAGACCAGGCTGGAAGAGCTGGCTCAATCCATCAGAACAAATGGACTGGTGCAGCCCATTCTTCTCAGGAGGATACAGGGCGCCCGGTATCAGATCGTGGCGGGTGAGCGTCGCTGGCGAGCCGCTCAGCGGGCCGGTCTTCACAAGGTCTCGGCCATAGTTCGAGAGATCCCCGATGCCAGACTGCTCGAACTTGCCCTGATCGAAAATATTCAACGGCAGGAACTTAATCCCATTGAAGAGGCTCTGGCTTTTCAAAAACTGATACGCGACCTTGGCCTGACCCAGGATGAGGTCGCGAAAAGGGTCGGCAAGGATCGGTCTTCAGTTGCTAACTATCTGCGTTTATTGAAGTTACCGGCTCAGATCCAGCGCATGATCGAAGATGGGTCAATCTCCATGGGCCATGCCAGAGCCCTGCTTGCAATTGACTCTGAAGATCTGCAATTAAAACTGGCCAATGAAATTGTCGAGGGGAAGTTATCGGTTCGAGATATAGAGCATCGAGTTAAGAAGCTGGCGGAGGAGCCAAAGATTAGAGAAAGCTCGACAGCGGTAGAGAATGATGCTAACATCCGGGCCGCTGAGTTGAAGCTTAAGCGGCATTTTGGGACGCAGGTTAAGATTCATCTTGGTCAGAGCAAAGGAAAGATAGAGATAGATTTCAGCTCGATGAGCGAGCTGGATCGGATATACTCGATAATCATGAGGAAGTCTGAGAATTAGCCCCTCCCCCGGCATACTGACCGATCTTTCCAATCGATATTCCTGAACAGGAATAGCCCCCGGTTCCGTTTCAAAAAAAAATTCAAAGAGTAATAAGACCTAGGAGGAGTTATCTATGAAGTTTGGCAGCAGCAAATCAACATTTGGCGGATCCGACACACCGACCGATCTGCGCAGTTTTCTGGGCGATGGCACGGACATTAATGGAGAAGTTAAGTTCACAGAGATAATGAGGGTGGACGCCACGATATCCGGGACGATTAGTTCGGATAATGGCAGCCTGCTGGTGATGGAAAAAGGGCGGGTCAAGGCGATGGTACAGGCAGGGACGGTTGAGATCAGCGGGATAGTTGAAGGGACGATCACGGCAAAGACCAGCGTCAAGATTCATTCGACCGGGCGCGTCTATGGAGACATCTTCACACCGGCGCTGATTATCGAGCATGGGGCGGTTTTTGATGGCAAATGCCATATGCTCAACGATGCTTCGCAGGGAAAGAGTTCCGGGAAATCTGATAAACCGGCGCAGCAGCCTGCCGACGTCAAGACCGTCAACGCTGTTTGAAGCAGAAGGCTTTAGTCTATTCTGCCGACACTGACTGACTCAGAATCAAACCACGGAAAACACGAAAAACGAATTATCGAGAGAATCTTTATTCGGTGTTTTTCCGTGGTTTACCAGTTTTGGTCAGCCTTTCATCAAGCATTTCGAATTCCCCTGCTGCATCCCTGAGAATCTCCGTCTCATTCAAAGTGACGAGCCTGCCTTCTTTCAGGACAACCTTTCCATCAATGATGACAGAGACGACATTAACGGCTTCTGCCGCATAGACAATGGTCGAGACAGGATCAGGGCAAGGGGTTGAATGAGGCTGGTCAAGATTGAGCAACTGAAGATCGGCCCTCTTTCCGGGTTCGATCGATCCAATCTGATGATCAAGACCGAGGGCCCTGGCGCCGTGTATTGTGGCCATCCGCAGGGCAGTCAGTGCCGGGAGCGCCTGAGGGCCGTGATTGATTTTCTGAAGCAGGGCGGCGGTGCGCATCTCGGTGAACATATCGAGCCGGTTGTTGCAGGGAGCGCCGTCGGCGCCGAGAGATACGGATATTCCGCGATCGAGCATCTCCTTTATCCTGGCTACACCTGAAGCAAGTTTGAGATTCGATGAAGGGCAGTGAGCCACATGAGTGCCGCTCTGACGGAGTATCTCGAACTCGTCATCGTCCAGATGAATGCAATGAGCCAGAACTACGTTGGCTGAAGCGAGGCCGACATCATTGAGGTATGCGATATTGCGCTTCCCTGTCTGCCTCAGGACCATCTCGATTTCATCGCGGTTTTCGGAAGCGTGAGTGTGAACCAGGATGTTATTTTCTTTTGATAATTTTGCGACGCGTTCAAGCAGCTCGCGCGTGCAGCTCACCGCAAAGCGAGGAGCGAAGCAATAGCGGATGCGTCCATCAGCCGTACCATTCCATTTATTAAACAATTCGAGCGATTCATTGATTGAATCGTCAGTCTTTTCGATCATCGATTCGGGGACATCTTCTCCCTGGTCCATCATGCATTTGCCCAGGGTGGCGCGAAATCCGGACTCTTCGACGGCTCTGAAGACGGCATCGGTGTGATTGACCGTCTCCATGGTCAGCGCACAGGTGGTTCCTCCCCTGATCAGCTCGGCGATCCCGAGTCTGGCTGAGGCATAGATCGATGATGCCGTGTGAGCGGCTTCCATCGGCCAGACACGCTGTTTAAGCCAGTCGATCAGTGCAAGGTCATCGGCGGCTCCGCGAAAAAGGGTCTGACAGAGATGGATGTGGGTTTGTACAAAACCGGGAAGCAGAAAGAGCCCCGTGGCATCGATCACGGTTGCATCGTCAAAAACGGCATCAGTAGTCGAATTGCCGATCGATGTGATTACTCCGTTATTTATCGCAACGTTTCCCTTGATTATCCTGTTATGTTTATCGAGGGTGATGATCGTTGCATTTCTGATCAACAATTGATCTTTCATTAAACAGCCACTTACTCTCTGCTCGATCTGATATTTATTTCAATCTGCTTGCGACATTAGGATCGCCTGTGATTCTGAATATCGGAAAAGACTTCCCCTTCTCGAGGTAATCATCGAGGAAGTTCCAGTTGACGAAGCCGTCATCGCTTTCAGCTTCCAGAAGGTAGAAGATAAGCGCCGCGGACGGCTGTGTGGTGCGAACCAGGATCGATCCGGAGGGGAAACTCATTTTTTCCTGCTGGTATTTCCCTTTGAGTTTAACCTCTGCATGACCCTGAAAGGCTCGTGCGGCTTTGCGCACATCTTCGATCCGGAAGCTTTCGACTTCGATGTTCGCAGGCTCAGTCAGTTCCTCGACGTTGATGCCGTGCGCCAGAAGCTTGGCAATCACGGTCTTCGTGCCTGATTCGGCACGGAAAATATAAGCGCCGGGCATGGCAATGGTTTTTGTAGCGGCAAACAAACCATAATCGGGCATTGGCATGGATTTGAATTTATCCTCGAGCATCGCCGTCATCATTTTTCCAGACCGCGGATTTTTGACCTTCTCGACTTCGCCGACGAGAATTCCCGCAGGTTTGGCCAGCGGCTTGATCTCGAAAGACACACCGTGCTGAGAAGCTTTGCCGCGAATGGCGTCCGCATCGACACGATTGATCAGGGCGGCGATTTCAGTCGAATGCATCGACGAATAATTCAAAATCTCTTCGACGAATGCTTCAGTCACGGCGATCCGGCTTTTGAAATCGAGGTAGCTGTATGCTTCAGAGAGAATCGTCAGGCGATTGCGCAGACCGCAGTAATTGTTCCCGAATCGGGGACGGTGATCGAAGGTCCGCCAGATTCTGGTCTCAGGCTTGTCCGGTGGCTGCGCCTCCCTGCCTGCCCGCTGCATCTCGAATGTGTCAACCTCGCGGTTGATCCGCTCCTTTGTGGCGAAGTTCCCGTAAAAATAAGTGCGGAATTTATATTTTCTGAGAAGGGCGCGGCTTATTGCCGGCAGCATTCTGTTGCGCTCGAAAGCGACCAATCGCGAATCGGCATTCGGATTAAGGGTGGGTGCGTAGGTCAGATGATATCCGTGGTATGAACCATTTGTGGTATGAAGATCGACGGTCAGATGAGGATCCCATCTGTTGAAGAGGCCTATCAGGGCATTGGCCTCCTGTGATTCAAGCTTCATGTAATCACGGTTGAGATCCATCCCCTTTGCATTCTCGCGGGTTCCAACCCCTCCCACGGGACCGTTTTGAGCCGAGCGATTGTTCAGACTGAATCGTTCATTGCCGTCCGCATTGTAAATTGGCGCAACCAGGATGATCAGGTTCTTCAACAGGGTTTTCAGATCACCGACGGTGAGGCGTCTTGAAAGATTGAGCATGGCCTCCTTACCCTCCACTTCACCGGCATGAATATTGGCCTGAATGAAGATGACCGGCTTGCCTGTCCGGCGCGCTTCGCGCGGGTTGGAAACCGGCGGATCTGAAAAAATCATCAATGGCAGATCCCTTCCCTCCACGGTTTTACCGAAGGTCTCTACACGTAATTTCCCTGTCCGCTTCTGCAACTCGTTGATAAAACCTGTCACGTCTTCATACCGGCTGGTCTCTTCGTACCTGGTCAGCTCGGCTCGTGTTTTCAATTTGTCGTCCTGTGTCTTTGCCATGATTGCTTCCTGGTTGATCAATAAAAACAGAAATACCAATAAAAATACCGGTCTCATATGCTATGGCTCCGGAAAAGTATCTTGTTAAGGTGGACAGCCCAAAACAATAATCTCTCAATTGTAGGCTGCTGAATAAAACTTCATCGTCAGGATCTTGTATATCCAGCAAATAATGTAAAACACTATGAGCGAGTAGATGAATCTATCCGCCAGGGTTGCATAAATAATTCGGTTCCACGAAATCTTCCTGAATGACAAATAAGCGGAAAGCGGGATGCTCATGACAGCCAGGGCAAAGACCGTCAGCCCGAAAGGCTGGGTCAGGAGAGCGGATTTGAAGCTCAACCTTGCTGCATGGGCAAAACTCGTGGTCATCCCGCAGTTAGGGCATGGTACACCAGTGAAATGAAGGAAGAGGCACGGCGGAAACCCAAGCTGCTGATGGGTTCCAACGCCCCTTGAAGACGGAGTGAGCAGTCTTCCAGTGACAAGCATTATTGAAGAAATGAATGAGATTGAGAGATAGATCGCCCTGTCGCCGGCGCTGAAATTATCAATCCGCCGATTTTCGGCATCTCCCGTTTCAATCGTTATGGATTCCATGACTCTGTCCAGGCTTTATACTGATCAGGAAATGTGACCGATTGTCAGAAGCAGTCCCCAGAGAACTCCGAGAAGGCAATAAAAGGCGGTAGTCGCAATGCCGAGATAGAAGCCGATTTTGGCGAAAGTCAGGCCGGCTTTTGGAGCCAGACCTTTCACAATATCATTCATCTCCATCTTTCCTATGATCAACGCCGGTATGCTCAGAAGGGGCCCACAGGTGACGATCGACACCACGCTCAGCACCATCGAAGTGATTGCCCGCGGCGAGGCGCTCCCCTGCATATCTGAAACCTGTTGAGCATAGCTGCTCTGCAACGGTTGATATCCCTGTGATCCGGAATAGGCGCTGCGATAGCCGGGATAAGGGAGATTCGGATTCTGTTCCGGAACTGGCCTTGGTTCGTCATATTGCGGCTGCGCCGGACGCGGAGGCATGTTTCTCTGGCCTCCCTGCCTGGTCGTAGGCTGATCGTTGATGCGAGTTGTCGTTGGCGGCTTGATCAGCGGCCCGGAGCAGTTGGTGCAAAACATCATGTCGTCTGAATTGGCTGTGCCGCATCTGGTGCAAAACATTTCGAATCATCTCCTGATGAGTCTCGGAAATTCAGAGATCAGTTGGTGTCCCGCGATTTGTTGATCGGCTCAGGTTCTCGCAGTTTGGTCGTGGTCGATTCGGTTACGCTGTAATCTGAAACCGGCGTAAGTGTCCCCTCGGATAATTTTGAGACAGGGGCCGGGTCAGATGTAAAAAGAGGCAGGTTATAGAAGTCTCTTTCTTCATTATTTTTCAGCGCGACGATCTTTTTGCTGATGAAGATTCCATTGAATAGTATGCTCAGACCGATGAGAAATGGCACCAGGCCGACAAGCCACACGTTTCTCAAAATGAGCGCATCGCTGGCCGGCTCGTTCATCGCGACGGCTCCTAAGAGAAAATACAAGAAGATCATTGAGCCGAAACCAATAGCGGTGGTAATAACTCCGCTTTTGATCTCCTCAAGGCGCTTTTGCTCGGGCGACTTCTTATTCTTCTTTGCCGCCTTTTCCTTGTATTCTTCGAGAACCATTCTTTGCCATTCCCTGGGATCAAAGGATGGGTTCATTGATGGAGCGCCCTTGGTGAGCAATGTTTGAACGATCTGCAGGCTGGTTCCACATCGCTTGCAAAACTTTATCTGATCATTGGTTTCAGTTCCGCATTGTGGACAATACATATCGGTAATCTCCAGTGGACTACGTCTAACTATTTTTGCAAATGCCTCGTCTCATCCTCAGTGACACTCGCGTGAGGATGCCTGAGGGGCTTGAGCTCGTTTGTGTTCGGGGCCTCTATCTCTGCAGCAGAAAAGACCGGATGCGGCACGTGCAGTGATTGCTGCGGGTATCTTCCAGCGGCCTGATTTGGAAGAGCCTTGTGCTGTTGTTCAGGCGGTCGTGAACTGACGATCTTTGAAATGCCGATGCCCAGCAGGATGAAGCCAAGCACTCCCCAGAAGCCAAAAGATGTTCCCCGGCCGAAGGTAAAGATAATACTCAATAGTTTGTAGGCCAGTAGCCCTCCACCGAAGATGGCCATTCGCAGGCCTTTCGCCATCTGGCGCTGTCTCTCGATCTCAACCGAAGGATGCGTTGTCTGAGGAGGCTGCGCCGATTGAACTTGAGGAGCAGCAACCGGCAACTGTCCGGTCATAACCTGGGACACAAGCAGCAGGTTGGTGCCGCAGCCGGTGCAGAATCGCTTGCTGTCTCCCTGTTGAGCTCCACAATTGGGACAGAACATCGTCAATTCCTTTGGAAAGTATTAGTAGATATTCGGCCGTGCAGTATAACACAAATGATAAAAACGTTTGAAAGTCAGAATCTGTTGCAAGAGATGCAAAGAAAGTGTCCGAACATCTCGAATAGTTACCCGGTCTCAATTGCAGTCTGGCCAATTCGCCTGAACCTGATGTAATGTTGGCTCGGTTGAAGTAAAAAAAGACCGCTTTGCGCCCGCGGCGATTGTATATACAAAAACGGCAACACGACCGAGTACTCCCTTTCCACAGAGGATGAATGAAAGATGAATAAAAAAGACGGCAATCTGTCAGGGATAACCAGAAGGAATCTGCTCAAGTTGACGGCGGGCGCTGCCGGCATCACTTTTTTGCAGCGCAAGTCCGAGGCTGCGCCGATTCCTACCGATCGCTTCGTTGATTCAGTGACTGTAGAGCAAATCGCCGACCGTGATCCTGTGCTGCGTCTGCCGATTCTGATCGACCTGCAAACGCACGTCTGGTGGCGTGCGGGCGGTATCCGCCGGATGAACGAACGCGC
The DNA here is from genome assembly GCA_016710075.1 of Acidobacteriota bacterium. Lineage (GTDB taxonomy): Bacteria > Acidobacteriota > Blastocatellia > RBC074 > RBC074 > JADJLO01. The sequence goes on along the minus strand of JADJLO010000037.1, from coordinate 134,516 downwards.
GGAAGCGTTCCTCAAATCACTGGCCGGCGCACGGTCAGGCATCGTCGGTAAAACGGTGAAGGTCGCAGATATGGGCCGTGTCATGTTCATCGAAGACATGTTCCTCAATAGCGAAACGGATCTCGCCTTTCTCAACAGCTTCGGCATGAAAGCCGCCTTCGACGGTGTAGACCTGTTTCCGCCGCGCGAAGCCGCATTGATCAGATCCATGGCTCCGTCGCGCGTTCGTATTCTGGGCTGCGTCGATCCGCCGGATGGCCAGTCGGCCGTGGATTCGCTCATCTACCAGTGCGAGAAGCTGAAAATCAATGGCTTGAAACTTTATCCTCCCGGACCCGACACGCGCGGCTGGCGGATGGATGACGAGAAACTGACTTATCCGCTTTATGCGGTGCTGCGCAAATACGGAATCAAAAACGTCTGCGTCCATAAAGGCTTTCCCGGTTCTTTCCTCGAACCGGGCTGCCATCCCGAGGATATGACCCGGGCCGCGGCGGACTGGCCCGACATCAACTTCATCGCCTTTCACAGCGCTTATCCTTTCGAAGCTGAATTGGCGGAACAGGCGAAAAAAGCCAAAGTCAAAAACATCTACGCCGAGATGGGCTTGCTGGCAGGAGTGCTGCGTCAAAGTCCGGAGCGATACGCCAAATGTATGGGGACGCTGCTCGACGGGCTTGGCGCTGATCATATTCTGTGGGGAACCGACACACCCGTCATCGGCCCTCCTCATTGGCAGGTTCAGGCTTTCCAGGCTTTCACCATGCCGGACCAGTTGATCGAGAAGCACGGCTATCAGCAATTGACGCCCGAAGTGAAACGCAAAATCCTCGGCGAAAACGTCGCCAGACTCTTCAATATCGATATCAAAAAGGCAAAACAGGAGGTCGAATCAGACCTGCTTTATAAACTCCGCGACGACGAAAAGCCGCTGCCCGTAACGGTTGAGACCGGCAAAACGATAAAAAAGAAATAGCCATGCAGCGTTGCCAAGGAATCCAAAGTTCGGAGCGCTAAAAGTAAAGAGAGGCGCAGATGCTGACTCTGCGCCTCTCTACTCACTGACCCCTGTTATTTTTTTCTGTTTTACCCGCGTTTGAACGCGTTAAGAATCCTTTTGATGCGTCCCTGGAAAATCGAGACCAGTGCGACATATCCATAACCGACAAGAAATATCATGAGGAACGGGATGGTCGCGTAGATGTTGCTGCGGAGGGCATAGTAAACCGCGAAGACGAAGTAGAGGGCAAAAGCCATCTCGATTGCCGGCAGCCAGCCTTTTTTGCGGCGATATTTGACGGCCGCCTGCAGCCAGTTGTCATTGCTGTTTTCCACGTTGTATTTCGGCGTTCGGACGAAGCTCGATTGAACCCCGAAAATCGCTTCGAGAACAGCTCTGGTATTGGAGAAAACAAGACCGATTCCAACGGCCATGGCAATCGGGATCAGCCACAATCTCCGCTTCTCATTCGGAAAGCGATAGAGGATGGTCGTGCCGTAGAAGCTGACGACCGAGAGCGTCGCAAAAAGCATGAGCGGCACATCGAGCACGAGCATGTGGAAAAAGCCCTGGTTGAAGCGAACGATCAGAACCGGAACGTGCAGAAGACTGAGAACGATCATCAGCATTGCGGCACAGTTGCCGAAGAGCCTGAAGAAGAGCTCGACTTTCTGTTGAAGCGTCAATGTCGGGTGTTTCCAGATGCGCGGCATGAGTTTGATGCCGACCTGAACCAGGCCTTTCGCCCACCTGCGCTGCTGCGCCTTGAAAGCGTTCATTTCGACGGGAACTTCAGCCGGAACGTCGTCATCCACAAGGTAGATGAATTTCCAGCCCATCAACTGAGCGCGGAAGCTCAGATCGGTGTCCTCCGTGAGAGTGTCGTGCTGCCATCCACCGCTCCACTCGATCGCCTGTCGCCGCCACATTCCCGCGGTACCGTTGAAATTGAAGAATGCTCCGGTGCGGTTTCTCGATGTCTGCTCCACTACGAAGTGCCCATCCAGAAGCACTTCCTGCACCCGCGTCAGCAATGAGTAGTTGGCATTGATGTGGCTCCACCTCATCTGGACCATCCCGATCCGTTCATCAATGAAGAAATCGACCATTTTACGGAGAGTGTCGGGCCTTGGCAGAAAATCGGCGTCGAATATGGCTACGAGCTGTCCCTTCGCCTTCTTCATCCCATTCTCGAGGGCGCCTGCCTTGAAACCCGTCCGGTCCTCCCTGTGGATGTACTCGATATCGAATCCCTGCTGCCTGTATTTCTCAACGGCGGCCGCGGCGATCTTTACTGTCTCGTCGGTTGAATCATCAAGCACCTGGATTTCCAGCAGATGACGCGGATAATCAAGCCGGCAGACTGACTCGAGCAGCCGCTCAACCACATATAGTTCATTGAACAGCGGAAGCTGGACCGTGATTGGCGGAAGATCGGATTCAACAAACCTGCCCTTCGGACTGGGTCTGACGTCACGGTATCGCCAGAACTGATAGACCATCCTCAATCGATAGATGCCAAGGATTGCCATCAGCCCCAGTATGCCGAAATAGAGAATGACAATGGTCCAGTCGAACCCGTCCATCGAATACAAATAGCTGATGTTGTCCCGGCCATGCCGAAGGATCGGATCAAGGGCGATCTTGACCGATTCCGGTGAAGGCGCCTGTTGTAATAATGCGAGTGCAAAGCTCATATTTTTCCCGGCAAATTACCCAGCTTGTAACCAGAGTGTGCAGTTAATCACAGTCAACTCTGAGTATCTGTTAGTTGAAATAGTAAAATAAAACGGCTTAAATCAAACCCTCATGGTAGCCTGTTGAAGATTCCTGTCAATCAAAGCAGGCAGGCCAGAACGTTAATTTTCTGTCATTTTACTTTACCGGAAAGATCATAAAGATTTTCTGGAAGAGGTAATCCTTGATCTCCCTGTCGAGGCGTCTTGTATCCCTGGTCTGATCTTTTTCATTAGCCGTGGCGGTAGTGTTGAAAGCAATGAGATAAGCCGTTCGGGATTCCGGGCGGATATAGAAATGGCTCATGAACCCGTTCTGACTGCCGCTGTGCCCGATGAAGCGCATGCCGGAATTTTCTTCGAGAAAGAAAGTCAGGCCGATGGAATCTTTTCGGTTCTGACCGCTTTGTTCGGGCACTCCGCCCTGTTCGATGGAGAGCTGCGGTTGAAACATCTCGTTGAGAGAGGCGCGCTTGAGAATCTGGTCATAGGTGTCCTGCCTTTTGGGATCGCCCATGAGAAAGTTGATGTACTTGACCATATCGGGGAGCGGAGCGTTGAGCCCGCCGTTTGAAACGGTGATCCCGGTATCGACATCGAATCGGGCAGGTTTGAGTTTTCCCTCGTTGAGATAGTAGCTGTGGGAAAGATATTTCAGCAGATGGTAGGGGGCCCTGTCGAAATAGGTCCTCGTCATCTCCAGTGGTTTGAGGATATTCTTGTCGACGTAGACTTCGTAATCATCGCCAGTCAGAGTCTCGATGATTCGTCCGAGGAAGATGATGCCGGGATTCGAGTAGCTGAATTTGCTGCCGGGTTTGAAGAGAATCTCGGTGTACGGCAAGATGGCCACGATTTGAGACCATTCCGTCGGTTCATGAGGCTGCCAGTCCTTATCGCCTCCCCATAAGCCATGTTGCACTGCGGAACCCGGCGCTGTGCGTCATCAGATGCCTGATCGTGATCTGATTAATATCCCCGAAAGGGTTATGGACGGCCTTGAGTTCAGGGACATATTTGATCACCGGGTCATCCAGCTTGAGCAGCCCGCGATCACGCAGTTGCATGATTGCAATGGCGGTGAAAGTCTTGGTAATCGAAGCCCAGTGATAGATCACGTTTTCATCCATCGGCTGCGGCTTTTCCTGATCCGGGAGGCCGAAAAATTCCTGTGCGATGATCTGGTTGTCCTGAATCAGCATAAAGCTGCTGCCTGCAATGCCGTTCTGGCGCATGCCCTGGTCATAGAAAGTCTTGAATTCCCGGCGTGCCTGCGCAAAGTTTCTCGGAGTCTGTGAATACATTGGGATCGAAACCAGCGTGGTGATGAGAGCCAGAAGAACAGCGATGGCGCTCCTGTGCCCTCTCAGCATTTGAGTCATCTTGATCATCCTCATTTTTATGGTTATACAGATTATTCGACGGTTATTTTCCCATTCTTGAGCACAATATGACAACCTCGCGGCGGTTTTAATGGATGACAGAGCGAACTTGATTAATGACCTCAACCCTGTCTAAATCCGGTTGTCAAATTAAGGATTGAGAATTATGGAGGCGGGCACAAAAGTGATGACACGGCGTGAAATGATTCGTTTGACCTCGCTGCTCGGTGCGGTTGGTTTGAAATCCGACAACATGTTTATGAAATTCATGAAAGGCCTGCAAGAGAGTGGCAGGAAAGGTGGGAAGATGATTTCTGCAGTGTCGATGGTCGATCATCTGGTCTTCGGTTTCCCGGATCTTGACGAGGGAATCGCATGGGTGGAGAAGATGACCGGAGTCAGAGCCCTGTTTGGCGGGGTTCATCCGGGCGGGGGAACCAGAAACGCATTGCTTTCGCTTGGCGAGAGTCGTTATCTCGAAATTATCGCACCCGATCCGGCACAAGACGGAATCATCGGCAGATTTGGAGATCTGAGATCGCTTAAGGAGCCAAAGCTGATTACCTGGGCGGCTGTGACCAAAGAGATACGGAAAATCGTCGATCGCGCCTCAGCCTCGGGCTATGAGACCGGTCCTCTGCGCGATGGATCGCGCGCAAGACCCGACGGGAAATTGCTCAAATGGCAGAGCACCGATATCAAAAATCAGTTCGACGGGCTGATTCCCTTCTTTATCGAATGGGGAGCGGATTCGATTCACCCGTCCCAGGACTCCCCAAAAGGCTGCAAACTGTCATCCATCGAAATGGAACATCCTGAGCCGGAAAAGGTTCAGGCTCTCCTCGAAAAGCTCGGAATTGAATTGAAGATCCGCAGAGGCACTCAGGCCGCAATTCTGGCGGAGCTTGATACTCCAAAAGGCAGGATCAGTCTTAAATAATGAAGTGATACTGCTGGCGAATTGAATTTATAGCCTGTTTCCCCGTTTTGGAATGGTCGAAATACGAGCGGGAGCGCAGGCGTCCCGCCTGCGTGTATTGAAATATCAGCACATTCATATCAGATTTGCGTTAATCGAATTGACGCAGGCGGGACGCCTGCGCTCCCGCTCGTATTTTGATTCTGTAATTTCTGGCAATCTACCAAAGGATGAATTCGCCAACAGTATCAGTCAAATAATGAAGATGACCAATCTTCTTCCCACTGCTATCTGAAAAGATCTCTCTCTTTTGCTCTGATCAATTCTTTTGATTTGCCGTCTCCGTGTTCGAAGTAGTAACCGCGGATGATGACTACGGGTATGCGGGATGTCTTTTTCATGAGCAGACCTGAAGCGGCGGCCAGCTCGTCGGCCACGGCGAGAACCGTGGCTGAGAGTTGCTTGCCGTGGTCATCGAGTTTTCCGCGCATATCCTTGAGAGGCAGCATGCCTGAAATGCCGATGGCGACATTCGTCAGACCTTCGCGCCATGGGCGGCCAAAGGTGTCTGTGATGATCACGGCGACCCCGGCATTGGTCAGCTCGGCAAGTCTTGTTTTCAAAAGCAGGGCTGAATCGTCGGGAGAGACGGGCAATAACGATACGCAGTCAACGCCGCTGACATTCGATCTGTCCACACCGGCGTTCGCACAGATGAATCCGTGTTTTGTCTCGGTGATCAGCACGTGTTCATCCATTCGAATGATGTTGGCGGATTCATTGAGTATCACTTCGATCAATCGCGGATCGCGATTCTGTTTCGCGGAAATTTCGAGCGCGAATTCAGACGGCTTGACCGATTCAAGATTGACAAGGCGACCTTCGGATTTCGAAATCACCTTCTGTGCGACGACGATGATATCGCCATCGGACAGTTTCATACTCATATTCTGGACAGCGCGAACAATTGCTGCGCCGACATCGTCACCAGGCCTGATTTCAGGTATGCCGCGGACAGCCGTCAACTTAATATCGGAACTCAAATTTATTCTCCCGGAATCTATATGCTGAAAACGGGTTATGCTAAAGCCTGAACAGATACTTTACAAGTTTCTTGCGGTTCATTAGGTGTGGCGGATAATATCAGCTTTCGTGGTCAAACCAAAAAATGATTTGAATCGAGGTGCGAATATGATCATGGTCAGATTTTTATTAATGTCGGCGCTGTTGTTTGCTGGAGTTTCCGTAGCTGCACAAACAGAGAATGCGGCGAAGCCGGAAGTGATTTCCAAACTCGGTCAGAAGTACTACTCCAACCGTGATGAGAAGGGGGAGATCCGGACGGCCGAACAGAAACTGGCGGCCGATCCTGCAAACATCGATCTGATCATTGCGCTGGGGCGGGCGCAGGCGAATGCCTGGCGCTACAATGACGCGATCGCAACTTACACAAAAGGGATTGCGCTGGCGCCGGCGGATGCACGCCTTTACCGCCATCGCGGCCATCGCTACATCTCAACTCGCCAGTTCGACAAGGCCGTCAAAGATATGAAGCGGGCATCCGAACTCAACGACAAGGATTTCGATATCTGGTACCACCTCGGACTGGCTTACTACCTGCGGGGTGAGTTTTCGAAAGCGGCGGATGCTTACCGTAAATGCTATGCCGTCGCCGAAAATGATCGCTCCAAAACGGATGTCGGGAAGGAAGGGCGCGACGATTCGGTGATTGCCATCTCCGACTGGCTCTATATGACCTATCGGAGAATGAAGAATGATGCAGGGGCAGCCGCGATCCTCGAAAAGATCACTCCCGAAATGAAGGTCAAAGAGAATAAGTCATACTACGACCGGCTCTTGTTTTATAAAGGTTTGAACAGGGAATCGGATCTGATCAACGTTGAGAAAGCGACAGATCTTGAGATCGCGACGGTTGGATACGGCATCGGCAACTGGCACCTCTACAACGGCAACCGCGCAAAGGCCGAAGATTATTTCCGCAGAATTGTGGGTGGAAAATACTGGCCTGCTTTTGGTTTCATCGCCGCTGAAGCGGAATTAGTCAGGCGATAACTGCAGTCTTACTGTCCGGGTAGTTCGCAGGCCGCCATCTCAAGGTAGTCGGGCCTGTCTGCCGGCGTCTCGTGACGAAAGGCTTTTACAATTTCATCACGATAGATCAGAAAGACTCCGGGCATCTGGAAGCCGTCACCTGCGAGCATCCCTACGCCGTGACCCTCCAGGATTGCCGACTCGAAACCGCGCTGCCAGACTTTCCAGTTGAATATCTCGGCGATTGTCCCGCGCCTCAATCCAAAGCTCCGGTAAAGCTCGGCGGCCGGATCGCTCAGCCGTGCCACGTCCGCCAGACCATAGCGAGCGAAGAAATCGTCTCCCTGAACTCTGCTACCCATATGAACGAACGCCAACTGCGTTCCGGTCGCTTCGATAGCCTGGCGTTTTTTTGCAATCTCCGCCAGAGCTTCGCGACAGAAGGTTCAGCCAAAATGACGCAGGAAGATCACCAGAACCGGAGACTGATAATTCAAATCGGAGAGGCTCAAGCCTTTCTGAGTCGCCGCGGATTTTAGTGATTGTGCAAATGACATCTTTTCTCCCTTACTCTGTCCGACAACCCAAAATCAGGATCGGTGATCAGGATCGGCGCGAGCAGAGCGATCCAGATCGACGTTTTTACTCTCACGATGTTGCTGAAATATCAGTGGCGAACGCCTGCCGCCACGCTCGTTCAGTCAGGGTGTTGAAGACCATCAGCATGAGCGTTATCCAGATCAGATCGGACAAGAGCAGATGAACTATCTGCAGCCAGATTGGAGCGTGGAGCAGCAGATTGACGCTGCCGGCGACGAGCTGTGTGCAGATCAGCACGGCCAGCGCATGGTATATCTTGACGGTCCAGTCGCCAGGCCTCCAGCTCACGACCTGCCTTGCAGTGTAGATGAGCAACAGGCTGACAATGATGGAGATTCCCGGATGAACTATTCTCAAACGAGTCAGTTGATTGGCAAAGGGTGAGAAGTCCTGTCTGATCCCCTCGGCGATCGATTGCACCGGGAAAAGAGTGATGCCAAGAGCCGAGATTGCTCCGCTGATTCCCAGCAGCAATGTCGCTAGAATGGCGATTCCGTAAATAACCGTGATGTTGCCCTGATCACGAATTTTCAGCCTCTCGCTGGTTGTGGCCGCCCAGGCAGTGAGTGTCAGCATGGCAACGAGAATGAATGTATTGATCAGATGGCCTGAAATCCAGGCGGCGCGCCACATCGATTTATTCTCTGCGACATATTCGAGCAGGACCAGTCCCGCTCCCACCAGAGCTTCAGTGATCATAAAAACCATGGAAAGAGCGGCGCCTTTGCGGGCATCATGTCCTCGCTCGTAAGCCCGAAAGGCCCAGATCACCATGACCACGACCATCAGCAGAGCCACTCCACTCGTCAATCGATGAGAGAATTCAACCAGGGTTTTTATCGTCGGCGCCTGCGGGATCATCTCGCCGTTGCAGAGCGGCCAGTGACTCCCGCAGCCTGCCCCTGAACTGCTCGCGCGAACATACGCACCCCACAGGATCACAAGCAGGTTGAAACCAAGCACGAACCAGGAATATTTGGCAAATTTTGAGAGTTTCATATCGTCAACTTTAAACCCAATTGCCGAAACTTTAAACCTCAAAAATTTCGCCACATGAGTTTCAGGTGCCCGTATAAACCAAACGGATGATCAGACTTCAACTGATCATCCGTAATTCAAACCGATGCCTTAGCCCCGCGCCAGACTTGAAACGCTCGATTAAAGATCGCGCGGACTTGAGTATTGCTCATAGCGACGGAAGGGCTCGACTTCATGCAAATAGTCCATCTTCGGCTCAGGAAATTTTTCTTCCATCCTGATCACTTCGACAGCCTCAATGAACAAACGGTCGAGGTTTTCGACCGGGCTGCCGTTTTTCAGGCATGCGGAAACGTGTGTCCGAATCACCCCGTCAACCTTGGCGCGAACATCCTTGGGCAGTTGATTTATCATTCTTAGTGTCTGATCAGAAAGTTTCGTCATCTCTTTGTTTCCTCCCACAGTTTTATTGTTTGTATAGACTGCTAGTATCCTCTGAATTCTTTGCGTTTCAATCACGATTCTGAAACAGCTTTCTCAAGTTTCATTGCCATCCCAGTGTTTGAACCCGTGATAAAAAAATTGAGGCTTGGTGCATCAAGCGCCCCAGCCTCAATTCAAGTTATTGCTTTACGACTATACTAAGCTGCAATTACTTGGGCATGATCACGGTGTCGATCACGTGGATGACGCCGTTGGTGCACTCGATATCGGTCTTGACAACGTTGGCATTGTCAACCATCACCTTGCCGCCCTTGACGGTGATTTTGACAGATCCGCCCTGAACGGTCTTGACATCCTTGCCGTTCATCGTGACGACGTCCTTGGCCATAACGTTACCGGCAACGACGTGATAGGTCAGGATCTTGGCAAGCTTGGCTTTATCTTTAAGAAGAGCCTCGACCGTGCCGGCAGGCAGCTTGGCGAAAGCCGCATCCGTCGGAGCGAAAACGGTGAAAGGGCCTTTGCCCTTGAGGGTCTCGACAAGACCGGCCGCCTTGACTGCGGTCACCAGCGTGTTGAAACTGCCGGCGCCGACTGCCGTATCAACGATATCCTTCTTCTCCGCGTTGCCTGCCGTTGCAGGCATAACAACCATTGCCATCATTACTGCCACTGTCAGAATCACTGCTGAAAATTTGAACTTCATTATGTTTTCCTTCTCCTGTTTGATTTGTTTGCTAACCTGTAAATTTTATGACTTACTCATCGACTGAATTTTTATTTACCTCTCTGATGCTCATCGGCATCAGCCTTCTCCTCAAGCAAGGTGGAAGATAAACGATTGCCCAGAGTCTGTCAAGATAATAGCGGGACAAATCTTTGTCAAAATCCTTGAGAAAGAGTGCCAAAATGGGTTAAATCTTGACAGTGTTTGGACGACTGTCTAGGATTCAAGGTCGGAAAGCCTGGAATCAAGGAGCTAAAGATGAGAAAAGAAAGGTTTACGAAGCAGTCGGAGGTACACGGTTCACCTGAAGAAGTATTTGCCTGGCATGAGCAGCCGGGAGCCGTCGAAAAGCTAACCCCGCCGTGGGAACGGGCCGAAGTGGTCGAAAGTCCCGGCAGTTTAAAAGCAGGGACGATAGTCAAATTCAAGGTTTTCACCGGTCCGATCTGGAAATTATGGGTTGCAGAGCATGTGGAGTATGATCCACCGAGGCTTTTTTTGGACATACAGCGTAAGGGGCCGTTTGCCTACTGGCATCACAGTCATCGTTTCGAGCCGACCGGGCGTGGAACCACGCTGATGACGGATGAGATCGAATACGAACTGCCTCTGAGCTGGATAAGTCACCTCATTGCCGGCGGTTTCGTCAGATCAAAATTGCAGAGAATGTTCGATTACCGGCATAAAGTAGTGCAGGAGGCTTTTAAGACAATTCAGCCGCGGGATCAGGAAAAACAATAAGGCAGGACTCAAGAGGTGAGAAATTGGCGGATAGCATGATTTTGGTTGTCGATAACGTGATTAAGACATACGTCGGGGGAGAATCGCCGGTTGAAGCAGTGCGTGGAGTTTCAATGGAACTCAGGCAGGGCGAAATGGTGGCGATTATGGGGCCTTCGGGTTGCGGAAAATCGACGTTGCTGCATCTTTGCGGCGCGATGGACAGGCCGACATCCGGCGATCTCTTAATTGAAGGCGTCAATATCAATAAGTTGAATGACGATCAGTTGACCAGGCTGCGCCGTGAGCGAATAGGCTTCGTTTTTCAATTTTTCAACCTGCTGCCCACGCTCAGTGTCGGTGAAAACATTGCGCTGCCGCTGCTCCTTGATGGAGGCTCTGAATCCGAGGCTGCCAGGCGTGCATCGGAACTTGCGGAGAGAGTAGGACTGAGCCACAGGCTGCGGCATTACCCGCAGCAGATTTCAGGCGGAGAAATGCAGCGTGCCGCGATCGCCCGCTCGGTGATCCACAAACCCGCTCTGCTGATTGCCGATGATCCCACGGGGAATCTCGACTCCGACAATGGCGAAAAAGTCCTGAAACTCCTTGGGGAACTCAACAGAGAAATCGGGATAACCATCCTGCTGGCGACACACAGCGCTGAGACGGCCGCGGCCGCCGGGCGCGTGATTCATATGCGGGACGGAAAAGTCGAGCGGGTTGTAGTTCGAGGCGCCTTGCAGCCGTCGGAAGAGAGCGCAACACATGCGATTGTTTAAACAGTTCATCCTTCGGCATCTGCGGAACGAAAAGCTGCGTTCGCTGGCGACGATTCTGGGGATCGCTCTCGGCATAGCGGTAGTCATTGCCATTCGGATGACGAATGACAGTTCGCTGCGCGGATTCGAGAAAGCGATCGAGACAGTCTCGGGCAGGACCTCTCTTGAAATAACCGGCGCCGGCACAGGGCTCGATGAACTGCAGTTGAACCAGCTCGACTGGCTGCGCGACTACGGTCAGGTGAGCCCCGTCATCGAAGGCGATGCCGAGGTCAGGCTCGCGTCCGGAAGAACAGAGGCAATCCGCGTGCTGGGAGTCGATGTTCTTCGCGACACGAAATTCCGCGATTATCGAATTCTTGAGTTTGCCGAAAAACGTCGTGATCCCCGGCCGCAGGAATTTCTCGAGCTGTTGCTCGATCCGCAATCGCTCATCATCACGGAAAAGTTTGCCTCGCGACATGCTCTGAAAGTCGGTGACCGTCTCAAGGTGACGTTTGCGGACAAGGCGGATGAATACAATATTCGCGGGTTGCTGCGAGATGAAGGGCCGGCGCGTGCCATGGACGGGAACTTTGCGCTGATGGACATTGCCGCCGCCCAGCTTGCATTCAACCGGCTGGGCAGGCTCGATCGCGTGGAGATTCTGCTCAATGATCGCTCCCGGATCGATGCGGCTGAAAGTGAAGTATCAAAGAAACTGCCGGAAGGGTTGAGAGTCAACCGGCCCGCACGGCGCGGAAGCCAGGTTGAAAAGATGCTCGAAGCCTTTCACTTCAATCTCTCGGCGCTTTCGTACATCGCGCTTCTGGTCGGACTCTTCCTGATTTACAACACAGTATCGATCTCGGTGATCACCAGGCGCGAGGAGATAGGGACGCTCCGCGCGATCGGAGTCACCAGAGGAAAAATACTCAATCTGTTCCTTTCCGAGGCCGCGGCGCTCTCGACGATTGGAATTTCGCTCGGATTGATACTCGGCAGATTTCTGGCATACGGAGCGGTCAGGCTGACATCGACGACGGTCAATGCGCTTTACATCGCATCGGCGGCGGAGCCGCCGCCGCTCAACCTTGAGTATGTCCTTATCGCTTTTGCAGTGGGTCTTCCGCTGTCGCTGTTTGCAGCGGCCGTACCGGCGATTGAAGCGGCCAGAGTCGCGCCGACCGCGGCCATGCGCGGCAGCGACCGGCTCGAATCACGCTACCGGCTCAGATCGCGTTACCTGATCATTCCCTTACTGCTGCTCGCTCTGGCCTGGTGGTTTTCGAAACAGGGGCCGGTTGCGGGACTGCCTATATTTGGATACGCTGCGGCGCTCTCGATCGTTTTCGGCCTGGCCTTTCTTGTGCCGGCAATGCTTTTCGTTCTGGTGAAAATCGGAAACCGGCTTCTCTTCAGGCTTTTCAGGATTGAAGGCAGGCTTGCAAATGCAAACCTCGCCGGCTCAATACCGCGAGTTTCGATTTCAGTTGCGGCGCTGTCAGTGAGCCTCTCGATGATGGTTGCCATAGCGGTCATGATCGGCAGTTTCCGCGAGACGGTTGTTTACTGGGTTGGACAGACTCTGAAGGCTGATCTTTATATGAGGCCGGCCACCAGGAACAATGTGGCGACCGACGCAGTTTTCTCATCGGAAGTCGAAAGAATCGTCCAATCGCATCCTTCCGTTGAAGCGGCGGATCGCTTCCGAAATTTCGACCTTGTATACGGCGATAGCCTGGTGACGCTCGGAACCGGCGAATTTGAAAAGCAGCTCAAACACGGCAAATTGATCTTCAAGACGCCTGCTGACGGGCCGGCGGCAATGAGACGCACGATCGGCGTCGATGCCGTGATAGTCTCGGAGAGCTTCGCGATCAAGCATCAAAAATCTGTTGGCGAAGAAATCTCACTCCGAACGCCGAAGGGCGAAGCGAGATTTCTGGTCTCTGCCGTCTATTATGATTATTCCAGCGATCGAGGAATCATCGTTATGGATCGCGGAACATTTATCCGCTGGTTTGGTGAGCCTCAGTCGACGAGCCTGACGGTCTACCTACGGCAAGGCGCTGATGCGGATGCCGTCAGGGAAGACCTGCTGAAGCAGCTTGGAGAGAGGTATCAGGTTCTGATCTACACCAACTCATCGATCAGGCAGGAAGTCCTGCGCATCTTCGACAGCACTTTCTCAATTACCTATGCGCTTGAAGTGATCGCCATCTTCGTGGCGATCCTCGGTGTGGCAACGCCTCTGCTGACGCTGATTCTCGAACGAAAACGTGAAATCTCCATGCTCAGATTGATCGGCGCCGACCGGCGTCAGATTCGAAAGATGGTGGTCATCGAGGCTGGATTGATGGGCGCCGTCAGTCAGAGCCTTGGTTTAATCGTCGGGCTGCTGCTTTCGTTCGTCCTCATCTATGTCATTAATGTGCAGAGCTTCGGCTGGACGATTCAGTTCCACCTGCCGCTGGGATTCCTGGTTCAATCGACGATTTTGATACTGACGGCTACGGCGTTATCCGGGATCTACCCGGCCCGTCGCGCCTCTCAATTGATGGCAGCCGAGCAGGTAACCGAGGAGTAATACTATGAAATCACGCATCAGAAGCTTAATCGTCGCTCCGATTGCACTTTTTCTAATTGTAATCGCCGGCGGTTTTCAGTACCGGGCATCCGATGAGCCCTGGCGAAAAGCGCTGCCGCCCTACGATTTCAGTTTCAACCGCGACCATGCCAGTCATCCGGATTATAAAGTCGAATGGTGGTATTACACGGGAAATCTAAAAACATCAGACGGTAGAAGGTTCGGATATCAACTGACGTTTTTCCGTGTCGGAGTGGATTTCAAACCGTCCAATCCATCGCGCTGGGCGGTGAGAGATCTATTCATGACGCACCTTGCCGTGAGTGACATCGATGGTCGGAAGTTTCGCCATTCCGAGCGCATCAACCGCGCCGGGATAGGCTCGGCCGGCGCTCAGACCGATACCTACCGCGTCTGGAATGAGAACTGGGAAGCACGACAGGATCCCGCCGGACGACACGTCCTCCATGCCGTCGGTCATGCCGTCGGTCAGATGGTGAAGAAATCGGTCTCGAACTTGAACTCGATGAAGGAAAGCGGCCGGTTTTTCACGGCCGGCAAGGCGTCAGCCAGAAGGGAAACGAACCCGGCAACGCTTCACATTATTATTCGCTTACGAGGATGCCGACACGGGGGACTCTGATTGCCGGCGGGGAGCGCCTCAAGGTCGAGGGCCTGAGCTGGATGGATCACGAATTCGGCACCAGCTTCCTCGAAAAAGGACAGATGGGATGGGACTGGTTCTCAATACAACTCGAAGACGGTACAGACCTCATGCTCTACCGATTCCGGCGCGACGACTCAAGCCCTGACCGCCATTCCAGCGGCACGCTCGTTTTTCCCGACGGCTCCTCTTCACCTGTCGGATTCGATCAATTCGATCTCGCCGGACAAAGAGTCTGGAACTCGGATCTGAGCGGCGCCAAATACCCAGTCGAATGGCGTGTTCGAGTCCCGGGCAGGGAAATCGACCTGATTATCAGGGCCGCAATCGATGACCAGGAGATGCGCACCGGCCAGTCTACCGGCGTCAATTACTGGGAAGGCTCCATCGAAGCATCGGGCACTCATCGCGGTATCCCCGTCAAAGGCCGCGGTTATCTTGAAATGACCGGTTATGCCGGCGCTGCAATGGGCGTGCTCTCCCAGTGATCTGAAAAATGTCAGGAGTCTGAATAATAGCAGGCTGTTATCGGTTGCCAGTTAAAAGTGCGAGGACTATTCCAAACACCAAAAACCGACAACTCCGCTTTGAACTTTAAACTTTAAACTTTAAACTTTGAACTTGTTATTCAGACTTCAGGCAGTCAGTGATAATATGCAGGTTTGATTCTGAAGTAAGGATATGGGTAAACTGCACATCACTTTCATGATGAATTGTATTTACCCAAATCATCAACTTTTATTCGTCACTCGATACAAACGCCAAATTAAATTGCTAAGGACAATCTCCGTCGATATTTCATTTTGATAATCGAACGGGAAAAAATCAATCATGTCGGAAGAATCAGGTTCGTCAAAAAGTTCATTAGTCAGTTCACTTAATCCGTTTAAAAAATGGTTCTTTGAAGGCCAGGTGAGGGAAATGGATGGCCCTCATCAGAGTGAAGAAAAGCATCATTCACATCCATGGTGGCAGGTGATGTGTCTGACGGGAGTCGATTATTTTTCGACGCTGGGTTATCAGCCCGGAATCGCTTTTCTGGCGGCCGGGGCCCTCTCGCCGATTGCAACATTCATCCTGATCCTGCTGACACTGTTCGGAGCATTGCCGATATACAGCCACGTTGCGAAAGTGAGTCCGCACGGTGAAGGTTCGATATCGATGCTCGAGGATCTCTTGCCGCGATGGCGGGGCAAGATGTTTGTGCTGGCATTGCTCGGGTTCGTGGCCACTGATTTCATCATTACGATCACCTTGTCAGCGGCTGACGCGACAGCTCACGTCGTGGAAAATCCGTTTGCTCCTCATTTTCTCTCTGAACACAGGGTTATTGTCACTCTGGTGCTGATCTCGATTCTTGGTGGAATATTTCTGAAAGGATTCAATGAAGCGATCGGGCTCGCCGTTCTTCTGGTGGCGGTTTATCTGGCGCTCAATCTGATTGTCGTTGGGGTAGGGGTTTATGAAGTGGTAACGCATCCACAGGTTATTCCGCAATGGAAGGATGCGATTTTTCGGATGCCGAATGTCCGGGGGAATCCGATGCTCATGCTGGGGATCTCGCTGATTTTGTTTCCCAAGCTGGCGCTGGGGTTGTCAGGATTTGAAACCGGGGTCGCGGTGATGCCCCTGGTCAAGGGAGGATCGGAAGACGATTCAAAGAACCCCGAGGGTCGCATTCGCAATACCCGTCGCCTGCTCGTCATCTCCGCCTTGATAATGAGCTTCATGCTTCTGGCGAGCAGCCTTTCGACGACGATGCTGATTCCGGCCGAGCAGTTCCAGCCTGGAGGCGGGGCAAACGGTCGCGCCCTTGCCTATCTGGCTCACCACTATCTTGGCGAGGGATTCGGCACGGTTTATGACCTGAGCACGATCTTCATCCTCTGGTTTGCGGGCGCCTCGGCCATGGCCGGGCTGCTCAACATTGTGCCGCGCTACCTGCCTCGTTACGGCATGGCCCCTGACTGGGCGCGCGCCAGCAGACCGCTGGTTGTCGTCTTTATCGCCATCGCCTTTGCCGTGACCATCATTTTCAAGGCCGATGTCGATGCGCAGGGAGGAGCCTACGCGACCGGCGTTCTGGTGCTCATGAGCTCGGCCGCTGTCGCCGTGACGCTGTCGGTCTGGGGAGAGGGTCCGAGGAAGTACCTGTTTCTGCTGATCGCACTGGTCTTTGTTTATACGACCATAGTCAATATCATCGAGCGACCGGAAGGCATCAAGATCGCGTCATTCTTCATTGGTACAATCATCGCGACTTCATTCGTTTCGCGCGCATGGCGTTCAACCGAACTGAGAATAGATTCCGTTGAGTTCAGTGAAACGGCATTGAAGTTTATTGAAGAGGCGAGGCAGGGGACGGTCCGGATCATCGCCAACAGGCCAGACCGCGGCGATATCGATGAGTACCGATTGAAGGAGAAGCAGGAACGATGGAACAATCACATTCCGCAGGATGAACCGGTGCTGTTCTTCGAAGTCAGACCGGGAGACGCCTCGGACTTCTCGGGTGTTCTCAAGATTCGCGGCGTACAGGTCGGCCAATACAGGATTCTCAGAACCAAGAGCCCTGCCGTACCCAAT
Source organism: Acidobacteriota bacterium (assembly GCA_016710075.1). Taxonomy (GTDB): domain Bacteria; phylum Acidobacteriota; class Blastocatellia; order RBC074; family RBC074; genus JADJLO01. The sequence continues at coordinate 117,357 of JADJLO010000037.1, read as the reverse complement.
GCAATTGCCGCCTTCATGCTGCATGTCCGCAATTTGACGGGGCAGATTCCACACGTCTATTTCGGTTGGACCGAGGGAATCCGCTCGGTTATGTGCTCAAGTTCATATTTTTCGGCGAAGGCGATACGGCGCCGGTGACTCACGAGATTCTGCGTCAGGCGGAACCGGAACCCGCACGCAGGCCCGCCGTTCACGTCGGAGGTTAGCAAAACGCGAGGAGCCGTCGACTATGGCAAGATCGTTGATCAGCGTTAGTGATTTCATCGAAAATTTGCGCAGCTTCGAGCAGCAGATCATCACTCGTGACAGCGTGCTCGATTTCTGCTCCACCGTTCAAGTCTCTGATTCATCTCTGGATCCTTTTATTCACTTCGACGACAACATCTATACGCGCAATCTGGTCTATCGCGACGATTTCTTTGAAGTCATGACCATCTGCTGGCAACCCGGACACAAAACGGCAGTGCATACCCATAACGGCCAGCTTTGCTGGATGATTCCGCAGCGCGGGAATCTGGGAGTGATCGATTACAAGTGGCTCGGCTGCGATCATCCGGAAAACCAGAATGTTGTCGGAATTGATTGCCTGGCCGGATCCGATCACACGAAGCTTGAAGTCGTGAGAGAGGTCGAAGCCTGCGCCGGCGGCCCCGTGCTCACCGCCGACAAGCTGCAGACCATTCACAGCCTATACAACCTCAGCGAGAAGACCGAACGTGCCGTCAGCATCCACGTCTATTCCCGCCCGATAGACTCCTGTGTCGCCTTCGATATGGTCAAAAGCCAGTGCTATCGACGCGAGCTCTCATATTTCAGCAAACATGGCGTGATCGAGCCGAAAGGATCGCCGGCCTCCCCGCTTCCCTCTTCAGGCCTGGTCCAGCTTACTAAATAGGACTCTTACCGTGTAGGACCTGCTAACCCCGCAACAACCGGCTTTGAACCTTGAACTTTTTAACTTCCTCAGGCTTCGGCTGGACAGACAAATGCTGAAAAGGGTAATATTTCTGTTTCGAAGATGAGCCTGGAAGACAGTACTGATATTGAAACGAGGTTTCAGCGCAACACATACATTGTGATGCTGGTCGCGCTGACCGCGGGTATGGTACTGGGCGGCCGGCGGATGGGGCTGGGAGTTGCGCTGGGCGGAGTCCTGAGCCTTTTCAACAAGCGCTGGCTTGAGGGAAGTGTGAGAGCGATCCTCGGAGCCGCCGCGGAAACACAGAGCGGGAATGTCCCGCCCTGGACGGCTTCAAAGCTCATTTTGCGTTATTTCATAATTGCCTATGTCATCGGCATCGCCGTCTGGACGGGTTATTTCAATCCGATCGGAATCGGAATCGGATTCGCGTCGTTTGTCGGAGGTGTGATGATGGAGGCCGTTTATCAGCTTTATCTGTTTTTTAAAACCAGAGACAACTCCAATTCTGCCAATTCTGAGTGAATCGCAATGATGTTTTTACTGAATTATATACAGGAGCACGGTGAGAAAGCCGTGGAAGGTGTTCAGCACGGAGCCGAGGCCGCTGCGGCTGCCGCTGGGCATGTGGCTGAGACAGCGGGTCATGCGGCCGAATCGGCCGGCCACGGCCACGGCGAACACATCCCGTTTATCGTCGAGAAATTGAATCACTGGTTCGGTCCGGCGGTCTTTGATCTGCAGGCGAGCATGATGCCTGCGATCTACAAGGCAGTGAAGATCTTCGGACCTGAATGGCCCGGCACGGGGAAGTCGTACAGCCAGTATCTGGCTGACGGCAATCTGCCGATTCCGACTCAGGTCGTCATGTTCTTCTTTGTGGTTTTCGTGGCGGTGATCATTCTGACGATCCTTCGCGGCAAGCTTTCGACCGAATCGCCAACCACAAAGCAGCAGACCTTCGAAGTCGGAGTTGAAGCCGTCCGCGGGCTGCTTTCAGACCTGGTCGGCCCGGGAGGCATGAAGCATTTCCCTGTGGTTGCGACCTTCGGCCTGCTGATTCTGCTTTCCAATCTGACAGGATTGCTGCCGGATATGGTTGCACCCACCGCCAACTTCAACATGACGCTGGCGCTGGCGCTCTCCTCCTTCTTTTACTACAACTTCATCGGCATTCGCGAAAACGGATTTTTCGGCCATTTGAAACATTTCGCCGGACCGATCTGGTGGATGGCACCGTTGATGTTCCCGATCGAGATTGTCAGCAACCTCGCCCGCATCCTCAGTCTGAGTATGCGTCTTTTTGGAAACATCTACGGCGAGGAGCAGGTGAGCGGGGCGATTTCGAGCATGGTTGCCTGGATCGTGCCGGCGCTGCTGATGCCTGTCGGGCTGCTGACATCGGTTTTGCAGACTTTCATATTCATAGTGCTCTCGATGGTCTACCTGGGTGAGGTTTCTCATCACGAAGAGCACGGTGAGCAGGAGCACGGCCACGCAGCCGTTGCCGCAGCTCACTAGATCGAACTCGATTTTGGCGATGCTCAAGTCATTGCCATTGGCACGGATGTTTGAGAAGCGATGATAATCGATCGTGGTTTTTAGAATAAACCAGGCGGCCAACGCAGCGTGGAGCTTGCAATCTCCCAAGGATTTGCAATGTAAACCTGGCGTCGCATTGATCCTCAAAACCAGGATAAAACGATTAGCTTCCGACATCCTTTTTTGAACCGGCGGCAAATTCCAGTCTGCGGCATTCATAATTCGTTTCATAACCGCTGCAGATCGTGATCAGGCTTCCGGATTTTTTCAATCAATCACAAAGGAGATAGTTATGAAGCGAAATATTATTCGTGTCGGACTGAGCCTGATGGCAGTCCTCTTCTCGGCGGTCACTGCTCTGGCACAGGCGCCGAACGCAGCACCGGTCGATAACAACAAAGGTATGGCCTACATCGCAGCCGTTGTCGGCTTCGCGATCGCAGCCGGTCTTTGCGGACTCGGCCAGAGCCGTGTTGCCTCGGCCGCCTGCGAAGGCATGGCCCGCAACCCGAGCGCTTACAACCGCGTTCAGCTCGCCCTGATTCTCGGTCTCGCGTTCATCGAAACCCTCGTGATCTTCACGTTCGTCGTCGTGCTGATCCGCGTTCCCGCTCCATAAAAGACAAGATTACGAAACAGACGAAATAAACGAAAAAGACGAAAAAGATCAAGGTGTGAAATAGGCCAATTCGATAAATTAGCCTATTTCCAGCTTGAAGCTTTTTCGTCTTTTTCGTTTATTTCGTCTGTTTTGTAATCCCGTCTTTCTCAGGAATAGCTTGTGGAGTTGCGGGATTTCTCGCGATGACGCTCGAAGCCGAGTTCGACGAGGCGGTCGATGAGTTCGCTGTAGCCGATGCCGGTCGCCTCCCAGAGTTTGGGATACATGCTGATCGAAGTGAAGCCGGGCATGGTATTGATTTCGTTGACGATCAGTTTGCCGGTCGCGCGTTCGAGGAAGAAATCGACTCTTCCAAGTCCCGAGCCGTCGATTGCCTGGAAGGCGCGAACGGCCAAAGCCTGAATCTCGGCGATCATCTCAGTGCTCAGCTCCGCCGGGATGACAAGACGGGCTCCGTTGTCGTTGATGTATTTCGAATTGTAATCGTAGAACTCCGCGGTTTGAGGGACGATTTCGCCGGGCAGGCTCGCCACCGGCTCATCGTTTCCAAGCACGCTGATCTCGATTTCCCTCGCGTCCACGCCCTTTTCAACGACGATCCTGCGGTCGAATTTCGCCGCCAGCTCGATTGCCCGGTGCAGGCTTTCTTGATCAGTCGCCCTGGATATTCCAACGGATGAGCCGAGGTTGGCGGGTTTGACGAAGCAGGGAAAACCTGTCTCATCGATGACCCTCTTTTCAATCTTTTCGGGATCGGCTTCCCATTGAGTTCGAATAAAGTGGGTGAAATCGACTATCGGCAATCCGGCATCGCGGAAAAGGCATTTCATGACGACCTTGTCCATGCCCGCAGCGGAAGCGAGAACGCCACAGCCGACATAAGGGACATCCGCCATTTCCAGCAGCCCCTGAATGGTTCCATCCTCACCGAAAGTGCCATGCAGAACCGGGAAGACAATATCCAGTTTTTCGCGACCGCCCGATGTTCCATCGTCAGTCAATCTGGTCAAGCCCTGTTCGGTCGGGTCGCCAAAAATGGCCACGGGCTGGTCTGCGCTGTTCATCACTGCGCCGGGCAACAATGCCCTTCCGTCCTTTGAAACCAGCCATTTGCCGCGCTTGTTGATGGCTATCGGGACGATCTCGTACTTGCTCTGATCGAGCGCCCTGATGACGGATTCGGCTGATCGCAATGAAACTTCGTGCTCACCCGATCTTCCCCCGAAAATTACTCCGATTCTGATCTTGTTCGACATAAATACTGGCAGATCCTAAAAGAAGGCAGAATGAAGAAGGCAGAATGGAGAATGAAGAATGAAGAATGATGAATGCGGAACATTGATTCAATTCGTTAATGCCACTGAGTATTCCTAATCATTAAATCCAGAACGCACATTCTAGTCATTCATCATTCTGCATTCTTCATTCATAATTCCAGATTCATCATTCTCCATTCATAATTCTTCATTCTTCATTCCTTACATGATTTTCTTACCAAAAGCAGACAGTATGAGTTCAACGCCAAGTTGAGCAGTTTTGTTTGAAATATCGAGGACGGGGTTAACCTCAGTCAGCTCGAAGGAGAGCATCTTGCCTGAATCGGCCACTTTCTCCATGGCGAGATGGCTTTCACGATAGGTAGGGCCGCCGGGTACTGGAGTGCCCACACCTGGAGCAAAATCCGGATCGACGAAATCCATATCCATGGTGACGTGAAATCCGGCCGTCCGCCGAGACGCCAGCCAGATCGCCTCATCGATAATGGAACTCATTCCACGCTCATCGAGCTCCCGAATCGTGATGACCCTGATGCCTGAGGCTCTGAGAGCGACGGCCTCTTCCGGATCGACACTGCGCGCGCCAATCAGCACGCAATCTTCAGGATATACTTTTGGTGAAAACCCCCCGATGTGAGTCAACTCCTCTGAGCCGTGCCCAAGGATTGCCGCGAAAGGCATCCCATGGATGTTGCCTGATGGCGATGTCTCAGGAGTGTTCATGTCACCATGGGCGTCAAACCAGATTACGCCGACCCGCTGATCACGTTTGTGGTAAAAGGAAGACAATCCCGAGACGCTGCCGATGGCTATCGAATGATCGCCTCCAAGCACGATCGGAATTGCTCCTGAATCCAGAGCGGTCTCAACGTCTTTTGCCAGTTGATCGCAAGCCTCTTTGATTTCCGGCAAATACTTCACACTGCTGTCGACGATTTGCATCATCTCGGCGTTTCTGACGCTGATGTTGCCGTAATCTTCCACCGTGTAGCCCAGGCTCTCCAGCCTGGCATTCAGATCAGCGACGCGGATCGCGGAAGGGCCCATATCCACGCCTCTCCGGTCCGCCCCAAGATCCATCAAGACACCAATAATTGCGGCCTTTCCTGGCTGATTGAGCATACTCACCTCAAATAATTCATTTTTTATTGCTACTTTACGGCGTTGATCAGGGTAAAAACGCGGTCGTGTTTGCTCCGCTGGCGAAGTCCTCTGAACATGAACTGGTGGAATCCTGCCGCCTTGAGCAGACTTATCATTTCTTCAGTCGTATGAAAATTGGCCTCGGCTTCCACCTTGTCGCGGACAATGTAGCGGTAATAACTTCGCTTGAGCGATGCGCGTAAAGATTCTTTGCCTTCTCTTGGTGCGAGTTCATCGGCGATCAGCAGGCGCCCGCCGGATTTGAGTATCCGGTATGCCTCCGATAAAAACTTCTCAGAGTCGATCCGGTGGAAAGACATCACTGAAGTCACCAGGTCAAAGCTGTCATTCTCAAATTTAAGCTTATCAAACGGCATCGGACGCCACTCGATGTGGGTGCTCACCTTGGCCGATTGAGCCGCCAGCCTTGCCTGCTCCAGATCTTCCCGCGTTTCTTCGACGCCGATGATCTTGCCGTTCTGGCCAACCTTGCCGGCAAACTGGCGTGCAATGACGCCGGTTCTTGTCGGTATGTCGAGCACCTTCATCCCGGGAAACGGCTCAGCCGTTTCGATGATCAGCGAGATCGTCGAATTGTAATCGAGACCAGTGCGGTTGCGAAAATCCTGCGCAATCCGCTCCTCGAATTCACTCAACCATGTCGCAATCAGCGGCTTCCTGGCAGCCCCAGACTTTGCGGGCTTTGACTGATCACCAGGATTGTCTTGTTCTACTTCCAGTAATAGGGCCTCTTCTCTTCTTATCACAGGGCACTCACCTCTCGATAAAATATTACTGGGGGAGTAACAAATGAGTTTAAAGTCCAAAGTTTAAAGACGAATGTCTTGAATAGCCTTAAAATCGGGGGTTAAATGCACATTGGTAATATGTTCTTTAAACTTTGGACTTTGAACTTTTAACTTCTTCAGGGTTTGAGTCTGTTAAGCATTCGGGGGAAAGGGATGGTCTCGCGGACGTGTTCAAGTCCGCAGACCCAGGACACGCATCGTTCGATGCCCATGCCGAATCCGGCGTGGGGGACGCTGCCGTATTTTCTCAAGTCTAGATACCAGTCGAAAGCCTCTTCCGGCAGTTCGTGTTCCTTGATGCGATCGAGGAGCAGTTCGAGCGATGATGCTCGCTCGCCGCCTCCAATGATCTCGCCGTATCCTTCAGGCGCAAGGACATCGACGCAGAGAGCAAGGTCCGGGCGCTGCGGATCTGGTTCCATGTAAAACGCCTTCACGGCCGCTGGATATCGATGCACCATGACAGGTTTGTCGTATTGGGATGAGATGTAGGTCTCATCGGGGGATCCGAAATCGCCTCCCAACTCGAAAAGATTCTCCACCTTGCCTTCAGTGTGAGCCTGTTGAAGCATCTTCACTGCGTCGTCATATTGAAGCCGCGGGAAGGGAGGCATCGCTTTTTCGAGCAGCGCCGTGTCGCGCTCGAGTATTATCAGCTCTTCTTTCCTGTTTTCAAGCACGCGGCCGACGATGTGACCGATGAACTTCTCGGCGAGGTCCATGATGTCGTCGAGTTTTGCGTAAGCCACTTCGGGTTCGACCATCCAGAATTCAGTCAGGTGCCTGCGGGTTTTCGATTTCTCGGCGCGAAATGTCGGTCCGAAGCAGTAAACCTTGCCGAAAGCCGCTGCGGTGGCCTCGTTGTAGAGCTGTCCCGACTGGGTGAGATAGGCCTTCTCATCGAAGTATTGAACCTCGAAAAGGTTCGTCGTTCCCTCGCAGGCAGCGGGAGTAAAAATCGGCGTATCGCAGAGCGTGAAGCCGTCGTCGTCAAAGAAATCGCGAACCGCCTTGATGATCTCGTGTCTGACTTTGAGGATCGCATGCTGGCGGCGCGAACGCAGCCACAAATGACGGTGATCCATGAGGTACTCGACACCATGTTCCTTGGGAGTGATCGGATAGTCCTGTGCAAGCTGGTGTACTGTGAGATCGCTTATGTCGAGTTCATAAACGCCCGGATGCTTCGGATGTTCCCGCGGAATGCCGATGACGGTGATCGACGATTCCTGGGTGACCTTCTCGGTGTTCTCCCAGGTTTGTTCAGAAACGTCTTTCTTTGAAACGACTCCCTGAATCAAACCCGAGCCGTCACGTATCTCCAGAAAGCCCAGTTTACCGCTCGAGCGCTTGTTGTATAACCATCCCTTGATCGTGATCTCCTGCCCGAGGTGGCGAGAAATTTCTTTGATGTATGTCTGTTTCATAATTGATATAGGCGAAATAAATACCGGAATTTAATAAAGCTCCGATTCAAGAGCGCCGCGCAGTGCGGGATAAGGCCTGATTCCCGGCTTGCTCATTGCTCTGAGCACGGTGGCGATTGCGGGTGCGATATATTGTTCATAAACCTCGCCTCGCCCGACGACCGCGGTCTGATAAGAGAATGTGCCGATGGCCTTCAACTGTCGCTGAATTGTCATGAGACTGAACTCATAGCGAAGTTCAGTCGTCGGAATCGAAGGGAGCCCGATGGAAGAGCGGGATTCAAGAAAGTAGTCCTGCCAGCCTTCAACCCGGATCTCGTCTGCGGGCTTGAGCAGTCGCTCGACGAGCAGCGGGACGAGGTCGTATGTCGCCGGTCCCATGCGAGCATCCTGGTGATCGATGATTCTCAGCGCTCCATGTTTATCCACCATCAGGTTCATGCCGTGGTAGTCGCGGTGAGTCAAAACCCTTGGCCGCGAGGAGAGCTCAGCGGCAATGGCCAACAGATCGGATTTGATCAGCTCCTGTGCATCTTCGGCGAACTGCCGCTGCTTCAGGCTCCCAAAGAAGTGATCGAAGAAGTAGTTCAACTCCCAGGTCAGCTTGTCGACGTCAAAGGCGAGCCGGCTCGATACGGATTCGGCCTCATAAGCGAGCCCTGTCGTCGCCTGTATCTTCGAGATAAGGTCGATGGCCCTGCCGATCATTTTATCGGCGCCTGATTCGTCGCCCGCCGTGCCCGCATCGATGAGCCATTTGTTGAGGCTGCAATCGCCCAGATCTTCCTGCAGGATGATCCCTTCGGTGCCGGCGACCGAGATCACCCCCGGCACCGGCAGGCCGGCCATTTCAAACAACCTCGTTACATCGAGGTAAGAGTTGTCGTGCGGATTGAACGGCGAGGGATAGAGGCTGATGATAAAAGTCTCTTCAGCCTTCTCTGCTGGAGCGACACGGTAGTATTTCCGTGTTGAAGCATCCGGAGTCAGCGGCCGAAAGAAAACCTCTTCCTCGCGAACTCCGAAATGCCTTGCGGTATAGCTGACGACGCGTTTTTCGCTCAAGCCTCCGGTCGCCCTGGCGTTGGCTCCTGACTGCATTTTTGTGGTTGTCGAATCTGTTGCCATATTCTGTTATTGTCAGAACTCCGTGTCGGCGAATGGAGGAATTGCTGCAGGGAGAGTTACTGGAATTCAAACTCTAAACTCATCGCATAGTTAGTCATAACCAATGTCAAAACTAATTCGTGATGGTAACATCAGCCGAAATTCACTACAAGGTTCTCGCCCACGACCTGGCCGGGGAGCGCTTTTTCCGGGCGCTGGCCGGGAGGGGCGATGTCTGCCCGGACGATCACCGACTTGTTGAAGACTGCTCCTTCAGGAATGGTCACATCGTCGCCGACGATGCATTGACTGAGCCTCGCACCGCGCCTGACTTTGACTCTTTTCCAGAGAACCGACTTGGTTACCTCAGCATCGGTATGAATCCGGCATCCTTCGTCCATGATTGAGTCGCGACCTTCGCGGCCGAGGAACTCGAGACTGATTGCAAGGTAGCGCTCAAGCGTGCTCAGTTCGAACCACGAGCCTTGAGCCACATGCGCGGCGATGATTCTGCCCGCGGTCATTGCCTTTGGATAAACATCACGAACCGAGTCCGAGAAGGTATTGCGGGGGATGAAATCGAAGATGCCGGGTTCAATGATGTGGATTCCGGTGAACATCAGCGGCGCGTCTGTTGTCCCCGCTGAATCCGGCGATGGGAATCCACCAAAGCGGTCGATGCGTCCGTCATCGGTGACGATCACCTCGCTGAATCTTTCACGCTTGATGTTTGGACGCAGGACCAGCGTTGCCAGAGCCTGCCGGCTTCGATGAGTCGAGATCGCCGCCGAAAGGTCTATGTCGGTGATGATTTTTCCATTGACTACGATGAAGGTGTCGGATGAAAGCCGGTCGCGGACCCGGTCAAGAGCTCCGGATGTGCCGAGGATCTCCGGCTCTTCGACGGAGTAGCTGATCTTGACTCCGAATCCGGATCCGTCGCCGATCTGGTCGCGCACCGATTCAGGCTCGTGATGAAGGTTGATGATCAGATCGTCGATGCCGTGCCGGCGCAGATATTCGATCGTCCAGGCTATCAGTGGCCGGTTGAGAAACGGGATGGCGGGTTTGGTGCGGCCGATGGTCAAAGGCCAGAGCCGTGTGCCAAATCCGGCTGCAAGAATCATGGCTTTCATTTCTGATGCGGATTTCCTCTCTGATCGACTTGCTCTTCCTCAAATCAATTGCTCGACATCATCACACGGAAGATAGATTACGAAACAGACGAAAAGATCTAAAACAGGATGGTTCGTGAATTTCAATTATTCCGTCAATCAATAAATCGATCAATCAATGTGTGTATGATCAGGCACATTGACTATCTGGAAAATTTTGGTTTCGTTTATTCCGTCTGTTTCGTAATCTTCTATCCTGAATTTTTCAGGCGACCTGACCGGCGTGATAAGCGGGGTCGAGTTCGAAAGTTCCCGGCGCCACTTTGCGGAAGCGCTTGTTGCGGCTGAGACTGACGGCAAGGGTGATCAGATGGTGCTGTCCGCGGAATTCAAACCCCCCATCGGCCATTCGCCGGTAAATTTCGCTGACGTGAAGCGGCCGGTCGGCTTCGCGCAGGACGATGGTCGCGGCCTGGGGGATGCGGAAATCATTGAACCGGACATTTGTCGCCTGTTCGCTCTGCTGTATTTTTGCAACCTCGGCTTCGATCTCGGCTTCCGAGTTCCTCAAATCGTTGAGGTCGTAGGGGGTTGACTGGTAGGCGGGACGTCTGCCCGCATCTTGTCGATCAGAAGGTGATGAAGATCCGGGACCACGGAATTGGCGATGGTCCTGGCTGTCGTCGGGAAACAGGATACGTCGAAGTGCGAGCTCGGTCTGCTCGATGATGGCGTTGAAGGTTGAGAGCTGCGAGCGGAGCATTTCCGCCTCGGCCTCTATCTCGGCCAGTCGGATCTGGATTTTCCTTTTTGCCTCTCTGTTCTCGCTCAGTGAACGTTGCAGGGCGGCAATCGCAGTGTCGTCAATCATCTTATCTGTCGCGTTCGACTATGTACTGTGCGATTTCGGTCAGTGCTCGCCGGTACTGGTTATCGGGGAAGATCGAGAGAACTTCCTGAGCGCGCTCGGCATAAGAATAAGCCTCAATGCGCGACTGATCTAGTTCACCATATTCGGAGAGCAAAGCCAAGACTTCTTCGGCGCGTTTTGTTTCGCCGACGGGTTCATCCATTGCCGCTCGTACAATGGGTGTAAGTTGAGGCTGTGATCTCAGCAGTCTGATCAGCGGAAGCGTAACCTTGCCTTCGCGCAGGTCGCTCAGGACCGGCTTGCCGAGTTTCAATGCATCGGAAGTGAAATCGAGGAGATCGTCTATCAGTTGAAACGCTATTCCGAGATAGAGCCCGTAATCACCCAGGGCGCGTCTTTCCTGCTGGGTGGCCCCACGCAGAATTCCGCCAACCTTGCAGCTTGCGCTGAAGAGGTATCCGGTCTTGCGGCTGATAATGTCGAGGTGCTGTTCCTCTGTGATCCTGATATTGTTGATCAGGGTCAGTTGAATCAGCTCACCCTCGGTCATCTTGCGGGTGGCCTCGGTCAGAGCCTCCAGAATATCGAGGTTCTTCTGCTTCAGCGCGGTCTCAAAGGCGGACATGTAAAGCCAGTCGCCCATCAGCACGGCGGTGTCACTGCCCCACTGCGAAGATACAGCCTGGTGACCGCGGCGCATCTCTGCGCCATCGATGATGTCATCGTGAACCAGCGTCGCCGTGTGAAGGAATTCCATGACCGTCGCCATCTTGATGATCGATTCGTCGATCTGCTCCCCGAAAATCTTTGAAGCAAGTATCAAGAGCGCAGGCCGCACGCGTTTTCCGCCGGTCTGATGCAGGTAGCTGCCGATGTGCGCGATGATCTGGATGTTTGAGCGCGCCTGTCGCTCAAACTCTTCCTCGACCGCCGTCATTTCAGTGTCTATCAGGCGGAAGATTCGCTCGGCAGTCGACTGAGCCTCACGCGAGGAAATTGCTGTAACTATATTAGACATAATTTTTAGTCCGTCGCTTTTTGACCGTGACCGGACTGATTTAGTTCGATCTGTAATTCGTGTATTGCATGTCGATTCCGAAGTCGGTCTCGCGCAAAGCGGAGATGACCTCCTGCAGCACATCCCTGTCCTTTCCACTGATTCTCACCAGATCACCCTGGATCGACGCCTGGACTTTGAGCTTCGTGTCCTTGATTGTTTTTACGATCTCTTTTGCCTTGTCCTGCGGAATGCCCTGCTGCAAAGTGATCTTCTGCCTTACTGTCCCGCCCAGCGCGGAATCGATTTTGCCGTAGGTCAGCCCCTTGAGCGGCACGTTGCGCTTGATCAGCTTCGTCTGCAGCACGTCGTTCAGGCTATTGAGCTTGTACTCGTCATCCGAAGTCAGGATGATCGCTTCTTTGCCTTCAAGTTCTATGTTGCTGATGCTCCCCTTGAAATCAAAACGCGCCTGCACTTCTTTGAGCGCCTGATTAATCGCGTTGACGACTTCCGCATGATCTATTTTGGAAACTATATCGAATGTGTTTTGCTGCGCCATAATTAACAAACCCTGAAACAGGCATCGAGGCGGTTGATTGACTGAAAATCGACAGGCAAAAGCTGCCTGACTGCACGATAAATTACCTGGAGAGCCCCTTTGCCACCTTGCAGGCTACCTTCAAAGTTTCGCCTGCTGTTGGAAGATTGGTCAAATTAGTATCACGACCTTAAATTTTGATCGGGCGAGAGATGCCGGTAAGTCCTGTAAAATCTGCGTCCAGTACAGTTCTCAGGCAAACGCAAATTTGTACTCCCACGGTCCTGTAATGTCAATGAATCATTCAAGTTCAAACAGATTTTTAAAATTAGAGCTGGTAATTTCCGCGATCTGATCGAGGCTCAACTCGTTTAATTCGGCGAGTTTTCTTGCCGTGTCGATGACAAAAGCCGGTTCATTGCGTTTGCCGCGATGAGGGACGGGCGCCAGATAGGGGCAGTCCGTTTCGATGAGTAGCCGGTCCAAAGGGACGGAGCGGGCGATTTCTCTCAGGTCCGTGGAATTTTTGAAAGTGATGACTCCCGAAAAAGAGATGTGAAATCCCATATCGAGGGCGGCGTCGGCGAGTTCCTGTGTTCCGGTGAAGCAGTGAATGATGCCTCCGATGCCGTCGCCGCCCCTGTCGACCCAGGATTCCTGAGAATCCTCATGGTATCTTCCTCGGCGTCGCGGGTATGGATGATCACGGGCAGACTGCGCTCCAGGGGCGATATCCAGTTGTCTGCTGAAAACCCTGCGCTGCGTGTCGCGCGGGCTGTTGTCATAATAATAATCGAGTCCTATCTCGCCCCATCCGACCACTTTTTCGTGTTCGCTCATCTCGAGCAGCTTCCGTTCGAGAGCTTCGTCGTAGAGATTAGCCTCGTGCGGGTGAACGCCGACAGCGGCGTAAATAAACGGATGATCCACGGCCAGCTTGAAACCCGGTTCGAGCGATCCCTTGGCCACATCGCTTCCGCATATTTCGAGCATCATGCTGACGCCGGCTGACCGTGCACGGGCAATCACCGCCTCGCGGTCAGCATCGTATTGCTCGACATCCAGATGAGCGTGCGAGTCGATGAACATTTTTATCTGATCTTTGCTCCGTTCGGAACGTCTTCGAGAAAACCCGCCAGCACGGGTCGGCCTTCTTCGCCAATTGACGCGGCCAGAACCATGCCCTGAGAATCAAAACCGCGAAGCTTGCGCGGCGCAAGGTTGGCCACGATGATCACCTTGCGGCCGATCAGTTTTTCCGGCTCATAATACTGAGCGATGCCGGCCAGAATCTGCCGTGGTTCAGCCTCTCCCAGGTCGATGGTGAATCTCAGCAGCTTGTCGGCTTTGGGGACGCGCTCGGCCGTCTTTATCTCTCCAACGCGAAGCTCGACTTTGGCGAAATCCTCGATGTTGATGAATGCAACACCGGGCGCCACCTCAGTTGCCGCGGCAGGGGCCGGTTTGACTTCACCCGTCTTTTCAATTGTTTCGGACTTTTCGGGCTGGGCGCCCTCTTCTGTCTTGATCTCATCCATAATCTGTTTTTTATCCAGTCTTGGGAAAATAGGTTTGACCTCTCCGATTTTGGTTCCGGCGCTTTCGCCCCATTTCAGTTGTGAAGGGGCAATCCGGCTGATCTGATTCGTTTGACCGAGCTGCTCCTGGATTGCCTGCGTCGATTCCGGCAGTACCGGGACGAGCAGAACGGCCAGATGCCGCAGCGTCTCGACGGCAGTATGCAGCACCAGCTTGAGAGGTTCGCGCTGATCCGGATTTTTTGCCAGATCCCACGGCTTCGCATCCGAGATGAATTTATCCACGCGTGCGATTGCTGCCCACGCCGCTTCAAGGCCGCGACTGAAGCTGTATATCTCGAACTCCCGCTCGAAATCCGCCAGGGCATGGGCGACCCCATCGCGAACTTCACTGGCTCTCGCCCGTAATTCGCCATCGGCGGAGCCCGCCTCAGGAACCTCTCCGTCAAAGTAATTCCTGACCATGGTCAGAGTGCGGCTGGCCAGATTGCCCAGACCACTCGCCAGATCGGCATTGACGCGATCGAGCATGGCTTCATAGGTGAAATCGCCGTCATGGCCGAAGACCATCTCGCGAAGGCAGAAATACCTCACCGAATCGGTCGAGAAATGTTTGCGCAACGTTGCAAGGTTGATGACATTGCCTAATGTCTTTGACATCTTGCGGCCGCCCGAGAGCCACATCCCGTGAGCGAAGACCGTCTTCGGAACCGGCAGCCCCGCAGCCATCAGAAACGCCGGCCAGTAAACCGTATGAAAACGCAGGATGTCCTTGCCGACCAGCTGAAGATCGGCCGGCCAGTATTTCCTGAAATGCTCCTCGCCGCCGAACTGATCGTTCCCGAAACCGATGGCCGTGATGTAGTTCGAAAGCGCATCGAACCAGACGTAGATCGTGTGGTCCGGGTCGCCTGGTACCTGAATCCCCCAGTTGACTGAAATCCTGCTGATCGAAAGATCGTTGAGGCCCCCCCTGACAAAACTCATGACCTCATTGCGACGGGCTTCCGGACGGATGAAGTTCGGATCCTTTTCGTATAGCTCCATCAGCCTGTCCTGAAATGCCGAGAGCTTGAAGAAATAACTCTCCTCGGCTATCAGTTCCAGAGGACGGTCGTGCGTCGGGCAGATCAGCGTCCCCTCCCCGTTCTTTTCGACTTCACTCTCGGAATAGAATTCGTTGCAGTTGCCGCAATACCAGCCTTCGTATTTGCCCTTGTAGATATGCCCGTTGGCTTCCGCGCGCTTCCACAGCTCGTAAACGGCCTTTTTGTGATAATCGTCTGTCGTGCGCACCCAGTGATCGTTGGTGAACCCATACGGAGCGAACGCGGTCTTGAACTCATCGACAATCCCGTCGACGTGCTGTTTGACGGGCAGCCCGGCCTTCTCGGCTGCGCGCTCGATGTTTACGCCGTGCTCGTCGGTTCCCGTTAAAAAGAAGGTATCAAGACCACGCTGGCGTTTGTATCTCGCCACAGTATCAGCAATGATCGTGGTATAGAGATGTCCCAGGTGCGGACGCGAGTTGACGTAATAGATCGGTGTCGTTACATAGAACTTGTTCATGCGTTCTTCCTATTCTGCAAAAGAAACAGCTATTTTTAACGATATGAGTGCATTTGGCAACTGTAGAGCAAGCTGGACAGCTTGCGCCACCTTTGTTAGCTTTACGTCGATGCGTTCAAAGATTTACTTATTGTTTATCATCTGTCTGATGTTCGGCGATGCTTTCTCGCAGGCGAAGACACCGTCTTCGGGATCGCCCAACGCTTTGCCTGCGGCTGCAAATCCATATTCCGATGCCGACAGGAACTTTACTTTTGGCGAGAAGGCGGATCGAGATCTGCTTTCGCTTGCAACGATAGAGCGTGCGCTTTCAGCCGATTCCGGAAACTATCAATGGTTATGGCGCGCCGCCAGATGCTATTACTATGTCGGTGACAACGCGGGCGCAAACGACAAGCTGAAATATTTTGAAAAAGGCATCGATGTCGGCCAGCGGGCAATCGGACTCCAGCCCAATGCGGTCGAGGGGCATTTCTGGCTGGCTGCCAACTTCGGCGGATACAGCGAAGAGAAGGGCGCCTTCAAGGCTCTGCAGATGGTCAAAAAGACACGAGCCGAGATGGAGGTCGTTCTCAGACTGAATGACCGTTATCACAACGGCGGGGCCTATCTTGCACTTGGCGAGATGGACCGCCAGTTGCCGCGCATCATCGGCGGCAACCTGAGTCGCGCAATTTCAAGGCTGGAACAGGGAATTGGCGTGGCCCCGAATAATCTTGAAATGAAACTGGCGCTCGGTCAGGCTTATCAGGAAGCCGGGCGGAAAGATGAGGCGCGGCGCCAGTATCAGGAGATCACCGGCCGCCAGGTGAATCCGGCGTTCGCTCGCGCAGAGCGCGATATCCAGGAAAAAGCACGACGTTTTCTTGGCAGGTTGTGAGCCTTCAAATCATAAAACCATATGAGCTTCGAATCGGTGATCAGCAAATTCTCCAGCTTCCGTGCGCAGATAGTCGCGTTCATTACGACGGTGCTCGTTCTGACCACGCTGACGCTCAATCTGATCAACCAGCGCTCGGAGAAGCGGATCACACAGCAGTTGGATCAGTACGTTCAGGCCACGGTTCAATCGACCGAAATCGCCATTCGCTCGACCTCCGAGGGCAAATATCTCTTCGACCTGGTCGACCCGGCCAAGGGCGGGACATTGGCGGTCAATCCTGAAAGCATCATCCGTCACATTCTGGTGATTGATTCCGAAACCAGGGAAATATCCGACAGTACCGACCGGGACGATATCAAACAGAAACTCGAAACCGCGATCACTGACCTGCCAATCTGGCAACTAGGAGATTTGAAGGGTGATGCGGATTCTCACAACGATGACCGCGATCGCACCATCAGGTTTTCATATGAGACCGAAAAGTCCAGGCGCACGGTAATCATCGTCGTTTCAATGAAGCGATTTTACAGCGAGATCAGCGCGGCTGCCCGCGACAGGCTGATCGCCATCGGACTGCTTGGACTTCTGCAGGTGATTCTTATTTCCGTCTTCAGCAGGACCTTCACTCGACCGATCACTGAGCTCAGCGCCGCCGCGCAGCGCGTGACTTCAGGTGACCTCGATTTCAATGTGCCGGTTGCCGGCCCCAAGGAGGTAAGCTCTCTTTCGTCGACTTTCAACGGAATGTTATCGGGGCTCCGCCGCAATCGCGATCTCGAGGATCAACTCCAGCGCTCCGAACGTTCGGCAGTCGTGGGGCGTCTGGCCTCCGGCATCGCTCACGAGATCCGCAACCCGCTGAACTTCATCAACCTCTCAATCGATTATTTGAGGGACAAGTACGCGCCAAAGCCCGATCACGAACGCACCGAGTACACTCATATCCTGACCACTATCAAAGACGAACTCGCGCGACTCAACCGTCTGGTCACCGATTTCCTGAGTTATGGCCGCCCGGCAAAACTCAAAATTCGAGAAATCGATGCGCGCAGTCTGATCGATGAGGTCCGGACTCTGGTCGGCGCTCAATCGGGTCAGCAGAACGTCACAATAAATATCATTTCAAGCGGCGGTGGGAACACCCTCATCAAAGCCGATCCGGAACAGTTGAAGACCTGCTTTTCCAACCTCATGATCAACGCTGTTCAGGCGATGCCCGAGGGTGGTTCGCTTGAGATCACACTGCATCCGCATGATTCTCACGTCGAGATCGATTTCACCGACACAGGCGGCGGCATTGACTCTCAAGCCCTTGAACAGATATTCGAACCGTATTATTCGACCAAGGAGACCGGAATCGGCCTCGGACTGCCTTTGACGAGGAAGATCATCGAGGAGCACGGCGGCAAAATAGATGTCGCCAGCGAACCGGGTAAAGGCACCACTTTCAAAGTCATTTTGCCGAAGTGAACGTTGATTGCGAAATAAACGGAATAAACGAGAATTTTACAGGCGGTCAATTTGCAAAACCGGCCATCTCCGCCGGCCGGCGGAATAAAAGAAATTCACGAACAATAATGGTTTAAGGTCTTTTCGACTGTTTCGTTTTTTCCATTTGTTTCGTACTCTTCTTCTATTCCGAAATTCCGATTTGAGACAAGGGATGAAGATGAATCCTAGAAGAATACTCGTCGTTGATGACGAGAAGAATCAAAGAGAAATTCTGCAACTGATCCTTGCCGGAGAGCGCGATGAAGCAGGATCACCTCTCTACGAGGTGAAAACCGCGAGCGCCGGTCAGGATGCGCTCCGGCTCTTCAAGAACGACCGGTTCGATCTGGTGCTCACCGATTTGAAGATGGCCGGGATGGACGGTATCCAGCTCCTCAACGAGCTTTCACAGATCGACAGTTCGACGCCGGTCATTCTCATGACGGCTCACGGGTCGATCGAAACGGTCAAGGAGGCGCTGCGTGGCGGCGCTTTCGATTATCTCGAAAAGCCGCTCGACAGGGCCAAGCTGCTCGACGTGATCGCCAACGCCGTCTCGCGCATGCGCGCCGTCGATGAAGAGATCATCGGAGTCTCGGATGCCATGAATCGGGTCAAGAAGATGATCGTCAAAGTCGCCGTGTCCACTTCGACCGTGCTCATTCGCGGAGAATCCGGAACCGGAAAAGAGCGCATCGCCCGCGCCATGCACAAGGCCAGTCCGCGCGCAAATGAGAGATTCCAGGCGGTCAACTGCGCCGCCATCAACGAAAACCTGCTGGAATCAGAACTCTTCGGCCATGAGAAAGGTTCGTTCACCGGCGCTCACGCCGAAAAGAAAGGCCTCTTCGAAATAGCCGACAAAGGCACGCTCTTTCTGGACGAGATCGGCGAGATCAATGTCAGCATGCAGGCCAAACTGCTGCGCGCCCTGCAGGAGAAAGAAGTCATGCACGTCGGCGGGACAAAACCCATCAAGGTCGATGTCAGAGTCCTGGCCGCAACTAATCGCGATCTCGAATCGATGGTCAAGGATGGCCGGTTCCGCGAAGATCTCTATTACAGGCTCAACGTCATCCCAATCAACGTTCCTCCATTGCGCCAGCGACGCGATGATATTCAGGTGCTCATGGATTATTTCCTCACCAAGCACGGATCGAACGCCGCCCGGCCGATGAAGCTCTCGCCCGAAGCAAAAAAGATGATCCTGGAATACGCCTGGCCTGGAAATGTCCGCCAGCTCGAATCCGCCATCGAACGCGCATTATTGCTGGCCGAGGGTGATGAGATAACAATCGAAGACCTGCCCGTCGAAATCCGCTCCGCCGCCCAGTCTGAAGGCGCCGGAGGCTTCAAACTCCCGCCTGAAGGCATCTCATTCGAAGACCTTGAAAGATCCCTCATCATTCAGGCCATGGAGCAGACCGGGTGGAACATTACCCGTGCTTCAAAACTCCTCGGCCTCTCGTTCCGCACAATGCAGTACAGACTCGATAAGTTCGGAATCAAACGCCCCTCCCGCGGCAAGGATGAACCGGAAGAAGAAGAAGAAGAGAGCGAAGAAATGGAGAACGAAGAGGGAGTTTAAGGTATTTCGAGACCCATCGGGACTTCGACAAACGAACAGGGGCGCAAGCGTTTCGCTTGTGCCCCTTCTCGTATTTTCGAGATCCAACAACTTTAAACTCTTAAACCTTGAACTTTGAACTCCTACTTCTTCTTCCGAAACGCCTCGCTGAGCACTCTCCCCGTGCTGTTGCTCGGAGGCTCGACTTTGAGCAACGCTGAAAGAGTCGGCGCAATATCAGCCGGGCTGCAGGCGTCGTAAAAAGTTCCCGCTCCGATTCCCCATCCATAAAACAAGACAGGAACGTGAGTGTCATAGCTGTATGGAGATCCGTGAGTAGTCGTCACTCCCTCGCCGAAAAAGTAGTACGGCAGCGGGACAAGGATGATGTTGCCGTTTCTACTCGAATGGAAGCCGTTCGCCACGCTGCGGGCGATCATATTGTCCGGAATGTTGTTGCCCATCAATTGAGTTCGCGTCAGACACTCGGCCATTCCTGGTTGTTTCATGATCACCTGGCATGCGATCTGCTCGACTTCGTGCATCGAAGCCTTGCGACGCTCGATCACTGATTCATCGAAATAGATGTTTCCATTGACCGCGCTGAGAATCCATTTATCGTCTTCGAATCGTTTATCCAGGGCAGATTCAATCGCATCGGTTACCGGTTTTATCTCAAGTCTTCCGCCGTAACCCAGCTCCCTGACCTGCTCTGGAACCGGAGCGACTCCGTGGTCGGCCGTCAGCACCACGACGACTTTATCGAGGCCGATCTTCTTATCGAGATAGCTTAAAAGCTCTGCAATCGCCCGGTCAGTCCGCAGCGTCACATCCTGCACTTCCTGACTGTAGGGGCCGTAGTAATGCCCTATCAGATCGTTCGATGAGAAGCTGATAGTCAGCAGGTCCGTGTCGTCGTCAGTTCCGAGCTTTTCGTTGACAATCGCGGTCTTGGCGAAATCGACAAGATAGTCATTCGCAAACGGCGACAATTCGAACTGATTATAAAAACGCGATCCGGGTTTTTCTTCACCGCCATTGATCGTGTACGGGAACTTGTTTCCCACCGACGATTTTTCAAAAGCCATGTCGTCGGCCGTTGATCGGTTATATGCGGCCTCAGGCAACAGCTTCTCCCATTTTTTGCCGAAGAAACGATCCGGTCGCATCTCGCGGTTGAAACTCTTAACCCAGTCCGGCAGGTCTTTGAAATAATAAGTGCTCGAAACCAGATTGCCGGTGTTTGCATCGAACCAGTAGGCGCCATCGGGCCGCTTGCCCACGGGCAATATGGCCGCGCGGTCCTTGAGCGAGACTCCAACGACTTTCGATCTGCCCATCGATGCGCGCTTTATCTCATCGCCGAGCGTCGAACCGATCAGCCTGCCCGGCGACATTCCGGTTGCCCCTTCTCGCCCGCCCAGCAGCTTGACCGTGCTGTCCGAAACGCTCGTGATCCGCTTGCCGCTTTCGCGGTCAAACCATTCGTTGCCGATGATCCCGTTCATCGATGGTGTCGTGCCCGACATGAAAGTCGCATGCCCGCATGCCGTGTACGTCGGCGTGTGCAGATAGTTCGCATTCGCAAAGACTGATCCGCTATTCAAAAATCTTTTGAATCCTCCAGGCCCGAACTGGTCTTCGAACCTTTCAAGATAATCGAATCTGAATTGATCGATGACGATGCCCACAACCAGACGCGGCTTGACCGCTGCTGCCTTCGCTGTCGCAGGGCTCTTTACCTGCCCCTGCCCCTGCTGCCCCATTGCGGGTGTAAATCCGGTTATCACCAGTATCAGACACATTGACTGTACTAACCGTCGCTGCAGTCTTGCCGACATAGATTGCTCCTTGGATTGGTAGTTAATTGATTTAATGCGCTGCCAAAAGTAATTGTTTGCTGTTGAAAATTCAAGGATTAATAGCGGGATGACGAAACAGGTTTGGAGTTCCGCCTTCAGGCGGAATTGCTCGGCAAGACAATCTTCCGCCTGAAGGCGGAACTCCATACTTTTTTCGCCTGTTTCTTCATCACTCTTTTTCTCTTCACTTTGGTCTGACCAGAAGGCATAATTCCCGGTCAGTATTACGCGGATCTTGCAGGTCCAAAAAACCATTGATGATCGTTTTATACTTGAGCAGTTCAAGGTCATGTTTTATAGGAAGATTCTGTTTCGCCTTTTACCATTAGCATTCATTTGCAGCCTGATCATGTCTCTGGCCGTATATGGCCAGAATTTGAATGGCGGGAACGGCCAGCCAGGTGATCAGCAGCCAAAATCCGAAACCAGTGAAAATTCCGAAGAACAGAAGGCCGATGATCAGGGGGTGGGGCCGAATGCTGGAAATCCTGTTAAATCGAAGACTGAGTGCACCAGCAAAAGGCCGACTGAGCTGCAGAAAGCCCTTGAGGAGTTCCGCATTCAAATCGGCCAGATGGGATCAGGCAAGGGAACGTCCAGTTCACTAGGCAGACAGAATCTACTGACCGGGCGGGTTTATGAAAACCTGCGAAATGATTTCATGGATGCGGTGCCGCACGAGGTCAGACAGCGAGGTGGAACCAAGTCGCTTCTGCGCCGGAATCAGTTTGGGTTCACAGTCAGCGGTCCGGTTTGGGTTCCCATGGCCTATAACGGGCGGGGAAAAACATTTTTCTCTTTCTCGTTCGAGGGAACGCGCGAACGGATAGCGCAGAGCGCCCTCTTCACGGTGCCGACAGACAGCCAGCGTCTCGGCGATTTTTCAGATCTGATCGACAACGCCGGAGCGCCGCTGGTGATTTATGACCCGGCAACGACGCGGCCCAATCCGAAATATGACCCGGCGAAACCGTTGACCATCGACAACCTCCAATATTTGCGCGATCCCTTCCCGAACAATCGTTTGCCGCTCAACCGGTTCGATCCGGTTGCCGCAAAACTGGTCGGGTTTTATCCGAAAGCCAACACAAACGTCGGGCCGTTCCAGTTGAACAATTACTGGATCAATTCGCCTTTTGAAAACCGGGCTGATGGCGTCATCGGGAAGGTCGATCATACGCTGACACAGAAGCAGCAGTTGAGCGTCAGTTTCAATACCTCCCGGGGATTGAGAAAATCGCCCGAATTCTTCCCTGGCCCGGCCAATTCCGGAAATCCGAGCTATAACTTCGATAACGGAAGCCTGACGGTTCAGGATACTCATAATGTCTCGCCGAGAGTGATCTGGGTTTATCGAGGCTCGGCGGCTTATGGAAAGACTACTTCACTCGATGCGGGAGAGGATGCCGATTACCCGCAGCAGCTTGGATTGAATGGGCTGTTTTCAAAATTTTTTCCGAAGTTCTTTTTCGGCAACTATCTTTCAATCGGGCCGCGGACGGCCGTTTTCAGAGACCGGTCCTATAACTACAGCGGCTCCGCATCGTTATCAATCAATCGCAAGGCGCATACTTTCAGGATGACCGGCACCGCCAGGCGGAGCTACGTCAATTCGCTGAGTCCGAATTACCCCGCCGGTTTGTTCTTCTTCAACAGCTCGATCACGGGGCTTCCCGGCGTCAGGAATACCGGCAACAACTTCGCTTCTTTTTTACTTGGACTCGCGAGCTATGCCGAACAGAGCATCGTCCTTCATCCGTCATACTACAGCAAGAATTTCTTCGAACTGAATGCGGGCGATGAGTACCGTGTCATGCCCGGAGTGACGATCAGTTTCAATCTGAGCTTCGAGTATGCGACTCCGCGAATCGAGAAGTACGATCGACAGTCGACGGTCTCGCTCGACAAGATCAATCCGGCGAACAACAAGCCGGGTGCGCTGGTCTTTGCCGGACGCGACGGCAAAAGCAGGGGATTGCAACCTGCGACCTTTGCAATCGAACCGAACATCGGCCTGGCCATCAATCCCTGGAATGATCGCAAGACGGTGCTGAGGCTTAATTACGGCCTCAATTTCGATGACTACCCTCTCTATGGCCGTCATTTCGGCACTCAGGGGTTCAATGCCTCTGCGGTCATCGTATCGCCGAACGAGCAGTTGCAGCCGGCTTTTTACCTGAGCCAGGGAGTTCCGAACAATTTCCCGATTCCGCCCTATCTAGACCCGACTGCGGCGAACGGCACCGATGCCGATTTTGTTGACGTTTCGGGCGTGCTGCCTGCCATGCAGCAATGGAGTTTGAGCATCCAGCGTGAACTTCCAAGGTCCCTGGCCATCGAAGCCCGCTACAACGGCTGGCGAGGGTCTCATCAGTTAGTCGACAGCTTCATTCGCCTCAATGCCGTGCCTCTTTCGAATCTGAGCTTCCGCGAACAACTTTATGATGATGCCTTCAGGAACTCGTTGAGGCCGTATCCTCAATATCGCAACCTCGATCTCGGCGGCGTCTATCCCGGGGGCGACCTTGAAGGTCATTCCTTGACGGTGACTCTCGATCAACGGCTTCGCGGAGGTCTCTTCGGACGCTTCAGCTACAGGCTGGCCAAAGCCATGGACAACCATTCTTCCGGAGCGGTGCAGGATCCCGCAAATCTCAGGGATGAATGGTCGCTTTCAACCGGAGATGTCACGCAATCAATCCAGGTCAGCTATACCTTTGAACTGCCATTCGGCAAAGGCAGGAAGCTGCTCAATGACGGCAACCTGGTGAGTCGCGTAGCCGGAGGCTGGAGCCTGAGCGGCATCACAAATGCCCGCGGCGGCCTGCCGCTGATTCTCAGGCCGCTCTTCAACAGATCAGGCGGGATCATCAACAACCTGCGAGTCAACCTGGTCCCCGGCGTCGATCCGAAGGTCGATAACCAGACGCCGGAACGCTGGTTCAATCCCGATGCATTTACTCAACCCGATGATTTCACCACCGGCAACGGCCCACGCACCCACCCCCAGCTTCGCGGGCCCGGCCAGCAGTTTCATCATCTCTCCCTGACCAAACGAATCGAACTCAATGCCGAGACTTCAATTGAATTCGTCACCGAAGCTTTTAACTTCCCCAACATGTCGAACCTCGACAACCCGGATACTCGCATCGGCAACGAAGCCAATCCCAATCCAAACGCCGGCAGGATCATCGGCTCCACCGGCGGCCGCGTCATGCAATTGGGTTTGAGACTGCTGTTTTAGTGGAAAGAAAGACAGATAACGAAACAGACGAAATAAACGAAACAGACGAAAATTTTGCGGACGGTCAATGTGCTTGAAACTTCTGATAGACGAGATAATCGAATAAAGTATGCTCTTTCATCCTTTGGCTTTTTTCGTATGTTTCGTTTATTTCGTCTGTTTCGTAATCCTGTTTTCATCCTGCTGCTGCTGCTGAGCCCGGGAATTTCTGGACCGAGGGAAGGAAAGAGAATTTCAAAGTCCTCATCGATGATAAAGACTCGCCGCTGAGAAGCTTTCACGGTCCCGCGAATCCGACGATATTCCTCGTAGTCTTCGACACCGTAGCCGATATCACCCGCGTCGAAATTGCCCGCAACTCACTCGCCGAAAAGATAAAGGAGATCGAGCCGAATTACTGGGTCGGTCTGATGAAATCGCAGGATGCTTTGTCGGTTATGCAGGAACCGACATCAGACAAGGTTGCGCTCGATGTGTCGCTTGCGCAGGTGACAGTTGCCGGCAGGGCCGGCCTGCTCGATACTCTCGAACAGGTCTCTTCGATTGCCCAGGGAATGATGCAGAAGTCAGGCGTCAGAGTCTGCATTCTGTACATCAGCGACAGCGGCATAGCCAGTTACCGCGCCGATTATCTCAACCCGGTGATCAATTCCAGCGACTCAGGCGACTTGAGCCGCAGGTTTTCCGACCGCGCCGTCTCTGAGAGAATCAGCCGTCTGTCAGATTCACTCTCGCGTTTCACGGTCCCCATCTTCATTCTTCATCTGGAGTACCGAGCCGATACTCTGAACCTCGCATATCAAAGCGGCCTCGAACGCATATCGACACGCTCCGGCGGAAATGCCGTCATCTGCCGCACCAACGACGAAATCAAACCCGGCCTCGATATTTTGCTGGAGATGATGAAATCAACCTATTTTCTGGGAGTTGACCTTCCCGGCGGGAAAAAACCTGTTCTGAAAATTCGCGTGGAAGCCACCGGCCCCGATGGCACGTCGTTCGATCGGCTCGCGTTCATCAATCAGTTTACTTTGAAGAAGAAGTGACAAGCTCAAAACAGGCAAGGAATTCACGATTGCCGTCGGCGCCCATGATCGGCGAGTCGATCACTCCCGCGCTTTTCAGCCTGAGCGTCTGTGCGCAGGCGATGACCTCATCGACAACCCGCTTCTGAGCCGCCTCGTCGCGGACGATTCCGCCTCTACCGACCTCTTCGCGGCCAACCTCGAATTGAGGCTTGATCAGAGTCACAATCATGGCAGCCGAATTAATCAGCGGCGGAAGCACAGGCAGAATCTTCGTCAGGGAAATAAAAGACACATCGATCACGACTAAATCAAACCTGTGATTGAAATCATCAGGCTGAAGATATCGCGCATTGACGTTTTCACGGACCTCGACTCTGCCATCCTGGCGCAGCTTCCAGTCGATCTGCCCGTGGCCAACATCGATGGCGACCACGCGCGCGGCACCACGTTGCAGCAGGCAATCGGTGAAGCCTCCCGTAGAGGCCCCTATATCGAGGCAGGTCTTTCCAGCCGGGTAATGCCTGTGCCTTCGTCCGCGTCTCCGCCAGACCTCTCTCCACCAGAAGTTTGTCGAGCCTCTCTTTGCCGGGTTTGGTCTTCATGGATAAAGATTACGAAATAAACGAAATAAACAAAACAACCGATAGACACATCCATCATTTTTTCTTAATTTTCATGATTTCCCCGGCAACGCACCTTTGCTTCACCTGAAGATTTGAGTGGCATTGGTTGACAGTTTTTCGATGAGATGGCAATATTCCTTTTCTTCATTTTGCGCCCGTAGCTCAGTTGGATAGAGCGTTTGGCTACGAACCAAAAGGTCGCACGTTCGAGTCGTGCCGGGCGCATCTACACAAATGGCCACCGTAAGGTGGCCGTTTGTGTTTTCTGACCCTGTAGCGTTGCTGCCGGCACTTTTTTGGGGAGGTTTGACAATGAGCAAAGACCTGACCAATTCCGCGATAGACAGACAGAACATCCTGAATAATCCCTACGCCCTGGTCGAGATCGAAAAGGCGGCAGGTATTCAGGGCATCCCATTCGAAGACAAAACGGTATTGCTCAAAGAGCAGGTAGCCGCTTTTTCGAAGTGACTCCGCGAACAATCGACAATTATATCGATAAGCATGGCGGTGAGTTGCGGCAAAACGGGTACGAGGTCGTTAAGGGTAAACGACTGCAAACATTAAAGATAGTAATTCAAGGGATGCCTGTTAATGAAACAGATTTCGTCAACATATCGAAGGCACCCCAAATGGGGATTTTCGATTTCCGCGCGTTCTTAAACCTGGCCATGCTGGTTTCTGAAAGCGAGCGGGCCAAACTGCTGCGCCAAGCCATTCTCGATATTGTCATTGATACTATTAATCAGCGAACTGGCGGGGGGACAAAGTACATCAATCAGCGGGATGAGGATTTTCTGCAGTCCTGGTTCGTGGAGGAAAATTACCGAAAGCAGTTTACGGATGCCGCGTGCAGGGTAATTTCAAACCCCTTTATACCGACAAGATCACGCAGCATCCAGGGGCCCCCGAAAAATCTGGAAAGACAGCGGGAACGCTTCCGAAACCTCGGGCCGCAGCTTGCCGCTTGCGAAAGGCGGCGGGCGGAAAACTTACCTGTGGATGTTCTCTGAGTCGAGCAGCAGCTCGGAAACCGCCGGAGCCCGCACAAGGGCCAGCGCGCGTTCGCGACATCGCACCTGGATAGTTACCCGCTCAGCGGAGTCGGCGGAGAGCAAAATGGAACGCGGGAAGCCGGCGAGGATGAAAGGAGGGCGGCCCCCCCCGCGGCACGAAACAACTGACGTCGGCGCGGCGGAACCCCGCCTGGACTGGACCGCGGGCGTCTCCAAACAACAGAAGAGAACCCGACCACGAAAGATGCACCTTTGCGCCGAAGTTCGCGGAACGCTTGCCCCACCCGCGCCGCCCCGATAGTAGGTACATTTATCCGAGAGTCGGAAAATATCAGCTATCACGTAGCCGCCGGGTCAATTTCGAAAGAGTTGCTTGAAGAGTGGGTGGCGGCGATTCTGCACGGCAACGAAGATGATGAATCATTAAAGCTGAAGATCTTGAATGCGATTTCAGGGAGCCAAAAGTAAAGCCTCAGCCGCCAGCGGAATTCGAATGTTTGTCTCAATGTCAATACACTGGGTCAGCTACCGCGGCCTGCGAAATGTGCCAATTATTTTTGGCACAGATGAAAATTCCTTTTCTTCAATATCGTGTCCAGACCTCAGGTGGATAGAGCGTCTGGCAACGAACCAAAAGGTCGCATGTTCGAGTCATGCCGGGCGCATTACAAGAAATAAGGCAGCTTCCAGAAGCTGCCTTATTTCTTTACTTCTCAACCGTCATCCTCCGCCACCCCGGGAAAATATCAAACTGTAAATCAGCAGGGAAAGGGCTGCTTTATGGAATCATTTTCCCAGATTGTCCGCTCAAACTGAACTTCATCCGATCTAGTGGACAGTTTTTGTCTTGGGTGGTTATGCCACCCCCCCCCTTTGATATCTTCGTTCGAAGTTGATCGGAGATTGATAATTAATTCCTGAGTGACGACGATGTGGATTGTACCAACTCTCGATGAATTGAAAAACTTCCCAACGGGTTTTGTCCTGATTACGAAATTTGAAGCAGATACCGGGCCAGGGACAAAGCAGATCGGCGGGGGAGGGGCTCAATTCTCCCCCCTGCGACTCGCTCTCAGCGTAATTTGACAACAAAGGGTACGCCGGGAGGATGCTGATTATTCCGGCCGGTTTCGATGAATCGGGGGAGAGCCTTTCCATTGATCTCCAGCATGAAGCGGAGGGCAGTGACATTTTTATCCACCTTGAAATCGAAGCCATCGATATCGTCATCGGTGAAGGTGGAGAAGTTGATCCGCCTGTCGCCATCTTTTTCGAACCTGTCCTCTTTCTTTTCCACAACGACCGGCGCAGCCCCTCCCCGGCGATAGACACGGCCTCGCGGGCCGACGGCAACGCGTGGAGCCCGGCCAGGCCGGATTACTTTTAGTTCTGATTCCACGTCGATCCGTTTGAGCGATTTAAGCTCTCCGTCCTCCGCCGTCACGTGGCCGGTAAAATGACGTCTCTGTCCCATTGTTGTCCAGCGCAGTTTCCAGGTGTCTCCCTCGTGCCATATGAAATAACCCATATCGGTTCCTTCCTTGAATTCCGGTTTTCCGTCGAATGATTCGATCTGGGCAAAAACATTTGGCGTAAAAAGAAGACCAGGAATACTCCCAGGAAGAACGAGCTTGCGATAGATCTGGTATTCACCATTCTTACTCCTTTGTTCGATCAACAAGATTGGCAAGGCAAAGGGAGATCTCTCTTACTTCCACTCGCCCTGCAGGATAAACGCCGCCCAGTAGAAAGGCGACTGCCACTATCTACACTACCGTTCGGCGCGGACAGCATCAACGTCGTTTCTGATTCATACTATTTGAAATGGGTGTACCATTAATTTCCAAATTCCGTCCATAATAATTAAGTTTGGTCCTCACGGATATTTTTTTGGTCTGCTATTGCAGGAAATCAACGGAAAGCGAAAGATGATAATTTATCTTCCGCGGTTGACAATAATAAGGGAGAAAAATCGTGACTGAACAAAACGGGACTTCCCGAAAATTGCATTATGGGCTGTGGATCATTCAGGTGATTCTGGCGCTTATTTTCCTATTCGCAGGCAGCATGAAACTGATTGTCCCGATTGAACAGATGAAGGGGCCGGTTCAACTGCCCGGACTGTTTCTGCGCTTTATCGGAGTATGCGAGGTGCTCGGAGGGATCGGTCTGGTGCTGCCCGGGCTGCTCAGGATTCGCCCGGGACTGACTCCGCTTGCGGCTGCCGGACTGGTGATCATCATGATAGGCGCAACCGTGACAACAATTTTGGGTGGCCAGGCTGCAATTGCAATTTTACCGTTCGTTGTCGGGGTTCTTTCGGCGGTTGTTGCCTGGGGGCGGTGGCGCGTCGCGCCGTTGAGCGGAAAAAGCTGATTTCAAGATGGTATGCGGGATATTCCTTCCTGCGAGTTTTTTTATGAAACTCCTCGCCATGAATCGTGAATTTGGTCCATGGCGAGGGGTTTCATAATGATCCTGTCAGGCTTTGGGTTCCCAGCCGGGTTCGTATTCCCGTGTCCATAGTTTGGACGCTTCCGGGTCGCCGATGATGTGGCCGTTGGTCGGATCGGTCTTCAGGCTGCGGCCGGTGCGATGGGCGATGTTTCCCAACTGCGCAAGCAGAGTGCTGATATGTCCCTGCTCGATCGGCGCGTTGAGTTTCGCGTTGCCGCGAATGGCCTCGACAAAGTTCTGCGCGTGGTTTTCGTCAAGACCCGGATCGGCGCTGTTCGCCAGGTTGCCTTTTTTGACTCCGCCGACTGTCCTGACCGGCTTGTTGTCGAGATCGTAAACGGTATAGGTCCCGCTTCCGTCGTAATCGATGGTTCCCTTGCTGCCGAAGAAGACGATGCCGTTGGCTTTGTAACCGGGGGCTCCGTAGGTGCTGGCAGAACGGCCAAACCACGAGATTCCGCGTCCGGAACTGAATTCGAGCTGGATCTCCTGCGTGTCGGGCGCTTCCCAGTCATCGAGACCGACGTCGTGCCAGCGGCCGCCGAACGAGCTGACTTTTGTCGGGTACGTGACATTCATCGCCCAGCGCGCGACATCGAGCAGATGCACGCCGTTATTGAGCGCTTCGCCGGTGCCCCAGTTCCAGAACCAGTGCCAGTTGTATGGATGACGGTTGTCGCGGTAGGCCGTCCGCGGAGCCGGCCCCTGCCACAAATCCCAATCCAGCTCGGCGGGCGGCGCGACCTTTTTCCCAAAGCCGATCGGCGGGCGACGCCGAGAATAGAAGCATTGGGCAAGGAAGAGCTTGCCAATCACACCTTCCTGGATTTCCTGAGCCATCTGCTGAACGTTGACCATTGAACGGCGCTGGCTGCCCATTTGCACGAGCCGCTTATATTTCCGCGCAACTTCGACCAGAATTTCTCCTTCGCGCGGGTTGTGGCTGCACGGTTTCTCGACGTAGACATGCTTGCCCGCTTTCGCGGCCATGATGGCCATCGGCGCGTGCCAGTGATCCGGCGTCGAGATGAGCAGCCCGTCGACTTCCTTGTCTTCCAGGACGCGGCGGAAATCGGTTTCCATCTTCGGCGCTTTCCCCTGGGCTTTCTCGGCAATCGCCGCAGCCGGCGCCAGGTAACGACGATCCACATCAATCACGTATTTGAACTCGACGCCGGGCAGCACTCCGAACTTGTTTATCAGTTCGGGCCCACGGCCGCTGCCGCCGGGGCTGCCGGTGCGGACGCCCGCAACTGCAAGTACGATCTTTTTGGCTGGAGATTGCGCGGCCTGTGACGAACCGCGAGACGTCATGGCTATTGTGGCGCCGGCGGTCAGAGACGAGGCAACGAATTCACGACGGGATATTTGTTTGCTCATCGGGTGGTATCACTTTTCTTGTTTAAGATTTGATGAACGAATTCGAGAATAGCAGAACTCCTATCGATTCACTCATTCGTTCAAGAATTACAGTGGAATAAACTCAAGCCGGTTCGTCCATTCCTCAGCTACAGACGCTTCCCAAATCAAAAGTATTTCCTCAATGGCATCTCTCACCGGCAGACTTTGCTCAATTAGGATGAGTCCAGGACTATCCTGATTTGAAATAAAATTAGTGAAGTGAACTGGCATGGTGTTGCGGTCGTGTGAAACAAGAATACGACCGTCGCGAGCGGCAATGGCAAGAACTTTCTCATCTTCCACGCCATGCAGTAGCGCATCATCTGCATTCCGAAAATCTATCTCAGACTGGCGGCGCTTAACACCCGCGATGATAGCGCGTTTCAAATCATAATCGCCTTGAAATCTTATCTTCGTTAATTTCGTCGGCAGCGTCAGGCAACCTGTTTTTTGCGTTCTTCTTTAAGTGTGAGAAGCCGTCGGTAGAGAGCGGAGTTGCTATTCCGCCACTGTTGTTTGATCTCTTCAGATTGCCGTTCGCTGTGGCGGAGGTATTCTTCAATCATCTCCTGGTTTGCAAGAAAAAATGCAATTGCTCCATAAACTACTTCAAGCGTCAGCACTGGGAAATTATCGGCAATTGTCTCAGGCGAATCTCCCTGCAGCCATGAATAGACGACTGAATCAAGAGAGACACGGCTGTCGACAATCCGATATGCCTCAACTTGATCAACTTCTATTTTAGTGACGTAATCTTTGCTCATAGCCATTTATCCTGCCTGGGATTTATGGGGAGATTGTAAAGCGGTAACAATGAACTTTCCACAGTAAAACAAAAAATATTAAAGGAGAAATGGTTTATTTATTCTCGCGCTGCTCGATCCTGGCCCAGGTATCACGCAGACCGATGGTCCGGTTGAAGACAGGCTTTCCTGGAGTTGAATCCCGATCGACGCAGAAGTAGCCAATTCGCTCGAACTGATAGCGAGTGCCGGGGACAGTGTCGAGCAGAAACGGCTCGGCCTTACAGCCAGTCAATACTTCAAGTGAATCCGGATTGAGGTTGGAGGTGAAGTCCTGGCCTTCCTCGACCTCATTCGGATCTTCTTTGGTAAAGAGGTTGTTGTAGAGGCGAACTTCGGCGTCTACGGCGTGCGCCTCCGAGACCCAGTGGATTGTGGATTTAACCTTGCGTCCGTCGGGCGTGTTGCCGCCGCGGGTTTCCGGGTCGTAGGTGCAATGCAGCTCGACGATATTTCCATCCGCGTCTTTGACGACACTCGTGCAGGTGATGAGATAGCCATAACGCAGTCGGACCTCGCGGCCCGGCGAAAGCCTGTAGAACTGCTTCGGCGGGTCTTCACGAAAATCTTCCTGTTCGATGTAGAGGACTTTTGAAAATGGAACCTTGCGGGATCCCGCGCTCTCATCCTGGGGATTGTTGACGGCGTCCATCTCTTCAACCACGTCGTCAGGATAGTTGTCTATGACTACGCGCAACGGCCGCAATACGGCCATGACACGCGCCGCATGCTTATTCAGATCTTCACGGAGGAAGTATTCGAGGTGCGACAGTTGCGTCACGCCATTAGTCTTTGAAACACCGATATTCGCGCAAAAGTTGCGGATTGCTTCAGGGGTATAGCCGCGACGTCGCATGCCGGTTAGCGTAGGCATTCGCGGGTCGTCCCAGCCCGAGACGTGACCTTCCTGAACTAAAGTCAACAGCTTGCGCTTGCTGAGCAGGGTAAAGGTGATGCTCAGCCGGTCGAACTCGAATTGCTGCGATGGGAAAATGCCGAGTTGTTCGATGAACCAGTTATACAGAGGTCGATTATTATCGAATTCGAGCGTGCAGATAGAGTGTGTCACCTGCTCGATCGAATCCGACTGGCCGTGCGCATAATCGTACATCGGATAGATGCACCATTGATCGCCGGTCCGGTGGTGATCCATATGCAGGATGCGATACATCACCGGATCGCGAAAGTTCAGATTCGGCGATGCCATATCGATCTTCGCGCGAAGTGTCCGCGAGCCGTCCGGAAATTCACCTTTCTTCATGCGCTCGAACAGGTCAACGCTCTCTTCGATGGGGCGATTCCGATAGGGGCTTTCCTTGCCTGGCTCAGTCAAGGTGCCGCGGTATTCGCGAATCTCATCCGCAGTCAGATCACAGACGTAGGCTTTTCCCGCTTTGATCAACTGGACGGCCCATTCGTAAAGCTGCTCGAAATAATCGGAAGCATAAAACAGCCCATCCCATTGGAATCCCAGCCATTTGACGTCTTCCATGATGGCATCAACGTACTCGGTCTCTTCCTTGGACGGGTTGGTATCGTCGAAACGCAGATTGCACTTACCGCCAAACTCCGCGGCCAGCCCGAAGTCCAGGCATATCGCTTTCGCATGGCCGATGTGCAGGTAGCCGTTTGGTTCGGGCGGAAAACGAGTCTGCACCCGCCCGCTATGTTTGCCGGACTCTATGTCCTGGATGATGATGTCGCGAATAAAATTGGACCGTTCCGATGATTCTTCCGGCATCGCGCCGGAGTTGGGTTCCAACGAGTTCATTTCTTTCTATTAACTCCTGCTTAAAAAACTTTTTGGGACATCAGGCGAGAGATCCAGCACGCCTCAGCACTTCTTCGCGGCCGATTACCTGTGCCACTCTGAACAATTCCGGACTTTGTGTCAGGCCGGTAAGGATGATTCTGATAACATTGCTGACATCGCTGATGGAGCCTGCGAAATCCTGAGGCGCTTTTTTATACACTCCGGCAGTGGGTGCAAACCCGTGTTTGGCCGCCAGTGCGCGAATCTGCTCGAACCAGGCGTCTTTATCGGATGTGTGCTGATATCCATCCGCGAAATCCCGCGCCAGCGATCGAACCATCTCTGCTTCAACCTTGCCAAATCGCGGGTCGGCTGGATCCATCACAGGTGTGAACAGGCTTGCAAAATAGATTCCGTAAACTGAACGGAATTCGTCCCACTTTGCCAGGTCTTTTCGCTGTATCGCCCCGGGCTCCCGTTCCAGAGTGAGGAGTCGATGCGTTAGATCCTTATCAGCCAACAGGATCTCGACCAATTCAGGATCATAGCTCTGAGCCCAGGTCATCAACCCATCGAAGGCCTCATCGACCGACAAGTGAGCGATAAATTCGCGGCTGATGGAGCCGAGCTTCACCAGATCGAAAATAGGCCCGGCTACGCCGCAGTCGCTCAGCCTGATCGGGGCAGAGGCCGATTCTTCAAAGCTCATCTCGGCCAGTCTGCTGTTTGCAAGGCCCCGCAGATAATGGAGCACCGCGCCGGCAGGGTAGCCCGATGAGATGTAATATTCGACGTTCGCTTCGCTGTCTTTTCTCTTGCTCAGCTTTCGCCGGCTCGTGCCGTCCATTTTCATCAGCGGCGCGATATGCGCGTATGGAATCTGGTCGAATCCCAGCGCTTTAAACAACTGCAGGTGGACGGGCACCGAAGATATCCATTCCTCGCCCCTGAGCACGACATTGACACGCATCAAGTGGTCGTCGACGGCGTGCGCAAAGTGATAAGTCGGAAGCCTCGGATCCTGGTCGCTGCTCTTGAGCAGGACAATGTCATGAATGTTTTCCGGCATTTCAATCTGGCCGCGAATAAGGTCCTCGAATGAGATGCGTCTGGATTCGTCACCCTGCGAACGGAAACGAACGGTGTAGGTCTTACCGGCATTCAGACGCTGCGCTACTTCATCAGATGAAAGATGTCTGCAAATTGCCCATTCGCCGTAGTATCCGGAACCCACCTTGGCCGCCTGCTGTTTTTCAGTCAGCTCAGTCAACTCTTCGCGGGTGCAAAAACAAAGGTAAGCCTGATCGCGCAGCAAAAGGTCACGCGCATATGTGTGATAAATCAGGCTCCGCTTCGACTGCTCGTAGGGGCCGTATTGCCCTGTCTCATCGTCCTCGTCCGACTGGATCGAGAAAAACTCGAACGCGCTCGCAAACTGCGCCCGCGATTCGGCCACTTCACGCGCCTGGTCAGTGTCCTCGATGCGGACAAAGTAGACTCCGCCGGAATGGCGCGCCAGATTTTTTGCCACGTTCGCAGTGTAGACGCCGCCGGTGTGTAAAAATCCGGTAGGGCTCGGGCCAAAGCGGGTGACTATCGCGCCGGGCGGCAGGTTGCGCATGGGGTACCGGGACTCCCAATGCTCAGGCTTCGGCAGGTCTTCGGCGAACAACGATAATATCAGTTCAGGATCAAGCATCAGATATAGGCTTTTTCGACCTTCCAGGTTTGAATAGGACAGCATTTTGCCACGCTGCCAAAAGAAAAATAATCACATGGCAGGTTAGACAGGTCAAGGAAGGCTGGGATTGGGAAGATTGTCGAAGTTCCGTTGAGAGCTCAAGCTTTATCAAAAATCCACGATTAAGTAATCGGCGAAACTTGAACTTCTGAGCGGCTGAAAATTAATATAGCTACTTCCCACTGGTTGAAGGCACTCGTTTATCAAGCTGGTTTTCGATGGGCGGGATTGCCTTTTTGTGCGCTTCGGCGATCCGGCGGATTTCGGCAATCACTTCCGGATGTTGCGGGGCCACATCGAACTTTTCAGATGGATCGACATCGAGGTTGTAAAGCACAGGTGTATTGTGCACGACTTCCGGGTCGCTGCCATATTCCGATTTGGTGATGAAGTGGGCTTTGAATGCTCCGTGGCGCACAGCATAAAGCTTTGATCCGCGCCAATAGAACATAGTCTTGCGCGGGCTGGAGCTTTTGCCGTGCAGGACACCGCTCAGATCATAACCATCCAGCACGCGGTCTTTCGGCGCCTCCACTCCGGCAAGTTTGGAGAACGTCGGCATCAGATCCAGCGTCGATCCGATGCCGGTTACGACCCCGGGTTTGATCGTGCCGGGCTGCCAGATAATCGTCGGCTCGCGCATGCCGCCTTCGTATGTGCCGCCTTTGGCGCCGCGCAGCAACCCGGCAGAACCTCCCTGCTCGTCAAAGAGCGCCCATGGCCCATTGTCGCTGGTGAAGATAACCAGTGTGTTGCGGTCGAGTTTCAACTGCCGCAGCGTCTCCAGCACCCGGCCGACGTTGGTGTCCAGCTCTTCGATGACATCGCCGTAGAGCCCGCGCGAGCTTCTGCCTTCGAACTCTTTCGAGCGGAACAGAGGCATGTGCGGCATCGAGTGGGCCAGATAAAGGAAGAATGGGCGATTTTTATTCGCACTGATGAACTTGATCGCTTCGTCCGTGTAACGCTTCGTTATCGTAGTCTGATCGGCCGGCCGTTCGACGGTCTTTTCGTTGCGCATCAAGGGGACATTCCAGTACGCGATTTTCGGATTTTTCATGAAGTTGACGTACTCATCCCTCGTGCTGAACCTGAAGGTCGCGTCCATGTCGTTCGAGTATGGAATGCCGAAATAGGAATCGAAACCCTGCTTCATCGGCAGGTACTCCGGTTGAAAACCCAGATGCCATTTGCCGATGGCTGCCGTCGCATAGCCGCGTGTTTTCAACAATTCGGCAATGGTGATTTCACTCTGGGGCAGTCCGCCGGCGGAATCGGGAAACAACACGCGGCGCGTGTCGGAAAACATTCCGGTGCGAATCGGCAGCCGGCCGGTCAGCAGAGCCGAGCGGCTCGGTGTGCAGACGGAATCCGCGACATAAAAACTGGTCCAGCGCTGACCCTCCGCCGCCATTCGATCCAGATGCGGCGTGCGGATCGTTGGATTTCCGAAGCTTCCGATGTCGCCGTAACCCAGATCATCGCACAGGATCACTACAATGTTTGGAGGACGTTTGACGCTTTGCGCGGCATATGGGTTGACAAGTCCCGTAAGGCAGATAAGCATCAATGTGGCTCTCAAAATTCTCTTCATTCTTCTTGTTCTCCAGATAATTAATGACTGATGTTACGCACGGAATATTCTTTATTTTGATTTGACTAGCCCACAAGTGCGCGAAGCGGGCTATCATCTGTCCGCCGGCTTCGCCGGGTGTTTGAATTCCTTCAAAAGAACTTGTCAAACCGATTCAGAAATACTTATTTGCGTAACATCAGTTCTTAATTGAATCGGTTGTATCACGAATACCGGGCTGGAAATGTCAGACGGGAAAATCAGGACAGAAAAAGAATTCAACTCTTCCTGCCCCGCATTCTCCTGTCAAAGGTAAAAACTCCAGATCCTTGATACTTATTTCTCCGGCAACGCATAGGCGCCAGTGATTAGGTGTATGGTTATCTCTCCAACCGACGACTGAGTATCATGGGAAACATTGATATTACGCGGGTGGAACAGAGCGATGCAGAACTCCCGGATTAGTCAGGTTTTCAAGCTAAAACTGAACTAATTTGCCGTCAATGCCTTGCCGGAATGTTTCGACCTGGCCGCCGGCCCGCCAGCGTCTAACTATACGGCCCATCTGATCGTCGGCGGTTTGAAACAATCCGGCGCTCTGCACCTGCACGGCAAACAGATGAAATGGCATCCCTTCAGGGCTCCAACCCATCTTTTTCTTCAGTTCGTCGCAATAAAGCCGTCGTTCGGCGTCATCCAGCACATTGCGAGCAACGCCGTTGACTTTGAACTCGCCTTCGGGTGCGTTCTTGTCACTGATGACATTGTGGATTGTGCAACGTCCGTCACGCAGCAAATCCAGAGCTTTGAGAGATTCCGGCATCATGCCCAGATAAAGTTCGCCACCGGCCAGGAGCGGCTCGACCGGGCTGATGCGCGGCGAACCGTCCTTGCGGATCGTACCGACCAGCACTACTCCGACGCGCTCAAACAGCTTTTCACCTGATTCAGCTAATGCTGGAGCAAAAGCTTTGAATTCATCCCATTTCATTGACATGGCTAATCTCTCCGTTTGCGTAACACCAGTAACTGATACTGTTGGCGAATTCATCCTTTGGTAGATTGTCGGAAATTACAGAATCAAAATACGAGCGGGACCGCAGGCGTCCCGCCTGCGAACAATCGCAAAAGTCGAACTCGAGAATTTCAATTGGAATAATTGCCGATACACGCAGGCGGGACGCCTGCGGTCCCGCTCGTATGGCCATGCGCCCCTGACGTTAGCCCACGATTCTGATCCGGATAAGTTTACTTCCAGATCTTAAAGCGGAGCAGGCCAAAGTCAGGTCAGGGGCTGAGCAGTTACAAACAATTTTTGTAAAAATCTTGATTCTAAGACAGATGCAGCCGCCTGTGATTCCGATAGGGGAAGACATCCATGATCTCTCCGGCCTGGTGTTTGCGTTGAATCTCCCGCCAGAACTCCCAATCGAAAAGGTCTCCGTGGTGGGCCTTGAAGACCTCCCTCAGCGGGCCGGCCGGGATCATCAATTTGACGAACTCCTCGGGGAAAATGTCGCTCTCCCCGACGCTGAACCAGGGATCCGGCGACATCTCGTCATCAATGGACCGCGCGGGCGGCATCGCCCTGAAATTGCATTGGTGCAGCAGGCAGAGTTCATCGTAATCGTAGAAAATGACCCGGCCGTGCCTGGTTACGCCGAAATTCTTGAGCAGCAGGTCGCCGGGAAAGATGTTGGTGGCGGCCAGGTCCTTGATCGCGCGCCCGCAATCGATGATCGCGTCGTGGGCCGCGGCCTCGCCGGCTTCGGCCAGATAGACATCGAGAGGCCTGACCCGCCGTTCGGTGTAGAGGTGCTTGAGGATGATGCGGTTGCCCTCGACCAGGACGCTCTTGCCCGCCTCCTCCAGCAACTCCTCGAGCAGCGCCGGCTCGAAGCATTCCCGGCGGAACTGCAGGTGCTCGAACTCGGCCGCATCCGCCAGCCTGCCCACCCGGTCGTGGGTGAAGACCAGCCGGTACTTTTGCATGACCTCCTCGCGGCTGGTCTGCTTCGGCGGCTTGAACCGGTCCCGGATCAGCTTGAAGACAATCGGATATGAGGGCAGCGTGAAGACGATCATGACCATTCCCCGCTTGCCCTCGGCATAGACGAAGCGCGCATCGGGGACTTCCAGCTCGCGGATCAAATCGCGGTAGAGTTCCGTCTTGCCATGCCGGTCATACCCGATCGAGTTGTAGAGTTCGCCGCGCGTCTTGAACGGCATGATCGAGTGCAGGAAGGCCAACAGTTCACCCGGGAATTTCGTCTCTACCTGAAAATAGGCCTGCGTGAAACTGAAGACGTTGCTTGCCTCGTCCTGGCGCGTCAGCGCCGCGTCTATATGAGCTCCGTCGGAATCGTGGACGATCGCCAGGATGAGCGGCGCCAGTTCGCCCGATTCCAGCCGGATCCTGGCGACAAGATAGGCCCCCTTGTTGCGGAAGAAGACACTCCTGGCGGCCTCGATCGCGCGGATGCCGCCGGCGGCTCCGGCTTCGCCTAGATCCTTGCGGATCGCCTCGGCACAGAGACGCGAATCAAGTTCCAGATCGCGGAAGCGGGTGTGGAGGTTCAGATCGTGTACCATGCCGGCAATCAGGTCCGGGGTGATCAGCGGCTCCTCGTAGGATCTGAAGACGTTCCCAGTCGCTTCCTTGCAGTAGGCATGGTCGCTAGTCACGAACTGAATCGCGGCATCGCCGCCCACAATCCTGAAGACGCGGCGAATGACGGAATTGTAGAAGGTCTCGGCTATCTGAGGGTCGGGCCGGTCGGCGATCAACTCGTTGTAGGCCCTGCGCATCTCGATCCCAAACTCGCGCGGGAAGGGGTCGGCTCCGAGCACCGCGCGCAATCCCTCGACCGCCGAATCGACCACCCGCTGGTAGATGTTGAGCCTTTCCTGCTCGTCGCCTTGCGCCTCGGACCAGGCGCAGTACCTGAAGCGCGAGCGGGCCCGCCGCGTGATCGACCGGAAATGATAATCGTAGGCGCAGAAGGCTTCGAACGTTATCTCGGCTGCCTCGCCAGCTATGTATTTGAGAACCATATAACGACTCGTCGAAGGGTTTCCTGTTGAGCAGGCCGGCTCACTCAAGCCTGCCCGCCTTGCGCCTATCATATCGAACATTCGAATGATTTTATTACATCTGGCCGAGATTACCCCCGGTGCCTTTGGCCCTTATGAACTGTTGCGTGAATTCGCCAACAGTATCAGTTACCACTACGGGTTTCTCAATATGAAATTATTCACTCTGAAAACCAGTACTCTCGGGTCGCCCGGCGCATAAGCAGGTTTGCCGTTGCAGTTGAATTCAAGGGTATGCTCGCCGGGAGGGACCAGGATCTCTCTTGAGAATTCGAGTGGCTGCTGCTTGAGACTCAGTTTTTCATTGAGAAAAGCGCTGTTGATAGTCAGGGTCGAATCGTTGCTTGAATTGAATGATGCTTCAAAAATGACTCGTTTCGGCTGGGACGAATCGTTGATGATCCGAATCTTTCCGATGTGCGCGCACCAGCGCCAGTTCTCTTTCTCGTTACTTTCAATGCCCGAGCAACCCAATCCCCAGGTGGCCAGAACCGGATGGGTAGTCGCGTCGAATTTCGCCTGCCAGGCTTCGCTGCTCTCAGCGCTTTTCAGCCGGTTTATGTAATCGCGAATATCAAAAAACGAGATGCGGCTTTCCCAGTTGACGGCGGGCTGGGCGCCTGTGATTGAAGTGATGTCCTGTTCGATGGATGCTCCCGCATCTTGATAACCGAAGCGATCAACCCAGATGCCTGTGAAACCCGAGCGAGCAACGGCTTCTATCATTTCCGGTGAGGGTCGGCCGGAGATCTCCTGCTGCCACATATCTCCATACCTGCCCTTCATCGCGCCATAGCTCCAGCGCAGTTTCTGCGAATACATATAACCCAGAAAGTGATCGTAATCCTGCATTCTGGCAGGCGGCCTGCTCTCGGGGAACTGGACAAAGGGCAGTTGAAAGATCATGGCGCCGGGCGGCAGCCGGTTTTCTATCTGGTGGACGAACTGTTGATCGCGGTAAAAGAGATTTTTGAGCTGAAGATGATTGGGCCGGGCATGGTTTGTCACCTGATCAAGCAGGCCGATGCACAACAAAAGCAGGGTAAGTACAGGTCCGATTGCGCTGCGCCTTCCTCCGCGAGGCAACCTGGCCAGCGCTTTTTCAAGCATAATCATGGACGCAAGGATTGAGATAAAAGCGATGTAGACAACGATACGGTTGTAGCCTCTGATGGCCGGAGAGACGAAAAGCGCAAAGAGCGAACCGATGCCGCCTATGGTTGAGAGCAGGAATGCCGCGATATTGAGGATGCTCAGATGATCGAAGATCTCGAATCGAAGCCCGGCCTCGGGTTCAGGATTTTTTCGCCTGCGGAAAAGCAGCCAGCCCAGAAGCGTAACAAAACCTGTTGCGCCGACAATGCCCAGTGTCGAATCGCTATTTTCGTTTATCAGCGGATTGGACTGGTATTGCCGCTTGATGAATGCGAAGGACCGGACACGGTGATTATCGATCGGCAGCAGAAGCTGAGCCAGTTTCGAGCCGAAGATTTCAGCATCGGCGGGGCTCCGTTCAACGACATTGATGTTGCCTTTGGTTGCCAGATGAATCAGGGTTGGAGAGACGTTGATGGCCAGTGTCAGAACAATGAAGCAGATCAGTGATATCGGCAGTACGAGTTGCCTGATGCTTCGATACTCTATTGCGGCGAAGATCGCGGCCATGAGAATCAGGTAGCTTCCAAAGAACGCAAAATAGAACCCGCCGGTTGAGGCGACAAGCAGGCAGGCAATCAAACAGATCGCCAGTCTGCGCTTGAACCTGCGGCGGTCCTCTTTCCGGCTCTCAAGCGACAACTCTCCGGCCATTACCCAGATCGCGATCATCACCACCAGCGGCACGGCGAAATAGACCGAATACATTACGTGGCCCAGGGATCGACTCATGTGAAAAGGCAGAAAGCTGTACAACAGCGCGCCACAGGCGCTGACGTAATAATTGAGCCGGAAGTGCCGGAACACAAACCATGCAGTCACGGCGGTCAGAAGGTAGTTCAATAATAGAAAGAGATTGAATACGACCCCGAATTTTGAGGTGAAAAGCGAGATCATCCAGACCACAAGAAAGCTGAAATTGTCGGCTATCGGATAGTCGCGCCAATCCAGGGTTCCGGGAGCGCCAACAAACGGGTTTTGCAGAAACCAGCCGTTATCGATGACGCCTTTCATCATGCTGATGATAGCTTTGGCGTCTCCGGCATATCCGAAAGGCACTTTCAGCAGTGCATTCCTGAGGTCGAGCGCCCAGAACATGACTGCAAGGCACAGCAATATCAGCACTGCAAATGCGGCAATTTCTTTTCGTGTGTTATTCTTCATTGGATAAATCAAAAAAACTGCGTTGCCTCTCGTGGTTGGTGATGATATTTTTACCAGTCTTTATGGTGATGAGCAATCCGGGTGTAGTCAAATCAAATCGCTTCCAATGCTATTAATCAACGAACTTAAGCGACATAACCAGGCGATAGACGGCGAAATTCGTGCGGCGGTGAATCGCGTGCTCGAGCGGGGCTGGTACATTCTGGGGCCGGAAGTGGAGGCGTTTGAGAGATAGTTTGCACAATGGAACGAGATCGGGAACTGCGTTGGCGTTGCGAACGGCACTGAGGCTCTCGAGCTGGCGCTCAAGGCTTTGGATATCGGGCCGGGAGATCAGGTGATCACTGTGGCGAATGCCGGGATGTACGGTACTGCCGCGATTCGAGCCGCCGGCGCTGAACCGGTTTATGCCGATGTCGATGACGGTTCACTGACAATGTCGGTCGATTCGCTCAAGGCAAAGCTGAGCCCTGCAATCAAGGCCATTATCGTCACGCATCTTTACGGCCGGTTGGCCGATATCGAAGAGTTGCTGGCGGTCGCAAGTCATAACCGGATTCCAGTCATCGAAGATTGCGCACAGGCGCATGGCGCGGCTCGAAACGGTAAAAAAGCCGGCACTTTCGGCAAGATCGGCTGTTACAGCTTTTATCCAACGAAGAATCTGGGCGCTTTGGGTGATGGCGGCGCGATGGTGACCGGCGATGATGCCATCGCCGCCAGGCTCAAACAACTTCGCCAATATGGTTGGAGCCGCAAGTATGTAGCCGAAGTCGGCGGAGGCAGGAACAGCCGGCTCGATGAGATCCAGGCCGCCATCCTTGCCGTCAAGCTTCCCAGACTTGACCTGTGGAATGAAAAAAGGCGGGCCATTGCACGGCGCTACAACGATGCGTTTGCCTCGCTTCCGATCA
This sequence comes from Acidobacteriota bacterium, assembly GCA_016710075.1. Lineage (GTDB taxonomy): Bacteria > Acidobacteriota > Blastocatellia > RBC074 > RBC074 > JADJLO01. The sequence continues at coordinate 74,112 of JADJLO010000037.1, read as the reverse complement.
GGACTCCTTCAGGCATCGATGAAGGTAATGTCATGCATCTGTACGTGATCCGGACTGAGAAGCGCGATGACTTGCAGGTTTATCTGAAAGGTCAGGGAATCGCCTCCGAAGTTCACTATCCGCTGCCGGATTACCGGCAGCCCTGCGAGCGCGGGCGGCTGATCAGTGCCTCGGATCTGCCGGTAACTGAACGGGCCTGCCGCGAGATTCTGACCCTCCCCTGTTTTCCGGAAATGACGGACCAGGATGTGATATCGGTAATTGATCCCGTTATGCGATTTTTTGCACACGGATAAAAAAATGCAGGAAGATACAACAGATTCAGGGAATGCTGAGAGCCGCTTATTTTCGCTGGTCATCCCGGTTTATAAGAACGAGGGGTCGATTCCGGCGCTGCTGGAAGCTTTGACCGAGGTGAAACGCCGGATGAAGGCGCCATTTGAAGTCGTCTTCGTCATCGACGGCAGCCCGGATCGATGCCAGCAATTGCTTGCAGCAAGTTTGCCTGGCATGGAATTCGACTCTCAGTTGATTGCGCTGAGTCGAAACTTCGGGTCTTTCCAGGCGATCACTGCAGGGCTTTCACAGGCGCGCGGCGAATATCTGGGTGTCATTGCGGCTGACCTTCAGGAGCCGCCGGAACTGGTCCTCGACTTCAGAAAGTTGCTCATCACCGGAGAGTATGATGTCGTAGTCGGCACGCGGGCCAAACGTGAAGATCCATTGTTGAAGAGGATCTTTTCTGCAATCTTCTGGAGGGCCTACCGTTTCATCGTGCAGAAGGAGGTTCCACCCGGCGGAGTGGATGTCTTCGCCTGTACCCGCGAGTTTGCCGCGCAACTACTGGCTCTCAGGGAGCGAAATACGACTTTGGTGGGATTGATCTTCTGGCTGGGATTCCGGCGTGGAGAAGTGAGTTACAGCCGTCGCGCCCGGCAACACGGAACAAGCGCCTGGAGCTTTCGCCGTCGCTTCCGGTATTTGCTCGACTCTGCCTTCGCCTTTTCCGATCTGCCGGTCAGAATGATGAGCCTGATTGGTGTGATTGGAATTGCTCTGTCCATGATTCTAGGCATTGTTATCCTGATGGCGAAACTGGCCGGATGGATCGAAGTCCCGGGTTATACGGCTACAGCTTTGCTCATCATGTTTTTCGGTGGCTTGAATTCCCTGGGCATCGGCTTGCTGGGCGAATACGTCTGGCGCACTTTCGAGAATACAAAAGGACGGCCGGGTTTTGTGATTGCCCGCCAACTGAAGATACCGGGCCGCAGGCAATGAATAAATGAGTTCTCAAACCAATTATTTCAGACATCCGCATGCCCTGGTCGAAACAGAAACGATCGGTGCGAGGACGCGTGTCTGGGCTTTTGCGCACATCCTGCCCAAAGCGGTCATCGGCGAAGATTGCAACATTTGCGATCACGTCTTTATCGAAAACGATGTGAGCATCGGCAATCGCGTGACGGTTAAATGCGGTGTTCAATTGTGGGATGGAATAACGATTGAAGACGATGTTTTCATCGGCCCGAATGCTACTTTTACGAATGACATGTTTCCGCGCAGCAAGCATTACCCGGAAGCCTTTTCGCGGACGATCGTCAGGGAAGGCGCTTCGATCGGCGCGAATGCGACGATCCTGCCGGGTCTGACAATCGGGCGAAAGGCAATGATCGGCGCCGGCGCCGTGGTCACTCACGATGTGCCGCCGAATGCGACCGTGGTGGGTAACCCCGCAAAGATTATCGGCTATGTCGATTCTCCGCGTCTGGAAGCCAATGCCGTTATTGCGCTCCAGCAACAAACGGCGGGATTGAATCCGCCCAGAGTCACCGGGGTGACGGTCTATCAGATGCCGATCATCACCGATCTGCGCGGCAATCTTTCTGTCGGTGAGATCGGCAAAAATCTGCCTTTCGAACCGCAGCGTTACTTCGTGGTCTTCGATGTGCCGAGCCGCGAAGTTCGAGGGGAACACGCGCATAAACAGCTTCATCAGTTTCTCGTCTGCCTCAGAGGGGAGTGCTCCCTCGTGGTCGATGACGGCACCCATCGCGAAGAACTGCATCTCGACAGCCCTTCTGTCGGTGTTCACCTCGCGCCCATGGTCTGGGGCATCCAATACAAGTTTTCACGGGACGCTCTATTACTCGTCCTCGCTTCGGATAAATACGATCCGGATGATTACATCCGCGATTATGATGAATTTGAGGAGCTGGTTGCTCGGCTAAAGCAGCGCTGATGCAGCCGGCTCGTTTTCAGAAGGAGACAGCAAAAGTGTATTCAATCAAAATCAATTTTCTTGCAGCATTAATATTCATTGGGACGGCTTTCTTTAGCGGCTGCGGCAAGGATGAACCTCCAAACGGGAGCCCCGCATCCACGCCCGTTGAAAAGGTGGTTTTCACCGAGGGTTTTTATAATCTGGAGAAGGGGCCGAATGATCTTTCGTGGCGCTGGATGGGGGAAGCCGGCAGCGTCAAACTGAAGAACTTCAGGAAGGATTCAGTGCTCAAGTTCGTCGCGGAGGTGCCGATGCGCTATTTCCCGACTCCTCCTTCAATCACCATCACGCTCAACGGGCAGAAACTCGAACAATTCACCGCGACTCCGGGCAGGATCGAAAAGATCTATAACATCTCTGCGGCTCAGTTGGGCGGCGCTGATTACGCAGACCTGAAGATCTCCACCGATAAGACGTTTGTTCCGAAGGAAGTCGAGAAAAACTCCACTGACCCTCGCAAACTCGGCGTTCAGCTCGATGATCTGGCATGGGAAAGTAAATAAACTGAGTTTCGCGGCTGAGGTGTGATGGCGGATATCTTTCATGATTTAATCAATGGCGTCTGAGAAGGTCTTTCAGGAATCAAATACCCCGCACGCCTGGTGGACGACATTCAAGGCGTTCCGACCCGGCTTGTAATACGAACTCTGGTGGCAATTCATGGTGCAGTTTTGCCTCAATGTGTTGTAGACAGGATGTTTGAATTTCGATAACCGTTCTGGCGGGATGGGCCTGTCGGTTTCCCCCTTAAGCGATGGCACGACCAATTCCGAAATATCACACCGGCTAAAACAGGGAATCCATCCGGGCGATGTATCTCAGGCTGCTCAAGCGATATATCGAGTTGGGAGAAGTTGTGCCTTACGAAAAACGCGATAACGCGTAGAAAATTTTTTATTATCTTTGATTGAACAAATCGAGCACCCATTGTGGCGGTTCGGGATCATCCCTGAAGCTGATATTCAATCCCATACTCTTCATCCATCGCCAGAGCCAGGTAGGGCCGGTCCTGCTCACGGTGGAATCCTTCGTCTGATATGCCGGATTCGCCATCGCTTCGTCGAGAGTCACAAATCTATAGCCTCGTCTTTCCAGGCGATCCAGCAATTCATTCAAACAGTCGGCGTTGAGATCATTGGCGTGGAGCATCAGTGTCTGCGGTATTTCATGGCCAAAGATTTGTGGCGAGACGCGTTCGGCAAACTCGGTCGCGGCAATAGTGAAATCCAGATAAGACTCGCGCAGCTTTGAGGCAGTCGCTTCATCCCGTTTCATCCGGGCCCTGACATAACCGGCATTGAAGATGAAATCCGAGTTTTCGATCGTGTGCGGCGTGACCTTGTAACCGCGGGCGGCAAGGAAATGTTCGATTGCTTCCTTTTTCATTTGCGTGTCGCCGGTGTGAGTCATTGGGTGTCTAAAATATAGCTGGTATGGCTGGTTCGACTCCATCAAGCGGCGTGTGATGATGCCGCCTTTGACGATCTCTTCCTGAAACTGCTCGATGGTGACCGTGTTGAAATCAGAATGTGAGTATGTGTGGTTGCCAAGGATCATCCCCGCATCAACCCACTGCCGGAGAAGCGCGATGCGGGACTTTTCTTCCCCCCTGGCCTGCAGTTTGGATTCATTCACAAATCCGACAGCCGGCGCTCCATGCGTCCGCAAGGCATGTAGTATTGCCTTTGTTGCGCGCTGTGCGCCAGGCAGATAAACTGGCCTTCCAGCCGAAACGTAGGGAAGATCATCGAAGGTTATGGCCATTTTGCGTGCAGGCTTGCCGCTTTGATCGAAGAGAATCATCCCTGAAATGAATGAGACTAATAGAATTTTCATATTCATAGCCAATCAAGAATAACGGAGAAATCATGCCGAGGAAAATAGATTCAACGACTCCCTGGATTCACTGGGGTGTGGAGACGGTGCTGGCAGTCTATTTGATATTTTTCTGGATGGTGACTTATCCCGGGATTTCAGCCGACAAAGAAGGCTGCAATCGTTTATTACTGGCGAGTGGAGCCGGTGCGCTGGCCTTGATACAGGGATGCCGGTTTATCTGGCAGCAGAGGCAATGGCACGGAGATCTGTTGATGGCAACTGTGGCCAACTGGCCTACGCTCTTGATTATCATCTGCTCAACCGTCAGCTTCTTTTGGTCGATGTTCGGAGCTGGTTTTGCCTGCGGTGGCGGGTAACCCGCCTTTGAGTCTCGGATTCAAGTTCTTCGGACTAATGGTTAAGGAAATAACCGCAATGATTACTGAAATACGATTTGCTCCGCTGGCGTTGACTTCAACTACGGTGCGAGTGGAATGGTCGGTTGTGCCCGAGACGGTGATCTATTCACGGACGCATTTCACTCTCGATTTCGGGGATGCGCTCGATCCGCGCACGTTGCCGCTGAAACTCTGGTGGACGGTAGTGATCCTGTGTATCCATAGCCACTGGAATCTGCTGAGGCCCTGTCGAGTAATTCTGCCTGTGACGCTCGATCCGGATGAGATCGAATTCTGGCTGCGGCTGCTCGATCAGGAACGATTGATGCTGGAGATGACACGCAAGGGGACAGATTTCGACCGTACAGTTGAGATAGCCTGTGAAGGACCGGTGCTTGCAGATGATCCGCTGCCTGAAACCGGGAACCGCTACGGGGCAACATACAGCGGGGGCAAGGACAGCCTGCTCCAGGCGGCGATGCTGTGCGAGTTCACCGAGCGCCCGCTGCTGGTCAATACCTGCTCGCCGATGCCTCCTATGATCGACCACGACAGGCCTCAGCGCGACCATGCTATAAATGAATTCAAAAAGCGGCGCGATGTCGAGATGGTCGTCGTTAACACCGATCTGAGGAGCATCTGGTCTCATTATGAGGTTCCAAAACAGCTCGGCTACGGTACTTCAATGCCGTTGATAACCGACCCGTTTCTTTATGCGGCGACGACATTTGCCGTGGCGGCAAGCCGCGGGGTCGGCTCGATTTCTCTCGCCTGCGAAATGGAGAATGCATACGTCGTCAGATATCACGGAAGGTTTTCTTCCCAACCCGGCGCCTTTGCCAACTCGCTGCTTGTGGTGTCGGCTCTCGACAGACTCTTCAGCCGGAGGGGGATCAAATACAATTCACTGATCACTCCATTTAATAATTTTCAGGTGATGCAGTTGATACGAAGGCGTTATGCTGATCTCGCCGACCTGCAGATATCCTGTTTCTGGATTGAAAATGAGTCGCAGCGGTACTGCAGCCGTTGCCATAAATGTTTCAGGATCGCAGTCATGATGATGGCCCTCGGTGACGATCCTGGAACCCTCGGGCTGGATCTTGAGAAAATGTTCGGCGATTACATTTACTATGATCCTGAGTTGAGTATCGGAAGCGGCGGTAGTACTGCCTACGCGGCATCGGTGATCGATATGACGGCGGCGAGGAAGCTTTTTCCACCACGCGGAATTCTCGACAGGTTGACGTTGCGCGAACGACGCTCATTCAGAATCTTCACCAGCATCATCAAACGTTTATCGCAGCACACCCATCCTGAGGTTGCGATGACACATGCTGCATATTTCAGATTCACTCCGCCGGATTTAAGAGACAGGCTGAGAGCTTTATCCCTAGAATACTGGCCCGAGACGGACCCTGACGACAGAGCTGATGAAATGGCTCTATTCGATTCCACTTTGAATTGTATAGTCGAGCCGCTGTCATAAATAAGACGATGGAAAATATACCTGATAATCCGAACGATTCGATTCGGCAGATTCGCTTCAAACCGCTGCAAATCACTCAATCAACAGTAAGGGTTGAATGGGAGATGACTGAGGAGTCGCCGATCTATCTGCGGACTCACTTCACCCTCGATTTCAGCGAAGTTCTCGATCCGCGCACATTACCGCTTAAATTGTGGTGGACTGTGGCGATACTGTGTAGCCACAGCCACTGGAATCTGCTGCGGCACTGTCGAGTAATTCTGCCTGGGACTCTCGAGCCGGACGAGATCGAATTCTGGCAGCGGCTGCTCGACCATGAGCGGGTGACGCTGGAGTTGACCCGCAAAGGAAATGATTTTGCGCGGACGGTTGAGATAACCTGCGAGGGCCCGATTCTCACTCAGGATCCACTGCCGGAAAAGACAGACAGGTATGCGGCAACATACAGCGGCGGCAAGGACAGCCTGCTCCAGTCGGCTATTTTATGCGAGTTTACCGAGAATCCCCTGATGGTGAACATCACCTCCCCCATGTCGGGTATGAGTGATCACGACTGTCCTCAGCGTGACCGGGCCATGAACGAATTCAAAAAAAGACGCAATGTCGAGATGGTCTTCGTCAAAAGCGATCTGAGAAGCATCTGGCCCCACTACGAAGTAACAAAAAATCTTGGCTACCAGAAGTCAATGTCGATGATTACCGACTCGTATCTTTATGGGGCAAGCTTGTTTGCCGTGGCGGCAGCGCGTGGGATCGGCACGATTGCAATGGCCACAGAATTTGGTCGCTATCCAAATCAGACGACGGATTTGTCTCTTCCGGCCATCTTCGGTACCTCGCTTCTGGCGATAAGCGTTTTCGACAGTCTCTTCGGGCGCTGGGGAATCAGATACCATTCTCTGATTGCGCCTTTCAATAATTTTCAAGTGATGCAGTTGATACGAAGGCGCTATCCGGATCTTGCCGACATTCAGATATCCTGTTCCTGGATCGGCAATAACTCAGACCAATATTGCAACCGGTGCAATAAATGTCTTCGAACAGCGATGATGATGCTCGCACTCGGCGAGGATCCGGCATCTCTCGGGCTGGATCTTGAAAAGATGTTCGGCGATTACATTTACTACGATTATGAACTGAATGTTGGAAAAGGCGCCAGCATTGGCTGGGCGGCATCGATCATCGATATGCCTGCGGCCCGCAAGCTCTTTCCACCGCGCAGAATATTCGACCGGCTGACGATGCTCGAACGACGCTCATTCAGAATCTTCAGCAGCATCGTCAAGCGATTATCTGAAAATGCCGATCCGAAAGTGGTGATGACTCATGAAGCAGGTTTCAGGCTGTTGCCACCGGAGTTGAGAGACAGGCTGAGATCCTTATCGCTCGAATACTGGCCTCAGACAGACCCCGACAACCGGACTGATGATGAGATGAATCTTTTCGAAACCACTTTCAACTGGATCACTGAGCCGTTGGGAAATGTGACGGAAGAGAGGATTACGAAACAGACCAAATAAACGAAACAGACTAAAAAATTTCAATCGTTGACTGGGCTGAAACCACCTTTTTTCTTCTCTTCAATTATCGGGCACAAGTTTTACATCGCTATCGAATTTGCGATAGTTTTTGAATTCGATGACGTTTCGGGAATAGATGCGTTCGCTGTCGCGACCAAGCAAGACCTCAGCGCGAAGCGGGAGCAGGTATTTTTCGCCGGCGATTGTCACGAGGTCGTATTCGACTGCGTTTTCAGCGAGAGAGATGGGAAAGCCCGGCTGGATATTTTCGTGGGACAATTCGACACGAAGTGTGCGTTTGGTTTCAGTATCGATCCAGACCGAGCCTGAATAGCCGGCAATCACTGAACGGCCAGAGGATTTATCGGTGATTTCGCTTCTGGAATTGACCTTTTTGACGCTGAAATCAAAAACGACAGTCTTGCGGCCATTGAAAGTCTCGCTCCTCACCTCCTTGAAAGCCGCCTGAGTCTGGGGTGAAAAGAGTGCGGCGAGCACTGATCCGAAATCCCCGGTCGATGTCGATCCTCCCAATTGCTCGTAGCTTTGTTTTGTGGGTGCTCCGTTCAACTTCAGCAGTTGAAATTTTTCACCCTCTTTGGCGTTATACGAAAGGGCTATTTCGAGGGTGTCCTGCAGCTCCCAGTCCTTGCTTGAGGGACCACGGGCATACCGTTTGACTATCTGAGTCACCCTGAAATCGGGCAGATCCTCGGAAAATTCCATGGCGTGATATCGAGCCTGTTCCAGCAACGGCAATTTAGCGAGCGCTTCTTCGCGGGCTTCAGGAGTCAGTTCAACTGCAGGAGGAGGTGTCGATTCAGCGGTTCTCAGCCGGGGGCGCTCAGGATCAGGTGGGTTTGACGCTTCGCTCGCTTTCTCGCCGGGCTGACCGGCCGGCTGGCTGCCGGCCCGCTTGATCGCTTCAATAACAAAAGACCTTGCTCCGGCCTGACGGAATTCATCAAGGGTCTTCTCGTCGACGGTAAACGCTACGCCCCTTTCCGAAATTTCCGCGGCGATATCACCCTGCTCAAAACGGTGTTCGGCACTCTGTTTGAGCAGAAGGATGATCTCCTTTTTAGTGAGTTGGGCTTTGCCGCCCTGACCAGAAGCCATTGACGGGAACACGCTAATCAAAAGGATTATCAGAACAGACAGGATGATTCCAGGTTTCATGAGGCGCCTCTCATTGGTTTTTTTGCATTATTAAAATCCAGCATAATCCCGAACGGAAATATCTAAAACTCTTGCTTTGGAAATAGATATTAATACACTATGTTGTGATCAATCGTGTTAATTATCAGCGATTTTGTCGGTTTGTGCTCACCAATCTGACAGCCCCCGTAGATCGTAGTAAAAAATATATCGGCTGGCTTGAAAGCTCGCTGCCCCAAAAAGAGAAAAACTCGAATGACCTATTTTTGCACTTATTGTTCTGCAAGAAAGGACAAACGTGAAGGTCTGTTACCGGCAATCGAAAGATACAAGGATGAGAGAATCAACCACATATATGATGGAGCCATGGCGATAGGAGTGGGGTTCCTGATTCTATCGGGAGAGTATGGCCTTATCCGCTCAAAGGATAAGATCCCGTACTATGATCATCGTCTTATGGCTGAAGAAGTCGAAGCGATTGCAAGAAAGATGGTACAACAACTGAAAAGGCTTCACGCGACTCAGATAGTCTATTTTACCGAATCACTCGAAAAAGACAGGCAAGTGGGACCTTATCTAAGGGCAATTCAGATTGCCTGTGATCGGGCTTCAGTGGCGCTTTCTGTGTTCAACATTTAAGGAATGCTTCAGGTGATCAAATTATTTCACAGGCGATACCTGGTTATCGTCCTTCTAGTACTGTTGTTTGCGGTAATCATTCCTACGGCTGAACGCCCGGTGGCCCGCGCGGAAGCCATCGTCCGTGAAGTGACGATCATTTACACCAACGATTTCCACAGCGCATTCGATCCGATACCGGCCTACTGGCTTCCGGGTTCGCCGAAGCTGGGAGGCGCGGCTTATCTTTCCGCGCTTGCAAATCAGATACGCCGGCGAGATAAAACGGTCTTCTTCTTCGATACAGGGGATATGTTCACTGGCATGCTCTCGAACATCACACGCGGAGAGGCGCTGATGGAGATGATGATGAGCATGGGTTATGACGCGATGGCCATCGGAAATCACGAATTCGATTACGGAAGTGACAATTTCGAAAAGCAGATGAACCGCGTCCCCTTTCCAGTGTTGGGAGCCAACATCTTTTACAAGGGCACTGATCACCGCTACAGTCGCCCTTACACGATCATCGAACGCAACGGCCTCAGGCTGGGGGTGATTGGCATCATCGGCCTGGATGCGCGGAGCGTCGCACTGCCTTCAGGTATAACCAAAATAGATTTTCTCGATCCGATCCCGGTGGTCAGGGAAGCCGTGAGGGAGTTGAAGCCTCAGGTCGATCTGATTGTGGTGCTGGCTCATCAGGGCAAAACGGGTCCGCAGCAGACCGATGCCGAGGCTCGCCCGGAAGTTCAGCGTGATTTCGATGAAGACATAAGGCTCAGCGGCGAGGTTGAAGGCATCGATGTCTTTGTTGGAGGCCATGCTCATCGCGGCATCGAGAAACCCTACGTTCATCCGAAAACCGGTACGCTCATTGTGCAAACATATGGTTACGGAACGCGCCTCGGGTATCTCAAGCTGAAAGTGAAGGGCCGCAAGGTCATCTCGCACGAAGGGGAGCTGCTCAAGGTCTGGAGCGACAAGCTGAGCCCGGACCCGGTAGTCGCTGCGAAATATGAAAAATACAAGCAACAGGTTGCACCTGTAATCGGCCAGGTCGTTGGAAGCTCGAAAGTTCGACTGGTGCGTGATTACAGGGCAGAATCACTGCTTGGATCCTTCGTCGCCGATGTCATGCGCTCGGAATCCGGCGCAGATATCGCCTTTGAGAATGCCGGAGGAGTTCGTGCCGACATACCGGCCGGCCCTGTCAACAAGGGCAATGTTCTCGATGCCCTGCCGTTCCTCAATACCCTTGTAGTCTGTGAGATGACTGGCGCTCAGATCCGTGAAGTGATCGAACAGGGACTGACTCTCGAACGAGGAATGATTCAGGTCTCAGGCCTGAAAGCCGTCTACGATCTCAACCGCCCGGCAGGCAAGCGCCTCGTCGATCTCAAAATCAACGGCATCCAGGCGGATGACGGCAAAGTCTATCGCGTCGCGACAAACAGCTTCCTCGCCGAGGGCGGCGATCTGTATCAGACCTTCCTTCAAACCAGACAGTCGAACAGCCATAAAAATCTCAGCGACGTGGTTATCGAATATTTCCAGAAGAACCGTGAGATTCAGCCTCCTGTACTCGGGCGACTCGTGGCAGTCAAAACTGCCGTTCAGATTTCACGCTGAAGCGTATACACTGAACTTGTGAAATCTTGACAGTCGCCACCGCAATTTCTATGAGCATCGATTTAACGCCTGAGCAAAAAGCCATAGTCGAATCGCCTGTGGAGAGCCGCATCTTCCTCAGCGGGATGGCGGGCGCCGGCAAGACGACGGCCGGGGTCGAGCGCCTTCGTTATCTGCTTGAGTCCGGCGTTCCTGATCATTCGATTCTGGTGCTGGTTCCGCAGAAACGGTTGGCTGCGCCCTATTACGCCGAGATCCGAAACAAGTCCAGAAAACCGGGTGCTGAGGTCACGGTGGCGACCCTTGGCAGCTTGTCAAAGCAGATGGTCAGTCTCTTCTGGCCGCTGATCGCGAGTGAGCATCTGAGCCGGATCCATCCATACCGGCGTCCGACCTTTCTGACGCTGGAAATGGTTCAATACATCATGTCGGATCTGCTCGGGCCGGAAATCGAGAGCAAGTACTATTTCAACAGCGTCACTATCGAGCGCGCGAGGTTGTACGGCCAGATCGCCGACAATCTCAACAAGTCTGCGATTGTCGGATTTGATCACACTGAGATTGCAAACAGGCTGAAATCGGCGCTCGGGGGTGATCAGGAGCGGATTCACATCTATGAGGACGCGCAGGCCTGCGCCAATCTCTTCAGGCAATACTGCATTGATCATAACCTTCTCGATTTTTCCTTGCAGGTAAGTCTGTTTACCGAGCATATCTGGAAAATCGACGCGGCGCGGGGTTATCTGACCGGCAGGTACAAGCACCTCATCGTGGACAATATCGAGGAGGACACGCCGGCAACGCACGGGATTCTCGACAAATGGCTTGAGACCTGTACCTCGGCGCTGCTGATCTACGACACGGAAGCGGGCTACAGGCGATTCCTTGGCGCTGACGAGATAAATGCCCTGACTCTCAAAAATCGTTGCGACCGTCATTTCACGCTTGAAACGACTCTGGTAATGTCGCCTGAGGTTGGAGTGCTGCTTCGTGAGATGAGCTCGGCGCTCTCAGACGAGCCGCCGGGCGAAGCTGGAAAGGACGCAGGCAGCGTGCATTCCGCAATCTCTTTCACTTCTCCGGATCAGAACCGGTTTCACACCCAGATGTTGGATTGGGTGGCCGATACGATAAACGATCTGGTTCAGAAGGGTAATGCCCGAAAGAACGAGATAGTGATCCTGGCGCCTCTGTTGAGCGATTCGCTGAGATTTACGCTGGTCAACAGACTCGAACGCCATAAGATCGAGACATACACGCTCAGGCCGTCGAGGCCGCTCCATGCTGAACCTGCCGTTCAGGCGCTGATGTCGCTTGCAAAAATTGCGCATCCTGACTGGAAGATCGATCCTCGTCATCGCCTGAAAAAGTTCGATGTGGTTCAGATGCTGATGAGTGTGATCACCGAAATGGATCTTGCTCGCGCGACTCTGCTGGCGGGAGTCGTCTTCAGCGAGAAGACTTGTGTGCTGAGGTCTTTCGAACATGTCACCAACCAGGCGATGAGGGCTCGTATTTCGGAAGTCCTTGGCGAGCGGTTCGAAAAGATTGCAAAGTGGATCGAGACTTATCAAGGCGGCGATCCGGAACCGGTGGATGTCTTTTTCAGCCGCCTGTTTGGCGAGGTGCTTTCTCAGAAAGGGTTCGGGTTTCATGACGATTTCGATGCGGCGCGAATTATCGCGAATCTGATCGAGTCGGCAGGAACATTCCGCCGGACAATAACCCAGATGGATCGGGAGATCGATGTCGGAAACGAATATGTCAAGATGGTCGATGAGGGTGTGCTCGCCGATCAGTATGAGCCCAAAGAATGGAAGGGGAGGCCCGATGCCGTATTGATCGCGCCGGCATACACCTTTCTGCTCGGCAATCAGGCGGTCGATTATCAGTTCTGGCTTAACATTGACAGCCCGGCCTGGGGACGCCGGCTATTCCAGCCGCTGACTCAGCCTTATGTGCTCAGCAGGCAATGGCCCGAAGGGAAGGTCTGGGGAGACACAGATGAACTGCTCACATCGCGCGATATGCTTTACCGCGTCATCACCGGACTGATCAAGAGATGCAGGAAGAAGGTCTTCATCGGTTACAGCAAATTCGATGAGCGAGGTTATGAACAGACGGGCGAGTTGAGGACCGTCTTTGATTACCTGTTGCGCAAAATGGGAAGAGATGACCAAACAGACGGAGTAAACGAAACAACCGAATAATTTCAGGCGTTCATTGGGCATAACATTCATGATGGACAAAATACTCAGATAAACCAGGCTTTCCCAACCAGTAGATTTTTGGTTTGTTTCGTTTATTCCGCCTGTTTCGTGATCTATCTATATTTATTTATGGGAAAAGTGCACCCGGAACCGAGAGAAAGTCAGAAAGAGATCCTCGCATACGAGCGAGGGATGATGGGAGTGTCTGCGGTTCCGGGAAGCGGCAAGACGTGGACGTTATCGAGACTTGCAGCGAAGCTGGTTCGTGAATTCGAACTGACGCGAGGGCAGCAGATACTCGTCGTCACGCTGGTCAACTCGGCCTGCGGTAAATTCGAGCAGCAGGTGCGCGACTTTCTCGATGACAACAACCTTGGGACTTTTTATCGCGTCAGGACATTGCATGGACTGGCGAAGGACATCGTCAGCGAGCGACCGGGTCTGGTCGGGGTAGCGGACGATTTTCAAATCGTCGATGAACTGGAGACACGGGAGATCATTCACGATGCCGTCACCGCCTGGTTCAATGCTCACAGGGATTTTGGCGTCGAGCAGTACCTGAGGCCTGAAGATCGAAACAATCAGCAGGTTCTCGGCCGATGGCGTGAAGATGCGATGGGTATCGCCGTCAATTTCATCAAGAAGGCAAAGGATTTTCGTTATCGACCCAGCTCCCTCAAAGCCGCACTGGAGCGAAATACTGAGGACCTCCCGCTTGCAGCGATGTGCGTCAATATCTTTGAAGCCTACGAGCGCGGATTGAATTACAGGGGAGGGCTGGATTTTCAGGATTTGATCTGCCGCGCGCTGGACGCTCTGGAAGCGGATGAGCAGTATCTTGAGCGGCTGCGCAACCGCTGGCCGGTGGTTCTTGAAGACGAAGCTCAGGACAGCAGCCTGCTTCAGGAACAGATTCTCCGCCGCCTGGTTGGTGACGGCAACTGGGTGAGAGTCGGCGATCCGAATCAGGCGATCTACGAAACTTTTACAACCGCCAATCCCGAGCATCTTCGGAGTTTTCTAAAGGAAGAGAAAGTCGTGGCGCGCGAACTTCCGGAGAGCGGACGCAGCGCTCCCGGGATCATCGCTCTGGCCAACCGTCTGATCAAGTGGTCGCTCGACCATCCCAATGAATCGATCAGGGCGAAAAGGCCACTGGCCCCGCCTTTTATCTCGGCTCTCAAAGAGGGCAATCCGCAAGACTCGGAGCTTACCGTCCAGCTTGAGACCGGCAGAAGGATGACTCCCGCCGAGGAGAGAAATTTTGTTGCGGCTTCGCTCAAGGAGTGGCTGGCCGCCAATCCTGATAAGACGGTTGCCGCGCTTCTGCCGACCAATGCCACTGGAACCGAGATGACAAAGGTTCTTCTGGAGCAGAAGATTCCCTACACTGAAGTTCTGCGAACCACCAAAACGACCCGGCAGGTCGCCGGATCGCTTTATCGGATCGTTAGATTTCTGGATAAACCGGTTGAGTCGAAGGCGCTCGGCGATGCTTTCAAGGCATGGATGCGCGATGAGCGCGAGACCGAGCAGAGCAAGCAGCTTACGGGGATGCTTGGGAAAATTGCCAATGTCGAGCAGTTTACGGCTCCACGCGACAAGGACTGGCTTTGGGATACGGTATTCTCTGCCGAATCGGCCGGGTTGATCGATACACTCGAGTGCTTCCGGGGACTGGTCAAACGATGGCAGGGAGCCGCCCAATTGCCGATCGATCAGTTGATCCTGACCATAGCCGGTGACATCTTCAAAGAGTCCGCCGATATTGCTACGGCTTACAGCATCGCGATTCATATGCGTTCGTTTGCGGGTTCGAGTGCTGGGAACCGCCTGCCGGAATGTGTCGAGGAACTCAAAGAGATAGCGATGAACAAGCGCAAGTTCACGGGACTCGGCGATGACGATGAGCAATTCGATCCATCCAGATATCCGGGTCAGGCTGTTGTTATGACACTGCACAGCGCGAAGGGGCTGGAATGGGATCGCGTTCACCTCATGTCGGTGAGCAACTACGACTTCCCATCCGCTGAAGACACCGACACCTTCATCGGCGAGAAATATTACGCCCGCAATCGGTTGAACCTCGACGCCGAGGCGCTGGCCCAGCTCGAAGCGGTCATCCACGCCGTGCCGTACATCGAAGGCATCTCGACGCGAAAAGCGCGTATCGAATATGCCGCGGAGCGATTGAGATTGTTTTATGTCGGAATCACCAGGGCGCGGCGCGAGCTGATCGTTACATGGAATACCGGAAAGAACGGCGATATGATCCCGGCCAGGCCATTGACGGCGCTGGCCGGGTTGATGAGGGAGGGCGCGAATGAGCCTGCCTGACGATTTCATTTTCAGCCAGAGCGCGCTGCAGGATTATCTGGACTGCCCGCGCCGCTTCGAGCTGCGATACATCCGCGACATCAGGTGGCCCGCACCCGAGACCTCATCAGCGATCGCATATGAATCCCGGCAGATGAGAGGACAGGATTTCCATCACCTGCTGCACCAGCACGCCGCCGGCGTCGATCCGCAGGCCCTCGAATCCATGCTGTTTAATAATAACGATGATGAACTGCAAGGCTGGTGGGAAAATTATCTCAAGTGGCAGAGCCTGAACCTCCCTGCAATCCGCCACCCTGAACTGGTTCTGACGACACCTGTCGCCGGCAGTCTGCTGATGGCGAAATACGACATCGTCGCAAAGATGCCAGACTCCACTTTTCTCATCGTGGACTGGAAGACGGGCAAAACCCGGAAACATTCGTTTCTTGCCGAAAGAATGCAGACGCTGGTCTATCCGTATGTGCTTGCACGCTCCGGCGACTGGCTCAATGACGGAAAATCGATTCCACCCGAGAAGATCAAAATGCTCTATTGGTTCGCGGATAAGGCCGAAACCGTGGAGCTTGAGACCTCTGCGAAAAGCCTTGAATCAGCCGAAGAGCGACTTATCTCGCTGATCAATGTGATCGCCGGAAGATTCGAATTCCCCCTCACTGACGAAAAAAAGCTTTGCCGCTTCTGCTCTTTCCGCTCATTGTGCGAGCGCGGCAATGAGCCCGGCAATTTCGATGATTATCTCACTGAAGACGAGCCCGATTCATCGGAGTCTTTCAACATGAACCTCGATGAGATCGGGGAGATTTCGTTTTAAGGTTTTAAGACAAGATTACGAAACAGACGAAAAAATTCAGGCGAATGAAATAACTTGGTTTAACGCCTGGACAGTTATTTCATTTTTATATTTTCTCCATTCAGCGCCTGAAATTTTTCGTCTGTTTCGTAATCTCCTTTCTTATGCGCTGGCAGGAACCTGTAAAAGTCGATGTTTCTGAAGATTTGCTGGCTTTCGTTGGCGGGCATCCGATGGTTGCCGAAAGGCTGGTGAAACTTGGCATGACCGATATCGCCTCGGCGCGGTCCTTTCTCGATTCCAGTGAATACAAAACCAGTTCTCCATTTGATCTGCCGGATGTGGAGGGAGCGGTCGATCGTCTCGATCGCGCCATTCGCACATCCGAGCCTGTGCTCATCTGGGGTGATTTCGATGTCGATGGACAGACGGCCACGGCGCTGCTCTACAGTGGCTTGAAGAAGCTGGGCGCGAATGTGCAATATCACGTGCCGCTGCGACATGGTGAGGGGCATGGAATATACCTGCCAAGACTTCGTGACTGGCTGTCGCGTGGTATCGGTCTCATGATCACCTGCGATACGGGCATCACCGCGCACGAGTCGGTCGATGTGGCACAGGGATCCGGTGTCGATGTCATCATCACCGATCACCACCTGCTCGAAGAGACTCTGCCCCGCGCGCATTCAGTGATCAATCCGATGAGGCTGCCTGACGGCCACAAGCTTCGCGATCTGCCTGGAGTCGGGGTCGCATATCAACTTATCGCTGCGCTTACATCCTCAGCTTCATCCGCGCAGGGGACGGACGATCTGCTCGATCTGGTCGCTCTGGGAATAGTTGCCGACGTCGCAAAACAGACAAATGAAACGCGATATCTGTTGCAGCGTGGAATCGAGATGATGCGGGTGACATCCCGGCCGGGATTGCGTGCCCTGCTGGAAATGGCGGAAATCGATCCGCTTGAACTGGATGAGACCGACATTGGCTTTGGGCTGGCGCCGAGGCTCAATGCACAGGGACGATTGTCGGATGCAAAAGACTGCGTTGAGCTCCTGACGACGACGGACGCCGCGCGAGCGCAAGAACTTGCCGGCCAGCTCGAAAGCCTGAATGCGAGGCGCAAACTTGAATCGAAGATGATCGAAGACAGCGCGGAATATATGCTCGAACGCGATCCGTCGCTGCTCGAATACGCCGTCATCGTCCTCTCATATCCGGGCTGGAGCGGCGGAGTCGCGGGAATCGTCGCCAACCGCCTGGCCGAAACATGGCACAAACCCGTAGTGCTCTTGTGCGAAGAGGGCGATCAGGCTTTCGGTTCGGCGCGCTCGGTTCATGGAGTCAACATCACCCAGGCATTGCATGAATGCCGCGATCTGCTGCTCAAATTCGGCGGCCATTCGCAGGCCGCCGGGATGACGCTCAGGCGAGATGACATCTTCGATTTCAGGCGTCGCGTCTCTCAGGCCGTTCGCGCGCAAGCTCCTGATCTGGCTGAAGAACCGACACTCGATATCGACGGCTACATCTGTCTCCCCGAAATATCTCTGGATTTTGCCGCCGATCTTCGGCGCCTCGCTCCGTTCGGGAACGGCAACCCTCCGCTGACCCTGGCAACGAGAGATCTGCGTCTTGTTCGCAGCAGGGGGCTGGGGCGAAGAAGGGATCATCTTGAGCTGCTGGTAGAAGACCGGGCAGGCAACAGACAGAAGGTTTTCTGGTGGAATGCCGGCAATGCCGAATTGCCTGAATCACGTTTCGATCTTGCCTGTACGCTCAGAATCAGCCGGTACAAAGGCCGAATCGAGCCCATTCTGGAACTTATCGATCTCCGCCCGATCGCATCTGAAGAGATCGAAGTTGATTCCGCACCCGCTCAATTCGTGATTGAAGACCATCGCGGCCATCACGACCCACAATCAATGCTTGCGGAAATGCTCGGGCTCTATCATGACGCAATCGTCTGGAGGGAAGGCGGAGCCGGAATCGAGGGGCTGAACCGGAACGAACTCAAACCCGCCGGCACCCTGATAATCTGGACGCCGCCACCCGGGCCCGAAGAATGGAGCGCCGCGCTCGAGATCGTCAAACCACGCAGGCTGGTACTGCTCGATGGTGATCCGGTTGAGACTTCTTTGGAAGCGTTTTTGCAAAGGCTTGGAGGCCTGATCAAATTCGTCATCGGCTCCCGCCTCGGCAGGACGACACTCGATGAACTCGCCGCCGCCACTGCTCAACGAACAGGCGCGGTTCGATACGGTCTGATGCTCTATGGCCTCTCAGGCCGGCTATCGGTCAATTTGCGCGAAGACGGATCGGTCATGATTGAAAAAGGACCTTCATCCCACAGCCTGCCGAACAGGGAATCCCTCGAACGTTTGCTCAGGAATGTCATCGACGAGACGGTCGCTTATCGAAGGAACTGGAAGCCTCAGCAGTAGCGGCGGCCGTTATCGCCGCTACTGCTGGATCTGCCGTATCTTATCTGTTGTATTCTTCAACGTATAAGAACTGAAAACCCGGTTCCGACGGGAAATATTGTATTTGTGATACCGATTTGAATACTTTATCGCTTTATCCATTGAAGGAAAAAAACAAACCCTTAAATGGAGGATTTATGATCAATAAAAAATTGTTTCGGTACCTCTCGTGTTGTCGGCAATGTGCTTTACGGCACATCGCGGCCCCGTCAAATGCCGAAGGGAGATGCCGCGCATCAAGTGGCGTGTGGGATTCCGGCAAATGCTACATTCCCTTCAACAGCAGAGTGGTCATCAAAAATTATTTAAATAACACCACGAAGCCTTATCCAATGAACGCAAGACTGCGGCGCTGGACGGAAAATGTACTGCCCAGGCTGATCTCAAGGGAAAGGCAAATGTCGCTGTGAACTCGGGAAATCCAACCCACTCAAGTTTGCAATTAGTGACGTCAAATTACCGCTTTCTCTTCACGCCTGCAAAACTTATCCGTTAGAATAAGCAACATAATAACAACTGCACGGATCGCACCCTGGCTGCAAAGTGTCACGGCTTTATGCTCAGGGGGGCTTTTTTAAATATTATTTATGCCCAAAGAAAAAGTACTAGTTGTGGATGATGAGGCGGCAATCCGGTACACGTTGGCGGAAGCCATGCGGGGCTGGGGGTTTGATCCGGTGGAAGCCGGCACAATTGCCGAAGCGCTCGAATTGTTCGATATCGAGCAGCCGCTGGTCGTGCTGCAGGATGTCAATCTGCCGGATGGGTCGGGACTCGATGCACTGCGCGAATACAAGAGCCGTCAGCCCCAGTGCGTGGTGATCATGATCACCGGCAACGTCATGCTCGATGATACGCTCTCGGCGATGCGCGGCGGAGCCTATGATTTCATCGCCAAGCCGATCAACCTGCGCGAGCTGCAGGTGACCATTCGCAACGGGATCGAGACCGGCCAGTTGAGGCGTGAAGTCAAAGCCATACGTTCTGAACAGGCCAGGCAGTTCAGCTTCGAACAGATCATCGGCCACTCTCCGGCAATGAAAGACATGATTGCTCTGGCGCGCAAGGTGGCTGCCAGCGAGGCGTCCTCCGTTCTGCTTCAGGGAGAAAGCGGAACCGGAAAGGACCTTGTGGCCAAGGCGATTCATTACAGTTCGGGTCGTGTCGATCAGCATTTCGTGGCAATCAACCTGGCGGCTATCCCGGGCACTCTGATTGAAAGCGAGCTCTTCGGGCATGAAAAAGGATCCTTCACCGACGCAAAATCGAGGAAGGAAGGCCTTTTTGAGCAGGCTCAGGGCGGCACGATTTTTCTCGACGAGATCGGCGAACTCGAGCTCAACCTCCAGGCCAAGCTTCTCAGAGTTCTTGAGGAAGGCTCTTTTCGAAGAGTCGGCGGTTTGAAGGATCTGCCTCTCGATATCAGGATCATCGCCTCGTCTAACAGGGACCTCAGATCGGAAAGTGAAGCGGGACATTTCAGGCTTGATCTCTATTACCGCCTATCGGTCATCCAGATAGACCTTCCACCGCTTAGAAAACGCGGGGACGATGTTCTGATGCTGGCCAATTATTACATCACCTATTTCAACCGGACACTCAGAAAACGGATCCGGGGCCTGAGCCCCGAAGTCGAGGAAGTTTTTCTAAATTATCAATGGCCCGGAAACGTGCGCGAATTGAGGAACGTCATCGAGCGGGTCCTGATTCTGGAAGATACCGATCAAATCAGCACAACCTGGCTTCCACGAGACCTCCTGCGCGGAATCAAGGCGGATTTCCACGAAGATACTTTTCATGCGTCAGCGAGAGCCGGCGGCTCCGGGGAATCAATCGCCGGGCGCTATATTCTTCCCGAAAATGGCGTCAACCTGGAGGAATTTGAACTCTCACTCGTACAGCAGGCAATGCACCGCAGCGGCGGAAACCAGACACGAGCCGCAGAATTGCTGGGCATCTCAAGAGATCAGCTTCGCTACAGACTCAAAAAACTTGATGAGTCAGGCGCTGAACTGGGATTTTGAGCTGTTATAATCGCGCTTATCCGGTAAATAATTGTGGGGATTTTTCCCCGATAAATCTCGCAAATTTACCCATAAACCCACATTTCCTTCGCAATAAATAGCAGAAAGTATGACTTTATCAGCGGCACACGCATTGCTCAGGGACGGTGTGTAAGGTCGAAGTGTATCAATTTTGAAGATTAAAAGAGGGGAGGAAGACAATGAAAGAGGCAATGAAGATTCTGCTGGCGGTGGATGGATCGGAGTATGGATCGGCAGCGGTCGATGAAGCGGCCATAATGGTGTGGCCTGTAGAGAGCGAGTTGAAAATGCTTTCGGTAGCTGAAATGCCTACCCCGGTCATTGCCGGCCCTCTGCCCATGCCAAGCAACTATTTCGCCGAGTGGGAAAAGGCTCTCGAAGAGCAGGCTGTGGCCAATTCTACCAGTGCACTGTCCCGTTATTATGAGCATGGAGGGCCTCAGTTAAACATCACGGCCAAGACAACAAAGGGAGATCCGAAAGAGGCGATAATCGATGAAGCCGAAAAGTGGGGAGCCGATCTGATCATTGTCGGTACTCACGGTTACAGTGCATTTGAGAGAATATGGCTTGGTTCGGTTTCCAGAGCCGTGGCCTCACAGGCGCATTGCTCAGTGAGGATTGTCAGGGCAAAGAAAGATCGAAAACCCGGGATGCGGATCGTGCTGGCCGTTGACGGTTCTGCCTGCGGCAATCTGGCCGTCGATGAGGTGGCGGCGCGCCCATGGCCCACAGCCACTGAGGTTCACGTTATTTCCGCCGTACACCTGAGCTTCCAGCCGACACCCGAGACCTGGTCCCTGCCGGACAGCTATTATTCCCAGCTTGAAAAGACAGCAACCGATCAGGCGGACGCAGCCGTGGCAATCGCTCTTGAACGCCTGATGGCCGCCAATGCCGGCCGCGAGACCAAATTGACTATCGATGGCGAATCCAGAATCGGCCACGCCGAAGAGGTGATCATCAATAAGGCAAAAGAAGTCAATGCCGATCTCATTGTTATCGGTTCGCATGGATACAAGGGATTCAAGAAGTTCCTGCTTGGCTCCGTCTCCCAGGCCGTAGCCTGGCACTCGCCCTGCTCGGTCGAAGTGATCCGTGGAAAAACTATTGAAGCAGATTGATTGAGACGGTCGCGAATAGTTCAATGCTCAAAGTTCAAAGTTTAAAGTTTGATGTAAAGGCGTGTTTTTAGCCAGGCCAAGAACGCCAAAAAAAATAGCCTGACCGCCATTTTCCGCAAAAATGTCCGAAATGGATCAATTACTAAATCCCCCTCATTTATTTTTTGGCGTTCTTGCCCCTCTTGGCGATAAAACAACTTCTTAACCACAAAATCCGTAAGCATCAGAAAAAGTTAGGAGGAGATTATGCCTGTCGGCAAGATACCGCTCAATGATGCCATTTCGATACTTGAGAAAGGCAATCTTGGCAGACTGGGGTGCATCGCCGAAGGTGAGCCCTATGTCATTCCCGTCAACTACTTCTACGACGGAAAATATATCTATATTCATTCGATGCCCGGTAGAAAAATCAATGCTCTTCGCTCTAATCCGCGAGCCTGTTTGCAGATTGACGAGATCGTCGATTCATACAACTGGCGGAGCGTTATCGCCTACGGCAGCTACGAGGAGATATCTGATGAGGACACTCGCGAGCAAATTCTCGAGAGTATTTTCAAGCGGGTTCCTCAACTTACCCCCGTGGAAACCAAGATGGCCAAAAGTCCTGAAAAAACCATCATCTTTCGTTTGATGGTCGATCAGATAACTGGCGTCGGCGAGCATTGGTAGTCTTGCCGGATACTGCCGGATACTGCCGGATAATGATGGTTCAGAGTTCAGGCCGATTTAATACCTTATGAGCGAGTCAGAAAAAAAGACATCAGACAATCTCTTCAATTCAACGATGGACAGTTCGTTAAGGTTGAATGAGGCCTGGCTGGCGGGGATTCTGGCCTCGGCCATGGACGCCATTATTACCTTAGATGAAGGTCAATCGATTTTGCTTTTCAATGCCGCGGCGGAAAAGATGTTTCACTGTTCGGCAACTGATGCGCTCGGCAAATCGCTTACTCAGTTTATTCCGTCAAGATACCGTAATTCTCACCTCTCACACATGGAGAATTTCGGCACAACCAATGTGACACAGCGGTCAATGGGCAAGCTCAGCCCGATCTACGGACTGAGAATGGATGGCGAGGAGTTTCCGATCGAAGCTTCGATCTCCCAGATCGAAGTCGACAGAAAAAAACTCTTTACCGTCATTCTCCGTGATATCAGTGAGAAGAAACGCCTTGAAGCACAGTTTTTCCGAGCCCAGCGGATGGAGAGCATCGGCACGCTTGCCGGTGGAATCGCGCACGATTTGAACAATGTCCTCGCGCCCATACTGACCGCCGTTGAGCTTCTTCAGATGCGAATTCAGGATGAAAGCAGCCAGCGCCTGCTCAACATACTCCAAACAAATGCCATCCGCGGCAGCGAGATGATCAAACAGGTGCTCTCTTTCGCCCGCGGCGTTGAGGGTGAATACGCCCAGCTTCAGCCCACCCAACTAATCAAGGAGATTATCAAAATCCTGGCTGATACGCTCCCCAAAAATATCGAGATTACCTTCTCCATCGCTCAGGATCTCTGGGATGTTTCGGGGGACGCCACCCAACTGCATCAGGTCCTGATGAATCTTTGCGTCAATGCACGCGATGCGATGCCGTTTGGCGGAAAACTGAAAATCGACGCCGAAAATGTCGACGTCGATGATCATTACGCGAGAATGAATGTCGGCGCCCGGCCTGGAAAATATGTCCGTGTCAACGTCTTCGATACCGGGGTCGGAATTCCCGATCAGAACCTGGCAAAGATCTTCGATCCCTTCTTCACGACCAAGGAGCAGGGAAAAGGCACCGGTCTGGGACTCTCAACCGCTTCGAGCATCGTTCGCAGCCACGGAGGTTTCGTCAGCGTTTACAGCGAGCCGGGACGGGGCACCCAGTTCAAAGTCTATCTGCCGGCTACTGTTGCGTCTGCTCCGGCAGCTGCTCAAATGTCCAGATCCGATCTCCCGCTCGGCCATGGAGAGACCGTTCTCGTGGTCGATGACGAAAACTCAATCCGTGAAATCATCAGAGAGACGCTCACTTCATTTGGTTACAGTGTGCTGACCGCCAATGACGGGACTGAGGCTCTCGCAATATTTGCCCAGCATAGAAACGAGATCAAAGTCGTTCTCACCGATATGATGATGCCTTTTATGGACGGTCCCGCCACTATCAAGGCTCTTCGCAAACTCTCTCCCGGACTCAAAATCATCGCCACCAGCGGTCTCAAGGCAAATGGAAAGACTTCGGAGATCGCTCAACTGGGTATCAAATCTTTTCTCAGCAAACCATATACGGCCGAGATGCTTCTCAAAACACTTGCCGATGTTCTCAAGGATAATGATGCTCAGGATATTTGAATAAAAAAAAGGCAGCCGTTTTGCGGCTGCCTATGAAAGACACTGAGAGTTGCTTTTCTGCTTGAAGACCTTATGAAAGGTAGGAATTTTGCCAAGGACGCTGTTATCAAGTGAGACCTCAGATGCGGGGGATCGCGCAGTTTCATTGTCGCTCGTCGCGAAAATCGGCGGCGAGATCCCCATCACTCCAATCCGCTTCTTTATTGATCGGGCGCTTCCAAAAAGACCTGCGTGGAAGACCTGAACAACAGCCAGACACATCGGCCACCCCTAGCTACTCTGCATCCAGTTGCTATTATGTCGAGACTTCCTGCCGCCGGTCCTTTTTTTACACCCGATCGATTGCGAAGCTGATCCTGAGTGAAGATCACATCTGCGGCTCTCTTGTTGTTCGATGATAAAAGACGGTGGGAATCGGCCAGTATTCCAGCGCTCTCAAAAAAAGTTTGTAACTGCTCAGCCCCTGCTCAACAGAATTTGATAAATGAAGATGGCAGGCTGGGATTGTTCAATTCCAGCCTGCCATTAAAAGTCCAAAGCTGCAGATCCGACAGTTTTTTGCAGGATCGGCAGCTTTGAACTTTAAACCTTGAACTTTAGACTCCTTTCATTGATCCGCTCATCGCCTTTTCGATATGGAGGTGATAAGGATCGATGAAGAGGCGATCGTGAACAGCGGTCACGCCGGGAGTATGGCTGACGGCGCCGAGGATGGAT
This sequence comes from Acidobacteriota bacterium, assembly GCA_016710075.1. Classification (GTDB taxonomy): domain Bacteria; phylum Acidobacteriota; class Blastocatellia; order RBC074; family RBC074; genus JADJLO01. The sequence goes on along the minus strand of JADJLO010000037.1, from coordinate 49,151 downwards.
TTCTTCTCCTCCCAGGAATTGACGGCGCCGCTCAGTGTCACCTCGCCGTCATCGACGGCGACCTTGATGCGTTCGGCCTCGCGGTCGGCGCGCCTTTCGAGGACATCCTCGATCAGGAACTTGACACGCTGCGGCTCTACGTTGGCGCAGACCTTGATTTTGTTGATGACTCCGCGAACTCCCGAGAGGTGGCCGACGGCCCGCTCGGCGTCGAGGCGTTCGCGATAAAACTCGACATCGCCTTCGAGAGTCACCCACCCATTTGAAACGGTTGTGTGAATCTTATCGGCCGGAACCATTGTATTCCAGTCAAGGGCCTGGCGGACTGCGCGGGCAATATCGGAATCGGTGCGCTGCATGCCGCCGGGGATTGTGACTTCGATGTCGTTGGCGACATCGAGAACCCCGGGGACTCTGTGCGCGGCTCGCTGGGCGGCGAGCTTCCTGGCATAACTGTCAACCATCCCGGTCAATGTCACCACCCCTTTTCTGACGATCACGCCAATCTCCGTCTGATTGATCCGCGAATCCCATCCCAGCTGGAAGAGCACCTCGCTTTTAATCTCCTCATCGCTTTTGTAAATCATGGCTCACTCCTTACTGAGAGCATTCTCTCGTTGAAATTTCCAGGGTGTGCAGCTATCTTCCCTGCAAAGTGCGTACCATTGATAAAAACAGCCAAAAATCGGGAAATTGATGAAAAAAGCCAGATTGCTGGGTAATTTTTCAGAGGATTTATGGGGAATTTCGCCTTTATCTCTCTTTGCGAAAAGAATACTCCACCCAAGCCGCCATCTTGGGCGGCTTGGGTGGTGATGGATTTTCGCATCGGGCGACTTAGCCCGATGGATCGTCTTTACCTGATTTCAGGAACGCTTGATGACCTCCAACGGAGCGCCCCCAGGTCAGAACACAGTAAGAGCATGCCAAAAACAGCCCCAAAGTCCGAACTTCCAGCCAGCCTCAAATCTCGCGCAACCGCTCATCATCGCCGGACGATTACCTTGCGGCGGTATTTGGGACGAGAACCAGCGATACTGAAGCGAAAGCGCAGGATTGAGAGTCGAAAGGGATTGTTTTGCCATAATGAACTAAGTATAATGCCGGGAGTGAAAGCATACAAGTTCAGAAAAACCAACCCGCCTTTGAGCAAGCCCGTTTTCACGCTCGATACTTGCCGGAACCTATAACGCCAGCCTCAGAGCGCCGGACGCCTATCAAATCAATCACGTCTCGCCAACACAATCCCAGTCGGCGCAGCTTCCGGCATCGCCCCCCCCACGTGCCCCGCACAGTCAGGTGCTTAAGACGTTCTGCCCCCAGAAGGCGTCGACAACTCTTCGCCGCGTCAAGGCAGGTCAAAACCGGGCTACCCAAGATTCAAGGGCAAGGCGTTCTTGATTCGTTTGTCTATCCTCAGAGCGGTTTCGCCGAAGGCGACAAACGCACCGAGCAAGATCTGCCGCCGTCTATCCCGCCGAAGGACAAAACCTGCACAATCAAAACGAGAGCCACGTGGAATGCAATCAATCCCGCTTCATCCCGAAGACCCACATAGAGTTTGCCGCCGCCCAATGCGAGCGAGTTGAAAACCCGAAACATTACCGCGCCGGAAAGAACCAAGAGCACAGCCACCGCGCGCCGAAAGAACAAGCCAGCAACCGGCCGGAAGGCAATCAATTTCTGGAGGAAGCACCGCATATCAAAGGCAGCGCCGACTCACCACAAGACACGTTACGATCACATCACCATCGAAGATTTGAACGTGCGGGATGGCAGAATCACCATCTCGCCAAAGCATCAGTGACGCGCGGAACCACCCGCCAGGATCCTCAGCAGCTGCGAATGCTGGCCGTGAAGATTCGGAACCCAGCCTATACGTCGCAAGACTGCTCCCAGCGCGCCCAAATCTCTGGTAAGAGAGCACCGTTGCATCAACTGCGGTTTTGTTGCGCATCGTGATCATAATGCCGCCATTAACATTCAAAAGCGGGCAAAAGCCGGGCACGGCTTCGGGGATGGGCTACGAAGCCCGTGTGAACCGAGAAGAATCCTCCACTATAGCCGGTCATCCGGTTTAGTGGGGGAGGTGTCAATCTGTCGGGATAAGAAATCAGAGATTCAGGGCCAGAAGAATAGCAGGGCGATTCCGGTCGCAAATGAGAGGCCGAGACAGGTCACGGTGCGGTAGAAGAGCCTGGAATGGCCGAGCAGGATGATCATGAAAGACTTGAACATGAGGTTGGACATAGTGGCGGTAACGATCACGCGCCAGGCGATTTCCGGAGAGATTCTGTTGAGATTGACCATCTGAGATGTCGAGAGGGTAATGGCATCGACATCGGTGAGTCCTGAAATTGCGGCCACGGTATAGAGGCCGCTGCTGCCGAAATTATCACGGGCAATGGTCACGGCGAGAAGTATGGCGGCGTAGATGAGGCCGAAGAGCAGTGCGGATTTGAGCTCGGTCGGGTTGCCCTGTGTCGGTAGTTTTTCGATCTCGCTGTGATCGAAAAAACGGATGATGAATGCAGAGATGATCAGAACCGCCATCATCAGAACCAGGGGCCCTGTCGCCGATTTAAGGAACGAGGGTGAGACTGTCCCGATCTCGATCAGGAGCCTGACGAAGACCACGGAAGAAGCGATGAGTATGATGATCGCCGCCGGCCGGCTTGATTCAGGGTCAGCCGATGAGCGTCTGGAAAAACTCACAGTCGTCGCGGTGCTGGAGATCAGCCCCCCGAGGATTCCGCCAAGTATGAGGCCGGCTTTTTCGCCGAGAAACTTGTAGAGGATGTAACCGCTCAGGCCGATCCCGACGATTAGAACGACCATCAGCCAGATGTTGCGGGGGTTGAGCACTTGATATGGGCCAAATGTCCTGTTCGGCAGCACAGGTAAAATCACCAGAGAGATGAGCGCAAACTGCATGATGGCTTTGAGATCGACGTCCGACAGTTTGTGTATGGCGCTGTGGAGCTGGCCTTTGTAATGAAGCAGCACCGCAGTGCCGCCTCCGATGGCAATTGCCACTTCGCGATGGCCCATGACCAGGTAGGCGCCGACGCAGAACATGACCAGCATGGCCACTTCAGTTGTCAGACCCGGGTCGGGCGCGCCGATCTCCGATTCAGCTTCTTTTCCGGAATGGATCAATGCCGTGATGGAGGCGAAACCGACCGCGACGACCCATCCTCCATAGCCGGCAGCGAGAAAGCCGCAGATCGTTCCGAGAGCGGTAATCAAAGGAAAGGTCCGCAGCCCGCCCAGCTTCGATGAGACACTCTCCCGCTGCAGGCCGACGAGAAGACCAAGGCCCAGGGCAATCCCCAGTTGTTGAAATGCGGTGCCGATTTCCATGGTGGTATTTGAGCGCTTACGATGATGGTCGAACAACTTCGACTGAGCAGTGCGCGCGCGACGTCACTGCGGCTGAAACACTTCCCTGAAGCATTCTGCCGATTTTGCCGAGACCGCGGCTGCCGATGAAGATGCTGTCGGCTCCCCATTTTTCGGCTTCGTGAATGATTGCGTGTCTTGGGTCTTCAAACGAGATGTGTGTTGTCACGCGCAATCCGGATTCCAGGAGTCGGGCTGAATATTTATGTTGCATCTGCTCGATCGAGACGAAATACTCTTTCATATCACTGCTGCTTTGGGCCTCGAGATCGACTCCAATCGATGTAATCAGGTGAACCATGCTGTCTGGCAGCCATTTTCGCGAAGCGACTCTCTCAACTGCGAGATCGGAATCGGGCGAACCATCGACGCCGATGACTATGCGCATCGGCGGCTGATCCTCGTCGATCCTGCCCCTGGCGACGCGAACCGAGCAATGAGCCTCCGTCACCACGCGTTGCGAAACGCTGCCGAGCAACGCCCGTTTCAATGTCGAAAATCCGTGCGAGCCTGCAACTATCAAATCCGGATTGAATTCATCGGCATGCTCGAGGATCTTCCCGGCCGGAGAACCCGTATCTTCAATGGCGACGATCTCCCATCCGGGATGCTCTTTTCGCAGTCTGTCCGCGGCGCCCTGAGCCAGTTCGTGCGTCTCGTCTTTTTTAGATTTTACGATGCTGCTCGTGACCATGCCGAGAATATCCTTGCCGGCATAATTATCGAGCCAGACATCTGCGACCGACAGCACCAGCACCTCGGCGACCTCAGGCAGTCCCGCTCGCAAAAGGTCGTCAAGCGCAGCGTCTCCGCAGCTCGAACCGTCGTAGGCTATCAGGATCTTCATCACGATGCTCCATCTTCTCCGGGATTTCGACAATCGATAATTTAATTATAAGGATAAGAATACAGAAAAGCCTCGATAAGCGCCAAGCTTATCGAGGCTGATCCGGTTAGCTGTGGATATTGACTGCGCGTCTGATCCTGCGCATTTCAAACAGCTTGCAGGGTGAGCGCTAAGTCTCAGCCACCTCACTGGTATCTATAATCATATTCTCTAGACCACCTCCTTTCACAGTGTTAAGGTGCATCCTACAGATCTTGATTTTCCGCGTCAAGAATTATTTTTCAGAAGGGCAATCAGACAAGGATTGAGATGAAGAGAGATGAAGAGAGAAGATGCGCGCTCAAAATTTGCCGAGATTCTGTCCGGTGAAGAGTCAGTGCTGGAACTCGATCGAGCGGCCCTGCTCATTGCTGCTGAAGATTATCCCCATCTGGAAGTGGCACATTATCTGGACAAAATCGATTCTCTGGCTGAAGCTGCAGCCCGGAGCGAAATTCACCACGTCGATCCGGTGACGGCAATCCAGCGGTTGAGCGACCTGCTGTTTAACGAACTCGGGTTTGAGGGCAATCTTCTCGATTATTTCGATGCTCGCAACAGCTTTCTGAGCGAGGTTATCGACCGCAGACTTGGGATCCCCATCACCTTGTCCGTCCTGTTTATTGAAGTCGGCCGCAGGCTGGGATTGAAAATTTCAGGCGTCGGCCTGCCCGGACACTTTGTTGTCAAATACATGGATCAATCCAGCGAGGCCTTCTGGGACCCTTTTAACGGAGGAAGACCGCTTGACGAGGATGGTTGCCGAAGCCTGATTGACAGGATGTATAACGGATCGCTGGAATTCAAGCCGTCGTTTCTCGATCCTCTTCCAAAAAAACAGATCCTTTCAAGGATGCTGCAGAACCTCAAGGGGATCTATGTCCGAGCGAAGGATCATCACAAGACGCTGGGCGTGATTGATCGGCTGTTGCTGATAAATCCCGGCGCCCTGACCGAGATTCGCGACCGCGGGCTGGTCAATTTCGCATTGAAGAACTACAACATCGCCAGAATTGATCTCGAACAATATCTTCAGCTTTCACCCGATGCCGAAGACGCCGCCGCCACCAGAGAGCGAATCAAACAATTGCGCCAACGGCAGGCTCAGTTCAATTAAAATAAAAAAGACGCACGCGCAGCTTTGAGCTGTCGTGCGTCTCTTTTATTTACAAGAAAAGATTAATCTGACAGAACTATTTCGCGGCAATTGCGTTGACGCGTACGGTCAGACGGGCTTTGTGACGGGCAGCAGTATTGCGGTGCAACACGCCCTTCTGAACGGCCTTGTCGATTACGGAGACCGTCTGCGAAAGAACCGTCTGAGCCTCCGAGGCATTGCCGGCCGCGATTACGCTGCGCAGACTTCTGATCTGGCTGCGCAGGCGGGTGCGGTTCGACGTGTTGACTGCATTTCTAATCTTATTCTGACGTTCACGCTTCTCTGCTGATTTATGATTCGGCATATCGTCTTAACTCTCCAATTAAATCTTGAATCTCTTGAATCTTCAGTATCTGTACTGAGTAATTGTAATTCTATCTCTTTAGCAAAGCGGGAAGTATAGCCATCCGGGCTCATCCGTGTCAAGGCTGGTCGAATCGGTCCGGCTCAAGACGGGAAATTTGGCGGTTAACAGTCAACGGCAAGAGACTGGTTAAGGTGCCTCAGTAACCTTATACGCCTAACAGGGCCTTTGCGCAACCGAGTTCTTAAACAGTGCTCTTATCGCCCCGTGTCTCAATCCGGGATTTAATGTTAAGATTCGACTTTATGGGCGAGATCATGAATCTGGACAAGCTGATAGAGGTTCGCGAGGAGCTTCGCCGGGAAGGTAGAACGGTTGTCTTCACCAACGGGTGCTTTGACCTGATGCATCCGGGGCATGTGAGATATCTGCAGCAGGCGCGCGCGCTGGGAGATGCGTTGATCGTCGGGCTCAACAGCGATCGGTCTGTGAGGGAGCTCAAGGGGCCGAGCCGCCCGATTATGAGTGAAACCGAACGCGCGGAGGTGATGGCCGCTCTCGGCTGCGTGGATTACGTGACGATCTTCGACGATGAGACTCCAGGTGAAATCATCGCGGCGCTGCTCCCCGATGTTCTGGTGAAGGGAGGCGACTGGAGTGTGGACAACATTGTCGGTCGTGACGAGGTCGAGGCTGCTGGTGGAAAGGTGCTGAGCCTGCCGTTTGTCGATGGATGCTCGACATCCGATCTCATTGAGCGGATTGTAACAAGATTTTCATCAAAGTCCTGATAGTTTGAGGTGGCAGTTATCTTTCAGAGTTTTGAAAAAAGCGAAGATTTCCAGCGTCTGGTGGCCGAGATCAGATCCGGCCGGAAGCTGGTGAACATTGCAGGGTTGAATCTCGGAGCCAAAGCCCTGGTGATTGCGGCATTGCAGAAGGCGGCAGGCAAAAGGCTGGCTCCGGTTGTCGTCAGAGGCGGCGGTCTCGAGGAGATGGAACGGGATCTGCGGTTCTTTTACTGCGCGCTCAACGATCGTAAGAGCGCGGAAAATGAAGTTTTCACACTGCCTTCATCCGAAGGCAATCCCTACAGCGGAACATCTCCTCACGCGGAGGTTCTGGAGCGGCGGGCACTGGCATTATGGAGGCTGACTGCTGGTCATGGCGACATAGTGCTGCTGACGGTGCGCTCGCTGATGCGGCGTTTCTTTCCGATCGACGAGATCACACAGGCGGTTGTTCGCCTGGCCGTCGGCGACGAACTGCCGATGGAATACCTGATCGAGCATCTGGCTTCGGTTGGATTTGTCCGGTCCGATCCGGTGGCAGGCATAGGCGAGTTTTCATCGAGAGGCGGAATTCTCGATTTCTATCCGCCGGGAGTGACTCTCAAAGGAGATGAGGCGCTGGCGCGCCCCGTCAGGGTGGAGTTTTTCGGTGACGAGATAGATTCGATCCGCGAGTTCGATCCTGAAACGCAGAGATCGACGGGCGAAATCAAAGAGATCGTCATTTCACCGATGCGCGATGAACGTGCGGGCTCCAGGGATTTCATCCAATGGGCGGCCGCAGCCCGCGAACACTGGAAGGACGAGCGCTTTGAACGCGCCCTCCGTGATCGGACAGTCTTTGCCGAAGATGGAGAGAGCTTTCAGGGCTGGGAATATCTGCTTCCTCTGACGAGGCCTCTCAACGCTTCGGTCTTCGATTATCTCAGGGATGCCGTCTTCGTCATCGATGAGCCTTCGGAGATAGAAAAGCAGATTCGAAGCACGTTCGATGAGCTTCAGAGCACTTACGAGCAGACCGATGCCATTGACGAGATAGCGCTCCCGCCCGAAAAACTCTTTCTCACGCCGGATGAGTTGAGGCGAGAGATCGGCAGGGTCGCCCGCATTGAACTGAGGTTGCTGGGCAGCTCAGCCGCGGTCATCGATGATGAACTCGGCACGGAAGATCTCAATGTTGGCTCAAGCATTGAAGCCGCAGCCGGAACCCGCCTTGAGGCATTTGTAAAACGCAAGCCGTCGGCGCCTCTCTTTCTTTTTCCGCCCGAACCCGGGGCGATCGAGGTCAACATCCCTTCGCGCGCGGTCAGACGCTGGCACGGCCGTTTTGCCGATCTCGCATCGGATCTCAAGCAGCAGGTTGAATGGGGAGATCAATCTATCCTTGTTCTGCCAAGTTCAGGCGTGGCGGATCGCATCAATAAATTGCTGGGAGAATACGAGGTCCCCGGCGTCTCACTTGCCGATAACGGCTCATCGCCTGTGAATCTGGCCATCGGCGATCTTTCAGCCGGGTTTCATCTGCCGAATTCCAGACTGACCGTCTATATCGAATCGGATCTGTTCGATGAAGCGATGCCGGCGGAAAGACCCGCCAAGCCCAGACGATCGCAGATGTCGGCGTTTCTTTCGGATTTTCGCGATCTCAAGACAGGCGATTATGTGGTGCACATCGATCACGGCATCGGGCAGTTTCATGGACTGGTTCAGATAGACACCGGAGGACCCGAGACTTCCGCCGATGTCTATGCCCGCATGACGGGCGCGGCCGCGGATACGGACAAGAACAAGAAACGCGAGTTCATGCTGCTGACCTATGGCGATGGCGCGAAGCTTTACGTGCCTGTCGAGCGGCTCGATCTGGTGCAGAAGTTTTCCAGCGGCGAGACCCACACACCGACACTGGACAAACTCGGCGGCATCGCCTGGCAGAAGACCAAAGCCAGAGCCAAACGCGCCATGCGCGATATGGCCGAGGAGCTTCTCAAGCTCTATGCCGAGAGGCGTCTGGTGACCGGATATGCCTTCAGCGTTGACAGCCCGTGGCAGCAGGAATTCGAAGCGGCTTTCCCTTACGAACTGACCGTTGATCAGGCTGCCGCAATCGAAGACACCAAAACCGACATGGAACAGGCCACGCCCATGGATCGGCTGCTTTGCGGCGATGTCGGCTACGGCAAGACCGAGGTTGCCATGCGTGCGGCATTCAAAGCCGTCATGGAAGGCAAACAGGTTGCAGTGCTCGCTCCGACTACGGTTCTCGCTTACCAGCATTTCCAGACATTTCGTTCAAGGTTCACGGCGTTTCCGGCGAAGATTGAATTGCTCTCCCGGTTTCGTTCTTTAAAGGAGCAGAAGGAGGTCGTGGCCTCGGTCGAAACAGGCGGGGTCGATGTGCTCATCGGCACTCACCGGATTTTGTCGAAGGATCTCAAATTCAAGGACCTCGGGCTTGTCATCGTCGACGAGGAGCAGCGCTTCGGCGTCACCCACAAGGAGCGATTGAAGCATCTGAAAAGGCGCGTCGATGTCCTGACGATGAGTGCGACGCCCATTCCACGAACTTTGAACATGTCGCTTCTCGGCATCCGCGACATGTCCATCATCGAAACTCCGCCGCGTGATCGGCTGGCCATCCAGACCAACGTCGTGGCATTTTCTGAAAATGTCATCAGGAGCGCAATCGAGCAGGAACTGCAGCGGCAAGGGCAGGTCTTTTTCGTCCACAATCGCGTCGAATCGATTATCACGGTCGCTGAGCTGGTCCAGCGAATCGTCCCGCATGCCAGAATCATCATCGCCCATGGTCAGATGGGTGAGAAGGAGATGGAACAGGCAGTCCTCGATTTCGTCGACTACAAATACGATGTCCTGGTCGCCACGACGATCATTGAAAACGGCATCGACATTCCACGCGCTAACACCATGATCATCAACCGGGCTGATACTTACGGTCTCTCGCAGCTCTATCAGTTGAGAGGTCGTGTGGGACGCTCGAACCGTCGCGCCTATGCCTATCTGCTGATCCCTTCAGAGCAGGAATTGACCGATATCGCCAGAAAAAGACTTGCCGCCATACGCGAGTTCTCAGATCTCGGCGCCGGGTTCAGAATAGCCGCCCTCGATCTCGAACTTCGCGGAGCAGGCAACCTGCTCGGTGGCCAGCAGTCAGGCCATATCGACGCCATCGGATTCGATCTCTATTGCCAGATGCTCGAAAGAACAGTGCAGGAACTTCGCGGAGAACCGATCGAGGATGAAATTAATACCCAGCTCAATCTCGGCATCGATACGCGCATTCCGGATGACTATGTCTCCGATATGAGCCAGCGCCTGCGGACTTACAAGCGCATCGCTTCGGCACGTTCTGACGATGAACTGAACCGCATCAGGGATGAAGTCGCCGATCGCTACGGCCGCTTGCCCGAAGCTGTCGATAATCTTTTCAATTACGCCCGCACCCGCCGTGAAGCCGAACACCTCGGAATCGTCTCCATCGACCGCGTCGGCGACAACATCGCCGTCAGGCTCAGTGAAAAGGCTAAAATCGATCCGGATAATCTGCTCAAACTTCTGTCGCTCAACAAATCCGCTCAATTTTCGCCAAACGGTGTACTTAAAATAAAATTGAATGATGGGGCAGGCGGGATCTCCACGGAGAAACTCTTCAATACTCTTAACCAACTGCTATGCGAACTCAACTGATTTTCATCAGCCGGGTTACGCGATCAGACGAAATAAACGAAACAAACGGAATTTTCAGGGGGTCATTTCTTTCCGCAAGTTTCGTTTATTTCGTAATCTTTCTATTTTACTGAATTGGAGGCAACCAGCACTCCGACCAGCACAAGATGGTGCAGGTATAGGGATCCATCAAAGCCGGTGGATTGTCTATGCAGCATTTAGCCACCAGGCATCCTCCGGGTCCGCCATAAATTGAAGCGAACTTGCATGGAGGGGTGCAGAGAATAGGGCTGCCATCATCGGCATCGCTGGTCTGAGCCCCAAAAGTATTCTCTTCGATTGTTTCCATGGCCGAACCCCTGGATTTCGTCGGGATATCAGCGGTTTCAACAATGCCGTATGTGTACGCCGACGCTTCGCCGAAGTCTACGGGAACGATAAGGTTCATCTCCCTTTCGAGGTCCTTGTCCTTCTTGTCCTTGTCGGTCTGCCCGTCAACGCCGTTAACATCGTCGACGTCTTTCTTGTATCTGAGCTTGACCTGGAGCAGCTTGACGCTGGCATCGAGCGGCACGAGGACTCTCATGCCCGGTATCTCTTCGATTTTTGAAAGTTTATCGCCAATACTGAATCCGACATTTATCGTATAAGGCTCGCCGAACGGAACGTAGTTTGGAGTTCGTCCATTGGACTTGCCAATGTGAACCGGCTGGAATTCTGCGCTATACCCGTCGGCGATCTTACCGGCTACGGCGGCAATAAACAGAGCCTTTTCATTGCTCAGACGTTTTGTTACCACCGTCAAGCTATAGTGCGGAATCTTGTCCGCATGCTTGCCCAGATAGTTCTCTCTCCATTTGTAATATTCTTCGACGGGTTTTTTTCCGTCCAATGAATCAAAACTATAACTGATGTTGCCTGGAAGTACGTTTCTTGCTGAGCTTGGCTGATTTCCTGGAATTAATACAAACAATCCAAGCAGAGCCATGGTCAAAGTGTACCTTTTGATCACGCTGATGCTCCTGTAAGACGGATTTCTCCCGTCAAAAAAAAATATTAATAACGGGCCGACGAAAGGGTGAGTATATGCCAGCGTTCAAATTAGGGCGAAACCGGTAGTTTCCGGTTTATAGATCTTTAAGTATCAAAGGGGCTATCGGTGGCAATGAGATGAATGGACTCTATAAGAAGAATTCAATAATTGCAAGAGATATTTATTGAGACTAAATTAATTATTAATTCAATTATGAGGATCAATGCCGGCGAGTCCGGCGAGAATTTGATCAGGGGGCGTTTTGCCTGAGCGGAAGCTGCCGCTTGCGACTGGCAGGTGATACGTCGTAAAATCCGGGATTGCTTTTGGGAATGAATAATAATCAGGTCACAGGCTGCCTGCCGGTTGTGGTTGTAATTATGCGAATCAAAATAACAGTTCTCGTTCTGACCTTCCTGACCATGGGGCTGACTTCATGTCGCAATTCCGCAACTGAAAACCAGGGATCGAAGGAAGATGCATCGCCCGTTATTGTGGAGATCAATGGAACTACGGAGCACAAATCCGCTTTCGACCGGTTCGTCAAATCCCGGTTGTCGGATTTCGTTTCTGAAGAATTTCAGTCGCAGGCTGATCAGGATCAGCGCCGGAGCAGCCTCTTCGATGAGTTCATTCGTCGTCAATTGATTGTGCATGAAGCACTCAAAAAGAATATCGTTCCCACTGATGATGATATTCGAAGCGCATTGGAAGCACAGCATAAACAGACGAGTTCCTCCACCGCGAATGGCGATGATCAAACGATGGTGACGCTGGAAAGCGGGGAACGCAGGGTTGAAATTATCAACGACCTGCTGATGCTCAAATATTACCAGACCGAATTGATCAAGGACGTCAAAGCGACTCCCGAGGAGATCGAGAATTATTACAATACGAACCGTGAGAAGTACCAGCGTCAAAACGGTTTTTATGTCAGGGAGATCCGCCTGCGAAACGAGGCGGACGCCAATAAAGTTTATCGTCAGGTTCTTGCCAGGTCGGACGATTTCCCGGTTCTCGCAAGGCAGTATTCCGAATCTCCGATAGCGACGATTGGAGGGCTGATCTATTACGAAGCCCAGCAATTGCCTCAACCTCTGGAACAGGCGATCACACCGCTCAAAGTCGGACAGATCAGCAAGGTCATCAAGTCCAGTTACGGCTATCATATCTTCAAGCTTGAACAGAGAGCCGAGCCGCAACCTTTGGAAAAAGTGCGCAAGGAGATAGAAGACAGGCTGGTCAGCGAGAAGAACCAGGTCCTGATCGATGATTTCAATAAAAAGGCTATCGAAAGTGCTAAAATAAAAATTTACCGTGACCGGCTCGGGTTCAACTATCTTGGGACTCTGCCCGGAGTCTGAAGGTGAGCCTCAAAGTAAGCAGGAGCAAGCCCGGATACTTTTTCCCGTTCTATCCTGGAAATGTACCGGAAACGGCACGAGAGCATATTTTGATATCGTTTAATAAATAATTGTGGAGCCCCCTTTGAAAAGGCCGGCGGGATGAAGCTTAAGGAGAAGTCTTTTATGAAGTTTTTGAAATTGGCGTTTTTGCTGGGTATTACGCTTTTGTGTGTCGATTATTCATTCGCTCAGGAAGGAGAGGCGAAGCTGATCGATGAAGTCATTGCCAGAGTCAATTCGGGCGTCATCATGAGGTCGGCATTTGAGGCGGCGCAGAAGGACGTTCTGGAGGAATTGAAAAAACAGGGGCTCAAGGGTGAGGAACTCGAAAAGAAGTTCAGTGAATGGAAGCCTCGCATTCTCGATGAGCTGATCAACACGCAACTGCTGGCGCAGCGAGCCAAGGATCTCTCGATCAACGTCGAGCCGCAGGTCAACCAGCAACTGCTGCGGATGATGAAGGAGAACAACTGCGAATCCGTCGAATGTCTTGGTCAGAAGATGCGTGAAGCGGGATTCGACATGGATGAAGTAAAGCGGGTAATGACCGAGAATTTCTCCAAGGACGCGGTCATCGGCCGCGAAGTTTACAGTCGTGTCTATCAGTCGCTGACGGAGAAAGAGAAGCGAGAAGAGTACGAAAAGAACAAGCAGTATTTCTCTGAGCCCGGCGAAGTCTCGCTCAGCCGGATATTCATTGCGCTTGGAAAAGATCCCGTTGCAACTCAGCAGCGGGCCGCCGAGTTGGCTGTTCAGGCGAAGAGCGGTACGGCTGACTTTGCGGCACTCGCAAAACGATACTCCGAAGAACCCCTCGGCAAGGATGGAGGCAAAATCGGATCCTCGATCAAGATTCCGGACCTTGCTCCTGAAGTGAAGGCTGCCGTTGAGAATGGCGCTTCGGGAAGCGTCACCGATCCGGTCAAACTGGAAAACGGATTTTATATTTTCCGCATCGATGAGCGCAAAGAGACCAAGGTCTTGCCTTTCGAGGACGAGAAAGTCCAGGATGCCATCGGAAGATTTCTTGTCGGCCAGCGCGCTGAAAAACAGGTTGAGGCCTATCTTGCCACCCTTCGCGATGATGCATTCATCGAAATCGATCAGCGCTACCAGTTCGAGAACTCAAAAGTGAAATCGGCGCTAATTAAACGCATCCCGTACTCCGAAGAGAGCGCAAAAGAGAAGAAGAAAAGGAAGAAGGAAGAGGAGAAGAAAGCCGAGCGCGAAAAGAAGCCGGCCGCTGGATCTAATTAACGGGAAGAGATGAAGTTAAGATTACGAAACAGACAAAATAAACGGAACAGGCGAAAAATAATACAAGGGTCAAATGCTATGATTTATCCGGGTTTCGTTATTACGAGAGTTTTCGCCAATTGACTGCCTGACAGCTTTCGTTTGTTTCGTTTATTTTGTCTGTTTGGTAGTCTGTTTTTTTCTAAATATTCACCTGCCGCCCTCATGGATTATGAAAATATTCGTCAGTGAACTCACCCAGAATCAGACAATCAGCACGACATTCCTGGTCAAATCGAAAGAGCTGCGAAGCAAGAAGACGGGCGGGCAGTTCGCCTTGCTGACACTTGGGGACAAGACCGGCGATATAGTGGCTCAATGGTGGGACAATTTCGAGGAATCGATAGACACATTCGACCGCGATGACATCGTCTTTGTGCGAGGGCTGGTCAATTCATACCGGAATCATCTACAACTAACGATTCATCGTGCGCGATTATGCCAGGACAACGAGATCGACCTGACCCATTATTTCCCGACGACGAAGTATGATGTCGAGCAGATGTTCGCTGAGTTGAAGGGGATCATAGGTGAGTTCGCCAATCCCCATCTCAAACGGCTGCTCGAAAACATCTTCTCTGATGAGGAGACTGCGCGGAAGTTCAAACGGGCGCCCGCGGCCAAGACGATGCATCATCCTTATCTTGGCGGTCTGCTGGAGCACTCGCTTTCGCTGGTCAAGCTGTGCCGCAATATCGGAAATCATTACGCCGGGATCGATGTCGATCTGCTGGTGACGGGGGCGGTCCTTCATGACTTCGGCAAGATCGACGAGTTGAGCTATGATCGTGCGTTCAGCTATACGAATGACGGCCAGATGATCGGTCATCTTGTCATGGAGACAATGATGGTTGCCGACAGAATCAGGGAAGTGGATGGCTTCCCTGAGGAGTTGCGCCGCCATCTGCTGCACATGCTTCTGGCTCATCACGGGAAACTCGAATACGGGTCCCCGAAACTCCCGTCAACTCCCGAAGCGTTGATACTTGCATACCTTGATGATCTGGATTCGAAGGTCGAGGCCATGCAGCGGCTCATCTCTGAACCTCACGCATCCGGGGACTGGACGAGAATTTCACCGATCCTTGACAGATCGATATACAGAGTGCGAACCATCGACTCTCCTGTGAACGAAGAAGTCAAACATGAAATGCCGGTGACACAGACTGCAACCACACAGGGTTCACGACAGGCGGCGGAAAAACCAGCTCCGGCGCAAAAGAAAGCATCAGCCCAGCCAGGCACTTTCAATAACCCTTTTCAGAGCCTCGGCGACTTGCTGAATGATAAGGAATAAAGAGTTGTCGGTTGACAACTGTCAACCGACAACTGACTACCTTTTTTCTTTCTTCATCTGATATTGATCGTGACGAAGTTTGCGATCATGCCGTCAACCACCATGGCGACAGTGACAACGCCGCGGCCCGCCAGATTTCGATTTAACAGGACATTGATTTGGTCGAGACCTGCATAGGTCCCCTGTGATCCTGCATAAAGGACAGGTGCATCGAGACCGTCGATTGAGACTCTGATATTGGATTTGCCGCTCAGGGATCGGATGCCTGTGCCATAGAGTATCAGGCAAATCCGATCTTCAGATGAGCCGAGGTCGACGGGGATGGCGGTGAATCTTCCAAGCGTCTCGCCCCACGCGGCAACGGGTTCATAATTCAATGATCCATCGGGCCCGGCCCGTGTGACGACAGCCGCTGCGACTCCCTGACCGTTTGAATTCGCGGAGAAGAGGCCCGGAGCCAAAGGAGTGATGTTGAGCAGGCCGGTTGCGATATTGAGCCGGCTGCTGATCGTGATCGTTGCCGTCCCGCCGGCGGTGCCTTCGGGTATCTGGTAGTTCACCTGACCCGGCGATACGAAAAACAGCGGCGCGGATCTTGTCGCTCCAAGACTGTCTGTGATCTCAACCCTGGCGCCGGCAAGCACGGTCGGCAACGGCTGGGATGCCGCAGCCTCAGTCGAATCTGAAAAATCCGATCCGAATGCCACGGCTATCGATTGAGCGGCGACAGTATCTGAGAGAAAGCTGGCGGCAGAAACGCTGAAGACCGAATGATCGATGCTGATCGCGGCGTTTGCAGACAGGCTGCCGATGATTTGCGGCAACCCGGCTGAGATTATCACCTGTCCGCCCGTCGCCCGGCCAAAGATTTCAAATGAAACTACGGTTTTCCCTGCCGGAATAATGACTGAATCTGGCGCCGTCGCGATTCGCGGGTCTGAAGATCTCAGGACAAGTAAGGTGTCTGAAGGGAGAGGAGCGCTCAGTACAGCCGTCAGCGCTCCCTTGTTCCCGACGGAAATCGTTTGAGTCCCGGGTGTGAGCGACAATGCGAACGTCGGGACGACCCTCAGGCTGCCATCAATCGGCCTTACGCGAGTATGGCCTTCATTGAACAGGACGTTTTTCCAGATCAGGCCGCTCATCGATCCGTTTTGACCGATCACTCTGAATCGCAGTTTGAGCAGAATGCCGGTACTGCTGATCGGATAATTGCCGAATGCCGAGATTCGCAAATGGCCGGAGTGGTCATTGACGGTGACGATCATCGAGCTGCTCAGCGTATCGACAATCTCGACAGGCGAATCGAGCAGCGACAAAACCAGATGATCGTATTCAAGATCCAGATCGTATGCGAGGATGCCGCGAGCGGGCATGTCGCTGATTGTGATCGGGATAGTGGCCACGGTTCCCGGCATGGCGATCATCGGCGGGAAAGTCGCCTGAATGCTCGGAACCGGGCTGTCGATGCGGTTCATCCCGTTTTCATCGAAAGATAGTGCGAGTGCCGAAACCGGAGCCCAGTTTCCTGAGACGTCTCCGACGAGAATGGCGCTGAAATTCTGGCCCGTTTGATTGCCGGAGATGCTGGGGTATGTGCGGTTCACCGGCACGAACTTCCATGTCCCGACCTTGCTTGCCGGATTGCTTATTCCAACGGCATATTGAGCGATCAGAGCGGCATCGAAAGATGACAGTGATCCGTCGCCGCTCGCATCCCCCGCAAGGCGCTGGCATTCACTGAGTGTCGTCATGCCGACGACCTGTTGTGAGACCAGCGCCGCATCAAAGGATGAGATTCCATTTGTATCGCCGGTCTTTGTGGGAGTCACAGTGTAAGCGCCGCTCCCAAGGCCATTGAGAACAAAGGCCCCACTGTTGTTGGTAGTCGTATTGGCAGCGGGCGATCCGGCCGCGGTCATCAGGACCCCGGGCACTGCCCTGGGTGTGATGCAGTAACTCACCTCGCCGGATATTGATCCACCCGTGACACAGGCTCTGCCCGATGTGATCGTGGCGCACGGAGTGCCTTCATTGAATTTGAAACTCGTCAGAGTCAGATTGCTGCAGGAAGCAGACTGGCCGATGACGTCGAAATTCAGGTTGAGCAGCGTGCCCGAACCTGCAAGGGCGGTCGCCCCAAATGCCGATAACCTGACCTCGCCGTTGATGGCAGTGTTGAATGAAACAGTGAGGCCGCTGCTCAGCGTTCCGGTCCGATCATAGGGTGTAGTCTGAGGTCTAAGCACTGTCGGGTCGTAAGTCAGTACGAATTCGTAGGATATGACCGATTTGCCGGTCAGGTCGCCGACTGTTAATGGAACCGTCAGTCAGTTCCGGCAGTTCCTGTCAAAGATGTGGAGATTGAAATATTCACGCAAGGTTGAGTGACAGTGAAAGACGCCGTCTGCAGGTCGCTGCAGTTCGGTTTGCTGATCGTGATCGGACCTGTGACTGCGCCCGCTGGGACGGTGGCGGTGATCGTCGTGTTATTGACGATCGTAAAAGTCGCCGTGACATTGCTTGAGAACTTCACTGCAGTCACGCCGGTGAAGTTTGTGCCGGTGATTGTGACAGTGCTGCCAATCAGGCCGCTCGAAGGATTAATGCCGCTGAAACAGTCGGGCACTGCGGGACGATAACAGTGAAAGACGCCGTCTGCAGGTCGTTGCAGTTGGGCTTGCTGATCGTGATCGGCCCGGTGACCGCACCATTCGGAACGGTCGCGGTGATCGTCGTGTCATTGACGATGGTAAAAGTCGCCGTGACGTTGCTTGAGAACTTCACTGCAGTCACGCCGGTGAAGTTTGTACCGGTGATTGTGACGGTACTTCCCACGAGGCCGCTCGAAGGGTTGAGCCCTGAAACTGTCGGGCACTGCGGGACGATAACAGTGAAAGACGCCGTCTGCAGATCGTTGCAGTTGGGCTTGCTGATGGTGATCGGCCCTGTGACTGCGCCGGTTGGAACGGTCGCGGTGATCGTCGTGTTATTGACGATCGTAAAAGTTGCCGTGACGTTGCTTGAGAACTTCACTGCAGTCACGCCGGTGAAGTTTGTGCCGGTGATTGTGACGGTACTTCCCACGAGGCCGCTCGAAGGATTGATGCCTGAGACGGTTGGGCATAGAGGAACGATAACAGTGAAAGACGCCGTCTGCAGATCGTTGCAGTTGGGCTTGCTGATGGTGATCGGCCCTGTGGTTGCGCCGGCTGGAACGATCGCGGTGATCGTCGTGTCATTGACGACAGTGAAACTCGCGGTGACGTTGCTTGAAAACTTCACTGCAGTGACACCGGTGAAATTTGTGCCGGTGATTGTGACGGTGCTTCCCACGAGACCGCTCGAAGGATTGATTCCTGTGATCGTGGCACAACTGAGTCCGCTGCCCGTCAGTGTGACTGGTACCGAGGGTTTTGCCGGATCGTTGCTGTTGATCGTCAACGTCCCGCCGGCTGATCCGCCCGATGTTGGAGCGAATCTGACCGTTAGTGTTAGCTGACCCGCCGCCGCAACGTTGAATGGCGGCTGCGGAGAGATGACGGCGAACCGGCTGTCGGTGATATTTATCGACGTCACCAGCAGAGCCGCGCTGCCTGTGTTGCCTATCGTCAATGTCAGATCCTTTGTCTGGCCTGATGCAACCGAGCCGAAATCGAGCGTTGTCGGCGTGACGGTGATTGCCGGATTCAGGCTCTGAGAACTGCACGTATTCAACAGAACCGAAACTCCATTCGAATACCGGTTTGCCGTGACCAGATCAGGTTTGGTATCCCCGTTGAAATCCGCAGTCAGAACGAACGGCGGACCACTTCCCACGTTGAAATTCGAAGCTGCGCCAAATCCACCTGACCCGTTTCCGAGCAGTACTGAGACGCTGTTGGCGCCGTAATTGGTGACTGCCAGATCCGGCTTGCCGTCAAGATTGTAATCTCCCAGGTAATGGAATTCGGCTGAGTGGATGTAGGAAAATAGGCCGGCCCGCCGAATGACCCGTTGCCTGCGCCAAGGACGATCGCAATGTTGTCGCCATTGGCGTTTGCGGTGACAAGGTCAAGGTTGCCGTCACCATTGAAGTCAGCGGTCAGGATGCCGGAAGGCATAACCCCGGTTCCCGTAAGCTGGGCCGGGCCGAAACTGCCGCTCCCACTGCCGATAAAGACGGAGATATTGTTTGAGTTGCTGTTGGCGATCGCAACATCTTTCTTACCGTCGTTGTTGAAATCTCCTGTCGTTATGGCAAAAGGAGCGCTGCCCGTCGTCAGAGTCGCGGTTAAGCCGAAACCGCCGTTGCCGTTGCCGAGCAGGATCGATACGGTGTTTGAGTTGCTGTTGGCCACTGCCAGATCCGGCTTGCCGTCATTATTGAAATCGGTCGTCGTGATCGCGCGGGGACGGGTTCCAACGTTAACGTAGGTCACTCCTCCAAAAGCCCCGCTGCCTGTATTGAGCAGTATTCCCACGTTGTTTGCCAGATAATTGGCTATTACCAGATCCGGTTTGTTGTCGCTGTTGAAATCACCGGCGGCAACGGCATATGGGCCATTCCCAGTCGGGTAGGTTGACGCCGGAAGGAAACCGCCAATTCCGTCGCCGAAAAGAACGGAGATCGAATTCGCAGAGTAGTTCGGGGTGGCGATATCCGGCTTGCCGTCTGAATTGAAGTCTGCGATGGCAATCCCCAGCGGCTCACTGCCGGTTGCGTAATTCACAGCAGATGCGAATGACGCCGTCGTGCAGCCCGATACCGTTATCACGAAGGCCACCGATTGAGCATCGTTGCATCCCGGCTTGCTCAGCGTGATTGGTCCGCTGACTGCGCCTGCGGGAACGGTCGTGGTTATGGTCGTGCTGTTGACCACAGTGAAGCTGGCCGTGATGTTATTGGCGAAATTGACTGAACTAACCCCGGTAAAATTGGCTCCGGTGATGGTCACAGCCGTGCCGATGCCGCCGCTGGTCGGATTGATGGCGGCGACTGCCGGACAAAGCACGGTGACGGTAAAGCTCTGAGTCTGTAGATCGTTGCATCCGGCCTTGCTTAGAGTAATCGGGCCGGTGGCCGCTCCATTGGGAACCGTCGCCGTGATCGTCGTGTCATTGACCACGGTGAAGCTCGCCGTCACGTTGTTGAAGAATTTGACTGCCGTAACACCAGTGAAATTGGTCCCGTTGATAGTCACGGTCGAACCGACTATCCCGCTCGACGGCGTGATTTGAGACGCAGTCGCGCAGTTGACGATGGAAAACGCCAATGTCGTGGCATCGTTGCATCCGCTCTTGCTGATGGTTATGAAGCCGCTGGAGGCGCCGGCCGGCACCGTGGCCATGATCTGCGAGTCGCTCACGACTGTGTACTGAGCCGTGAGATTGTTCGGAAACTTCACTGAAGAAACCCCTGTGAAGCCCGCTCCGCTGATCGTCACTGTGGTTCCGGTATTCCCTGATTGGGGATTGATCCCGCTGACAGTCGGACAAAGTGGAAAGCTCACCGTGAAAGTCACCGTCTGCACGTCGTTGCAGCCGGACTTGCTGATGGTGATCGGCCCTGTGGTTGCGCCACCCGGGACGGTCGCTGTGATCGTCGTGTCGTTGACGATCGTAAAACTCGCCGTGACATTGCTTGAGAACTTGACTCCAGTGACGCCGGTGAAGTTTGTGCCGGAGATGGTCACCGTACTACCCACAAGTCCGCTCGATGGATTGATGCCGCTCACCGTCGGGCAGGGCTGCTGGCAGGTATTCTGATCGAGACCGGCCACGTGAACTGATCCGCCATAA
This sequence comes from Acidobacteriota bacterium, assembly GCA_016710075.1. Taxonomy (GTDB): domain Bacteria; phylum Acidobacteriota; class Blastocatellia; order RBC074; family RBC074; genus JADJLO01. Next base: position 28,112 of record JADJLO010000037.1, on the reverse strand, counting down.
GTTCCTGCAAAGAGCAGATTCCCGAAAACCTTGAGTGTCCTGACATCCAGCGATCTCAGGCCGATTGAGACAGGGCTCCAGCTCTGTCCGTTATTCGACGTGACGAATACTCCGCCACCGCCGGTTGCCGCGTAAAGGTTCGACCCGTATGTTGCCAGATCGTAAACGGTCAAATTTGTCAGTCCGTTATTTATGACTGACCAGTTGGCGCCGTTGTTGGTCGAGACATAAACGCCCGATATATGAGTGCCTGCAAAAAAGGCGTTGCCGATCTTTGCCAGGGCAAGAACTGCTCCGGTTGTCTGCCCATTGGGTAGCGCCGTCCAACTCTGGCCATTATTGCTTGTAACGTATATGCCGAGGCTGCCGGCAGCATAAAGATTTACTCCATCCACAAAAAGTTCCTGAACGGATGAGCCGACAACCACAGGAAATCCATTATTGATGGTAGTAAAGGTGGCGCCGTTGTTTGTCGAAATTGACATTCCTCCGCCTGTAGTGCCTGCAAAAAGATTCGATCCGATGATGGCCATCTTTGTCACCGGTGTTGCAGGAAATGGAGTGCTGTTGGCCAGAGTCCAGTTCTGCCCATTGTCGGACGAGACGTAAACGGATGTTGAGTTAGCCGCAAACATCAGGCCATTGCCGACAACAATATCCGAGATCAATTTGATACTGGGAAGCCCGGAATTCATCGCCGTCCAGCTCTGTCCGTTGTTGGTGGATTTGAAAATGCCGGATCGACCGGTGCCGGCAAACAATGTGCTGCCGATCATCTCCAAATCGGTGATCCAACCATTGCGCAGCCCCGAGTTCTTCGGGCTCCACACATCGCCGGCACCCAGCAGGAAAACTCCCGCGCTTTGAGTCCCCACAAAAATGCCTGTCGGTGCAACCATGACGGACCGGGCATATAGGTCGCTCAGGTTAAACGTCGCGTTACTCCAGGCCAAGCCGTTGCTGGTCGAAAGATAGACTCCCTGGCCGGATGTGCTGATTAATGTGTAAGGCGCGCTGTAACCGATATCGGTGATCGTCAACGTCTGGCTGAGCCCGTTCGTGATCTGAGTCCAGCTCTGCCCGTTGTTGCTGGACGAGAATAAACCCCCACCAGAAGATCCGGCGAGGACGTTTCCGCCCGACAAGGACAACGAAACGACATAAGCCGTGCTGCTGCCTGACTGGAGGCCTGTATTCGATGCCGTCCAGCTCTGCCCATTGTTCGTCGAAACATAAACGCCTGCGGCGCCTCCTGCAAAAATGGTCGAACCGTTGACGATGATCGCATTGACGGTCTGTACCGGAAGCCCGGAGTTGGAAAATGTCCAGAGGCCGCCATTGTTGTCGGAGATGTACATCCCAGTGCTCGATGCCCAGGCGAAAAGCCTCGATCCGTTGGCACCGAGCGCAAAGATCGTCCTTCCAGCCGGCAGACCATTGCCGACCTTTGTCCAGCTCAATCCCTTGTTGCTCGACAGGTAGACGCCATCGTTGCAGCCGACAAAGATGTTCGATCCGGTGACCATCAGATCAAATATTGTGCCGAAAGGCTGCCCGCCTGTGATATCGATCCAGTTCTGGCCATTATTGAACGACGTAAAAACGTGCCCGCTGAATGTTCCGGCAAACAACTGCTCTCCCATGTATGCCATCTCTTCGATATCGCCAGTCTCTGGCCCTCCGCTCTGATCCCACACCAGAGAGCCATTGGCATAAATGGTGAAATTGACAGTGTTCGAAAGCCCTCCGCCCGGTGAGGGGTTGAAGACCCCGATGGTTACCGTCCCCTGCGCAGCCAACAGCGAAGCCGATATCGTTGCAGTCAATTGCGTTGAATTGACGTAGCCGGTCACCAGATCCGCTCCATTCCAGCGGATGACCGAGCCGTTGATGAATCCGGTCCCGCCAACAGTCAGAGTGAAAGGCGGATCGCAGACAACGGCAGCGTTCGGATACAGATTGAGCAGCACCGGAACGGGATTATTGCCGGATGTCGTAACCTGGAATGACGCTGTCTGAACATCATTGCACCCCGACTTGCTCAGAGTAATTACTCCTGTGGTCGCTCCATTTGGAACCGTCGCATTGATCGTCGTGTCATTCACCACCGTGAATGTGGCTGAGATATTACCGGCGAATTTTACCGCACTGACGCCGGTCAGATTCGCGCCCGTGATCGTCACGTTTGCGCCGATTGATCCGCTCGTCGGATTGATCCCGCTCACAGTCGGGCATTGGGTCGAGATGCAGGTGTTGAGAAGCACAGAGACTGGCGCTGACTGGGAATTAGTCGCTGCCAGATCGACCTTGCCGTCTCCATTAATATCAGCCGGTGCGACGAAGTTCGGAGCATTGCCGACAGTCAGATTAATCGGTGCGGCGAAGGTTCCATTTCCGTTGCCCTGAAGAATGGCAACGTGAGGCCCGCCATAAACGGCTACTGCGAGATCCAGTTTCCCGTCCATATTCAGATCGCTGATCGCAATGTTGATCGGTTGGGTTCCTACACTAAAGTTCACCGGCGTCGCAAAGCCTCCCGATCCGTTCCCGATGAGCACAGATACATTGGCCGAGTCATAGTTTGCCGTCGCCAGATCGAGTTTGCCGTCACCGTTCAGATCGCCGGCTGCCACGGAAAAAGGCCGGGTCCCGGTTGGATAATTTACGGCTGCGCCGAATGTCCCGTTTCCATTGCCCAGGAAGATAGAAACGTTTGACGAGGTTCCATTCGATGCGGCAACATCCTGTTTACCGTCGCCATTAAAATCGCCTGTTGCCACTCCCAGAGTTATTGTGCCGGCTGCAAGCGGCGATGCCGCGCTGAATCCGCCACTCCCGTTTCCAAGCAGGACGGACACATTATTCGAGTTCCAGTTGGCTACCGCCAGATCCGATTTGCCGTCGCCGTTGAAATCGCTCACGCTGATGTTGCGTGGAGTAGTGCCTACCGCGAAATTTGTGGGTGAAGAGAACCCACCACTCCCGTTGCCAAGCAATATCGAAACGTTGTCGGAAATGTAATTGGCAACTGCGAGATCATTTTTTCCGTCGCCATTGAAATCCGCAGATGCAATCGCCGTCGGTCCCATGCCTACATTGATGTAAGTTGCACTGTTGAATCCGCCACTGCTGTTGGCAAGGAATATCGCTACATTGTTGCCGTTGAAGTTGGATGTAGCCATATCCATTCTGCCATCGCATCCTATTCAGTAATCGCCCGATGACCTTGACGTCCACGCCCGGATGTCGCTGTACACCACCAGTAGAGTAATTGGTTGCCGCACCGAAGCTCGGCGTCGAGCACCCGCCTCCACCCCCGCCGGTGACGATGAAGATGCCGGTTGCCGTGTCGGCGCAGTTCTCCTTGCTCAGTGTGATCGGCCCGGTGACTGCACCGGAGGGGACCGTAGTCGTCATGCTTGTGTCGCTGTTGATGGTGAATTGCGCCGAGACGTTGTTGGTGAATTTGACCGCCGTCACACCCGTCAAATTCGTTCCCGTGATCGTCACGCTGTTTCCAACCGCACCGCTTGTCGGATTGATCCCGCTGACCGTGGGGCATGAAGGCTGAGTCGAAGGGATGCTCACGTTCAGCGTATAACTCGCCGCCGCACCCGATCCGGCGTCGATAATGTAGGCTCCGTTGACAGGGAGAGTTACGTGTCCCGTGCCCGCCGGGATTCTCAGATTGCCGGAACCCTGGAGATCCATGATCGCCTGGCCATTGGGCCCGTAAAGTATCAAATTCGAAAAGCTGCTTGTCGTAGTGAGAGAGATTGCGATCTCCTGGCCGGCTATTCCTGTGAACCAGTAGAGATCTGAAAATGCCCCGTATGGCGCGGCGCAATCCCCGGCCGCCCATGCCCCGGATTTTGTGCCTGGAACGGTTATATTGGTGGTTGAGTCACTTCCAACATCAAGGCAATTGTTGCCTCCCGTGCCGTCCTGAATGAATGTAATGTACTTCCCGGCAATCAGGACTCTTCCTATCCTATAACCCTGACTGGTGTTGGCGGTGAGGGTTGCATTGATTACTCCATTTCCTGAACCGTTGGTGAATACGGAACCATTGACATTGATCCACGACAGTGGGCTGAACGCAGTCCACTCGCAGTTGCTGAGAGAAGTCTCAATCAGAGATATGGTCGCGCTCTGAGCCGGCATTCCTACCGGCGAAGGAAACACATCGTAGGTACAGGTGGTCCCTGCCGGCTCTGTGATGGAGAGATTGTATGACCCTGTGATGTTTGCATCCCAGGAACTCGTTTCGATGATGTAGTTGCCGGTGAGAGGAAGAATAAAGAACGTTGATCCGGGAGGGATTCTTGAATTGGTGGAGCCCGAGCTCTCGTTGTTGTTGAACGCAATTTGCGCCCCGTCCGGCCCGAAGAGCGTCAGATAGGTATCCCATGATGATGCCGTTTGTGAAATGACGATCCGCTGTCCGGCCTGGCCTGAAAATGCAAAAAGATCCGCATAGGCATTCGAGTCGACTATTGACCGGCAATCGCCGGTACTGAGCGATCCGGAAACAGCCTGCCCCACGGTTGCCTGGCTGATAGTGCAGTTGCCGCCGCTGTTCGACTGAGTGATGGGGATGAACCTGCCACCAACCAAAACCGATCCGATCCTCGTCCTTGTGTCGCTGTTCGACGCTACTGAATAACCGAATGATCCATTGCCCGATCCTGTGGCCCCAGGGTTGAGTGTGATCCATCCAGAACCCGTCGTCGCCGTCCAGTTGCACCCCGAGGTGACAGTAATCGTCCCGTTTCCGGCCGATGATCCGAAAGCCTGGAATCCCGGCGAGACTGTAATCGCGCACGCTACCGGCTCAAAACCTGCCCTTGATCTCACTGAATAGATACCGCCCAGCAGTATCATCAGTACAACTGCCCCGGCAAAAAATAATCTCTTGTACATAACCATCTCTCCTGTTTTGATGCGGCTGAATTCTGAAGCCCGCAGTTCGAGGTCGGGCACCGGGTCGACCTTTTATTCCAGGTATCAAAGATCAATGCGGGGGGGGGGGACTGCCTAACCTCTGTCTCGTGAGGCGCATCATTGGTTTGCTTATTCGTGTGTAGACACTATTCCGAAGGTGAAATGAACCGCAACTTTCGTGCCTCGGCAAAAAGGCGTTAAATACCCCATTCCCTTGTGATTTATATGGCAGGCTATGGAAAATTCCGATTTCAGGTGGGTAATTTTGCGTAATCCGGGATCGTCCAATCCCAACCTGAAGTAATCCTTAAGCATTAAGCTCTTTCTTTTTAACCCCCTTTCTTTTTAACCCTTGATTACAAAACAGGCTTGGTGCAATCTATCGTCTAATCACCATCAATAGTTTAAGTAAGAATTTATTCAAATAATTAAGATCTAATAAGAATCAGGAGGCGGAAATCACGTTATGATTTCAGGAATTTTATTAGCCGCTGGGGAATCGAGCCGGATGCAGGGAGCGTTCAAACCCCTGATGAAGTGGGGGCGTCGCACGGTGATAGGCGAGTGCGTTGATCAGATGCTGAACTCACAGCTTGCGGATATCTTTGTAGTTCTGGGGCACCGTGAGCTGGAAGTACGAACATCTCTGGCCGGCACGGGTGTGCAATACGCAATCAACAAGGATTATAAGAAAGGGATGCTTAGTTCGATCAAGACCGGACTGGAGATGAACAATCCCAATGTCGACGGGTATCTGATCGCGCTGGTCGATCAGCCGATGATCACCACTGAGTTGATCGACAAGTTGATTGAAGAATTCGGCAAGAGCGGAAAGGGAATCATCGTCCCGACATATCAGGGAAAAGCCGGCCATCCGATCATCATCAGTGCGGAGTATATCGACGACATCATGCAGCTCGATGACGACGTTGAAGGCGGCATGAAAGGATTCATCAATGTCCATAAAGATGACTGGCAGGAAGTGCCTGTCGATACGCCGGCCATCCTCGAAGACATAGACCTTCCGGAAGATTACGCGCGACTGAGCAAACAGGTCGAGCCGATCTACGAACACCACAAGTGGCATCCGTAACAAACCTGCTCCAATTATAGTGGCGGCAGGCAGCGAACGGTGCGGTGCGGTCTGGTTTTATAAAGCCACCAGAGGTGCAGATTCATGCTCAGGAAGTAGAGCGGATGGGCACGGTTTGTCCAGAAGCGTCTGGCAATCGATTGCCATGAATAAAAACGGCGGCGAAATCGGTCATAACCCTCTTCTATCTCCTCCTTGCTCATGTTCGGGTGTCTCCATACCAGATTGGTGCCGGTATATTGCCCCCAGCGAAAATCGAACACTTTATTATCCCGCAGGGCCTTGTCGTAGGTGACCGATCCGGGAAATGGCGTCATGATGCCGCAGTTGACCATGCTGAGACGGTTATCGACAGCAAAGTCGTATACACTATCGAAGCATTGCAGCTTATCCTCCTCAAAGCCGAAGATGAATGATCCCACGACCATAATACCCGCCTCCGCAATCCTGCGTATGTTCTCATTGTAATTAGCGACTTTGTTGAAATGTTTGTTGGCCGCATTAAGGGTTTCCTGGTTCACTGTCTCGATGCCGACAAAGAGGCTGACGCAGCCGGAGCGAGCGGCGAGTTTCAACAATTGAGCATCGCGGCAGATCAACTCCATGGATCCCTGGCTGGCCCACTCTACCTTGAGAGGAATCAGGGCCTCGAATAATTCGTAGGCGTACGATCTGGAAAGGAAGATGTTGTCGTCGACGAAGAAGAGGCGTCTGGACTTGAAGCGTTCGATCTCCTCGACGATATTCTCAACCGGGCGAGTGCGAAATTTCTTGCCGTACATCTGCGTGACGGTGCAGAACTCGCATCCTAAAGGGCATCCGCGACCGGCCTGTATCACATCGCTGAGCGTAATTTTGCCGTTGTTTCGGAAGAGCTCCTTGCGAGGAATGGGCATGTCACTCAGGTCTGTGAGTTTATCAGAATGGTAAACGGGTTTGAGCTTATCGGCCGTAAAATCGGCCATGATCTCATCCCAGACCGGCTCGACCTCGTTGACCACGACCGCATCAAAGTGCCTGCTGCACTCCTGCGGCATAAAGGTCGCGTGGCTGCCGCCGCAAATGGTACGGATGCCGCGTCTGCGGAAGTGATCGGCAATCTGGTACCCGCGCTCTGCCTGGCAGGTCATCATTGTGATTCCCACAAGATCGACCGATTCGTCGAGGTCAAGACGTTCGAACTCCTCCTCGACGATTTTTATATCTCTAAACCAGGGTGTGGCCAGCGCAGCTACGATTGCCAGGTTTAAATGATGAGCATGTTTCGAACCCTTGAAGCCATGAACCTCAAGGCCTTCCGGCGCAATCAACAATAGTTTCATTATCAATCTTTCCAGCCAGAGAAGTCTGTAACGATGAGTACACGAAATAAAACAGACAAATAATTTGATCTCATTTGACGATAAAAAGATACTTGAATGCAGGTGAAACCTTTGAAGTGCGGTGACCTGTGATGCTGCCGTCGACATGAATTTAGTGCCTGGAATAATCGCCAAACGAGTTGATAGGGGTAGGAGGAGCCTCACGGTTCCCCCTACCCCTATCAACTCGTTTGATCATTCCGCTAATTTGATGCGACATTGCAAAAGCTCTGTTTAAAACTCAGGATCAATAACTGTTACTTTTTTTTGACACCCTCGACAAAACTGCGCCTTGTCTCATCCCCTTCCGGTTGCTACCATCCTTGAAACGCAATTCATTTAACCTTGTGGAGAAAAGACATGGCATACGCCGATTTACGTGAATTCATCAAAGCTTTGGAAAAGAACAGGGAGCTCAAGCGGATATCTGTTCCGGTTTCGAGCGATCAGGAGATCACGGAGATCACCGATCGCGTTTCAAAGCGGGGCGGCCCGGCGCTGCTTTTCGAGAATGTCGATGGCGGAAAGATTCCGGTTCTGATCAACGCTCTTGGCAGCAAGCGCCGCATGGAGCTGGCTCTCGAAGTTGACAGCGTCGAGGACGTGGCGGCCAGACTGACCGAATGGCTGGATTTCAAATCCCCCGAAGGGTTGCTTGAAAAGGTCAAAATGCTGCCGAAGCTCGCGGAGATCGGCAAATATTTTCCGCGTGAGGTGAAATCGGGGCCCTGTCAGGAAGTGATCAAACGCGAGGGCGAGTTCTCTCTGTTCGATTTCCCGATACTCAAATGCTGGGAGGCCGACGGAGGGCGCTTCATCACCTTCCCGATGGTCTTCACCAAAAATCCGAGGACTGGAAAGCGCAACTGCGGGATGTACCGGATGCAGGTCTATGACGAGCAGACCACCGGAATGCACTGGCAGATTCACAAGCACGGAGCCGCTCATCACCGCGACCAGGAGAAGCGCGGCGCTCAGCGTATGGAAGTCGCTGTGGCCATCGGAGCCGAACCGATCACGAATTTTGCGGCAACGCTGCCTCTGCCCGATGACCTCGATGAGATGATCTTCGCCAGCTTCATCCGCGAAAAGCCGATCGAAATGGTCAAATGCGTCTCGGTCGATCTCGAAGTCCCTGCATCGGCTGAAATCGTGCTCGAAGGCTATGTCGATCCCACCGAGCGCCGCATTGAAGGGCCGTTCGGAGATCACACCGGCTTCTACACACTGGAAGAGCCTTACCCGGTCTTTCACGTGACAACGGTCACGCATCGCAAAAATCCGATCTACCAGACTACGATAGTCGGCCGCCCGCCGATGGAAGATTGCTGGATGGGATGGGCGATTACACGAATTACCCTGCCGGTGCTCAAACGGCAATACCCCGAGATCGTCGATATGAGTCTGCCTCACGAGGGCGTCTTCCATAACCTCATGCTCGTCTCGATCCGCAAACAGTATCCCGGACACGCCCGCAAAATCATGAACGCCATCTGGGGGCTCGGCCAGGCGATGTTCACCAAATGCATCGTAGTTGTAGACGACGACGTCAACGTCCAGGATCCCAGCGAAGTCGCGTGGAAGGTGCTCAACAACATCGACCCGGAACGCGATATTCAATTCACGCTCGGACCAGTCGATGTCCTCGATCACTCGTCGCGCAACCTCGGATTTGGCTCAAAAATGGGAATTGACGGAACCCGCAAGTGGAAGAACGAAGGCTTCGATCGCCGCTGGCCCCTTGAGAATAATACCGCCGAGGAAGTCAAACGCACGGTCGATGAGAAATGGCGTAAACTCGGCTTGTAGCGAAGAGAAGAGAAGAAAGAAAGATTACGAAACAGACGAAAAAATTTCAAGGGATGAAGAAACGTGTTTCATTTGGAGATACGTTTCCTGAAAGAATTGGTCAATTCACCCTTGAAAATTTTTCGTCTGTTTCGTTTATTTCGTCTGTTTCGTAATCTTTCTTTCTTTCTTATTCTCTTCCGACGCCCAGGGCATCGGCGACGCGGTTGATGTAATTGAACCACGAAGCGATGAGGGTTATCTGCAGAATCCCCTGGTCATCGAAACCGGCGCTTCGCAGTCTTTCATGGTACTGAGGAGTAATTTTAGTAGCGTCTTTTGTCAGTTGGACCACGTAATCGAGATGACACGCTCGGCATCGGTAATCGGGGCTTTTGTATAATCCTCGCGTAGACTTGCCACCAGATCTTCATCGACTGTCACCCTGCGCAGAAACTCTGCGTGAGAGGTCAGTCAGTAATGGCACCGGTTGATGACCGACACCATCGTCGCGATCATTTCGTGCTGGCGCCGTTCGAGCGGCAGATCGGGGGACATCAGCGCCCCAAAAGTCGAAAATGCGTGCTTGAGAGCCTCCGGAATCAGGCTGTGAGAGGCCACGATGCCCGAAGTCCCGTCGCCGGTTGGGTGAACCGGCGTGGCATACTCGACCGGATAGAGGCCTTTCTGCCCTTCGATCGCTTCACGTAACTGGTCGTTCCCCTCGTTCAACGGAATCGTTTTTATCCAGGCCATAGGATTCCTCCTCCTCCTTACCTGTTCCGCAGATAATCGTCGGTTCCTTCGGCCCAGTCTTTTCTGATGGGACTGAAGACGTCGATGCCGATGAAATCCTCCGTGGCCAGGGCCTCGTGAGGCACGTTCGAAGGTATCTCCAGTATTTCGCCCGCTCGCAACAACACTTCTTCACCGCCGATGACGAATCTCAACTCTCCACTGATGCAGTAGCTGAACTGCTCGCTTTCGTGGTGATGCTCCGGCACGACACAGCCCTTTTTCAGGTTGATGAATGCCAGCGTGATATTTTTGCCGGTGAAGAATTTGCGCGAGAAGAGATCGGTGACGTGCTCTTCCGGAATCTGATCGAGTTTGTGATGTTTCATATGATTTTTTGAAGTCCCGGGTTCTGAAAAAAAATAATCGAGCCCCGAGTTTAAAGTTTCGATCCGGTATTTTCCAGCCAAAGCCTTCAACAAGGCCGGAAGACGGATCGAATTTTTAAACCCGGGGCTCGATTATTCCTATTCCCCGACCGAGAGGATCAAAGACTACCAGGGCAGCCAGCGGCGATCACGCTCGCGGCCCACTTTGTTGCGGTGATACATGTAACCGCCAACAGCTCCGACGCCGGCTCCGATCAAGGCGCCCTTCTTTCCGCCGATCAAGGCGCCGCCAGCGGCACCGATACCTGCCCCGATTGCCGTTCTTCCCACGGCTTTACCGGTGGTCTCCTCGCGATTCCGGCCCCAGTAATCGTTTCTGTAATCGCTATCCTGATCGTAATAAACCTGAGACTGCGCCTGTCTGCGGCTCCTGCCCTGCGCCATCGTATCCGGCGCCGCGGCTGTCAGAAGCAAGCCGAATAACATTGCCATTACAAGTGCGCTGATGTGAACCTTTTTAATCATTTTTCCTCCTCATCGCAGCTTCCTTTGTGCAGGGCTGCCGCGGTTTCAACTTGAATTTTTAAGCGAATCGATCGAATTTATTGATCGATTCGCCGTTATATAACTCAAGTTCCGTGCCAATATAGGCATAGTTGGAGGTGAATTTATAAAGCATTGTATCTATTAGAGTTGCGGGGATAGACCGAAGCCGCGCTGATGGCCCGAGTCGGTTGAGGCTGAAAACATGACACCATTCGGTGTAGTAGGCAGCACCATTTCGCACGTGAGTGGTTCACAAGCGCCCCGCTTACTTTATTAAAAACCACTCGCCCCTCTTCAAACCCACTTTAAGTAACATGCGAATATTATTCTTTTTCACACTTCTGTCTGTTCCGTTTATTTCGATTGTTTCGTAATCTATTTCCGGCATGCGGAATAAAGTTCAAATGATGATCGGGCTGATTCTGACCTGCGCCGTCGTTTTGTCGGCAGGGGTTGGTGCGTTTCAGTCCGGGTCCTGGCGGTGGCAGAATCCACGTCCACAGGGCAACCCGCTATATTCGATAGCCTTCAGCGATGAGAAGCGCGGGATAGCTGTTGGGCGCGATGGAGCGATTCTGCGAAGCGATGACGGCGGATTGAAATGGCTTTCGGTACGCAGCCCAGTCAATACGCCTCTTTACGGACTCTCTGTCCGCGAAAAGCGCGCCTGGGCGGTTGGATCGCGAGGTACAATCATCGCCTCGATCGACCGTGGCGAAAGATGGCAGGAGCAGAAAAGCGGGACCAGAAAGCATCTCTATTCAGTCTGCTTTATCGATGAAAAGCAGGGCTGGGCAGTCGGAATCGAGGGTCTCATCCTGGCGACCTCCGATGGCGGCGAGACGTGGAAAGAGCAGGCAAGTGGCACCAGAAAACATCTCAATTCAGTGGCGTTCACCGACCGTAAGCAGGGAATAGTTGTCGGCTCAGACGGCCTCCTGCTCGTCACCGAAGACGGCGGGCATAAATGGAAACCAGTGGAGCTTGAGAATGCACGAAACCTGCTGGGTGTCTTTGCTCTGCCGCCGGATATTTTCTGGGTAACGGGCTCGGCCGGAACGGTTCTCAAAAGCACGGATGCCGGCGAAAGCTGGAAAACTCTGACGACCAGCTCTTCCAGCAATCTTTATGTGGCTTCATTTGTCGACGACAATCATGGCTGGGTTGCCGGAACGGACGGCACGGTGCTCAGGACGATTGATGGCGGCCAGACATGGAGCGCGCAGATATCCAACAGCTCCCAACTGCTCAATGCGCTCTTTTTTGTCAATTCAAAACGCGGATGGGCTGCCGGCGAGGGTGGAGTCATCTATTCGACGAGCGATGGCGGTGAAAAATGGGAGCCACAGACCGAAGGCATCAAAGAGATGCTCAACGCCGTGCACTTCGTTGACGATGCGCATGGATGGGTTGCCGGATCGAATGGCGTCATCGTGGTTACGGAAGACGGTGGCAGGAACTGGAAAACTCAAGCCTCCAACACCTCCGCAAATCTTCGTTCAGTCTGTTTCATCGACAATAAAAACGGATGGATCGCAGGCGAACGCGGCACCGTCTTACGCACGAAAGACGGTGGAGCAGCCTGGGAGAAGCTGTCTCTCGACACCGACAATTATTTTTACGGAATCGCCTTCCCGACGGTGAGTGTTGGCTGGCTTGTCGGCGAGGGAGGACTCGTCCGCCATACTACTGATGGCGGCGAACACTGGACGGCTCAGACTTCGAACACTCGCTTCTGGCTCGATTCGCTCTGCTTCATCGATGTTAAACAGGGTTGGGCTTCCGGTGAAAGCGGCACAATTGTCCACACTCCTGACGGCGGTTCAACGTGGCAGCCTCAGGAGAGCGGAACCAGAAAATGGCTCTACGGGATCTCTTTCGCGGATTCGCAGACCGGCTGGGCTGTCGGTGAAGACGGACTGGTGCTCGGCACCACAAACGGCGGCGCCGACTGGATCGTCCAGATCAGCGGTGTGACAAGCAATCTGCTGAGCGTCAAAGCGATCAGCAACAAGCGTGCGGTGGCGGTCGGGCTCAACGGCGCCGTGATTCAAACCGAAGACGGCGGCAGAAGCTGGAGACGCGATCTGAGCGGAACCGCTACGCCGCTGCGCTCCGTTGCCATCCATCGAGATGATGCCTGGGCAGTGGGACGCGACGGCGTCATATTGCGATACGCCGGCAGGGGGGCAGGCGACATCAGAACCATCTTCAGCCGCAACTGATCCCTCGATACATGAAAATATTGCTCCTCGAAAATATCCACGAAGATGCCGTTGATCTGCTTTCAAAGGCCGGCAGCGTCCATCTGATCGAAAACCTCGACCCGGAGTCGGTCAAGTCGCAGTTCGTCGATTCATCGGCAGTCATCACTCGGGGGCGCGGCCGGATAAATCGTGACTGCCTGCTTGCCGGCGCTCGATTGAAATGCTTGGCGCGATGCGGTGCAGGCACCGACAACATCGATGTTGCAACCGCGACCCAACTCGGCCTGCCGGTGGTCTTCTCTCCCGATGGGACTACGTTTGGCGTAGCCGAGCACGCGATCATGCTCATGCTCGCCGTCGGTCGCAGGCTCAACCTGCTCGACCGTGAGGTCAGAAACGGCAACTGGGAAATCCGCAACCGGATAGGATCGGGACTCGAACTCACGGGCAAGACTCTGGGGATTATGGGGCTGGGACGCATCGGCAGGCGAATTGCTCACCTCGGCGAGGCCTTCGGCATGAATGTCATCTACTGGAGCAAAACCAGCCGCGACGATCGCTACCAGTTCTCCGATCTTGAGACTCTCTTTCGCCGGTCCGATGTCCTCTCGATCTCTCTTTCACTCAATGATGAAACGCGAGGCATCGCCGATGCGCGGCTCATTTCGCTGATGAAACCCACGGCAATTCTGATCAATACCGCCAGAGGAGAGATGGTCGATGAGGGCGCCCTCTGCCGTGCTTTGATGGAGAAACGTCTGGCCGGCGCGGGAATCGACGTCATGTCCGCCGAGCCGCCGCCTCGGGATCATCCGCTCTTCAATCTCGACAACGTCGTCATAACTCCGCACGTCGCAGTCCTGACGGATGTGACTTACAGAAAAATGTGCGTCGATACGGTCGAACAGGTGGTCAATATCCTGCAGGGTAGAACCCCCGATATCCATCACATCCGAAACCCGGAAGTAGTCTCGAAATGAAGTAGTAGGCTCCGCGGATGACTGAATAACTCTCGCCCTCGCGCGCCATTTCTATTACACGGCTGAGCTTTATGGTGTCGCCGGATGCGACTTCGAGTTTCCGCGTGGTGAATGTCTTGAAGCCCTGCTTTTCAAATGAAAGGGAATATTCGCCCGCAGGCAGTTCAGCGAAGGTGAACTCCCCTTTCGAATCACTCTTGATCTCGAATTTGCTCTCTTTGTTCCTGGTGTTGGTTGCGCGCACCAGCACGTCTTCGAGTGACCGGCCGTTCTGTTCCCTCACTTTGCCTTTGATGCTGCCGCTTTGCCCAAAAGCCGAACCGGTAAATATGGCACAGAGAACAATGACCCCCGATATTACGTATTTAAACTTCATGTTGGATTCCGTTAATGCGATGTTGCTTTTTCACGATCAGGTTTTCGGCTGCTCCAGTCTTTATACTTTGAACATTAAACTTTAAACTTTAAACTTTGAACGTTGAACTTTAAACTTGTGGCCGGGATTATAACAAGAACAATATGAAATTTGTCCTGCTTACAATTTTTCTTTTCGGTTTCTTGATCTGTGCGGTGTCTGCTCAGGAGGTCATACAGGAACCGAAGCCGGCGATTACCCTGCGCCTTGAAACAGACCTGGTCTCGATCGATGTCACGGTGATCGACAGGCAGGGAAATTATATCCGGGATATGAAGCCGGATGAATTCACGCTTTATGAAGACGGCAAGCCGCGGAAGATAGACTTCTTTACCACCAACGATTCGCTGACCCTGACCAGGCCATTGGCTGTGGTCTTCGCTCTGGACACATCGGGCAGCCTGAAACCGGAGGAATCACGGACACTGCATCAGGCGGCGATGAAGTTCACCACACTCCTGCAGGGCGATTCTGTTTTTTCAGTGCTCGCGTTCAACAATAATGTAAAAGTGCTTCAGGATTTCACGAATGACGTTCGCAGGATCGAAAATGCATTTTCCAGAGCAAATCGATTCGAGGGATCGACCAGAATCTACGATGCGATCGACCGGGCGATCACCCTGCTCGAACGCAAGTCTCCGCGCATCAGAAAGGGCAGGCCCGTCAGACGTGTGATCATCGTCATCAGTGACGGTTTCGATTCCTCAAGCACGATAGACAGAAGGGAAATGGTGCGAAGAGCCAATGCGGCAGGCGTGACAGTCTATTCCATAACGCTGCCTTCATATGTCCTGACAGCGACGCAGCCGGGGATGAGAGTGATCACCCCCCTCGATGCCACCCGTGTGGTCTCGGTCACCGGCGGCATCGACCTCGCTGCCGACTCAAGGGATTTCACTCCCGTATTCAAGGCGCTCGCCGAAGAGATAAGCTCGAGCTACATCATCTCTTATTATCCCGACTGGCGTGATGGAAGATTCCATGACCTCAAGGTGAAGACCTCCCGTCCGGGCGCTGAACTGAGGGTCAGCCGGAACGGTTACCTCGCTCCATCTAAGTGAGATATGTTTTCGATCGGTCAAAGACCGATCAGTAGCCGTCGTCGTTTTCATCATCCGAATAATCATCGTCATCTTCAGGGGCAAGATCGAGTTCGATCGGATCGAGCCCGACGACCTCAAGCGATGCATCACACTCCTCACAGGCGACCCGATCGCCTTTGTCGACATCGTCGTCAACGTGTATTTCGGCGCTACATTCAGGGCAGGCAGCTAAAGGCACGGCTGTATTCCTCCAGATAGTTTAATTTTGAAAAAGTGTTTAAAACTTGCGGCGCGCTCGACGAATATCAATTTGCTCTTTTATCAAAGTGCGCTGTCAAAATCTAAACTAAATACGCTTCATTTAGCAATCCTTCAAACAAAGTGACTCGCTTCCCTGTTGTCAGTTGCCGGCTCCCGGTTGCCATAGCAAGGTCAGGGAACTGATACCCATTCTCGAATTTTTCAGGCTCCCTTCGCAAAATGGCCATTAATTAAGGCAATTTTGGGCCTTGGTTGGGATTTTAGCCTTAAAAAGGGCATTTTCTGCACTTTCTTCGATGAATTATCTTGCTATGCCATACAAGCTGCAGTATAATCCGCGCCGTTTAGTACAATATAATGTGATCGTGATATTGAAGCTTTTCGAATCGCGGGATGACAAGCGTCGATTGATGCCGCATATTCCTGAGATTTTTTATGGCCGAGAGCAACTTTGATCTCAGCTACGGAATGGTTGACTCCCTGCTAAAGGGTTTCAGAGATGGGCAGAAGCACCAAAGGGAGCAGCCTTTAAAACATACCATCAATTAAAGGAGATAGAATAAAAATGGCAACAAAACTTATGACCAAGAGCCAGATGGCAGCGCACTTTGCAGCGAAGTTCGAGATTTCAAAGAAGGCAGCGAACGAGATTCTCGATGAGGTTGCAGCGGTTGCAGTGGCTCAGACCAAGAAGTCCGGCGCCTTCACGCTTCCGGGCATTGGAAAGCTCGTCAAGGCTCATCGCAAAGCCCGCATGGGCCGCAACCCGATGACCGGCCAGGCGATCAAGATCCCGGCCAAGACCGTGGTCAAGTTCCGTGTGGCGAAAGCTTGCAAGGATGCAATCGTTCCGCCGAAGAAGTAATAATTTCCTTCAAGATGAATATTATGGCGGCGTCGTGCAGTAAACATCACGGCGCCGCTTTTTTCATGGCCGGCAGCAATATTGATTGAAATGATTGGAGCGCTGAAGTCGAAGTGAAAAACAGAAAAATAATGCTTGGGTTGATACTTCGACGGGAGTGGGACTGGTATTGATGTTTCTGCCCGTGCGCCATTGGTTCAATCTGTTGCAGGACGAGATCAAGTCGCTTGGGCCGATGGGGCCTGTGATCTTCGTGATCGCGTATGTGATCACTACGATTCTGCTCATTCCCGGTAGCGCGATGACGATTGGAGCCGGGACGGTCTTCGGACTGAAGCTCGGCCTGATCAGTGTCATCACCGGGGCCAACCTTGCGGCATTGGGCGCCTTTCTGCTGGCGAGAACTTTTCTGCGAGAGAAGGTGAGGCACTGGGCCGAGGAGAACCCGAAGTTTGCAGCACTCGATCGTGCGATAGGCAGGGAAGGATTCAAGATGGTATTGCTGGCAAGGCTGAGCCCTGTCTTTCCCTTCACGCTGCTCAACTACCTTTTAGGCCTGACCAGAATCAATATTGTTTCCTATGTCGCGGCCAACCTCATCGGCATGCTCCCAGGGACTCTTCTCTACACATACATCGGGGCGACTGCACGTGACGCGTTGAGCAGCGGTGATGGAGGCCTGGACAAATACAGGTTATTGCTCAGGATGACCGGGCTGGCGGCGACCATTGGAGTGGTCTTTCTTGTCACGCGAATGGCAAGAAAAGCGATGGCCGAGGTCGAATCGGAGAGGAAGGAAGATGAAGCGATCGATGGATAAATGGCGATCTGCAATCGAACACATACTGATTCCCGATAATCCGCACGACAGGGTGGTGATCGAAAACTGTCATCCGCCCGGTTATCTGAATCCGGAGCCGATGGGCAAGTACAACCTCGTTGCGATTGGTGGAGGATCAGCCGGTCTGGTGAGTTCCGGGGGGGCCGGCGGTCTTGGCGCAAGGGCTGCACTCATTGAACGCACGCTCACCGGAGGAGATTGTCTCAACACGGGATGCGTTCCGTCGAAGGGCCTGATCAGAGCTGCCCGTGCAATCCATGATTTGAAACATGCCTCAGAGTTCGGAGTCAGCTTTTCCGACGAACCGCAAGTGGATTTCGCCGAAGCGATGAACCGCATGCGGCGACTGCGGGCTCGAATCAGCGTGGTCGATTCCGTGGCCGGCTTCGGATCGAAAAACAACGTCGATGTCTATCTCGGCGATGCCAGGTTCATCAGCCCGCGCGAGATCGAAGTTGACGGCAAAAGACTTGAGTTCGATCGCGCGGTGATTGCAACCGGCGGAAGAGCCAGAGAGCTTCCCATTCCAGGTTTGAAAGAAGCGGGCTATTACACGAACGAAAATGTATTCAGCCTGACCGAACTGCCACGTCGATTTGCAGTCATCGGCGGAGGCCCGATCGGCTGCGAACTGGCCCAGGCATTTCAGAGATTCGGCAGCAGCGTGACGATCTTCAATGATGCTGCTCATCTGCTGCCGCGCGAAGACCCTGACGCGGCCGGCATCATTCAAAAACAGTTCGAGGCCGAAGGGATAGCGGTTCTCAATCAAAGCACTGTCCTGCGCGTCGAAGAGCGGAACAGCGAGAAAGTCCTCGTCTTCAGCCGGCAAAATAAGATCGAAACGGAACTCTCCTGCGACGGGATACTCGTCGCCGCCGGTCGTGTTCCGAATATCGAAGGCCTCAACCTCGAGGCAGCGGGTGTGCGATATTCTCAGGACGGAGTCATCGTCGACGACTATCTACGAACCAGCAACCCGCGTGTTTATGCTGCCGGCGATATCTGTTCGAAATATAAATTCACCCACGCTGCCGATGCCCAGGCAAGACTTGTTCTGAGGAACGCCCTCTTCTTTGGCCGCGTCAGGGCGAGCAGTCTCGTCATGCCGTGGTGCACCTATACCGATCCTGAAATTGCTCATGTGGGGTTGTATGAGAACGATGCCATGGCTGCAGGCTTTGATGTTGCGACGATCACCGAGTCGTTCGAGCATCTGGATCGCGCGATTCTCGACGGCGAGGACGAAGGGTTCGCCAGAGTCCATTACGACCGCAAGTCAGGCCGGATCCTTGGCGGAACCATCGTCGCCCGGCACGCCGGCGAGATGATCAGCGAACTGACTCTGGCCATGACGATGGACTTAAACTTGACGCCCTGTCCACAACCATCCACCCCTATCCCACTCAGGCTGAAGTCCTGCGAAAACTTGGCGATGCTTACAACCGGACAAGACTTACATCCGGCGTCAAGAAGATTTTCGGCAAGTGGTTCCAGTGGCGGCGGAGATGAAGAGACGAGAAGGAAGAGGGTGACTCCACAACCAGGGGAAAGACAAGATTGCGGAACATCTAAAAAAGACCAGGGGGACCCGACACCATAAAAACAAACAGACGAAAGATCTAAATCGGGAAGCCTGTTCCCGCATTTGTATGGTTGATCTTTTGACAAAATTGGACTGGAAATAATTCACATCTTGAAACTTTATCGATTGTTTCGTTTATTTGGTCTGTTTGTAATCTGTCTTCCTACTGTTTTGAAGTTTTTCAAGTCTCAATGAAAGGAGTCCGGCAATCATGATGCAGGCCGCCAGAAACCACATAGCCGCGGTGAAAGAGCCGGTGCGTGTTCTCAACTGGCCGACGACCAGCGGCCCTAGATAGCCTCCGAGGTTGCCGAACGAATTGATCAGGCCGATCGCAGCAGCAGCCGAGGAGGCTGAAAAATAGGCCGTGGGCCACATCCAGAAGACAGGCAGGTAGGCGTGGAGGCCGATTCCCATGACGCAGAAAAACGACACGACGAGTGCCAGGTTGTCCCCCGAAAGGATGCTCAGCACCATGGCCGCAGCGGCGAGCATCATTGGAACCGCAGTGTGCAGCCTGCGTTCGCCTGTTCTATCGGAATGCGCTCCGTTGATGAGCATCGCGACAAAGCCGAAGGCGAAGGGCAGGGATGTGATAATCGTCTGCGTCGTTATCGAAGTGCCTTTCATCCTTGCCGTAATCGAGGGCAGGAAAAATGTCAGGCCGTAGTACCCGGTCACGATGAAGAGATAAATTATCGCCAATTGAAGCGTCTTTGGATTGAGCAGAGAGCTTTTGATCTGGTCTTTAAAGCTTCCGCCGCTGCCGGTTTTATCCTGTTTTTCGCGTTCGAGTTCGCCGATGATCCAGTTCTTTTCGTCCTCCGGCAGCCATTTAGCCTCACGCGGCCAGTCGGTCAGATAGAAGAGAGTGATCACTCCAAGAATCACGCTCGGCAGTCCTTCGAGAATGAATACCCATCTCCAGCCCGGCCATCCCAGCCATTCGATGTTGTGCATGATTGCCTGTGACAATGGGACTCCCACCAGCGTGGCGATCGGCAGCCCGATCATGAAGTTGGCTTTCGCTTTGGCTCGGTCCTCGTACCTGAACCAGTGCGACAGATAGACAATGATGCCGGGAAAGAAACCGGCTTCGGCAAGACCCAGAATGAATCGCAGCGAATAGAACTGGTGCTTCTCGCTCATGAAACTCAACCAGTGAGTTCCGATCAACCC
This sequence comes from Acidobacteriota bacterium, assembly GCA_016710075.1. Taxonomy (GTDB): domain Bacteria; phylum Acidobacteriota; class Blastocatellia; order RBC074; family RBC074; genus JADJLO01. The sequence goes on along the minus strand of JADJLO010000037.1, from coordinate 7,880 downwards.
CATCACCGATGCGACAATCCCCCACGAGATCATGATTCTCGCAATCCATTTCCTGGCGCTCCAGTTCTCGACAATCAGTGTCCCTGGAATCTCCAGCAGGAAATAGCCAATGAAAAATACGCCGGCCCCTGCACCAATGATCGCATCGCTGAAGCCGAGATCGACTTTCATTTGAAGCGCCGCAACGGAGACATTCGTCCGGTCAATGAATGCTATGAAATAGAGCAGCAGCAGATAAGGCATCAGCCTTCGTGTGATCCGTTTTCGGGCGCGAGCGCCGACCTCCGCCTGGATTGACCCCGATAAGCTGTCCGGCATGTTCTCACGCTCCTTACAGGTGCTCTTTGATGATTTTTTGACAGAGATGAACGATCAGGCTGGAGATGCTACTAGGTTGAGCTTTTACTGGCAAGCTGGTGGAGGGAAAACAGTTGAAGCGCAGGCACACCAGACCTGCCCTCGAAAAGGCCGGCAAGATGCCTGCGCTCCATTGTTACTTCTGGAATATATCAAATATCAAACAATCTATTAATTCGGCAATTCGGCAATTCATCAGGCCCAAATGGCCAGCACCGCAGCCACGATAAAGGTGAAGAAAAGAAGAATCCCAAGCAAAAAATGTGGCGCAATTGACGTGAGGTATGTCAGGTACTTCATGGTTTATAACTCCTGGAAGAAGAGATCAGATAGGGGTATGGGGAGTTGACCTCTGCCTCGATGAAAAAAAAGGTTATTGCATACGGGGATTATAGCAAGGGGAAATTGGCACCAGTGAATCGAACTAGAAAGTTACTGGGGAAGTTGCAGGCATCGCAGCAAATTAACGAGATCCCGTTAAACGAGATCCAGGGCGTCCAGGGAAAGTCGGACGATGCCATTAGCAAAGACATCATAACGGGGAAGGTGGATTTTCACAAACAAAAAAATTATTAATTCCTGTCATGCCTCAGACCGGCAAGTTTCATCGGAATCAACGACTTTGAACTCTCCGTTTCGCAAAGGCCGTTAGTAAAAGTAAAGGCGGTGGGTGGATAGTGCGAAGCGTGCTTTAAGCTTTCCGCAACGGAGTTTAAACTTCTCAAGCTTGTTACAATGGTTTGTATCGAGGGTCTCCGAAAATAAGAGCCTTGATCAATTCATTGTAAGCATTGCTGATGATGCGGGATGGAATCCAGCGCATTGCATCGCCGTTTGCAGGGTCGAACTGCAACCCCCAAATGGGATTGAGGCTTTCGATTCCTGCGGTGATCCGCTGGTCTCCGATAGCGTTTGAGCCGTCATTTATCGGAGAGATCAGCCCGTCGGCGAACCAGTAGAAGAGGTCGAACCGGCGTTGAGTCTCGGGATTTGCCCGGGCGACTTCGGGCAGGTCCTCGAATGTTGTTGCATCAGCCGATCCTCCCTCAACCGCAAGCGGAAGGCTGAACCATGGGATTTTGATTCCATCGGCGTATAACCGTCCGTTTGAGATGTAGACAGATCGCCAGTAAAGCAGCCATCCCGGAGCAGGCATGACTCTGGAATGCGCTATTTGATGTCCGCGCAAACCGGCAATCTGCTTCTGTGCCTCTACCGCTCGGCCGTGCTGCCAACCGCCAAAGCACAAGTAGAGACACGAAAAGAGCAGCGCCACGCGTGCCGGCCTCGTTCGCAGAGTCCTTGCCGTCAGCCACCCCGACAAGCAGTATCAGTGTGTAGATCGGATCGACGATGCCTATCCAGTCCCACGCGACGCGGTGATTTGAAAATGGCCAGAAGAGTTGCGTGCCATAGTTTGTGAAGGCATCGAGCAGACCATGCGTCGCATATCCGATTATCGAAGACAGAATCACATCTCGTCTGTGATTCTTGAAACGGGTAAGAAAGAGAAATGGCAGAGCCGCAAGAAACCCGCCGACAGGGATGAAGGCCAGACTGTGAGTGAAATGTCTGTGGTAGAGCCATCCGACTGTTGGGTCGCTCGCCGAATGGATCAGCACGTCCAGATCCGCGGCGACTCCGCCGATTGCCCCGATCCAGCCGGCGGCTGCAGGAAGCCTGCGCTTCATGATCGATTGCGATGCCGCGGCTCCAAGAATTCCCTGTGTTATTGGGTCCATATTTACGAAACAGGCGAATTAAACGAAACTGCCGCAAAGACTGGGCAGTCTTGTAAGTTAGAAAGCGGTGATTATAGAGGTTTCTTGACGCAATTTCATTCAGAGTGTTAAGTTTCAACGTCCGCAATACGGTTTTTATCCATACAACAGGAAAAAAAGAATCAGGAGGCAAGAAAATGAGGATCGCGATCCCGCGTACGCTTCATCTGCGACTATCAGTTTGTGTTCTACTGCTTGCAATCGCAGCCGCTGCGTTTATCAGCAATGACAAAGCCGCACAGGCACAGGAAAATAAAGGTCAGATCACGGATGCGACCTTCAAGACCCTGCAATTCCGTTCGATTGGCCCGGCGATCATGGGAGGGCGAATCGATGATTTTGCAGTAGTCGAAGCCAGCCCTCTACGATCTATGCTGGTAAACCGCATCGGGTGGTTTTATGGAAGACGATCAACAACGGGACGACGTCGGATCCTCTTTTCGACAATCAGGAAGTCAGTTCGATCGGCGATGTGACGCTTGCTCCGTCAAATCCGGACATCGTCTGGGTTGGAACGGGCGAGGCCAACAACCGGCAGAGCTCCTCCCGGGGCAAGCAACGGCGCTTACAAATCGACAGACGGCGGCAAGACACGGGCCAATATGGGACTCCGGGACAGCCATCATCGGGCGGATCGTCATTCATCCGACGAATCCGACATGGTTTATGGCTGCAGGCGGGCATCTCTGGGGGCCGAATAAGGAGCGTGGTCTTTACAAGACCATCTGACGGCGGCAAGACGGGTCAATACAAAATTCATTGATGAGAACACAGGGTTCACTGATGTTGCGATGGATCCGTCCGATCCAAATATTCTTTATGCCGCAGCTTATCAGCGTCGCCGCACGGCGTTCGGTTTCTCGAGGCGGGCCGGGCAGCGCGCTTTACAAGACTTCAGATGGCGGCTCCACGTGGACCAGGCTGACAAACGGCCTTCCTTCGGGCGATGTCGGTCGCATCGGCATGGACATTTACCGCAAGAATCCGAATGTTGTCTACGCTCTCTTCGAGATAGTGACTTAAGTTGGAACCTATCGCTCTGATGACAAAGGCGAGACGTGGAAGAAGATGTCTCCCACGAACCCGCGCCCGATGTATTACAGCCAGATTCGCATCGATCCCACCAACGATCAGCGTTTATATGTCCTCGAGCTTCGTGGTACACATCGGACAATGGCGGCAAGATGTACCAGCCAGCCCGTTTTCAAGAATCTATGGCGACTATCACGCATTGTGGATCGATCCGCAGAATCACATAGATGACCGGCTCGGACGGTGGCATTCATTCCAGCTAGCGATAAAGCGCCGGACATGGGATTACATCAACACGATTCCGTTGGGTCAGTTTTATGAAGTCCGGTTCGATTTCCCGCAAGCCCTACTGGGTCTATGGCGGTCTGCAGGACAACGGAACCTGGGGAGCTCCCATGGCCACGCTCAACAACACCGGCGTGAGCAATGACGAATGGATTCGCACGGGCGGAGGCGACGGTTTCTATGCCCAGGTTGATCCGAAAGACTGGAATATAGTTTATACGGAATCGCAAAACGGAGCGGTTCAGCGGCTTAATCTGGCGACAACCGAATCGAAGAGCATCCGCCCGCAACCTCCTGAAGGCTCGACAGACAAATATCGATTCGACTGGAACTCGCCGATAATGATTTCGCCGCGCAACAAGGACGATCTATATGGGCAACAATCGTCTCGCCTAAAATCGCTCGACCGCGGCGACAACTGGAGACGGCCAGTCTGGATCGACCAAAAACATCGACCGCAACAAACTGAGATTCATGAGTCATTCCCAAACCCAATGTTCTCTCGGGGCACGATGGCCAGGATAATTTCAGTCGATTGTCGCGGTTGCCGAATCGCCTGTCAAGAAGGAGTGCCCAGGGTCCGGGCACCGATGACGGCAACGTCCAGGTTTTCGCGCGACAGCAGCAAGACGGAAAGAAGTTCATCGACCGGATGGAAGGAGTTCAGCGGAACACTTATGTCACGAGAGTCATTGCGTCGTGTGACCTCAATGCCGGGCGCGCTTATGTAACCTTCGACGGCCATCGCAGCGTTGACTTCTGAATCCTTATGTTATGTGACCGAGGACTTCGGAAAAACTGGACCCCTCCGAAATCCACCAGCAACTGTCTTGTCTCGGCCAATGTCATCCGCGAACATCCGTAATCGGAATCTGCTGCTGGTAGGCACCAATTTGGCCGTTTCGCCTTTCCAATCAGCGGTATCGTGACGAGATTCAAGAGCAACTGCCGAAAAGCTGGTCACGATACCAGATCTGAACCCGCGAGAACGACCCGATTCTCTGGCGACGCATTTGACGAAGCGCATCTGGGTGCCTGATGAGACGACGCCTCTGCAACAGATGTCGACCCGATCGCCGTGACCAGACGCCCAGCTTTGTTCGATCTCAGACTAAGTGAACGAGGTGGAGACTGCAACCACAGCAGCATGGCCGCAGACTCATCGCTCCTGGAACCTATTCTCCGGGGCGCCTATCAGTTACTTACCTGGGTGCGAAAAGCCTGAAGGACCGGGCCGAAGATCACCATTCTTGATAAAGGTGCACACCCGCGAACTTGGGGCAAATGAAGCTGGCGTTCAGCGTGGAGACCTGGGATATGCTATCAGTTTGCTATCCAGCCTTCTCCAGTAGGTCCTGGCGGCACCTGGTGTGACCCGGGGCCCCTGAATGGATCCGGCCTCAGCGGCGGCTTATGGATGTGGTGGCATTTCGGCGGGTTTGTCAGCGGCACGCGCCTTCCGGCGCGCATTTCCGGGCGAATACATCGTCGAGCTGACGGTCACCCGCAAGGAGATGACTAAAACCCCTTCGTCGTCAGAGGAAGATTCTGCGCAACAGGATCCTCCTGACGGACGGCAGGCCTTCAGCCTTCAAGACTTTGCTCTCCACCAACAAGATTCAAAAATCGCAGATGCAGGCCAGGCTCAGCAACCTTCAAAACCAGCCATTTTAACCTCAGGATAAGATAACATGTTTCAATGCCTCTCTTGCTACCTTGGCAAGAGATCGACGCGGCTCTGCAGATGCCACCGATATTTCAGCAGAAACTTGGAGCTCAGTGGCGGCCGCATGGCAGGCGGTCGCCGCGGCGGCGGGCAGCGGCGCCGGCCAGTGGCGGTGGTCAGTGGCCGCGGCCAGGGTGACAACCCGGCGTAACCGGGGCAACTGGGGCAACTCGTAAGGCAATCGTGGCAATGTACCTCAATTCCTGCCCGTCCCCCGTCGCAGTGATAGCGCCCTGCTTAAATTTCACCAAGTAGATGACGGTGAAATGAACTTGCGGGGCCCGGCGATCCGAGTCCCATGAACGCACTGATGCCGCGCACCGCCGCACCTCTACAGCGGGCTGGACAGCTATACCGAAACCGGTTACCGCCTCAACACCGCGTAGGGTGAGTCCTGATCGCGGCACATCCTAGCTGAACGAGGTGATTGGCCCGATCAACAAGATGATCACCGAACGCATCCTTACACTCGCTGCCAGGGGATCAAAGAAAGCGGTCTGACGCCGAGCTAGGCGCCTGGAAACCGTCGCGCCTGCCAAGCAAACTGAGAAAGGGATGATAGTGGAGGCGGAAGAGGCAGAACAGACGAAACAAACGAAACAGACGAAAAACCCGAAAAGCGAATAATGGGCGGGAACAACCTTGATAAGCGTGCTAATCAGTTTTAAAAGCAAAATTCACCTAATATTTTTTCGTTCGTTTCATTTTTTTTCGTCTGTTCTTGCAATCTCCTCTCCCTCTGTAATACGGTTTTTTGAGAAACACGATGAGAAGAAAAGCGAGACTGGTATTAAAAAAACTACGTTTTGAGCCTGGCGCTGTTCGCGATTTTTGCGGCTTCTGCGCAGGTTCAGGAGACGGCCTGGCGGCATTCGAGCAGAAGAGCGTCATGGTCTCGATGCGGACGGAGTGAAGCTTCACACGAGCATCTTCATTCCGAAGAATATGACTGGGCGATTGCCAATCATTCTTGAGCGTACGCCATACCAGGCGCCGGATCAGCTGCGCGCGCCTCGGAAGCCTGAGGTCTGGAAGCAAGGCGCTTTCGTCGATGAAGGCTTCATTTTCGTATTCCAGGACATCTGGCGGCCAGGCTGATACAAATCTGGAGGGGCAGTTCTCGTCATGCAGCGCGCCCCCGGTTTCGCTGACAACAGGGGTAAAGAACGATCCAAAAGCCCTGATGAAGTCATCACGGCCGACACCGTCGAATGGCTGACCAGGAAATGCGCCCGGCAACAACGGGAGGCCGGATATCTGGATCTCGTATCCCGGCTGGACTGCGGTGATGGCGGGCAACGCGCTTTGAAATCCGGCATCCGGCCCTCAAAGCCGCATCTCCGCAGGCTTCGCCGGCGGATATAACTTCTCGGAGACGATTTTCATCACAACGGCGCATTCAGGCTGAGCTATGGCTTCGAGTACGCCACCATAGATGGAAACAAATAAAGAAAGCTTCAGATTCAATTTCGACAGGTGCCGACACTTACGAGGGGTATCTCATAGGCTGGGCGCCCCATGAACGTCAACGAGAAATATCTCAAGCGACGATCCTGACTCCGGGAATGATTTTGTCGAACACCCGAATTATGACGACTTCTGGCAGAAGCAGGCGATGGCGGGCTATCTGACCCGCGTCAACATCCCCACGCTTTCAGTTGCCGGGCTGGTGGGATCAGGAAGATTTCTACGGCCTGCCCAAGACGGGCAATACGCCTGAAAAGCACGACAAACAGCGTGATGAATTTCCTTGTCGCCGGGCCGTGAAACTGATGTGGAGGCTGGGCGAGAGGTGGACGGCAGCAGCCTCAGGCGCATCAAATTCGACAGCAACACCAGCGAATATTACCGCCATAAAATCGAAAGCGCCGTGGTTCGCCTACTGGCTCGTGCGATGGGGTATCGCTGCCTTGAGCGAGGGCAATCACTTTTCTAGACCGGTTCGAACGAATGGAAGAGTTACGACCAGTGGCCCCGGTGAATCTGACTTCAGAGCGCCAACTCCCCATTTCACGCAAACGGCAAACTCGTCTGATCTGCCCGCAGACAAGGGTCTGAAAGTATCTGACAGTTACATCTCCGACTCCGCCAACCAGTGCCTCAGCAGGCAGCGGTCCAGTCGAGCCGACGCATTACGGGCGAGGTTCGGGCCAGGATGGCTTGTCGACGATCAGCGCTTTCCGCCCATCAGCGCCAGGACGTGCTCAGTTGGGAGACCGGAGACTCCGCCGCCAATGAGCGTCGGGATCACCGGAGATTTGATCGCCTGCCTGTTTGCCTTCGACCTCTCAGGCAGGGACAGCGACTTTGATCAAACTGATCGATGTCTACCCGGAAGACTATGCCAGGGATCCGGAAGATGGGCGGCTACCGGCTGACGGTCGCAACGATGTTTCGGCGCGCGCGCTTTCGCAGGAGCTTTAAAAAACCTGAGCCGATAACCCCGGCAAGGTTTGATCAGTACTCGATCGATCTTCATCAGATCGATCACAAACCCCGGCGGCCACAAGACTATGGTTCAGGTTCGTATGACCTGGTTTCCGATCATCGATCGCAAACCGCAGAAGTTCGTAGCTTCAACATTTTCAAGTGTCAGATTCCGACCACTGCGCTACTTCAGCGGATCTGTTGATCAAAAGCTCTCCGTCACACATCCGGGTCTCGCGTGTTTAAGTGATCGAACAAAGCGGGGAGCATGG
>JADJLO010000036.1 GCA_016710075.1 Acidobacteriota bacterium | reverse complement strand
CAGAATCGATCTGCGTCTGTGATTCGCTTTGAAACGGGTAAGAAAGAGAAATGAGAGCCGCAAGAAACCCTCGACGGGGATGAAAGCAGGCTGGCGGTGAAATGTCTGTGGTAAGGAACCATCCGACTGTTGGGTCGCTCGCCGGATGGATCAACGTCCAGATCCGCAGCGACTCGCCGGTGCCCCGATCAGCCGGCCAGCTGCGGAAGCCTGCGCTTCATGATCGGGGGCGATGCCATGACTCCAAAGATTCCCTGTGTTGTGGGTCCCATATTTACGAAACAGGCGAATTAGAAGCAGCAGAGCTGCCGCAAAGACTGGGCAGTCTTGTAAGTTAGAAAGCGGTGATTATAGAGGTTTCTTGTGACGCAAATTTCATTCAGAGTTGTTAAGTTTCAACGTCCGCAATACGGTTTTTATCCAAACACAACAGGAAAAAAAGAATCAGAGGGCAAGAAAATGAGGATCGTAAGTCCCCGCGTACCTTCATCTGCGATTATCAGTTTGTGTTCTACTGCTTGCAATCGCAGCTGCGTTTATCAGCAATGACAAAGCCGCACAGGCACAGGAAAATAAAGGTCAGATCACGGATGCGACCTTCAAGACCCTGCAATCCGTTCGATTGGCCCGGCGACTATGGAGGCGAATCGGATGATTTTGCAGTAGTCAGCCAGTCCCTCTACGATCTAATGTGCTTAAACCGCATCGGGTGGTTTATGGAAGACGATCAACAACGGGACCAAGGAGTGGGATCCTCTTTTTCGACAATCAGGAAGTCAGTTCGATCGGCGATGTGACGCTTGCTCCGTCAAATCCGGACATCGTCTGGGTTGGAACGGGCGAGGCCAACAACCGGCAGAGTTCCTCCAGGGCAACGGCGTTTACAAATCGACAGACGGCGGCAAGACCTGGGCCAATATGGGACTCAAGGACAGCCATCACATCGGGCGGATCGTCAGTACATCCGACGAATCCGGACATAGTTATGTGGCTGCAGGCGGGCATCTCTGGGGGCCGAACAGGGAGCGTGGTCACAAGACCTCTGACGGCGGCGAGACGTGGGTCAATGCAAAATTCATTGATGAGAACACGGGGTTTCACCGATGTTGCGATGGATCCGTCCGATCCAAATATTCTTTATGCCGCAGCTTATCAGCGTCGCCGCACGTAGTTCGGTTTTCTCGGAGGCGGGCCGGGCAGCGCACATTACAAGACTTCAGATGGCGGCTCCACGTGGACCAGGCTGACAAAACGGCCTTCCTTCGGGCGATGTCGGTCGCCTCGGCGATCAGATTTTACCGCAAGAATCCGAATGTTGTCTACGCCCTCTTTGGAGCATAGTGACTGGGGTGGAACCTATCGATCCTATGACAAAGGCGAGACGTGGAAGAAGATGTCTCCCACGAACCCGCGCCCGATGTACTACAGCCAGATTCGCATCGATCCCACCAACGATCAGCGTTTATATGTCCTTGGAGCTTCGTGGTACACATCGGACAACGGCGGCAAGATGTATCAGGCCAGCCCGTTTTCAAGAATTCATGGCGACTATCACGCATTGTGGATCGATCCGCAGAACCCCAATCACGCGATCACCGGCTCGGACGGCGGCATTTCATTCCAGCTACGATAAAGGCCGGACGTTGGGATTACATCAACACGATCCCGCTGGGTCAGTTTTATGATCCGGATTCGATTTCCGCAAGCCCCTACTCGGTCTGGCGGTCTGCAGGACAACGGGTCGTGGGGGGCTCCGTGGCCACGCTCAACAAACCGACGTGAGCAATGGCGAATGGATTCGCACGGGCGGAGGCGACGGTTTCTATGCCCAGGTTGATCCGAAAGACTGGAATATAGTTTACTGTGGAATCGCAGAACGGAGCGGTTCAGCGGCAATCTGGCGACAATAACCGAATCGAAGAGCATCCGCCCGCGGCCTCCTGAAGGATCGACAGACAAATATCGATTGACTGGAACTCACCGATAATGATTTCGCCGCACAACAACAGGACGATCTATATGGGCGGCAACGTCTCTTCAAATCGCTCGACCGCGGCGACAACTGGACGGCCAGTCCGGATCTGACTAAAAACATCGACCGCAACAAACTGAGACTTCGGGAGTCGTTCCCAAACCCAATGTTCTCCGGGGCACGATGGCCAGGATAATTTCAGTCAGATTGTCACGGTTGCCGAATCGCCTGTCAAAGAAGGAGTGCTCTAGGTCGGCACCGATGACGGCAACGTCCAGGGTTTCCCGCGACGGCAGCAAGACCTGGAAGAACGTCATCGACCGGATCAAAAAGGGGGTTCCTGCGAACACTTATGTCACGAGAGTCATTGCGTCTTATGCATCTGCCGCCGCGCGTTTATGCAACCTTTCGACGGCCATCGCAGCGACGACTTCAAACCCTTATGTTTATGTGACCGAGGACTCCGGAGAAAACTGGACCTCGATCACCAGCAACATGCCGTCTCCGGCGAATGTCATCCGCGCACATCCGAAGAAGTCAGAATCTGCTGCTGGCGGGCACAGGAATTCGGCCTCTTCGTCCGCTTCAATCGCGGTGCATCGTGGATGAGATTCAAGAGCAATCTGCCGACGGGTGCCGGTCGATGATATTCAGATTCATCCGAGAGAGAACGACCTGATTCCGGCGACGACGGACGCAGCACCAGTGTGCTCGTGATATGACGCTCTGCAACAGATGTCGGGCTAAATCGCCGCATCAGACGCCCAGTTGTTCGATCTCGGGACTTGCGACCATCTGGAGATCGTACAACCACAGGGGCAGCACGGGTCGCGAGACCTACATCGCCCCCGAACCCGCCCTCCGGGGCGCTCATGAGCCACTACCTGCGCAAAGCTCAGAAGGACCAGCCGAAGATCACCATTCTTGACAAAAAAGCGCGGTCATACGTGAAACTTCTGGGGCCAAATGAAGCCGTGTTCAGCGGTGACCTGGGATATGCGTTATCAGTCGGCGACTCAGCCTCCGCAGGGTCCCGGCGGACCAGGGCGGACCCGGGGCCCCGGGAATCGATCCATCCATGGCGGCAGCCAGGGGAGGCGGTGGCGTGGCTTCGGCGCTTTGGCGGCGGCCGCGGCCCGCGCGTACTCTTGGCGAATACATCGTCAAGCTGACGGTACGCAAGGAGATGACCAAACCCTCGTCGTCGAGGGAAGATCCACGCATCAGGATCCTCCCGACGACGCAGAAGCCCCTCGGGACCTTGCTCTCAATCAACAAGATCCAAAAATCAGGCGGCGATGCGCAGGCCAGGCTTACCAACCTCCAACCAGCTTACTCAACTGCAGGAGAGCAAGAAGCAGCCCAATGCGTCGGTTGCTCTGCAAGGAGATCGACGCAGTTCTTAAAGATGTCACCGATACTCAGCAGAAACTCGGTGCTCAGGGCGGTCGCGGTGGTGGCGGCGGGGGTGGCGGCTTTGGCGGCGGCGGCGGCGGCGCAGCGGGCGCCGGTGGAGGCCAGCGTGGCGGAGGTCAGGGCCGCGGCCAGGGTGGACAACCGGGGCAACCGGGGCAACGAGGGCAACAGTCCCACGCCTGCCCAACCTGCCCAGGGCAGGCGAGCAGGAAAAGCTTCTCCGCCGAATTTCACTCAGATGATGCAGAATGAATCGGCGGGACCCGGCGGTCCGAATCGTATGAACGCACTGATGCCTCGCATTGGCCAACTCTACAGCGGGCTCGGGAAGCTATACCGAACCGGTTACCGCTCAACATCGCGAGAAACTCGATCGCTGCACATCTCAGTTAGACGAGGTCGGTCAGTGACCTTCAGATATCAAAAACACCACATCCGGCACTCCATCAGAAGCAGATCAGCGAAAGCGGATTGACGCCGATCAAGGCGCTTTCGAAACGGTCGCTCCTGCTGTGAAGCAAATCAGAGAGGGATTACGAAGGGAGGAAGAGGAGATTTCGAAACAAACGAAATAAACGAAACAGACGAAAAAATCCAGGTGTTGAATGGACGAACATCCTGGAGAAGCGTACAAACCAGTTTTAAAGCAAAATTCACCTCTTATTTTTTTCGTCTGTTTCAATCTCTCTTCCTCACCCCTTAAACTCGGTTTTTGGAGAAACATAGAGAAGAAAAGGCTGAGACTGGTATTAAATTGGCTGGCCGGGTTTAAGCTCACGCTGTTCGCGATTTTGCGGCTTCGCGCAGGTTCAGGAGACCGCCCCAGCGTATTCAAGGCAGAGAGCGTCGCGGTCCGTGCGCAGACGGAGTGAAGCCCCACACGGGGGGCATCTTCATTCCGGGAGAATATGACCGGGCAAGTGCCGATCATTCCTGAGCGTACTCCATACCAGGCGCCGGATCAGCCGCAGCGCGTCGGAAGCCCGAGGTTCGGGCGCTCGTGGACAAGGTTCATCTTCGTATTCCAGGACATCCGCGGTCGATACAAATCCGAGGGGCAGTTCGTCAGTGCAGCGCCCTTGGTTTCTCTGACAACAGGCAAGAAACGATCCGAAAGCTGTTGATGAAGTCACGACGCTATGAAGCGCATCGAATGGCTGACCAGGAATGTGTCCGGCAACAACGGGGAGGGAATCGGGATATTCGGGATCTCCTATCCCGGCTGGACTGCGGCGATGGCAACGCTCAATCCGCATCCGGCCCTCAAAGCCGACCATCTCCGGGCAGGCTTCCCGGCTTACGGACATGTTTCTCGGAGACGATTTTCATCACAACGGCGCATTCAGGCCGAGGCTATGGCTCGAGTACGCCACCAGTCATGGAAACAAATAAGAAAGCTTCAGATTCAATTTCGACAGGTACGACACCTACGAGGTGGTATCTCAGGCTTGTGCCCTGTCGGACGTCAACGAGGAATATCTCAAGGGACGATCCCGACCGGAACGATTTTGTCGAACACCCGAATTATGACGACTTCTGGGAAGCAGGCCATGGCGAGGCATATCTGACCCGCGTCAACATCCCCACGCTTTCAGTTGCCGGCTGGTGGGATCAGGGAGATTTCTACCGCCCGCCAAGATTTACAACACGCTCGAAAAGCACGACAAACAGCGCATGCATCTTCCTTGTCGCCGCACCATGGAATCATGGCGGGCTGGGCGAGAGGTGACGGCAGCAGCCTCGGCCGCATCAAATTCCGACAGCAACACCATCGAATATTATCGTCAGAAAATCGAAGCCCGTGGTTCGCCTTCTGGCTCAAGGACAAGGGCTCGTCGGTTTTGAGCGAGGGCAATCACTTTTCGGACCGGTTCGAACGAATGGAAGAGTTACGACCAGTGGCCCCGGTGAATCTGAGACTTCAGAGCGCCAACTCTACTTTCACGCAAACGGGCAAACTCGTTCGATCCGCCCGCGCAGACAGCCAGTCTGAAAGCATTCGACAGCTGCATCTCCGACCCGCCAATCCAGTGCCCTACAGGCAACGTCCAGTCGAGCCGACATAATTATTTTCGAGTTCCGGGCTGGCCGGGATCGGCTTCGACGATCAGCGCTTCGGCCCATCAGCGCGAGGACGCTCAGTTTGGAGACCGAGACACTGGCCAATGATGTCACGATCACCGGAGATTTGATCGCTCGCCTGTTTGCCTCGACCTCAGGCACAGACAGCGACGGATCGTCAAACTGATCGATGTCTACCCGGAAGACTACGCCAGGGATCCGAAGATGGGCGGCTACCAGTTGATGGTCGCAAACGATGTCTTGCGCGGACGCTTTCGCAGGAGCTTTGAAAACCCCGAGCCGATAACTCCCCGGCAAGGTCGAACAGTACTCGATCGATCTTCATCAGATCGACTCACAAATTCCAAAGGGCCAAGATGCGTGGTTCAGGTTCAGAGCACTGGTTTCCGATCATCGATCGCAATCCGCAGGAAGTTCATGCGAACATTTTCAAGGCTGGAGATTCCGATTACATCAAGGCTACTCAGCGGATCTACAGATCAAAAGCTCTCCGTCACACATCCGGGTCTCGGTGGTGAAGTGATCGAACAAACTGGGGGGAGCATGGCCATACGAGCGGGAACAATCCGGGGAACCATGGCCAGCTACGAAGGGGACCGCGGGCGTCCCGCCTGCGTACCGGCAATTATTCCAATTGAAATTCTCGAGTTCGACTTTTGCGATTGTTCGCAGGCGGGACGCCTGCGGTCCCGTCAGCCGTGTCATAACTTCCCTGCTATGCGCCCAGCTCGGCCGGTTCCAGCCTTGGAACCAGCAGGTGGACGATCAGCAGAGCGATCAGATAAGTCGATCCGGCGATGATGAAGATCGGAACATAGCTCCCAGTGAACTGCAAATAAGCAGCCCACCAGCTTCGATATCAGCATTCCCGCCGACCGCCCCGGCCATGCCTCCGATGCCGACAACCGAACCGACTGCCTTGCGCGGGAACATGTCCGAAGCGGTCGTAGATGTTCGCCGACCAGCCTGATGTGCGGCAGCGGCGAGCCCCACCAGCAGGACCGCTCCCCATGCGTTGGGGACATTGGCGGCAAACACCACCGGGACCGCGGAAATCGCGCAGATGAGCATGGCCGTCTTGCGCGCCCGGTTGATCGTCCATCCGCGCTTGATCAAGGTCGATGAGATCCAGCTCCTCCAACGCTGCCGATGTCGGCTATCAGGTAGACCACAATCAGTGGCAATCCGACACTTTTCAGGTCGATGCCGTGCTTCCGGTTGAGAAAATCCGGAAGCCAGAAGAGATAGATCCACCAGATCGGATCGGTCATGAACTTGCCGACGGCAAAGGCCCAGGTCTGGCGGTGAGTCAGCAGTTGCGACCATGGAATGTGGACTTCGGTGTCCGGTGGTTGCTCTTGATATGTTCCAGCTCTTCCTGTGAAAGGCGAGTGTGTTCCTCAGGGTCGCCTGTAGATCGCTATCCAGAAGATCAACCAGACGAATCCCACCAGCCCCGTGACGATGAATGCCCATTTCCAGCCGAAATAAAGGGTGATCGGCGGCACAATCGCTGCGGCGACCAGAATACCGACGTTGGTTCCCGCATTGAAGATGCCTGTCGCCAGCGCCCGCTCCGTCTTCGGAAACCACTCCGCACCTGTTTTGATCGAAGCCGGAAAGTTTCCCGCGCTTCCCCCAGACCCAGTGCAAACCGCGCCACATGAAGCTTGCAACCGAGGATGCAAACGCATGCGCCATCGCCGCAAAACTCCGGAAGATGACCGACAGCGAGAATCCTTTTTCGCGTTCCAAGCCAGTCCATGACTCGGCCGAGACCAGCAGCCCTATCGCATACGTCTGAAAGAAGAAACCACCCAACTGTAGCCGATGTCATCCCAGATGCCCTCTTTTTGCAGCACCGGCTTGAGCGTGGCGATCACCTGGCGGAACGAGATAGTTGATCGTCGCCGCAAAAAGAGCAGCGCACAGATATACCAGCGCAGATGTTTGATTTTGGATACTACAGCCTGCATGGATTAATCCCTTCCGGAAAAAGAAGATTACGAGTAACTGCTCAGCCCCCTGGTCTTTAGATTAAGTGGGAATAAAGGTATTTTTCATCGCCAAGAACGCCAAGAGAAGCCAAGAACGCCAAGGATGGATAGCCGGGATTTGGCCTGACATCTCGATTTTAGCCGGTTTTAAAAGTAAAGTATGAATCACTCCCCGAAATCCTCTTGGCGTTTCTTGGCCCTCTTGGAGATCGCTTAAAAACTTGCTGCATCTCCCATCAAGTTGTAAATTTTCAACACCGCGAAGATAACCGAGAGAATGCGATGCTCAAAGAAACTATGATCCCGAGTTGACGCCTCTCGATCTGCAGACATACGAGAAGATGGTACCAGCAGATCACTACTTCCGAGACGTCTCAAGACAGCAATTGATTTTACTCCATGCCGAGCGCTAGTCGCAGACTGCTATTCGCCTGGATGGGGCGAGGGCTCTCGATCCGGTCCGATTGCTAAAGCTGCTACTGTTGCAATTCCATTACGGGCTGTCGGATGAACGAGTGATCCGGGAGGCACAGGTAAACGTTGCATACCGACTCTTCCTCGATCTGCCGCTGGACGCAGATTTGCCTGAGCCAAGTCTGTTATCGCAATTCCGAACCCGTCTTGGGGAAGAACGATTCAACCGGATCTTTCACGAGATTCTGCGACAGGCGCGAGAGGCCGGTTTAGTTAAAGATCGTTTGCGGCTCAAAGATGCAACGCACGTGCTGGCCAATATTGCCGCACCAGCGACAATTCAACTGGTCGCGCAGATTCGGACGCGGATCCTTGATGCAGCAGAATGCTTCACGCCAGAAGAGGTGGCCACGCATCGCCGACGAGCAGAAGAGGTTCGCCAAACGACAGTTGATCTGAGAGACGAAGCGAGGTTGCTGCACCGGAGTCGAGCACTTGCGGGAACTGGTCGCGTGGGGTGATGACTGGCGCAATCGTTTGAACGAATCGAGTCTATGCTCAGAGAGCGAGCGAGAATCGTTTGAAACCGTTGAAACTGGGACACAAAATACTCAAAGATCGGGAGCCGAAGACCGGCGACAAAATAATCTCATTGAAAGATCCGGATGCGCGTAGCGGCAAACAAGATTAATTACTACGATGGCTATATGCTCGATGTGCCTCGACTCTGATTCCGAATTGATCTGCGGAATCGATGTCTTACCGGCCAATGCTGACGAAGCCGCCAACGCCAGACCGCTCATCGAGCAGGAGGAAGCAGTCCACGGGAACGACATCGAAAGCTTGTCGATTTGATACTATCGGCTACAACGGCGCCGTTCTTAAAATCTCTCAGTGATGACGAAACGGGGCCGCAATTAACGGTCTACGTACCGCCGAAAGGGCAACAACCACGTCATCCGGAGTTGTTTCAACTGGATGATTTTACGCTCAACGAGACGGGCGACGAATTGACTTGCCCGCAAGGAGAAACGACCCAAAGCGCTACCGCGATGATATCAATCACGGTTTGGATTTTTTACTACAGTGTCAAAAAATGCAGGAATCTGCCCATTGAATGCGCAATTCCTCATGCCTGGAACAAAACCGGGGTCGCAGAGTCTATCATAACGATTTCATCGGAGCGGTACTTGAAAGCAGTTCAACAACGTGTGACGACAGACGAGTACAAGCAGATACGCAAAGAACATCCCAGAATTGAACGAAAGTTGAACGAACTGGTACGTTGGCATTCGGGCCGTCACGTTCGGTATCGCCACAGATTTAGAGTGAAAGTGCAGTACCTCTTGCTTGCCGTCGTCGTCAATTGCAAACGCATAGTCCGCATTTTGGAACCTGCTCTACAACCGCAGAGTATCTGAAGTGCGGACTAGGTAGCCCGCTGAAGCTTGCCCAATTGCACAGTTTTTAAGCGATCTCTCTTGGCGTTCTTGGCGATGAAAAATACCTTTATTTCCACGAAATCCATCAAATACAAAAGACCAGGCTGAGCAGTTACGATTACGATTACGAAACAGAGGAAGAAGACTGCGAAACAGATGAAAGCAAACAAATACAGGGTATTTCGTGAATATCAGGCACCTTGACCGTCTGATAATTTTCGCCTGTTTCGTTCATTTCGTTTGTTTCGTAATCTATTTCTTAAGCGCAGCTTTGGTCTTTTCGTAGGCCTCTTTGAATTGAGGCAGACCGGCTGAACCAGGCACATCCGCAAGATACTTATCATAAGCGCGCAGCGATTCCTCGAATTTCTGCATGTCGCCAATAGAGCAGGCCGAGTTGAAACTGTACGATGGCCAGACGCTTCCGCCTTTTTGATAAGCCGAAATAAATGCCTGCTCAGCCTCCTCGGGCTTCTTCATCTGGACGAGGACGTTGGCGAGCATGAGCCAGGCCTCGGGCACGTTGGGCCCATCGGGCTTTGCCGCAATGGCTTTTTCGATCTCAGCCCTGGCGCCGATGTATCGCTCTTCTCGCACCAGGACACGGCTTAAAAGCAGATGTGCTTCGGCTCTGGGCGAGTCACCCAGATTCTTGTCCGCCAGCGCCATGCGCAACTGCTCGCCTGCTTCATCCCACTGCTGCGCTCGCGTCAAGGCATCTGCCAGCGGCAACCGTGCAATCGTGAAATCAGGATATGAATTTACCAGATAATTCAGAACCACTACCGCCTGATTGTATTTGCCCTGTCGATTCAAGGTCGATCCCAGATTGATCAACCCCGTCGGATATTTATGGCTGATCGTCAATGCCTGTATGAATGCCGCTGACGCCTCGTCATACCGCTCATTGTTGAAATATTGCAGACCCAGATAATTAAGAAGCCTCATGTATTGCGGATAAAGCGACAGAGCCTTTGTCAGATCGCTGATCGTGGATCCCATGCTTCGGGTTTTCGCAGACTGAAGCGCCCCTTCGAAAATGGCCTTCGCCTCAGGCGGGACCTTCTCGTCAAACGAGGCAGGATCCTTTGCCGTTGACGGCATCGATTCCAGATCGAATTCCAGCGGACTGAGAAAAATGGGATGAATTCAGACCCGGAATCGGTTTTTTACAACCTTATGGTCGTCATTCCGTAACTCTTCTTGTCCGAGGGGATGATGAATCGAATCTTTTACTCCTTCGCTGATTGTCGCCGAATATTTTCCTGTCCGGTCACTCGTGAATGTCTCCATGCCGGGCGGGTTCCGGGTGAATGTTACTTCCTTTTGCGGAAGCATCCCTCCAGGCAGAAAGAACTGAACGCCGAGCGTTCTGTTCTGCGCATGTCCACCGGAACTCATGACAATCAACACCAGAATAGCAACCGCGATGTTCCCTCTCCCTCTTCTCATAACAACAATCCTTCCCCTCTCGATGCAGCGATTTTTTTCTTTCTGGAAAATACGCAACTATCCCTAAAAACGAAAGAGGAAATCAAGCAAAACGAGATTAAGCCAAACGAGTTGGGACGCCTGCGGTCCCAACTCGTTTTATCCAAATTCGCCAATCTAATCCAGAAAATGGAGAAGCTTGTCTTTTCTGGAAGATGAAAATTCGCTAAGTATCCTGTTTATCAATCATTAATGGAGGGATTTAATGAGGCATAATTTTTGCATCGGATTCATCGCTCTTCATTACGACTCCGACCACTTTAAATTGTTGAATAGATATGAATTAAAGCGCCGGAGAGATCCTAGTAAAACAAAAAGACAATTCGGAATCAGTACATACAGCTTTCGTATTAAGCGAGATCTTATCAGGAGGAAGATAACATGGGAACGGAATATGCTTCCGGCTCCTCATCAGCGTGACGATAATGCTGGCGGCCGGCCTGGTTGCCTTTGCACAAACCTCGTCTATCTCCGGAGTCGTATCGGACCCGCAGGGTGCAGTGGTCGCCGGCGCGACGATCACTATCAAGAGCAATTCAACCGGCGCCGAATTCAAAGTCGTCACCAGCGGCTCGGGGCTCCACAATGTGCCCGCACTTGGTGTCGGGCTTACACCGTGACGATTGAGGCCACAGGCTTCAAGAAGGCGGTGGTTCAAGGATGTCAAGGGTTGACGCGGCAGTTCCGCGACGGTGAACGTGTCGCTCGAAGTCGGTGCTCCATCAGAGTCTGTCATTGTCCAGGGTGGAGCTGAGGTGCTGCAAACCCAGTCGGCGGCAATCAGCACGACAATCACAGGGCGACAGATCACCGAGATCCCTTCACCTCGCGCGATGCGCTGGATCTGGGATTCTGCTGCTTCCCGGTGCGAACACGCCGGGCCGTCTCACTTCCACCATCAACGGGCTTCCAAAGGGCGCGCTTAATATCACGATAGACGGCGTCAACGTTCAGGATAACGTTCTTAAATCGTCAGACGGATTTTTCACATATGTCCGCCCCGCGTTGACGCAGTGGATGAAGTGACCGTCTCCACGGCATCACCGGGAGCCGAGAGCTCGGAGTGAAGGCGCCGTGCAGATCAAGTTCGTGACGCTCGGGCTCCAATCAGTTCCATGGCAGTCTTTACGAGTATCACCGCAATCCCGCGTTGAATGCCAACTACTGGTTCAACAACCGCGATCTCAGGCCCGATGCCAAAACCGGCAGGGCCCCGCGCGACCGTGTGTTGATCAACCAGTATGGTTTCCGTCTGGGCGGACCGATCTGGCTGCCCAAGAAATTCTTCGGCCCGGCCGCGTTTGATGGCCGTGACAAGGCATTCTTCTTCGTCAACTACGAAGAGTATCGAATTCCTGAAGCCGCATCGCGCCAGCGCACGATACTTACAGAAGCCGCGCCAGGGCAATTTCAAGTATGTCACTTCAACAGGCACCAACACCGTCAACCTTTACACATGGTGGCGGCTGCGAATGGTCACACCGCGACACCCGATCCGACCATCGCCCAGTTGCTGCTCGATATTTGCAATTCGACAGCTAGAACCGGCGGCCTTATCACGGCGCTGACCGATCCCAACACTGAGCTCTTCAGCTTCCAGAACACCGGCGGTCAGTCTCGTTTCTTCCCGACAGTGCGCTTCGATCTCAATGTGACCAGCAAGCACAAGATCGAGAATGTCTGGAATTACCAGAAATTCACCGGTGTTGTCGACTTCCTGAACTCAACCGACCCGGCATTTCCGAACTTCCCCAACCAGGGATTCCAGGGTCGAACCGTTTCTCGAATACGACCGCTCTCCGTTCGACATTCACCCCGACGGTCGTCAATGAAGCCCGCTTCGGGCTGACGGGCAACACGGTTCTGTTCTTCCCGAACGTCAACAGGGACAGTTTACCGGTTCGCTGGCCAATCAGGATGGATTCAGCATCGGCATCGGCGCAGCCGGCATCAGCGGCGCTACCGTTTCGACCGGCCCCAGCCGCAGAAACGCTCCTGTCTGGCAATTCTCGGATACATTGACCTGGACGAAGGGCTCGCATTCGATGAGCTTCGGCGGCACTTTCACTCAGATTAATTTGTGGAGTTGGTCTCAGACGCAGGTTCCGAGCATCACGCTTGGAGTTGCTTCCCGTGATCCGGCCGATCTGATGTTCAACACCACCAACTTCCCGGAGCGTGCCACCAACCTCGCCGCAGCAAGGGGGGCTTTCTGCAACCCTGGTCGGGCGCGTGACTGCAATCGGCTTGGCTGTTTTGAGCGAGAAGAACAACCAGTACACGTATCTCGGAGAAAACGTCCAGCGTGGTCGACAGCGTGAAGTTGGTATTTTCGCCCAGGATGCGGGGCGTGTGGATTCGAACGTGACAATCAATTATGGATAGCGTTGGGAGGTTCAATTGCCCGTTCTCGCTCATTGAACGAGGTGCTTTCTCAGACCACTTTCGATGAGTTGTTCGGTATTTCCGGCCCCGGCGGGCTCTTCAAGCCCGGCGCCAGCGGCGGCAAGGTGACGACATTCACTCAGTTCAAGTCTTCCACCAACGCCTATAACACCGACTATAAGAATTTTGCGCCTAGTCTTGGAGTGGCATGGTCGCCGAATTTCAAGAACTCGTTGGGCAAATTCATCTTCGGTCAGGGCGGTCAAACGGTTTTTCGTGGAGGTTATTCGATTGCCTACAATCGTGAGGGGATGAACGTTTTCCAGAGCATCTATGCCAGCAACCCCGGCCTCACGATCGATGCCTCGCGCAACCTGACCCTTAACAATCTGGGTACCCTCCCGATTCTGTTCCGCAACAAGAACCAGTTGGCACAGCCTGCATTCCCGACCACTCCGATCTATCCGAATGAAGGATTGATCACCAACTCGGCCAATGCTTTCAATCCGAACCTCAAGATTGGCTATGTCCAGTCCTGGAGCTTCTGCATTCAGTGAGATCAACCGTGATACGGCTATCGAGGTTCGCTATGTCGCCAATCGCGGCGTCAAGCTGTGGCAGCAGTACAACCTCAATGAAACCAACTTCATCGAGAACGGGTTCCTGAACGAGTTCAAACTGGCGCAGGCCAACCTGGCGGCAAATATTGCCGGTGGTCGCGGCAATACGTTCAGATATGCCGGAGCCGGCACCGGCACGGTACCGCTTCCGATCATGCTGGCTTTCTTCAGCGGTGTTGCGGCGGCCAATGCCGGCGATAGTACCCGCTATACCTCGACGCAGTTCGCTAACGCGACCTTTGTTAATGCGCGCTGGCAGTGAATGGTCCTTCAGTGGGGAACCTTCTCAAGCAACTTCCACCAGCAATGCTACATTCAGGGGAACGGTCTGGTAGCGGGTCTGCCGGCCAATTTCTTCCTGCTCAACCCTGGCAAAAACTGGGTGTGCATGGTCGATCGAAAACAATGGCCGTACCTGGTACGACTCGATTCAGGTCGAACTCCGCCGCCGGCTCTCTCGTGGCCTGCTGGTTCAGGGCAACTATGTGTTTTCAAGAGCATTCACCAATGCTTTCGCAAGCAGCTCGGCAGTTGCCGGCCAGCCCTCGACGCTACGTGATTTATCGTTGAGCAAGACCTTGTCGCCGTTTGCCGTGATTCATGCATTCAAGGCGAACTGGATATGGGAACTGCCCTTCGGCAAGAATCAGTGGATCGGCGGCGGCCCGGAGCATTTCTCGATCGCATCATCGGCGGTTGGGCATTCCACGGCGCGCCCGGATTCAACTCGGTACTCCGTTCAACATAGGGCAACGTCCGTCTCGTCGGCATGTGACCTGCAACGATCTGCAGAAGGAAGTCAAAATGCGATTCAATGATGCCGCCAAGATCGCCTACTTCCTGCCGCAGGACATCATCGATACGATCAAGGCTCTTTCAACGTCAGCGCCACAACCGCTAACGGCTATGGCGCCCTGGGCGCCCGCGGCCGTTACTTGCTCCAGCCAGCGGAGGCAGCTGCATCAGCCTTCACGGCCAGTGGTAATGACCAACCTCGTGCCTACGGTCCGGAACTTGCTCGCCATGACCTGAGCATCGTCAAGAAGACGAAGACTCACCAGACAGTGAACTTTCGAATTCCGCGCCGAGTTCCTCAACGCCTTCAATCACATCAACTACATCGTCGCAATGCCGGTAACGATGTGAATACGGCAGGCGATTCGGCGGTCAGACCTTCGGTCAGGTGACCCAGGCCTATCGCGATACGTCAACTAAGCAAACGATCCGGGCGGACGCATGATTCAGTTCGTCGCTCGTATCAACTTCTAAAA
>JADJLO010000035.1 GCA_016710075.1 Acidobacteriota bacterium | reverse complement strand
TTGGCGTTCTGGGCCCTCTTGGAGATCGCTTAAAGGCTTTTCCTGCATCTCTCCAAAAGGCATCAGTTGTAAATTTTTCAACACCGCGAAGATAACCGGAGAATGCGATGCTCAAGAAAACTACCAGTCGAGTTGACGCCTCTCGATCTGCAGACATACGAGAAGATGGTACCAACAGATCACTACTTGAGACGTCTCAAGACAGCAGGAATTGATTTTACTCACGCCGCGAGCGCTGGTACAGACTAGCTCGCCCAGGATAGGGGCGAGGGACTCTCGATCGGCGGTCCGATTCCCGGAGCTGCTACTGTTGCAATTCCATTACGGGCTGTAGGATGAGAACGAGTGATCCGGGAGGCACAGGTAAACGTTGCATACCGACTCTTCCTCGATCTACCGCTGGACATAAGTTTGCTAGACCCAAGTCTGTTGTCGCAATTCCGAACCCGTCTTGGGAAAGAACGATTCAACCGGATCTTTCACGAGATTCACGGACGAGGCTTTTGAGAGGCCGGTTTTAGCGTTAAAGATCGTTTGCGGCTCAAAAGATGCAACGCACGTGCTGGCCAATATTGCCGCACCAGCGACAATTCAAGCTGGTCGCGCAGATTCCGGACGCGGATCCTTGATGCAACCTTCAGAGATACTTCCGCCAGAAGAGGTATGCGCATCGCCGACGAGCAGAAGAGGTTCGCCAAACGACAGTTGATCTGAGAGACGAAGCCCGAGGTTTTTGCACGGAATCAGAGGCACTTTGCGGGAACTGGTCGCGTGGGGTGATGACTGGCGCAATCGTTTGAACGAATCGAGTCATATGCTCAGAGAGCGAGCGAGAATCGTTTGAAACCACTGAAACAGGAACACAAAATACCAAAGGTCGGGAGCCGAAGACCCGGCGACAAAATAATCATTGAAAGATCGGATGCGCGTAGCGGCAAGCACGTGATACTACGATGGCTATATGCTCGATGTGTACCTCGACTCTGATTCCGAATTGATCTGCAGGTCGATGTCTTACACAAGCCAGCGCGGCTTCAAGCCGCCAACGCCAGACCGCTCCTCGAGCAGGAGAAGCAGTCCACGGGAACGACATCGAAAGCTTGTCGATTGATACTATCCTTCGACTACAGCAGCGCCGTTCTTAAATCGCTCAGTGACGAAACGGAGCCGCAATTAACGGTCCACATACCGCCGAAAGAAGGGCAAAGCAACCATCATCGGAGTTGTTTCAGCTGGATGATTTTACAAGCAACGGATTGGGCGACGAATTGACTTGCAAGGAGAAACGACCAAAAGCGCTACCGTGATGATATCAATCACGGTTGGATTTTCTACAGTGTCAAAAAATGCTTAAGTTGCCTTCGAATGCGCAATGCCTCATCACCTGGGTGAACAAACCGGGGTCGCAGGATCTATCGTAACGGTTTCATCGAGCAGTACGAAGCAGTTCAACGTGTGACGACAGACGAGTACAAGCAGATACACCAAAGAACATCCCAAGTTGAACGAAAGTTGAACGAACTGGTACGTTGGCATTCGAGGCCGTCACGTTCGATCGCCACGGTTTAGGGTGAAAGTGCAGTACCTCTTGCTTGCCATCGACCGTCGTTACCATGACGCATAGTCCGCGTTTTGGAACCCCATAACCATGCCGTGATCCATCTGAAGTGCCACGGACTGGTAAGCGCCCGCTGAAGCTTGCCCAATTGCACAGTTTTTGTGATCTCTCTTGGCGTTCTTGGCGATGAAAAATCCCTTTATTTCCACGAAATCATCAAATACAAAAGACCAGGCTGAGCAGTTACGGTTACGATTACGAAACAGAGGAAGACTGCGAAACAGATGAAAGCAAACAAATACAGGGTATTTCGTGAATATCAGGCGCATGGACCGCCTGACGAATTTTCGCCTGTTTCCCGTTCATTTCGTTTGTTTCGTAATCTATTAAGCCTGCAACTTTGGTCTCGTGAAAACCTCTTTGAATTGAGGCAGACCACAAAGCTGAACCAGGCACATCACCATGGATACTTATCATCCGAGCGCAGCGATTCGAATTTCTCTTATCATAATAGAGGCGACCGGGTTGAAACTGTACGATGGCCAGACGCTCCACGCCTTTTGATAAGCCGAAATAAATGCCTGCTCCAGCCTCCTCAGGCTTCTTCATCTGGACGAGGACGTTGGCGAGCATGAGGCCAGGCCTCAGGCACGTTGGGCCCATCGGGCTTTACCGCAATATGGCTTTCGATCTCAACCGTGGCGCCGATGTGTCAACTCTTCTCGCACCAGGACACGGCCGGGAAGCAGATGTGCTTCGGCTCTGGGCGAGTCCACCCAGATTCTTGTCCATAACACCTGTCACGCGGCTGCTCCGCCTGCTTCATCCCACTCCGCGGTCAAGGCATCTGCCAGCAACAACCGTGCAATCGTGAAATCAGGATATGCGTTGCAGATAATTCAGAACCGCTACCGCCTGATTCGCTGTTGCCCACTGTCGATTCAAGGTCGATCCCCGATTGAATCGCCCCGTCGGATATTTATGGCTGATCGTCAATGCCTGTAGCAGATACCGCTGACGCGCCTCGTCATACCGCTCATTGTTGAAATATTGCAGACCCAGATAATTGAGAAGCCTCATCTTGTTGCGGATAAAGCGACAGAGCCTTTGTCGAATCGCTGATCGTTGATCCCATCTTCGGGTTTTACCACTTGAACTGAAGCGCCCCTTCGAAAATGGCCTTTCACGCTTCCGGCGGGACCTTCTCGTCAAACGAGGCAGGATCCTTTGCCGTTGACGGCATCGATTCCAGATCGAATTCCAGCGGGCTGAGAAAAATGGGATATGGGTGTTAGACCCGGAATCAGTTTTACACAACCATAGTCGTCATTCCGTAACTCTTCTTGTCCGAGGGGATGATGAATCCATCTCTTTTACTCCTTCGCTGATTGCCGCCGAATATTTTCCATCCGTCACTGTGGAATGTCTCCTATGCCGGAACGGGTTCGGGTATGTACAGCTACCTTTTTAAGAAAAGCATCCTCCAGGCAGAAAGAACTGAACGCCGAGCGTTCTGTTCTGCGCAGATCCACCGGAACTCATCACAATCAACACCAGAATAGCAACCGCGATGTTTCCTCTCCCTCTTCTCATAACAAAACAATCCTTCCCCTCTCGATGCAGCGATTTTTTTCTTTCTGAAAATATACCGTAACTATCCTAAAAACGAAAGAGGAAATCAACAAAACGAGATTGCCAAACGAGTTGGGACGCCTGCGGTCCCAACTCGTTTTATCCAATCGCCAATCTAATCCAGAAAATGAGCAGAAGCTTGTCTTTTTCTGGAAGATGAAAATTCGCTAAGTATCCTGTTATCAATCATTAATTGGAGGATTTTGGGGCATGTAATTTTTGCATCTGGTTCATCGCTCTTCATTACGACTCCGCCCACTTTAAATTGTTGAATAGAGTATTGATTAAAGCGGGAGAGATCTTAGTAAAACAAAAGACAATTCGGAATCAGTACATGTGCTTTCGTATTAAGCGAGATCTTATCAGGAGGAAGATAATATGGAAACGGAATATGCTTCGGCTCCTCATCAGCGTGACGATAATGCTGGCGGCCGGCCTGGTTGCCTTTGCACAAACCCTCGTCTATCTCCGGAGTCTGTATCGGACCGCAGGGTGCAGTGGTCGCCGGGCGACGATCACTATCAAGAGCAATTCAACCGGCGCCGAATTCAAAGTCGTCACCAGCGGCTCGGGCTCTACAATGTGCCCGCAATTGTTCGGGCTTTACACCGTGACGATTGGGGCCACAGGCTTCAAGAAGGCGGTGGTTCAGGATGTCAAGTTGTGACGCGGCAGTTCCCGCGACGGTGAACGTATCGCTCGAAGTCGGTGCTCCATCAGAGTCTGTCATTGTCCAGGGTGGAGCGGAGGTGCTGCAAAGCCCAGTCGGCGGCAATCAGCACGACAATCACAGGGCGACAGATCACGAGATCCTTTCACCTCGCGCGATGCGCTGGATCTGGTTCTGGCTTCCCGGTACGAACACGCCGGGCCGTCCTCGTACTTCCACCATCAACGGGCTTCAAAGGGCGCGCTTAATATCACGATAGACGGCGTCAACGTTCAGGATAACGTTCTTAAATCGTCAGACGGATTTTTACATAACTCCGCCCCCGCAAGACGCAGGATGAAGTGACCGTCTCACGGCATCACCGGGAGCCGAGAGCTCAGGTGAAGGCGCCGTGCAGATCAAGTTCGTGACGCGCTCGGGCTCCAATCAGTTCCTTACAGTCTTTACGAGTATCACCGCAATCCTGCGTTGAATGCCAACTACTGGTTCAACAACCGCGATCTCAGGCCCGATGCCAAAACCGGCAGGGCCCCGCGCTGACCGTGTGTTGATCAACCAGTTGGTTTCCGTGGGCGGGCCGATCTGGCTGCCCAAGAAAATTCTTCGGCCCGCGGCGTTTGATGGCCGTGACAAGGTATTCTTCTTCGTCAACTACGAAGAGATTATCGAATTCCTGTAAGCCAGATCGCGCCAGCCTACGATACTTACAGAAGCCGCGCGCCAGGCAATTTCAAGTATGTCACTTCCAACAGGCACCAACACCGTCAACCTTTACACGGTGGCGGCTGCGAATGGTCACACGCGACACCCGATCCGACGTCGCCCAGTTGCTGCTCGATATTCGCAATTCGACAGCTAGAACCGGTGGTATCACGGCGCTGACCGATCCCAACACTGAGCTCTTCAGCTTCCAGAACACCGGCGGTCAGTCTCGTTTCTTCCCGACAGTGCGCTTCGATCTCAATGTGACCAGCAAGCACAAGATCGAGAATGTCTGGAATTACCAGGAAATTCACCGGTGCGTCGACTTCTGAACTCAACCGACCCGGCATTTCCGAACTTCCCCAACCAGGGATTTCAGGGGTCGAACCGTTTCTCGAATACGACCGCTCTCCGTTCGACATTCACCCCGACGGTCGTCAATGAAGCCCGCTTCGGGCTGACGGGCGGCACGGTTCTGTTCTTCCCGAACGTCAACAGGGGACAGTTTACCGGTTCGCTGGCCAATCAGGATGGATTCAGCATCGGCATCGGCGCAGCCGGCATCAGCGGCGCTACTGTATCGACTGGCCCCAGCCGCAGAAACGCTCCTGTCTGGCAATTTTCGATACATTGACCTGGACGAAGGGCTCGCATTCGATGAGCTTCGGCGGCACGTTCACTCAGATTAATTTACGGAATTGGTCTCAAACGCAGGTCCCGAGCATCACGCTTGGAGTTGCTTCCGCGATCCGGCCGATCTGATGCTCAACACCACCAACTTCCCGGAGCGTCCGCCACCAACCTCGCCGCCGCAAGGGGGGCTTTGACCCTGGTCGGGCGAGTGACTGCAATCTCGGCTTCGGCTGTTTTGAGCGAAAAGAACAACCAGTACACATATCTCGGCCCAAACGTCCAGCGTTGTCGACAGCGTGAATTTGGTATTTTCGCCCAGGATGCCTGGCGTGTCAATTCGAACCTGACAATCAATTACGGACTTGCTGGAGGTCATGAACGTATTTTCGAGCATATATGCTTCGAATCCGGGGCTCACGATCGACGCCTCGCGTAATCTGACCCTTAACAATCTGGGCACGCTCCCGATCCTATTCCGCAACAAGAACCAGTTGGCACCGCCTTCATTCCCGACCACTCCGATCTATCCGAATGAAGGATTGATCACCAACTCGGCCAATGCTTTCAATCCGAACCTCAAAGTCGGTTATGTCCAGTCCTGGAGCTTCGGCATACAGCGTGAGATCAACCGTGATACGGCTATCGAGGTTCGCTATGTCGCCAATCGCGGCGTCAAGCTGTGGCAGCAGTACAACCTCAATGAAACCAACTTCATCGAGAACGGGTTCCTGAACGAGTTCAAGCTCGCCAGGCCAATCTTGCAGCCAACATTGCCGGTGGCCGCGGAAATAGCTTCAAATATTCCGGGCCGAACACCGGAACCGTGCCGCTTCCGATCATGCTGGCGTTCTTCAGCGGCGTTGCAGCGGCCAATGCCGGCGATCCTGCACGCTACACCTCGACCCAGTTCGGAAATGCAACCTTCGTCAATGCGCTGGCAGTGAATGGTCCTTCAATGGGAACCTTCTCAGGCAACTTCACCAGCAATGCTACATTCAGGGGGAACGGTCTGGTAGCGGGTCTGCCGGCCAATTTCTTCCTGCTCAATCCGGGCAAACTGGGTGGCGCATGGTCGATCGAAAACAACGGCCGTACCTGGTACGACTCGATTCAGGTCGAACTCCGCCGCCGTCTCTCGCGTGGCCTGTTGGTTCAGGGCAATTATGTGTTTTCAAGAGCGTTCACAAACGCTTTTGCCAGCAGTTCGGCAGTTGCCGGACAACCCTCGACCTTGCGTGATTTCAGCCTGAGCAAGACCATGTCGCCGTTTGCCATCATTCATGCACTGAAGGCGAACTGGATATGGGAACTGCCCTTCGGCAAGAATCAATTGATCGGCGGCGGCGCGGGCGCTTTTCGATCGCATCATCGGCGGATGGGCGTTCCACGGTGCGGCCCGATTCAGAGCGGCACTCCTTTCAACATGGGCAACGTTCGTCTCGTCGGCAGATGACCTGCAACGATCTGCAGAAGGAAGTCAAAATGCGATTCAATGATGCCGCCAGGATCGCCTACTTCCTGCCGCAGGACATCATCGACAATACGATCAAGGCTCTTCAACGTCAGCGCCACAACCGCTAACGGCTATGGCGCCCTGGGCGCTCCAGCGGCGTTACTTTGCTCCAGCCAGCGGAGGCAGCTGCATCGAAGCCTTTACGGCCAGTGCGGTACGACCAACCTCGTGCTCTACGGTCCGAACTTTGCTCGCTATGACCTGAGCATCGTCAAGAAGACGAAGATCACCGAGACAGTGAACTTCGAATTCCGCGCCGAGTTCCTCAATGCCTTCAATCACATCAACTACATCGTCGGCAATGCCGGTAACGATGTGAATACGGCAGGCGGATTCGGCGGTCAGACCTTCGGTCAGGTGACCCAGGCCTATCGCGATACGTCAACTACAAACGATCCGGGCGGACGCATGATTCAGTTCGTCGCTCGTATCAACTTCTAAAACCTGTCTTAAATAAAAAGGGGCAGGATTAACAGATTATTGTTAATCCTGCCCCTTTTATCGCCAACAGTATTAGTCATCAGAGATAGACGGGTTCTCGACATTTTTCGAGTACAGGTGTATCAAATAGAAATTATGATCGTGATTTTCTATGGAGGTTGTTTATGAAAAAAGTAGTCATGGCGGTTGTCATCATAGGCCTCTCCTTATCTGCCGCTTTGGCGCAGAAGAAGGCCAAGCCGTGGAGCGAGTGGAGCGAAAAAGAGGTTCTCAAGATGCTTAATGATTCGGCCTGGGGACAGACTCAGACCGAGACCAACACTGCCGAGATGTTCTTTTCACCCACAGCGCAGGGCGGTGGAAGAGTTCAGAGCCGCCCGCTAGACCCTCCCTCCGGATCAGGTTCAAGCGACCGTTCAGGCCAGGGAGCCACCAATCAGGCTGTCAATATGAACTTCCACATACGGTTTCTGACGGCCAAGCCGATCAGGGAGGCTCTCGCTCGCAGGGCTCAGATGCAGAACCCTCAACTCGCCGACAGACTCGCTGCATTCGCCGAACAGAAGACCGATCAGTTCATCGTCGTCGCAGTGGATTACGACTCACCCGATCAACGTTTCACCGGCAAGATCTTTCAGATGTTTGGCGGAACCAACACTGGAGCTTTGCAGAACAAGACTTATCTTGAAAGAAAAGACGGGAAACGCGTCTTCCTTACCGAATATATCAAACCGGCCAACGACGGAATGGGTGCAAAAATTCGTCTTCCCACGCCTGCTCGACGGCCAACCGTTCATCATTCAGGATAGCGGCTATATCCGCTTCTTCTCTGAAATCAACAAGGATGCAATTCTCAATATGCGCTTCAATGTGAAAAATATGCTCTACGATGGCGTCCTTGAATTCTGAAAAACAGGACAAAGGACAAAGTTTAAAGTTAAAAGTGAGCTTGCCACTATCACCTGACTGGAAGCACCCTTTGGACTTTAAACTTTAAACTTTGGACTTTGATCTTTTTCTTCCTGTCATTATAATTTTCTAAATCTTCATAAAACTAGATTTTGTCCAGAAATTTAGATGAGCACTGTCTAATGTTTATTCCCACCTCGCATAAACCTATTATTTTCAATACCTGAAAAAGAGTTGGAGACTGGCACAAATTTTGCATTTTGTTTTATCTAAACCATTCTCAGTTAAACTGATAGCGCTTCATAAAATTTGTAAAAGCACAAATTATTAGAAAAAAACGATGAGGAGACAATATATGAAGAGGTTTTATTAGCGTCAATAGCTCTGATCATATTAGTCGCCACGGCAACAGCTCAGACCAACACCGGCCGATTGGTTGGAACGGTTTCGAGCGTTGATGGAGTGGTGGCAGGAGCTACGGTGACGATCACCGACAACAAGGTAGGAAAGGAAAAGACCGTCACGACAGGTCAGGACGGAGCATTTGCCTTTCCGCAGTTGGAAGTCGGTACCTACACAGTCAAGGTATCGTCGGCAGGATTCAAGACATTTTCGGCGACCGAGTTGAAGATCGACATTGGACGCGAGTATTCGCTTCCGGTTCTTCTTGAAGTTGGAAACATTCAGGAGTCGGTCACGGTAACGGCGGGTGTCGACGTGCTCAATGCGACGACAGGCGAGCTGAGCAACACGGTGAGCACCAAGCAGATCATCGAACTGCCGCTCAACGGGCGCAACCCGCTCAACCTGATTGCGTTGCAGCCGGGCGTTTCGAGCAACGGAGCGCAGAACACCTCGATCAACGGTCTGCGCACGTCATTTACGAATATCACGCGTGACGGTCTGAACGTTCAGGACGGTTTCATCCGTTCGAATGCGACGGACTTCTCCCCCAACCGTTCTTCGGTGGACAACACGGGCGAGTTCACGATTACGACGTCGAACTCCGGCGCCGACCAGAACGGCGGCGCGCAGGTTCGCCAGGTGACTCCCCGCGGAGAGAGCAAGTACCACGGTTCGGCGTTTATGTTCAACCGCGCCTCGGCGTTTGCCTCCAACAGCTTTTTCAACAACCGCAACAACGTGCCGATCGCGTTCCTTAACCGCAACAATTTCGGCGGCAAAGTCCTGGGTCCGATGCCGCTGCCACGTTTCGGCCAGGGCGGCAAGTCCTGGATCAGGGACAAGGGTTTCTTCTTCTTCTCGTACGAAGGACTGCGCACACGTCAGCAGACACTGCAGACGCGTACGATTCTGCTGCCGCAGGCGCGCACCGGTGTCTTTACGTACAACGACAACGCCGGTGTCCGACGCACGGCCAATCTCTTCTCGTTGCTGCCGGCAGGTTCGGGCATCACCGGGATCGATCCGACGATTCAGAGCAGGTTCCTGAACAACCTGCCGACCGTTGGTAACCGCACTGATGTCGGTGATCAGATCAACACTACCGGCTTGAGCTTCAACCAGCAAGGGAATCAGGGCCGCAACGTTTACACGACTCGTCTCGATTACGATATCAGCGAGAAGCACTCACTCAACGGAATTTACGACCACAACAACGAAGCCAACAACCGTCCCGACGTCGACGGCGCACAGGGCTTCGGCACAAAGCCGGTTGTCGATCAGGGATCGACCAATAAGTTGCTGGTCCTTGCCTATCGCTGGACACCGGGCGGACGGTTTACGAACGAGGTTCGCGGCGGCACATTCCGCAGCGTCGTTCCTTTCTACCGCCTGCAGGACAAGGCGGCTTTTTATGTCAACCCGACGGTCATCAGCAATCCTGAGGTGACGTTCCTCAATCAGGGCCGTTTCACCCGTTACAGCAACTATCAGGACAATGCCGAGTGGAACTTCCGCAGTCACTCCATCCGCTTCGGTGGTCAGTTGCAGTTCCAGGACGTCGACGCATACAACGAGGCCGGCATCGTCCCGACCTTCAATTTAGGCATCAACCCCAACACGCCTCAGTTCCTCGCGGCGAATTTCACCGGCGGCATCAGCCAGGCTCAGCTTGGCGTGGCCAACGGATTGCTGGCACTGCTTGGCGGCATCGTCAGCAGCGGTAGCACGAATTTTAACGTCGAGAGCAAGACTACAGGCTTCAGGCCGGTTCAGCGTTTTCAGGATTTCAGTTATGGAAACCACTCATTCTATATTCAGGATCAGTGGAGAATCATGCCTTCGCTGACGGTCAATGCCGGTCTGCGTTATGAGCTTTTCACCGGATTGAAGCTCAACAATGGACTGGCGCTCGAGCCGGTGATTCCGAAGGGATCAAACGCGGTTGCCGCCATTCTGGATCCGAACGGAACCTACAACTTCCTCGGCGTCAACACCGGAGTTGAGGGGCAGTACTACAATACAGACAAGAACAACTTTGCTCCGATCGCCAGCATCGCGTGGACTCCGAACGTCAAGGGAAGCCTTGGAAAATACCTGTTCGGCGAGGGTGGCAAGACGGTTTTCCGCGGCGGCTATCGCATGAGCTACCTCAACGATCAGATGATCACGGCGCTCAACAACGCGGCCAACGGAAACGTCGGTCTTGGTACGACAGGCGTCAGCGCACTCAATCCTGCAACCGGCACAGCACAGCTCAATTCCAGATTGAACAGCCTGCCGGGTATTACACCTCCTGCAGTCGTAGTTCCGCGTACTTATGCGCAGAACAACTCCGCTGCATTCGGGTTCTTCGGCACTGTTTTCGGAATCGATCCGAATATCCAGACGCCGAAGGTTCAGGAATTTAACTTCGGCATCCAGCGTGAATTCGGAGCCAACGCCATCGAAATTCGTTACGTCGGCGGCCGCAGCGACAACCTCTGGCGCAGCATCGACTACAACCAGGTCGACATCGTCAACAATGGTTTTGCAGCCGATTTCAATCGCGCGTTGAACAACATCAGGTTGACCAACAGCGCTACGTGTACGACTGCTCAGAACCCCGGCTGCCAGGCTCTGACGGTCTTCCCGAATCTGGGCAGCGGCGGCCTGCTGACCAATGCCACGATTCGCAACTCGATCATCAACGGTACGCCCGCCGATCTGGCAATCACCTATGTTCAGAATGCACTGACCGGTACGGTGAAGTTCCTGCCCAACGCAAATACGGGTGTGGCCAATCTCTTCACCAACGGCGCCAACTACCGCTACAACTCGCTGCAGGCTGAATTTCGCCGCCGCTTCACCAAGGGCCTCTACATCCAGGCCAATTACACGTTCCAGAAGACGCTTGGCACAGGTGTCGGTACGTCACAGACTCTGGTCGAGCCGTTCCTCGACAACTCTCGTCCGCAGCTTGAATATGCTCGTGCTGATTTCGATCAGACTCACATCTTCAAGGCGAACGGTGTGTGGGAACTTCCTTTCGGCAACGGCCGCAAGTTCTTCGGCGGATCCAATCGTGTTGTCGACGCGATCATCGGCGGATGGCAGTTCAGCCCGATCATCACGGTTACCAGCGGTGCACCGATAAGCCTTAACGACTCACGCGGAACCTTCAACCGCAGCGGCCGTTCAGGACGCCAGACGCCTAACTCGAACCTCAGCAAGCAGCAGATCCAGGATCTCTTCAAGCTGCGCGTTACCGGCGACGGTGTATTCTACGTCCCGGCCAACATCCTGAGCTCGACCGGACGCGCTTCTGAAGGCTACGGTTCAACGCCGTTTGCCGGTCAGGCATTCTTCAACGTCGAACCCGGCCAGACCGGACTGCTCGAAAGGGCGTTCATCAATGGTCCGTGGTACTTCAACGTTGATGCAACCCTGGCCAAGAACTTCAGGCTCTGGGAAGGCGCAAGATTCCAGCTGCGTCTTGAAGCGTTCAATGCTCTGAACCAGACCAACTTCTTCTTTGGTCAGACCCAGGGTATCAACAGCGCCCAGTTTGGTCGAATCACTTCGGCCTTCTCGCCGCGTATTGTCCAGATCGGTGGTCGTTTCGACTTCTAGTCGATTCCCCCACTACCCCATTTGGGCCAAATGAAAAGGGAGCGGTTTTACCGCTCCCTTTTTATTTGGCTTAATGGAATATCTGACGGTTTAACCACCGCTGTTAATAACAGATGTTACGCACGGAATATTCTTTATTTTGATTTGACTAGCCCACAACCCGCGAAGCGGGTGGCAGCATGTAGCCCAGGGTGAAGCGAGGCCGAAGGCCGAGCGGAACCCTGGGTATCGTAATTAACATCATCCAGAGCCCGTGAAACGGGCGACAGAAAAACAGCCGCTGAACCTTTGGCGTTGAATCTGTCGCCCACTTCGTGGGCTTGGTTTTATTTTTCACATTTACCTAGGGTTCCGCTCGGCCTTCGGCCTCGCTTCACCCTAGGCTACATGCTGCCGCCGGCTTCGCCGGCTGTTTGAATTACTTCAAAAGAACGTGTCAAACCGATTCAGGAATACTTATTTGCGTAACATGAGTTATTAATAGATGAAAGCTTCAATGAGGTTGTCGATCAACTTATTGATTGCTTCCAATCTTCAAATTAACTGCAACTTGAATCTCCGCAATCTGTTTTTCGAGGGCGTCCAGATATGCGATGGCGCTGCGTCCGACCTTGCGATCCGCATCGTTGATCATGCGAGAAATACCGTTGAGCTGATCGATGAGCATCGGCTGCGGGTAAGGGCCGGAGGCCGTGACCAGTCTGGCGCGAATCTCTCGCAGCGACTTGTCGTTATCTCTGCCGGATGGAGTTTTCAAAGCCTCATCGATCCGGGCCACGATTTTACTGGCTTTGCTGGATGTTTCACGAAGTCTGATATTGACGGCAAACTGTTCTTCGAGATCGGCCTGCGTGACTCCGTCTTTGACGAGTCGTGGATCGGCCTTGATCACCAGAGGTTGAGTTTTTGACCAGCCGTCTGCTGAGATGCGGACCGTGTAACGTCCGGGCGCTACGAGAGGCCCATTGGAGTCGGGTCTTTGAGTCGACCGATTCCATGCGCCCGGGAGCCGCATATTCCAGTTGAACCGGTTCATTCCCGTATCAACCGCCAGGCGCTGAGCGGGCATCATCCTGAATCCGGCATCGGGGTCGATCGGAGCAGCGGCTTCAGGCTGATTGCCGCCGCCTCTGCCGGCGCTACTGCTGATCGTTTGAATGACAACGCCTTTGGCATCCAGAATTTCAAACTTCAATTCTGATTGTGGTCTTGATGCAAGGTAAAAATCTATTTGAGCGCCCGGCGCCGGGAACTCGGGCGAATCAGGACGGGCAGGCATTGGCCTGTATTTCATTCGATAAGCAGGCCGCGGCTCATAAAGGTGAGCTTCAGATTTCTGAACTCCCGCATTCAACTGATGCAATGGCGTGACGTTATCCATGATCCAGAATGCCCGTCCCATCGTCGAGAGCACGAGATCTTTCCGATGGACGCGTATGTCCGTCACGGGAGTCACCGGCAGATTGAGCTGGAACGATTGCCAATGAGCGCCGTTGTCGAACGAGATGTACATGCCGAACTCGGTTCCTGCATAAAGCAGCCCCTCGCGGTCAGGGTCTTCTCTCACCACGCGCGTCGGGAAATCTGCGGGAATCCCGTTATTCCCGTCCGTCAGGCGCTTCCAGGTCGCACCGTAATCGTTGGTGACGTAGATGTAAGGTTGCCAGTCGTTGAGAAGATATCGATAGACGGCAATGTATGCCGAGCCTTTGCGATGCGGCGAGGGTTCTATGTTCTGCACGCGGCCGCCGGGGGGGAGGTCTTTTGGCGTGACGTTCTTCCACGTTTTGCCGTTGTCGCGGGTGACAAAAACAGGGCCGTCATTCGCGCCTGACCAGATGACGCCGGGTTCGAGCGTCGATTCGCGCAGAGCATAAATAGTCGAATAAACCTCTTCGCCGGTGATGTCACGCGTGATCGGTTCGCCTGAGATCACCTGTTTGGCCGGCTCGTTCGCGGTCAGATCGGGGCTGATGACGGTCCAGGTTACTCCCTCATCCATTGAGCGATGAACCACGTGCGAAGCGTGATAAAGCACACGCGGATTATGCGGCGAGATCTCCATCGGCGAGACTCGCTGGAACCGGTAGAGAATGTCCTTGGGGTTATGGCCGTATCGGTTTTGCGGATGCACCCAGTATGAAGCAGTCTGGCCGGTCTCCATGTTCATTCTGTAAAACTCACCCTTGCAGACGCCGTAGACGATCTTCGGATTCAGCGGTGAAGGCATGATCGGGCCGGTTTCGCATCCCGGTCCCTGCATCCATAACTGAATCGGATTATCGAAGCCTCCATCCATTGGCGGAAGGCCAGGTGTGATCACCGTGGTGTTGTCCTGCTGTGCTCCATAAACTCTGTAAGGGAACTGATTGTCGACCGCGACTTGATAGATCTCCGCGGTAGGTTGGTTGTAGATTGTCGACCATGACCTGCCGCCGTTGAGAGTGACATTCGCTCCGCCGTCATTCGATTGAATCATTATTTCCGGGGTGTCCGGATTGATCCAAAGCCCATGGTTGTCGCCGTGCGGCGTCCCTGCACGGCGGAAAGTCTTGCCTCCATCGGTCGATTTGGACATCGACAGATTGTTGACCCAGACGACATCGGGATTTTTCGGGTCGGCGTCGATGTAGGTGTAATAGAACGGCCGCGCAATCAGTGACTGCTCTCTGCTGGTCTGAGTCCAGCTTGCGCCGGAGTCGTCCGAACGATAAACGCCGCCCTCAGTTCCCGGCGCTTCGAGGATTGCATAAACGCGCTTCGGATCGGACTGGCTGATGTCGATGTCAACTTTTCCGATCAGTTTCTGAGGCAGTCCTTTGCTGAGCTTCGTCCAGTTGTCTGCCTCCATCGGTACTCTTGTAGATTCCGCCTTCCTCGGCCGGGCCGCCGCTGATGATTGTCCACGGCCTGCGCTCTCCGCGCCACGCTCCGGCATAGATTTCATCGGGGTTCGACGCGTTCATCGCCAGCGAAACCACGCCGGTTCGGTTATTGATGAAGAGCACTTTCTGCCATGTGTTGCCGCCGTCTTTCGTGCGAAAGACCCCGCGATCGTTGTTCGGGCCGAATGGCTGACCAAGCACGGCAACGAACGCCACCTTCGCGTTGCGCGGATCCACGCGGATCGATCCGATCTGACCCGCTTCCCGCAGTCCAAAGTTCTGCCACGTCTTTCCTGCATCAGTCGATTTGTAAATGCCGCGACCCTGAATAACGTTGCTCCGAATGGCCGCGCTGCCCGTCCCGACATAGATCACATTCGGATCCGAGTCCGCCACGCCAATCGCTCCAATCGATCCGGTTTCAAAAAATCCGTCGGAGATGTTGACCCATGATTGTCCCGCATCGGTCGTCTTCCAAACGCCTCCGCCCGTCGCGCCCATATAGAAAGTATGCGGCTGCGTCCGAACCCCTGTTATTGCCGTGACGCGCCCTCCGCGATGTGGCCCTATCGAACGATAGCGCAGACCCTTGAAGAATACCGGTTCGACCGGTTGCTTTACCTCTGCACTCGAACCGCCACGCTGAAAAGAGAACGCCGGATTGAGAAAAATAACCGCCGCAACAATCAAAATAATTCTGGACATCGGATATGACTCCTTGAAGAATAATGGATTGTGGAAGTTTAGCATCCGCATCGGGCAATTCGCCAGAGTTGGCCTTGCGTCCGCAGCTTCTATCAATGATCATAAATTGCAATGATCAACTACGGCATCGAATACATTGATACGAGACAATCGCTGGAGCTTCTTGTAGAGAGGCTCAATGAAGCGACCGCAATCGCGCTCGATATCGAGACGATCAACTGGTGGGATCGAACCAGAGAGCGTATCTCGGTCATTCAAATTGCATTCAGGGAACGGGACGATCTGCGAGTCGGAGTGATCGACGTTCTGGCGGGATTCGATCTTGAGCCTTTGAGGCGCCCACTGGAGTTGAATCTACAGACAAAAGCCATACACAACGCAAGTTTCGATGCGGTCAGGCTTGCCCGCCATCTCGGCATCGCTACCTCCCCGGTTCACGACACCATGCTTGCCGCCCGGCGCAGCGGCGAAAAGAAATGCTCGCTTCAGGCGCAGGTCAGAACTCATCTCGGATTCGATCTCGACAAGACCGAACAACAGGGCGACTGGAGCCGCAGACCTCTCGATCCTGATCAGCTTCAGTATGCCGCGCTCGATGCCGCCTGCACCCTCATCCTCTTCGAACAACAGCTTGCAAGAGGCTTGCGCGGAGATTACCAGCTACGCGAGAAAATCGAAAAAAGGCCGTCTCCATTGCCCGTGCCTCTGCAAATCGAGCCGTCAGTAGTTGTCGATGGCGAATTGGCCGCATCCGCCCTGGCACTGCTCGGAATAGTCGTCGAACTCAGCGGACGTTACAGTCCCGAACAGCTTGCCGCTTCAACCGGTAGCGAACGCATCGGCATGGCCGGCTGGATCATAGATAATCTGATTGGAACGGAAGCAGACATCGACGAGAATACCGCGCGCGACGATATTTCGATGCTCACCGAACGTGGGCTGATCACGCTCAGCCTTTCGCGCCGGCTGGAGACTACCTCCCTCGGTGAGAGTACCTGGAAAAGACAGAAGAAATTTGAATAAACGAGCGGGACCGCAGGCGTCCCGCCTGCGTGAATTCATAAAATGCCAACATGGTATCCCCGATAGTCTCAGTTGCCGACGCTCGCAGGCGGGACGCCTGCGGTCCCGCTCGTATGGCGGACGCCCCGGAGGCGTGACAATAAGAGAAATTAAAACCTGCTCGAAGCTATTTATAATGTGCGCTGCTCCACTTCCATTCTTCAGGTGACTGACACAGTCCGGCTTTTACAGGATTCTCCTCAATATATCTCTCAACATCCAGATAGTGCCCATGATTTCGAATATAACGATCAAAAGATTCCTCTTGCCAGAAATTCCCTTTCCGATTGAGCAGCTTGTTCGATTGATGAGCAGTATAGGATTTCCAGGAATGTGTAATCTTATCAAGCGTCCAGCCTTCTAGTAGTGATAATAACGCATGCACATGGTTTGGCATTATGCACCAGGCATGTAATACATATCGCTGCGTATCGAAATGCCAAAGCGCGTTTTGAACAAGCTCGGCAATCTTCTCGTCGCGCAACCAACATTCTCCATGACCTCGATCAAGCCATCTTTCAATCTTTTTAGCAATTTCCAGCAGGCGTTCCTCATCGTCCTGGATGCCGGCCAGTTCAGTCTGCCATTTGTAATAGACTTTTGCGGCAAAGAATCAGCAAGGCGAAATGTAACGAATTGAGTGAGCCCATCCGAATCGAAATGTGGAAGGTAGCCGCGCCCATACCAGCCGGTCACAAATTGATTATTCGCGGCCTCTTTTGAAAGTCGGAATCGGTTTCTCCATTTTTCAGACATATGGATTTCCTTATGTATGTGAAATTGTTAAGCAGGGGCTTGGCCATACGAGCGGGACCGCAGGCGTCCCGCCTGCGTGTATTGGCAATTATTACTATTGAAAATCTCGAGTTCGCCTTTTGCGATTGTACGCAGGCGGGACGCCTGCGGTCCCGCTCGTCGTATGGCCAATAGCCTCTTTTATCCCACCCTTGCGAGGCCGAAGCGGGGCTGGGAGCGGACGTGCTGGATCAATTTGTCAGTTTCGCGGGAGAGGGCGTGTTCATTGAGCATGAATGATGCTTCGCGGCGGGCGAGTTCGAGGATCTTCTGATCGCGGACGATGTTGGCTATGCGGAAGGCGGGAATTCCGGATTGACGCGTTCCCATGACTTCGCCGGGGCCGCGTATTTCAAGGTCTTTTTCGGCAATTTTGAAACCGTCGGTGGTCTCTTCCATGATTTTCAATCGCGCCTGGGCTTCTTTAGTCTTCGAGAATTGCGCGAGCAGGATGCAGAAGCTTTCGGCGGCTCCGCGACCTACCCTTCCGCGAAGCTGGTGAAGCTGGGAGAGCCCAAACCGTTCGGCGTGTTCGATGAGCATGACTGAAGAGTTGGGCACATCGACGCCGACTTCGATGACGGTGGTTGCGACCAGAATCTGAATTTTGTTCGCGCTGAAGGCCGTCATCACCTCGTCTTTTTCCGCCGGCTTCATCTTTCCGTGGAGCAGGCCGACTTCGTACTCGGGAAAGACATCGGTTTTCAGATGGTTGTACATCTCCGTGGCGTTTCGCAGATCGAGTTTTTCAGATTCTTCAATTATTGGATAAACGACGTAAGCCTGGCGTCCGTCCTTGATCTGATCGCGGATGAACTCGTAGATTTTTTCGCGCCGGTCATCGCCGCGGACGAAGGTCTTGACAGGGGTTCTGCCCGGAGGCATTTCATCGATGACCGAGATTTCAAGATCTCCGTAAACCGTCATGGCAAGGCTGCGAGGGATGGGAGTCGCCGTGATAACGAGAATGTCAGGATTTATGCCGCGCCGGTGCAGCTCTGCGCGCTGCATGACGCCGAAGCGGTGCTGCTCATCGATGATTGCCAGTCCCAGCCGCTTGAACTGGACCGATTCCTGAATCACGGCATGAGTCCCCACGACGAGATCGACATCGCCTTCCGCTATTGCTTCCTGAATCTCGCGCTTCTCTTTCGCCTTCAAGCTGCCGGTCAGCAGCTCAACCCGATACGGAGTTCCCGCCAGCCAGCGTTTGATGTTGCGCAAATGCTGCTCGGCCAGAATCTCTGTCGGAGCCATGAGCACAGTCTGATAGCCGTTCTCGATTGCGATGACCATCGCCTGCACGGCGACGATGGTCTTGCCGCTTCCAACATCGCCCTGAAGCAGGCGATTGACTGGCTTGTCGCCGGTCATGTCGTCGATTATCTCTTTGAGCACGCGTTTCTGCGCAGCGGTGGGATCGAAGGGAAGTATTGAAAGGAAGGCTTTGCGCACGCGGTCGGTCACTTCTATGTGAGCGCCTTTGGGCTCGCTCAACCGCTCTCCTCTTCGGACTCCAAGCGCGATTGCCAGCCAGAAGAGTTCCTCAAAGATCTGTCGCTTGTGCGCGGGTGAGCATGCCTGGTTGTAATCATCGATCGGTGAATCGGCCGCCGGGAAATGAATGTTGCGCAGGGATTCTGCGCGCCCAATCAGATTGCACCTCGCGACGATCTCCCGGGCAGCGATTCGGGCATCTCATCGCCAAGTTTGTCGAGTATGCGATAGAAGATGGTTCGCAGTTGCCTGGTGCGAAAATCGCCGAGCTTGCGATAGACGGGGACGCGCCGCGCCGTGTGAATCGCCGCGGTTTCCGTCTCTTCCTCATCGTCGGCCAGGATCTCGTATTCCGGATTCTCGACTTCGAAATATCCCTTGTAGCGATTCAGCTTCCACTGGCCATAAAGGATCACTCGGGCACCGCGCGGGAAGACTTTTGAAAGGTAGATCTGATTCCACCAGAATGCCCGCACCTGGCCTTCTCCGTCGGTGCCGATGAACTCATACATCTTCAGCCGCCCGCCTTTGAGCGGGATCACGCCGCCGACACGGACTGAGACCTCCACCGATGCCGTCTCACCGTCGCGAAGCTGCGAAATGCGCGCCAGATTCGAGCGGTCCTCATATCGCATCGGCAGATACATCAACAGATCCTCGACCGTCGCTTCTCGCGCGTCAGGCCGGGCTGAAATGGCCGCTATCTCAACCGCCAGCTTGTGCGCAGTCGTTTGCCCCACCCTCGGCAGTGAGTGACGATGCAACTCGGTTATTGGTGTCTGCAGATCCATGAAGAAAAGAAAAGAAAGAGAGAGTACGAAACAGACGAAATAAACGAAACAGACGAAAAAGTGATAAAGGGTGAGATTGAGCTACAAATTCGGAATACGATGTATTTCAAGAAGCGGATAATGTCCGATGTTTCGTACTCTCTTTCTTCCTCCTGGTTATAAGACGATGAGAATGTGCCGGGATTCCACTCCTGAATCTGAAATAGTCACCCGATAAGCCCCAGGTATGGAGAAGCCGCCGAGCCGTTCAGGCCATTCGATGACGACGACGGCATCGGGTTGATCGAGCATCTCTTCGAGTCCGAGTGCGCTGATTTCACGCGGTCCGCCCTCGATGCGGTAAAGATCGAGATGGTAGAGCTTCATGCGTCCGTCGTGCTGATTTACCAGAGTAAAAGTCGGGCTGTTGACTTCCGCCGGATCGATGTCGAGGCCGGCGGCGATCCCTTTTGTGAAGACAGTCTTGCCTGCGCCCAGATCTCCGTGGAGCAGGAAGACTGTCGGGCCGGTTAATGACTCGCCGATTTGGTAAGCGAGTTCAAAGGTCTCTTCCGCGGAATTGGTGATGAATTCGCCGGTAGCCATCAGATTTTGGAGATCCCCGGATTTGAGCATTTCTCCTGATCGCCGCCGGCCTCGATTATTGCAGTGCTGATGAAGCCGGTGATATCGGATGCCAGCAATGAGCGTTGGCCCAGCCTTGCCGCGGCGATATCGCCTGCAAGCCCGTGAAGATAGACGGCTGAAATCGCGGCTCCGAGCGGATCAATCGGATTCTGAGCAATCAGGCCGGCGATCATGCCGGTGAGCACGTCTCCGGAGCCGGCCGT
Source organism: Acidobacteriota bacterium (assembly GCA_016710075.1). Lineage (GTDB taxonomy): Bacteria > Acidobacteriota > Blastocatellia > RBC074 > RBC074 > JADJLO01. The sequence continues at coordinate 111,243 of JADJLO010000035.1, read as the reverse complement.
AGCCATGCCTGCATTGCCGGTTGGATTTACGTAAACCATGCCGTCGGGCGATGCAATGATTGTGCGGCTGCCTTTGAGAATTGTGATGACGCCGTGTTTGAGAGCGAACTCTCTGGCGATGCCGATTCTGTCCCCGACTATTTCGGAATTGGTTCTGCCGGTCAGGCGGGCCATCTCGCCGGGATGCGGCGTGATGATTATCGGCAGGACGTCCGATCCCTTGAGATCATCGGGCCACGGAGCGAGCGAGTTGAGACCGTCGGCATCTATGACCAGAGGCGTTCTGCGTTTCGCGGCAAATTCACTGACGAACCTGCGTGTGCTCTCGTCATTTGATGAGAGCCCGGGGCCGATAGCGACCACTGTGCGTTTTTCGGAAAGCGCCATTGCGCGGTCGACTGCTGTGTGTGATATCGCGCCGCTCTCGATTTCATCGAGAGCTTCGGTCATCACCTCCGTGCGTGCCTGAGAGATCAGCAATCCCTGGGCCGATCGGGCCGTAGCGACTGTGACCAGTCCCGTCCCCGCACGCAATGCGGATTCTGACGAAAGCGCGGCGGCGCCGGTCTTTCCGCGCGAGCCGGCGATGATCAGCACGTCTCCGGCCGAGCCTTTATGGGCATCGGGCGCCCGCCGGGAATCTCGCAGCCACCAGGAAACATATTGCTCTTCGATCAAATCGAGCTTCGACCCGGACTCTTCGTCGATCAGCCATTGCGGAGTGCCGATGCCGCCAATGACCAGGTCGCCGTTTGCGTAACAGGCCGGCGGCAGCGCGTTGCCGATCTTCGGGGATGTCAAGGCCACGGTCAGATCGGCCTCAACATAAGGTCCGATGGGTTCCGGAGAATCTGACGGCAACCCCGATGGAATATCTACCGAGATGACCTTCGCTTCCTCTACCAGACGAATCAGATTGATGGTGTCGATTGCGCGCGCATACAACCCTTCCGCCGGACGCGCCAGCCCGGTGCCGAATATCGCATCAATCACCAGATCATATCCCGCTCCCAATTCCTCGTCTTCGCCGGTAACCTCTCGAAACGTCAGTTCCAGGATGTTGCCTCTGGCCTTCTCCTCTTCTGCCAGCTTTTTGATAATCTCGAAGTTGGTTCTGGCCTCGCCTTTGGTCTCTTCGATTCTCCCCAGCAGAAAGACTTCAACTTCTGCCGCTCCCTTCATCCACAGCAGGCGTGCAATGACCGCCCCATCGCCGCCGTTGTTGCCCTTGCCGCAAAAGACCGCACAGTGCCTGCCGGCAACTGAACCGTATTTCGTGATGATCGCCTCGACTGTCCGGGCGCCTGCATTTTCCATCAATATCGGATATGGAATCAGGCAACGCCCAACTGTGAGCCGGTCAATCCCCCGCATCTGCTCCGATTTAAGAATTTTCATGGAAATCAGTTTAAAGTTTAAACCCCAAAGTTTAAAGGATCTGCTAAATGATAAATTGACAATATTTAAGAGAGCAAAGATAATTAGGAGCCATTTTTTTGAGCAATTGAAAATAAAGCGCTGGTCACTCACATCCTGCGAATCTCACGATACTGATTCATCCAAGTGAGATTGTGACCATCAGAAAACACACTCTGTCGGAGTGATCATTAGATCATGGAATGCATTGCATTTCCGATGACTATTGAGTGCTGATTGATACTTGCCTGTATTCGACCGGAGGTTGAAAGTGTCAGAAGATAATAATATTAATCCCCAAAATGAAGAGACTGTAGAAACCCCCAACACAGAGAGCGCGGAAAGCTGGGAATCGCAGTTGCGTTCGCGTGCTAACGATCTGTTTTCGCGGCGAACGGCTCCCTTGAAAGCAGAGATCGAGCGGCTGCAAGCCACGATAAATGAGATCAGCAGCCGGTTTCAGGAGCAGACACAGGCCGAACCCAGTGAAGAAGAGACATCCGGTCTGCTCGATCATGTAAGGCAATGGTTCAGCGATTCATCATCGAAAGCCGAAGCGGATTTTCAGGCCAGGCTTGTACAGGCTCGCCTTGAGGCGGCTGATGAAGTTCGCGAGAGAGCACAGCAGGAATTCGAATCGAGCCTTATCTCTGCGCGCGCCGAATGGGAAGCCGAGTTCTTGAAATCGAATGAAGAGTCATTCCAGAAAAGGCTCGAACAGGCGAGCGACGATGCCGCGGCTATTTCCCGACGGGAATCCGAAACCCGGATCGAGGAGATGCGCGAGCAGCTCGAAGCAAGCCGCAAGGCGCTGACACTTGCTGTCGCTTCTTCGCAGTCGGCCGGCTTCGACACACTCAGAGAATCCGTCGACGAGATCGATGCCCAGCGTACCCAGTCCGAAACCTTGAGTTCGCTGGTAAAACTGGCTTCGCAGTTCGCTCCCCGCGTAGTCTTCTTTGTGGTCAGAGGCGGTGATGCCGTCGGATGGAAGGCCAGCGGCTTTGAAAACGGGCTCAACGATGACACCGTCAAGCTGCTCTCCCTGCCGGCTCAAAAATCCGAGCCTGCTGCACGACGCGCTGACCAGTTTTAAAACTGCCGTGGGCAAGTCCGCATCTCCCGGTGACAACTCCGCAATTTTAGGGCTTTATGGCTCACCTGCTCCGGAGAGATCCGCGGCCTTTCCGCTGGTGGTTCGCGGCAAGGCGGCCGCCGTGCTTTATGCCGATTCGGGAACCCAGTCAGAAACATCCATTAACACTCCTGCAATCGAGACACTGTTGAGAGTTGCAAGCATGGCGATAGAGCTGCTGCCCGCGCGTCGCGGGCTCGAACCTCCTTCGCGACCAGTAGAGGCTCCGGCGCAAGCTGCTGCACCGGTGACGGCTCCAATTCCGCCAACCGTTACTGAAGCACCGCCCGAAGAAATCAAAGCGGAAGTTCAGCAAGTCGAAAGCGTTTCCCACTGCGGAGGCACAGGAACACGTCAGGACGACGACCGATATTGAAGAGCCTGGCAAACCGGGGCAGCCTGATGACTCTGCCGCCCAGGAGCAGCATCTTCAGGAAGCCGAGGCTCAGATCGAAAGCCATGATCATGCCGAACCGGAACCCGAACCGGTCCCGGAAACGGAGGTTGAACAGGATCGTTATCAGGATGAAGAATCAGCCATCGAGGCCGAAATCGAAGCCGAAATGGTAGAGGCGGAAGTTGAAATAGAGGCCGATGCGGATACGGCAGAGATGCCGATCCCCGTCATCCCGCCGCCTCCTACGCCGCCCCCCTTTGCCGTTGACAAGCCGGCGGTAAGCGAGATGGTTAATGAAGCCGCTTCTGCACCGACCATTCCAATAAAGCCCAGAACCACGCTCGATCTTCCAAAAGATTCAGAATCTGAAGTACCGGAAGCTCAACCGGCTCCCGTCGAACAGCAGTTTTCGTTTGCCGCGGCTCCTCCGCCGGTTGTTCAGCAAACCGTGCCGACTCCCGCCAGCGAAACCGAGCAGCGCTCCCATAACGACGCTCGCCGCTTCGCTCGACTCCTGGTCTCAGAGATCAAGCTCTACAACGCAGCGAAGGTCAATGACGGTCGCAGAAATTTCGATCTTTACGACCGCCTGAGAGACGAAATCGACCGCAGTCGCAAGGTTTATGACAAGCGCGTATCCCCGGCAGTGGCTTCAAGATTCGATTACTTCTACGACGAACTCGTCCAGACCCTTGCCGAAGGCGATCCCGCCAAACTCGGCGATGGTTGCCCCGGCCCTGTCGTGATAACTACTTGATATGGAAGAAAGAGAAGAAGAAAGAGAGATTACGAAACAGACGAAATAAGCATGGAGTTCCGCCTTCAGGCGGAACGGCTCGGCAACGAAGGATTCCGCCTGAAGGCGGGACTCCATGCTTATTTCGTCTGTTTCGTAATCTCTCCTTCTTCTTCGTTATTCGATCTTTCCTAAGATAAAAGTAGTTTAATAATAACCCCTCTTGTTTCTTCGACTTAATTCAAATAAGCTTACAAAGCTCTGTAAGTGTCAAGCCTCCAGCCCCCCTGGGTTTGCATGGGAGTAATAACCGAATTTTCTGCCCCGTTTCTGAAGCATTTAAAGGAGTCAAAAGAAATGAAATCCTTCCCCAAAACCCTGGATTTTTTATCTGAGAAGTACCGGCTGGTTCTATTGATTGCCCTGATCAGTGTGGGATCGATGGCTCTCTTTTACAATCCTGTTGAGCCTGTTGCAACAGCGCAGGGTCGTGGCAGTGGATTGTTAAGATCAGCGGTTGCGGCCAACTCCGAATCCGAGCTTCAAAAAGTGGAGAGCACATATCCGGGTACCGATGAGGCCGCGCTGGCGAGGCTGATGCGCGGTTTTATGAGGCTGCAGGCGAAGGATTACCAGAGTGCCGCGAGTTTGCTGGCCGATCCGAATATTGCGCGGCAATCTGCGCTGGGCGATTATGCGGGCTATTATCGAGGACAGGCGCTGCAGGAACTTGGGCGTAATGAAGAGGCAGAGAAGGAATATCGCAGGCTCAGCCAGAGCTTCCCGGATTCACTGATGGCTCGACAGGCCGCGTTGCAGGCTGCCGGTTCGGCGATGATGAGGGGCAGCTATCAGACCGTAATTGATGATGTGGCTGATCTGGTTGAGAAGAACGACGGGACCGCGCTCAAGCTTCGCGCAGATTCCCTGGAGAAGTTGGGGCGAACCAATGAGGCGATCATCACGCTGCGAAAACTCTACTTCGATGCCCCGCAGTCTCCTGAAGCCGATAAAGTTGCGGCGAGATTGACGGCGATGGGGGCAACGACGGCTCCCGCTGATTCCGCTCAAATGAAGCGCCGGGCCGACAACCTGTTTCAGGCGGGGCTCTACGCTCTTGCCGTCCAATCATACGATCAGCTTCTGGCTCAGTACCCGTCGGCGGCAACCGAAGATGTCATGCTGCGATCAGGTCTGAGTTCATACAGGGCCAATGCATTCAGACAGGCGACCGGTTATCTCTCGCGTGTTCGCAGTAAATCGCCACAGGTAATGGGTGATGCGCTCTATTACCTCGGCATGTCCGATCTCTCGTTAAGCGATGAGTCGGGCGCACTGGGGGCGCTCACTGAACTTCGTCGTGTGGCGGCGTCTTCCAATCGGATCGGCGATCTCCTCTACGGCATTGGCCGGTATCACGAAAAACGTGACCGTCCGGACCAGGCTGCGACATACTATTCGCAATTGATCCGCCAATTCCCGCAATCGGATAATGCAGATGAAGCCCACTACTTCATAGCCTGGAGGGCTCATCAGGCCGGAGATTTTGCGACCTCGTCAAGGATGCTCACCGAGCACGTCGCCAACTACAACGGCGTGACGGAGAACCGCGGCAAGGCCGGTTTCTGGGCCGCGCTCGATTCCGAGAAGTCGGGAGACAAGGCGCGCGCGCTGACGCTTTATCGCGCCATGCTCATGCGTTACGGAGCGGGCTGGTATGGAGTCAACGCCGAGCGCCGGATCAGCAAGCTGGTAAACGACGGGATTCAGCCCAAGTCGATTCAGGCCGATTTGATTTTGCGGCGAGCGGTCGAAGGACTGCAGACCGTCAACCTGCCGCAGGATAATCTAAAAGACAGGGAACGGCAGCGCGTCGCCAAAGCCGAGCAGTTGATGAGAATCGCCATGCTCCAATCGGCGATGAATGAGCTCGATGCCGCCCGCAATGTTCTGCCGAATGCGGCGATCGTCAATCTGCGCATTGCGCAGATATTCCGGCAGAGCGGCGAAAATGTGGCTGCAATTAACGCCCTCAAGCGCGCTTATCCGGATTATGGGCAGACACTGCCCGAGGAGATGTCACGGGAAGAATGGGATGTCTTCTATCCGCTCAAGTGGTGGCCGACAATCAGGGAAGAATCCTCAGGCAAAGGACTCGACCCATACCTCGTTGCCGGCATTATCCGCCAGGAAACGGTCTTCAATGCGCAGGCGCGCAGCCGCGCCAACGCACTGGGCCTGATGCAGCTTCTGCCGTCAACCGGTCGTGCTGTCGCCCGCAAGAACAATATCGGCCAGCAGCTTTCGACCAGCGACTTTTTCAATCCGGTCCTCAATATTCAGCTTGGAACGTCCTACGTCAAAGAACTGCTGGGCCAGTTCGGCCGCTTCGAATATGTCGCTGCGGCATACAACGGCGGCCCCACTCGCGTACGCCGCTGGATCAATGAGCTTCCCGGTGGTGAGATTGAAGAGTGGGTCGAAAATATTCCGCTCAGCGAGACCCGGCTTTATGTCCAGGGCGTCTACAGAAATGCCCGCCAGTATCAGCGCCTCTATGATGAACAGGGGCGCTTTAGAAGCCTCGTGCCGGCTACTCTGACGCGCTAGAAAGAGAATACGTTCGGAGTTCCGCCTTCAGGCGGAAGCTTCTAACATCGAAGAGTTCCGCCTGAAGGCGGAACTCCATACTATACTTTCCCGTCTGTTTCGTAATCTGTCTTTATCTGTCTTTTCTACCTCTTCCTTGCGGCTTCGATTTTACCGCTGAGCATTGCGACGAAATCTTCGCGAGGATTGAATCCTGCCTGCCTGAAAGACACCTGGCCGCTTCGGTCCAGAATGATGGTTGTCGGAATCGAATTCACTTCAAAATAATCGTTTAGATAATCGGCAAAAGTCACCGGAAGATTGAATTTGTGTTGTTTCAGGAACGGCTTTACGATTTCCCGATCTTCATCGGTAGTGACGGCCAGAAAGACGATCCCGGGGTCTTCCTTGTATTTCTCGATCGTTTTTTCAAAGAGAGGCATCTCGGTCAGGCAGGGGCCGCACCATGTAGCCCAGAAGTTCATGACTACAACCTTGCCGCGCAATGAATTCATCTCCAGTTTGGAGCCGTCGAGCCGGGTCAGTTTGAAATCCAGGTGGCTGGCGACGCCGCTGTTGATGTTCGGTTGTTCGAGTTTTGAGGCTCGCTCCTCGCGTTCTTTGGTGAATTCGTCATATTCCCTGAGCATTCTGTCGCCGAGGCCGTTCTCCGATCCAAATCTGGCGATGTAGAGTTGTTTGAGTTTTGCGCGGATGCTTTTAGGATCGACCTGTTCGTCGGTGGAGAGTGCGATGACGAATGCCTGCAGGTAATGATCGATGGCGTCATCGAGCTTCCTGCTTTTTTCAGCCAGTTCGCCTAGAGAAAGCGCCGCGCCGGCCAGGGGTGTGGCTTTGAAGCTTTTCGAGAGGTCGGATCGCGCCTTGTCCATGTTTCCCAGATCGGACTGGACCTTGCCGCGCAGCAGGTAGACCGACGCAAGGCCGCGTTCTTTCCTGTCCGCCCATTGAGCCGAGCTCATTCTTTTCGGTTTAAGGCTGCTTGAGAGGATCGTTTCGACCTTGCTTACCAAAAGATCCGCGTAACCGAGCGCCTTGTTCAGATCGCCATCCGCGCGCCGCTCCCTGAGCACCGTCACCAGATTCGAGAGCGCATCGATATTGTCGTTGTCGATTGCAACAATTTTCTCGGCATAACTGATGGCCCGGTCCCGGTCGCGAAGCTTGATGCTCAATTTGTAGATCTCGGTTTCGATCTCGATTCGCCGTTTGCTGTCCGGGAATTTTTTGAGGTAGCCTTCCAGGTTGATGACAATCTGCGCCTCATTGCCGCCGGAGCTTTCGATCGCCTTGCGCAGCTCTTCATCCGAGTCGACAGGAGGCGCCTGTTCAACCTTTCCTTCCCTGACCTCGGCAGGCTTTGCCTGTTCCTGCGCCTGCTGCGCCATAACCGGCCGGTACAATAAAATCAGGACCAACAAAAAAAGAGATCTCACGTTTTTTTACTCCGATTCATGAATTCTTTGCGATTTGTCCAATCACGCCCATCAGTCTTCCGACAGGGTTCTGTGCGCCGCGTTCAAAGCGATAGCTGAAAAAGAGGTCATTGCGGCAGACAGTGCACAATCCGCAATCGAAAATGTTCTCCGGATTTACGCCGCAATCCGCGAGTTGCCGCGTATTGGCCAGGTTCAAATCGAGGTGGGCTTTCCCGTCCGGTTTTTGTTTTGAGACCAGTTGGCCGGTGTATTTGTATCTGTCGATGAACTGACTGATCACTTCGGGGCCGACTTCAAAGCAACAGGCTCCAATCGCCGGGCCGAGAGCGACCAGAAGATCCACTGGAGCGGTATCGTAACTCAGTTGCATGCGTTCAACTGTTCGTGCGACGATTCCGGCGAGCGTTCCTCGCCATCCCGCATGAACGGCGGCGAATGCTCCGGTGCGCCGGTCCGCCAGCAATACGGGCAGGCAATCCGCTGTTTGAACCGCCAGCAACGCCGAATCGATGTTGGCCGTCAGCGCATCGCATTCAGTCGGTTCGGCCGTGGCATCATGGCCGTCGCGAATGCTCCTGACATCGGCCGAGTGTATCTGCCTGGCGGTGACCAGTTGCCGGCCCATCGCACCGATCGCTTCGAGAAAACGACGCCGGTTCTCGATCACATTTTCCCGCTCATCCTGGCTGAAATTTCCAAGGCTGAGCGATTCAGCGGGCAGCGGGCTGACTCCCCCCATTCGCGTGCTGAAGGCGTTGATGAATCCGATCTTTTCCATCGGATCGCATACTAGAAACTGCAATCCATTTTGATTGCGGAATGTGAAATTATTCATCTTATAAACAGGAGATTACGAAACAGACGAAAGAGACGAAACAGACGAAAAATATAGCCACAGAAAGATTTGTGAAGACCTGTTATTTCGTTTGTCGTAAACAAGAGTTTTAGGTGCATTGACGCCCTGAAAAATTTCGTCTGTTTCGTAATCTATCTTCATTCGTAATCTATCTTCCTATGATCATCGGAACCGGCGTAGACATCATCGAGATTTCCCGTATCGAGCGAGCGCTCAAACTGCATGGCGAGCGATTTCGCGATCGGGTTTTCACGGAACGTGAAATAGCATATTGCGAATTGCTTGCCCGCAGGGCGGAACGATACGCCACCCGGTTTGCAGCGAAAGAGGCCGCGCGAAAAGCCATCGGCGCAGCCACGCCGGTCGTCGCCCTTTCGTGGCATGACGTTGAAATCATATCATCATACGAGGGGGCGCCGCAGCTTGAATTTCACGGCCGCGCGGCTGAACTGGTAAAAGAATTGAAGGTGAAAAGAGCTCATGTTTCGCTTTCTCACGCCACCGATATGGCAATCGCGTATGTCGTTCTCGAAGGTGAATAGGTTTATGAGACTGATTTATATCATCATTGCTTTATCGATCGCATTTTCCGGGGCGCTACTTGATCCGGCAGCTTCACAAGCACAGGCCCGGAGGGCCATGGCGCCAACTGACCTTTCCGTGATCAGGGATGTTTCAGATGTTCAGATATCCCCTGACGGATCGAAGGTCGTCTTTGTAGTCACCGAAACGGCGCAGGACAAGTCCGGGCAGATTTCGCACTTATGGATGGCGCCGGCAAACGGCGGCGAAGTGAAGAGGCTGACAGTCTGGGATGCAGGGGAGACTTCACCGCGCTGGTCGCCCGACGGAAAATGGATTGCTTTTTATTCCGACCGCGACAAAAAAAATGGAATCTGGATCTTTCCGGTTGAGGGTGGTGAGCCGCGCCTTGTCTGCCATGTGATGCGGACAAATTTTCATCTTAAAGGGGCCGGTGAAAGCCTGACATGGTCCCCTGACAGCAAGCGGATAGCATTCATTTCGTCACCCGAGATATTGAATGAAGTTTCTCAGCAGCCCGCTCCGCCGGTCGATCCGAAACTTGCAGGGTTGCCGCCTGTGGTCTTCCGTCCGCTGACGCGTGAAGAGATAGATAAACTCCCCATCGAGGTCCGAGAGATGATATTTCGCGCTCAGGGGCAGGCGATGGGGAAAAAGGCTGTATCTCCGCTGGATAACGCCGTCAGCGCCCTGCCTGACGATCCTCGTGTGATCACAAGGCTGCAGTATAAATCGCGCACGTCTTTTTCGGACAATCTGCGTTCTCACATCATCGTTGCCGATATCGAAACACGGCGGCTCAGTCAACTCACGGATGGAATATTTTACGAGCATTCGATCAACTGGTCTCCGAAAGGGGACGAGATCGTCTTCGCCTCGAACCGCGAGCCCGATCCGGACAAGATCAACAACACTGACCTCTTCACAGTCAATGTCGATACTTTCGCGGTCAGGCAGCTGACCAGAACGAAAGGCTGCGAATGGACGCCGGTCTTTTCGCCCGACGGGTCGGAAATAGCTTTTACCGGAACCAGTCGTGAGATCACGACCATCGACAGCGTCGCCGAAGACGCTCATGTTTTTGTCATTCCCGCCCGGGGAGGAGCGGTTCGCGAACTCAATAGCGAGCAGGATCGCCGCGCGACATCCGTCAAATGGGCGCCGGACGGCAAGTCCGTCTTCTTCACCGCTTCGGATCACGGCAAAACCCTGATCTACAATGCCGGCAATCAGAAAAGGCCATCTGCGGTCTTCGATAAATCGGTTCAGGTCTCTTCTTTTTCAATCAGCAACGAGGGAAAGATCGCTCTTATTTCAAGCTCGCCTGCCGAGCCTGCAGAACTTTTTATTTTAAAATCGAGTGGCGAGATCGCCCGGTTGAGCAATATCAATCAACAATTCCTCTCCACGGTAAAGCTGACTCAGCCTCGCCAGTTCACTTTCAAATCCGACGTTGGCGAAGTCGAGGCCTGGCTCTACCCACCGGCTGATCTGGCTGAAGGAAAGAAATATCCCCTGATTCTCAACATTCACGGCGGCCCGCACGGAATGTTCGGCTACAGTTTCAACTCATCGGCTCAGGTGATGGCGGCAAACGGATATGCCGTGCTCATGGTCAATCCACGCGGCTCATCCGGCTATGGCCAGAAGTTCGCGGATGGATGCCTCAATGACTGGGGAGGCGGCGATTACCGCGATCTAATGAGGGGAGTCAATGAAGCTCTCGGCAGATTCCCGTTCATCGACGGCGACCGCATGGCCGTTACGGGAGGAAGCTACGGCGGTTACATGACCAACTGGGTCATCACGCAGAGCGACCGGTTCAAGGCAGCCGTCGCCTCGGCCAGCCTCTCGAATCTGATCAGCTTCTACTCCACCTCGCTCTACCAGGATCTGATCCACGCAGAGTTCAACGGTTATCCCTGGGACAATTTCGACATCCTCTGGGATCGTTCGCCGCTCAAGCATGTCAAAAACGCGAAAACGCCTCTCCTGCTGCTTCACGGCGAACAGGACAACGATGTTCACATGACTCAGGCTGAAGAGATGTTCACCGCCATGAAAATGCGCGGCATCGAATCCGTGCTGGTTCGCTATCCCCGCGAAGGCCACGGCTTCCGCGAACCACGGCATCGTGAGGATTCGCTCGCTCGCACTCTGCAATGGTTTGACAAGTACTTGAAACAGAACTGAATGCATGGAGCTCCGGAGTTCCGCCTTCGGGCCTTTCCCGTCGGGATGGGTTCCGCCTTCAGGCGGAACCCTTTATAGTCACAAGTTCCGGCTGAAGCCGGAACTCCATGCGAAAGTTTAGCGTTCCGCCTGAAGGCGGAACTCCATGCGGAGCGGAACTCCATGCGGCCTGATTAAACATGAATAGCACTGATCAAAACAACTCCGATGCGCGTGTTTCATTACGGCTGGTCACCGGGCTTGAGGTGGCGTCGGTCATGCTGTCTGTCCTGATAGTCACCTGGGCGATCATTCCGCTGCAGGCTCAGAACCGGTGGCTGATCGCGATTCCGGGGCTGCTGGCCGTCGCCCTCATGGCCTATTCCCATCGCCTGAGAGGCGAATCACTGAGCGATCTGGGATTCACCTTGAATCATTTCGGCAGGGCGCTGAAGCTGGTTGCCGGCCCGACAATCCTTGGCATGACCGTCTTCGCCATGATCGGTTACCTGAACAATTCGTTTCACCGCGGCTCGAAGCTTTGGCTGACCATCCTGCTGCTGCCTTTTTGGGGGCTTTTTCAGCAATACATTCTGCAGGGATTCATCTATCGACGAGTCAGGTTTCTGCTGGTCGATGAAAATGCTGCATCAGGTGAGCGAAAGAAGAGAATCACTTTTGCCATGATTGCAACAGCGGTTATATTTGCCGTGGTTCATCTGCCGAATCCGGCCCTGACCCTGCTGACGTTGATCGGAGGATTGGTCTGGTCGTGGGTTTATGAGCGCGCTCCGAATCTGATAGCTCTCGCTTTTTCACATGCCGCAATGAGCGTCATGCTCATGACTTCGCTGCCGCCGTGGATGCTTGAGAGCATGAGCGTGGGGTACAAGCATTTCATGTATCAACCGTTCTGATCCGGCCTTCTGATCCGGGATGAGAATTGATGTAATGTCCGATAATTTTATCGAAAAAGAAAAGGAAACTGGAAACGACTGGAAGAACTGATCGACCAGACGCAGACGTTCCGCGGTTTGAGGAAGCTGACGCGGGACGAGGTTCGGGAACTTGGGCGCATCTACAGGCGCACGGCCTCGGATCTGGCGATTGCCCGCGTGGAATCGCGCGATCAGCGCCTGGTCAGTTATCTCAATAATCTGGTGATCCGCGCCCATGGCATGATCTACCGCACGGAGAAGAGTCATCCCCGCGCGATCCTGGATTTCTTCCTCAAAGATTACCCGTTGATTTTCAGGCAGACTTCACGATACACACTGGCGACATTTCTGATTTTCATGGCGATCTCCCTCTGCTCATTCATTGCCACGTGGAGAAATGACGATTTTGCGGATTTCGCCTATGTCGGACCGGTGACGGTGCAGATGATCAAGAATCATCACAGTTGGTGGGAAGTGCTCAACAAGGAAGCTCCCGTCGGTTCGGCTTCCATCATGGCAAATAACATCTGGATCAGCCTCAAAACCTTTGCCATGAGCATCATCCCGGTGGCCGGCACAGTTGACGTTCTCATGCCGTCCGCGTTGATGTTCGGTTCGATCAATGCATTGATCCTGAAATACAAGATGTCGCTCAAGCTGTGGTCATTTATGATCGGCCATGGAGTGCCTGAATTTCTGGCGATCTTCATTTCAGGCGGTGCGGGGTTGATGATTGGCATGGCGGTTTTGATACCCGGTGAGCGGACGCGCCGCGAGGCGCTGGTCGAAAGAGGCGCTCAGGCAATCAAGTTGATGGCCGGCGCGATTCCACTGCTTGTCATCGCCGGACTAATCGAGGGCTTTATCTCACCGCTGCCGATTCATTACGGCTACAAGTTTGGCGTCGCTACTGCGATGGCAGTGGCCCTGACGGCCTACCTCATGAAGAGAAACTAACGGGGCTGTTTTTTGATCTGGTATTGTTTACAATGTAGTTCGGTGTCAGGAGAAGAGAGGAACAGTAGAAAGAGAATATGAGCGACAGAAACAAAACTTATCTGACGATAATGACCAAAAACAGCATGTTCACATTTCTCGGTCTGGTGAGCGCGCAATTGCTTGAAGATGAGGGAGACAATAAGCCGATCACCGCAGTGGTCAAGCACGATCCGAGGGAAGGGCAGCCGTTCTTCAAAGAGTACGATAAGAGCAGTGAAGCGATCAGGAACTACGAAGAGGCCATTTCCACCAGCGTCGAGCGAGGTTGGAGCGTGATCTTTCGCGGCACTCCTAATTACGGATGACAGGGTATCAGCGCTAATCCCCGGGTTGGCCATTAAAGAAACGGTATCTTTTCAGCGTCTGCCATTGTCCATAAGTCATCGAGCGCCAGAGCCACTCAGCCGGGCCGAAGCGAAAATGACGCAGCCATAATTCGCTCGCAATGAGCTGTACCGCAAAGACAGTGAGGCCGAGCAGCAATGCCGCTGCCGATCCGAGCCGCCCGAAGAGCCCAAAGCCATAACTGTAAAAGATGGTTGTAAAGACCAATGATTGTGCCAGGTAATTACTGAGCGCCATCCTGCCTGCTGCAGCCGTAAGTCGCCATGGCCATTCCAGCCTGTTTGTCTGCCGTGAACCCAGCCACAACAGGAGACAGGCGGCGTATGCAAAAGCCAGAAAAAGAACTGAATAAGGATAGAGCAGGTCAAATGCGCCAGGCGCCGGGTTGCCTGTCTCTTTAGACCAGACCTCGAGAGTCGTAGTCAGGGCTCCAAGACTGCCTGCAATTGCGAGGATTCCCCACAAAAGGCTTCGCCATTCTTGCGGTCGCTGCATTATCCCTATGCGCCAGACTCCTGTGCCCAGCAGCATCAGACCGAAGGTACGCGGTAGAGAAGCTAACAGCAGAGGCATGATGAAATGGACTGCTTCATCGAATCGCAGCGACATGATTTCAGCAAGTGTTCCGGATGAATATATCCGTGTAGCCACCGATGCCTGAGCGCGCATAGCCTCAGCGTCAGGGAAGTAGTTGTAGAAAAAGGGCAGATAAGGAGAAAGTGCAATGACGGCCAGGCCTGTCACCACAAGCAGCTTTCCCGGAAGTTTTGTAAATGGCACCACCAGCAGGCCGCAGACGGCGTAAAGTGTGAGTATGTCACCGTTCCAGATGAGCAGCATATGGCCGAGCCCAATGATCAGCAGTACGATGAAGCGACGAAACAAAAAAAATCCGGAATTGCGTCCGCGCTTGATCAATCGCTCGTACTGAATTCCCGCACCGACGCCGAAGAGAAACGAAAACAGCGTCATAGCCTTGAATTCAAAGATCCACTCCAACAGCAGGTCTGTTACCCGATTAGCCTGTCCAGGATGGGTGTGAAAGTTGAGAATATGATGAAAAAGCGAGCCTCGAAACCCGCTGTCCAGATTGATCAGCAGCACACCGAGCAAAGCCGCCCCACGCAGCACATCCAAAATCTGATAACGCTCGTCGACCTCGACCGGCTGCATTGGTTTTGATTTGCCGGTATCTGTCATTGCACAATCTGGAGTGCCAGCCAGGGAACCAGGTTGAACATCAATATGACGATTTCGTAAAGCACTATTCCGGCCAGGTTGATTGCATTGAACTGTTCAACAGTCATACGGAGTTTTCTGCTCCACAGGCGGTACATCCATTCGTTAGGCATCAGAAAGGCCACTCCTCCCCAAATTGCAAGGACACCGAAGTTGATGATCGTGCAGTAGAGAAGCGCTTCTCGCAAGGTAGCTATATTCATAATAAAATTCTCCCATGGCATTACTTCGATCGCGGTACTTCCTTCATTCCCTGATCATATCGACGACGAAAGCCGCGCAGTAATCACCTGAAATTCGCTGTAGTTGAGGGGCATTGAATTCCGAATCGGAGATGATCCTGACAGCCAGGAATCTGGTTTTGAAAGCCACGGCAACACCTGCGGCGTATGCGCTTTCCATGTCTTCAGAGGATGTTCCGAATGTTTTTCTAACCCAGAGCAGCCGGTCGATCTCCTTGTTGAACTCAAAAGCCGTTCCCACGACTCCCTTGATCAAACGGCCGTTCTTGTATGGCGTTTCCAGTGCGGTCTTCATCGCATCCGGATCACCGGGGAATTTCTCGAAGACGACCCTCTCTTTTCCGTCGAGCCGCATCGCGTGATAGATCGGGCGCCACCTCGTCTGGCTGATCCCTGACCTTCGTCGCCATGTTCCGATTGAAAAGCTCCATAATCGACTGTCGATTCTCCGACGACGATATCGAAGACCTTCAATTCCGGGTCGTTTGCGCCCGCACTGCCCTGGTTGATAATCAATGAAGGCCGGAAATTGAGAATCCCGATCGTGGTTGAGGCCACGGCATTGATCGGTCCCACTTCAGTTCTTGAAATCACGACGCGCTTGCTGCCGATCCGGCCCTTCCAGAATGTCCAGGCGGCGATCTGAATCTGTTCCCTCTCTTCCAGCGCCGCCAGCAGAGGCTGCAACTCCCAGTCCAGGGCTCCCTGAACCAGAATGTCGACAGGCTTGTCACTTGTATTTGCCTTCGGTTTTTCCTGGGCATTGACGGTAATCGTCAGGCAAAAGATCACCGCAACCCTGAAAAGCAGGTTTCTAAAGGGTTTCATATTCATCGTGTTTATAGTAAATCCAAAAAAAGAAAGACAGATTACGAAATAAACGAAACAGACGAAAAATTTTCAGAGGATGATTTCAGAGGATGAATAAAGCAGTTTTCTTTGATTGAATCGTCCAGCCGGGACAATTCAAATATTGACCGCCTGAAAATTTTTTCGTCTGTTTCGTAATCTATCTGTTTTACGCAATCATTCTGTGATCGAGGGCATCGCTGACGATGCGGGCTGCGGTCTGGCTGATCTGGGAATGCCAGACTTTTCGATCTTCTTCCTGAGCGCCGCTAAGTATGAGGAGTCTTTTCAGGATCTCGGTGGTGACCGCCACAAGGAAAGCTCCCTGTCCGGCCTGCTGGCGAAGGTGCTCGTTATCGAGGAAGGCCCGGTCGCGCTCTTCGTCCTGTTCGAAGCGTGGGATCTCTCTGTCGAGCAGTTCAAATGCGGCGACGGCGAGCTTCTGTTCCTTACCGGCGGCGAAGGTTGAAAGCCTTGCGCGAAGATCGGTGCTCAACGGGACTTCGATCAATGGGGATGCGAGTTGAACTGAATGGAGAAGCCGCTTGTGTCGCAATACGCGCCCGGCGATGAAGAAGACCAGCATCCAGTAGCCTGCGAAGATGGCTCCGACGATTGCAAGATCGCCCAGCGACCAGTTCTGTTTTCCGCTCGCGTAAAAATAGATGACGGGAATCACTGTCGGAATCGCTATCAGAAGTGTCCGATACCATCTCCAGCGAGGTCTGTTCTCCGAATCCGATAAATTATTAGTTGATCTGTTCTGTTCCATGGTCTCTTCCCTCAAATCCCGTTAACGCCTTATCATTATAGCTCAAACGGGCAAACATCAAAGCTATTGATTCAATTTAGTCAAATACAGTTGCATTTAGAAATTTCCAAGACAAGGAGTTGACCAATGAGGATTGGGATTTTGAGGCGATCGAAGAGTAGTGCGCAGATCATGCGTGGAATGCTGGCGATATTCTGTACGGTGGCGATGCTTATGCCCAATGCTGCGTTTGCGCAGCAGGCGAGGCCTGCCGCAACACAGCAAAGCGGCGTCAGAAAGGCGTTGACTCATCAGGATTACGACAGCTGGCGCTCAATCGCGGGCTCGCAAATTTCCCGCAACGGAAAATTTGTAGCCTATGCGGTGATCCCGCAGGATGGTAACGGCGAGGTTGTGGTCAGGAACCTTGCCACGGATGCCGAGTTTCGTTATGGGCGCGGATGGCGTCCGCCGGCACCCACGCCTGATCTGACCGATCCGGCGGCGGCACAGGCCTTTATGTCGACGATGAACAGATTGTCACGTCCGGCGTTCACTGCCGACAGCCGCTATCTGATCTTTTCCATAGAACCCGACAAGCAGGATGTCCTGAAAGCGAGAAAAGAGAAGAAGAAGCCCGAAGAGATGCCGAAGAATTCAATGGGCATTATGGATCTGTCAAACGGCCAGGTTGTCAAAATAGATCGGGTCAAGAATTACCAGGTCCCCGAGGACGGGTCAGGTTTCATCGCTTATCTGCTCGAAGCCAAACCGGAGGAGAAGAAGACCGACGGTCAGAATCAGGCGGGGGCTCCAGTCACCCCTGTCACCCCTGCCACCCCGGCCCCTGCTCAGGCGGTGACAGGCGCCACAGCCAATGGCAGAAGACCTGCGCCGAAGAAGAAGGAATACGGAACCGATCTGGTTCTGAGAAATACAGGGGCCGGCAGCGAGCGTACTTTCACCGATGTTCTGGAGTTCTCGCTGAGCAAGGACGCGAAAGCGATGATCTACGCAGTCTCTTCGAAGAAGGAAGACTCAAACGGCCTGTACGCAGTTAACACGGCCGATCCGGCATCGCCGGCCGAGCTGCTGACCGGCAAGGGCAAATACACGAAGATCACCTGGGACGAAGATCAGACCCAGATGGCATTCATCAGCGACCGCGATGATGCCGCTGCCGAACAACCCAAATTCAAGCTCTATCACTGGGACCGCAAATCGCCCAAAGCCGTCGAAGTAGTTTCGAACGCGACAGCCGGATTTAAACAGGGGATGGTCATCAGAGACAACGGCTCGCTGAGCTTCTCACTGGACGGCAGCAGGCTGTTCCTCGGAGTCGCTGCGCCTCCCGAAGCTGAAAAGGATCCAGACGCGGATGTCCCGGCCGACGAAAAGGTCCTCGTGGATCTGTGGCACTGGAAAGAAGATTTCATCCAGCCCATGCAGAAAGTGCGGGCGACGCAGGATCGCAACCGGACTTTCCGTGCGGTCTTTCACATCAGGGAAAACAAGTTCGTCCAGCTCGCCGATGAATCCATGGAGAGCATCAACCCGTCGAACAACGGTTTGTGGGCTATTGGCAGCGATGACAGGCCCTATCGGACACAGGTCGGCTTTGATTCATTCGGGGGTGTCAGCGACTCATATCTGGTCAACACTGTCGATGGTTCCCGCAAAAAACTGCTGAGCAAAAACAAATTTGGAATTTCCATTTCGCCCGATGGAAAGTATGCCCTGTTTTATGACGGCAAGGATTGGAATACGGCATCCATACCTGACGGCAAAATGACGAATCTGACCGGAAAGCTCGGCGTCAATTTCTGGCAGGAAGATAACGATTCTCCGGATGAACCCAGATCCTATGGCTCGGCCGGTTGGGCCAGGGGCGACAAGTATGTCTTGCTCTACGACCAGTATGATATCTGGCAGCTCGCGCCCGACGGCTCGTCCGCGAAGAATCTGACCGATGGGCTCGGAAGAAAAGAGAAGACCGAGTTGAGGTATGTCAGGCTCGATCCTCAGGAACGATCGATCGATCCCGCAAAGGCAATGCTGCTTCGCGCGGAAAACGAGAACACGCGAGATACAGGATTCTATCGCGACCGCATCGACGGCGGCGCCCCCGAGAAACTCATCATGGCGTCGAAGAACTTCGGCCAGCCTTCGAAAGCCAAAGATGCCGATGTTCTCATGATGACGGCCTCGAAGTTCGATGAGTTCCCGGATATCTCGGTCACCGATCCGGCTTTCAGAAATGTGAAGAAGGTCAGTGACGTCGGCCGGCAGAAAGACTCCTTCCTCTGGGGCAAAGCCGAACTGATGCATTTCAGAAATACCGACGGCGTCCCGCTGAGCGGAATGCTGATCAAGCCGGACAACTTCGATCCAAAAAAGAAGTATCCGATGATCGTATACATCTACGAGAAGCTCTCGGACGGGTTGCACCGGTTCACAAATCCCTCGCCGGGAACATCGATCAATCCTTCATTCTATGCAAGCAACGGATATCTCGTGCTCATGCCGGACATCGTTTACACGATCGGCTATCCTGGTCCGAGCGCCCTCAAATGCGTGCTGCCGGCTGTTCAGGCGGTGATAGATCAGGGGTTCGTCGATGAAAAGGCCATCGGCATCCAGGGACACAGCTGGGGCGGCTATCAGATAGCCTACATGGTGACTCAGACCAACCTGTTCCGTGCTGCGGCTCCAGGAGCGCTGGTCGCCAACATGACCAGCGCCTACAGCGGCATCCGGTGGGGCACCGGGTTCCCGCGACAGTTCCAGTATGAACACACCCAGAGCCGCATCGGCGGCAGCATCTGGGAGTTCCCCATGAGATTCATCCAGAATTCTCCGCTCTTTCAGATTGACCGCATCCAGACCCCGATTCTCATGCTCCACAACGACAACGATGACGCGGTTCCATGGTATCAGGGTATCGAATACTTCCTCGGTCTGAGAAGGCTCGGCAAGGAAGCATACATGTTCAACTACAACGGCGAATTTCACGGCCTTCGCAGGCGGCCAAATCAAAAGGATTACACCAGACGCATGCAGGAATTCTTCGATCATAACCTCAAAGGCGCTCAAAGGCCCGATTGGATGGAGAAGGGAATTCCTTATCTGGAACGCGAGAAAGAGAAGGAGAAATACCGCACCGCTTCGGATGGGAAGTAAGCAGGGGAAGTCCAAAGTCCGAAGTCCAAAGTCCAAAGTTTAAAGTTTAAAGTCGTGGCACCACAACCTTGAACTTTGGACTTTGGACTTTGGACTTTTGGCTTTGGACTTTGGACTCTCTTTAGACTTTTAGTTTGAGCTTCTCTTCGACATATTTTTTGCTGATGGCGGCGCTCTCTTTGGGGGTGCGGCCGGTGGGAGATTTATCGAGTTCGATGATGATCCAGCCTTTGAAGCGATAATCCTTCATGATCTGAAGAACGGCGGGGATGTTGACTCTGCCCTGGCCAAGTTCGACGAAATCGTATTTCGGTCGGGGAGGTTTGCCGTCAAGGCCGGCAGGCCCGCTGGGATGAATGACGACGTCCTTGAAATGCGGGTAGATGAGGCGATCGATATAATCGCGAGTGAGTTTCACGGGATCGCCGCCTGCGGCCTGCATATGAGCGATATCGAGCAGTGCCCAGACGTGTTTCGGATCGGTGGCCTCCATGATCCGATCAAATTCCTCGCGGCGTTCGCCGAGGTTGTTCATGTGGTTGTGGAATCCGAGCTTGATTCCGTGTTCGCCAAAAGTCCTCTTGCCGATCTCGGTCAGTCTTCGGCCCAGATTCTTGAAATCGTCCAGGTCATTGACTCCCACCTTTGCGCGCGCGCCATCGGTGGCCTGCAAATAAAGTCCACCGATATCCTTCATCCATTTGGCCATTTTGAGCCGGTCTTCGAGTTCCTGCTTCCCGGTCTCAGGTTTGATCGTCACATTGCCGGTAGAGATCGAAACCACGGTCAGTTTTTTTGCGGCGAGAAGGTCCTTAAATTCGCTGACGCGGCCGGCATATTTTTCATAATCAGCCCGACGGATCTGGATGCCCCTGAAACCCAACTCGGAGATTTCGTTTATTGCCTGGTCGACATTATCGCCCCAGGTTATTGCGTGATAGCCGACCTTGATTTCATTCTCCGCCGCCAGGGCATGGCGAGTCAGCCGGGATCCCGTCAGTGCGATTCCTGAACCAGCCAGGAACTTTCGGCGTGAGATGGTCATAAAGCGTCTCCCCCCGTGACTTCATCGATTTCTGCGAGCAATTCAGGGCCGGCTTCGAGCGGGCGGGCAAAGTACCACCAGTTGGATTCATTCGTCCAGCCCTCTTCTTCCGCCACCTCCGTCCCCCAAAGGCTGACATCGACTATTTCAACCAGGCCTTTGAATTTATGGTCAGCCTTCTTGATCCGCCCGGTGAACTGGTCGCGATCGCTGTGTCGAGCCACGCCAAGTGATTCATCGAGCAACTGGCGAACGTCCATGTCGTTGAGATAATCATCGAGGCCGAAGGCATAACCGTCATCGATCGCCTGGACCGCGGACTCCCATTGATCGACAAGTCCTGCCAGTCCGTCTCTGATGATGTGATCGGCGCAGCCTTTTTCTCGCAGAAACTCGCGCACGGGATCATTTGAAGTCATATTATTTCATTGCTCCGTATCATCTGACGGGCCTCCTGCTTTGACGCTGGAAGTAGGATTCACCATCGTTCGGTTTGAAAAATGTTCGAATCGTCAGATCGGAATCGAAGGCTATGAACGCCCCGGTTGAGCGATCATATCGCGTAATCACGCCGTCTGCACGAACGGCCTCCAGGACGTCGCCTCCAACCCTGCTGTCTCGCAGCATCCGTGCACGGCGGAGATACTCATCCCTGCCGATCCCGCCAAATTCGCGGCCGTGTTTCTCGAAATGATCAACCAGTTTCTGCCTTGATGCGAAACCGATCTCAGACCGGAACCCGTCTTCTTTCGCATTCGACGTAGAGGTTTTGACGCCAGCCTGATTCTGACCTGAGTAAACACCTGGGCCTGCGGGATTGTCGGATTTTCTGCATGGACTGTACAGGCCTGTTATCGCCGGCAACAGCAGAATAAGAAGAAACAGCTTTTTTGAAAAATTGTGCGGTAAGTTGACCATAAAAACGAAGACGAGTGGCAATTACCAATATCACCACTCGTCGTATACAGTTTATTCGCGGAACGAAGTCAGGTTGTCTATCTCATTGGGAAGCCACCCGACAAACCTGCGAGCGGATTGGCCGGCTCCGCGGCCGGTAATTTATCGATTTTTTCCGGAGCGAGGATGGTCAGTCTGCTGACGGAAAGATTGCCCAGCGGGCCGCTGCGGATATCTTTGTTGGAAGCAATCGTGAAATAGATCTCAGCCGCTTCCTTGTTTTTCCTTGAGCTTCGTACGTTCTGGCTATGCAGTAATCGATATTAGCGACGGGAATGTTGAACGGTTTGGCTTTGAGTTTCTGAAATTCTCCAACCGCTTCATCGTATTTTCCGGTAGCCTCATACCTCTGAGCCAGCGCCATTCGCGCCTGAGCTCCGACCTCGGAATCCTTCGATGAGAGATCCTTTAAAGTCGCCTCAGCCTTCTCAGGTTCGAAATAAATCTGATGAATTGCCGCGTAATAACGGCCGATCTCTCCGTTGATCGAGGGATAATCTTTCGCTGCCTTCTCGAAAGCCTCAAACGATCGGCGATGCTTTTCATCCTCTGTGGTGAATGCGTATCCGGTGGTGTTTGGCGGAATCGGATTCGCCACAATTGCCTGCTGGAATCGATATGCCTCGGCCAGCGAATCAGCCGCAGCCGATTGCCTCCGTGACAGCATCAACCAGACGATGATCGCCAATGCCAGCGCCACTGCCGCTATCGTCAGCCACTTAACAATCGGATTCCGCCGTTCCCTGACCCATGAACTCGTATTTACGTATTGCTGCATTAATGGATCGCGCTTGAGATTCTGCGCTGGTACTCGCCCTTTAGCCAATGTCTTTACTCCTTCAAGGTTAAATTAGGGGCCCTATAAATAAGCGGAAACGATATCTGTCCGGCTACCGGGTTGTCAAGCAGTTTATTCAGTTGCTCCGTAGCGGAAAGTCGCTTTCAGGTTGGAATTGAGAATCTCTGTTCATGGATATAACGTGATTTTTATCGCAAGAACGCCAAGAGAGGGAAGCCAGGCCCTGTTTTGGCGTTCTTGGCCCTCTTGGCGATAAAATACCGTCTTAACCACAACGGAGCTCAGTTAAGCGGGGCGCGGTAACCGGGTCTGGTTTTGGCAGAGAGTCCTCGTTGCCTGACTTCTACCCTGAGGTTTCGCCATTTGCCGTCGTGTTTTTCGTTTGTCGGGTAGTAGGCCAGCGAGTATTGGGTTCTGAGTTCCTCCGCGATTCGGGAGTACGCCGGTTCGAGTTGTTTGAGATCCCTGACGGGATAGACCCTGCCGCCGCTCTTTGCCGCCATGTCGCGAAGTTCCTTTCGTGCGGTCTGATAAAGACGACGGTTGATCTGCATCTTCTCGATCGGGGTCAACCGGCAGTGATTGTCGTAGTCCTCCTCCGATCCACCGGAGAGACGCTCCTTGACGTATTTTTTCAGTTGTTTCTTTGAGAATTCGAAATGATTATTATCGGCGCAATCGCGCATCATTCTGGATTCGGTGAACGATTCGGTGTCGAGTTCGAGAAAGTAGATGCTCGCCGAGGCCTTTTCGACCATCGGCATAATCTGATCGAAGGTGTTGAATCCGTAGGAATCCACGCCATCAGTGAGCGCCACGATCGCTTTTCTGCCTGGTTCTTTCTTGAATATCTCGTCGATGGTGAGTTGCAGGGCGTCATAAAACGATGTCCCCGAGCCTGGTTTGAGGAGCTTGAGCGCTGCTTCGATCTTAAGCCTGTCGCCGGTCAGATCTTCAAGCAGCTCCACCTGTTTGTTGAATTGAATCAGCGCGACATGATCCTGAGGCCGCAGCTCATCGAGGAATCGTTTTGCAGCCTGCCGCATCAGCGACACTGCATCGCGCGTGCTTCCGGAAGTATCGATCAGCAGCACAAGATTAAAGGCCCCGTCGGTATTGGAGAAATTAGTAATCTTCTGCCTCACGCCGTCTTCGTATACCTGGAAGTCCTCGGCACGCAGTCCCGCGGTATTCTTGTTGCCGGAGCTGTCGCTCACCGTGACATCCACCGAAACCAAATTGGTCTCGACCCTGATCGTCTGCATCTGTTCTTCAACCTTCTCGGGCTTTTTTTGTTGCCTCTCCTGATCCTGCCCCCTGGCCGGAGTCATGACGCTGACAATAAAGGTCAGCCAGAGGATGGCAATCAGGATTTTTCGCGACCATTTTTTGCAAGCATCGGACGAGACCTCGGAATTTTTGCAGTGATGGGAAGACGAGTATATCCGAAGATAAAAACCGGTCAAAGCAGTTGACACGACTCAATACGGGCTGTAAGATGGCCACTCGCTCGAAAGGGTGCAGGCACGTATGTCAATGGTAGACAGCCACCCTTACAAGGTGGAAGTTGTGGGTTCGAGCCCCACCGTGCCTATCCACCTGGTCAGATTTTTTGAAATTCATGATCTGATGATTGTGAGTGATATTGCGGAGTCGTAGTTCAGTTGGTTAGAACGCCGGCCTGTCACGTCGGAGGTCGCGGGTTCGAGTCCCGTCGGCTCCGCCATTTAATTCACAATTTAATCTGATTACCATTCAGGACTTCATGAATATAAGGAAAGCCGCTCTTCATACGAGCGGCTTTTCCGCTCTATGCCTTGTCTCTTTGAGAAAGAAACAAAAAAAAGAAAAAAAACAAAAACAGGCGAAAAATTTTCGGGGAAGTTCCGTTTAGTTTCGTAATCTTTTCGTCGTTTTAAAAATCCCCAATAAATATGCTGCAAATCGAAGACGCGCTCGAAATCATACTGAACCGGATCGTGAAGCTTCCAGAGGAAGAGGTCGATCTGGCGGATGCTTTGGGCAGAGCGCTTCGCAGGGATGCTTTTTCAGATCTGGATCTGCCGCCATTCGATCGTGCGCGGATGGATGGGTACGCGCTGAGGGTGGCTGATACGGAAGGGCGCGACTTCGGCAACCCCGGTTTGTCTGCGTGAAGCAGGCGAGGCAGCGGCCGGGCATGCTTTTGAAGGGCAGTTGAAGGCAGGAGAAGCGGTCAGGACCATGACCGGGGCTCCGATCCCTTCCGGCGCCGACGGGGTGGAGAAGATCGAGGTGATCAGTGTTCCCGGGGACGGGACGGTAATGCTTCAATCGCCGGTCAAGCCGGGCCAATTCATTACTCCGAGAGGCATCGAGGCCCGGGCGGGTGAGGTCATGGTCAGAGCGGGCGAACGAATCACTCCGGCGGTTGCGGCCGTGCTTGCAAGTTTCGGCTATTCGCGACCGGTAGTGTCGTGCCGGCCGAAAGTGACGGTGCTCTCGACCGGATCGGAACTCGTCGAAGTCGGCCTCAAGCCCGGTCCGTCGCAGATAAGGAATTCGAATACTTATTCGCTGGCCGGATATGCGGCGGCCGCAGGATGCGAGGTTGTCAGTTCCGGCATTGTCCACGACGACTTCGATGCGACATGCTCGGCGATCACGGAGGCCCTTGCGTCGTCCGATGTGGTCATCCTCTCAGGCGGCGTGTCGATGGGAGATTATGATCTGGTCAAACCCGCGCTGCTTGAGCTCGGAGCCGAGATCCTGGTCGAGAAAGTTGCCATGCATCCGGGGAAGCCTACTGTCTTTGCAATGATTGGCCAGAAACCCATCTTCGGGTTGCCGGGCAACCCGGTATCCGTTGCCGTCTCATTTCATGTTTTGGCCCGGCCGGCTTTATTGAAGATGCAGGGAGCAGGCGAAAATCATCTGCCGAGGTTTGCGGCTTATGCGGGGGGACCCGTCAAGGGCGCCCCGCCGCGTCGCAGCCACCAGCCCGGACGATTGATCATCCGTGATGGCCGGGCTGAGGTCGTGCCGCTCAAATGGAGCGGATCGTCGGATCTGGTCGCCTTTATGCAGGCCGACGTGCTGATTGTCGTTCCCGAAGATTGTCAGGGCTACAATGCGGGAGATATCGTCGAGGCGATCTCGCTCATCGACTTTAAACTTTGAACTTAAAACTTTAAACTTCTTCCATGCCCGATCAACCACAAAATCTTCTTTCACACCTTGATTCCGAAGGGCGCATCACGATGGTGGATGTTGGCTCAAAAGACGTCACGGCCAGGGTAGCGGAGGCGAGCGGTTATGTCAGGATGGCGCCGGAGACGGTCAGTGCGATTCGCGAGCGCCGCACTCCGAAAGGCGATCCGCTCGAAACCGCGAGGCTCGCCGGCATCATGGCCTCCAAACGAACGGCTGAA
Organism: Acidobacteriota bacterium; assembly: GCA_016710075.1. Classification (GTDB taxonomy): domain Bacteria; phylum Acidobacteriota; class Blastocatellia; order RBC074; family RBC074; genus JADJLO01. The sequence continues at coordinate 85,185 of JADJLO010000035.1, read as the reverse complement.
CTGATTCCACTCTGCCATTCGCTGTCCCTCTCGCACGTCGATGTGCAGATAACGCTCAACGACGACGGGGCATACATCCGGGCCACCGCCGCCACCAGCGCACAGACGGGCGTCGAGATGGAGGCGCTCACGGCTGTCTCCGTCGCGGCTTTGACAATCTACGACATGTGCAAAGCGATCGATCGGGGCATGGTCATCGACGAAATACGCCTTGACCGCAAGACCGGCGGTCGTTCCGGTGAGTGGCGAAGAGAAGCAAGTAAATAAACTTGACCGGATGAGAAACTCATGATTCCCATTCATGCACTGAAACAACTTGAAGACGCACTGGCCGAGTCTTATGGATGGGGCAACAATCCGTTTGTCCGGGAGAAAATCACTCTCGCGGTGACCAGCAAGGCCGACAGGCTGGGAATCGCCCCGGAGGAATACTGCCGGATTGCCGCCTCAAGCCAAAGCGAACTTCTGGCGCTGGTCGAAGAGACCGCATCGTCTCAATCATGCTTCTTCCGCGAGCCTGAACAGTTCGAATTACTTCGCAGTCGAATCATCCCCCAGCTTCTCAATTCATTGCCGGGTAATGAAAAATTGAAGATCTGGAGCTCAGTCTGCGCCACAGGCGAAGAAGCCTACTCGCTCGCCATCGTCTTCGATCAGATCAAGCGGGCTTCTCCACAGACCATGCCGGCCGCCAGGTCGAAATCTTTGCTACAGATGTCCGCAACCGGTCGCTGCTTGAAGCCAGTCGGGCACGCTATGGAAAGAACTCCGTCGGAACCCTCGATGCCGATTTGCTCGATCGTTACTTCGAGCTCTCGACTCTCAATTCAGATTCCGGCGATGAGCCGCGTTACGCTGTCCTTGGCGATATCAGAAAGAATGTGACGTTCCGGCGCGTAAATCTTCTGGACAAGCTTTTCTGGAAAGGGGTGGCGGGCAGATTCGATCTGATAGTCTGCTCCAATCAACTGACTTTCATGCATGCCGCCGCAGCACGCCAGATGGTCATCAACCTCGCCAACTCGCTCAAACCTGATGGCTATCTCATGGTTGGTCCTGGCGAAAAATCGCTGGTCAATGCCTCTTCCATGGTTCAACTCGTCGAAGCTCCCGCCTTTTCCGCCGAATTGCGTGAGAGGGAAAAGAAAGAAAGATAGATTACGAAACAGACGAAATAAACGAAAAGTTTCAATGGGTGGATAAGTGCACTTTCTTTTATTGAATCGTCCAGCCGGGACAATTCAAATATTGACCGCCTGAAACTTTTCGTCTGTTTCGTACTCCACTTTATCCAATATGATCCAATAGATGCAGGCATCAAATTGAGCTTTAGTTTCAATGGCTTGGAATTATTTCCAGTCCAATGCTTTGCTGAGTCTAAAAGAATTCAACCACTAAAAATCCCCCCCCCCCCCCCCCCCCCGCCGCGCCCCCCTTGTGCGCCCCCAACGGCTCCCGAACTCCATTTTTGGAGGGCGCCCCTCTTTTAGATGCCCAACATCGTTCGTTTTCGCATCTCTGGTTTGGATAAAGTGGAGTCGTAATCTATCTTCCTTTCTTCTTACATATTTGGAAGTTTGAGGGTTCCGATGACGATATCGAGTGAGCGTGAAGCGATATCGCGGGTGCGTTCGCTCCAGCCCATCTGCTCCCTGTTCTGTTCGTAATCGCGTCTGACACGCTCTTTGAGCCGGTCAACGAACTCCTCCGGGTTTGGAGACTGCGAGATCGCGTGATCAAGTTCGCGGTAGGCATTGTGGATTGAGATCAGCCATTCAGAAGCGTGATATTCAGGCGTCCCCGGTTCTGAAGTAAATTTCCCTGTTGACATTTTTATTAGCTCCGTATTTGAAAGAATTGATAGCTTGAGTCAGTTTAACATTTGCCGGAGGATGATCGAGGTCTCTCCGGTTAATTTTCCTCGGGCTTGAGCAGAATTCGTGCGATTTTCGCGTATGTCTCGACAGCATCGAGCAGGTCGCGTTTTCGAATAAATTCGTGAGACGTATGGGCGTCGAGGATCGATCCAGGTCCATAAAGCACCGGCGTTCCCCAGTTTGTCAGGCATGGGATGTCAGTTCCGAAACGGACAACGCTGGTAGGGATGTCGAGGCCTTTGACCGTATGAGTATGAACGGGCGGAATCGAGAAACCGTGTGTAATTTCAGCTCTTTGGCCGACGATCGACCTTACGATCTCGAACAACTCGCCGGGATCGGTGATCGTCCGCAGCATCACCTCGCTTGCAGCATAGTCGGCTACGACATTCGGTTTGCGGCCGCCGGTTATGGTTCCGATGTTGAAGGTTGTCGGCCCGAGCTCCGCGTTGACTGGCCAGTCGTAATGCCGCAGATCGTTGAGGATGTCGATGAGCTTCTCGATTGCCGATTCGCCGAGTTCGGGATAGGCCGAATGGGCGAGCTTACCGCGAGCCTCGATGATCACTCTCAGAGCGCCTTTGGTCGCGATGGCCTGGCAGCTTTCCGTCGGTTCGCCGTTGATCAGATAGCGGCTGTTGTTCGGAATTGAGTTGGCAACTTTGGCTCCATCGCTCCCGTCCTCCTCGCCGACAACATAAAGCAGACCGATATTGTTCAGACCTTCTTCCTTGAGTTTGTGCGCCGCGAAGACCTGTGCGGCGATCACTCCCTTGGCGTCACAAGCCCCGCGGCCATGGATCTTTTCATCGTCTTCAGTGAAACCTATGAACGGAGGCACCGTATCAATGTGGGAAGAAAAGGTGATGACGGGGTCTCCAAGCCGCGCGTAAACATTGACACGGTCGTCGGTCACCTGCTGCGTCGTTACTTCGAAGCCGGCGTCAGCAAGGTAGTCACCCAGCCAGCGCCCCGCGGCGCCTTCGTTCCACGTAGTCGATTCAGTCTCCATCAATTCGCGCGTAAACTGAAAGATGTTCATTGGTGCCCTTTCGCAGCATCGGCTGACGTCGTTTCCCCTGTAAAATAAGGGGCAATTATAAGCGGCGAATTACTGAAACGGCAATAAGAGAGAAAAGTACAAAGTTTAAAGTTCAAAGTTCAAAGTTTAAAGTCGAAGGTTGCTGATCTCCGTTGCGGAAAGTATAAAATTTCTGATGCAAATGGACCTGGCAGCTAACATTGGCCATACGAGTGAGGGGCGCCAGGCGTCCCGCCTGCGATTAATCGCAAAAGACAAAATCGTAAACCTCAATTGACTCAGTTGCCGATACACGCAGGCGGGACGCCTGCGCCCCAGCTCGTATGGCCATGCGCCCGAGTTGTTCGATCACTTCACCAGAGGCGTCCCGCCTGCGCTCCAACTCGCCTCAACACATTAGCCCGTGTCCCGGTTTCGACCCTGAAACTTTAGACTTTAGACTTTGAACTTTAGACTCTTCCTTCATCTCAAGAACTCTTCCAGTTTGACGGATGCTTCGGTTTTTTCGTCCCTGTATTTGATGATGATTGGAGCGTAGACCGAAAGGCCCCAGTCTTTGGCGGGGCCGACGCTGATGCTTCTGGCTCCGGGAACGACAACGGCGCCTGCCGGGATCTCCAGGGGGGTGTCGCCTTCGCGGCGATAGACTTTGCCGTGGACGGCATCGAAGACCGGGGTCGATCCGGTGAGAGTGACGCCCGAGGCGAGGATCGCCTTTTCGCGGACGATGGTCCCCTCATAGACGCCGCAGTTGCCGCCGACGAGGACCTCGTCTTCGATGATCACGGGGAGCGCGCCGACCGGCTCAAGCACTCCGCCGATCTGAGCCGCCGCGCTGATGTGGCATCGTTTGCCGATCTGAGCGCACGATCCGACGAGCGCATGCGAATCGATCATGGTTCCATCATCGACAAATGCACCGGTGTTGATGAAGGCGGGAGGCATGATCGTCACGCCCCGGCCGATAAAGGCCCCGTCGCGAACTGTGGAGCCGCCCGGAACCACGCGCACTCCATCGTTTATTGTCAGGCGCTTGGTCGGATAGGTGTCCTTATCGAAGAACCGGAAGTTCTCGTCGATTGAGAAATCGACAAGCCCGCCAAGTCTGAAGCCGAGCAGAATCCCCTGTTTTACCCATTGATGAACCTCCCACTGGCCTTCGTCATTCCGGCTGGCGGCGCGTATCTCGCCGTGGTTGAGAGCTTCCTTGAATTCGTTGAAGAGGTTGAGAGCCTGAACCCTGCTCTCTCCCGTGAGATCCGATGCGGGTATGGTAAACAAATCAGGGATCCGGGATTTGAGATTTGTGATGGTCATCGTTTTAACGCTGAGCTTTCTCCTTAAGCTGAATCAGATTGATGATGTCGCGTACTGTGCGCAGTCCGGCTGCTTCTCCACTGGTAATCCTGATCGAGAATTCGCGCTCGAGGCGGCCGATCAACGGAGATGCCGCAACCGAATTGGTTTTGAGCAGAAAGTTCAGATTGCCTGTGAAATCGTCATCCGGGCGAATCCGCGAAAGATCGACGGTAAACTCGCCTTCAAGCAGTCTTCGCACCCGCGTCACCGTCTCGAGCGGGATGGAGGTGCCGGCAAACTCATTCTCGTAAAAAGCCTGATAACTGAGCGGCTCCCTGCCGTCAAATGCCGCTTCAAGGCCGCGGTTCTTCCTTCTCAGGGTGATCAAATGAATTGAAACCCCGGTCCCGAAAACGAGCAGCATCAGCAGCAGGATGCTGCTGACGTATTGAATGATTTCTTCCATAAGGTTTTAAGTCTATCCGCCGTTATGCCGCGACAGCCATTCGTTGATCAGGGAATAAGACTCTTTCGGAACTTCGTGGCCGGCATCGAAAAACTCGAGTTCGACCGAACGCGCTCGCAGCTTGAGTTCCTCTGCGTTCTGGCGCATCCGAACCGGCGTGTAATATTCATCGCGCTCGGTCGCAATGTAAAGGACGTCAACCGCTCCAGCCTGGTATTTGTCCGTGATTCCCCAGTCGCCGGGAATCCCTCCGCAGATGCCGATGACGCCGCGCACCAGATCGCCATGCGTGAATGCGAATCTGAAGTTGATTCCAACCGACTGAGAAAATCCCAGCAGGAAGATGCGATTCCTGTCGACACTGCCTGATCTGACAGCCGCGTCGATGATCTCCCGTACCAGCCGGTGATGCAGCACAACCGAATCCTCAGACTTGAAATTCGTCACCCAGCCGAACCCATATCCCAACTGCGGAGAGTCCTTCGTCGGCATAACCAGATGCTGGTGAGGGCCCTGAACGGATGCAATGACATAATCGTTCTCATTGATCCGCTTCGCCATTCTCATCATCGATTTCTTGTCCCCGCCATAACCATGCATCGCAATGATCAGCGGTTTCGGCTCATCGCCGTCCGGTATGTGCAGGTCGTAATAGCAGGGAAATTCCTGCATCAGCCGATGTTCCAATATTTCGGGCATTAGTTATCTCTCCGGAAAAAGAAGATTACGAAACAGACGAAAAGATTCAGGCGGTTAAGGTTCGAGATTTCCCGGTTAGTCGATAAATCAAATGAAATTTGCTTTCCCATCCATTGAATTTTTTCGGTTGTTTTGTTTATTCCATTTTTTCGAAATCCTGTATCAACTTGCCTTCTCGCGTCTGGGATCCCAATTGATGGTGGTCCGGCGTCGATAGGAATCGACTCCCATGCGGATAGCAGCCATGACTCTGTAGCCGAGTTCGGCTCCAAGGTTCGGTTCCTGCCTGCTGCGGACACAGTCTATGAAATTGTCGGTGTGAGGGTATGATCCCCTGAGATTCGGCCGGCATTCGACCATTAACTTCTCCACTCCGGTTTTTGCCTTGAATTCCCTGAGATATTCGCGATCCGGGATGATTTCGATTGCGCTGTGGCTGAAATCCTCGCCATTCCGGGCGATTATCACGCGCCCCTCGGTGCCGTTGATCGCAACCAGTGGCGCCGCCCCGCTGGCGACAGAGCATGAAAGCTGAACGTTGAAGTTCTGATAATCGACGCCCATCATAAAAGTATCCGGCACTTCGCGGTCTTTCTGAACGAAGATTCCGCCGCTTGCCGTCACCCGTTCGGGGAACTGCCTGCCGGTGATCATGACCAGCGGCGAAAGGGCGTGATAGAAGAGGTCAGTTGCGATCCCTCCGGAATAGTCCCAGTATTTGCGCCACCGGAAGTATCGCTCGGCGCTGAATGGAAGCTTCGGAGCATTTCCGAGAAAGGCCTTCCAGTCGATATTCCTGTCAGCTTGCGCCGGCGTCGATGTCATAGTTCCATTCTCCGCCTTCTTTGTTGGCATTGCGGCCATAACCGGCAGTCGCCCAGACAATCCTGCCGATCAGCCCGTCTTCGATTACTTTTCTTGCCTTGTGAAAATGGTCGAAAGAGGTGTACTGACTGCCTACCTGGAGGATGCGTTTGCTCGATTTGACGAAGGCCGCGATTTCGCGGGCTTCTTCGATCGTGTACGTGAACGGCTTTTCGAGAAAGACATCCTTGCCGGCTTTGAGAGCCGCCATCGCGTGCCCGTGATGCCAGTGGTCTGGTGAAGCGATAAATACCGCATCGATATCCTTGCGCTCACAGAGTTCGCGGAAGTCGTGATGGACCGATTTTTCATCCACCCCCGTCATTTCGCGGGCTTCGCGTTTGCGCTTGTCGTAGATATCGCAGATGGCAACCGGCTGGACATCGCCCTGCTCCTTTGCCCGTTTGACGATATAGCCTATATGACTCTTCATCCGTCCGCCGCAGCCGATGAAGCCGATATTGATCCGATCATTGGCTCCCAGCACCCGGCCGGAAGTCGCCGATCCTGCCGATTCTGCTTTCACTCTCCCCACATCTGATAAAGCTGATATTGCGGCGGCGCCTGCTCCGGCCGCTTTGATGAAATCCCTGCGCGATCTTCTGCCCGTCATTGTTCTGTTCCCTCCTTCACTGCCTCACTACCTCTGTTTGTCGCCTGAACCAAATGATATCTCAAAGGATTAATTTCAGCCAATCTTTACTTGACTACTGATAAGACCATTTAGATAATGGGTGCACCGACGAGGAAGTATCTACGACGAAGAAGAAGTTGACAAAGATGTCCGGTTTTCGGGGATCTATTTCCGGAGCGCCTCAGTCGGATCTGTCGAGCTTTGCTGAGATGAAAACACGCCTGATATTTTCGATTTGACATCAAATTCATAAGCTATTGAAGAGACAAGTCATTTCAGATATAGGGGATATTTTTTTGAAGAACTGCCTGTAGTAACGACAGTTGAATGTATATCTCAGTGAAGACCACGCGATCTTCACTCCAAAACACAAGGAAGGAAAAAATGAGAGCAAGCACCAGAAGTTTGGCTGCAGCTTGTTTTGGACTGGGTTTGGCATTTGTACTGACACTTGCCGCCTCAATCACAGGGCTTGCGCAGTCAGATAACACTCAAATTTCCGGATTCGTCAAAGACCAGAATGGCGCCGTGATAGCGGGCGCCAAGGTTACGGTCAAGAGTGAATCGAAGGTTTTTGAACGGACTTCCACGACGAACAGCGAAGGGTACTTCTTTGTTCCGAATCTGCCTCCGGGACTCTACACGGTTTCTGTGGAAGCACAGGGTTTCAAGCAGTACAAAGAGACGGGGCGAAAGCTCGATCCGAACATTGCAGCGAGCGTGGAAATCTCACCGCAGGCCGGGCAGTTGACTGAAACGGTTCAGATCACCGCTTCGACGGTTGCGATACAGACCGAATCATCCACAGTGGGCAAACTGATCGAAGGCAAGCAGCTCGAGGCCCTGCAGCTCAACGGCCGCAACCCGCTCTTTCTTGCTCTGCTCAAGCCCGGTGTGTCGGGCGGTGCCCTTGGACAGTTCAACTTCGGTCTGACGACCGGAGGTTTGAACATCAACGGTGCGCGAACCCAGGATAACCTGATTACTTACGACGGCGCGGTTGGCGTCCGTACCCGGTCGAATGGTACATCAATCGGCACGGCCGACCTCGACTCGACGCAGGAAATCCAGGTGCTGACGGCCAACTATAACGCTGAATATGGGCGCTCATCGGGCGGACAAATCCGCATCGTCACCCGCAGCGGCGGCCAGCAGTTTCATGGCTCGTTCTATGAATACATGCGCAATTCGGCATTCAACGCAAACAGTTGGGGTCGTAACGCTGCGACTCCTGCGAATCAGCCCTGCAGCAATCCGCTGTATGAGAAAGCCAATCACTGTCGCCCGGAGCCGTTCCGTTTCAACCAGTATGGTTACAACCTGAGCGGCCCGGTGATTATTCCGGGAACCGAATTCAACAAGAGCCGCAGCAAACTCTTCTGGCTGTGGGGTCAGGAATGGGTCAAGTTTCGTCGTGAGCAGACGACAACTATCCGTGTTCCATCCCTCAGGATGCGCCAGGGAGATTTCAGTGAACTTCTTCCCGGCGGCCCGAATTTTGTTGCCGGGTTGAACCTGACGCGCTTCGTCAAGGATCCACTCAAGACAGGCGCCTGCAGCGCCGCCGATCAATCGGGCTGCTTCAGTGACGGCGGAGTAATCAACAAGATCCCCACCAACCGGCTGAGCGCGAATGGTCTGGCTCTGATGAAAGCCTTGCCGGAACCGATTCCCGGATTCTTCGGACCCAGCGGCCAGAACTACTTCCAGGCCCGCCCGGCTCCGCAGGATCAGCGCAAGAGCACCCTCTCGATCGATATGTATCCGACCGAAAAGCATCAGATCAGATTCCGCTTGCAGCTTTATGACGGAGTCTTCCCGGATGCCTTCCGAGGCGGAACGGACCGTGCTCCTGCAACGCTCACACGTCCGAACCAGACCGCCACGATCAACTGGGTCTGGACGCTGTCTCCGACCCTGGTAGCCGAGACGGTCATTGCAGCCAGCCGCGACCAGGTCTTTATCGCCGTCCAGACCGAGGGTGATCGCTATCGCCGCAGCAAGTACGGCATTAACTATCCCTACATCTTCCAGGAGAAGGAGATCTTCGACAAGATCCCGTCCGTTGACTGGGATGCGTTCAATGGCCTCGACGGAGGTCCTTATCCTTCACAGTCCACCGGCCCGATCTATCAGATCAACCAGAACTGGACGAACATTCGCGGCAACCACACCATCAAGTTCGGCGCCTATTGGGAACGCGCCGGGCAGAATGACTTCGACCAGATCAACGTCTCCGGCGTTCCCGGCGGCACCAACAACCAGAACGGCCGTTTCGTGTTTAACAACACGACGCCCGGTGGCACCGGTGTGGCAGTCGCCAACGCGGCCATCGGCTTGTTCGATACCTACGCCGAGCTGGGCACCCGTTCATACACGCCGTATCGCGGCCATATGTTCGAGTGGTTCATTCAGGATTCCTGGAAGGCGACATCGAAACTGCGCCTTGAAGCCGGCGTCCGCCACAGCATCATTCAGCCGTATTACAGTCTGTGGCGCAACATGCTGGTCTTCGATCCCCAGTACTACAATCCGAACAATGTAGTCACCCAGAATCCCTCAAACGGTGCGATCACCGGCGGCAGTCTGGCGGCACGTTTCAACGGAATGGTGATTCCGGGTGACGGCTGGACAGAGGCCGCAAGAGGGCGCATTCCAATTGCCGCAACCGGCCAGTATGACTTCCTCTTCCGTGGAGAGCCGAAGGAATATTCGACGATCCACACGAGGAAGACCTTCCAGCCACGCGTCGGCTTTGCCTATGCCTGGAATGACAAGACGGTTTTCCGCGGTGGCGTGGGCCGATTCCTGACCCGTCTTGGTGTCAGCGACTCGGTCTTCCTTGGCGGTAACCCGCCGTTGCAGCCGTCGGTTTCGGTCAGCTTCGGCAATGTCGATAACCCTGGCGGCGCCAGCGGCGTCAACTTCCCGCTGACGATTACCTCGCAGGACCGCAACTTCCGTGCGCCTGAGTCATGGACGTGGAACCTGACCTTCGAGCGTGAACTCGGCTACAACACGACGCTCGAGGTTGGATACGTCGGACGTCGCGGTCTCTTCGGCCAGCGCGAACGTAATATCAACCAACTGCCGGTTGGAGCCCGCTTCCTCCCGCAGAATGCCGGAATCAACGTCGATGCGCTTCGTCCCTTCAAGGGATTCGGCGTCATTCGCGTGACCGGCAACGAGGCCAACTCGCTCTATAACGGCCTCCAGTTCGGAGTCAACCGTCGCTTCTCGAAGGGACTCGGTTTCGGACTCGCCTATACCTACTCGAAGGTTTACGATAACGGATCCGCTCAGCGGGACGTCGTTCCGAATGCCTTCGACACCAGCAGCCTCTGGGGCCGGCCACTTACGACCGTCGCCATGTCTGGGTGTTGAATGCAATCTATGAACTGCCGATCTTCAAAGACAGGTCCAAACTGGCCGGCAAGCTTCTCGGCGGATGGACGCTCAGCGCCGTCTCCCAGATGCAGACCGGAACGCCGCAGAGCATCGCCACCGGCGATGATTTTGCCGGCGTCGGAACGGGCAGCGGCCCTCAGTTCTGGCAGTATAACGGAGGTGCCGTACTCGGGCGCGATCAGCAGCCATTTGCCGTCAACCGTACGGACCCGAATTTCTGGTTCCGGATTGCAGATAGCAGCGGAAATCCTCTGTTCGTCAAGCCTGCCAACGGCACCATCGTCAATTCACGAGTCCGCGGAATCATTTATAACCCCGGATTTCAGAATCACAACATCGGGTTGTTCAAGGAATTCACCATCAAGGAAGGCCACAAGTTCATTTTCCGCATGGAGGCCTTCAACTGGCTGAACCATCCGGATTTGGGCGGCGCCGACACCAACCCGAACAACATTGTGATCGGGACTGACGGCAAGGTGGACCTCGTCCGCAGCTCGTTCGGTAAGGTTACCGGCAAGAGCGGGAACCGCGAACTGCAGTTCTCGATGCGTTACCAGTTCTAAATTACGCCTCTCAAAGGCCTTTATCGCCCGCCCGGGAGTTTTTTCCCGGGCGGGTTTTTTTCATCGTGCAGAGGTTGAAATTGCAGCTTTGACGGGAGTTAATGTTATTTTATTGGGAGAATCCGGTTTATCTCGGTGAGCTTGCTCAAGGGAGGGGAAATCATGAGACTGAAGGGAACCGTAATCGTTCTTGACGCCTTGCTGGTGATCTGTCTGACGGCCTTTTCTCAGGATCAGATCAAGCCCCCGGTTGAAGTTGTCGAGTTCAAAATCACATCCGATTACTACCCAATGCTCGATCGCAAGAGTTCGATTTTCACTGCCGACAACCCTGATTTTCCCAGGACGGATGCCGAAAGAACTTCTTCAGGCCAGACGGGCAGGAGACGCGGAGCAATTACCGAAGAGGTCAAATCACGTGGTAAGCTGAGGTCGCAGGTGAAGGTTCTCAGTCAGGCCGACACTGTAGAGGTAGTTATCAGGAATAATTCCGCCTTGAAAATATCGGCAGTCGATTGGGATTTCGCTTTTCCGAGGTTTGAGGATCAGAAACTGGTGCTTCGTTATGACGTATCGAGCAGGGTCGAGATCAAACCCGGAGCCCGAAAAACTCTCAAGCATAGTCTGCCTCCCGGAGCAACGCGCTGCAAGGTTGTCAATGTTGATAAGGATCAGGATAAATCCTTTGAAGCGGTCTGCGGTCCGGGGGTCAACGATCCCTCCCATCTCAAACAGGAATCGACCGGCATCAAACGCGTCCATTTCGATGATGGCTCAGTCTGGGAGAAGAAATAAGACAGGAAAAGAACAGATTACGAAACAGACGAAATAAGTTTGGAGTTCCGCCTTCAGGCGGAGCTCTTGATAGCCCACGCAGGCCGCCTGGCCCAGCCGGAACCCCTGCAAAAGTTTGGAGTTTTAAACTTATCTGGCGCCGCCGATGCGCAGGCGCAGGCCGGCGGAGAAGTTGAGCCTGTAGGCCGGGTAACCAAGGACCTCCTGGTAGTTCTGATTCAGGAGGTTCTCGATTCTTGCGAAGAGGCTGACGCGAGAAGTCATTCGATAATTCCCGCCGAGATCGACTTTCGAATAGCGGGCGGCCAAAACCGGACGGTTCTGGGAATCGAAACGGCTGAAGGTGACGGGATCAACATCGCGGCGACTGCCCATAAACACGCCGATGAGGTTGAGATCGAATCGATCGCCAATCCAGCTTGCGGTGAAAGTTCCCGAATGGCGGGGTCTGCGCAGCAGCGAGAGACCGACTTCGCGGTTCGGCAGAGGCAGCAGGGTGTTGTAATCGATGACGTCAGCCGCCTCAGTCAGCCTGGTTTTGACGAATGTGTAACTGCCGTTGATTTGCAGCCTCCGGCCTGGATGCCAGGCGGTTGTCAGCTCGAACCCTTTTGAATAGGCGCGATCGTTGTTGATGAAGTTGCTTAAACGGCCGTCCGAAAGCCTGACAGGGCCTCCTGCAGTCGATGGTTCGCCGACGAATGTGATCTGGTCCTCGAACCGATTCTCGAAATAAACTCCCTCGACGCGGATGGTGTCGCGCCAGAGCATTTGTTCGAAGCCAATATCGAAATTCCTTGCACGTTCAGGTTTGAGTGCCGGATTGCCGAGGAAAAACGAGCTTGGACTGAAGGCTTCGAGCAGCGTCGGCGCCTTGATTCCCTGACCCCAGTTGAATTTGATTCGCGTCGGTCCTCTGCGGCTCTGCAACCCTGAAAAGCGCAGAACATAAAGCGCTGAAATTTTAGGCACGACCACTGTGCCGAAACCCGCTGATCCATCGTAGGCGGCGGATCCAAGGTTTTGAACTATCTTGTTGAAATCCGTCGTGACTCTGGCCGTGTTCTTTTCAAGCCTGATGCCGGCCGTGACGAAGAGTCTCGGGCCATAAGAGGCTTGATCCTGCAAAAACAAGCCGACATTCCTGCGATCTGCTGCGACGCGGTCGCTGCCCGTAAATCCGTTATTGAAGACGGCTCGCTCTTCTTCGTAATCGATGCCGCCGGAAATGAGATGACCTCTACCCGCCACCACATCCGACTGATAGCGCAGACCGCGGCGGCGCTGGTGATTATTGAACAATGAAGAAAAGTCGTTGAATGCGACGCCCGCATCGGCCGGAGTATTGGGCTTTGTCAAATCCTGTGCGGCTGGATCGAAGTTGAGCGAATTGCTTTCAGCGAAGGTGAAAGTCAGGCTCTGATGAACGAGTGGAGTCGACTGGTCGTCGATTCGGGCGCTTGTTGCAACGCGCCTGCGGTTGGCTCGCTCGTCGGGATCGGGGAAGAACCTCGATGTGGCGCCGGGGACTCCAAGCGCGGAATTGAGGTTCCGGGCTGTGATGCGAAGCTGTGTCCGCTGATTGAAGTTGTATCCGATGTTGGCCGTCCCGATGCGATTTACATAATCGTCGTTGCGATCACGGCCGTTGGTGCGCAGGTGAGTGAAGCTCAGTGAGTAATCCAGCTTACCGCCGGCTCCTGAAAGCCTTGCGAACTGGCGGTTGAAGCCGAAGCTGCCGCCCTCGCCCGCCAACTCCAGTTCCGGTGTTCCGCTCATGCCGCGGTGAGTAATGAATTGCAGGACTCCGCTCATCGCATCGGATCCGTATATCGCGCTTTGCGCCCCGCGAACCAGTTCCACTCTCGATGCGTTGTCGGTCGTCAGATCGGAAAAGTCGTAGGATCCGCCGGCGTCGTTGATCGGCGTCCCATCGATCATGACCTTCGTGTAATCCGATTCACCGCCGCGGATGAAAAGGGAAGTCACTCCTCCGCGCCGGCCGCTTTGAATAACGGTCACTCCCGGCGACATGCGCAGTGAGTCGAATACATTGACCTGCTGCAATCGCATGAGATCGTTCGCCGATATGACGAATGCGCTCGAAGGCGTGTCGACAAGCCTCGAATCCGTGCGGGTGGCCGACACGATCATCGAATCCTCGATGGCGGCGACCGTCAGCGGAATGACCACCATGACTTCCTGCAGCGCCGTGATCCTCAGCGGCTGAGCTCCGCCGGGCTGAATCAAACCGTCAGAGTGAACGGCAATCGAATAATCGCCCGGCAGCAGGCTGTCGAACTTGAACTCGCCAAAACGGCTGCATCTCGCCTCTCTCAGCGCCAGTTTCCCCTGATAAAACAGCACCACGCGGGCAGTGGCTACAGGAGCTCCTTTCGTGTCGATGACAATTCCCTTCAATCTCCCGGTTGACCCCTGTGAATATCCGGTGATCAGAGACGATGCGACGACCAGAGACGCCAAAAAAAGATTTCTCACAAAATGCATATGATTCCTTTCAAACCGGGCCGGGCTTATTTTCCGGGGCCAACCAGTTTCCATTCGATCCTGTCGCCGTCTTTGGTCACGTAATTCGCCGCTCCCGTTCTGGCCATTGATCCGTTGACATAAAAAATCAGGTAGTAACCCTTGCCGTTCCTGGCGCCGTTGATCTCTTCGACCAGTTCTCCCAGCGGGCTGGTTTTGGTGCGGACCGTGGCGCGTTCCTTCAAAATATCGAGAGCGGTTCTGCCTTCCCTGCCATCATAAACAATGACGGACTTCTCAGTTCTTGTCGGGGCGGAAGCGTCAGCCGGGGTTCTTGCGGGTGGGCGCGTTGCGCAGGCGCTTAAGCCGGATAAGCCAATAAATAACAGACAGATTGTAAACCAATAAAATATTTTTTTCATTTCCAGAGTGATATTTGAAAAAGTTTAGTAACTGCTCAGCTCCTATCTTCAAATGTTCAATCCCAGCCTAATATCAAACAGCCTGCTTCGCCGGCTGTTTGAATTACTTTAAAAAGAACGTGTCAAACCGATTCAGGAATACTATTTGCGTAACATCATTTAAGGATACTGTTGGCGAATTCATCCTTTGGTAGATTGTCAGAAATTACAGAATCAAAATACGAGCGGGAGCGCAGGCGTCCCGCCTGCGTGTATTGAAATATCTGCACATTCATATCAGATTTGCGTTAATCGAATTGACGCAGGCGGGACGCCTGCGCTCCCGCTCGTATTTCGACCATTCCAAAATATCAATAAAACGGGGAAACACGGAAACAGGCTATAAATTCAATTCGCCAACAGTATCAGCTAAGTCTATTACTGAATTTCACCGTTTATTTCCCGGCGTTCTTGGCGATAAGATAAACCTGAAAACCGCATAATCCATTAGCCTCATAACCTTTGACCTTTAAACATCTGATGTGACAGCCCATGAGACCCGGGGTTTGCCGCTCAGCGGGTGCAGGTCGACGATAAGTTGAGCCTGGAACAGGCCGCTGAGCAGCGAGTCGGTCAGGGCATCCTGAGGATCGCCGCACGCAAGCAATCTGCCGTCTTTCATCAATGCCACGCGGTCTCCGAATTCTGAAGCGAGATTTATCTCGTGAGTAACGACAATGGCACCGAGGTTCCTCTCCCGGGTCAGCTTTTTAACCAGAGAGAGCAGTGATATCTGATGGGACAAGTCGGCGTTTGCCGTGGGTTCATCGAGCAGCAGCAGGCGTGGTTCCTGCGCAAGAGCTCTCGCCAGGACGACGCGCTGTCGCTCACCGCTTGAGAGCTCGTTGAACGGTCGCTGAGCAAACTGAGCCGCATCGGTTTCAACCAGCGCCCGCATGGAGGTTTCGACATCGACAGGAGAATCGAATCCCAGAGCGCCGGCATGCGCAAATCTTCCGGTGAGGACGTATTCGAGCGCGGTCAGCGGAAACCTGACATCAGAAGCCTGCGAAACCAGAGCCATGTGTCCGGCAATCTCGCGGCGTGACATCCCGGCGACAGGCCTGCCCTCAAAAAGCACAGCGCCTTTCTGTGGTTTGAGCGCTCCGTGGGCAATGGCGAGAAGGCTCGATTTGCCGGCGCCATTCGGGCCTATGATTGTTACGACCTCGCCGGCGCGCACCTCCATCGAGAAGCCATCAATTACGTCTTTCAGGCTTTTATTCGAGAATCGGAAATGGATGTCGCGAAATTCGAGCAGCATCTAATTAACTCAATCTGCTTCTCAGCAGCAGGTAGATAAAAACCGGAGCGCCGATGAGCGCAGTAATGGCGCCTGCCGGCAGTTCGCGTGGAGCCAGCACCGTGCGCGCAATGGTGTCCGAGAGCATGACAAGCAACGCGCCGGCAAGCGCGCTTGCAGGTATGACCAGACGATTGTCAGTGCCTGAAGAGAGCCTGATCAGATGCGGGACGACCAGCCCGACATATCCGATCGCTCCGCCGGCCGAGACCGCAGCCCCCGTCAGCAGAGAAGCGGTCAGAAAAGTAATCCATCGGACACGCGATGTGTCGACGCCGAGTGAAAAAGCATCGCGCTCGCCAATCATCATGAGGTTGAGTGATCGCGCCTGCGTCATGAGCACCACAACGCTGATCGATACAGCCGCGAAGATGTAGAGCAATCCCTCGCCGGTTCCGCTCGACAGATCTCCCAGCAGCCACATGGGTATGTTTCGCAGGCCTGTGATGTCGGCCAGCGCCGTCAGCAGAACGATTATCGACGAGAGGAACGTCGAGACGATGATCCCGGCAAGCACCAGTTTTGACGGATCCTCGCTGCGGCGCCCCATTGCATAAACGAGCAGTGTCGCCACTCCCGCTCCCACAAAACCGAACAGCGGGCGGCCGAATGAAAGGCTTGAAGCGAAGATGATCGCGAGAATCGTGCCCAGCGCAGCGCCGCCCGATACTCCCAGAATGTATGGATCGGCCAGAGGGTTTCTCAGCAGGGCCTGGAATGCGGCTCCAGCCATTGCCAGCGCCGCTCCCACGCCGATGGCCAGCGCAATGCGAGGCAGTCTCAGACTGAAGATGATCACTTCCTGTTCGCGCGTCAGATCCGTGCGCGAGCCTGAAAGTTTTGCAAGGATTGCCGTCATGATCCCGCCTGCCGGGATGCTCTCGCTGCCGATTGCCAGCGCGATGAGGGATGCCGCGACGAGCAGCAGGCAGAGCAGCCGCAAGGACGGTCAATGCCCGGCTCCTTTTGAGATAGCCGGTCGCCACATCGAACTGCTCAATATCCCGATTATGCCCGCTCAAAGTCTCTGTTTTCATTGGCTATTTGGATGCAGACCCTGGGCCATCTGCTCCAATCCTTCAATGATTCGCGGACCCGGACGATCGACCCAGTCAGGGTTGACCCGGACTATCCTGTTGAACTTGACGGCCGGCGTTGTTGCGAAATCCCGTCTCAAATCATCCTGACTGACAACTCCGGCGCCGTGCGATGCGGGAGCGATGATCACTTCTGGAGCCCTCGAAATGACCGTTTCTCGGGAAAATTGCGGGTAATCCGCAGTCTCTGCACCAGAGATGGATATTCCACCGGCAAGATCGATCAGAT
Organism: Acidobacteriota bacterium; assembly: GCA_016710075.1. Lineage (GTDB taxonomy): Bacteria > Acidobacteriota > Blastocatellia > RBC074 > RBC074 > JADJLO01. The sequence continues at coordinate 67,961 of JADJLO010000035.1, read as the reverse complement.
CGTTGATGAACGTATTTCTGCCGGCTGTGATCAGAGGCGCAGTCTGCAGCACATACAGGACTTTCAATCGCGGCAGGCTTTTCACGCGTGATTCGACTGCCGAAATCCGCCGCTCCATCTCGGTTGCGATTTCCGTTGCGCGCGCGGTCGCACCCGTCACCTCGCCCAGTGCCAGGATTGATGCTGCGACCTCACGGACGGTTCGGGGATTTGTCACATACACCGGAATCGAAAGCTCTCCAAGCTTGCCCGCAAGGCTCTCCAACTGGCTGGCGGTTGAAACCACCACCAGATCGGGCCTCATCGCGATCAGGCGCTCAAGGTCCGGATGAATCGTATCTCCGATCCGAGCCTTGTTTTTGGCTTCATCCGGATAATCGCAATAAGCCGTGACTCCAACCACTTTCTCACCCAGCCCCAGAGCAAAAAGTATCTCGGTGATATTCGGCGCAAGTGAAATGATCCGCTGCGGCGGCGTTGATCCAATTACAACACGACGCTTCAACCCGTCTGTGAAGACGCGATTACCGGGGCCTTCATTGACCTCCATCTTTCGGCCACAGCCGGATGTCAATATCGCCGCCAGTATCAGAATTGTTGAAATCAGCCGGGTTAAAAACATAGAGGTGGTATATGAAAATGAAAAAGCCCCGGACACAAACTTGAATGAATGCGTCTGAGGCTTCCCGAAATTTCGTCCAGGACGGGCTTCGTGCTAAATAAATGAAGACTTCCTGCTGAAAATATCGCTCTGCACCCTTTCATCCGAAGAGTTGTCGAAAAAAAATACTCGAGGCAGGTCTCCTGACTCAGGTTGCCGGAATGACAAAGTTTCAGATGCTTTCATCTGGGTTTCTCTCATTCCGCATCCAGCGTCCCCTTCTCGCACTGAAAAATGCAATGGGATGACCGACGCCGTTGATTTTGCAACGCCTTACAGTGGCGGTGACCGCGCGGGATTCTCACCCGCTTCCCTATTCTCCCGCTGCTTTCATCAGCGGGCACCTCAAGGTCTGTGACAAAGATCGATACTCAACCAAGTCGCAAACCTACCACGTGTCCCCCTGCCAGTCAATTATTGAAAAAAAGAAAGTAACTGCTCAGCGCCCATCTTCAAATGTTCAATCCCAGCCTAATATGGTCATCTATCAAATTCTATTGAGCAGTGGCTGAGCAGTTACAAAAGAAAAAGCTTGAGCAGCGGACCGGAAACAGTGTAAAACTAATCTTAGTCTCAGTATTCAATTGAAAAGTTCAATAAACAACTCGTGATAATCAGCTGAAAGGGAACACCTCAGTGGCCAGTAATAAAGACAAACTGTTGGAAAAGATTGCGTCTCGTGATGCGCGCATAGGCGTGATCGGGCTTGGATATGTGGGATTGCCGCTCGTCGTCGAGTTCGGGCATGGAGGATTCGTCTCGACCGGGTTCGAAGTCGATCAGAGGAAAGCCGATGCGATCAATCGCGGAGAATCCTATATTCCGGATGTGCCGACGGCGCATGTGGCCGAGCTGGTGAAGGCCGGAAAGCTCAGTGCGACAACGGATTTTTCGGGGCTCAAAGATCAGGACATCATCATCATCTGTGTGCCGACTCCGCTTCGAAAGACGAAAGATCCGGACGTTTCATTCATCCTCTCTGCCTCTGAAAAGATTCAGGCAACACTCAAGCCGGGTCAACTGGTGATACTCGAATCAACGACCTATCCCGGAACCACCGATGAAGTGCTCAAACCGATGTTTGACGAGACGGGGTTGAAGCTCGATGAGGATTATTTCCTCGAGCAATGCTTTGTCATACGCTGGGAATAGACACGTGGGAAGTTATTGAAGCCGCGGCCACCAAGCCGTTCGGATTCATGCCGTTTTTTCCCGGGCCCGGCATCGGCGGCCACTGCATCCCTCTCGATCCGCACTACCTCTCGTGGAAAGCCCGCATGCACGGCTTCGAAGCCAGGTTCATCTCACTTGCAGAAGAGGTCAATTCGCGTATGCCCGAGCACGTCGTCGATCTGGTTACGATCGGGCTCAATCAGCATCGCAAGGCCGTCAACGGGGCTAAAATTCTGATCATGGGAGTGGCTTACAAACGCGACATCGACGATATGCGCGAAAGTCCGGCTCTAGGCATTATCGAACAGCTCCGGAAGCTCGGTGCCGATGTCAGTTTCCACGATCCATATGTCGCCGAAATTCACCTCGAAGCCAGCGGCGATAGAATGAGGGGAACCGAACTGAGCAACGAGGTCGTCAGCAATGCCGATTGCGTGGTCATCGTGACGGATCACCGCAATATCGATTACGGCCGGCTGACTGAAAATGCAAAGCTCGTTGTCGATACCCGCAACGCTACCCGCAGCCTTGTCGATGAGAGGTACACTGGAAAGATCATTCGACTTTAGCCTGGATTTGGAAATTCCTGCAATTATCTGGACTGATATTGGAAATGTCGGTACACTGACGCTTGCGAGATTCCCCTCACTGCACTTACTGCACTTACTGGAAGATCGACCTGGAATCTCGCGTTAAATGTGAACATAAATCAAGCTGCATCCCCGCTTCATTTGTTTGACACGGAGGATCCGCAATCACTGGGACTAAGCCGAGAGCACAAGTGTGTCTTGTGCGAGTCGAATCAGGAGACCCATATGCGCCGCCATCTTAACTACACACAACGGATGAAGCTTATTCTCTTAACGCTTGGCTTGCTGGGGAGTCTGGCCGCCATTCACCTTACCGGGCTGGGAGTGAAGGCAGCCCGGATGGCGGGCATCGCGACTTTCTCCAAACGATTCCGGCTCCGGATCGCTGCGACAGGCGATACTCGACGCCAATGCCAATCCGGGCGCCGACATCATCGATGCCACGGGAGTGACCGGAACGATCACGGTCAATCCGGCTAACTATTTTCTGGTGATCACCGATGACGTGACGATCAACGGTCCCGGCCAGGCCAACCTGACGATCAGCGGCGGCAATGCCTCTCGCATCTTCTGGATTCAGAACGGCACGATCACGATTCAAAACCTGACGCTGGCCAACGGCGGCGGGCGCAACGGGCGCATGGGGCGCGGCGCGACTTGATGCCAAGGCAGGCAAGACCCCAACCGCCGCCTGAGGGCGCACAATCTGACCCGGTCGCATGAAAACAACGTTGCCCGGCGGAAACGGCAGCGGATTCGCCCGTAACGGAAATTCCGGTGGCGCATGGGCGGCGTTTTGGGAGCGCGTTGGCCGCTGACCGATGCCACGGTTTCGCCCGCGGCACGAATGGCGGCTGCGGCGGTGGCGGTGGAGACGAACCCGGTGGTTTCGCCGGCGGTGGTGGTGGCGCCACGATTGGTGGTGGCTCTTTTGGCCGCGGCGGCTTTGGCGGCGGCGGCGGCAATGCAGGTTCGGACAATAATTATACGAACAACGGCGGCGCGCGCGGTGGCTTTGGCGGCGGCGGCGGCGGGCTTGGGAATCGTGGCAACGGCAGTAATGGCAGTGCTGGTATCGACGATGGCCAACCCGGCTTCGGCGGCGGGCAAGGCACAACCATCGGCGGCGGCGGCATGGGCGCGGGCGGCGCGATCTTCGTCGCCAGCGGCGTCCTGACGCTGCAAAACGTCTTCATGCAAAACAATACGGCGACCGGGGGGACGGGCGGCAACAACGGGAAGGGGCTCGGCGGGGCGCTGTTTATCTTCAACAAGGCGGACAATGGGGGCAACGCCGCGCCCGGCACAACCAACGATCCGCAGGTCAAGGGCTGCATTGTCAACTACGCCGGCAATACCGCCACGACCGGCAGTAAAGACGTGTATGGCTCCGTCGGCTTGTCCGCCGGTTGCGATACTTCCACGATCCAACTCGCCATCGATCCGACCGCTAATCCTGTCGGCGCGAGTGGAGAACTGATCAGCGCGATCAATACCGCCAACCTGGATCCGGCGACGACGACGATCACGCTGGTCTATTGCGGAAACTACACGCTGACCGAGCGCGGCGATCCGAACAATTATTACGGATTCAACGGGCTGCCGGCCATCACCAGCAGCATTATCATCGAGGGCAATGGCGCGACGATCGGGCGCGGCACATCGGCGCCGGCTTTCCGGCTTTTGGCCATCGCGGCGCAGGATCCGGCGACCGGCGCAGCGCTCACGACGCCTGGCAGCCTGACGCTGCGAGACGTGACGTTGCGTGGCGGGCTGGCGCAGGGCGGCAAGGGTGGGGATGGTAGTGATGGCGGCGGCGGCGGCGGCGGCGCAGGCCTTGGCGGCGCCATCTTCAACCAGGGCACATTGACGGTGGAGCGGAGCACGTTAACGGGCAACACCGCGCAGGGCGCCAATGGCGGCAACGCTGCGAGTGGATATCCAGGTGAAGGCGGCGGCGGCGGTGGACTCGGCGGCAACGGTGGCTCAGGGGTGGGGGGCACTGCGGGCGCGGGTGGCGGCGGTTTTGGCGGTAATGGCGGACTGGCCAACACTTCTGGCGGCGGCGGTGAGGGCGGCGGAAGGATCGCCAATGGCGCCAATGCAGTTGGTATGGCAGGTGGCTCCGGCGGGAGTGCAGAAGGTGGCGATGGCGGGTACTTCAACATTGGTAGCTTCGGTGGTTTTGGCGGCGGCGGCGGGGGCAGTGCGGGCGGCCGCGTGGGCGGCGGGGGCGGCGTGGGCGGCGGCGGCGGCGGCGGCGGGTACAACGGCGATGGTGGCGCCGGCGGTCTCGGCGGCGGCGGCGGCGGCGGAGGTTGCAGCGGCTCTTATGGGGCCGGTGGAATCGGGGGCTTTGGCAGCGGCGGGGGCGGCGGTTGTGGTTATGGTAACCAAGCGAAGCCTTCGGGCAGCGGAGGCTTCGGGGCAGGAAACGGCGGACCGACTATGCTCAGTCGATTTGTTTATGCTGGCGGCGGCGGCGGCGCGGGTCTGGGCGGGGCGATCTTTAACGACGGCGGCAGTCTCACCGTGGTCAACAGCACGCTCTCCGGCAATTCGGCGATTGGCGGCGCAGCCGGCGCCGGCGTCAATACGGACATGAGCGTCAGCGTCAATCCGAATGGTATCGCCGGGCAAGGACTCGGCGGCGGCATCTTCGCGCGCAACGGCTCCATCACGATCAACCATGCCACACTCAACCAGAACACGGCGGGCAGCGGCGGCGGATCGCTCTATCTGCTCGGCGATGCCCAGGCAGTTTACAACGACGGCGCGCTGGCTTCGTTGCGGTCGAACTTGACGACCATCACCTACAGCGTGATCAACACAATCCTGGCCAACACGCCGGGCGGCGCAACGGATGTTTTCATCAACACGATCAATTCAGGTATGGCGACCCAGGGCTCGCCGAGCAGCAGCAACAATCTGGTCAACGTCAATGGCGCGGGTGCGAATGCGTTGCCCGGTGCATCGATCGTCACCAGCGTCGCGCTCAATCTGGGCCCGCTGACCGTCAATGGCGGGCTGACGCCGACGCACAGGCCCGGCGCAGGCAGCGCGGCGATAGACGCCGGGCTCAACGGTGTCGCGACCGATCAGCGCGGCTTCGCGCGACCTCAAAACGGCACAGTGGATATCGGCGCGGTCGAGGTCTTCAAGGATGGGCCGATGAGCATGATCCAGCTCGCCGTCAATCCGGCGACCGATCCGATGGGGGCGATGAAGGAATTGATCGGCGCCATTGACATTGCCAACGACGATCCGGCTGCGACGACGATCAAGTTGGTCTGTGGGACCTACAGTTTCAGTAATGCCCACAACAGGGAATACGGGCCGAACGCGCTGCCGCCGATCACGAGCGACATCACGATCGAAGGCAATGGCGCGGTGCTGGATTCGACGGCGACGACACGGCTGCGGTTTTTCTATGTGTCGGGCGGCCTTTCGTATAACAGCAATACTCTTCAGGGCTTGCCCGCCGGCAAGCTGACCCTGCGTGACCTGACGTTGAAAAACGGCAAACAGAAAGGCGGGAACGGCAGCGGCGGCGGTGCGGGGATGGGCGGCGCGATCTTCAATCAGGGTGAGTTGACCCTGGAGCGCGTCACACTTCATAACAACATGGTTTCCGGCGGCAGCGGCGCCATCGGGGGCGGGGCGGCGGCATTGGACAGGATGCGCAGGGCAATAACGGTGGCGGGTTTGGCGGGCCGCCGCTTAGTTGGGGGGGAATGGGAGGCAGTGGCGGAGGCGGAGACGTCGGCGGCAACGGCGGCGGTGGGGGTGGAGGCGGTTTCGTCAGCAGCGGCTCCAACGGCCAAAACGCCACCAGCGCGGCCTCGGGCAACGGTGGCACAGGCGGCGGTCTAAGCGGACTTGGCTCCGGTTTTGGTGACGGAGGCGACGGAGGCAGCGGAGGCAGCGGAGGCAACTTCGGGGCCGGCGGGGCCGGGGGGGCGTTCGGTTTCGGTGGCGGGGCGCCCAACGGTGGTGGCGGAGCTGGTGGCGGTGTCGGCGGTGGGGGTGGAGCAGCAGGCCCTCCAGGGGGCGGCGGCGGGTTCGCAGGCGGCGGTGGTATCGGCGCTTCCAACGGCGGTGGCGGCGGGTTCGGCGGCGGCGGCGGCGGGTTCAGATCCAACGGCGGCGTCGGCGGCGGCGGTGGCTTCGCTGGTGGCAACTCCGGAGGAGGAGGCGGCGGGATGGGCGGGGCAATTTTCAACCATCGTGGCACGCTCACCATCATCAACACCACAATGACGCTCAATACGGCGCAAGGCGGCAATGGTGCGAACGGCGGAAGTGGTTTTGGCGGAGCGATCTTCAACCTCAATGGCTCGGCCACGATTACCAGTTCCACCCTTGCGGCTAACACCGTGACGGCAGGAACAGGCGGCAGCAGCGCACAGGCCGACGGCGGCGCGGTGTACAACCTGGCCTTCGGCAACAAGATTGAGGACGGCTCGGCTTCCACCGCGACCGCCACCATCAGCAATTCAATCCTGGCGACGACGAGCGGCGGCACGAACGATCTGGTCAACGACAAACGCGACGGCACCCAGGCCAACACCGCGACCGTCACCTTCAGCAACGGCAACCTGGTGATGGCGAAGACCTCGATCAACGGCGCGACCGAATCCGGCAGCCCGACTCTGTCGAGCAATCCCAATCTCGGCGCGCTCGCCGTGCTCAGCAATTGTGCGGCGGGCACGTGCAAACCTGCGGTCCTGCCCCTGCTCGCCAACAGCCCGGCGATCAACGCGGCTTCCGGGACCTCGCCCGCCACGGATCAGACCGGAACGATGCGGCCGCAGGGCAACACTCCTGATATCGGTGCATACGAACTCTGCTGTACCGCCTATGCCGGGACGCTGACGGCGCCGGATGCCGTCTGCGCCTTATCGACGGGCAACCCGGCGTCGATCACGGCAACGATGGGGGCGAGCTATGCCTGGGCGATCGAGAACGGAACGATCACCAGCGCGACGAATATCGCCTCGATCACCTGGACAGCCGGCACAGTTAGTCCCGTCAAGCTGACGGTGGTAGTGACGGATGGATTTGGTTGTCCGACGACGTTCAACAAGAATGTGACGGTCAACCCGCTGCCGACGATCACGCTGGGAGCGAGCCCGTCAGTCCTGCCGGGAATAACGAGCGCGAACCTGCCGTACACGGCGACCACCGGCAGTCCGACTCAATACAGCATCGACTACGATGCGACGGCCAATACCGCTGGCTTCGTGGATGTGACGAATGCGGCGCTGCCCTCGACGCCAATCGTCCTGACGGTGCCCGGGATGGCATCGCCGGCGACCTACAACGGCACACTGACCGTGCGCAATGTCACGACTAGCTGCGTGAGCGGCTCTGTGCCGTTTACGGTGAGGATCCTGGCCTGTCCGACTCTGTTTACCGTGAACGACCTGGGCGATACGCCGGACGCGACGCCGGGAGACACCATCTGCGCGGATGCGACCGGCAAATGCACACTGCGGGCGGCGATCATGGAGGCCAACGCGATCCCGCCCTGCTCGCCGCTGACGATCGATTTCAGCGTCACGGGGACGATCAACCTGGCGACTGCGCTTCCCAACCTGAATCACCCGAACCTGACGATCGACGGGCCGGGGGCGGATCAACTGAATGTCCGCCGCAACTCCATGACCGCTTTCCGAATCTTTACGATCAACAGCGGCAAGACGGTCACGCTGGACGGCCTGACGATTTCAAATGGCGATGCGGGCACGGGTTTTGGCGGCGGCGTCTATTCCACCGGCACCCTGACCATCACTGGCTGCGCCATCAGCGGGAACCGTGCAGATAACGGCGGAGGCATTTTTCAAGGCTTCGCGCCGTTGATTATGACCAATAGTACGGTGAGCGGAAACAATACGACATTCCAGGCCAGCGGCGTGAATATCCAGGATGCCACCGCCACCCTGACCAATTGCACCATCAGCGGGAATATCAGTCAGCTCTCTCAAGGTGGGATTGCCAATCTACTCTACTATCGCACAACGAGCACCCTGGCCCTGATCAATTGCACAATTACGAACAACACCTCGGTTGCTCCTTTCGGCGCAGTCTGGACGGACAGCGGAAATACCGACCCGAACGCGAGGGTCACCACGACTCTCAAAAACACACTTGTTTTCAATAACGGCGGCGGCAATTTCGCAACCAATGTCGACCAGATTGCCTTGCCCCAATTCATTTTGAGTTCGCTGGGAAATAATTTGGACAGCGACGGCACAAGCGGATTCACCAATGGAGTCAACGGCGACATCGTCGGAACAATAGTCAACCCGATAGTTGCGTTGCTTGCGCCGCTGGGCAATTACGGAGGGCCGACGCAGACGCACGCGCTGCTCCCCGGGAGCCCGGCGATCAACGCGGGCACAAGCAGCGGAGCGCCCGCGGCCGACCAGCGCGGGATTGCCCGTGTGGGGGCCACCGACATCGGAGCCTTCGAGTCGCGAGGCTTCTCGCTGGCGATCAATGGCGGCAACAATCAGAGCACGTTCGTCAACACGGCCTTCGCCAATCCGCTCTCGGTGAATGTGACCTCGTCCTTCAGCGAGCCGGTCAATGGAGGGTTGGTAACCTTCACGCCTCCGGGAAGCGGGGCGAGCGCGGCGATCGCGGGCAATCCGGCGACGATCGCGGGCGGCACAGCGACAACCGGAACGGTCACGGCCAACGGCACGGTGGGAGGCCCGTACAACGTGGCGGCCTCGGCCAACGGTGCCGCGAGCGGAGTCAACTTCTCCTTGACCAACCTCAATCCGCCGCCGCAGATCATGGTAAGCGGACCGCTCAATCGGCAGCAGGGATCGGCGGCGATCAACCCGGTGATCGCAACGGTTAACGATGCGAACCAGTCGGCGGGAACACTGGTCGTCACGGCAACGACAGTGCCGGCGGGGATCACGGTGACCAACATCGTCAACACGAACGGGACGATCACGGCGGATGTGGCGGCCGGCTGCAACGCGGCGATCGGAGATAACACGGTCGAGTTGACGGTGACCGACATCTTCATGGCGAGCTCGACGGGCTACCTGACGGTCAGAGTGACGGCGAACACGGCTCCGACGGTCGGCAACTATGCCGCGACGAGCCTGTTGACGGGAGGCGGACGACGGTGACGCCGTCGGCGCCGCCGGCTGACAACGGGACGATCGCGATGGTGACGGCGACGGCCTCGCCCAACACGTTCACCGGCAGCCTGGTCGGGAATACGATGACCGGAGCAATCACTATCACTAATGCCGCTCCGGCGGGCAACTACACGATCACGGTGACGGTGAAGGACAACTGCGGGGCAGAGACGCAGCAGACGTTTTCGCTCAAGGTCAACACGCCGCCGACGATCGGAGCGGTTGCGACGAGCCGGCAGCAGGGCAGCCCGTCAGCCAACTCAACCATAGCCAACGTCAACGACGTTGATCAGGCGGAGGATACGTTGAGCGTTACGGTCAACGGCGGGACGTCGGCCACGGTTAACGGCGTGACGGTGTCAAGCATCGCTGTATCCGCCGCTGGTGTGGTGACGGCGGATGTCGTGGCCACGTGCACGGCGACCAATGCGAGCTTCACGCTGCGGGTGACCGACAGCCTGGGCGATTTCACCGAAACCACGCTCAATGTGACGGTGACGGCGAACACGGCCCCGACGGTGGGGACCTATGCCGCGACGACTGTGCCGAATGGCGGCGGGACGACGGTGACGCCGTCGGCGGCGCCGGCCGACAACGGGACGATCGCCTCGGTGACGGCGACGGCCTCGCCCAACACGTTCACCGGCAGCCTGGTCGGGAATACGATGACCGGCGCGATCACGATCAGCAATGCGGCCCCGGCCGGAACTTACACAATCACGGTGACGGTGAAGGACAACTGCGGGGCAGAGACACAGCAGACCTTCTCGCTCAAGGTCAACACGCCGCCGACGATCGGAGCGGTGGCGACGAGCCGGCAGCAAGGCAGCCCGTCGGCCAACTCAACCATAGCCAACGTCAACGACCTTGAGGACGCTGAGGAAACTCTGAGCGTCAAGGTCGACGGAGGAACTTCTGCCACGGTCAACGGCGTGACAGTGTCAAACATCGCTGTATCCGCTGCTGGTGTGGTGACGGCTGATGTCGTGGCCACGTGCACGGCGACCAATGCGAGCTTCACGCTGCGGGTGACCGACAGCCTGGGAGACTTCACCGAAACCACGCTCAATGTGACGGTATCGGCCAACACTGCCCCGACGCTGAGCTACGGCGCACTGCAGAACGTCATCGCCGGCAGCGGGACGACGATCAACCCGGCAACAGGCCCGAGCGACAACGGCAGCGTGTCGACCATCATCGTCCAAAGCAAGGGGACCTTCACCGGGACGGTTGCTGTCAATGCGGCTGGGGTGGTGACGATTTCGAATGCCGGCCCTGCCGGCAGCCACACGATCACCATTCGCGCGACAGACAATTGCGGGGCACAGACCGATGCGACGTTTGTCATAGCCGTCAGCGGCGTAACGGCAAGCATCGCCGATCCTGCGCTATGCACGGGTCCCGGCGGCGCGGTCGATGTCACGGCGACAGTGACCAACGGCGCGAACTCTTCACAATCGGCTACTTTCACGGCTTCGCTGCCGGCGGGCCTGCTCGCAGTGCCGGGCACGTGTTCGGCAAATGTCGGGACCTGTAATGTGGTCAATGGCTCGACCGTCAGTTGGTCGGGAACACTCGCCGGAAACCAGACGGTGACGATCAAGTACAAGGCGCAGATCGGCGACCAGGTCGTAACCGGCACGCAGATGTGCATCACGTCATCGGGTACGGTTGGCGCCAGCCCTGCGGGAAGCGTTGTGGCCTGCCTGACGGTCAACTGCCCGGCGCTCGGCACAGGGGTGATTCCTGATGCCAAGTCGCCGGCAAGCGATCAGAAGGCGGGATCGGTCCTCTTCTACAACATCTACAGTTCCGATGCGGCGAACTACAACGCACAGAACACACGGATTTCGATCACAAATGTTCATCCGGTGCTCAGGGCCACGGTTCACCTCTTCTTCGTGGACGGAGTTTCGTGCACGGCGGCGGATATGTATGTATGCCTGACGCCCAATCAGACCTACACCTTCCTGGCATCGGACATCGATCCGGGAACGACAGGGTATCTGGTTGCAGTGGCGGTTGACGACAGGGGATGCCCAATCGACTTCAACTACCTGATCGGTGATGAATATGTGAAGTTCAGCAGCGGCCACGCCGCCAACCTCGGAGCCGAGGCCATCTCGGCCCTGGCCGAGGGCTGCCGCTGTGCGACGCGAATTCCACAACAGCGACGCTCAACTTCGACGGAGTTAGCTACAACGGAGTCCCAAGAGTCCTGGCCGTGGACAACCTCCCGGCAAAGGGCGACGGCAACGACACGATGCTGATAATCAACCGCTTCGGAGGCAATCTTTCGGCCGGCGGTCTGACTCTGGGCACGATCTTCGGTCTGCTTTACGACGACGTCGAGCAGGGCTACAGCTTCAACATCACCGGAGGCTGCCAGTTGAGAAACAGCCTCTCAAACAGCTTCCCGAGGACGGCTCCGCGATTCGAGTCGGCGATTCCGCCGGGCCGCACCGGATGGATGAAGCTCTACTCGCTGTCTGAAAACGGAATGTTCGGGGCGGTCATCAACCTCAACAAGAACTCGAATGTCCAATCCGGAGCCTTCAACCAGGGCCATAACCTGCATCAACTGACGCTGACTCAGGCTGCAACCCTGATCATCCCGGTCTTCCCGCCGAGATGCTGAAGAATGAAGAATGAAGGAAGAATGAAGAATGTAGAATGAAGAATGTAGAACGAAGAATGGGAAGCATCTGTGACCTCAACAGATATTCCCCATTCTCCATTCTCCATTCTTCCCCTTCATTTTACAATGAAGACTCTGTGCTGACCTGCGGGGACTTTAAAGCTGGCTGGAGCCCCCGGGGCGGTGCTGCCGATGATTATGTCATCGACGGAGACGGTGATCTTTCTTCCCTCGACTGCCGGAATCAGAACGCGGACCTGCGCGCCTGATTCAATTGCAAAGGCGAACCTGTCGTTGGCCAGGATCAGCGGATTGGAGCGCGATCGATTGTCTCCCCAGACTTGGCCCGCATCCCCAAAAGCGAAAAGATCTAGTCCTTCTTTGTCTTAGGGGACGTTTCTATTTTGGTAGGACACAAGTTGAAAATAATAATGGACAACTCGATGGCTCGGGCGTAACGTCCTTTTGTCGAATGTAATTTTCATTTTAAGTATTTTTACTCGATGCTACTTTTTTCAGCTAACGCAGGGGCGGCCACTCTTAGACTAGCCATAACGATCAAGCCGCGAGCCAGGGCTCACACAAAAGCAAAGAACCCTTTTCGATATTTAGGCCTGAATTTCGGGTTGCACTGAGTTTGGTGCCAATCGTCGAAGACAAATCCGGCTCGACAAGGCATAAGAGATAGGCTCAGGAATAGAATTGATCCGAAAACCTTGGCTCAATGGGCGAGAAAGAATAATGCGTAACATCAGTGAGTTACACTGAGATATGCCGTACTGCTGAACGTTTGCTTCCAGGCGTTGAGTACCGGATGGCGCTATTCACTGACTTGGACACGACCACTTGAGCGTAGCGACATCCCGCCCAACCAGTTGCTTTAACGGACCCAACAAGTGTTCACGCCTTTTGCTGCGTGCAAAAGTCTCGCCCACGCATCGGGCCGCTGAGCCGTGGCGCACGATTACCGTCGGCGAACTACAGCGCCGCTACCTGGTGCATGTGCCGAAGAAATACGCTTCCGATCGCGTGCCCTTAATGAGTCGATGACGCTACGAAGCATCAGCAACACGCAGAAGATCGCGTATGTGATGGAGAGCGGCAAATTGTCGGAACCCGCCGCGTTGCTCAAACAGGCGCAGGAGCAGAAATACACTTTCACGGAGGTAATGTAATGGAACTGAAAACGCCGCGCATCGCGCCGCTGCCCGAAACGCAATGGGACGAAGAAACACGCGAATTGATGGAGGAGGCCAGACGGGGCGACCGCATCCTGAATATTTTCAGGACGCTCGCGCATCACCCGAAACTGCTCAAACGCTGGCGTGTTTTCGGCGGGCATCTGCTCAACAAATCCTCGCTGCCCGCGCGTGAGCGTGAACTGCTGATTCTGCGCATCGCGTGGTTGCAACGTGGTGAATACGAATGGGGCCAGCATTCGCAAATCGGTCGGGATGCCGGGCTGACCGACGAGGAAATTTTGCGCGTCACGCAAGGGCCGGAAGCCGCCGACTGGGCTGCATTCGATGCCACGCTATTGCGGGCAGTGGACGAATTGCACGCCGCCGCGCGGCTCAGCGATGTTGTCTGGCAGGCACTGACAGCGCGTTACCACACACAACAAATGCTCGACCTGCTCTTCACCGTCGGCCAATACCAGATGCTGGCGCTGGTGCTGAATTCCATCGGCGTGCAATTGGAAGAAGACAAGGAAGGATTCCCGTCATGAGGCTTCAGGATAAAGTCGCCATCGTGACCGGCGCAGGGCAAATGCCGGGCGATACTATCGGCAACGGACGCGCCACGGCCATCCTGTTTGCGCGCGAAGGCGCCCGCGTCGTCCTCGTAGACCGTGATCTCGCCTCGGCGCGCGAAACGCAAACGATGATCGAAGCCGAAGGCGGCAAGTGCTACGCCGTTGCCGCCGATGTCACGCGCGCCGCCGCTTGCCGCGCCTTCGTCGAAACCGCCCTCGCCACTTATGGCCGCATAGATATTCTCCACAACAACGTTGGCGTCGGCGTTGGCGTCGGCGAAGCCGGACTGACAAAATTGACCGAAGCGGCGTGGGACAGGGTGATGGACGTAAATCTCAAAAGCATGTTTCTCGCTTGCCGCGAAGCTGTGCCGGTAATGCGAGAACAAGGCAGCGGTTGCATCATCAACATTTCGTCCGTGGCTGCCGTCTGTTCGATTGGGCTGATGGCCTACAAAATCTCCAAAGCCGGAGTCAACGCCTTGACACAAGGGCTGGCGATGGCCAACGCCAAATACGGCATCCGAGTGAATGCGATCATGCCGGGTTTGATCCATACGCCGATGGCAATCAAAGGCCAGTCGTGCGCACGGCAGATCAGCGAAGACCAACTCATCCGCGAACGCGATGCGCAGGTACCCTTACGCGGCAAAATGGGCACGGCCTGGGATGTGGCGTATGCGGCGCTGTTTCTGGCGTCGGATGAAGCGCAATTTATTACTGGGGCGATCTTGCCAGTGGATGGCGGACAAACGGCTAGAATTGGATAAAAGTCCTTTCCCGGCCAATCGCCAGCGTGCGCAGCGGCATCATTTCCTGCCCGGAGGCGTATTGCGTTTTGCCTGCCCACCGACTCAGAACGGCGCTGACCAGACCGTGGGGCTATCCACCTGCGTGGCGCACACTTAGTAATAGGCGTTACCTTGCAAATCGAGGTTCCGGCTTGACGGTTTTGGACTTTTGGTATAATTATTCCAACCGGTTGGTTTTTTCTACCAACCGGTTGGAATATGAAGTTAAGACATCTTCGGCAAAATAACCTGTGAAATGAGGAAGAGATTGCGGGAAACCAATTGGGCCAGCAAAACTGGCGCGCCGGTTAAACTGTCGCGGTTGGGAGAAGATGATCGCCTCTTGCTGATTTATCAAACAGCGACGCCCTCGATTCATGAAAAAGGGTATGACGCGACTTCGTTCTTGCCGATTCAGACTTGGACTCCGCTGCGTCTAGTCATGCGATACCGTCCGAGCTTGGCAGTACGTCTGGTGATGGCAGCCTGCATCTAACGCTCAGGCTCAAAGGCGACAGCGACCTGTCAGATTGCTGCCATCACCTTTCCCAAGTGCCCCCAGGAAGTTCACCGGCGCGTTGTAGCGCGCGGTGTTGGAACTCAACATACAAGTGATACAGTGACTCTGGATGTGAACAACGCACAGTCGCCAGGTCGCTACCGTTCCCTCAACTGCATCGAATATCTTTATGGATCATCACTATTCCAGCCGCAAGGCGTATGGGCTGTTGTTCTTTCTGACACTGCTCAACGTCATCAACTTTATTGACCGGCAATTGATCGTCTATCTGGCCCCGCTGTTGCGGGCGGAGCTGGGTCTGTCACTGGCGAAAATTGCGCTGCTGTACGGCTACATCTTTCTGGCGTTTTATACCTTGATGGGGATAGTGCTGGGCAACGCGGCAGATCGCATGAATCGCCCGCGCCTGATGGCCGGAGGCCTGGCGTTGTGGAGCGCGTTGACAGCAGCATCGGGCGCGGCGGTGAATTTTCTGCACCTGACCATGGCGCGCCTGCTCGTTGGCGTGGGCGAAGCGACGCTGGCACCGGCCGCGGTCTCGTTGCTAGGCGATGTTTTCCCGCCGAAAAAGCGCGCGTTCGCTTCGGGGTTTTATTACGCAGGCGTGCCGTTGGGTTCGGGCGTGAGCATGCTGATTGCGGGTTACATCGCGCCGCGTTATGGCTGGCGCGCATGCTTTTACGTGTTGGGCGTGCTGGGGCTGTTGCTCGTGCCGCTAGTGCGGATGATTCGCAATCCGCAGCGCGGGCAGGCCGAAGCGGCGGAACGAGCCGAACCCTTCCATACCAAAGCCGAAGCCGAAGCAGCATTGACGACGCGCGAGATTTACCGCGAACTATTTCAGACCTTACGCCGCATGCCTGCGTTGTTGTTGGCGATTCTGGCGGGCGTGATCATCAGCTTCTCCTTCAGTGCTTCGAGCATGGTGCTGACGTGGCTCAACCTCGAACGCGGCTTTACCTATCAACAGGCCGCTTTCACCAGCGCCAGCATCTTTACCGTCGCCGGTATGCTCGGCACGATCCTGGGCGGGTACGTCAGCGATTGGTTTCAGCGGCGCTGGGTCGGCGGGCGCATGTGGTTTCTCGTCGCCAATGTTTTGTGTTTCATGCCGTTCACGCTGCTGTTTTATACGCTCTCAACCGAAACGCCCTTTTATTTGTTTTACGTTTGCTGGTTCTTTTCGAGTCTGGGCAGCACCATGTGGTACGGCCCCGTCTTTGCGACCGTGCAGGATTTGACGCCCGCACGCATTCGTTCGACTGCCGTGGCGTTTTTATTGCTCGCGCTGAATTTGCTCGGCACGGGACTAGGGCCACTGGTATCGGGTGCAATTGGCGACCGCGAAAGCCTGTGGCGCGGGTTGTTGATTTGCGCCTGCATCGGATTCACTGCCGCCATTCCGGCGTGGCTGGCCGCGCGCCGTTACGGCACTGATCTGGCGCGTGTACAACAATGATAGATCGCCATGAAATTACTGCTTAAAATCTTGCTATGCCTGGTTTGCACGCTGGCGGTGTTGGCAGGCTATGCCTCGTTGCGCCAGACCGGCGAAACCCTGGCCAATGGCCCCTGGCGCAAGAAACTGACGACCGGCAGCGTCAAGGCCGGATTGTTGCATCGCGCGCGCGTGGCGTGCAGATAGAGGGCTTCCACTTTCCCTTGCACGCGCGGGTGTGGATGATGAAAGCGTACGTGATGCAAAGTTTGGATCTCCTCTGTGGTAAATTCTAAGCTGGTCATTTGAGTGTCTCCTCGGACAAGTATTTGTGACAACAACACGCTACGAAAGATTCCTCAAATGCTCAATTTATGCCCGCGCTTGGTATAGTAATAGGAGTTACCTTGCCAATCGAGGTTCCGGCTTGACGCCTTTCGTTTTTTGGTATAATTCTACCAACCGGTTGGTTTTTTCTACCAACAAGTAGAAATATGAAGTTAAGACACCTTCGGCAAAACAACCTGTGAAATGAGGAAGAGCTTGCGGGAAACCAATTTGGCCGGCAAAACTGGCGCGCCCATAAAACTGTCGCGGCTGGGAGAAGATGATCGCCTGTTGCTGATTTACCAAACCGCCGCGCGCGTTATCCACGAAAAGGGCTATGACGCGACCTCGTTGCAGGACATCGCGGATGCGGTCGGCGTCACGAAGGGCGGTTTGTATCATTACATTGATGGCAAACAGAGTCTGCTCTTCAAGATCATGAGTTATCGCCTGGAACTGCTGGAAAACAGAGTGATGGCGCCCTCAGCGCTGTTGCCGGATGCCGAACAGCAATTACGTTCCGTCATCACACTGAATACGCAATTGATCATTGATAACGGGATGGAAATGACCATTTTGCTGGACGAAAGCAATGGGTTGGCGAAAGACGATTTACGTAAAGTCGCAGCGCGGCGGCGGCGCTATTACCAATTCGTGCGCGGGATCATTGAGCGCCTCAAAACTGAAGGCAAATTACATGATCTGGATGTCACGATTGCCACACAGAATCTGATCGGCCAATTGCACTGGCTGGCGCGCTGGTACAGTTCTGCTGGCCGGTTGACGCGCGAACAGATGGTCGAAGAGTTCACCAAAGCTGCGCTGGCTGCGCTTTTGCGCCCAACGACGCGCGCGCGCTTGCGTGCCGTCGCCCAAACTACGACAACGCTAAGGGGAGGCAAAGGTCGCCCCGTGAAAGCTGCGCAACGCAGCCGAATATAGGTTTCAGGAGGTTCCATCAACATGTCTAAACTGGATAAATTCGTCCTTGTTACGTTGTTCTTGCTGGTTGGCTTAACCAGCGCCGGCTTCGCGCAAACGGCCACGGCTACGCTCAGAGGCACGGTGGCTGACGGCACTGGAAACGTCACCCCTGGCGCGACCGTGACTTTGATTCAGGCCTCGACCGGGCTGAAACGCACCTTTGCTGTTAGAGGCGATGGCCAATACAACTTCACTTTCCTGGAAACTGGCGGCTACTCGCTGGAAGTGCAGGCGCAAGGATTCAAGAGCTACAAGCTTGAACGATTTGAGCTGGCTGTTGCGCAAAACGCTGAGCTAAATATCGTGCTGCAACCCGGGAACATCACCGACACTATCACCGTGACCGCCAGCGAAGCCTCATTGCAACTCGACACGGCGTCGGGCGCGCTCGGCGGGGTCGTGCAACGGACACAGATAGACGATTTGCCGTTGAACGGGCGCAATGTCTTTCAGCTCGCTCAGCTCGAAGCAGGGGTCAGCAGTTCGCCGGGATCGCGCAGCGCGATTCCCAGTCTAGGCGCAGGCGGCGTCGGCGAACTTTCGATTAATGGCGGACGCACGCTGACGAATGAAATCGTGGTGGACGGCGTGCCGGTCACAAACAAAGCCGACAACCTGCCGAGTTTGCGGCCCTCACCCGAAGCGATTCAGGAATTCCGCATCATCACCAATTCGTACTCGTCGGAATACGGGCGCACGGGCGGCGGCTCGCTCAACTTTTCGGTGCGTTCGGGCGGGACAAAAGTGCGTGGGACGCTGTTTGAATTTCTGCGCAATGATGCGTTGGATGCCACTAATTTTTTCGTCAATCAGACGGGCTTGCAAAAAAGCAAATTCCGCTTCAACCAATTCGGCGGCAATCTGGGTGGCCCCGTCTATCTGCCGCGCTTTGGCACGGGTGGCCCAGCGGTGAAGAAATCCGACAAGTTGTTTTTCTTTTTCAACTATGAGGCGTTGCGCGTGCGGCAGGCGCAGTTGCGGCAATCGAATGTGCCGACACTTAAACAACGCGACGGCGATTTTTCTGAACTGCTCGGCGCGGCGATTACAGGCGTCAATGTGCGCGACACGAGCGGGGCCTTGATTCCGGCGCGCGTTGGGATGATTTACGTGCCGGGCGCGCTGGTGGCTGCCGGGCAGCCCGGCGCCGGATCGCGCATTGTTTTTGCGAACAACGTGATTCCCCGGGCACAGCAGAATGTCGTCGGGCGCAACCTCGCGGCCTATTATCCGCTGCCAAATCGCGCGGGCTTCACCAATAACTACGTCGTGAATTCGCCCATTTCCAATACTGAAAATCAGATGGTCGTGCGGCTGGATTACAACCTCTCGCAGAAACACCTGGTTTACGGGCGCATCATCAAGGATTTCAATTCCACTGAGAACGCCGGGCCGTTTCCTGGCTCCATCGCCGGAACGCAGGGCGGTCCGTTTGTAACAAACCGTCCGGTGTCGCTGGTGCTGGATTACGTCTGGACGGCCTCGCCGCGCGTAGTCGCGCATTTCAACGCGGGTGTGACGCGCTTTAATAATCGGGTGACACAGTTCTCGGATGGCTTCGATCTCACCACGCTCGGCTTTCCGGCGTATCTGGCGAAAGGCCTCAGGCGATACACGTGTCTTTCCGAGCACCACCGTGGCGGGTTACACCACGCTCGGCCCGACGCGCGGCTTTGGCAACGCGCTGAATAATCAGGACACCTTCACGCTCAATCAGGATGTGAGCCTGTTGCAGGGCGCGCATTCGTTCAAGCTGGGCGCAAACCAGCGCGCCTATCGCATCTACAACTATCGGCCTGATGACCCGGCGGGCAACTTCACCTTCACACGCGGATTCACGGCGCGCACGGCGAACGACACGCAATCGGGCGATGCCGTCGCGTCGTTGCTGCTCGGCAATCCGAACGCGGGGCGGTTGGCGATTGTGCCACAACCGGCGGTGCAGAATCTGTACTACGCCTTTTTTGCGCAGGACGATTGGAAGGTCAACAACCGGCTGACGCTGAATCTGGGGCTGCGCTGGGAAGCGGATTTAGGCAACACAGAACGCTTCAATCGGTTGACGAATTTCGACCGCAACGGGCAGTTCCCGGTCAGCAGCCTTTCCGTAGCCTTTCCCGCCGCCACGAACCTCGGCACGCGCACGATCAACATGCGCGGCACGGTCACTCCGATTGGTCGCAACGGCGTGAGCAGCCGCGAGCAATTCGACCGCGACCTGAACAATTGGGGGCCGCGCATCGGACTCGCGTTCAAGCTGGATGACAAGACAGTGTTGCGCGCGGGCGGCGGCATTTTCTATGCGTCAAATTCCGGCGGCGGGTTTTCGACGGCGACCTACGCGCTATCAGACATTGGCGAAACGCCGTTCATCGCCTCGCTCGACAACGTCACACCGACGCCCGGCACGAGCCTGAGCAATCCATTTCCCAACGGCATCGTGCAAGTTCCCGCTACTTTCCCCGGCGCGTTTTACGGCTACGGGCAACAATCGCTGCCGGTCAAAGTGCGCGACATTCGCCAGCCGAAAATCGCCCAATGGAATCTGAGTTTGCAACGCGAATTGCCGTGGCATTTGAAAGTTCAAGCAGCATACGCAGGCAGCGCGAGTATTGGCTTGCTTTCGGGGCCAACCGACCTCAATCAACTGACGCCGGAAACGGTGGCGCTGGGCGCGACGGTGCTGAATACGCTGATGGCGAATCCGTTTTTGACGTTGCCCGCAGATCAGCGTCCGGCAGCGACTTCGATCCTCGGACGGGCAACCCTGTCGGTGGGACAATTGCTGCGCCCGTTCCCGCAATTCGGCAACGTCGTGTCGTACAACATGAACGAATCGCACGCGACCTATCATTCACTGCAACTGCGTGTCGAGCGGCGCTTCAGCGACGGCCTGCTCTTCAACGGCAGCTACACGTTCGCGAAGACGATTGACGACGTGTCGTCCATCTCTGCCGGGCCGACGATTCAGAATCCGAACTATCAGAATTACTACAACCGCCGCGATAACAAGGGGCTTTCGACCTTTGACGTGCGGCATCGCTTCATCGGCAACGTGACGTGGCGACTGCCGTTCGGCTACGACCGGCGCTGGTTGAAAGAAGGCGTGATCGGGCAAATCGTAGGCGGTTGGGGCGTCAACGCAATTGTGCAGGCGCAAGGCGGTTTCCCGCTCAACATTCTGGCGGTGAGCAATGGCTTGCAAGGCCTGGCCTTTGTTGGCAGCACTGCGGCAGTGGGTGGTTTGCGTCCGAATCTGATTGGCGATCCCGTGATTGCCGACGCGACCCAACGGAAAACGTCGTTGCAATGGTTCAATACCGCCGCGTTCCAGGCACCGCCGCAATACACCTTCGGCAATTCACCGCGCACCTTTTCGAACCTGCGCGGGCCTGGTCATTTCAGCACGAATGTGTCGTTGCAACGCAACTTCAAATTTACCGAAACGATGCGGCTGCAATTTCGCGTTGAGGGCTTCAACGTTTTCAATCGCACGAATTTCACGACGCCGGTTTCGGTTCTGGGCTCAGCGAATTTCGGACGGTTGCTGGCAGCAGAAGATGCGCGGCAGATGCAGTTTGCACTGAAACTGTATTTTTGAGGCAGAACCAATAGCAACAGAGTTCCACTCGACGTTTTTATCGCGCGGCTAGATGATGGGCTTGACGGTTGGCGCAGCGGGGCTGGCGCTGTTCCCACGCATCGCGCAAGCGCGGCAAAGCAATCCGAACTTGTCGGCGCCGAAAGAAGCGTTGCCATGCACCGTCGCCCTGCTCGAGAAATTGTAGGCGGATAAAGTGCAAATCGGCAGCCAGGTTTACGTCTCGCGGCACGGCAAACCGCTCGCGGATTTTGCGCTGGGACTCGCGCGAGCCGATGTGCCGATGACGACTGACACGATGATGATCTGGTTCTCTTCGACCAAAGCCATCACCGCCGTCGCCGTCGCGCAACAATGGGAGCGCGGCAAATTCGACCTCGACGAGCCGGTCGCCAAACATATTCCCGAATTCGGCAATCATCGGCCTGGCCATCGCGTTGTATTTTTCCCTGAGCAAACGCGACGCGCGCCTGCTGGTGATGTTTGTGGGCGGCGTTGTTTTTCAGGTTGTCCTCGAAACGTTGCTGCAAGGTCAAGGCCTGCGCGGCGCAGGCGAGTTCAAAGGAGATTTTGCGCCCCTCGGCATCTTTGGCTGAGGTCAACATAGCAGGAGAACAACTTGCAAAAGATCTTAAAATTATCCGCTGCGTTTCTTTCCATCCTCGCCCTCTGTGCTGGTGTCGCGCTTCAGCGCACTGTCGCACAGCCACAAACGAAAAAGCTGAATGTGCTGTTCATCGTCGCCGATGATCTGAACACTTCGCTCAGCACCTACGGCGACGCGATCACCAAATCGCCCAATCTCGACCGGCTCGCCAAACGCGGCGTCAAATTCGACCGCGCCTATTGCCAGTATCCGTTGTGCAGCCCGTCGCGCACGTCATTCCTGAGCGGCCGCCGCCCCGAAACGACGCGCATCTACAACAATGCCACCGACCCGCGCACGAATCTGAAAGACGTAGTGATGTTGCCGGAATACTTCAAACAGCACGGCTATTTCACCGCGCGCATCGGCAAGATTCCGCACGACACTTACAACAGCCTGGTTTCGTGGGATGTATCGGAAGACGCTGACCCGTCGGCCTATTTCGTGCCCGACGAAGACGGGTCGGAAGTGGCTGACCGCACCAAACCGCCGGATGCCGAGCGGATGAATTATCGCGGGCGCACGGGGCTGTCGCGCGACGCCCTGCTCAAGCAACTCAAGCCCGGCGATGAAGGCGGCGTGCCGCTCACCTGGCGGGCGACCAACACCAAAGACGAAGACGAACCCGACGGCAATACGGCGCGCCGCGTGGCCAAATTGCTCGAAGCGAACCAGGACAAACCGTTTTTCATCGCCGCCGGATTTCACAAACCGCACCTGCCGTGGATCGCGCCGAAAAAGTATTTTGACCTTTATCCGCAGGCCATGCGCCGCTTCCCGCCACACCCGCCAATGACCGCGCCGACATTCCCGCGCCTGCGCTGACGCATCATTCCGGCGATGAGGTGTTGACCGACGCGCAACGGCGGCAGGCCATCGCAGCCTATCACGCGGCGACTTCGCTGATGGATGCCGGAGTCGGGATTCTGCTCGACACGCTGGATCGGTTGAAGCTGAGCGACAACACGATCATCGTTTTCATCGGCGATCACGGTTTTCACCTGGGCGAACACGGCGGCCTGTGGCGCAAGCTGACACTGTTTGAAGAATGCGCCCGCGCGCCGCTGATTGTTGTCGCGCCGAAAAAACGCGCGAATGTTGTTTCACCACGACTCGTGGAATTCGTGGATATCTATCCGACGCTGGCGGAACTCTGCGGCTTGCCCGCGCCCGTGGGTGTCGAAGGCCTGAGCTTCGCGCGGTTGCTCGACAATCCCAAACAGGCGTGGAAGAAAGCGGCGTTCACAACGCTCGCGCGGCGTAACCTGATGGGGCGAAGTGTGCGCACGGAGCGTTACCGCTACACTGAGTGGGGCGATGAAATGACGGCGGAGCTTTACGATCATCAGACCGATCCACACGAATTCACCAATCTGGTCAATGATCCGAAAGCCGCGCCGGTATTGGCCGAAATGCGCAAGACACTGAAAGAGGGATGGCGCGCCGCCGTGCCCGCTTCATTACGTGGCGCCGCCACAACAGGCGCGACGCGGCAGACCGGCAAGCTGGAAGTCATCCGCAGTCCCCACGCGCGTTTTGCCAATCTGCCAGGTTACTGGCTACACAGCATGGGCAGTAATCACATGACGTTGAAAAGTACCTGGGCGCCGAGGCCGTTTTACGAGGATGCCGTATTGCAGGCGCCATTCCTCCGTGACTTATCATGGACGCAAACGGCAACACCGATTCGTTCTACGCGGACAGCTCTGAAGGAGAAACAATGAAAACAACCATCACCACCATCATCAGCTTGTTAGTCATTCTCACCGGCGTGACACTCATGGCGGAGGAAGTGGCGCGGCCGGCCGGCAGCGGCCTCGATCGCAGCGGCCAGGGAATATTGGAACCGGGCGAGCACACACGAACGGTTACCGTTGGCAGTTTACAGCGCCGCTACCTGGTGCATGTGCCGAAGAAATACGCTGCCGATCGTCCCACGCCTGTCATCCTGGTGTTCCACGGAGGTGGTGGCAATCCCGAGAGCATGGTGCGTCTCTCGGGTATGAATACAAAGTCGGAAGAGGCCGGGTTCATTGTTGTGTATCCCTTTGGCACGGGTGCGCTGGACAACAACAGGTTGACCTTTAACGGCGGTGGTTGCTGCGCCTATGCCATGCAGAACAAGATCGACGATGTCGGCTTCACCCGCGCGTTGCTGGACGATTTGGCGAAGGTCGCGAACGTGGACACCAACCGCGTCTTCGCCACAGGCCTCTCCAATGGCGGCATCATGGCGTATTACCTCGCGTCAGAGTTGTCCGATCGTATCGCCGCCATCGCGCCGGTTGGCGGCCCGTTGATGATGGATGCCTGCCGCCCGCGGCGCGCTGTTTCCGTTATGCACTTTCACGGTACAGCGGATGAGTTCGCGCCGTTCAATGGTGGCTTCGGCAAAGGAGCGGCAGGTGCCAAGGGCGTGACCGACTTCAAATCGGTGGACCACTCCATTCAGAACTGGGTCAAGGCGAACGGCTGCAATGACAAGCCGGAGATTGTTGCGTTGCCGGACAAGGCCGACGACGGTATGCGCGTCACGCGCAAGACGTGGGGCGGTGGCAAGGACGGCACGGAGGTCGTGCTGATCGAAATCGAAGGCGGCGGTCACACCTGGCCCGGGATGGAGCCGCCTGCCTGGCTGGGCAAGTCCACCAAGGACATCTTGGCCAACGATCTGATGTGGGAGTTTTTCCAAAAGCACCCGATGAAGCCTTCCGCCGTGACGAAGCCGTCAGTGCCGCAGAACCAGCCACCTGCTTCGAAGCCAGCATCGGACAACGCGCCGGGCAAATTGAAGGCGCTCCCGGATAGCGACGCCACTCGCGACGCGGCGGGCACCGGGCAGATGTTCGAGGCGATTCATGTTCCGGGCTTTACGGATTTTCGCGAAGGGCTGAACGGGTTTGCACTCGGCGATTTTGATAAGAACGGCTACCTCGACATTCTGACCGTTACCACGGAACCCTTCGCCCTCGACGCGACGTGGGCCGATGAGACCGGCGGTGTCAAACGCACCCGCAATCCCAAGGACAAGCTGCGGCTGCTGCTGAACTTCGGCGGATTTCGTCTCCAGGCGCAGGCCGTGACGCTCACTGGATCGGCGGCCACCCCGGATGACCTCAGTCAGGGATGGCGCGGCGGGCAGGTGCCGGCGCTGGCCGATTTCAACGGTGACGGGTTGCTCGATATATTCATCACGCGGCAAGCGCCGATGAGCAACGGAAAGATTCGCGAGGGTTTCAAGCCTGTTGGCTGCAGCCTTTTTCTGAGCGACGGTCGTCTCGACCGGTTCCGCGATGTCTCCGTCGAATACGGCGCGCTCAATGAAATGGCCTACAACCGTCAGGTGAGCCTGGGCGATGTGAATCGCGACGGCTTCATCGACATCGCACTCGGGGCAGACAATATCGTGAATGCCTTCGAGGGACTGCCGAAATCGGCGCTGCTCGTCTTCCAGCCGAAGGATGGAAAGTTCGCGGGCGGGAGGTTTACAGACATCGGCGGCACGGACCTCATCCCGGACTTCGGCGGCTTTTACCACGACAGCGCGCGGGACAAAGCAGGGCCCAATCTCGCGCTGCGTGACATCGACAATGACGGCGACCTGGACCTGATTCAAAGCACACACGTGCTGCTCATCGCCGCGCAGCCGCCGACGCTGCCTTTCTCGCCGGCGGAGTATCGGCATGGCATTTTCAACTGGCGAAATCTTCTCGCCGAGTCGGGCCGGTTTCAGTTCGAGAAAGTCACGGACAACGGGTTCGCCTGTGAGGCCCGGCTGCGCTACGATCGCAATGTGGAGCGGCTCGTGCCGATGACCGAAGCGCGGGCGCCGGGCCTGCCGTATCTTTTTTTCGGCGACGTCAACAACGATGGGTTGCTCGACGCGCTAGCCGTGGGCGGTGGCGATCCATTCAATCGGCCCGCGACAGAGGATGTGGGCGCGCGGTTCTGGTATAACCGCGGCGGCTTTCGTTTCGAGGAAGCCACCGCAAAGTCCGGACTGGCGCGACTCAATCAGAGCTACCGTGAGTGGTTTGCTTTCTTCGATGCCGCACCCAGCGACGCCATAAAGGCCTTCAACCCTGCGGCGCGGAAGATTCGCTCGCAGCCCGGATTGACGCCGAAGAACCCGTTCGACAATCGGGCCTTGTATTCCGATGCCGTTTTTGCCGACTTCAACAACGATGGCTGGCTCGACATCGTCGTCTTTGACCGGCTGGAGTCGCCGGCGATTGAAACACGCTCGTTCCTGTTTCTGAATCGCGGCGATGGGACATTCGAGCCGCAGCCGACCACCATCTCCGGACTCAACGGCACGGGCATCTGCGGCGCGGCGGCCGACCTCAATAACGACGGCCTGCTCGATTTGATTATTGCCGCCGACCCGGACAACACGGGGGTTGCCAGCGACCCGCACCGCTACGAAAGCATGGTCTTTATGAACGCTGGCACTCGCGGTGCGCGCGAAAATCACTGGTTGCGAGTGCGATTCTCCGGTGTCAGCGATGCGCAACTCCTCGGCGCGAGCGTCGAAGTGCGCGAACCCGGGACAAACCGGCTGCTGGGCATGCGCGGCATCTATTCGAACCAGGGTTACAAATCGAGCAGCGCCCTCGAAGCGCACTTTGGGCTGGGGAAAATCGGCCGCGTGAATCTCGAAGTGCGGCTGCCTGGTGGCAGAAAGGTGAAGGTCGCGAACGTTGCCGCCGACCGGTATCTCGATTTGAACCTCAAGGAAGGAACGGCGCGCAAAGTCGAGGTGAAATAGGCTTCGTCGGCACCAGCGTCAGCAGCAAGGGCGCAAAATATACTGGCCCGGGTGTGATAGTAGATGGAAACATAGTTACTGGAAATGCTCCAAAAAGTTCAAAGTTATTTGGCCAGAAAAGTTGTGAGCTATTATTGACTAATTGATTCCCAAAAAGGATCCAACATGCGCTTGCAGGGAACGGCTCAACTGGCGGCGAAAAAACATACCGCCAGTTTCGCTTCCCTCGCAATGCCGGCGCAGAAAAGCCTTATAATTCAAGCATTCCTTGCGCCGGCAATGCTCAGCGTGCCTGGAGGTGCACGGTTGAGCGTGCCCTATGGCCTCTCGTTCGATGACCCGAACCTGGCAATCCTAATGCGCCATCGAGCGGTTCTGTTCGGTCTCCTTGGCGCATTTCTGCTGTATGCCGCCTTTCGGCCCGGCTACCAACTGGCTTCGTTTGTCGCAGGCTTCGTCAGCGAGCTGTCATCCTCTATCTGGCTTGGTCGATCGGTAGCTACAACGCACAGGTTGGTCGTGTGTACGCCGCTGACATTGTGGCCCTCGCCTGTCTCATTGTCGGCGCAGCAGCGTATGCGTATCTGCCACGCGAGGGCTAACGACCAGTTGACGAGAGCGAGGCATAACCTGTGGGCGATCATCAACCTCAACGAGAACTCGAATGCTCAGTCGGGAGCTTTCAGCCAGAGCCACAACCTGAATCAGCTGACGCTGACTCAGGCTGCGACCCTCATCGTCCCGGTCTTCCCGCCGAGATGTTGAAGAATGAAGAATGAAGAATGCAGAATGCAGAATGGGGAATATCTGTTGAGGTCTTGCAGATTCCCACTCAGTCTTCCATTCTTCATTCTCCATTCTCCATTCTTCCCCTTCATTTTACGATGAAGACTCTGTGTTGACCTGCGGGGACTTTAAAGCTGGCTGGAGCCCCCGGGGCGGTGCTGCCGATGATTATGTCATCGACAGAGACGGTGATCTTTCTTCCCTCGATTGCCGGAATCAGAACGCGGACCTGCGCGCCCGATTCAATTGCAAAAGCCGTAACAGCCTCGGTGCTGCGAAATGATCTCAGCCTGACGGGGCCTTCGCATTCGACTTCGGTTTTGCCCGATCTGCGGATGACGGTCCGTTTGGGGCCCGAGATGATATCGTTGATGAAGCCGCCGAATCTGATCCGGTCAAGCCGCGACTCATTGGCTGCCTTGACGCTCCCAACTGAAAAACCTGCCCAGGGATCGGCATAGATGATCTCCTCGATCGCAGGCCACAGCATCAGGCCGGGAATGGACTGGTGCATAGATGGCTGTTCGGGATCGACCGGCTTGCCGTCGTCGCTCGAGAAGTGATCATACGCTCTGCCGGTCTTTTCCCATTGGGTCCGAAACAGCAGGTTGCTTTTCGCGGCGAGTTCGCCTGCCTGATCGTTGAAGGCATACCGCCTCAGGCCCTGATATAAAAGGTAGTTCATCAAAGACCAGATTGCGCCACGACCCACAGTCTGTGCCGAGAATGCTGCATCATCGCGGGAGATGGTTGGGATAATGGTTTCACCCCAGAGTTTGTCGGCCCGGCGCAGAGTTTCCATCATGCGTTTTGCCCGGCCTTCATCCGGCAACCCGGCAATCAATGGATAGAAATTTTCAGGCGAGATTCGGCGAGAGAATTTTCCATCCCAGTCCTTGTTGAGATAGAGACCGTCCTCCTCGCTCCATAGATCGGCATTGATCTTTGTCTTGAGCGACGAGTATCGGGCGCGGAGCTTTTCAGCATCTTCTGTAAGGCCGAGTTCGCGGGCGATCTGCAGCAGCATTTCGGTATCGAGCGCGTAAAGGGCATTGAGCCCAACCGGAGTGAACTCGGCCGTGTGGGTCTTCTCGTTGAGTCTGACCCCATTTTCGCTGGTCCACTGCGGGCGGTCAGCGAGCCCTGATTCCGAAAATGCCTGTTTGAGCTGCACTGGTGCGGGTACGCTGCGCGCGCATAAGCGAGCCGAGTTCAAGTTCCTGATCGTAGCCCAATTCAAGCAGCCCGTCAGAATTGCCGTCTCTCCATGCCTGTCCGTCCCCGCGATTGGCCAGCCACCAGTCATTCCATTTAAGCAGCCGTGGAAAGGCATTTGCCAGCAGGCTGATATCGCCGGTAACAAGATATATTTTCCACACGCCAAGTGCGCCAATCGGAGGCATCGAACGTCCGGCTAAAACTTCCGGTTCGCCGCGCGACCTGCTTCCGGCAGATATGCGCAGCGGGACACGTCCGTCGCTCATCTGGCCTTCAAGAATTCGGCGGGCGGTCGATACGGAAGTTTCCGGATCGATCATCGCTCCCATTGCCGCAAACAGGAACGACTCCCATCCGAGGACTGTGCTCCCGGAAATCTTATCGACGCTGTTTAATGATCTTCCCGGGGTTCGATGCGGCGACAGGTAC
Organism: Acidobacteriota bacterium; assembly: GCA_016710075.1. Lineage (GTDB taxonomy): Bacteria > Acidobacteriota > Blastocatellia > RBC074 > RBC074 > JADJLO01. The sequence continues at coordinate 38,472 of JADJLO010000035.1, read as the reverse complement.
TCGGACCTGTTCACGGGGTCATAAAATCGATTCCAGCAGACGATGCGGTTTAACGCCTCGAATCCGTCGCCGGAGGCCCCGCTGCCGGCGGTTCGCGTTGTTTGATAGTTTTTATCCGCCCGATCGAGCTGATCGTTGACGGGTTGTTGAAGCGATTTGATCGCCTCCCGCTCCATCTCGTCGAAGCTATCTCCGACCATGGCCACAAAACCGATGGTCGAATTCGTGCTCAAATCGAAGCTCAGCAAGGCATGAAGAAATAAGCCGGATCCGTCTGCAGTGGTTATTTGCTGCGCCTGTCCATCTTTAACAAGCATCTCCCGCATAGCCGTGGCGTCTTCATAACCGGCGTTTCCGGCCGAATCGCGATCCGATTTAAACAGAAACCGCTTGTTGGCCGGAGAGGTCATTCGGTTCTGAACCTGCTCACCGAGAATTGTCCTTCGATCCGGCTGAGGTTGAAAGATGGCCTGTTGCTGCACTCCACCAGTGTCGATCCACGGCCTGTAAAGCTCAATCGCTATTCTGACGTTTGAAGACGCGGTCACCTGCCCGATCACCCCATTCTGACTCGAGCGGCTCCAGCGGAAATTTACCGGGGTCTTTTCATCCAGCCTGGTCACCCAGTTGACGGCGGCATAAGACCCGTTCGGAGAATGCGGCCCGAAATTAAAAGATACCGGGGAGTCGTCGATCTGCTCTCCCTGACGATAGACCAGAATTCGAATTCCGAATATATTGGCCTTGCCTTGATTTCCAGTGATGAATACGAGTCCGTTGATGTGTGCCGGGTCGTAAGCGTCAATAAGTGGCGCCGCGGCAGGCTGGGCCGGATTCTGCCCATTCACCAAGCCATGCGTTCCGGGAGCGGCGATGGCCGAAACCAGAATCAGCAATAAAGTAATGATGAACTTAAGGTTGATCCTCATAAATCCGTCAAAGATTATCATGAAAGAATTAGAGCTCGTACCCCCTCCTCGCCTGCACACCCGATGAAAACGCTGTAAAATAAAACAATGGCAACTTATTCAGATCTGGCATTGTATGTCAGGCTTTTCATGAAAGGCTATCCGTTTTCCCGGTATACGATCGATCCCGTGCCTTGTGCGCCTTTGAAAAAGCCGCTGAGCCACTCGCGCTTTGCGCTGGTGACTACTGCCGGTTTTCGCTTGCCGGAGCAGGAAGATTTCGATCATTCGATCAAGAAAGGCGATCCGTCGTTCCGAGAGATACCCAATACGGTCGATGTGGCCACGCTGATTGAGTCCCACAGAAGCAGTTCATTCGATCACAGCGGCGTGGAGGCCGATCAGAATATCGCCTTTCCTCTGGACCGGTTTCGTGAACTCGAGCAGCAGGGAATCATAGGAGCGCTTAACCATCGTCACTTCAGCTTCATGGGCTCAATCGTCGGCCCCGGGGCGCTGATTGAAGAGACAGCGCCCCGGGTGGCGCGCATGCTGCGGGATGACGGTGTCGATGTGGCCTTTCTGACGCCTGTCTGACCCATGTGCATCCAGACGGTCGGTCTGGTTCAGGCTGCAATCGAACGCGAGGGAATCCGCACGGTTTCGATCACTCTGCTGCGTGAGGTCACCGAAATTATCAGGCCTCCACGCGCCTTGTTCGCCAATTTTCGCATGGGATTTCCGCTCGGCATGCCCGATCACCCGAAATTGCAGCACAAGGTTATCGCCGCCGCGCTTGAACTGCTCGACAGAAACGATGTTCCGGTGCTGGCGGAGTTCCGGGGATAGGAAAAAAAGAAGATTACGAAACAGACGAAATAAACGAAACAAACGAAAACAATCATGCGATCAATGGACGAGAACCTTCAGATCTTTGTATATCCTCGAAAAAATGCGGCTTGCCATTATTAACTGATGTTACGCACGGAACATTCTCTATCTTGATTTGACTAGTCCACAACCCGCGAAGCGGGTGGCAGCATGTAGCCCGGGAGGGGGCCGAAGGCCGAGCGAACCCTGGGTATCGTAATCAACATCATTCTGAGCCCGTGAAACGCGCGACAGAAAAATAGCCACTAAATCTTTGGCCCTAAATCTGCCGCCCACTTCGTGGGCTTGAGTTCTATTTTCAGCACTGCCCGGGGTTCCGCTCGGCTTCGCCTCGCTCCACCCCTGGGCTACATCTTGCTGCCGGCTTCGCCGGCTGTTTGAATTACTTCAAAAGAACGTGTCAAACCGATTCAGAAATACTTATTTGCGTAACATCAGTTATTAAATTTTTCGTATAATTCGAAATCTTCATTGATTCGTCAACAGTATCAGTAATTATTTTGGAGCGTATATAATCTATGTCTGAGGGAATGTCTGAAATCAAATATCGTTCGGCGGTGCGAACTGATGCCGCTGCCATCATCGAATTTCAAATAGCCATGGCGCTTGAGACGGAAGATGTCGTGCTTGATCGCGCGATATGTACGAAGGGAGTCAATGAGGTCTTTGATGATCCATCCCACGGCCGGTATTTCGTCTGCGAGAAGGACGGGCGTGTCATCAGCTCGACGATGATCACCTATGAATGGAGCGACTGGCGCCACGGCGTCGTCTGGTGGATCCAAAGCGTTTATGTGATACCTGAAATGCGCGGCCGGGGAATCTATGCCGGGCTCTATGCATACATACAGGATCTTGCCCGGCACGACGAGAGTGTCCGCGGCATCAGGCTCTACGTCGACAGACGAAACACCACCGCGCAGAAAGTATACACGCGGCTGGGAATGGATGGAGAGCACTACCTGGTCTATGAGTGGATGAAATAGCACCTCGCAGCAATTGGGAGTCGGCGTGACACAGGCATATCTGACCAATTCACTCGAACGGCTATTCAAGCTTACCGAGAACAAGACGACAATCCGCACAGAGGTTGCCGCAGGGGTGACTACATTCCTGACGATGGCCTACATCATCTTCGTCAATCCGGCGATATTGAGCGAAGCGGGAGTCCCGTTTTCAGGGGCGCTCTTTGCCACGTGCATCGCATCGGCTATCGGTTCGCTGATGATGGGGTTGATCGCAAACTATCCTTTTGCTCTTGCGCCCGGAATGGGGCTCAATGCCTATTTCACATACAGCGTCGTGAAGGGGATGGGCTATGACTGGCACGTGGCGCTCGGAGCTGTCTTCATTTCAGGCGTGGTCTTCCTGATACTGACTCTGGCGCGCATCCGCGCGATGATAGTCGACGCGATACCGATTGACGATGAAGACGGCCGTTGCCGTCGGCATCGGGTTGTTCATTGCATTCATTGGATTGAAGAATGCCGGGGTGATCGTCTCTTCGCCGGCAACGTTTGTAACTCTCGGTCATATAATGACGAAGCCGGTGCTGCTCTCGCTCGGAGGGCTCCTTGTCACGGCTGCGCTGCTGGCGCGCGGGTATCGAAGCGCAATCATTACAGGGATAATTCTGGTGACGCTGTTTTCGATTCTGCTCAAGGTTTCAAGCCCTCCAACAGGCCTGTTTCAGATGCCGGATGTGCGCTCGACTTTTCTGCAGCTCGACATCAAAGGCGCGCTCAGGCTGGGAGTATTCGACGTCATCTTCGTCTTTCTTTTCGTCGATCTTTTCGACACGATCGGATCTTTGATGGGGCTGGGGCGTCAGGCGGGCTATCTCGATGCGGAGGGCAGGATGCCTCGCGTCAATCGTGCATTGTTTGCCGATGCGATTGCGACTATTGCCGGTTCTCTGCTGGGGACATCGACTGTGGTCACCTATATCGAAAGCTCGACCGGAGTCAGCGAGGGCGGGCGAACGGGCCTGACTGCGGTTGTGGTTGGCCTGCTTTTCCTGATGGCGGTCTTCTTTTCACCGATTGCGGGTGCGATTCCACCAATCGCTACAGCGCCGGCTTTGATCATCGTCGGCGCTCTGATGATCAGCGCCGTCGCCGATATAAAATGGAACGACATCACTGAAGCGATTCCGGCGTTTTTGACCATCATCGCCATGCCGCTGACCTTCTCAATAGCCAACGGTCTCGCGATCGGCTTCATCTTCTATCCGATCCTCAAGATCATGACCGGGCGATCGAGAGAAGTCCGCCCGCTGGTCTATGTTCTCGCTGTGCTGTTCATCCTCAGATATGTCTATCTGGCGGGAGGATAGAATTCCTTCAGGCGTCGCAACCACCTGCCATCATTATTTAAAAGTCATGTAACTGCTCAGCCCCTGACCTGACTTTGGCCTGCTCCGCTTTAAGATCTGGAAGTAAACTTAACCGGATCCAGGATCGGCCTGGCCCGGCGACCGCGGCCCCGCCTGCGAACAACAGCGCCGAGAATTTCAATGGAATAATTGCCGAACACGCAGGCGGGACGCCTGCGCCCCGCTCGTTTTCCAATGAGCGCCAGCCATTTGCCAGAAACTTTATACTTTCCACAACGGAGATGCCTCAAATGGCTATGCAGTTAAAAGTCATTTAATAGTCACCACTGTGCCCGGCGCTGTTTTGTTCATTCGAGCAGCCATCATTCGGACCATCTCGGCATTGGTGAATGGCTGCCATCCGTGCGGCTTCATCGGGCGGCCATATTCAAAGACGGCTTCGGATTTCGGATTTTCTGCAGTTTTGAGGAAGTCTTCAAGCTGATAGACCGCCAGATTGAGGTAGTAGTTGTCCATATCGCCGGTGTAGACGTGTATTTTCCCCGCCAGATCCCGGCCGATTTCTGACCAGTTTTTCTCCACGTTGTATCTCAGGTCGAAGCCATTGTCGCGCATGTAGAATGCGACTTCCCGGTCGATTTTGCCTGTCAGCCGATCCCAGATCGGGCGGGGATAGCCATCCTTGCCGACAGGGCCATACGCGGCATCCCATGCGGCGATCTGCTGGCCGGAGCGCACGTTGCTTCCGAGCACGGCTTCCAGTCGATTCATTTCCCTCATCGTCAGAGTGACCTGTCCATCGGCGTTTCGGGAGAGAGGGCGAATGAGCTTGCCCCAATCCCCGTTCGGCACTTCGAAGGCGTTATCGTCCTCATAGACATTCGACATTTGATAGCGCCGGAAATCGACGGGATCGGGACACAGTGACCATGTGCCGTTGAAGAACTTTGGGTGGAGGATTTGCAGCGCCAGCGATTCCCATCCACCGGTCGAACCGCCGGTCAGCACCCGCGCATCGGGCTTTGCGATGAGCCTGAATTTTTCTTCCAGGTAGGGAATCAATTCTTTGGTGAGGGCGTCACCATACGGGCCGTTATTTGCCGAGTTCACTGCGTATGAATCGTCGTAGTATGGCGTGGGGTGTTGAAAGGTCACGGCCACCATGCGCGGGAAGTCGTCGGACATCCAGGCCTGGGAGAACTCGTATCCGGTTTCGCGCGCGCTACGGCTCAGCCGGGCCTTGCGCTGCGCCTCGCTTTCGGGATTAGCCGCAGGCATTGTCGTGAAACCGAAAGGGGCTCCGAGTCCGAAATGACCCTGAATGTATATCGCCGGATACTTCCGGCCGGCATTCTGATCGTAATTCTTCGGCAACAGCAGAGTCGCTCCCAGGTAAATTGGGTGTCCCCAGAACTCCGAAAGCATTCTGCTTTGAATCTTCACCCGCTTGACCCATTGCGTATCGGGGGGGATTTCAACCGGCGGCAGTTTCTTCGTCAGGCTGAGCTTGACGTTGAAACCTTTGGACGGATCCAGTGTGATTCGCTGTACTTCGCTGACAAGGTTGCCCGGCGATCGATTCCACTGCTGGCCTTCCCATTGATCCATGTGAACCCAGATCGTGGCCGTCGCTGCGGTGCACCTGCGTGACATTGAGCAAGGCCTGGACATAATATTCGCCCGCCGGAAGCTGGCTCGGGCTCTCGACCGGATAGCCGATAACCGATGCATCGATGACCGCATTATCACCGGGCTTCAACGCATTGACATCCATGCCGTAAAACGGAACCGATGCGTTGTAAGAGCCTGCCTGCAGGCGCGGCTCGACCCGGTCTGTCTTCGAGATCATGACGAACACACGGCCGGTGATCGGCCCGTTGTCGAGCGACGCTGAATAGGAGATCTCGAATTTCGTATCCGCCGGCGCGGTGCCCGGCGGGAACCGCCGACAGCGACAGGAAAAGAATCACTACTGCAGCAAACAGAAGCCGCTGCCCCATTCGAATTTTCATGGAAATTCCTCCCGGAACGGTGAGTCGAAACAGGTATTGGAGAACTTCGGTTGATGAAAGAAGTTGTGACTATTTGCCGCTGTGCATCTGCCCGGCAATCCGCTCGACATCAGCAAGAAGGCGGACGGTGTTCAGTCCGAGTATCTTTCGGATGTCCTTCTCTTTATAACCTTTTTTGAGCAGAGCTTCAGTAATTTGAGGCAGTTTCGTGCAGTCTTCCATACCGACGGGCATCGAGCCGCCGTCGAAATCAGAACCGAGACCTACGTGATCAACGCCGACGAGTTTGACGGCGTGGTCTATGTGCTCGACGATGCGCTCCCAACTGACTTTTGGCGCGGGGCCAAACTGTCTGACCAGCTCCTCGCGGATTTTGGGCATGGCCGTTTCTCTCGGCTCATTCTGAAACTGCTGCATCAAGTCGCGGCGGGCCGCCTGGGTCTTCTGGGTCCATTCATAGAGTTCCGGGTCGATGAAGCTGTCGAGATAGTTGATCTGGATCACCCCGCCTTTAGCCGCCAGGGCTTTGATCATCTCGTCGGTCATATTGCGCGGGTGACCGCTGATTGAGCGGCACGAAGAGTGCGATGCGATCATCGGCGCCTTGCTCACTTCGAGCGCATCCCAGAATGTCTTGTCGGAAACATGCGAGATGTCGACCATGATTCCAAGCTTGTTAAGTTCCCTGACGACATCCTTGCCGAAATTCGATAACCCGTTGCTTTTCGGCTGATCGCCTGAAGAATCGGCCCAGTCGGTGTTGACCGAGTGAGTCAGCGTCAGATATCGCACGCCCAGCTCCGCATACATTCTCAGCACAGGCAGGCTGTTATTTATCATGTGGCCGCCCTCCATCCCCAGCAGCCCGGCAATCTTTCCCTTTTTATGCGCTTCGCGAACATCCGCGGCCGTGCGACAGAGCATGATCTGATCGGGCATGTCTTCGGCCAGCTTGTGAACGGCTGCAATGCGCAAAATCGCATCGTTGACCGCCTTCGGTCCCGTCACCGTCCCGGGCATGAAAATCGAAAAGAAGAGCCCGTTCAATCCGCCTTCCTTCATTCGCGGCTGATCGATATGACCCGTCGTGTGACGCTCGCCGAATTTCCACTCGCCCTGAAGCTTCGGCGTGACGTCTATGTGAGTATCCATCACCAGCGATGAGAAATGTATCTTCTTCGCTTTTGCCGCCACCTTGTCATTCGTCTGCGCGAACATCATCGAAGAAGTGCAGGCCAGTAACAAAAGAGACTCAATATTGAAGGTGTTGTTCTTTTCTTATGTTTTTTCAGTCCGGAATGGGAATATGAAGATTACAAAATAAACAAAACAAGCGAAAAAGGGAGAAATCAGCAGGATTCGCAGGTTTTAATTACTCTGTAAGTCGATAGGCCAGGCAGATCAAACACGATGTTGACCGCCTGAGATTTTTCGTTTGTTTTGTCTATTTCGTAATCTAAGTATTAAGTCACGCTGCCGCCGTCGACAGTAACGACTTCACCGATCATATAGGAGTTTCTATCGGAGACCATGAAGGCGGCGAATTCCGCCAGTTCCTCAGGTTGTCCCTGCCTGTTGCGGGAGCACCAGAATTTATGCATTTCCAGCATTCTCTCGGGCAGGGCCTCAGAAAGATCCGTGTCGAAAATGCCGGCAGCGATGGCGTTGACGATGACGCCGAATGGAGCGGCCTCGCGGGAAAGGCATTTGGTGAAGCCGATGACGGCGGCCTTGGATGTCGCGTAATGCACGGCGGTCGGCAAGGCTCGAATCGCGCCGATGCTGCTGATATTGAGAATATGTCCCGATCGCTGACGCAGCATGTGCTTGAAGACCGGCTTGGTGACGTTGAAGAGGCTGTTGACATTCGTATCGATCACCGTGTGCCATGAGTGCTCGGTCATCGTCGCGAAGTTGTCGCCGCGGTTGATTGCCGCGTTGTTGACCAGAATGTCGATCCGGCCGAACTGGTGATGGATCTCGCGGACCATCTTGTTGATCGCCGGGCGATCCGTGACCGAAACCTTGTAGGACACAGCTTTGCGCCCCATCGATTGGATCTTTTCAACGACCTCACGAGCCAGATCGTCGCTCGAGTTGTAGTTGAAAATAATATCGGCGCCCTCGCGCGCAAATACCTCGCAAAGTGCCCGTCCGATTCCACGGGAGCCGCCTGTGATGAGCGCAATCTTTCCGTCTCAAAGTCCCATAGTTCCACTTTGTCGCCAGTTGTCTGTCTGTCTATTATTGTTTATGAGTTTTTAAAACAATCTTGCGCATCAGTTCATTAACGATGCGTTTGGTTGAATCCGGGATGGCAATTCGTGAAGCCGCGGTTCTCATGGCGGAATGCTCAGCCGGATCATGATGAAGTCTTCGAATAATCGGAATGATATCGTGCGCGCGTTTGAGCATGACGCCGGCGTTGTGGTGCGAGATCAGCTTCGCCGTCTGCAGTTCCTGCGGCATTGGAGTCGTCGTTGCATCCGCAATGATCGGCAGCCGCGAAGCGAGCGCTTCAAAGGTCGTCAGCCCCCCGAGTTTCGAGACCATAATGTCCGCGGCATTCATCAGCTTTTCCATCGCGCTGGTATATCCAATGACCTTCGTCGGGAAAGATGCCCTGCCCGCAATCGATTTGATCTCTTCTCGCAGCCCGTCATTCCGGCCTGCCAGAAAGATCGCCTGAGTATCCCTGATCTCCTCGCCACGATCGACCATCTGCTGGTAAATCTGAGGAATATTCCCTCCTCCAACCCATCCTGCATTGATGAAGACCGTGAATTTTTCAGGATCCAGCCCCAGTTCCATTCGTGCCGCCGCCTTGTCCTCGTCCTTCAGATGCTGAAACTTCGGGTGAATCGGCATGCCGCAGATCCTGATCTTTTCTTCCGGGACGTCGTAATCGATCAATTGCCGCCGGGCTTCATCGGTCGCCACCAGATAAAGACTCACTTCTTCGCATGCCCATCCGCGCCAGAACCCGTAACACGGATCGGTGACCACCGTAACCAGCGGGATCTTCTCAAGCAATCCCAGCTCCCGCAGCATTCTACCCAGAAAATGCTGGCTCATCGGATGAACTGATACCACAACCTGCGGACAGTATTTTTCGAATAAATGCCGCACGTATTTTGCCGTCATCCGGTAAAAGAGATTCGATTCGTTCGGCCGGAAACGCTCGATCGCCCAGTAATAATGCTTCATCAAGTGCTGATGATTGCGCAGCATGTAGTTGTAAAACTCGGCGAGCTTTTGCGCCAGGAAGTGGGATTCTTCGATCGCACGGGCAATATTAACCACCAGATCCGGAGCGGCAAAACGCTTCAACCCGTCGGCGATCGCCGCCGCCGCGCTCGTGTGGCCGCCTCCAGTCTCGGAAGTGATGATCAGAAACTTCCTGGCTCCATCATCATTTGAAACCATTTCCGAATTTTTCTCTTTTCCATCCATCAGCTAAAAAGTCTAAAGTCTAAAGTCCAAAGTCCAAAGTCTAAAGTCCAGTCTAAAGTTTAAAGTCCCAAGTCCAAAGTCTGAAGTCTGAAGTCCGAAGTTCAAAGAGAAAAGGTGCCTTATCTGTCGGATAAGGATTCCAGTGCGACACGCACTTTAAACTTTTAAACTTTGAACTTTAGACTTCCAGTGGTTCGAGCACTCCTTGCGCCTGATTTTTTATGACTCTTCTTCAACTGTCTTTCGAGCTTCTTGATCTGGATCAGATGCTTCGGGTTGAAAGCGAGCGACGGATAATAGCAGTTTGATTCGTGGGTGCAGAAGCATCCATTCTTGACGTGATGTAGGCGCACAGCCATTTCAGGTGAATTCCACAAGGCCTGGAAGTCCCAGTTGTAATTTCGCAGATTGCCGATCGGGTCGAGGTTCTCGCAGCTTGAAACGGTGCCCTCGTCGTAGATGACGCCGCCCGTGGTTCCTGCGAAGCAGCGTAGTTGGGCTTTCTGTTCAACCTCGGTGCGGGCGATCAGCTCGTGCATATAGATGTCGACTGCCGCCTTGAAATGACCGCTTTCGCCCTTGTAATGGTTTTTGATCACTCCGTTGCGCGAATCGTCATCGATCAGCTTTGAAAGCTTGCGATAGCGATTGAGGTCGATATCGAGTTCCTTCGCATCCTTTGAAGGCGGGCGGATGTAGTTGACGTTGATCTTGTCAGGTTTGAGTTCGTAGCGGAGGAAGTCGTACCACTCAAAGATGCGATCCTGGTTCGAGTTCATAAAGCAGGTGCAGGTCTGGACATCGAGTCGAGGAATTTCCTTCTGAATATCCTGAAGCATGCGTGCGGTTCCGATGGCTTTATCCCAGCTCCCCTGTTTGCCGCGGATCTTCTCGTGCTCGTCCTTAAGCCCGTCGATGCCCAGCGCGACCGTGACGTTCAACTTCGGACATTCCTCCAGAATCCGCGTGACGTCCGAATGATCCGCTGCTGGATGCCGCCATTGGACATCAAATATACCGATTCAAGCTGATTGTTTTCGTAAAAGGCCCGGACAACTTCGGGCAGATCCTTGCGCGTAAAGGGCTCGCCGCCCGCGATGATCAGGATCGAAGCTTGCCGCCCAGTGTTTTGCTGACACTGGCGAGTTTGTTCCGTCGTCATCTGGAATTTCTTGCGTTCCTTGTCGTCGAGTTCTTCGGTGAAGAAGCAATGCGTGCATCGCATGTCGCAAACAGAAGTTATCAGGATATTGAGGATGACCGGAGACGTGACGCCTCCCATCATGACGCGCCCGTATCGTTTGATAAGTTCGAGGTTATAGTCCATAAATCTTCCTTCAGTAGATGCAGCAACTTATTATTGAGTAAAAAGCAAATGTTTATTAAGCTTCCTTCACTGCTTAAAGTCAAATGATATGCTCAAACATCCGCTGGTAAGGCTCGATCGCGATCAGGAACTGAGAAGAAAGCTGCTGCCTTATTGCCGCCTTGAGCCCGGTCAGATATGGCAGGACAAACAGAACGGTCACCGTGTCGGCTGTCTGGACGCGGCCTCCTTCCCGCATGTCAAAACGCTCTGCGGGGAAGATCTCGCCGTGCTCGCAATCCACGACCTTCCTTACAATTTCATCGCCTTCGACAGGTTGAGCACGGCGGAGTTCACTCTCTGGTGCCGCCAGGTGGTGGATAACACCGGGAAGGCCATGACACCCGAGAGCAGCCTCTATCTCTGGATCGGCGCCGATCAAAGAGAAGGATTTGCGCCACTGCCGGAACTGATGCTCATGATGCGCGAAACCGGATTCAGATCACGCAGTTTCATCTCCCTGCGAAATCAGCGCGGTTACGGCACGAGAAAGAACTGGATGAGCGTCCGCCAGGAACTGCTCTATTACATTCGCGGCAACCCCGTTTTTACGCCTCAGTACACGGATATTCCCAAAACCGTCAAGGGATATTACAAGAAGGTGGCCGGCCGGATCACTGAAAACACGGAGCGCGGCACAGCCGACACCCTCAGAGCGGGAAATATCTGGATCGATATCCAGCAGGTTTTTTACAGAATGGAAGAGAACGTCAACGGGTGTTATGCGCAGAAGCCACTCAAGGCTATCAGCCGGATAATCGAGGCGAGTTCGCGAAGAGGCGACCTCGTTCTGGATTTCTTTTCGCATTCGGGTACGACGCTGATTGCTGCGGAGATGTCGGGCCGGACCTGCCTGACCATGGATCTCGATCCGGTTTATTGCGAGATCACCATCCGCAGGCTGGAGCACTTCCGCCGCACTGGACGCACCGGCTGGCAGAACAGCAATCCTTTCGCCCGTGAACTGGGGCAGACCGGAGGAGACGATGAATAACAGATTCTGGAAATCGGTGGCCGCTCTCAGCCTGGTTCCTGGCAATCGCGGCGCTCTGCTGGAATTTCACCGGCAGAAGGCTTTTTGACTGGCTGACTCCCGATCAGAAGATAATCCGGACGGCGAATGCCGTTCTACTGAAAATTGAACGGGACAACAGCCTGGTGACTACAAAAGCTTATGTTCAGGCTATCGTCAGACAGCGAGACGAGCGATGGTATGGCGATGCGGAATTGATCCGGGATTGTGCCGGCTACTATTCATTACGCGATCAACCTCGGCGAGATCGATCGCAGCCAGCTCAGGTATGAAACGGCGTTCTCCTGATCCTGCCGGACGTCAAGATTCAGGCTATGGATCCCGATCTCCCCAAAGCCGAACTCCTGCGGAACCTCGATTTTCTTCGTACTGAAAAATACACCGGAAATATTCTTGAAGAGACCACGGAAAAGATGGTCCGCCCAACTCTCGAAGAGATGGGGAAATCCCCCGATATTTATCGCGTCGCAAAAGAACAGGCGATAGCTTCGATAAAACAGTTGTTTGAAGCGGCCTTTGGCGCTGCCGGGATTCCGGTGCAGGTCAAACCTTATTTCAAGAGCGACGGGCCGATTATGACTAAGGCCGGTTGATCTTAATCTGCGGCTTGCGACAATCTGATGTGTCGGTTATTTTGGGTGTTGCAACCGCCTCTCGATGATATTTCTGAAGATGAAACCTGATTCTTACAATCAATAATGCACAAACCTGAACATAAAAGTGATCCGGGTGAACCGATCGAACATGCGAAACAGAGTGGATGGCAGTCCGATTCCGCGCTGATCATGCTGGCGGTGATGTGGGGCACATCGCATGTCATCACCAAGGATATCCTGGCCACGCACTCGCCCGCTTTTTATACCAGCATGAGGTTTGGGATCGCTGCGGTCTTCTTCCTGCTGATGTTCTCAAACCATGTCAGGCGCAGCAGCAGCAAGGAAATCTTTCAGGGGGTTCTGCTCGGGCTGTGCAGCTTCACGGGTATAGCGTTTTATGTTGCCGGGCTGGTCTTCACCAGGCGACGAAAGCGGGCTTCATCACCGGCCTCTATCTGGTCTTCACCCCACTGCTGGGATTTGTCTTCTTTCAGGCACGGCCGACGCGGGATCACATTGCCGGGCTGATCGTTGCCTTGAGCGGGTTCATTCTGCTCAGTTTTCCTCGCGGCGGCGAGCCGCTCAACTGGGGTGATGTCCTGATTTTATGCGCCGCAATGGCCTGGGCGCTCCATATCGCCGCCACCAGCGCCTTCGCTCGCGTCAGCGATACCAGAACTCTTGCCGCCGTCCAGGTGATGACCGTTGCCGTCATGGCTGTCACTGTCCATTTAATTCTCAAATCACTCGGGTTTGAGCACCAGCCTAATACCCTTGACTCGAAATTCCTCCTCCAGATCGGCTACATGGCAATCATGGTCACATTCGTCGCCGCGCTGATCCAGACATGGGCTCAGGGCCGCGTCTCATCCACTCACGCAGCCATCTTTTATGCGCTCGAACCGGTAACGGCAGCAGTATTCGCTTACATGGTCTTAGGTGAGCAACTCGGATTTTTACGGGGAATCGGAGCCGCAATGATTGTCGCCGGCGTCATGGTCTCAAGGCTTAGACTGGCAACTCGGAAAAAGTTAATAGCTTAAAGTTCGAAGTTTAAAGACTTCCGGTGCTGTTGGTAATCGTTAGTCCATAGATTCAAATAGACTTATGCCTCCCTCTTTAAACTGGTAACCGTCAACTTTGAACTTCCATTCTGCCGCCTTTTGGTTATAATTCCTTTGCATCTTGTACGGTAGCCCTGCCGCGACACACACACCAGCAACGCGTGTATACGTAAACAGAAGCCCACTGTCAGGCACGGTTCCGTGATTCAATTTTTACCGTTAAACGTGCGAATGAATATTCATAGAGGTACTGTGTGACCAAGGTCATGATTGTGGATGATGTCGAAGGCGTCAGGCGCATGCTCATCTACGCGTTAGAAGATGATTACACGATAGTCCAGGCATCGAATGGCCTCGAAGCCCTTCGTGTTGCCGCCATTGAAAATCCCGACGTCATCGTCATGGACCTCGACATGCCCGTCATGGACGGAGTCGAGGCGACGCGACTGATCAAATCCAACCCCCAACTCGCTCACATCAAAGTCCTTGCCGTCTCGGGCCAGAACAACAGCGAAAAAGCCCGCCTCATCAAAGACAGTTGCGATGCCTTCATCGAAAAACCCTTCGAAGTCCCCGATCTCGTCGAAGCCGTCAGAAAACTGTCTACAGTGTAAGACAGAAAAATACAGATAAAGACAGATTACGAAGACGGGAAGACCTTGAAATCATTTCTGGTGTGGCATTTTTGGCATGACCCACCGCCCTCGCATCCCGGCTCTGCGCAGAATACTTTCCGTCCAAAATGGACGCCGCCGTCGTGGCAGGTGAAGCATCCGCGGCCGCTCTTTTCGGCGGTTGTGTTGTGTTGCTTTACCTTGAGAGATGTCGGAGCCGGCTGATTGTAGCCCGCGGAGATGGTGTGGCACATATCGCAGCGATTGCCCATGTGTTCGACGTGAGATTTATGGGTGAATTTCGCGCCGTAGGCCCTGCTGACGTATTTCGCGGAGAAAGGCTGTGCTGCAGGCACGACTTGCGTGTGGCAGACGATGCAACCGGATTTCAATTTACCCTTCTGATCCTGGCTGCCGGGTGAGTGGCAGGCATAACATTCCGGATGCGATGCAATCGTCAGGACTGCGGGTCTCTGGTCCTGCTTATGACAGAAGCCGCAATCTGTCTTCTTGCCGGTTTGAGGCAGGATGTAGCCGGCGTGCAGCTCGTGCTGTTTAGCGTCAAACAGAGCATTGAAATCGGATCGCTGAGGGAAGTCGCGTTGCGGCGGTCTGGCGTTGAGACCGTTTCGGGTTTCGTGGCAGATGGTGCAGGTCTGTTGCGGCCGAGTCGTGAACTGAGCGATGTGGCACTCGGCGCATGCTTTATGGCCCGGGAATTTCAGGCTTAATTGTTTGTTGCGTGGTGTGGTTTGAACGATGCCGCCGGATATCTCCCTGTCGGCAGGGCGGTCGTGGCAGGAATCGCACTTGAGGTCTCTGAATGCGCCCGTGCCGGGAACCTTGACGCTTCCTGTGTGAGACTTGTGGGTGAATTTCTCGTAATCAACTGGTTTCTGCTGCGCGACACCAGGCGTCTGTTGCTGAGCCATTGAAGCCTCAATCAGCATCAGGCTGCCGATAAGGCACGAAAGCAGGATCAGAGTTTTTATCTTTAAGTTCTGCATTATTTAAATAAACAAGCTATTTCTTTGTTGGGATTACTTTTCGAGCCCGTGAAAGCGACAGAAACGCCCCTACTTTTGCTTGACTGCCGGGCGGCCGAACCGAGCCGGCTGATGGTCGTTTGGCGAAATGACCCTGCGGCGGAAGCAAGGCTCCTTTGGCCGCGAAATCCCTGATCGTTTGCAGCGAGTGGCAGTAATTGCATTTTGCCGTCTCGATCGTAACGGCGCCTTCGATCTTCGTCTGCATCTCCTTCTTGTGGCATTCGGTGCAGCTGTAAGCGGGAGGCTGCTTCTCCTTCATCTTTTTGTCTTCGAGATAAAAATCAGAGATGGTATTCGCCGATTTGGCCGTCGTGTGGCATGAGATGCAATCGGAGACGGCTTTGCCCATGTTCTCTTCGTGAGTCTTGTGACTGTAGGGAAGCGGGGATTTGACGCCCGGCCTGACGGGATTCAATTCAGTGTTGATGATCTGCCTGGCGAAGCGCAGGGCCATCAGTTCGGAACCCTTGACCGGACGGCCGTCTTTCAATTGTTTTTGCAATGACTGGTGGCAGCCGGTGCAGTTCGTCGCAAAAGTGTTTTTCGGATCAGGCTTCTCTTTTTTTGGCGGGGTGACGATTTTCTGATCGAGATGGCAGATGAAGCATTCGGCGTGTCCCGCGGGCATCATCTTGACTCCTGCGGCGAAGGAGATTCCGGCAACCGTGACCGGAGCCGGATTTTTAGTATGACAGGCGGAACATTCGAATTTGTTCTTGTCGAGCCCCTTGTTCGCTTTTGCATCCTGTTTAGGGTCGTAGAATTTGACGCGTTCCTTCAATGGAGTTGAGGTGGCGTACTGTTCGAAGAAGTCCACGTGCTCGCCGTGAGAGTAATAGTCATAAAACTGTGATTTCGGATCGCCGTCGGGATTCGGAAACCGGCGAATATTGGTGGCCATTTGCTTCGGGTTGACGGTCAACTGCTGGTGACAGATGAGGCACATGTCCTTCTGAAACCCCGCGCCTGTGATCACGTGACATTCAGTGCAGGCAGTATGAGCCTTCTCTTTTTCAAGGCCGCTTTTGTGGCTTGGATAACCGATTGCCGACAGATCGTGCTGGTCCTTGCCGAGTTTGTCTCTGGTGACTGTGCCGTGACAGTAGGCGCAGTCGATTTCAATCACCCTGGTTTTGTCGGTCAGACTTTTAACCTGGCCGGTGTGAGATTTGTGGGTGAACTTTGAGTATTTTGACGGTGTTGGGATGCGCCGCTTCTGTGCGTAGGCTCTGTCAATACGGTCAGTCGTCTGCCACAGAAAACAGATCGAGAGAATAAACAGGATGACTGCGATTTGTTTCATCGGTCTCATTTCAATCGCGGGCCGGTCTCAGGTCTTAAGCAATGCCATTGGGCCATTGGGCCACCAGGCCATTAAGGAAGATTCGGATGCCGGGGGAATTTCACGTAAGGCAATCTTACGCCGCGAACAAAGAACTGATCGGCGCGGATGTTCGGCGGTGCTTCGAATCCGATGCTGCCCGCGGCGGCAATCAGGTCGTCCTGATCGATGCCGTCGCCGCTGATGCCAATGCCGCCAACCAGAACTCCGTTTTTGTAAAGTGGAACGCTGCCGGCAAAAATCTGGATTCCATTGGCCAGAGCCGGGATGCCGGTGCATCCGCCCGGCACAAACGGCAGCCCACTGAGAATGTTGACCAGCGCCGATTTGACGAGTGCGACCTGTAATCCGTTATTGAACGGGCTAAAGACGCTGATCGGTTTTGAGTTCGGCCCGTGCTGCGAGCCGTCGATTCCATCGGGAAAGAACGGGCGGCTCAAAAATCCGTTGGCCCGGTCACTGAAGGCAATTGTGCCGTCGAGTTTTATTCCGTCTGCCGCAGCCGCATCGGCATAGGGGATGAACCTTCCGCCCTGAGCCGCCCTCAACTGAGCGCCTGCGGTCGGGCTGCTGAAAAAGGCCGCTGTGCGCGCCTTCTGGACGCTGACGTCAAAGCCGAATATTGGAGCATCCTGAGTGGTGAAGATTCCGAGAACGACTCCTGCTGCATCGACCACGGCGATGTTGACCTCGGCACGTGATCCAAGCGGGCGACGGATGGCCGCTCTGGTGATGAAAGCCTGCTGCGCCGCCTGCGTGATGATCTGATTGACCTCGGATGCGTTCAGTTTTACCGGGTTCGCCGAAGGGCTGTTTTTGAATGGATAGAATCGCGAATCGATTCGCCCGGGAACTCCAGCCAGCGTCAGCGGAGAGAAGATCGATGCCGCCGCATTGCGCACCGGAAAGCTCGGATCGACCGTTCCGGGCAGGCTCGCAAAGGCGCCGGCCGTAACCGCCGAAGCCTGGGCGTTGACGAAGGGCAGCCGGATTCCATCGGCCAGTATCTGGTCGCCGCGAATGTCTGCAGGAGTCTCGAACCCCTGAGTCGCTGCAACCGCGATGATTTCTTCCGGAGACTGATCGAAATCGGATGGATCGATGTCGATCGAATAGAATCCGTCGCCTTCAATTCCGACTCCACCGGCAGCTATCCCGTTCTTGTATATCGGGACTCCTCCGGGATCTCCAGCCAGCCCCAGCGGCAGGTTCGGAATCTTGATGTCCGAACACGGCAGTTGTGAAAACTGCACGCCGAAGAGCGGTCCTCCACCTGTATTCTGAATCAGCGGCGGGAAATGCTCCTGAATGATGAAACTGGCGGTCCTTGTTGAGAACGCATTGCCCTGTGTACTGAAGAACGACGCCGTGCCCGCTTTCGATATCGCCGCAAAGCTCGCCGGAACATCGGTATCCTGAAGGCCATCCGGGTCAACCGGCTTCAGTTTCACTCCGGTCTGCAGATTGAAAGCGCCTATTCTTGTCGTAGCCGGGGCGCCGGTCATTCGAAATACTCCAAGCACCGTCCCTTCACGATCCGT
The DNA here is from genome assembly GCA_016710075.1 of Acidobacteriota bacterium. Lineage (GTDB taxonomy): Bacteria > Acidobacteriota > Blastocatellia > RBC074 > RBC074 > JADJLO01. The sequence goes on along the minus strand of JADJLO010000035.1, from coordinate 20,268 downwards.
GACCGCAACGGTGACTTTCAAGCCCAGTTGCTGTGCTTTTCCGACGGCCTGGGCAATGATTGTCTGCACATCGCCGGTTGTCAGTGTTGACGCCTGAGCCAGCGACTCTCCCTGAAACTGCAACTGAACAATGTTGCTTGCCCGCCCATCGGCGGTCACTATCACATCAGTGGTCCCGGTCGATAGATTCGACGGAATCATGACGTTTACCTGATCAAGTCCCGAAAACGACCCCTGTGCGCCGGAATAGAGCGGCTCCACCTCGACGCCGCCGATTCGAATCCTGAGGTTTTTAGCGTAGCGCAGTCCAGTGCCGAAGATGGTCAGATAGTTTGGCTTCCAGACGCTGCCCGGCAGCACAGGCTTCGGGCTGCCGTCCGTGCTCGATACGCTGTCAAAATTGATTCCATCGAATGTGGTCAGAGCTATCGGCAGCCCGCGGCCGTTCGAATCCCTCGTGAAAATCGCAGGCGAACTGCTGACCAGCTCGATCTCGCCCGATGATGTAATCCCGTTCGAGTTGGTAATCGTCATTCGAACGGCTCCCAATGCGGCTTCATCCGGTATCAGAAAGTTGACCTGCCCTGATGATGCAAAAGAAGAGCGGCGCGTAAAACTCGTTGTTCCTGCTGTCCATCAGTCTGACTCGGGTGCCTGCAAGCTCGGTTCTCAACGGCAGAAATTGCGCCGCCTCCGATTGTGTCGCCAGATTCGCTCCAAACGCGGCGGCAATCGCGCCCGGTGATAGTTGCCTCAAATAACTGGCAGCGGTCACTTTGCCTACGGAATTCGCGCCTTCAGCCGCTGCCGAACCTTCTCTCACTATCGCTGCCGTGACTGCCGGCACGAAGAGAATTGCAATGACGGCTGCTGATGTGAATGGCGCACAATTGCAGAATTTTAGATAGGGACGCATCTTCAAACCCTCGGTAAATACGCTGTCTGACGAAAAGAGCCGTGGGGCTTAGAGAAACAACGGGAATAATAATTATTTCGGTAAGACGGCGCAAACTATAGCCTTTAGCCGCATCCCGCCGCAAGAAAAAAATGGACCCGCTTCCGCTGCCGGCTGGATCAGTTAGTGATACTGTCGGCGAATTCCTCCTTTGGTAGATTGTCAGAAATTACAGAATCAAAATACGAGCGGGACCGCAGGCGTCCCCGCTTGTATTGAAATATCTGCACAATTCAGATTTGCGCAAATCTTGTCGCCGCTTTGGTATTTCCCGAAGCCTGTTAAATCGTGCGGTGGATTAGTTTTCAATATTTGAGTGACACGCAGGCGAGACGCGCCGCCTCCATGGAGTCCGCCTGTTTTCAATGATCCACGTATCATCGGTTCATGCTTTTAAACCTTCCGCAGCGGATGAGGAATAATTCTAAGATTGACTTAATTTGAAAGGCTGTGTTATCAACCCTTCACATTTATCGTTTTGGCCGCAAGCCGGCCTGGAGATTCGAGGTTTTTTGTGAAAAATGCCCCGGTGTTGCCGGAGTCTCACATCGCTCTATTTAGCCTGCTTTTTCCATAACTGAGAGCCGTCCCTGGAGGCACTGAAAGTGCAAATTACAAGAATAATAATGCTGGCCAGCATGCTATTTTGCCGGATTGAAACCTATGCTCAACAACAGCCGGCCGAGAAGCCGCAGGCGAAGCCGGTAGCACAGGAGCAGCAGGGAGAGGCAAAAGCTCCCCGGTTGCCGGAGGACAAGCCTCTGGGCGCCGCCGGTCCAACGAAGAATCGGCAGAAACCTCGCCCCGAGGATGCCGATTTCATGATCATCCGGGACCGCTGGCGCGTAGGGATTCCCGAAGACCCCAGATTCAAAGAGGGCGATATCAAAAACCCGTATCGCCAGAATGTGCTCAAGGGAGATTATCCTGTCATCGGCAACAGCACCTTCCTCAACATTACGCTTGCCTCCGAGAGCGATTTCAATGTGAGGCGAGTGCCTGTGCCGCAGGATGTGAGTTCGCAGTTGCCCGGCAGCTATGAGTTTTTCGGTCGCGGCCGGCAGGAATCATTCAATCAGAATTTCGTCTTTTCGTTCGATCTCTTTCACGGGGACACTTCATACAAGCCGGTTGACTGGCGATTCAAAGTTACCGGCATCGCGAATCTCAATCTGTTGAAGGTGCGTGAGCTGGGAATCGTCAATATCGATGTCCGGGAGGGCCGGTCGCGTCTGGACGGCTTCAACGCCCTGGAAGAGATGTTCTTCGAATACCGGCTGGGAGACACGACCCGACTGTTTCCGTTCCTTCGCGGAAAAGGCAGCAGGAAGGGGCGATCGCCTTTTTACGATTTCACTTCGATCCGCCTTGGCGTTCAGCCGTTCACCAGCGATTTCCGCGGATTCATCTTCAGCGACTCGAATCTTGGAGCGCGGCTGTTCGGCAGCTTCGAATCCAACCGCTGGCAATACAATCTTGCATATTTCGAAATGCTCGAAAAGGAGACCAACAGCGGTCTCAATACGGTCAACTTCCGCGACATCGGATTTCGCAATCAGAAGGTATACATCGCCAACATCTATCGCCAGGACACGTTCAAGCTCGGATATACGACACAGTTCAGCCTGCATTACAGCGATGACAGGCCGACGGTCGAGTACGATCAGAACGGGTTTATCGTAAGGCCGGCGAAAGTGGGAACGGTGACGCCGCACCGGGTGCGCAGCGGATATTTCGGCTGGGCGGGCGACGGGCATTTCGGGCGGACCAACATCACGCATGCCTTCTACCAGGTGATCGGGCGGGATTCTTTCAATCCAATAGCGAAGCGCGGCACGCGGATCAATGCGCAGATGGCTGCGGGCGAGTTTTCGGTCGATTATGACTGGCTGCGTTACCGGATAGGAGCGTTTTACGTCGGGCGATTCAAATCCCACCGACGGTACGGCGCGCGGATTCGATGCGATACTCGACAATCCGAATTTTGCCGGCGGCAGATTCAGCTTCTGGAATTCGCAGAGCATCCGCCTGACACAGACAGGGGTTGCGCTGGTTGAACCGCGCAGCCTGATTCCCTCGCTTCGCAGCAGCAAGTTTCAGGGCCAGGCGAACTTCGTCAATCCGGGACTGACTCTCTACAACGCCGGCATTGATGTGGATGTAACGCCGAAGCTTCGCGGCTTCGTCAACTACAATTACCTGCGATTCAATCGCACTGAAGCCATCGAACTGGCATTGTTCCAGAACCGGATCCGGCATGAAATCGGTCACGACCTTGGCGTTGGTTTCATCTATCGCCCGCTGCTCAATGAAAACATCGTCCTCATTGGCGGAGCTTCGGGGCTGCGGCCGGGCAGAGGTTTTACCGACATCTACAGCTCAAACTGCACCGGCGCGCCGCAGGGGTGCGGCGCAGGCACGCCCACGCTCTGGTCGGCCTTTGTCACCTTGAAGTTTGTTTATTGATTCCTGAGGGATTTATGGAACAGAAAAGCGCTGCAAGGAAAATCAAGATCTTACTGCTCGCGAGCCTGATACTGACAATCGCTGTGAGCATGCTCTCGGTCAACACGCGAACATCCGCTAATTCCGACGACAGCCTGGCTCAGCAGCAGGCTCAGGCGAGGAAGAGCAAGGTCAATCCGCGCAGTGTCGGCTGCATTGTCTGTCACAAGAATTCTGAATCGATGCACGTCGATGGAGACGATGATCTGGACATAGGATGTGCTGACTGTCACGGCGGCAATCCGAATGAAACGCAGGATAAAAAGAAGGCACACGTTCAGCCGCGTTTTCCTGAACACTGGAGCTCGACGGCTAATCCGCAAAGGCTCAATGCCATGTGGCTCAAGGAGAGCGATGAGTTCGTGCGTTTCGTCAATCCCGGAGATTTCCGTGCCGCCGATCTGGCCTGCGGCAAATGCCACGCGAAAGAGGTTGTCTGGTCGAAGAAGAGCATGATGACTCACGGTGGTATGTTGTGGGGTGCAGCGCTCTACAACAACGGCGCCTTTCCATACAAGGACGCCCATTTTGGCGAAAGCTACGGCGCCGGCGGCGCGATTCAGATGGTCTTCACCAATCCGCAGCCGACGCCTGAAGAGACTTTGATGCAGGGCATCCTGCCATTTCTCTCGCCGCTGCCGCGTTGGGAGATCACGCAGCCTGGAAATATCCTGCGGGTTTTTGAGCGAGGCGGCGAACTCAAAGGCCTTCCTTCGGATATCGGCAGTCCGAATGTTCTTGAATTGCCGGGCAGACCGGATGTGAAGCTCAGCGATCGCGGTCTGGGCACTCGTTTGAGAACCGACCCGGTATTTCAGGGGTTGCAGAAGACGCGCCTGCTCGATCCGCTGCTCTCCATGCCGGGGACCAACGATAATCCGGGCGATTACCGCATGTCCGGCTGCACCGGCTGTCACGTCGTTTACGCTAATGACCGCGATCCGAAGCATTCAGGCCGGTTCGCGGCATTCGGAAACCTCGGCATGACTCAGACTGCCGACCCGACGATCCCCAAAAACGAATCGGGGCACCCGATCAAACACCAGATGACCAACGGCATACCGTCAAGCCAGTGCATGGTCTGCCACATTCATCCCGGCGGGAACCATCTCTGACGAGTTATTACGGGATGACATGGTGGGATAACGAGACCGACGGCGCTCTGATGTACCCCGAAAAACAGCCTGAACTCAGCGATGAAGAGAAGGACAATATTCAGTTCCGCAATCCTGAAGGATCGGCATTGCGCGGAAAATGGGGGCAGAGTTGGGACTTCCTCGTCAACATCTGGAACGACGTCAATCCGAAAGCCACACGCACGCAGTTCGGCGACTTCCACGGCCATGGCTGGGTATTCAGGAATGTTTACCGGACCGATCGCAAGGGGAATCTCATGACCTCGCGCGGGACGAAGATCAAACCCGACGATCCGGAGAAGTTCAAAAAGGCCGTTCACCTCGAAGATATTCACCAGAAAGCCGGCATGCACTGCGCGGATTGCCACGTTGGCAGTGACGTGCACGGAAACGGAAATCTGTACAACGAGCCGCGCGCTGCGATTCAGATAGATTGCATAGACTGCCACGGGACCATCGAAAAACCCGCGACGCTTCAAGTCTCAGGACCCTCGGCCGGCACTGCGAGGTTTAAAGGCAAGGTGATCACCGTCGCCAAAGACCTGACCAGGATCAAGGCCCGTGATGAACGCAATCGCCAGATTCCAATGTTCCAGCGGGCAACCCCGGAACGTCCGTTGAAGAAGAAGAACCCGGACGGCAAAGAAGTCGAGTTCAAGAACGGCGAGATCGTTCAGAATTCGCTGGTCGAACCCGGCAAGTGGTGGCGGGTTGTTCAGACCGTCGATACGGTGACTCCCGGCAAACGCGATTACAACGACGCTTCCGCCTACGCCAAAACCGTCCAGCGTGATGGAAAGACATGGGGAGACTCGGCTGTCGGGGAATCCAAACTCGCGCACGCCAACAGCAATATGGCCTGTTATGTTTGCCATACGTCGTGGACGACCAGTTGTTTCGGGTGCCATCTGCCGATGAGCGCCAACAAGCAGAAGCCGATGCTTCACAACGAGGGGCAGGACAACCTGCGCAACTATACTCAATACAACTTCCAGACCCTGCGCGACGACATCTTCATGCTGGGCAAGGATGGAACGGTCACCGGCCATCGTATCGCTCCGTCGCGCTCCACCTGCGCCATTCTTGTCGGCTCTCAGAACCAGAATCGCGAGTTTATCTATTCGCAGCAGCAGACGGTCTCGTCCGAAGGCTACAGCGGACAGGCATTCAGCACTTACGTCCCGCATACGGTCAGCACTTCCGAAACCAAGGTTTGCACCGATTGCCACGTTTCGAAGGCCAACGATAACAATGCCATCATGGCTCAACTGTTGATGCAGGGGACGAATTTCGTCAACTTCATCGGGCGCTATGCGTGGGTGGCTGCCGGCAGAGAAGGAATTCATGCCGTCGTTGTCACCGAACGCAGTGAGCCTCAGGCCGTCATCGGCTCGGACCTTCACAAACTCGCCTATCCCGACGAGTATCGAAAACATACTTCCGGCGGCTCGCTGCTCGAGGAAGCATACGAGCATCAGGCCAACGGCGAGGCGCTGTCTATTCAGGTCCGCGGAGAATATGCCTACGTTGCAAACGGCCCCGGAGGCTTGCGCATCTATGATATAGCGAACATCGACAACAAGGGATTCTCCGAGCGGATCACGACGGCGCCGGTCTCTCCCATCGGCCAGCGATTCTATGTCAAGACGAAATTTGCCGCGGCGGTCGCCTCGCCGACGACTCTGGGTGTGGATCCAACGCGCAAGCATCGCCCCGAAAACCAGGAGGCGATTTATCGTGACGACAAGCAGCCGATCCATTCGCTCTATGCCTATCTTTACGTGGCCGATAAATACGAGGGACTGATTCTGGTGAGCGCTGCCACGCTGCTTGACGGCAACCCGTCGAACAATTTCCTGAAACGTGCTTTGACCTGGAATCCAAACGGAGTGCTCAACGGTGCGTCCAATATCACAATCGCCGGAACCTACGCATACATCACAACCGAGCGCGGCGCTGTCGTCGTGGTCAATATCAGCGATCCGGCCAGGCCGAGACTGGTTGCCGAATTGAGCGGGTTCAAAGCTCCAGGGGCAGTGGCCGTGCAGTTTCGCTACGCTTTTGTGGTCGACGGAGATGGCCTTAAAGTCATCGATATCACACTGCCTGAAAAACCTCGTGTAATCGAATCGGCCGTAGTCAAAATCGCCGGTGCGAAGAATCTTTATGTCGCCCGGACCTATGCATACGTGGCCGCAGGCGCGGAAGGCCTGGTCATCGTCGATATCGAGAAACCCGACAAGCCAAAACTCGACCTGGCTTTCAATGCCGAGGGTAAAATCAACGATGCTCACGACGTCAAGGTGGGCATGACCAACAACTCGCTTTTCGCTTATATTGCTGACGGCAAAAACGGGTTGCGAGTGGTCCAGTTGATGTCGCCGGAGGACAATCCGAACATCTTCGGCTTCTCTCCGAAACCCGGCCCCAGGCTGGTTGCGACTTTTCCGATGAAGGGCGAGGCGCTCGCCCTCTCCAAGGGAATCGATCGCGACAGGGCAGTCGATGAATCGGGCAATCAGTTGTCTGTCTTCAATCGTCGCGGAGCCCGCCCATTCAATCTGGAAGAGATGCAGCGACTCTATCTGCGTGACGGTCAGCTTTTTACCGTGACCGACGACGTTCCGCCTCGCCCTCGAAAGCAGCCGACGCCGCCAAAAACAGAGGCCGGCGGCAGCGAATTCGCTTTTACTGATCTGATGGCGGAGGGCGTCTGGCAATCAATCCTGAGTTATCTCCGGATTGTTTTGTGAAAAAATTGATGAACCACCGAATACATTGAAGCGCCTGGAACAGGTTTTTAGGGATTGATTATCAGTCAGTGTCTTCTCCTGTTTTATGTAAATTACTGATACAGTTGGCGAATTCGCCGGCAGTATCACTTGATTTTAGTAAAGGGTGAATAATGAAATTACTCCTGTTTTTATTAACGATTCTTCTTTTAACTTCGTCGTCCGCACTGGCTCAGGTGAGGGTTATGACCGGGGAAATCAAAGAGACCAGAAGAACCGACGGCTTCTTCAACAAGCTTGAAATAGAGCTGAAATTACTTGGTGATCCGCTTGCCGATGCAAAGGCCCTCCGCGTTAAAGTCCAGACTGCCGTAGATGAGACCGGACGCAACCTGATCCCCGAACGCGATAAAGGAGATGAGTTCACTGAGATCAGTGAATACAACAGGTCTGCGCCAAAGATAGACATCGAATTGAAAAACCCCGCCCGCCAGGCCACTCAGGTCAATGAAGTCGCCGGTGTCATCGAGCTTTATATGCCCGGAAAGGATCCGGCATCGAAACTGACAATTGCAAATCTGCTCAGTGCAACAGGTAAACCTCTCGTCAGCCCCGCTCTCAAAGCCGCCGGTATTGAGATCACCGTCTGGAACAAAGAGCAGTTTGACGCCAGAAAGAAATCCGAGGAGGCGCGCCTTCGCAAAGAAGCCGAAAGCAAAAAGAAAGAGGCTGCCGCAGAGCTTGGCGAGGAGGTTGTTGAAGGGCTGATGAAGGTATTTGGCGGCCTTTTCAGCGCCCTGACCGAGATGGACGAGAACGGCATAGCTCTTCAGGTCAGCGACAAGCAGTCGAAGATAATCAAGTTCGAATTTGAAAGCGCGGATGGGAAGGAGATCTCTTATAACGGCAGATCCATAATGGGAGACGAACCGAAGACGATGATTTTCAATTTGGAACAGAAACTGCCTCCAACCGCCCGGCTGAAGATCTATATCTACACCCCAAAGGCTGTTCTTAAAGTCCCATTCAAATTAAACAACATCCCATTGCCATAATTTTGTCTCTGTAAATCAGGGCGAATAGAATACTCATGGAGATAATCTTAATATGAAAAAATTCTTTGCAGCACTCACCCTTGTCACCCTCACTTTCATTTTTGCCGGTTCGGCCCATGCGCAGGACAAGCCGAAGCTCAATCTCGACAAGGCTTCGACCGCCAAACTGATTTCGATGCTTGAAGCATCCGGATACAACTACGCCAAGGCCGCCGATAACGTCTGGACGATCAAATTCAAAGGCAACGAATTACCGGAATTCAATGTCGTCATCATTGGTCATGAAGGAATGATCATTCTGCTGACTGTCATTGCGGAAAAGAAGGATCTCAAGCCCTCGCCGGAGTTCTACCAGAAGCTTCTGAAATTCAACGACGATTTTGACCGGGTGAAGTTCGGGATCGACGAGGATGGAGACCTCTTTACCAGAATAGATCTGAGTCTGAGAATCGTCGATCTCCAGGAGCTGAAGCTTAACCTCGAACAGATATCCGCCGCCGTCGATGAAGCCTACGTCGGACTTAAACCGTACCTCAACAAGAAGAATTAGGCGTATGATCATCCGACATGAGCCTGCTTGAAGTCCGAAATCTGAAGACCTACTTTGCCACGAAGCGAGGAGAGGTGCGCGCAGTCGATGACGTCTCGTTCACACTCAATGCCGGCGAAGTGCTGAGCCTGGTGGGAGAATCGGGCTGCGGCAAGTCCGTCACCGCCTTGTCGATAATGCGCCTTGTCTCGCGTCCCGGGTGGATAGCAGGCGGAGAGGTGATCTTCGAAGGGCGGAACCTGTTTTCGCTCAAGGATGAGCAGATGCGGGCGATACGCGGCGATGATATCGCCATGATCTTTCAGGATCCGATGACATCGCTCAATCCCGTATTTACAGTCGGAGAGCAGATTGCGGAAGCGATCAGGCTGCATCGCAAAGTCTCGAAGCGTGAAGCGTGGAATCAGGCCGTCGAGGGCATGCGCGATGTGGCCATCCCGGCTCCGGAAATTCGGGCAAGGAATTATCCGCACGAGATGTCGGGTGGGATGCGCCAACGCGTCATGATCGCAATGGCTCTGGCGTGTGATCCGAAGCTGCTGATCGCGGATGAGCCGACGACTGCTCTCGACGTCACGATCCAGGCCCAGATCCTCGATCTCCTCAATCAGCTTCGCGAAAAGCGCCGCCTCGCCCTGCTGCTCATTACTCACGACCTTGGCGTTGTTGCCGGCACATCGGACAATGTGGCTGTGATGTACGCGGGCAGGATTGTCGAACAGGCTTCGGTAAAGGATATTTTCGGCAATCCGCAGCATCCATATACCGAAGGTCTGCTGCGAGCCGTTCCTCGAATTGACGAAACAGGGGAAGAGAAGAGGCGCCGGCTCCAGACCATCGAGGGCGTGGTTCCGAATCCACTCGAATGGCCGAAGGGATGCCGATTCGCTCCCCGATGCTCAAAGGCCTTTGACGACTGCCTTGTGGTCGATCCCGGCTTTGTCGATCTTGGCGGCAACCATCTTTCTCGATGCTTGCTGGCAAACAATATCCAAAACAAGGTTCATGCCTGACAATTGACTATGGTAAACCCGGCACTGGTCGAAATCAGTGATCTCATCAAGCACTTCCCGGCCTCCGGCAGGCAGATGGTCCGCGCGGTGGATGGAGTCTCTTTTACCATCAACCGCGGGGAGACCCTCGGGCTTGTCGGTGAATCAGGCTGCGGCAAGACGACCATCGGCAGAACCATTTTAAGATTGATCGAACCGACCGGCGGCCGCATTCGTTTTGATGGTAGAAATCTGCTTGAATTAAACAGAACAGAGATGCGAGAGTTGAGGCGGAGGATGCAGATCATCTTCCAGGATCCCTATTCATCGCTCAATCCAAGGATGAAGGTTGGAGATATCATCGGCGAACCGCTGGCTGTTCACAAAACTGGAGATCGCCGTGAGCGTCGAGATCGAGTCGCAGAACTGTTAACCGTGGTCGGGCTCGATCCGGATTATGCGGGCCGCTATCCGCATGAGTTCAGCGGAGGACAGCGGCAGCGTATCGGAATTGCACGTGCTCTGGCGCTCAATCCGGACTTCATCGTCGCCGACGAACCCGTCTCTGCGCTCGATGTCTCGGTCCAGGCACAGGTTGTCAATCTGCTGCAGGATTTGCAGGAGAAGCTCGGCCTGACATATCTTTTTATTTCTCACGGGCTTGCAGTGGTCAAGCATATTTCTTCCCGAGTCGGAGTGATGTATCTTGGAAAACTGGTTGAGCTGGCGCCGGCGGAAAATATTTATGCAAAACCTGTGCACCCATACACACAGGCCCTGCTGGCAGCAATCCCCGTTCCCGATCCGTTAGCGAAGAAAAATGATTTCCAGCGACTGAGTGGAGACGTGCCGACACCGATCAATCCACCTTCCGGATGCCGATTCCACCCGAGGTGCCCTCACGCGATGGAACGTTGCAGGTTTGAAGAACCCGAATTCACGGAAAAATCGCCGGGACATTTCACGGCATGTCATTTATAACCCCCGGCCCTTCTTTGAGAGCCCCCTACCGAGGAGAATAATATGGATCAAGATAATGCCCCGCAAGCGGCTGAACCCGTCAAACAAAGTGGATTCTTTAGCAGGTTGATGGGCGTCTATTTTTCGCCGGGAGAGACATTCAATGAGATGGCTGCCGCTCCAAACGTTCTGGCGCCGATCATCTTTCTGCTGGTCCTGACCATGGGAACGACTTTAGTTTTTTCGACAAAAGTCTCGATGGATCAGCTCACCGAACAGCGGACGCAGGAGATGGTCGATTCTGGACGCATAACTCAGGAGCAGGCGGACCAGCAAAAGGAGCAGATGAAGAAAATCGCTCCGTACATGAAGGTTCTGACCCCCGTTATCGCTGTCATCACAACGCTGATTATGCTATTTGCGATTGCCGGAATCATGAAGCTGGTCAGCATGATGATCGGAACCGAGAACAACTATATGCCGCTGGTCGCCGTCACGACCTATTCGCTGCTGGCGATCTCCATCATTACGTCGCTCATTTTCATCGTCCTCATTTTCATAAAACCGATTGAGGACTTCGATTGGAACAACCCGATGGGGTCGAATGTAGCTGCGTTGCTCTCGGTCATCGGGATGGAGAAGCTGCCGAAGTTCCTCAAGACGTTTCTGAGTTACATCGACGTCTTTTTTATATGGAGGCTGGCGCTGCTGGCAATCGGCACTGCCGCGGTATCGAAGAAGCTCAAGACCTCGTCTGCCATGCTCTGGGCTTCGGGTGTCGCCCTGATTATGGCGCTGATACATTCTGCGTGGTCGGCAATCTTCGGGTGATAATGAACTGAAAATGGAAATTCGATCTTTAAGCTTTAAATTTTAAACTTGGCATATTCAAAAGAAATCCCCGAAAGGAGTTGATCTATGTTTGGGCAGAAACGAGCTGTCAGGACACAGCCTGTTTATGATGTTGTCATTATTGGCTCAGGTGCCGGAGGCGGCACGGCCGCATGGAATCTGGTGAATGCAGGGTTGAAGGTGGCGATGCTTGAAGCCGGCCCGATGCGCAAGCAGTTTGCCGATTTCTCCTATCACGAGCCATTCCCGTACGAAGATCCTTATCGCGGCCTCAAATACGAAATCAACAAAGGCGAAGATCTCAAAAAGAAATATACACTGACCGGCAGTACGCCCGATGAGCCCTACACTACTCCCGATAAGATGCCTTTCGACTGGTTCCGCGCCAGAAATGTCGGCGGCCGAACCATATTCTGGGGGCGATTCTCGAATCGTTTCAATGAGGCTGATTTCAAAGGGTATTCAACGGACGGGCATGGGAAAGACTGGCCGATAACCTATCAGGATCTTGAACCGTACTACGAGAAGGCGGAGATCTTCATGGGAGTCTGCGGCGCCGTCGAAAACCATCCGGATCTGCCTGACAGCAAAAGCTACCTTCCACCCGCCAATTACAAATGTTCGGACATTGCGATCAAAAAAGCCGTCGAGAAGATGGGCATTCGCACGATTCGCGCCCGCCGGGCGATGCTGACGAAATCCTATCAGGGCTACGCAGAGTGCCATTACTGCAATGGATGCGATGATGGATGCGAGACCAACTCTTATTACACATCCGCATTCCGGCAGGTCGAGCCGCTGTTGCTGAAATATCCGCGGACCTTTACGCTGATCCCCAATGCAATGGCCTTTAAAGTCAACCTCAACAAGAAAGGCATGGCAAGCGGGGTTAGCTATTTCGACAAGACTTCCGGAAAAGAGCGCGAAGTCAAAGCCCGTTCGGTCGTCGTCGCCTGCGGCGCGCTTGAAAGCACACGGTTGCTGCTGCATTCAGGCATAGCCAATTCGAGCGGCCTGATCGGCAGGAATTTCATCGAACATCTCGATGCCACCGCACAAGCCTACTTCCCCGAGCTGTTTTTGATCGACCGCGAGGAAGGCGACGGCATCGGAGGCTCACACGTCATCATCCCGTGGTTCGGGGCTTTCCGTCCCAATGAGAAACGCGATTTCCTTCGCGGATTCCTTATCGAACCTTCCTCGCGTATTCGCATGAAACCCGACAAGAATGCCAAAAATATTGCCGGTTTCGGCAGCTCGTTCAAGCGAGAGGTCCGAAAATGGTCCGGGGCCAGAGTGGTCCTTGCCTCACACGGTGAGATGCTCCCGTCCGAGAAAAAATTCGTCGAGCTCGATCCTACGGTCAAGGATAAGTGGGGAGTCCCGGCTCTCAAAATTACCCACCCGCTCGAAGAAAACGATTACGCGATGTTCAAATACATGCGCCAAACCTATGAAGAACTCTTCACGACTGCCAAAGCCGTCGATGTCAGGCTGCCAAAAGATGCCGACGCACCGGGTCATTCGATTCACGAAATGGGCACCGTTCATATGGGCAGCGATGCCAAAACCTCCGTGCTTAACGGTTTCAATCAATCCTGGGACGTGAAGAACCTTTTTGTAGTCGATGCCGCTTCATTCACCTCGGGCTCACATAAGAATCCAACGCTTACGTTAATGGCCCTGAGCTGGCGCGCCTCCGACTACATGCTCGATCAAATGAAGAAGGGAAGTCTCTGATAGTCTGCGAATCGGACGGAAGAAAGAAAGAAACAAGAAGAAGAAAGATTACGAAACAGACGAAAAAGTTCAAAAAGTAAGATTCGTGAATCTCGATTGCATTGTAAATCCATTCGCCTGGCTGAATTGGCACATTGACCACTTGGACTTTTTCGTCTGTTTCGTAATCTTTCTTCTTCTTCTTCTCACGGGAATTCAATCGCAGGAATCGGATATAAGCTCAAGTCTCATCTCCGTAAAATGCGGGTCGTCGCCTGATGACTGGCGATGGAACCTGATTTTTTTAAGGAGATGAGAAGATATGCTGCGAGACATGCCAAATGAAGATTCACAACCTGAGACACTTGATGAAACAGCCTGCTGGGAAGCGGTGATTGCAAACGATTCAACCAAAGACGGGCAATTCTATTTTGGAGTAATGACGACGGGGGTTTATTGTCGTCCATCCTGCAAAGCGCGGCTGCCGCTGCGCAAGAACGTCAGATTCTACAAGTCGCCTGAAGCTGCGGAGCGGGATGGTCTGAGGCCCTGCAAACGCTGTCACCCCAAAAATGACAATGACGCGCATGCCGGTCTGATGCATGACATCTGCCGCTACATCGATACGCACTCAGATGAAAAACTGGATCTCAAAACTCTGGCTGCCCAGGCGATGATGAGCGAAAGCCACTTTCAAAAGACCTTCAAGACTCAGATCGGCGTTTCTCCACGGGCTTATCAGGAAGCCTTGCGATTGGAGAGGGTCAGGGGGGCGCTTCAAAAAGGCGAGTCCATCTCCGGAGCGATCTACTCCGCCGGATATGGTTCAGGAAGCCGTGTTTACGAAAAAATAGACGGCAGACTCGGGATGACTCCAAAGGCATATCGCGAAGGCGGCAGGGGGGAATCGATCTCTTATGCAACCGCCCGGACGCAGCTCGGGCCGGTAATGATTGCGGCCACGGATCGTGGCGTCTGCTTCCTTCAGTTCGACGATTTTGAAGAAGACCTTGCTGCACAACTCAAGAAGGAGTTTCCTCGTGCGACAATTGCAGAGATGCCGAATGCTCTGCGGGATCAATTCGATCTCTGGATCGCCGCGCTCAACGATTATTTGAGCAACGATGTCGTGGATCTGAAACTGCCTTTGGACATCCGCGGCACAGCTTTTCAGTTGAAGGTCTGGAGCTATCTCCAAACCATTCCTTCAGGCGAACTGCAGTCTTACAAAGAAGTCGCCGAGGCGACCGGCAATCCTAAATCCGTCAGGGCCGTGGCCACAGCCTGCGCCTCAAACAGAATCGCCATTGCCATCCCCTGCCATCGCGTCATCCGCGGAAATGGAGAACTCGCCGGCTACCGCTGGGGACTCCCTCGCAAAAGAGCCCTCATCGACCTCGAACGCAACTCGCGATCAGCACGCAAGCCAAAGCCCTGTGACATGGAATGAAGCGGTGAACGCGAAATCGTTCCAATTTCTTTGATTCACCGCAAAATTCACAAAAGGACAAAAGACACAAAAAGAAAAACTGCTTTTGAACTTCTCTGCTTTTTTGTGGTGAAGTTCCTCTCCCGAATCAGGCACACCACTCATTCAGTCTCAGGACCCAATCGGGCCATCCGGAAAAATAGTTAAGAAGTTGACAATCGACTTCCTAAGGATAAATATCGGCCCTATGAAACGCACAAGAAGCGAGCAGGGAGCTGAAAGTGATCAGAGGGAGAACTATTACGGCGGGAGTGTGGAGCCATACGGAAGGAAGTATTCCGAGTTTGACTCTCCGTCGATGGAGATGCTTTTCAATCTGGCCTGGACTTATGACGTATTGTTGGGGCATTTGTCGCGGGATCTGAGCCGGCACAATGTTTCGGTATCGGCCTTCAATGTGCTGATGATTCTGCAGCGGACAGGCGGGGAGGGCTGCCGTTTGAATGAATTGAGCAAGTTGCTGGTAGTGAGCCGGGCGAATGTGACGGGGCTTGTCGACAGTCTGGAGAGCAGGGGTCTTGTCGAACGAGTCGCAGAAGAGGGGGACAGGCGTGTGCGAGTGGCGCAGATCACCGGAGCAGGGGAAGATCTGATCGCCTCGATATTGCCCGATTACTATGCAGAGGTGCGGCGGGTCTGTTCCGGCCTGAGCAAGATGGATAAGAGAGAGCTGAGCGGATTACTGGCAAAACTCAGGACCAGTGTCCGGGATTCTTCGACCGGCCGATTAGTTGAGAGGAAAACGAGGAAGACTAGATGAGCAGAGATAATATATTCCAGAAGAGCTGGGTTCTGGGAATTTTGGTTGTTGTCATGTTGAGCCGGATTATGGCAGTTGGGCAAACGCGATCTGCGGATGGGCCCGTAGCCCTGAGTTTCCAGCTTGCGGTTCAGCTTGCACTGGAAGGCAACTTCAATTCCAGGCTGGCGCGAGAGCGGACAAACGAAGCTCACGGGCGGGCTACTGTGGCGAGTGCAGGGTTGCTGCCGGAGCTTACCGGAGCGGTTTTTCAGCGCAGTGAGACGGTCAACCTTGCGGCTCTGGGATTTCAACGAGGTTTGTTCCCGGGAGATCTGCCGTTGCTCATTGGCCCCTTCAATAATTTCGATGCCCGGGCAAGACTGGTACAGAGCATTTTCAACCTTCGCACGATCCGCCAGTTCCAGGCAGGGCAGGCCGATGTCCGGATCTCTAATCTCGAAGAGCAGCTTGTGCGCCGGCAGGTTGTGACGCAGGTGGCGCTGGGTTATCTCAATGCCATCAGCGCGGATCGTTCTGTAGTCGCCGCGCAGGCCAATCTCAATCTGGCTCAGAGTCTTTTCAAGCAGGCGAAGGACCAGCGTGATGCAGGTATTGCAACGGGTGTGGATGTGACGCGCGCTGAAACGCGTGTGGCCGAGGAACAGATGCGCCTGGCGCAGACTTCTGAACACCGCGCAAAGAGCGCGACTGGTTCTGCTGCGCACGATCGGGCTGCCTCTTGGAACCGAGTTGATGCTCACCGAAGTGCTCCAGTTCAAGTCCGAGGCTGTGCCGCCAATAGAGAGTACCGTGGCCGAGGCTGAACGTGAGCGATTGGAGATTCAGATCGCAGAAGAGGAATTGAAATTGCGAGGGTATTCCTTAAGTGCCTCGCGGGCCGAGAGGCTTCCCTCCATCGATTTCGTGGCCGATTACGGGCAGAGCGGCAGCACACCGGCTCAGAGTTCCGTCCCGACGCGCAATGTCGGGGTTCGCATGAACGTCCCGCTCTTCAATATGGCCACGAAGGGCCGGATAGATGCTGCTCAAAGCAGAAGGCGGCAGGCGGAGCTGCAGTTGAACGACGCCAGGATGCAGGTCGAGGAGGACGTGAGGCTGTCGCTTCAAACCATCAGCACTGTCGCGCAACAGGTAAAAGCCGCGCAGCAGACTGTGGCGCTTGCCGACAGGGAATTGCAGATGGCGCGAGACCGCTTTACCGCCGGCATCGCGGATAATCTTGAAGTCATCAATGCCCAGGCATCTCTCGCAAATGCACGTGTCGCCGAGATTGCCGCCCTGGCCCAATACAAAGCTGCCCAAATAAATCTCGCGGCTGCGCTGGGTAGTATCGAATCTTTTAAATGGTAGATCGAAGGAGAATCATGGCCTGAGTTTCTGATAAAACCGAATCAGGTGAAGGCGGGATGGAGCTAAAAGATCTCATGAGAAAAAGGCCTTCTTCCAGGCGCCAGCTGGCATTGTTCTTTGGCGCCTTGCTTGTCATTGCGGTTCTGATCTTTGGAATCCGATACCTCGTTCGCGCGAGAAATTATGAGTCGACGGACGATGCCTTCATTGAAAGCCGGATAGTCCAGGTGAGTTCGAAAGTCGCGGGGCACGTCTTGAAGATACATGTCAAAGATAACCAGCCGGTCAAGCAAGGAGACCTGCTGCTGGAAATCGATCCGAGGGATTTTGAGGTGAGGCTCAACCAGGCCCGGGCTGCCCTGCACGCGGCTGAAGCGAAAGCGCGCGGGGCGGAGGCCGGACTTTCTCTGACGCGCGCGGCAACCAAAGGCGGGGTCGAAGAGGCATCTTCCGGTGTCGACGTTGCCCGTTCCGGTGTTGAGGTTGCTCGTGCGCAGGTCACCGTCTCACGTGAACGCGCACTGCAGGCGCCGGCTGCCATTGTCGCAGCCCAGGCAAATGCGAAGCAGTCTCAGGCTCAGATTGTCGAGGCCGAGGCCGAAGCCAGGCGCGCGGCCGCGGATGTCGAGCGTTATAAAATGCTCTTCGAGAAAGACGAAATCTCACGCCAGCGTCTCGATCAGGCCATTGCTACGTCGCTCAAAGCCGAAGCGCAATTGAGCGCCTCACGCCAGCGCGCTGCTGCCACTGAGGCTCAGGTTGCCGAAGCTCAGGCCTCTGCCGCAACCGCTCAGGCAAACGTTAAACAATCGGAGATGCAGCTGAAGCAGTCTCAGGCGCGTGTTGGTGAGGCGAGCGGCCGGATGACAGAAGCCGCAGCAGCGCCACAGCAGGTTGAGGTCAGCCGTGCCCAGGCCGGCAACGCAGCCGCCGAGATCGAGCTGGCGCGCGCGACAACAGAACAGGCGGAACTGCAGCTCTCCTACACCCGGATTTATGCACCTTCCGACGGACTGGTTACGCGCAAGGCCGTTGAAGCCGGCACTTTTGTTCAGGCCGGACAAGCCCTGATGGCGGTCGTACAGAATGAGCTTTGGGTGGTTGCCAATTTCAAGGAGACTCAACTCGATAAGATCAGAACGGGTCAGCCGGTTGAAATCAGAGTCGATGCCTTCCCCGGCAAGGTCTTCAATGGCCACGTGGACAGCATCCAGCGCGGCAGTGGGGCGCGATTCAGCATGATGCCGCCGGAGAATGCCACCGGTAATTACGTCAAGTCGTGCAGCGCGTGCCTGTTAAAATAGTATTCGATCAGCCGCCCGGCCCCGGCTTTCCGCTCGGGCCCGGAATGTCAGTCGTCCCTGAGGTGCGGGTCAGATGAGCAGCGACTCCACAACCGTGGAAAATCAGTACGTGCGGCCGCTAGTCAATCCGTGGCTGATCGCTGTGTCCGTCATGTCGGCGACGTTTATGGAGGTGCTCGATACCTCAGTCGCCAACGTCTCGCTTCCGCACATCGCGGGAACGATGTCGGCAAGCACCGATGAGTCGACATGGGTGTTGACGAGTTACATTGTGTCGAATGCCATCATCCTTCCGGCGACCGGCTGGCTGAGCGGGTTTTTCGGTCGCAAGCGATTGCTCCTCATTTGTACGCTCATCTTTACAGGGGCCTCCATGCTTTGCGGCGCATCAACCAGCCTCGAAATGCTGATAGTTGCCCGTGTGATTCAGGGTGTCGGAGGAGGCGTGCTTCAGCCGATAGCTCAGGCCGTGATGATGGAGAGCTTCCCGGCTGAAAAGCGCGGCCAGGCGATGGCCCTTTACGCCATGGGCATCATCGTTGCGCCGATCATAGGCCCCACCCTGGGTGGGTGGATCACCGATAACTATTCCTGGAGATGGATCTTTTACATCAATATTCCGGTCGGCATCATCTCGCTGATGATGACTCAGACATTCATCTCGGATCCTCCGTATCTTCGCAAGATTGCCCGAAAAAATATTGACTATTTCGGATTTGGGTTGATGGCTTTAGGGCTCGGAACGCTCCAGCTGGTTTTGGACAAGGGGCAGCAGGAGGATTGGTTCTCGTCGAATCTGATCGTATGGGCCACAGGCCTCTCGATACTGGCGCTGACGATATTTGTTTTTTGGGAGCTCAACGTTAAGGAGCCGATTGTCGACTTGAGGGTATTGAAGAACCGCAATTTTGCCATCGGCACAGTTTTGATGGTTATTGTTGGAGCTGCACTCTATACGACCATTGCGATATTGCCGATCTTTCGCAGACGCTGCTCAATTATTCATCTATGCAAAGCGGCATGGCGGTCAGCCCGCGCGGGTTCGGCTCGTTGCTCTCGATGCTCATCGTTGGCAGGCTCGTCGGCAAAGTAGACAGCAGGGCGTTGATGGCATTCGGATTCACGATTCTAGGTCTGTCGGTTTGGATGTTGAGCGGCATCAACCTGCAGATCGACACGTCGAACGTCGTCTGGCCCAACATCATCAGCGGTCTGGCCATGGGTTTCATCTTCGTTCCGCTGACCACCACGGCCATCAGCACTCTGAGAATGGAGCAGATCGGCAACGCCACCGGCATCTTCTCTCTGATGAGAAATCTCGGCGGTGGAATAGGCATTTCGCTTTCCACGACCGCGCTTGCCCGATCCGCGCAGGCACACCAGTCGATGCTGGTTTCGCACCTCACGCCTTATGACCCGGCCTTTCAGGACGGGCTTCATCGGGTGCAGGGTATGCTCGCACCACAGATGGGGCAGTTTGCAGGGAACCAGGCGGCATACGTCGCAATCTATGGCGCTATGGTCAAACAGGCCATGGTCCTGGCTTTTGTCGAAAGCCTGCGGGTCCCGGCCCTATTATGCGATGTTATGTATCCCACTGGTCTTCCTGTTCAGGAAAGCCCGATCGAGAGGTTCTGCAAATCCATGAAACGCTGGCTACCAGTTTTGATCAGTGTGGCTCATTTTGTTGCGCTCATGTTTATTGCGCGCCAACATCCATACGGTAACTTTGCAACCGAGACGGATTTCTATCATCTTTATGCTCCTGATGCCGAGCGTCTCGCCGCGGGGCAGTTTCCCGCAAACACATTCCAGGGACCTGGTTATCCGGCGACGATCGCTTTGATTGCAAAGATGACATCGTCTGCGGATCTGTTCACTGTCGGGAAGTGGCTGTCAGTGATGA
>JADJLO010000034.1 GCA_016710075.1 Acidobacteriota bacterium | reverse complement strand
CTCTCCCGGATCATTGGTGATTTGCTGGATGATTATGTCAGGCTCGATGTTCCGGAGCCCGTCAGATCTTCGACCGTGGGCTGATCAGGCAGGGCGAATCATTCACATT
Source organism: Acidobacteriota bacterium (assembly GCA_016710075.1). Classification (GTDB taxonomy): domain Bacteria; phylum Acidobacteriota; class Blastocatellia; order RBC074; family RBC074; genus JADJLO01. The sequence goes on along the minus strand of JADJLO010000034.1, from coordinate 113,626 downwards.
GACAGTTTCGGCAACTGCGTCACCAACTTGACAGAGCGGGAACTACCGGTCGAGAAGGCGGATTGCGCCAGGCTCTTTTTTTGCGGGCGGCAGATCGACCGCTTCGGATCACATTTCGAACAGGCGCAAAAAAGCGATGAGATGTTCGCCTACCCCGGCAGCGCAGGTTACTGGGAAATCGCACTCTGGTGCGCTTCTGCAGCCGAATATACCGGCGCCGTCAAAGGAACGGAAATTCTTCTGGAACTGAAATGAAACTGATTCGCTCAACAATCGATCTGAGCCGGGTTCTGATCATGGGAGTGCTCAACGTCACTCCGGATTCGTTTTCCGACGGAGGGCGATTCTCGGATCCGGACAGGGCGTTTGAGAGGGCCATGGAAATGGAGGCCGAGGGCGCCGGTGTGATGAGACATCGGCGGCGAATCGACTCGCCCGGGATCCGAGCCTGTCACCATCGACGAGGAGCTCGATCGCGTGCTCCCCGTGATTCGCAGAATGCGCGATAATCTGCACATTCCGATTTCGATCGATACGACCAAGGGCCCCGTTGCCGCTCAAGCCATAGATTCCGGAGCGGAGATCATCAATGATATCAGCGGTCTCAGATTCGATCCTTCAATTGCAGGGATTGCCGCAAAGACCGGGGCCTCGCTGATTTTGATGCATTCCCGCGGAACCCCGGCCAACATGCAGAAACTTCCTCCTGTTGAGGACGTCTTGTCCGAAATCATTGCCGGGCTTCGCTGGTCTGTCGATCAGGCCGTGCAGCGGGGAGTGAAACATGAGAAGATAATTCTCGACCCCGGAATCGGCTTTGGTAAAACCCCCCGTCAGAACCTGCAATTGATAAACAACCTGAATCGGATCGTCGAGGAATTCGGACTTCCGGTTTTGCTCGGAACATCGAGGAAATCATTCATCCAAAAGACACTCGATTCCCGGATTCAGGTTGAAAGCCGCGATGCCCGTCGCGAAAGCTCCACAGGAACCATTGCAAGCAATGTCATCGGAGTCCTGAGAGGAGCGAACATACTGCGAGTCCACGATGTCGGTGAAACCGTCGCCGCCGTCAGACTGGCGGAAGCCATAATCCAATCCGACTCCCCCTGAGTCTTTCATGTGCAGATTATTCAATCGATCGTTGTTGATCATCAGTTCTCTGGCTTTATGCAGTTGCTTCATCCATGGACAGGCGCGCAAGGTCGTCAATACACGGAGTCAGGTGAAGCAGGTACAACAGAACGACAACATCTCGTCGAACAACCAGACCATTAATGTGATGACGGATTTCGGAGCTGCCGGCGACGGCGTGACCGACGATACGCCGGCCATCAACAACGCCATCTTATCCGCAGCAAATGGCCGTGCCGTCTACATTCCCGCAGGGACCTATCGGGTCAGCCAGTTGAAACTTTCGGACAACATCACAGTGCTTGGCGACGGGCGGACAAAGACAATTCTGAGATCGATGGGTGTCAATCGCGCCGTCGTTGAAATATCGACTTCCGGCCAGCGTGCAACTTTGAGGGATCTGCAGATTCAAGGTACTGCAACTGCCGAAAACGCCGCGGGGCTTCGAGACCAGCACGGTTTTTACCAGCGAGGAGCAGTTATCGCCGGACTCGAATTGAACAATGTCCTGATCAAGGATACAGGCGGCAACGGGGTCAGAATCGAGAACGCCTTCTCATCGGTTCTGACAAATGTCGAGACCGATTTCACTTACAGCGACGGGTTCGACATCATAAGTGCCGGCCCGAATCTGACATTCATCAACACCTATGTTCATTCGCTGGGCTCAAAGGGGACGGCCGCTTACAGGATTCGCGCGGGAAGACCGACTTTGATCAATGCAAACGGCATCGACGGTCCCCAGCGCGATGATGCAGAAACGACATGGGCGATCGTCGGACAGAGCCTCTCATCGGGAGACGTGGCCGATACATCAGCATTTCCGACATTCATCAACCCGAACATCGAATCATTCACTTCTTTCGGTATTTTTCACCGTGAGGGGTCGACTTCAAACATCATCGGTGGGCAGATTTTCCCGCATGGTGGAGCGAAGAATGTGGAGCCATTGCGCTACAACGGCGGCTCGCATGCCCGCGGAGTGATCGATACAGGCACCGTCATCTGCTGTGATCGCAGCCGATACCGCAACGGTCGCGAGATCAGATCCTATGGCCCCGCCCCGGTCATCATTCTCGGCCCGACAGGCGCATTTCAGGGATTCGAAGCCGGTGTCACCGATTATTACAACTTCGAGACCAACTCGGTCGAGCCGCTCAGGCGGATCGACGACTGGATGACCAGAAAGCAGGTGGCGGGTTCTTACCGTATGCTCACCAGCGAAACGCGTTTGATCGACGTCAGGCATAATCAGCCTGCAACCATCACCCTGATGAACCCGTCGGCCGCCGGCGATGGAGCAACCGTCACCGTCAAGGACGGCGCCGGACTCGCATCGACTCATCATATTTCAGTCGATTCCGCCGAGGGCAAAATCGACGGCGCCACGCGACTCGAGATAACCGCCAATTTCGGTTCACTCACCTTCTATTCCGACGGGCATAACTGGTTCACACTCAGCACCGCCTTTGACGATTACGGCAGTTGGCGTTTCCGTCCCGGCTCCGGCTCCCAGGGGCGCCGTAACGTCATCTTTCGCGCTTCCGACTCTGTCGCCATCAATTTCAACACCGGAAATATTCAGCACCTCATGCTCACCGGTAATGTGACTGCGCTCAATATCGAGGGGTTAAAAGATGCATCAGGCTATACCATCATCGTTCAACAGGATGAGACCGGAAACCGCAGGATAAACCTCCCGGACGTGCTCAAATTTTCAGGTGGAGTCGTGCCCGCCCTGACAATGAGAGGAAATGCTATCGATATCATCAGATGCGATTCCGATGGAACCAGATTGTTCTGCCGCGCCGATCTTGATGTCAGATGATCAAAGAAAGTTCATCGTTTAAGGTCGAAGTTTATAGCCGGTATGACTGGCTTGGACTTTAAACTTTAAACTTAAAACTTTAAACTACCCGTCAGGTACACCATTAATAAATATTTCAGATCGGAGATGCAGCCGGCATGTTTGACAGAATGAGATAAAACAGAATTGTGTTGAGTTTTGCGGTTGCGGCCGTCGCGTTGCTTGCGGCCGGAACTCTGATCACCACCCTGGCGGCCGATCAGATCAGCGTCGGCAAAGCGCGGGATATTCTGCAGCATCTTGCAGGAGCCCATCTCGACAAGAATCAGGTGGAGATCAGGAAGATCTCGCCGGGCACGGGCAGTGGGGGAGTCATCGTCGAAGCCCGCATCGAAACGGCTTTCAGGCTCGAAAAGGTGAAAGATGACTGGCGCGTCGCCGAAGTCAGGCTTGGCGACCACCAGTGGGAATCGTTCGAACTGATCGATGAAGCGATCCGCCGTGAGAAAGCCCGCAGAACTACCGGGGTCCTCAAGGAGATTGCCGAATCTATCGGCGCCTACCAGAAAGCCAATGGCAAATTCCCCGAATGCGACAAGATCTCTGAATTGATCGATTTCATCTCACCGCGATTTACCAGCAGGGTTCACCGGTTCGATCTGTGGGGCAGGGAATTCGAATATCGCGGCAATGCTTCATCCTATCGCCTGATCTCCGCCGGACCTGACAGAAAAACAGGCTCAAAAGATGATCTCATTGTCGAAAATGGCAAGCTGCAGTCTCATGGAGATGATTGAAATACACATTCACCTTTAATCTCTTGTTAAATCCGTAGAATATTTAATCAAAAACCATGAATACATTTCATCGCAAAGTCAGCAGAGCCTGAGCCGGAGCTACCGTCTAACCTCGATCGTGGTCATGTCATTCTGCTTCACCGTAATCATATTCATGGGAGTGGCGAGATTCATCGAACCCAATCAAACCATACCCGGCAGTGAAAAATGGGGAAAGACGATTTACACAGTGGTCATTGTGGTTGGACTGAGCATAGTCGGTCTGCGAAGGTTTTTCATGTCGCAGTCGTTTTTGGGCAGAGCTTCTCAAAAAGGGCCTGATTCGGTCTTGTCAGTTCTTCAAAAGATGACGATCATCATCTGCGCGATCGCAGAAGCTGTCGGGATTTCAGGCCTGATTTTTTATAGGCTCACCGGAGATTACCAGTACAGTTGGCGCCTCGGCGTGGTGGCCATTCTGCTGATCCTCTACAGCTTCCCCAGACGCGGCGAGTGGGAACGTGCCGTGGCCGAAAGCGAGAAGCACGGCACTCCATAATAAAATAATATATGAAATTTTCGAGTTTGAGACTGACGTTTTTGCCGGCGCTGATCATCTCCTTGTGCGCATTGAGCCATGCTCAAAGCGGTTCTGCCGCAGAGGGCGCACAGGGGCAGCAGCGCCGCCAGGCATACCTGAAGTTCATCGAGGCGCAGCGGTTGAAAGAAGAGGCTCAACGACTGCGCAGCACAAAAGTCCTTGAAGACGCCATTGCTGCTTACAAAGAGACGATCAGACTCGATCCGGCATCCGCGGAACCTCACGTTGATCTGGGGGAACTCTACTTTTTTTATCAAACCCGGAGGGATTTGGCGGAGCAGGAGGCTCAGGAGGCAATCAGGATCGATTCAAACAGCGTTGGGGGTCATCTGCTGCTGGCCAGACTCCTGGTTTCGGCCTTGAAGATGGAGAACAATCCCCGCTCGCTAAATCTCGACCGCACGATCAGGGAATACGAAAAAGTTGTCGAACTTGATTCCCGCCAGACCGAAGCCTGGGCGCTGCTGGCGGAACTTTACCAGTTGAAAAACGATACCGAGCGCCGTGTATTTGCGCTGGAAAAATGGGCTGGTTCGCCGATTCCCGGCGATGCATCCTTCTACCGCTGGATGACCAATAACGAACTGGCATCCGAGCAGGCCTGGTTTCAGCTCTCTGACATCTATCTTGGGCGGGGGAAATACCAGCAGGCAGTCGATGCCGCCCGCCGGGCCTATGAAGCAAACCCGGAATCGGACGAATATGCCAGAAATCTGGTGAGCATCCTCATGTCCGCAAGCGGCGCCATTGACGAATTAAAGATATACCGCCAGTTGATCAAGTCACTCAACAGCCCCGGCTTGATGATCGGGTATGGTTCGGCGCTGATCCGCTATGGTCGCTACAAGGAAGCCGTTGAGCAGTTGCGCGATTACGTCAAGGCTGATCCGTCCAATCCCGGCGCCACAGGCATGCTTGCAGTGGCACTGCGCCGAACGGGACAGCGGCAGCAGGCGATCGATGTCCTCAAAGCCGGGCTGAGCCGCTCTGATCTCAACACCCGCGTCGATCTGATGGTGGCCCTTGCCGAGACCTACGAAGAGATGGGACGCGATGAAGAAGCCATTGGGCAATATGAACAGGGATTCGAAAACATCCTGGCCAAGGGGCCTCTGACACCGGTCAATACCCCACTTTTCAACGAGGTCGTCACGAGACTGGTCAGGGTTTGCAGACGGGCCGGCAACCAGGCCAGACTGCAGAGCGTTCTGACCAGAACCAGAAGGGTGATCGACGAGCACAACAGCCTGCTCGACTCAATTGCGATCGAGTCTTTGCGGCAGGAAGGCAAACGCCGCGAGGCCCTCGATCTGGCGCAGGGAGCAATCAGACGCAATCCTGATGATCGCAGCCTCCAATTGACCGAGTCGCTCATCCTCACCGAGATGAAGCGCTACACAGAGAGTATCGATCTGCTCAATCATCAGATCGACGGCAAACCCGAAACGGCAGCCGAAGATTCCGCCGTCTATCTTCTTTTGAGCAATGTCCAGCTCCAGAGCGGGGAGGCCAAAGCGGCTGAAGTCTCGGCGAAAAAGGCTGTCGAACTTAATCCGGATGATCCGGAATGCAGCATCCAGCTCAGCGCCGTCTATCATGCGCAGCGCCGCTACGATGAATCCGAAAAGATTCTCAAGGACCTGATCAGGCGCGATCCTCAACATGCCACAGCACTCAACAATTATGGCTATTTCCTGCTCGAACGCGGCGTCCGGTTCGATGAAGCTTTCGGCATGATCGAAAAGGCCGTCAGCTTCGAGCCGGTAAACGGCAGCTTCCTCGACACCCTCGGGTGGGCTCATTTCAAACTTGGCCGGCTCGAAAAAGCACGCGAAACCCTGGAAAAAGCCATGTACTATTCGCGCCGCAATCCTGCAATTCATGAACATCTCGGCGATGTCCTGAGGGACCTGGGCCGGATCAATGAGGCCCGCCGGCTTTGGGAGAAGGCTCTTGAATATTCGTTCGAAACTGAAGAGATCGCCAGAATCAAGGTCAAACTCAAGGGCATCAGGTAGAAATGGCAATCACTCTTCCTTCATACGCAAAGATCAACTGGATTCTTGAGATCCTGGGCAAACGCTCCGACGGTTATCACGAACTGAGAACCATTCTCCAGACCATCAGCGTAGCCGATCAATTGACCTTCTCGCCGATCGAAGCAGGCATTGAAATCGAATGCGATCATCAGGACGTCCCGCTCGATCGATCCAACCTGGTTCACAAGGCCGCTACCCTGCTGGGCGAATTCACCGGCATCAAAACCGGAGTTCGAATCAGAATCGACAAGCGCATCCCGACGGCGGCCGGACTTGGCGGAGGCAGCAGCAACGCCGCCATCACTCTCATTGCGCTCCAGAAAATGTGGAATCTGCAGCTCGACCCGGCGGATCTCTTCTCCATCGGATCGCAACTCGGCGCCGATGTCCCCTTCTTTTTTATGGGCGGAACCTGTCTTGGAGTCGGGCGAGGCGATGAAGTCTACCCCCTCGAAGACCTCCCCGCTCAATCCCTGCTGCTGGTCAATGCCGGAATATCCGTCTCAAGCCGCGACGCCTATGCCAACCTGCCTCATGAGTTGACAAATAATGACGGTCTAGCTAAGATGCCTCTTTCGCTAAAAGCCGCTTACGCCTTCAGTGGATCAGGCAGCGGGGATGTGGTTCCGATATGGGAACTGCTCAAAAACGACCTTGAAATTCCCGTGCTCCCGCTTCACCCTTTAATCGGTGATATCAAGCAGAGGCTGAAGAAATCAGGCGCTCGGGGTGTGTTGATGTCGGGCAGCGGCTCGACGGTCTTTGGGATCTTTGACAGTCAGGAGACGCGTTCACGCGCGCAAAGCGATCTAAGCGATACCGGTTGGTGGTGCGCCCCTGCGCACACTCTCGGACGCAAGGATTACCGGAAAGCTTGTTCCTGGAATGGAAATTGAGCGCTCGAAGCCACATCGCTTGAAAAATAAAATACGTCCCCGATACCCTTAAGTTCTCAATGGCGGCGATGATGACAGGCTCGCGCTTACTCATCGGTTTTTTTATGTAACGGCCGGGATCTGCTCGCCGGAGCCGGATCCTCCACCCACCTCCGAACGCGATCGGCACACGAGGGTGAGCCGGATTCGAAACCTACGACTTTGCTGGGGAGTCGCCAAGTGGTAAGGCAGCGGCCTTTGGAGCCGCCATTCGTAGGTTCGAATCCTACCTCCCAGCCACGGCATATTTGCGAAGGGATTTGTGAACAGTTTACAGATATTCTCAGGCAACGCTAATCGGCCGTTAGCCGAGGAGATCTGCCAGTACCTGGGGATTCCGCTTGGCCGCGCCAATACCACGCGCTTTCCGGATGGGGAGTTCAACTTTCAGATTCTGGAAAATGTGCGTGGCAGCGACGTTTTCATCGTGCAATCGACCTGTCCGCCGGTGGATGAGCATTTGATGGAACTGCTGATTATGATCGACGCCTGCAGGCGTTCATCGGCAGACAGAATTACCGTGGTCATCCCCTATTACGGTTATGCCCGCGGAGACAAGAAGGACAGGCCGCGGATCCCGATATCGGCGAAGCTGGTGGCCAATCTGATCACAACAGCCGGCGCCAACCGGGTGCTGGCCATTGATCTGCACGCCCCGCAGATTCAGGGCTTCTTTGATATACCGGTCGACCACCTCTTTGCGGCCCCGGTCATGATCGATTACTTCACGACCAACCCGATCGATAATCTGGTGGTCGTCGCCCCGGATCTGGGAGGCGCAGAGCGAGCCAGAGCTTACGCCAAACGGCTCAATGCCGATTTCGCCATCGTCGACAAGAGGCGCGATAAATCGCAGCCCGGACACTCGGAGGCGGAAGTCATGAATGTCGTCGGAAACGTCGAAGGCCGGTGCGCCCTGATCGTCGATGATATGGTCGATACGGCCGGGACGCTGACTAAAGTTGCGGAGGCGCTGCGAGATAACGGCGCTTCAAGAATTTTGACAAGCTGTGTTCACGGTGTCTTCTCGGGCAATGCAATCGAGAGGCTCAAGAATTCACCTCTCGAAAAGGTCGTCATGACCAACACCCTGCCATACAGGGAGGCTTGCCGGGCGCCGCTCTTTGAGTGTCTCAGTGTAGCGCCCCTGGTCGCCGAAGCGGTCAAGTCGATTCACGAAGAGAGCTCTGTGAGCAGGCTTTTCATCTGATAGATAAAATTAGATAAAATACTCGATTAGTCGGAGTTGAAAATATGAGCGCAAATATTGTACTTGATGCAAAAAGTCGCGTTGAACGCGGCAAGAATGCGATGAACCGCCTTCGCGCAGATGGCCTGGTTCCCGTGACTGTTTATGGAGGCAGCGAGAGTGCTGTCAGCACATCGATCGTCAAGCGCGAATTCACCGCGTTGCTGCGCCACTACGGCCGCAATAAAATCATCTACCTCAACATCGATGGCGTGGTCAACCCGGTCAAGATTGCCGAGCTGCAGATCGATCCGATCAAGAGCACTCTGATTCACGCCGACCTGGTGAGGATCTTTATGACCGATATCACCACCTTCAATGTTCCGATCAAGATCATCGGCGAGCCGGAAGGCGTCAAGCATTTCAGCGGCGTTCTGGATATCGTGACACACGAACTCGAGATCGAGTGTCTGCCGGGAGATCTGCCCGATTCCATCGTGGTCGATGTCACTCCGCTTAACATCGGCGATCACTTCGATGTCAGCGATATCAAGCTGGACGAAAAGGTGAAAATCATGCTCGATCCGTCGACAGTGATTGCCACCGTTGTTTCTCCGCGCGCCGAGGAAGAAGCTGCATCGAGCACTGAAGCTCCGGCCGAACCCGAAGTGATCAAGAAGGGCAAGACCGAGGAATCCTAGAGGTCATCTCAAATCTGAACTCTCACATTTGAGATTCAATTTATGTGGTTGATCGCAGGCCTTGGCAATCCCGGCCCAAAATACGAATGGACGCGCCACAATTGCGGTTTTATGGTGATCGATGAGCTGGCGCGCAGATCCGGCCGAGAAGTCAGGATAAGCCAATGCCAGGCATTGACAACCAAGGTTCGGATCGGCGATCAGGAGGCCGTCCTGATCAAACCGCAGACGTTTATGAATCTGAGTGGCGTCTCGGTTGCGGCTCTCAAGGCAAGGTATGAGATAGCCGGGGACTCAAGGATTCTGGTCATCAGCGATGATTTTGCGCTACCGTTCGGCAATATCCGTATTCGGCCGCAGGGAAGCGCCGGCGGCCACAACGGTTTGAAGTCGATTATCGCCAAACTGGGAACCCAGCAGTTTCCGAGGATCAGAATGGGCATAGCTCCGGATCATCCGTTGAGCCAGCCCCAGGAATTCGTCCTTGCAGAATTCCCTCAAAGAGATCGTGCCGCACTGGCCGAAATGGTCAGTCTCGCGGCTGATGCCGTGGAAACGGTTTTGACAGACGGCATCGCGGATGCGATGTCGAAATACAATTAAGATGAGCCCACTTTGATTGCGGGCTTTTCTCCTTGCCTGGTGGCGTGTTGCCATCAGGCTCTATTATCCATAAGGAGGTATCATTGAGAACCTACGAAGTAATTTTCATATCGGCTCCAGGAACTGCCGATGATGATCTCACCAAACTCACCACTCAACTTGAGCAGACCGTCACCACCAGAGGTGGCATTGTCACCAAGACAGAACATTGGGGACGCCGTAAGCTCGCTTACAGCATAGGCAAGTACGATGAGGGCAACTACACGCTGCTTTATATCGACGGCACAGGTCAGGAGATTGCCGAAGTCGAGCGCCGTCTGCGCGTCACCGATTTCGTCATTCGCCACATCACCGTGCGCACCGACGAAGACCTCAAACGCGCAGCCAAGGTCAAAGCAAAGCGTAAACCGACAGCCGCAGGCCGGGTTCCGGGAGAAGATCTCAATCTGGATCTGGACGATAGCGACGGGTTGTCCGAGGACGAGGAGTAGTTGAAACCGCTCCTAATTTCCGATCAGAAAAAGCGAGGAATTATTTATGGCAAGAAATTTTGATAATGATAGAAATGATAGAGATGACAGGGGCAGTAGAGGTCCACGGACCGGGCGACCAGGTACACGCCGGCGCCGTGTTTCACGGATCTCGGCCGACAAGATCGATTATATCGATTACAAGGACGTCAAGCTGTTGCTCTCTTTTATTGCTGAGAATGGAAAAATCATGCCGCGACGCCTGACCGGCGTGACCGCATGGCAGCAACGCAAGATAACCGAGGCAATCAAGCGCGCCCGCAACATCGCGCTTTTGCCTTACATCAAATATTAAGTTGGGAGTTTAAGGTTTTAAGTTTAAAGATTTGACGACATCTTTAAACTTCAGATTTTGAACTTCAGGCTTGCCTCATTTACGGAGTATCAAGTTATGGCAATGATGCAGTTATTGCTCAAGGAAGATGTGGAGAATCTGGGTGCGCGCGGAGAGCTGGTCAAGGTGCGTCCCGGTTACGGGCGCAATTATCTCCTGCCAAAGGGGCTTGCGATTCAGGCCACGCCTTCAAACCTCAAACAGATCGAGATGCAGCGCAAGGCGTTGTTGAAGAAGGAAGCCCATGAGCGTGATTCAGCCACACAGCAGGCGGATCTGCTCAAGGAGCTGACTCTCGAATTCGCCCGCAAGGTCGGTGATCACGGGATCCTTTATGGTTCTGTGACCTCGATGGACGTGGCCGAAGCGCTTGCGGCAAAAGGCTACGAGATTGATCGCAAACGCATCGTCCTCAAGGATCCGATCAAGGAGCCGGGAGAATTCGAAGTTCCGATCAAGCTTCATCGCGAAGTGACTGCAGCCGTCAAGGTTGTCGTCAAGAACGAAGAAGCTGCAGCCTGAAAATTTTTTCTCTTTTAGAATCAAGGCTATCGGTGTCAGGCTGCGATTAAAGGCTTGACCTGATCCGTTGGCTGAATAAGATGAAAGCGGAGTGTTGGCCGTAAGGTCTCAATGCTCCGCTTTTTATCTCTGATAACCATTCCTCTGATATTTATTCTAGACACAAATGGCGAAGCAAGGTTCCGGTAAGCCACCAAGACAGTTGTCCGGTTCGGGCGCTGTGCTGGAGAAATCTCTTCCGAGTAATATCGAGGCTGAGAGACTGATCCTCGGCGCGATACTGCTGGAGAATTCGACCATCAACCAGGCGGTTGAAAGGCTCAAGCCAGAGGATTTCTTCCTGACCTCTAACCGCCGCATCTTCGAAAAGATGATTCTTCTTTATGAGCAGGGGAAGGGAATCGATCCGATCGCCCTTCAGGAAGAGCTGCGCCGGGCGGGCGATCTCGATGCGGTCGGCGGATCTGCCTACATTGCATCGCTCTTTGACGGCGTTCCAAGATTTTCGAATATCGAAAACTACACCCGGATAGTCAAAGGCAAATCGACGCTGAGGCGGCTGATATCGGCTTCCAATCAGGTCATGTCGATGGCTTTTGATGATGAGGAAGAGCCGGAGGAGATTCTGGACCAGGCCGAAAGGCTGATCCTTTCAATAGCTGATGACAGAATCAGGCAGGGATTCGTTCACATTGGCGATGTGGCCGGCAAGCAATTGGAGCTGATCGAGGAGATTGCCGGCCGCGAGCAGTTGATCACAGGAATTGCGACCGGGTTTCAGGATCTGGACTTTCTGACCTCTGGGCTGCAGCGAGGTGATCTGATCATCATCGCGGCCAGACCGTCGATGGGTAAGACGGCTTTCTCGTTGAACATCGCTCAGAATGCGTCGATGCACCCGCAGCATCATGGCCGGAAGGCCGTTGTCGGAGTCTTCTCGCTGGAAATGAGCAAGGAGCAACTGGTTCAGCGTCTGCTCTGTTCTCAGGCAAGGGTCGATGCGCATCGCCTGAGAAGCGGAATGCTCGGCAAAGAGGACTGGCGCAAACTGGCCATCGCGGTCGGAGAACTGTCCGAAGCCAATATCTATCTCGATGACACTCCCGGGATATCAGTTCTTGAAATGAGGGCCAAGGCCAGACGCCTGAAAAATGAGCACAAGACCCTTGACCTCCTGATCATCGATTATCTGCAGTTGATGAGCGGCAAAGGGCGCTATGAATCGCGCCAGCAGGAGGTCTCACAGATCTCCCGCGAATTGAAGATGCTGGCCAAGGAGCTTGAAGTCCCTCTGGTGGCTCTCTCGCAGCTTTCACGCGCGCCTGAAACCCGCACCGGCAACCATAAACCGCAGTTGTCCGACCTTCGTGAATCGGGCTCGATCGAGCAGGACGCCGACGTCGTCATGTTCATCTACCGCGAAGAAGTCTATAAACCCGAGACCGAAAAACAGAACATCGCCGAAATCATCATCGGCAAACAGAGGAATGGCCCGATCGACACCGTGGAGCTCGTCTTTCTGAAACAGTTCACCAGATTCGAAGACAAACTAAGAGACGGTTAAAGTTCAAAGTTTGAGGTTTAAACTTTTCTGAAACTAACGGATTTTGTGGTTAAGAAGTTATTTTATCGCCAAGAACGCCAAGAGTGCCAAGAACGCCAAAATAAAATAGCCTGAATGTGCTATTTCTCGTAAAAATGTCCGATATGGATCAATTACTAAATCCCCCTCATTTATTTTTTGGCGTTCTTGGCGTTCTTGGCGATAAAATAACTTCTTAACCACAAAATCCGTTAGCATCAGAAACTTTTTATAGGCTTACGATGAGACCAACCTGGGCAGCGATATCACTCGAAGCGCTCAAAGAGAATTACTCCGAAATCAAAAGGAATCTCACGGCCGGGACGCAGTTGATGGCGGTGATCAAGGCGAATGCCTATGGTCATGGAGCGGTCGAGTGCGCTCGGGCACTTGAGACGATCGGCGCCGACTGGTTTGGAGTCGCTTTGATCGAAGAGGGGATCGAGCTGAGAAAGGCGGGGATCTCGAAGCCCGTCTTCTGCCTCGGAGGTTTCTGGCAGGGGCAGGCGGCGACGGCAGTCGAAAGCGGCCTGACTCCGGCACTGTTTAGAATCGACTCGGCTCAAGAGTTGAACACGATCGCCGGGGAGGCCGGCAGGACGCTCGATTATCACCTCAAGGTAGATACCGGAATGGGAAGGCTCGGAGTTCCCGTCTCCGAACTAAGGGAGTTTGCGCGCAGGCTTCAGGAATTCAAGAATATCCGCCTTGATGGAGTGCTCACCCATTTCGCGGATGCAGACTCTGACGGGGGCAATTACACAGCCCGTCAGGTCTCTGATTTTGAAGTGGCTTTGAGGATTCTGAATGATCTGGGTTACTCACCATACTGGAAGCACGCAGCCAACAGCGCCGGCATACACGCCCATTCCGATTCACACTTCAATCTGGCAAGGGCCGGTGCGACTCTCTACGGGCTGACCAGGGACGTTCTTGCCCGAAGGCCCGATCCTTTCGCGCTCAGTCCTGTCATGTCGCTCCATTCGAAAATCATCATGCTCAAATCGGTTCCTGACGGGACACCGCTGGGTTATGGCAGGTCGTTCATCACAAAACGCGCCAGCCGCATTGCGACAATCCCGATCGGATATGCCGACGGTCTGCGCCGCGGCCTTTCGAACAATGGTCAGGTGATTGTCTGCGGCAGGATTGCCGAGATCGTCGGCAGGGTCAGCATGGATCTGACAATCGTCGATGTCACGGACATTCCTCAAGCGGAGATTGGCAGCGAGGTCGTGCTGATCGGGACACAGGGCAGTTCTCGGATCATGGCCGAAGACATGGCCGAACGAATCGGAACAATCTCCTACGAGATTGTCACCGGCATCGGCTCCCGCGTCCCCCGCATTTATTCCAGCCCTTGAGCCCGCACTGCTTGACGATAAGCACTGATAATGGTTTCATTTCGCCAACCTGTTTTTTACCATAAATTATCAAGGAGACAATTCTGCATGAAACCGAAAATGTTTTTGATGGTCGGTATCCTTCTACTTTCGATTTGTTCCTTTGCCTCGGCTCAAGGCAAAACCGAAAAAGGCTTCAAGAAGATTTTTGACGGCAAGACTTTCAAAGGCTGGAAGAAATCCAACGAAAATCAGGATACATTTACGATCAAGGATGGAGCCATTATCGCACAAGGTCCTCGTTGTCATCTTTATTACGTCGGAGACGACAAGCCCTTCGTCAATTTCGAATTGAGGGTCGAGGCTATGACGGCGCCGGGCTCAAATGGCGGCATCTATATCCATACGCAATACCAGGAGACGGGCTTTCCTAAATACGGTTATGAAGTCCAGGTCAACCAGACTCACACGGACTGGCGAAGGACCGGAGGGCTTTACGGCGTTCAGGATGTGAAGGAACAACTGGTCAAGGATAACGAATGGTATTCCTATCACATCACTGTCAAAGGCAAGCACATCACCGTCAAGGTCAACGACAAGGTCGCCGTGGATTGGGAAGAGCCCGCAGATCGCAAGCCCGGAACCGACTTCACCAGAATTCTGGATAAAGGGACTTTCGCTTTGCAGGGACACGATCCCAAGAGCATTGTTTATTACAAGAATATCCGCGTTAAGCGACTCGACTAATCAATAACTCACAGGACACGTTATTTGTTCTTGTCCGATCCGGCCGGAGGCCTCGCCTCCGGCCTAACCCGGTATCTATCCCTGGAAAATTATGACCGAAGAGAAAAACGAACTGGTTCGAGGCCTGACGCTGACCAATACGGTTGCCCTGGTGGTTGGAACAGTCATCGGCACCGGAGTCTTCCTTAAAACTGCGATCATGGCACAGGACACGAGCGCTCCGGTCATGGTGCTCGCTGCGTGGGTTGCTGCGGGATTGCTGTCGCTGGCCGGCGCGCTGACCTACGCCGAACTCGGGGCGATGCTGCCGCATGCCGGCGGAGAGTATGTTTATCTGCGCCACGCCTACGGCGAAACTTCGGCATTTCTCTACGGGTGGATGCGATTCATCGTGGCTTCAACGGGCTCGATCGCCATACTCGGTGTCGGGTTTGCGACTTTCCTATCCGCGATATTCCCGCTGACTACAGTCTGGGCCGAAACTACGTTCAACTTCCTGGGCCAGACGATCAACTGGCAGTTTGGAACGAAGCAGATTGTCGCAGTCTCGGCGATTCTGATCTTTTCAATCATCAACTGTTTCACTGTGGCATTCGGTGGGCGTGTGCAATCGCTGCTGACGGTGCTCAAGATCGGCGGTATTGCGATTGTGGTCATCGGGGTCTTCTTTTTTTCCCATACCGCAAACTGGGGCCATCTGGTGACGCCGGCAAATGCGTCCAGTTGGGGAGGAACGGCTGCATTCGGTACTGCGATGCTTGCGGCGTTATGGGCCTATGACGGATGGAACAACATGCCGATGGCTGCCGGTGAAGTGAAGGACCCGGGCCGAAATGTCCCGCGAGCCCTGATCTATGGCATGATCGCCGTCACAGTGATCTATTGCCTGACAAATCTTGCCTATTTTTATGCGCTGGATTTCGGCGAAATCATCACCGCCAACTCGACCAGGTTCCGCAATGCTCTGCCGGTTGCGACCAAGGCTGCACAAACGGTCTTCGGTGAAAGCGGCGGCAAGCTGATCTCGATAGCCTTTATTCTTTCAGCGCTCGGGGCGCTGAATGGATCGATACTCACCGGCGCGCGAGTTCCCTATGCGATGGCGCGGGACGGAGTCTTCTTCTCGAAAGCCAAAGAACTCAACGTCAATACTCGTGTCCCGGTCTATTCGATCCTGATGCAGGCTTTCTGGGCAAGCATCCTGGCGATATCCGGAACATTCGACCAGTTGACCGATTACGTTATCTTCGCTTCCTGGATCTTTTATGGGCTGGTGACCTCTTCGGTCTTTGTCCTGCGCCGCAAAATGCCTGAAGCGGACAGGCCCTACAAGACCCTTGGATATCCGATCATACCGCTGGTCTTCGTCTGCGTTGCATTGTGGCTCGTGATCAACACGCTGATCAATCGACCGGTTGAATCGGTGGTTGGCCTTATTCTCATAGCACTGGGCATTCCGCTCTATATTTATTTCAGATTGAAGAAGAAATAGATGACGAAACAGACGAAATAAACGAAAAATTCGAAAAGAGCTTAAAATAACGAAGTTCGTCAATATCATTGATTTTGTCTTTCGAGAGCCATGGCTGATCCGGCGTGTTGACATCATGATAATTTCCGTTTGTTTGGTTTGCGCCCGGTTCATTCTTTAAACTTTAAACTTTGAACTTTAAACTTTCCCCATGCATTCACTAGATCTGATAATTCTCGTCGTCTATCTGGTCGGCACTGTGCTGTTCGGCGCCTGGTTTTCACGCTCGCATAAGGACGTCAAGGACTATTTCGTCAGCGGGCATCACGTTCCATGGTGGGCGATCATGGGATCGATCGTCGCCACTGAGACCAGCACCGTCACATTCATCAGTGTGCCGGGCTTCGCCTACGGAGCGAACTTTACTTTTATGCAGCTCGTCATCGGATATATGATCGGGCGCATAGTCGTGACTATCCTTTTCGTCCCGTCCTATTTCAAGGGGGAGTTGCTGACGGTTTATCAGCTGCTGGGGCAACGGTTCGGCAGCGGAGTCCGCAGGCTGGCTTCGATGCTTTTCCTGATCACGAGGAGCCTGGCGGACGGCTTCAGGTTGTTTGCGACGGGGCTGGTACTGGCGGCGCTGCTGCTGGCGATGCCGGGGATGGAGCAGATGGCCAGATCGTGGTTTCCGTCAGTAAATCCGCAGCTCGTGATTCTGATCGTTTCGGTTCTGGTGATGGGGATCGCGACGATCACATACACCTATCTCGGCGGCATGACGGCCGTCATCTGGACTGACGTGATCCAGTTGGTCATCTATCTTATCGGTGCAGTTCTTGCCGCATGGATTCTGCTCGGTGAGATTCCCGGTGGATGGAATGAAGTCGTTCAGACCGGCACGGCTGCCGGCAAATTCACGTGGTTCGATTTCAGCACGGGTTTGACGAAGAGCTATACGTTCTGGTCGGGAGTCATCGGCGGAGCATTTTTAACCACCGCCACTCACGGCACGGATCAGTTGATGGTGCAGCGGTATTTGTGCAGCAGCTCGGTTAAACAGGCTCGCGTAGCGCTGCTGACAAGCGGCGCGGTCATCTTTTTTCAATTTCTGCTTTTCCTTCTGATCGGCTCGATGCTTTATGTTTATTACACCGGCCACGCCACGGCCGAGATCGCAAGTTTCACCCTCAATGGAAAGCTGCAGACGGATCGGATCTTTCCGCATTTCATAGTCACTCATCTGCCTCCGGGCGTCGTTGGGCTTGTCATCGCTGCGATCTTCGCCGCGGCAATGTCGACACTGTCGTCATCGCTCAATTCTTCGGCAGCAACGGCAATCGGCGATTTTTACATGCCGCTGACGAACAATAAGAAATCAGACAAGCATTATCTGACCGTCTCACGCCTGCTGACGGCCGTTTGGGGAGTTGTCCAGATAACCGTCGCTCTGGTTGCCATCAGGTTTTCAAGCCGCGTGGTTGATGAGGTGCTCGGGATAGCTTCATTCACCAACGGTGTCATCCTGGGAGTCTTCTTTCTCGGGACATTCACCAAACGCGTCGGACAGACGTCAGCTTTTGTCGGAATTATTGCCGGCGCTTCCGTGATGCTCTGGGTAAAGATGGGCACCAGCATCTCGTGGCAGTGGTATGTGCTGATCGGTTCAGTGATAACCTTTGTGGCCGGATACCTGGCGAGCCTGATGATCAGGGAAAATCTGCAGGAGCAGCAATCAAAATGAGATTTCGATTTTTTACTGCTTTCTTCATTGCGGTCACAATGGTCTTTTCAGCGCTGGTCGCAGCGGCGCCGGGCAAATATCAGTCTTTTGATCGCAAGCTGAGTCCGGTGGATGAGCAGTGGGTGCGCAGAACCCTGCGTTCGATGACCCTTGACGAAAAAGTCGGGCAGATGATCTCGGCGGATGCAAACATCGTTTTCTGGAACCGCGAAAGCGAGGAGTTCAAAAAACTCCGGCATCACATCGTCGACAACAAGGTAGGCTCTGTCGTCATCTTCCGCAGTGAAGTCTGGTCCACGGCGGCAGTGACAAATCGATGGCAGGAGATGGCGAAGGTTCCGCTGCTTATCTCATCGGATGTGGAGATGGGGATGGGCATGCGATTTGACGATACTCCGTGGTGGGTTCCAAATATGGCTGTCGGAGCCACCGGGGATACCAACTGGGCGCGTCTTCAGGGAGAGGCCACGGCCATTCAGTCTCGTGCCCTCGGCGTCAACTGGCTTTTCGCGCCGGTTGCGGACGTCAACAACAATCCCGATAATCCGGTGATCAATACTCGCTCTTATGGAGAAGATCCTCAAGCTGTCGCCCGGTTCGTCTCAGCCTTCATCGAGGGCGCTCAAAAAGCCGGCGCAATGACCTGTGCCAAACACTTTCCCGGCCATGGCGATACGGCCACCGATTCTCACATCGGCCTGCCCGTAGTCGACGTCAGTCGTGACCGCCTGAACAATCTTGAACTGATTCCGTTCCGAGCGGCAATCGAATCCCGCGTCGGCTCGATCATGTCCGCCCACATCGCAATGCCTCAGATTGAAACGGAGCTTGCCGCGCCGCTGCGCAAGCTCACCGAGAAAGACTCCGCTGATGCCGAATTCGTCTCGCAGACGGAGACAAATGCTCCCAAGGTGACTCTGCCGGGAACTCTCTCGCCCAAAATAATGACCGGATTGCTGCGCGAAGATCTCAAATTCAAGGGAGTCATCGTCACCGATGCGATGTCGATGGCCGGCGTTGCCGCTCGATATACTCCCGCTGAGGCTGCCGTCAAAGCCGTCAAGGCAGGCGCCGATATGATCGAAAAGTCTCCCGATATCGACGCCACAGTCGCCGGAATCAAACAGGCCGTCGAATCGGGTGAGATATCCAAAGAACGCATCAACGCATCGGTCGAAAGAATCCTTCGTGCCAAGGCCGCACTCGGCCTCCATCGAAAACGAACAGTCGACTTAAATGAAGTTGACACAGTTGTCTCAAATCCGCGCTACAACGAGATCGCACAGCAGATCGCCGATCACTCAATCACTCTCGTTCGCGATGAAAAACAACTGCTGCCTCTGAAAGCCGAAACTCCCATCAAAGTCTTCAACCTGACCTACACCGATGAGGAAGACCGCTTCGTCACCAGGCCTTTTGTCGATCAACTGCGCTCTCGTATTAACAGAGTCGACAGCGTCACCTTTGATCCGAAGTCGAGCGAGGCCGATATCACTCGCACTCTCGCACGCATCGATTCGGGCAAATACGATGTCGTCATCTTCTCGGTCACCGTTCGAGCGCGCAGCGGCAAGGGCAGCGTTGCACTTCCTCCAACAGGCCGCCGCCTCGCCCAGGACCTCATCAGGCGCAAACTCCCTCTCGTGGTCATCTCTTTCGGAAATCCATACATGCTCTCCGCCATGCCGGATTCTCCATCATACATGCTTGCTTACAGCCCCTTCCCGGTAAGCCAAAAGGCCGCCGCAAAAGCACTGCTCGGCGAAATAGAGATCAACGGCAAACTCCCCGTGAGCCTGCCCGGCCTCTACCCGCGCGGCTCTGGATTGAATGTCAAACCTGTGACGAAATAGGATCATTGCCAATCAACACTACCTGATAACTGTTACTGTTGGCGAATTCATCCTTTGGTAGATTGTCAGAAATTACAGAATCAAAATACGAGCGGGAGCGCAGGCGTCCCGCCTGCGTGTATTGAAATATCTGCACATTCATATCAGATTTGCGTTAATCGAATTGACGCAGGCGGGACGCCTGCGCTCCCGCTCGTATTTCGACCGTTCCAAAATATCAATAAAACAGGGAAACAGGCTATAAATTCAATTCGCCAGCAGTATCAATAACTCATGTTACGCACGGAATATTCTTTATTTTGATTTGACTAGCCCACAAGTGCGCGAAGCGGGTGGCAGCTTAAGCTTGAACGGTACTGTTAAACTTTTCCGCCTTTTTTCAGCCAGTCGACGAATTTGGTGATTCCGGCTTCAATCGGAGTTGAGGGTTGATAATCCAGCAACCTTTGAGCCTTGCTGATATCGGCGTGGGTGCGGGGCATATCGCCGGGTTGAGGCGGCTGGCGATCGATGATGGCTTTCTCTCCAAGGGCATCTTCGAGCAGTTCGATCATTCGGGTGACGGTTATTGTTTGGGATTCTCCGAGGTTGATGATCTCGAAAGGGGTGGCATCATACTCAATTCCTGCCATGACTCCCTGAATTATGTCATCTATGTAGGTGAAGTCGCGTTCGCTCGAGCCGTCTCCATAAACCGGAATCGGCCTCTTGCTGGTGATCAGCCGGGCGAATTTATGTATCGCCAGATCGGGGCGCTGGCGAGGCCCGTAGACGGTGAAGAACCGCAGGCAGGCAATCTGCATCCCGTAAAGATGGCTGTAAGTATGAGCCATGAGTTCACCAGCCGCTTTCGTGGCGGCGTATGGAGATATCGGTGTCAACGGAGCATCCTCTTTGAATGGAGGAATCGCCGCCGGCCCGTATACTGAACTCGACGATCCGAATACGAATTTTCTGATCCCGTTCTTCTGAGCCAGATCGAGCAGGTTTACCGTTCCGTTGACGTTGACTTCGGTGTAAGTTCGCGGATCGGCTACCGACGGGCGTACCCCGGCTTTGGCGGCCAGATGAATGACAACATCGATCACCTCGTCCGCAAACAACTGCTTGATCGAATTGTAGTTCCTGATATCCGCTTCGTAGAGTCGAAAGGCCCGATTCTGTAAGTGCCTGGCGATGTTGGCTTGCTTGATCTGCGGGTCGTAAAAATCATCGAAGTTGTCAATGACAACGACGCGCCCCGGATCAGATTCCATCAAACGGTCAACCAGATGGCTTCCGATAAATCCAGCCCCTCCAGTGACAAGATAACGTCCTTTTCTCATAAAAAATCTTATACCACATGAATTTCGCTAAAGTAAGTTGACGATGGTTAAGCAGGCGTTCGTGGCAGGTGAGGAAATGAAGTAGTAGGAGAATCTGACCGGATGGCCGGGTAAGCACGCGAGGACGCGTGCGTACCCAGGCGCGTGCGTACCCAGGCTTATTGTTTCCAGGGGGCTTATGCGTGAATCTTGAATAACCAAAAGTTAAATTACGGACCAATAAATATTTTTGATAAAGTATGAAACTTTAAAGGGCGGAGATTCACTAACCTGACGAGACTGAGAAATGAGAAGGTGGAGCCCAGGGTAGTGAGTTCAACTGGCAATTTAGTCAAAAATGAGAAAACCGGGTTAATGGGAGACAGCAGGGGCGAGAGGATGTCATTTACTGAGATTGCGCCGGGAGTCATTGCGCGGGCCAGGAGCGGGGATCAGGAGGCATTTCATGTGATCTTCAATCGCTATGGCCGCCCCGTTCTCAGCTTCATCAACAATCTGGTTCATAACAGGGATCTGGCAGAAGATCTGGCACAGGAGACCTTTGTCCGGGCACACAAAAATCTGGGCGGGCTGCGTGATGAGATCAAAATTTCGACCTGGCTATTCGGTATCGCCCGGAACGTCGTCAGGGAGTCGGCCAGACAGTCCAGGCGCAATGATAAGAAGGTCGGACTGGATGAGCCAGAGAGCCTTCGAATTGAATCAAAAGGAGTTTTACCTGAAGGGGCGATGCTCAACCGGGAATTGACCGATACGATTCAAAATGCGCTTCTCGAGCTTGATGAAGACAAGCGGCTGGTTTTCAGTCTCAAGATATTTCATGAAAAGAGCTACGAAGAGATCAGCGAGATCACGGGTTTCACGATTGCGAAACTGAAGACCGATCTCCATCGTGCGCGCGTTGAGATGCGCAAGCGACTCGTGCCTTATCTGAGTGCTCAATAATCAATCAGCGGACTTTTACACTATGGCTATCAATTGCGACAACTGTCAGGCGGATCTGGAAGATTTCCTCTACGGTGAACTGAGCGAATCGCGTTCAACCGAGATCAGATCACATCTTTCTGGATGCGAATCCTGTGCGGCTTTGCGAACTGAGCTGGAACGCGAAAACGAGGTCTTTGCGGATTTCTTCGAGCAGACCGCGATCGATCCTTCAGAAGAGCTGTGGCAGTCGATCCGCACCCGAATCGGCAATGAACCGGTGACACAGAAGAATCCCGGGTGGCTCGGCAGGTTATTTAATGGCGAGGTCTTAGCACTGTTTCTGAGCCCGGCAGTGTTCAGACAGGCTGCTTTTGCAGTGATACTCATCGCACTCTCGGTGACGGCGACGGTTGTTTATATGAAGCGAAACGCTTCGCAGACACAGATGGTCGCTCAGAATCATATCGAACAGGCAAAGACTCCTCGATCAACTGTTGTTCCGGTTGTTAAGGAGAGTGGCAACCCGGCAGAGCCCGCAACCGGGCAAATCGATCAACCACCAGAGCAGCGACCGATGGTCATCCCTGCAGTCAATCGCCCGGCTCCACCGGTCGGGGAGGTTTCGGAACGCGATCTGATCAGCCGGCAGATCCGCCGCGCGGAGAATGAATATCGAGGCGCGATCAGGATGCTGGACCGCGCGATTGCCAGGCGAAGCGACACCTTCGATCCTGAATTGATCAGGCAGTACCAGAGCAGTCTCGCATTGATTGATGATTCAATAAGCCAAAGCCGGCTGGCTTTGCGCCGAACCCCGGATGACGCGGCTGCAGGCCAGTTCCTGCTGGCTGCTTATGCGCGAAAAGTCGAGCTCATGCAGGACATTGCAATGAGATAAAACCTGGAGTTTTAAAGTCCAAAGTTTAAAGTTAAAAAAAAGTTCGTAATCGAGACGACAATGAAAACAAGTGGGAATTTAATTAATAAAATCGGGATGATTGTGCTGGCTCTTCATCTGCTGCCGGGAGGTCTGAACCTGTCGGCTCAGACAGTGCTTTTAAGACCCCAGGCTTCTGAGTTGCATGAGACTTACAACCTTTCTCCCAACGGTAGAGTCAGCGTCAATAATCCATCCGGAAACACGGTTATATCGAGCTGGGATGAGAACAGGGTCCGGGTTGACGCGGTCAAACGCGGAAAAAACAAGGACGAATTCAGCCAGATCGAGATTGTAGTTTCTTCGGCGCCTGATCGAATCGAAATCAAGGCGATCCGTGCCGGCCAATCCGGCTGGCGCTCGGGCGCTTCGGTCGATTTTGAGATCAAAGTTCCGAAAACAGCCGACCTGAATTCGATCGACTCGGCAAGCGGAAATATCGTCATCACGGGGCCGGTTCTCAAGGTGAACGCGCGATCCGCCAGCGGTAATCTGACGATCAACGGGGTATCATCGAACGTTTTTGCCCAAAGCAGCAGCGGCTCGATCATCGCCGGCCAGATTGACGGTGATGCCGTCGCCAATACTTCAAGCGGCAGCGTTAAACTTACCGGAGTCCGCGGCCGTGCGACAACCCGGACATCTAGCGGGAATATTATTCTCGACCAGATTGGCGGCGACATTCAGGCTGAATCATTCAGCGATAATATCACCGTCACCGGCGCTCAAGGCCGGCTCGTCGCAAACACCCTGAGCGGGAGTATCCTCGCAAGAAACATCTCTGAGGGCGCCCAGGCTCGCAGTGTCAGCGGCAATGTCGAAATCGTCGACTCCAAAGGTCGCATCACTGCCAATTCAACCAACGGAAATGTCATCCTGACCAATCTCGAAAGCCGGGAAATCTCAGCTAAAACCACCAGTGGAAACGTCCGTTTCACCGGCAGACTTTTGAGCGACGGTCATTATGAATACGAAAGCTTCAACGGCGATGTCGTTTTGATTCTTCCTGCAGACAGCAGCTTTCTTATCAACACGACAAGCCGGAGCGGTGCGATCAAGTCGGAATTTCAATTCCAGCTCGATCAGATCCCCCAATCGACCGATCGCGGTCTCCTCTCAGGGACGGTCGGCAAAGGCGGCGCCGTCATCAAAGCGTCTACTTTCAACGGAAATGTGGTGCTCAAAAAGATGTAACTCAGCGAAGGCGGATGTTCAAGGTTCAAAGTTTTAAATTATGTTCACAAAGCAAGGAGCGAAATAATGAAGACTTTTGCATTGGTTTTTTTCGGATTGGTCACCAGTTTTGCGGCCATCATTCAATTGACAGTGTAAGTGAAGCCGCCACAGGCGGATTTGGAGACCAGACTGAACAGATAAACAAGACCGTCACTCTCAATCCCGGCGCCAATGTCAGCGTCAGCGGCATCAACGGTTTTGTCAAAGTTGAAACCTGGGATGGAAACTCTGCTGAAATCAACATCCTGATCAAAGCCGCCGACAGGCGGACGATCGATTGCAAGCCGATGACCGTAGTCAATACGCCGGACAGCCTGATCATCAAATCTGAAGATATTAAGGAGTGCAAACAATCCTGGGGGCGCATCCGTCACGAAGTCACCCTCAAACTGCCCAGGCAGATAAACATGAAGGTCTCCGGCGTCAATGGCGAGGTCTCCGTCGGACAGATCACAGGCGAAATCGCCCTCAGCGGCATCAACGGCAAAGTCACTGCCGCTCAGGCCGGGTTCGCCACCAATATCAGCGGTATCAATGGCGGGGTCTCCGTCGCATTGATGAAAATTAATGCCCAGGGCCTCAAGGTCAGTGGCATCAACGGGGGGGTAGATATTTTCGTACCCGTCGACATCAATGCCGATGTCGATATTCGCGGCATCAATGGCGGCATCGATACCGATCTGCCCGTAAATGTCCGCGGCGAAATTACCAGAGGTCAATTGATCGGTACTCTCGGCTCCGGCGGTAATAAATTATCCGTCTCCGGTATCAATGGCGGTGTCCGTCTTAAAAGATCTTAAAGTCAGATCTTTGCCGGAACTTTAAGATCTATCAATCGTTCTTTTTCTTATTGACGACTGATTTTTTTTGAGTCGACCCGTTTTTCTTATAAAGCTGCATTCTCAAGATCCTGGAAGCCGTATTTATCTGAAAAGCGGGTCATTCGTTGAAATCCAAATATTAAATGTTTGGTAGATTTAACCAACACCCAGGAGAAGTGAGGGAAGGAAGACGATGGCAAAGGAACTTGTCGATCAGATTGGAGCACGTCCATTTTTACAGCCGCGCCAGGCATTAACGCTGATTGGTGGTGGAAGGAATATTAATCTGAAGGAATATGAGTGCCTGGCGGGGGTGAGTGTGAATGTCTCATCGCTCAAAGACTTCATCAGTGTGCAGGCCGCCAGGCAGACTCCGGTGCTCCTGACAGGGGAGAACGGCTTGAGGCAGGAGCAGGTTGCGAGGCTGATACACCAGGCCGGACCAAACTGGGCTCAGCCGTTTTTTGCCGTCAATACACACACCCTGGACAATGACTCGCTCGATTCGCTGATGTTTGGACCGCGCGGGATGATGGAGAACAGCGAGCGCGGGACGATTTATATCAATGACCTGACCGGGTTACCGGTCCTGCTTCAGCAGAGGTTCGCGACATTCATCGAGGAGCAGCGATGGAGGATGAGTTCAGGCAGATCTCAGCCAAACACCGCTCCACGGCTTATTTTCTCCACGAAATGCGATGCCTCGGAACTCAAGGCCGACAACAGGATCGCCTACAGCATGATCGAATTCCTCCGTCCCATGAGTTTCGAGATCGAGCCGCTGAGAAATCGCAGCGAGGATATCCCCTATCTCGCGACGCATCTTGCCGAACGAATCGCCTCTCGCTTGAACAAGGGACTCCACGTCATCTCACCTCCGGCAATGAAAATGCTTTCGGATTATATCTGGGAGGGCAACATAGACGAACTCGAAGCGACATTGGAAAGCGTCATCGCCAGTACCTCACCGCATCAGATCGATGAGGCTCGGCTGCCGGCAAGAATCCGCTACTTCACCTTCAAGTCGATCCCTTCTTCAGGAATCGACCTGCCTGATATGGTCGATGATTTCGAACGCAGCCTGATCGAAACTGCTCTGCGCCAGACCCACGGTAACCAGACAAAAGCCTCGATCCTGCTCGGCCTCCGCGTCCAGACACTCAACATGAAATTGAAGAGATTTACCGAACTCGGCAAGGAGATCAAAGTCTAAGAAGTTCAAAGTTTAAAGTTTAAAGTCCAAAGTCTAAGAAGTCTAAAGTTTAAAGTTTAAAGTCTAAAGATTCCATCTTAAACTTTAAACTTTGCTTTAAACTTTTAACTTTGGACTTTAAACTTTGGAAACTTTGAAAACTGGACTAACTTGAACTTTAGACTTCTTCTGGTACGAATCTGTAGCCGATGCCGCGGATTGTCAGCAAGTGGCGTGGGTTGGAAGGGTCTTCTTCAATGTATCTTCTCAGCCTGACGATGAAGTTGTCTATTGCGCGAGTGTCGGTATCTTCGTGCAGTCCCCAAACATTTTCGAGGATTGATTTTCTGGAGACGGTCTGACCTTTGTTTTTGATGAGGTATTTAAGCAGGTCGGCTTCCATCAATGTGAGTTTGATGGTTCGACCGAAGGATTTGAGTTCGAGCTGATTGAAATCTATCGTCTTGCCTGAGAAAGTGAAGGCGCCGGCTGCGTCCTTATTGTTTTCGGTATTGTTCGATTGAGCGCCGCGGGAGCGATTGAGCCATTCGCGGCGTCTGAGCAGGCCGTGGAGGCGTGCGATGAGGATGGCGAGTTCGAAAGGTTTCGGGAGGTAATCATCCGCGCCGGCCTCGAAGCCTTTGAGGACATCTTCGGGACGGTTCCGTGCAGTCAGCATGAGGATCGGAACATACTGGCCGGCCAGGCGCAGATCTGCAGCCACTTCGAAGCCGTTCATGCCGGGCAGCATGACGTCAAGAATGACCGCGTCGAATTGATCCGGATTCCCTGTCAGCAGACTGAGTGCGGTTTCCCCGTCGCCGGCTATCCGTACCTGATAACCTTCGACTTCGAGATTGAATCTCAAACCTTCTGCCAGATGCTTCTCATCTTCAACGATCAAAACAGAGTTCATCATGATGTTATTGCTTGAATCGTGGTAGAAGAATTGTGAAAGTGCTTCCGAGCCCTTCTCCGGGGCTTTCAGCAAAAGTTTTACCGCCGTGTTTGGTGACAACCGAGCGAACGATGAACAGTCCCAGTCCAGTTCCCTTGACCATGGCGGCCACTCTGAGCGGCACCCTGTAAAATCGTTTGAAAATCTCTTTCAGATGTCCGCGAGGTATACCCACGCCCTGGTCGGTCACCTTGAAAGAGATGAGGTTCGAGTCAGGCGAGGATACTTCAACTTTCACCTTGATCTCTTTATCCGAATATTTGACTGCGTTATCGATCAGGTTCGAGAAAGCGGCGCGGAGTTCGTCGGTATCTCCCATAACCAGGGGGCGATCGGCATTGTCGAGCTTTTCCGTATAACTGAGAGATGATTCTTCGAGGTTTTTTCGCTTGCGTGCCAGCTCTACGCAATCCCGTCCCAGGACGCCAATGTCGATCACGGATCGATAAATCTGGCGCTTCCTGTCGCCGGTGCGGCCCGCGCTGAGCACCTGTTCGACCGTGTGGAGCAGGCGGTCACTGTCGTCGAGCATGATTTTGTAAAACTCGTTGCGTTTAGCCTCATCGACCTCACGGGTCTGCAGCGTTTCGAGATAGAGTCTGATCGAGGCAATCGGGGTCTTGAGCTCATGAGTCACGGCATTGATGAAGCTGTCGTGCTGCTCGTTTCGGCGGATCTCGCGAACGAGGAAGATGGTGTTCAGAACCAGACCGGCGATGATGACAATGAAGAGAATGCCCCCAAGAATGAGCAGGGCAACTTCTCTGACGTTAATCACAACCCACCCGACATTGAGCGCAACCGCTATAGCCACCAGGCAGATGCCAAGCACTAGGAAGAAATATGCTGATTTGCGACGACTCTGTAAAAGCATAATTTGAAATTCCGCAGACAGGATTTCGGCTAAAGCCGGAACTCCATGCGAAAATTTGGAGTCCAGTCTTCAGGGCGGCGATTTAAAGTATACAATATCGGCCGCCTGAAGATGATGCCGGGTAAGTGTATTCAAAATGGATTGTTTCTTTTGAGTTTACGCTTCTGCTATATTACGCGGAGCAGAGGTCGTTATGAGAATCCCGGCGTCAGAGAACCAGCTTGCCATCTTCATTCTTTCGCTTAGTTGTCTTCTTCTGATGACAGGATGTGGGAGTCCATTCGGAGGCCGAGGAGATGGGACTGAGCGGGCAAAGCCGGTCGATCTCAAAAAGGCGGCGGCGCCGGTCATGAGATGGTCAGATTCAGATGAAGATGGATTTCCTGATGCGATGGAGCTGGGATCATTCAATGATCGTTCAAATTTCCGCACCTGGTTCGCTTACATTGCCGAGATGCAGTTTTACAAAATCAGTGAACAATGGACCAGAGAGCAGCGTGATTGTGCGGGGTTGGTCAGATTTGCGATGCGAGAAGCGCTCAGGAAGCATGACCGTCAATGGTTTCAGGCGATGGGGGAAGGGTACGAATCACTTGCGCCTGACATCAGGGCTTATACTCTCGACCGCTCTCCGCTTGGAGAGAAGCTCTTCAGGACCGATTTCGGCGCTTTTCAGATGAGCGATATCGACACAAAATTCTCGGAATTTGCCGATGCCCGTACTTTGAAGAATTACAATACGACTTTTGTCGGGCGGGACCGAAGACAGGCCCAGCCTGGAGATTTACTCCTCTATCATCAGCCGTGGGTGCAGAAATATCCGTATCATGTAATGATTTTCATCGGCGGTGAGCGAATTGCTGGTGAGGGCTCGAAAGACTGGGTGGTTTATCACACAGGTTCTTCGGCGCAAGATGAAGGGGAGATCAAAAAAGTCAGGTTATCGGTTCTCGATCAGCATCCCGACAAACGCTGGCGACCTGTCGAAAATAATCGAAATTTTCTTGGGTTTTACCGGCTCAGGATACTGGAATAAATAGACTGTAATATTCACGCTTTGCGTGAACTCTGAGCAATTAAGCTAAGTTGACGGACTGATAAGGTGTGGAAGCGGAGCATTATTTATGAAGCTGAAAAAGAGTCTTGCAGTTTTGATCATCTACCTTGGAGTGGGTGCCGCAATTTTTGGAATGGCCTCTTACATGAGGATGGCCCGTGGAGCGGAGGCTGAGACAGGTGCGGCTACATCTGGCACCCCTGCCACCCCTGCCCCTGCCACCCCTGCGGCGAGTGCTTCCCCGGCTGCAGCCGTGAGACCGCGCTTCTCGCTATCGACCAATCGCGCATACGGAACAAACGAGAAAGCCCGCTTGTACGTCAACTATCAGGGAATCGGCACGCTCGATTTCAGGGTCTACCGGGTGAGGGATCCGTTCAAGTTTTTCAGTCAGCTCAATAATCCGCATCAGATGGGAGAAGAGGATCAGGGTTCGGTTGGGGAAGTCGCGTCCAGGATGGCTGGGAAAACGTCTTTTCTGGAGAAGATTCGATCGTTCAAGCGGTCAATCTATTATTCGGTGAAAGATTATTTCCGCAGCCAGCTTCGCCGGGAGACCCGGACGGCATTCAACGATAAATACCGATCGGACGAGCAATTGCCGATCAACATGGCTGATTTTGCGCGGGTGCCGCTGCTCAATCCCGATCAACTGGTGGGAAGCTGGCGTCAGGTGCTGTCGCCGCTTGAGAACGACTACGACACGAGGATGGTCACGCTGGGGAAACGGGATCCCGGAATCTATCTGGTCGAGGCCGTTAATGGTGATTTGCGCGCATATACGATCGCAGTCGTTACCGATCTGACCATTGTCGAAAAGACCACACAGGACGGAGATCTGCTGATCTACACCGTCGACAGAAAATCGGGAGAGCCGCGAGATAATGTAAAAGTTCAGGTGATCAGGCAGGGAAAGATGCTGGCTGAAGGCGCCAGCGACAAGGATGGCGTACTGAGAACGAAGATACAACAGGATGCGAAGCCGAAGCCTCAGACTCCTGCGGAAGACCGCGATGTTGAAGCCGAGATAGAAAATGAACAGCAGCATGATTATCTGATTATGGCCGGCAGGAAGGACGAGTTCGCCGTATCGGATCTATCGAGCTATCTCTTCGGCTGGAATCGCGATTACGAGGGCGGCGATTCGATGAGCGATATGACTCATTACATTTACACCGATCGCCCTGTCTATCGTCCGAATCAGAAGGTCTATTTCAAGGGGATACTCAGACGCCTGGGTGAAGGAGGTTATGAACTGCCTGAAAGTCGGACAATGAGCGTTGCCATCGCCGATCCCGACGGGACGGAGATTCAGAAGAAAGATATTCAGCTCTCCGCTCGAGGAACGTTCAGCGGGGATGTCGATATCGCGGCCAATGCGAGGCTCGGAAGTTACAACATCATCGTCAAGGCTGGCGACCGGGAGGCGGCGAGGAGTTACTTCGAAGTTGCGGAATACAAGAAGCCGGAATACAAGGTGAATGTCTCGACGCCGGATCAGTATGTCGCCACAGGCCGGGCCACCAAATTCACGATCGATGCCAGATATTTCTTTGGAGAGCCGGTCAGGAATGCCGACGTCAAGTACTACATCTACCGATCGCGATACTATCACTGGTGGTGGCAGAGCGATGAAGACGGAATGGATGCCGGCGAGGGTGAGGGCGAGGATGAAAGCGATGATGCCGACTATGGCTTCGGCAACGATATGGTCAAGGAGGGAACAGGCAAGCTCGATGCACAGGGCCGGATGGTGGTCGATTTCACCGTGCCTCAGCCTGATGCGAAAGATCCAAGGGATTATCGCTATCGCCTTGAGGCCCAGGTGACCGATTCAGCAAGGCGGACAATTGACGGTAAAGCAGGATTTGTCGGGACTCGTGGAAGATATGTCTCATACGCCTGGCCGGAGCGCTATGTCTATTACCAGAACGATACGGCGAAGATAAAAGTCAAAACCGCCGATTACGAGGGTCGTCCGGTATCCGCGCGCGTGACGCTCAAATTCATTGAGGTGAAATACGAGAAGGTCGAGAAGGACGACAACGGATACAAATATTTTCAATACAACCCGATCAGAACTGAGCTTTCTTCCGCCGAAGTGACAACCAATTCCCAGGGAGAGGCCTCCTACGATTATCGAGTGCCGATCGTCGGTTTCATCGACATCAACACGATCGTCGACGACAACGGCAGAAAGATTCCCTCAAACGGCGGATACATTTACGCCACTGATCGTCAAAAGGGGTGGGCTGACATGGCCTACCGCGATTCCGGCTCCATCAAGCTGGTGCCGGATAAGAAGTCTTATCAGCCGGGAGAGACGGCTCATGTTCTGGCGATGCTTCCGACGGAGAAGTCTCATCTTTTGGTGACTACCGAACTGGCGAAGGTGATCGATGCCAGGCACGTCTACTCGGAAGGGCGCGCGGTGGTCATTGATGTCCCGATCAAAGAAAACTTCTCTCCCAACGTATTCCTGAGCGTGACATACGTGAGAGACGGCGAGATGTACGAACAGAGCAAGAGCCTCAACGTGCCCTCGAAGAGCAAATTCCTTCAGATCGAAGTGCTCCCGGATAAGAAGCAGTACAAACCACGCGATCCGGCATCATACACGCTGATTGCGCGCAATGCCGACGGAACTCCGGCCCCGGGCGTTGAGTTGAGTCTGGGCCTGGTCGATGAGGCAATCTACAGCGTGCGCCCCGACACGACAGGAGATATCCGCCGTGCATTTTACGGCACGCGCTACAGTCGCGTCTCGACGAATTTCTCGAGCGCATTTAATTTCACAGGCTATTCCGGCACCAAACAGATGCAGTTGGCCCGAAACAAGCGTTCGTATCAACTGGCAGATTTCAAGAACGAGAGCCAGTATGCCGAGCCGACGATCCGCAAGGAGTTCAAGGATACGGCATTCTGGCAGCCAGATGTCGTCACCGGCGCCGATGGGAAGGCGACAGTGAAGCTGACACTGCCTGACAACCTGACCACCTGGCGGGCGACCGCCAGAGCGGTGAGCGCGGATCTGAAGGTCGGGTCGAAGATCGATAAAATCCTTTCGCGCAAGGATCTGATCCTGCGACTCGAAACACCGCGATTTATGGCTGAGGGCGACGTCGTCACGGTCTCAGGCGTGGTCCACAATTATCTGGACGCCGAGAAAGTTACGCAGGTCGAGTTGAAGGTTACGGGAGCGAACCTGCTGGATAAGGCGCAGCAGACGATTACTATCGATAAACAGGGAGAGCAGAGGATCGACTGGCGCATCTCGGCCACTCAGATCGGAAACGTGACGCTGCTGGCGACGGCGAAGACAAACAGTGAGTCCGACGGCGTGGAGCTGCCTTTGAGCGTCATTCCCGTCGGTTTGAAACAGACCGTCGGCAATTCCGCTGCAATTTCTGAAGAGAGCGCAGAGAAGGTCTTCAATCTGAATCTGCCGGCAAACGCCAACTCCCAGGCGCGCTCGCTGCGTATCGAAGCGGCGCCTTCAATAGCGGGATCGCTCTTCGGGGCGCTCGATTATCTGACAGGCTATCCGTATGGCTGCACCGAGCAGACCATGTCCAGCTTCCTGCCGAACGTCATTGTGGCGCAGACTCTGAAAGAGGTTAAGACCGCGTCGATCCGCGCCTCCAACGATCTGCCTGCCAAGGTTGCACGCGGGCTGGATCGCCTGAGTGATTATCAGCATACCGACGGCGGATGGGGGTGGTGGAAGTCAGACAAGACCGATCCGTTTATGACTGCCTATGTCGTCGACGGTCTTTCCCTGGCACGGCGGGCCGGATTCGGCGTCAACAACTATATGCTCGAACACGGGCGCGGCAAGATAGCCCAGTTGCTCGAAACGGGCAAGCTCGAGGATGGCAGGCTGATAGATCCGGAATCCCGCGCCTATCTGGTTTATGCCCTTGTATCGAGCGGCGAAGCGGACGGCAAATTCGTCGAAGACCTTTTCAACAGGCGCGGCGATCTGCAGCCTTACGGCAGGGCATTACTCGCGCTTTCATTGAAGATCAAGGGAGATCAGGGCCGAGCACGCCAGGTTGCCGGCGATATCGAGCGCTCGGCGAAGGTCAGCGAATATGACGCTCACTGGGAATCGAAACGTCGACCGATGCTCGATTTCTTCGAAGAGGCCGATCTCGAAGCCACGGCTTTTTCGATCAAGGCGCTGTCCCAGATAAATCCGCAAAGCCCTCTGCTGCCAAAGGCCGCGCGCTGGCTGGTCGGCAACCGTCGCAACGGTTATTTCTGGGAGAGTACCAAGCACACTGCTTTCGCCATATACGCGCTGACCGATTACGTCAGGCTGAGCAAGGAGCTTTCGCCGGATTATACGGTCGAGGTCTGGCTCAATGGCGAGCAGGTGCTCACCAAACGCGTCACTGCGGCAGAAGCCTCCAGCGGCCAGAGCTTCGTTATCGAGCGCAAGGACAACTCACTGGCCTCTGCCAACCAGATTCGAGTGGTCAAGCGCGGAACGGGCGTTCTTTATGCCTCGGCTTCGCTCAATTACTTCACGAGGGATGAGAACATCGCCGCTCAAGCGACTCAGAACCTCAACATCACGCGGGAATACATGCGTTTGAGAGTGACTGAAAACAACGTTAAGGCTCAATGGACGATCGAACCCCTGAGCGGGGAACTTCGTTCAGGTGACCTGATCGTCTCCAAACTGCGGCTGCAGGGATCTCGCGCACGCTATTTGATGATCGAAGATCCCATCCCCGCAGGCTGCGAGCAGGTCGAAAGAGTCAGCGGCATCAACCTCGATTACAGTGAGGGCAGGTGGTCAGACTGGTACAGCTCACGTGAGTTCAGGGATCAACGAACGGTCATCTTCGTTGATTACTTCGACGGCGATGCGACGTTCCAGTATGCCTTGCGCGTCCTGGTCCCGGGCGAGTTCAAGGTCGGTCCGGCAAGGGCCGAGCTGATGTACCAGCCCGCCGTTCAGGCCAATACGTCCAATCTCAGGCTCAATATCCTGGATAGGAAATAATTACATCAACGACGAAAGTTTTTTTCAGGTTATCGCTGAAAGAAGGTAAAACAATGCTGAAAGATGCTATCGGATCAATGTTTTCGGCTTTCCGGAAGATATTCACCCACTGGGGAGCGACGCTGATTTCATTCCTCCTGTATGCGGTTCTGATAGCTGTCCTCTATTTTTTGATAACGACTCGCGAAGCGACCACTTTGCAGGTAGTGCTCAGCGTGGCCGTGTTGCCGGTTGCGGCGCTGATTGTTTTCTTCGTCATGCAGGCGCTGGCGCTGAGCTTTGTCCGCATCGGAGTCGGTCCCGGATATCTGCTCAAACGTGCATTCAAGGATTGCTGGAAGTTGATGGTGATATCCATTCCGGTCATTGTGATCGCCGGACTGGTCATTCATTACGCGGGTCGACTGGAAGTCTATCTGACGAGTGATTTCTACAAGACCGGGAGCCACCTCAAGCTGTCGGTCTTCACCTGGGCCCGAGCCATAGTTCTTTTTTTCATCCTGCCGTCGATTGCCGTTCAACTCTGGATCTCGACCATGCGCGAGGGAATAGCCACAGCGTTCAGAGGGTTTCTGCGAAGCATGATCCGGGCATTTTCGCCTGCGTCCGTGCTGATCTACGTGACGGTATCCCTTGTCTTCGGCGCGATTGCCTGGCTTCTGCTTTTCACAAAAACCGCGGTCGCCTCACCGTGGGTCGAGCTGTGGTTGCTGGGAAGCAGGCTGGCCGTGGCCTTGCTCGTCATCTTCCTGGGATGGCAATTGATTCTCGGTTCGATGGCGGAGATGACCACGGCCCGGGCGTTGAAGGATGATTTGAGTGACATCAGTCAGTCATAGAGTTCCCGAAGCCGCCCTTTTTTTATAATGCGAATCACGCTGTTATTTTGCGTCCTCTTTCTCTTCTGCTCCTGTGCCGTGAGCCCTGGAGATTCGCATGCGACGGTAATTCACAACACGTCAGACGAAGAACTGCAGAGTGCTGCGGTTGAAGCAATGGGAGATCGCGAAGGCACTGCCATTGTCATCGATCCGCGGACCGGGAAGATTCGGGCAATTGTGAATCCAAGGCCGGCATTCGAGCAGGCTTACCCTCCGGGGTCTTCGATCAAGCCGTTTACCGCGCTGACGTCATTGCGATCCGGCCGGCTTACCGCCTTGACCAGCAGGAAATGCAATACTCGATACACATCTGAAAACTTCGAAATCGCCTGTTCGCATCCACGCAGCCAATCACCTCTCAACCTGCGCCAGGCTCTGGCTTACTCGTGCAACGATTATTTCGCGCATGTCAGCGAGCGGCTCAATCAGGGAGCCTTCATCTCAACTCTGAAAAGTTTTGGCTTCGGCGCCAGAACCGGAATCAGCGCAGCCGAGTCTGAGGGAACATTGCCGGAGCATGAGTGGCGCCTTCAGGACGGGCTCGGTGAGGGCGATAGCCTGCTGGTTACTCCAATTCAACTGCTCAGCGCATACAATGCGCTGGTCAATGGCGGCCATCTTTACAGGCCATGGTCGGCGCAGAACTCTCAGCCGGCACATACCGAAATCAGAAACCTCGCTGTCGCTCCCGATCACAGAAGACTGCTCGTCGAATCAATGCGCGATGTCATTTTATATGGCACCGCATCCCGAAGCGGTTTATCGGATCTCCCTTTCTATGTTTTCGGAAAAACGGGCACTTCGACTTCGTCCAATGGATTTCGGACTCAGGGCTGGTTTGTCGGATTTGCCGCGGATAACGAACCTTCGGAAATTCCGGCTGCTGACCGGATTAATCTCGGGATCCTGGTTTTTCTCAAACGTGCCCACGGATCTGAATGCGCAGAGATTGCGAGGAGGATAATCAGCCGGGATGTGCCGGCGATGACGCAAATCAATTACGCCATTGCAGGACATGACATGGTCAAAGTCCGTTCGATCAGTGAAGGCATCACACGGGAGTTGCCTCTGGAGGACTACACGGCCGGAGTCCTCGCCGCTGAATCGAGCATCGAAAACAACCTGAAGCACTCAAGGCGCAGGCGATCGTCAGCAGAACTTTTGGCCTGAAGAATCTAGGGCGGCACGTAGGTGAAGGATACGATTTCTGCAGCACTACCCATTGTCAAAGATTCATCCCGGCAACCGGCGCCAGTTTCCAGATCTCAAAACGCGCGGTTGAATCCACCAGGGGGCAGGTGCTGGCGGACAGTTCCGGCAAATACGTCGATGCCTATTTTCATGCAGCCTGTGGCGGAATGACGGCAAACATTGAAGATTTGTGGGGTATTGCCGCGCCTGAATATCTTCAAGGCGTCCGTGATGAATACTGCAAACTCATGCCCCATCGTAACTGGTCCGCCAGAATTCCCGCGAACCGACTTGCTCAGGCGATGCGCTCAGACAAGAGAACCGACATCGGCCGGGTATTGAAATCGATAAAGGTGAGCAAGTACGACCGAACCGGGCGCGCCCAGTGGATATGGATTGAAGGCGACAAGATAAAAGCCGTCCGAGGATGGGAGTTTAAAATCGTGGCCGGCCGGAAACTCGGCTGGCAGTTGATCAAAAGCTCGCGGTTCAATGTTTCAAGAAGTGGCGATGACTTCATTTTCACAGGCACCGGCTTCGGCCATGGGCTGGGATTGTGCCAGGAGGGCACTCACGTTATGGCTGCCCGAGGGCTCGATTATCGCCGGATTCTTAAATTCTATTTTCCGCACACCGGGTTGAAAACCGTTAATGATTCCGAGCTGGTTCAGGTCGATTTCCGGCCGAACCAGCAGACTTTCACCGGTGATCACTTCCGATTGATCGCCGGCCGCGGCACCGATCAAAAAGCCCTTGCACGTGCAATGAGTATTTTTGAAGCCGCCCGGAAAGACCTTTTGCTGCGCCTTGAATCAGCGGCACTGAATGTCGATGAAAGCAGGCCCTATGAAGTCATTATTCATTCTTCGACATCAGGTTTCATATCAGCGACCGGTCAATCGGGCTGGGTCAGCGGAGTGACCCGCGGCAGACGGATCGAGCTGCAGCCGCTCACGCTGCTCGAAAAGAGGGGAATACTCGAAACCTCACTGAGACACGAAACCGCTCATGCCATAATCGAGAGGCTTGGAGGCGGCTCTGCGCCAAGATGGCTGGCCGAAGGGCTCGCCATCCATTTCGCAGGCGAAGCACCCGGTCTGTCAAAGACCCGGACGCTTCCATTGCTCTCCCGCGATGAACTCGAGCGCCGCCTCGCCAAACCCGCTTCTGCTCAGGTATCGCGCGAATTATACAAAGCCGCTTACCTCGAAGTACGCAGGCTCATCGCCTCGCAGGGAGAGCCGGCTGCCTGGCGTCTGGCTGCCAGATATTTCAACTCTTCACGTTCGTAATCCAATCTTCTCTTTAACACCACCACCCTCATCTTAAAAACCGTGATTGACTTTGTCTTGTTGAGCAGGTATAAAACCTTTGAAAATCGCTCAATTTACAACTTGAATTTGAATAATAAACAAACAAAAACAGGGTTTGAATTGAACCCTGATTGAAGACCGCAACGGACGGTCAAACTAACCGGCTGGGAATTGAAATTTAATTGAAATTAGAATGAAGACGCGGGCGAAAGTCCGCCGCCAATGTAAATTGAATAGACATCAACTCAGGTTTCCGGCCGGAAACTGCCCTGGCCTCTGATTTTTCACTTGAATAGAGGCCTTCCCGAAATTATCTCGCTATTAAATTCTGTATTATTGAAAACAGGTTTATTAAGGCCGGGGTGTATCTCCCAGCCGTTCGGCCATCAGACTCGGATAATCAATGCGCAAAATTCTGGCAATCATTACAATTTTACTTATTGCCATTGAGCCCGGCGGATGCCGCCGGAAGTCGGAGGTTGACAAGGAAGCCACGATCACTGTCTACGGTTTCAGTGTAGTCAAGGAGCCGCTCGAAAACGATATCGCCCCTGAATATCAGAAACTCTGGTTTGAAAAGACGGGGCAACCTCTCTATTTCTCCACCTCGTATGCGGGATCGGAGACGGTGACCAACCAGATACTGATGGGCGCCGAGGCGGATGTTGCCATTCTCGCCATTGAGCGAAATGCGGATCGCCTGGTTCAAGGCAAGGCGACAAAGAGCAGGTGGCGGGATCTGCCCAATAACGGAATCATCAACAAGACTCCGATGGTCATCGTCGTCCGCAAGGGCAATCCGAAAAAGGTAAAGGATTTTGGCGATCTCGCAAGGCCGGGAATAAAATTGATCCATTGCGATCCGATCTTTTCAGGCGCGGGCCAGTGGTCATTGCTCGCAATCTACGGCTCCGAACTGATCAAAACCGAAAAAATGACCGGAGCCCGCGATTATCAGCAGGCTTTCGATACTTTAAGCAGGGTCTGGAAGAACGTGATCGCCACTCCCGGCTCGGCACGTGAGGCCAGGACTCAATTCGAACGCGAGGGAGATGCGCTGATTACATATGAGTTGGAAGCGCTGCAGCTACTGGCTAAAAAGAATGATTACGAGATGATCGTCCCTCGCTGCACCATTTTCAGCGAGCACCCTGTGATCATCCTCGATCGCAACATGCCTGCTGCCAAGTATGCGATTGTAGAGCTTTTCGTTCGGTATTTGTGGGAGCAGCCCTCGCAGGAGGCCTGGGTCAAAGCCGGTTTCAGATCGGTGACTGACGAGGGACTCAACAGAAATTTCGCCAACATCGAGATGCCTTTTTATGTCCGCGATCTCGGAGGCTGGTCAAAGGCCTATCCCGAAATAATCGAGGGTGTCTGGAAAAACAGGATCCTGACTAAACAGCGATGATTTCCCGGGAGTTTAAACTTTAACCGCAAAATCCGTTAGTTTCAGAAACCTTAAACTTTGAATTTATTCTTATGAGCCAAAAGGCCAGAATATTACCGGGGCAGAGAATTGATTTGGCGAGGCCGGTCGGCATTGGATTTATCGTCGTGGCGATGATGCCGCTGGTGATTCTTCCACTGGCCTCGATCTTCATCTACGGGTTCGCAAAAGGACCGGTTCATTTCTGGCAGGCGCTGGTTGCGCCGGCAGCGATCTTCTCGTTGAAGCTGAGCCTGATTACAAGCACCGTGGCGACGGTCTGCAATGTTCTCTTCGGTCTGATTGCCGCCTATGTCATGGCCAAATACAACTTCAAGGGTGAGTCGGCGCTGACGATCATAATCAGTCTGCCGACGGCAATTCCCACTGCGGTGGCGGGATTTGCCTTGCTGCTTTTGTGGGGGCGCAGCGGGCTGCTCGGGCAGTTACTGGAGAAGACCGATTACCAGATCATGTTTACGACTTCGGCGATCATTCTGGCGAATATCTTTGTCACCTTCCCGCTGGCTTTTGGCGTGATCAAGCCGGCGCTGGACAATCTGGAGACGAGCTTCGAAGATGCCGCTGAAACGATGGGAGCATCGCGCTGGCAGACGTTTCGTTTCGTTCTGTTGCCAAGCCTGCGCGGCGCGATCATCACCGGCGCTCTTCTGACATTTGCCAGGTCGATCGGAGAATTCGGCTCGACCATCATGGTCAGCGGCAATCTGGCGCTCAAGACGCAGACCGCTCCGCTCTACATTTTCGCCAAGTTCAACGAGGGAGATGTCGAGGGTGCCAATGCGATAGCCGCAGTCCTGGCCCTGATTTCATTTGCCATATTTTCGCTCATACTATTTACGAGGAAGAGGCTGGAGAAATAGACGTTTTGAGGGTGCAGCTAACCCTGCAGAGGGATTTATCTGCGATAATGATGACCGGCACACGGCAAAAAGCGAGGTGACGAATGGCTAGAGAGATGACAGCTCTCCTCAATGAAAGTCAGTCTTTTCTCGAGACGAAAACTGAAGGATGGGAAGCGTTGAGGGTAACCGGTCTGAGCAAGGTGTTCGGCGAAGAAAGAGTTCTGGATGATGTGACTTTCTCGATTGCCGAGGGTGAAAGTCTTGTCTTGCTCGGGCATTCCGGCAGCGGCAAGAGCACGACGCTGCGCCTGATTGCCGGGCTTGAAGTCCCGGACAACGGGGAGATATTTCTGAAAGGCCGGTCGATCGGGCATCTGCGCGCCCGCGAGCGAAATGTTGGAGTCATCTTTCAGCACTATGCACTGTTTCCGCGAATGACGGTTGCTGAAAATATTGCTTTCGGCCTGCGCATCAGAAAAGTCAAAAAGAAGGACCGGCTCAAAGTCGTCGATGAGCTGCTGTCGATGATCGGGCTCGGCGACCAGCGAGACAAATATCCGGCTCAGCTTTCGGGCGGCCAGCAGCAGAGAGTTGCCATTGCAAGGGCGCTGGCCTACAAGCCGGATGTCATGCTCTTTGACGAATCCTTCAGCGCGCTCGACCCGCAGACGCGCGTCGGGCTTCGTCGCGAGATACGCGCGCTGTTGCGCAGGCTTCGCATTCCATCCCTCTTCATCACTCACGACCAGGATGAAGCCATGGAGCTCGGCGACCGGATCGCGATTCTCAATCGCGGCCGCATCGAGCAGCTCAGCACACCTGACGAAGTCTACAACAATCCCCAGACGGAATATGTCGCGACTTTTCTCGGCGCCGCCAACGTCATTGAAGCCAGATGGAGTGATGGGTTGATCGCTCTGGATTGCGAAAGACGCCTTGCCGCCTCCGTGCCGGCTCACTCAATAAACGATGAGAAGATGAAGATCGTCTTCCGGCCCGAGGATGTCTCTCTTGGGCAACCGACCGGACTGGTTGAGACGCCCTATCATCTGGGTCGAGGCGAGGTTCTCGATGTCACGTTCACAGGCGCGTCTGAAACGCTGATGATCAGACTGCTTTCCAGCAGGCGTCCCGGCGATACCGGATCAGAGTGCAATATGGTTATCAAAGTACTGCGCAATAAATGGGACGCCCGAAGATTGATGCTCAAACAGGGCGACAAGGTCTCGGTCGGTTTGAAGTCATACAAGATTCTCGAAGGATGAACTAATGAAAATAAATTCGACAATGAATCATCAACGAGTCGCGGGCGGTTTTCTGCCCGTGGCATTGCTTATCCTTCTCTGGACCGGCGTTCCAGCACAGCAGCGAATGCCCAGGGAGGAAGGGAACTTCAAGCCGCCCGATCTGGTCGAACTGATCAAAATGGACCCGACGATCAAGCTCGATATCCGTTACGCGAAATCGACCAACTTCCTCGGAAAACCGGTTTACAAGGAAGAACGCGCTTTTTTGCAGCGCCCCGCCGCTGAAGCCCTGCTCAAGGCTCATCGCAAACTCATGGAAAAAGGCTACGGGCTGCTGATCTTCGATGGATATCGTCCTTGGGCCGTGACAAAGATATTCTGGGACGAGACGCCTCCCGACAAGCACATGTTCGTCGCCAACCCGGCCAAAGGTTCGAAACACAACCGCGGCTGCGCCGTAGATCTTTCCATCTATGACCTCAAAACCGGCAAAGAGATCGAAATGCCCAGCGGCTACGATGAATTCACCGAGAGAGCCTTTCCGACGTACAAAGGCGGCACCGACGAGCAGCGCCGCCTGCGCGATATGCTCCGTTCGTCTATTGAAGCCGAAGGCTTCACAGTCGACGGAAATGAATGGTGGCATTTCGATTACAAGGACTGGCAATCATACCAGGTTCTCAATATCAGCTTTGACCAGATCGGCAAAGCCGAACCCGAGAGAAAGATCAGGCCACGACAGTGATCCTGGAAATCAGTTCAAAGTTTAAAGAGTTCACTGCCGAAATGGCCATACGAGTGAGGGGCGCCAGGCGTCTCGCCTGCGATGAGTGGTAAGATGCAAACTCGTGAAACAACATTTTCTCAATAACAAATAATACGCAGGCGAGACGCCTGCGCCCCAGCTCGTATGGCCATTTCGCCGAATTATTTTCCCGATTGCTCTCCAGATACTTCCTTTCACCTCCTTCCGTTTGTTCCGTTTTTTTCATTATTTACGGTACACTTATCACGGTAATTCAATAATCAAACAAGGGAGGTCAGAAGAAATGCCAATGCTCAAAGTTGGAGATGAAGCTCCGGGGTTCAAAGTCATGACGCATGAAGGTGTCGAAGTCTCGTTAAGCGATTATAGCGGCAGGACAGTAGTCCTCTGGTTCTATCCAAAAGCCGACACGCCTGGCTGAACGGCCGAGGGTTGCGGGTTCCGTGACCGAAAAACACAATACGACGAAAAAAATGTTCAGATCCTGGGCGCCAGCTTCGATTCAATGGAAGAGAACAGAAAGTTTGCCGAAAAGTTCAATTACAATTTCCCGCTGCTATGCGACACGGACAAGACGCTGGGTCTGGCGTACGGCGCATGTGAATCAACAGCCGATGGTTACGCAAAACGCATCAGCTATGTGATTTCGCCGGAAGGCCGGATCGCACACGTGTTCGAAAAGGTCAGTGCGGCAACTCATCCTGAAGAATTGTTGTCAATGATCTAAACCTGAAAATTTAAAAGTGCCCTGACTTAAGCAGAACCCTGATGAATCAATCAACAAGCAATTTAACACTCGATTACACTTTATTCTGTGAAGACGTTCGCGTCGAAGCGACAAATCACCTGAGCCTGATGGGGGTGACGCATCAACTGGTGGTTCCGCAACTGCCTGTGACGCTTATCAAACTGGCGGTGATCAACCACTGGCGCGGCGAGGGACAGTATTTAAGCGAAGTAAGAATCCTTACGCCTGACAGGATGCAGACGATCGCGGTCTCACAGCCCACAGGGTTTTCAGTCCCTGCTGACGGCTACGCCGACAATGTCACCGTATTTGTCAATACCTCGTTTTTTCAGCCCGGCAATCATGTCGTACAGACGCTGATAAATTCGACGCTCTTTTCAGAAAAGACTCTGGCGGTGATGCTGGCTAACCAGCAGACGGTCACTGAAAGTGAAAATGTCATGTAATTGCCTCACCTTAAGACGGCACTAAAGTAAGAAAGAATAAATCGACAATGTCAGATCAAAAAACTCTGGATCAACTTTCAATCAACACGATTCGGACGCTGGCGATGGATGCGGTTCAGAAGGCGAATTCCGGGCATCCGGGAATGCCCATGGGCATGGCTGCTGCGGCTTATGTTCTCTGGACGAAATTTCTGCGCCACAATCCGAAGAATCCGGCATGGGTGAATCGCGACAGGTTTGTGCTCTCGGCAGGGCATGGGTCGATGCTGCTCTACAGCCTGCTTTACCTGACGGGGTACGATGATTTTCCGCTCGATCAATTGAAGCAGTTCCGGCAGTGGGGAAGCATGACTCCCGGCCATCCTGAATCCGAGCTTTCACGGGCAATCGAAACGACAACCGGGCCGCTGGGCCAGGGATTCGCCAATGCTGTTGGAATGGCCATCGGCGCTCAATATCTGGCGGCGCACTTCAACCGGCCGGGACATGAGCTGTTCGATTACTACACCTACGCAATTGTTTCCGATGGCGACCTGATGGAGGGAGTGGCCTCTGAGGCGGCTTCGCTCGCCGGCCATTTGAAGCTTGGGCGGTTGATCTACCTTTATGACGACAATCATATCTCGATTGACGGCAGCACGAGCGTTGCCTTCAGCGAGGATCACGCAAAACGCTTTAAGGCCTACAACTGGCATGTCCAGCAGGTCGATGATGGCAATGATCTTGAATCCATAGAGGCGGCAATCAGGCAGGCCCAGGCTGACCCGCGTCCATCGATCATCTGCGTCAGATCGGTCATCGGGTACGGCAGTCCAAACCGCGCAGGAACATCTAAAGCTCACGGAGAGCCGCTCGGTGTCGATGAAATCAAACTGACGAAGCAGAATCTGGGATGGCCCTACGACGAACCGTTCACCGTGCCTGATGAGTCGCTCGATCATTTTCGCGGCGCGGTTGGCATCGGCGCTCAATCGGAGAGCGCATGGAAGTCGAGGTTTGATGCCTATTCGAAGGCTCACCCGGAGCTTGCCGCGGAGTTCAGCCAGTGGTTCAGCGGAAAACTTCCCGAGGGCTGGGAGCATGCCATGCCGTCGTTCCCGGCAGACAAGCCTATGGCTACTCGCGAGGCTTCCGGTAAGGCTCTCAATGCATTTGCGAAATCCCTGCCGAT
Source organism: Acidobacteriota bacterium (assembly GCA_016710075.1). GTDB lineage: Bacteria > Acidobacteriota > Blastocatellia > RBC074 > RBC074 > JADJLO01. The sequence goes on along the minus strand of JADJLO010000034.1, from coordinate 69,316 downwards.
GCTTCTGGGAGGCTCCGCCGATCTGCGCCCATCCAACAATACGTTTCTTGAAGGCATGGGAGAGTTTCAGCCGGATAATTACTCGGGCCGGAACTTCCACTTCGGAGTGCGCGAACATGCCATGGGATCGCTCATGAACGGCATTTCGCTGACGCGGCCGTTGATCCCTTTTGGCGGGACGTTCATGGTCTTCTACGATTACATGCGGCCGCCCGTGAGGCTGGCTGCGATGATGGGGCTGCAGGCAATCTATGTTTACACGCACGACAGCATTGGACTGGGCGAGGACGGTCCGACTCACCAGCCGGTCGAGCACCTCATGGGAATGCGGGCGCTACCCAACCTTGTGCTGCTGCGACCAGCCGATGCCAATGAGACCGCCGTAGCCTGGCGCGTCGCGCTCGAAAATCAACACGGCCCGACTGCCATCGCTCTCTCTCGGCAGAAACTTCCGGTCTTCGATCGAACCAGATACGCTTCAGCAGAAAATGTGATCAAGGGCGCCTACGTCATGAGCGAATCCCCCACGGGCAAAATCGATGCGATCATCATCGCAACGGGCTCTGAAGTCTCGATCGCCATTGAAGCCCAGGACAAGCTGACTGCCGAGGGCATCGGCGCCAGAGTCGTCAGCATGCCGAGCTGGGAGCTTTTCGACCGGCAATCACAGGCTTATCGCGATGAGGTCCTGCCGCCGGCAGTCACCAGTAGAGTCTCGATCGAAGCCGGGTTGACTTTCGGCTGGCGCAATTATGTCGGAGACAGGGGCGATATGATCGGTCTCGATCGCTTCGGCGCGTCGGCGCCGTATCAGGTTCTCTATGAGAATTTCGGATTCACGGCATCGAATATTGTCGAACGCGTCAAGAAACTGATTGCCTGAGGAAGAAGGGATTACGAAACAGACAAAGTAAACGAAACAAGCGAAAGAATCGATTGAAACTGATCCTGTTCAATAAGCCTTTCCGCGTGCTCTGTCAGTTTTCTGCAGATGGAGCCAAGCGGACACTCGCTGATTTCATCGAAGTCCCGGATGTTTATCCCGCAGGCAGGCTCGATTATGACAGTGAAGGGCTGCTGCTGCTGACCGACTGGGGTTATCTGCAGCATCTCATCACTGATCCAAGGCACAAGCTGCGCAAGACTTATCTGGCGCAGGTCGAGGGGATACCCGATAAAGCCGCTCTGGAAAAGTTAAGGCGAGGCGTCAATCTCAATGACGGGATGACGCAGCCGGCAATCGTCGAAATGGTCGAATCGCCTGATCTGTGGCCACGAACGCCCCCGATTCGCGAGAGGAAAGCCATTCCAACATTCTGGGTCAGCCTGACCATCAGCGAAGGACGCAACAGGCAGGTTCGAAGAATGACTGCCGCGGTTGGGATTCCGACATTGAGATTGATCAGGACTCAGATCGGGCCCTGGAAGCTGGGCAATATTCCCCCCGGCGAATGGAGGGAAGCCGAACTGCCAAAAACCAGCCGGGGCATCATCGATCTTCTGCAAAGGCGCTAACGGAGTTCATTATGTCTACAGTTGCAACGAAGCTGCCGCCAGGGCCAAATTCATTTATTCCGGTGATCAATCTGATATCGCTGCGTCGAGATCCACTCGGATTTCTCACACGGCTTGCGAAGGAATATGGTGAAATTGCTTTCTTCAAGCTCGGCCCGCAGCCGGTCTATTTGATCAGCAATCCCGAATACATCCGGGAGATACTGATTACTCACAATAAGAATTTCATGAAAGGCGAAGGCCTGCAGCGTGCCAAACGACTGCTCGGCGAAGGGTTGCTGACGAGCGAGGGTGAATATCACCTGAGGCAGCGGCGCCTGGTTCAGCCGGCGTTTCATCGACAGCGAATCGCGGGCTATGCCTCAACCATGATCGATTATGCTGCCCGCCTGCGGGATAAATGGAACGGCGGTGAAGCTCTCGACATCTCGCGCGAGATGATGAGGCTGACGCTGGCAATTGCCGGCAAGACGCTCTTCGATGCGGATGTCGAGTCGGAAGCCGATGAGATCGGCGACGCGCTCTCTCAAACGATGCAGCAGTTCAACAGGATGACTTTACCCTTCTCGCAGTTGATGGAAAAGCTGCCATTGCCGTCAACAAGGCGATTTTTGAAGGGGCGTGAACGCCTCGACAAGACGATCTATCAGATCATCGAAGAACGACGCAGGAGCGGCCGCGATCACGGTGATCTGCTCTCGATGCTGGTCTCGGCTCGGGATGAGGAAGGCGACGGTTCGGGGATGTCCGATGAGCAGTTGCGCGATGAGGCCATGACGATCTTCCTCGCCGGGCACGAAACCACGGCAACCGCGCTCACCTGGACGTGGTACCTGCTGTCGACCAACCCCGAAGCTGAAAGTAAATTCCACGCCGAGATCGATGAGGTCCTTGGCGGCAGACTGCCAACAGCCGAAGATTATCCCAAACTCAAATATACCGAGATGGTCTTCGCCGAATCGATGCGCCTCTTTCCACCCGCCTGGATAATCGGTCGTCGCGCCCTGAACGATTACCAGATAGGTGATTACCACATTCCCGCCAGATCCATACTGCTGATGAGCCAGTATGTCATGCACCACAATCCGAAATATTTTCCTGATCCGGAAAGGTTCGATCCGGAACGATGGCGTCCTGAAGCAAAGGAAGCCAGACCGCAGTTTTCCTACTTCCCGTTCGGAGGCGGCCCCAGACTCTGCATCGGCGAGAGTTTCGCCTGGATGGAAGGCGTTCTGGTGATGGCTACCCTGGCCCAGAAATGGAAACTGCGAATCGTCCCCGGCCATCCGGTCGATCTGCAGCCTCTGGTCACTCTCAGACCCAAACACGGCATGAAAATGACTGTTGAGATGAGCTGAGATGAGTTATCAACATCGGCGAAAAAACCATGATTGACATACTGCATATTGCTCTGCTGACATTCCTGTTCATTTCGATCATTGCCACGGTCTTCTTCGTTTATCGCTACGCCACTCTCAGGGGCAGAATCCCCTCGATCGTTCAGGAAGAATTCGAGCTCTGGCGTCGAAGAGAAGAAATGATGATGCAGGACAAAGTGCGCAATCGATTTGAAGAATGGCGTGATCGCGAGGTCAAGGCAATACAGGCCACCTTGCAGAAGGAAGCTTTGATTCAGGCTCATTCTCTCTTCAAAGACTGGTCCCAGAATGAGCTCGAAGCGATGCGCCGTGAGCAGCGTGAAATCGCACACCGTGAAGCCACAACCGACCTCATCAAATGGAAACACGAACAGGAGAAGATCATCCGCCTCGACGCCGTCCAGCGAAGCCAGGCGGTGACGATCGGAAAGGTCACCGAACACATCGTTCCCTACCTGCCGAATTTCGATTTCAATCCGAAAGATGTCCGCTTTATCGGCAGCCCCGTCGACTTCGTGGTCTTTGACGGCCTCAATGACGACGAGGAGAATCAGGTACGCAATGTCGTCTTCGTTGAAATCAAAACCGGAATGTCGGCCCTCACAAGAAGAGAAAAACTGGTGCGGGACGCCATCAAGGCCGGCCGCGTCCGCTGGGTCGAGTGGTTCGCCAGCCGCGATCTGCATCAGGCCGTTCCGGGGCTGTTCGAGTAGCGAAGGGGGATAGATTACGAAACAGGGGGGATAGATTACGAAACAAACGGAATAAACGAAACAGACGAAAATTTAGATGTATGATCGTTTGAGAATTATCAGTCACACATACTTCAGAACGATAAAGTAAGCTTCACCCATTGGTTCTTTTTCGTCTGTTTCGTAATCTTTCTTTCCTTCTTTCCTTCTCTTAGTTCCAGTTCACCTGGATCTCATAATCATCGGCGCCGCCCTGTTCGTCGCGGATTCTGATGACGGCAGAGAAGCGGTTGTTCTGTGAAGGCTGTTCGATGATTTCGACGCGGCCTCTACCTCGCAGTTTGCTGACGCTGACCCTGACATTGGCATTCGGGAGCTGCGAGCTGAATCGCGAGCGTGAATTGTATACGGCCTGGCCGTCGATATTGTTCTCTCTGACGTAATTGCCTTGAATGATCAATTCAACGGTGCCATCGACACGGCCGCTCCAGGTCATGCTGCCACTGCCGCCATATCCGGGCCGCTGGTCATAGTCACCTGGCCTGCGGTCATAAGGGGGATTTCCCTGGCGACGGCGGTCGTAGTTGTCATCCCTCCCACCGGCAACCGGATTGAGCCTGAACCTCTGATTGGCTTCGCCGTTGCGATTGTATACCTGCATCCGGCCTCCGTCGTAACGCGCGCTGCTTGGTGAATCCATGGCCTGACCGCGTCTGCTGATGAGGTAGTAGTCATTATCGGGCCCGCTTCTGATTTCCCAAAGCTGGTCGTCACTGCCTCTGCGCTGGCGGGCGAGCACAATGCTTGATCCGCTGCCGCCGCCGCTGACCGTCATCACCTCACCAGTATCTGCAGACTTGATGTAATATAATCCGTTGCCGGCATCCTCCAATACCCATCCCTGATTGCGGTTGTTGCGCGAATCCGTCTGCACCACGGTGCGATTGGCGCCCACTGCAAGCATCCGATTCGTTGCAACCAGTTGGATCTCGTATCGTCCGCTTTGAAACTGACCGGAAGACGGCCGGTTGTAGTCCGGTCTATTGTAATCGCCCTGGTTGCCCTGACCTGCGGGCCTCCAGTCAACTCTGGTAACGCGGTTGGATCGTGTGTCGATCACAGCGTCGAAATCGATCGCCTCTTCTCTTCCGCGACGAACAGAGATCAGCGCCGTGCCGCGAATATTCGTTTCGCGGTTGCTCAGATTATTTGACCAGGCGCGGTCGATCCTCACGGTGACGTTACCGCCTCTCTGAGTGGATACCTGGTTCTCAAGCTCGCGTCTGACAAGCTCTCGCTGAATGTCAGTAGCCTGACTACCCTGTCCTACCTGATCACGGAATTGAGCAGATGCAGTCTGAATTATTGTTCCCATCAAAATAAGCAATAACAAAGATAAAAATTTGCGATTCATAAAACCCTCTTTTCTTTTTTAGCTAAAATCCTTCGATCTCAGTATGCTCCAGTGGGGGTATTTCAAATTAAATACTGATGTTACGCACGATTTCTTTTGTTGACAGCCAGCGCGGGTGGCCCGCCGGTGAAGAACCGAGGGCGGCCCCCCGGGACCCCCAACCCGTATTTCCCGGCCCCCGGAACCGCCCCGCCCACGGAACGCGCCCCCAAACTGGCCCCCCAATTTTTTTTTTTCCCCCCCCCGGGGCCTCGGGTTTTTTTTTTTATTTTTCTCGGTTTCCCCGGGGTCCCCCCCCCCCCCCCCCCCCCCCCCCCGGGCCCCCCCCCCCCCCGCCTCCGCCGTTTGTTTTATTTAAAAAGGGGGGGCCAACCCAATCCAAAAATACTTATTTGCGTAGCATCAGTTAAATATAAGTAAAAGCTCGCGAATTAAAGACTATCATAGGGATGTTTAATTTGACCAACAGCTTGTAGTTGCCTTGATTGACCGGACGTGGCACTATGCGCGCTTCGAATTGTTCGTTTGTTGAGAGGAGTAAGTGTGAATTTCGAAACATGGTTTCAGGCAAATTATCCGGGCATTGCCGTCAAATCGGCTGCCGCAGTGCTGGCTCTGGTGGCGGAAGGAGGGACGGTCCCGTTCATCGCCAGATACCGTAAAGAGCAGACTGGCAATCTCGATGAAGTAATGATCCAGCAGGTGATCGATGCCGATGAGAAAGGGAATGAGATCGTCAAGCGTCAGGCTTTCATCCTCGAAGAGATCGAGCGCCAGGGCAAACTCACCCCGGAACTGAAGGCGAAGATCGAGATTACCTTCAATCTCGAACAGCTCGAAGACCTCTATCTGCCATACAAACAGAAGCGAAAGACCAAAGCGACAATGGCGAAAGAGGCCGGCCTCGAACCGCTGGCAGACTGGATCTGGGCATGCGGCCACGGAGAGATCACGGCTGAACCGGGACAGACCCTGGAATCGTTTGCTGCCGGCTTCCTCAATGAAGAGAAGGGAATCACTGATGCCGCCTCGGCGATTCAGGGAGCCCAGGATATCCTGATTGAAAAGCTCAGCGAGACGGCCGAGCTTCGCGAAACCGTCAGGCGCCTCTCTTTCGAACGCGGTGCCGTAGTCACCAAAACAGGCGATAAGGCCAAACCCAACAGCAAATACGAACGTTATTTTGAATACTTCGAGCCAGTGACTTCATTGATGCAGCCACAGAATTCTCACCGTTATCTGGCGATGCGGCGCGGATGGATGGAGGAAGAGCTTGTCCTGACTCTCGGCGCAGCGCCTGAAGACACGGATTTCGACGAGATTCTTTTGAAGGCTTTCGAGAATGCCTCCTGCACAATTTCCGATTCTCCCGGCGCGGAAGTGCTGCTCAGATCGGCGAAGCTGGCACTCAAAGTTTACGTCTCGCCGAGCATCGACACGGAAGTCCACAGGGCGTTAAAGGACATCGCCGACGAGGCCGCCATTAAAGTCTTTGCTGAAAACGTCAGGAAGCTTTTGCTGTCGTCCCCCTACGGGCCGAAGGCTGTTCTGGGCGTCGACCCTGGAATCCGCACCGGATGCAAGCTCGCCGTCGTCGATGATTCCGGAAAATACGTCGCCAGCGGTGTGATGTATCTTCAGAGCAAAACCGATCAGGAGAAGTCCGCAAAGATTCTGGCTGAAGTTGTTGGGACAAGCGCAATCCGCGCTGTGGCAGTCGGCAACGGCACGGCCGGTCGCGAAACCGAAAGCTTCATCCGCGAAGCTTTAAAAGCCGCGAATCTGGACGTCCCCGTGGTCATGGTTAACGAATCCGGCGCGAGCATTTACAGCGCAAGCGAAGTTGCCCGCGAAGAGTTTCCGGACCTGGATCTGACCGTGCGCGGTGCAATCTCGATCGCACGCAGGTTGCAGGATCCGCTGGCGGAACTCGTCAAAACCGATCCCAAGAGCATCGGAGTCGGCCAGTACCAGCACGACGTCAATCAGGCGTCGCTCAAGAAGAGCCTCGATCTGGTCGTCGACACCTGCGTCAACTCCGTAGGGGTCAATCTCAACACGGCTTCGTATCACCTGCTCTCGCGCGTCGCGGGCATCGGGCCGGCGCTGGCAAAGAAGATCGTCGAGCACAGATCTCAAAAGGGCCTCTTCAAATCGCGCGAACAACTGGTCGAAATTCCCAGGTTCAGCAAGAAGACTTTCGAACAGGCTGCCGGCTTCCTGAGAATTGCCGGCGGTGACAACCCGCTTGATAACACCGGAGTCCATCCGGAACGGTATCCGTTCCTCCAAAACCTCGCCTCGCAGCTCGGCAAGAATATCCCGGATCTGCTTGGCCCGGGTGTTCATTACGTCAAAGAGGCTCAATCGCTGCGCCAGGAGATTGGCGAATTCACCTTCGACGACATCGTCCGTGAACTCGAAAAACCCGGCCGCGATCCGCGCGAGGAGTTCGCCGCATTCGCCTACCGCGACGACATCCACGAAGTCGCCGATCTCAAACCCGGTATGATCTGTCCCGGCATAGTAACCAATGTCACCAATTTCGGCGCTTTCGTCGATATCGGAGTCCACCAGGACGGCCTCGTTCACATCTCACAATTAAGCAACCGCTTCATCAAGGAACCGCGCGATGTCGTCAACCCCGGCGACCATGTCAAAGTCCGCGTCATCGAGGTAAATCTCGACAAGAACCAGATCGCCCTCTCAATGAAGTCCGATCCGGAAGCCAGGAAGGAAGAACGGCTCAAACAGCAGCCCGAAGGCCATGATTCACAGAAGAAACAAAAGGACGACCGCAGGGGGCCCAAACCACAAAACAAACAACAGCCACGCCCACCCGCCAACAAGGCCTTCAATAACCCCTTCGCCTCGTTGATGGACAAGAAGGACAAGGAATCGAAGTAACAGACAAACAGTGACAAGCGAGTGGGACCGCAGGCGCCCCGCCTGCCTGGAATCATCAACTGCTGTAATTCCACAGCCAGGTGAGGCTCAATCGATTTCGGAGTGAATGCGTTTTCACAAGCCCTGCTCGATGACGTCAATCGGGCGTCGACGAAAGGCACGCTGGTTGTCGCCTCGGCGGGAAACGACGGGCAGGATATTTCGACCAAACCTTACTATCCGGCGGGTTATTCAGCCTCAAACCTGATCACCGCGGCCGCGAAAACGAATGTCGACCAGTTGGCGAATTTCTCCAACTGGAGCGCGACACAGGTGCACATCGCCGCTCCCGGTGTGGGCATCCTGACGACCTATCCGGGTGAGGGGAACCTGACCGGGGTGACGGCAAGCAGAGGCGGCGAGACGGGCAGCTATAGCTTGAGCTATGCGACGAACGCGAGCGGAGCGCCATCGACCAACCGGATCAACAACACGGGGTTCGCCTATGACAATGCCGGCAATATGACTTCGGGCAGCGGCTGGAATTATACTTATGACGCGGCGAACCGGCTGACGGCGGCAGGAGCCGTCGGCAATACCTACGGTTATGACGGCGACGGGCGGAAGGTAGTACAGAACACGGGCGGGTACGGGAATCTGTATTACATCTGGTCGAGCGTGCTGGGGCAGCCAGTTGTAGAAGCTACGACCGGAGGTGTGTATCGAGCCTATGTCTACGGGCCGAGCGGACAGTCGCTTGGGCTGCTGAGCTATGATTCGCAATTCTACTGGGTACATTCGGATCATCTGGGCAGCGGACGGAAGTTGACAGATGTGAATGGGAATGTGACCTATCGCGGAGAGTTCGATCCTCACGGGCAGACACTGCTGGAAGTGGCTCCGGGCGGGACTTATCTGAACAGCAAGAAGTTCACGGGCTATGAGCGCAACTGGGCAACGAATCTGGATGATGCTAATGCTCGAACCTACCATCACAACCGAGCCAGATTTATGCAGCCTGACCCGCTGGGACTAGGGGCGGCTGATGCCGCCAATCCACAGAGCCTGAACCTCTACAGCTATGTCGGGAATGATCCGGTGAATTTCACGGATCCTACCGGGCTATTCCTGGCAATTCCTCCCTCCAGCCCACCTGATAACCCGTCGTATGTTGGAGCTGAATTTGGTTTTGGATGGGGCTGGCATTGGGGGTGGAACACTTCCGGCGGCTGGTGGGGTGATGTTGGTGGCGGAGGAGGTGGTGGCGGTGAGGAGCAAAATCCGGCGACACCAAACCAGAATAAACCACCTGTCAAGTCAAAATGTAGGCCCGATTCACCTAAATGGGATGAAGCCGTCAAAGCATTTAATATGGTTTTAGATCCTTTAGGATTTAGCTATGCGATAAAGGATAATGAATGGCAAGTAGTACCAAAAGGGAAACCAAACTCATACTATTCAGTAATCCAAAAGGCTCTTGGAAATGGATGGGAGCATTATATAAATATCAATCCTCCGCATTGGGGAGGACCTGACTTTGAGCACTACTATAATGGAATGTGGTTTCACTTAACAATCGGACGACCTTGGCTATCATCTTCACCACCGTCCTGGTTGGACATTCACTGCGAGCAACTATTTCAACCATCTTCAAGAGAACACGCAAAAGACTGGTGGGACAAAAATGTGTTTTCACCTGTGGGTGCCTGGTATAGGCGACCATTTTGAGGAATCAGATCTATGCTATTCAATAGTAATAGTGCAAGAATGGATAAACTATCTATAGTTTTTATGCGAAAGCATATGTTTTTGAATATCGTTATCGCATTACTCTTAATAGGCGCCTGTACTTTTGAGATCGATACGAAGATTAGACTGATTGACAATAAAAACCCGCCGACATTTAAGTTGTCAGGCACAGGTTGTTGTCCTTACATTCATATGAGCGGACCATACACTAACTTAAATAACATTGAGTCTTTGCGTTTATGGGAAATCACAGGAATGACGGATCTGCCGGTATGGAGGCTAATACCTATTACATATGGTTCTCTTCCATCAGGCTTCTCTCAGCAATTTCCTCAACAAGGACAACCTATACCTCTTGAGGAAGGAAAATATTACACTATTTTCGTTTATGTCCACGGCGCACGTTCAGGTTTTACAGCCTTTAAAATCCAAAACAATGTCGCAGTTGAAGTTAAAAGAGAGTAATTTGGCACAGGGAATCTCGAATTTTGCATACATTGCATAAACCCAGCTTATCTCAACAGTAGGAAGTTCACCGGATACGAGTGGAACTGGGCGACAAACCTGGATTACGCCAACGCGAGGTTCTACCATCACAATCAGGGAGGTTCATGCAGGCGGACCCGCTGGGACTAGGGGCGGCTGATGCCGCCAATCCACAGAGCCTGAACCTCTACAGCTATGTCGGGAATGATCCGGTGAATTTCACGGATCCTACCGGGCTATTCCTGGCAATTCCTCCCTCCAGCCCACCTGATAATCCGTCTTATGTTGGAGCGGATTATCTAAGGTTCTTGTGGTATCTCTACTTCAATTACAATGGTAGAGGGAGTGGCGGAGGGGGTGATGTCGGTGGTGGAGGAGGTGGTGGCGGTGGAGGAGGGCAACAGGGTGATATGCAGAATCAGCAAGAGAAAAATCAACCCTGTGGAGAACCTCCTTGGGATCAAGCCATTGGCCCCAACGGGATTTATAATCAACTCCTCAATCCAATCGGAGTGGCACATAATTGGATTGAAAATGCACACACTTATAGGATAACCAACTCAGGAAGCTTTAGCGATTTTGAGGGTAGGGTAAAAGTAAATGGATGGGAGCGGTTCTCAAATGATCCCCATCTCGATCACTGGGGAGATAACGATTACAGAAAACAGTACAACGGGGAATGGTATCATTTTTCAATGGGGCGGCCTGGGAAAAACTTTAATCCAGATATTGCCGGTCCTGTTAGGTTTAGCCTACACTGGGAGGAAGCAAAACCAGGTGGTGCAAGGCACTTTTCGAATTTTGTTGCATCATGGTTATTCGGGATTCCAATAAAAGCATTCCATCCTTGCACGCGCATAGTCGTGGGGCACAGATGAAGCATATGAAAAAATGAGAAACGGGATGAATATAATAAATAACATGGTCACTAGAAAAGCGGCTGTGCTACTGACCTTGCTTTCGATGGCAATGCTCGTAGGGTGTGAAATAGACACCAAGGTGAGGGTCACCAAAGATAACCCGCCTAAACTCACCTTTTCTGGCAATGGGATCCTTGCTCAGATGTATGTTTCGGGCCCATATTCACTTGACGAGGTGAAGCTTGTAGTGGGTGTAGCGGACAAAATAGTAACCAACGAAGAGTTATTGAAGATAAAGCAAGTAATTGGGGAAAATCGCACAATTTGGCAACTCGATCCTGGAAGGGGAAAGAGAATTCCTGACTTACCAACAATAATTTATGGCGAAATTCCACATGGGTTCAGGCAGGTATACCCCCGTGACAATGTCAAACCGCCTCAGTTGCTTGACGGAAAGTACTATAGCATTTCTGCCCCAAGCTACAATGCCAATAGTCATATGACTTATTTCATAGTTAAGAGCGGAAACGTCGTTGAGGTTTCAACTGATGAAATACTGAAATCTGGCTCAGTGGGTCAATAATGCGGGCGTTTGAAACAGGGCAACCGTATCATAGCTCCTTGAAAATTATAGCCAGCTTGAAATTGGCGAAAACAGGGGTCTCAATCAGGCGACATTAGCTGCCTTTTTCGCATTTGATGACAAGATATTCAAATCAGCTATCGCCAGCGGGTTCGGCACAATAGCGGGACTGCCCATCAGGACCGCACCCTCGCTTATGACGGATTCGGTCGCCTGACCTCACAGACGACGCCCGAAGCCGGGACGATCACCTACACCTACAACAGCGACGATCTGGTCTGGACAGTGCAGAACCAGAAACCCACCGGCAACACTGCGACCTTCACATACAACAATCGGCATCTGGCGACGGGAATCAGCTACAACGACGGCGGCACGACGCCGAGTGTCAGCTACGCCTACGATGAGTATGGCTCGCGGACCTCGATGACGACGACCGGTGTGGGGACGACCACCTACAGCTATAATGCCTATCACCAGTTACAGAGCGAAACGATCAATATGACCGGCCTCGGCGGCACCACGCTGGGATATCTCTACAACCAGGCAGGCGAACTGACTCGGGTGAGCTATACGATGGGAGGCTGGGTGAGGAATGTCAATTATAGCTACAATTACGCCGGGTCACTGACCGGAACAGGGACGGATCTGATCGGCGGCGCAAGTTCGACCAACAGCACCAATGTCATCAACAGCCTGGCATACCGGGGCTTCGGTGGAGTGAAGAGTATCAATTTCGGGGTAAACCCGCGATTGATGCAGATCAGCTATGACGCCAGGCGGCAGCAGATGACCAACATGCTCATTCGCCGCACCAGCAATACCGGCGCGGATAACGTCGTCGTCAACAGCGATTACGATTATTACAACGGCGGAGCGAATAACGGCCGCATTCAGAAGATAACCGACAACATCGACACGGCATACACAACGACATACGGATACGACGCATACAACCGTCTGACCACGGCGACCTCGACGGCCTATACGCGCAGCTACAGTCATGACAACTGGGGGAACCTGACCGGGGTGACGGCAAGCGGAGGTGGCGAGACGGGCAGCTACAGCTCGAGCTATGCGACGAACGCGAGCGGAGCGCCATCGACCAACCGGATCAACAACACGGGGTTCGCCTATGACAATGCCGGCAATATGACTTCGGGCAGCGGCTGGAATTATACTTATGACGCGGCGAACCGGCTGACGGCGGCAGAAGCCGTCGGCAATACCTACGGTTATGACGGCGACGGTGTCAACGATAAACGAAAATTGACCCACTTGGGTAAATTAAAACTGTCCACAATGTAAATTCGGTGTGACACGGAAGAGCTTTGTCATCAATACCATGACCAGTTCCGACGGCTGCGCGATGACCTATGACGCCGCCGGCAACCAGACCTATGACTGTGTGGGAACCCATTACTACGATGCCGAGAACCGGATGACGAAGGCCGTCCAGGGAAGCTCGAACAATTATTACTTCTACGACGGGAGCGGGAAGCGGGTCCGGAGGATACTCAACGGCTCGCAGACCTGGGGAGGCCAGGAGACGTGGTTCGTTTACGGCTTCGACGGGGAGCTGGCGGCGGAGTACGCCTACAATCAGGTGACGGCTCCGCTGGCGACGGCCCCGCAGAAGGAGTATGGTTATCGGGGCGGGAAGCTGCTCGTCGTCTGGGACGGGACGCAGCCACTGATCAATCCAGAAGACTGGGTTACCAATAATTTGAATGTACGTCATCGGCTAAATCCTGTAAAAAAGGACAGCCAATTAAACCTGGATTCAACGGTGGTATAAAAATGACAACGATATCGGTTCAGTTACCAGACAGTGTCTTTTCGGCATTGAGATACGCGCCAGACGAATTCGTGAAGGAGATGCGCATCGCCGCCGCCGTCAAATGGTATGAAGTAGGCAGGGTCTCCCAAGGGAAAGCTGCCGAAATAGCGGGTCTCAGCCGGGCCGAATTCATTGAAGCCCTTTCACGCTTTGAGGTGTCACCTTTCCAATATTCGGCAGAGGAAATAGATCAGGAGCTGAAAGTTGTTCAATGAACGTGCAGTAATCAATGCCTCTCCGCTGATCACACTTTGCAAAAGCGGACAGGAAGGATTATTGCCCCAACTCTTTCGCGAAATACTTGTGCCCTCCGCGGTGTGGGATGAAGTTCTGATGGGCGGAGTTGAGGATGCAGCCTGTCAGAAACTCAGTAAACTGGAATGGATCAGACGCGAGGATCCAGTCCAGATTTCACCGGCTTACCGAAAGAGACACATTAGAGAAACTGACCGGCGTGTTTAACGGGATCTCGGTATGCCAGTGTCAAGACGCCTTACCGAAGGGACACGACAAACAGTGACAAGCGAGTGGGACCGCAGGCGCCCCGCCTGCTTGAATTCAATCGTAGCCTATTCGATGGCCAGGGTTCGAGTATTGAATTCCGGCAGGCGAGACGCCTGCGCTCTCATCTACTTCGAATTCCGGGCGAAGTCACGGACGCCTTCGAGCAGTCTGTCAATTTCCTCTTCGGTTGAGTAGCAGGAGCAGCCTACACGGAGCAGGCCCTGATCGACCTTGCCGAGTCTTTCGATGACCGTCTGGGCGTAGAAATCTCCGTGGGATGCGAAGACGCCGAGTTTGACGAGGTGCCTGGTTATTTCGACCGAGGGGATTTCTTTGTATGTGAATGAAATGGTCGGAGTCCTTGGCTGGCTCGGGTCGGGGCCGTAAACGGTCACTCCATCGATCGAATTAAGGCCGTGCCAGAGTCTTGTGAGCAGCGACATGCCGCGATCGTGGAGGGCCGAGTATGAGTTTTGCAGCTTTTCTCGAAGCGTGTTCCCCTCGGCGAACGATGCCAGGAATTTGACGGCTGCGGCTGCGCCAACGATGCCTTCGTGGTTCTGAGTGCCGGTTTCGAGGCGGTCGGGGGCTTCGTTCGGAGCGGGTTCGAGTTTCGGCACGTCGAGCGATTCGATCAGATCGTGTCTGCCATAAAGAACGCCGATGTGTGGGCCATAAAATTTGTAAGCCGAGCAGGCCAGGAAGTCGCATTCGAGATCACGGACATCGACGAGGTTGTGCGGGGCGTAATGGACAGCGTCGACATAAGCCAGGGCCCCCGCGTCGTGAGCCATACGAACAGCCCGCTGGATATCGTTGATTGTTCCCAGCGCATTTGATGCCGCGCCGATGGCCAGCAGTTTCGTGTTGCGATTGATTGACTCTGCCAGGTCATCCCAGTCGAGCTGTCCGGTTTCGGTCAGCATCCGGACGGTCCGGACGGTCAGGCCGCGCTCGCGCGCCATATCGAGCCAGGGGGCTACGTTGCCGTGGTGGTCGAGCTCTGTGACCACGATCTCATCGCCGGGGTTGAATCGGCGGCCGAGGGCGCGTGCGATATGAAAAGTGATCGTCGTCATGTTCGCGCCGAACGAGACTTCATCAGCCCGGCAGTTGAAAAATTCGGCCATCGTCCGGCGCGCATCCAGCAGCAGTTCGTCCGTTTCGGCGCTGGTAGGATATTCCCAGTGTGTGTTGGCGTTATGATGGAAAAGATACTCGCTCATCGCCTCAGCGACCTGGCGTGGCGTCTGAGTGCCACCGGGACCATCGAAATAGGCCACGGGAAATCCATTGTGTTTGCGTTCCAGCGCGGGGAAATGAGATCTGATTTCGGTTGTAGATACTACGGGTTTATTTTTCATACTCTTTTGACTCGTCAGTTTTATTTTTTTTATGCAGTAGCGTGATTGGCAAGATAGGGGATGGTCATCGGGCCTTCCGGCAGCACTGCCACGGGGGAATCCGCGCTGATGTGCCTGAGTTCATCCGCGACGAAGCGGCGGATATCGCTGACCGGCTCCAGGTGAGCGCGCATGACCTCATCGGCCGGAATATCGCTATACAGGCCCACTCTCGATTTGAGCCTGATCATCGCCAGCAACTGGGCCTCCCACTGGTCGTACATCGAGAATCCCGGCGCCAGAATGGTGTCGAGGATCGCTTGCGGCGAACCGTGATCGAAGAGCAGTTTCTTGAAGTTTCCATGCCCCGGGAATCCGTCGTTGCATTTAGAAGCGGCGATGATCAGGCCTCCGCCCTGAACGATCTGAGCCGCCGCAGACATGCCTTTGACAGCCTGGTAAAGATTCTGGTCGAGAGGATAGCCGCTGTTTGTGGTGATGACGATCGGGTAGGGGTGAGAGCAGGGAACCATCGCAGTCGCTCTTGAGAACTCGCATCCCTTTTCGTGGGCGGCGATGACTTCTCCGCAGAAGAAGCCTGTGATGTCGCGGCTTCGGTTGAGCGTGACGTTGATGCAGAAATCGACAGGCAGCAGCGATCCGTTGGCTCTGACCTGCTGCTGCGTCGGATTGCCCTCAAGCAGGCCCCAGTTACTGCGCGGATGTCCGACGACATCGGCGCGATGGTAATGCATGATCGAATCGATATCGGCGACGGCAGGGAAGATGCCTTTGTATCCACCGGAGAAGCCGGCAATGAAATGGGGTTCGATGAAGCCCATGACGATTCGCCTGTCGGCCTCGACGTATTCACGGTTCATGAAAACTTCGCGCCCGTCAGCCGTCCGCCCGGCCGATTTCAAAGTCGACGGATCGTGAGCGTTGTGGTTGACAATCCTGTATTTCGAAACCACATCTCCGCCGACCATCGATTCAAGCTCGGGATGCGTGTTGATGCGATGCGAGCCGGTCCCGTTGATGATCACGATATTTTCGGCCGGCACATGATCAAGTTCAGCAAAGAGCCACGGCAGCAACCGATCGGACGGCAGCGGCCGCGTAATGTCGGGGATGACTACTGCCAGGCGCTCATTCGCGGAGATCAGCTCACGCAACGGTTTTGATCCGATTGGCGAGCGGACGGCGTTTCGGAATTCGGCCCTCTCATCAGGCAGCCCGGGAATGAATCGCGGCGCCAGCACCGTTACGTTCGTCGTCGGTAGATCGACCTGCAAACCCTCTTTGCCGTATTGAAGATGTGTCATCATAGATTTATCCGGATTCCGAAACCGTCTCAAAACAGATTACGAAACAGACGAAAAAAACGAAACAGACGAAAATGATTAATCAGTGAATAAACATTTTCATCTCTGTTTCGTAATCTCTTTTCTCCTTCTTCACTTACCTTCCAGCTCACCGTATTCACGCAGTTGAGGTGAAAGCAGGGCAATGAGTGTGACGACTATAATCGTGCCGATGCCACCGCTGACGACCGATACCACAGGCCCGAACAGGAATGCGATAGAGCCTGACTCGAATCTCCCAAGTTCATTCGAGGCATTGATGAACATCCCGTTGACGGCTGAAACCCGTCCGCGCATCTCATCCGGCGTCAGCAACGTCATCAGGGTTTGCCGGATAATGACGCTGATATTATCGAAAGCTCCCGTCAGGAACAACATGACAATCGAGAGCATGAAATTTCTGGAGATACCGAAGACTATTGTTGCGATGCCGAAGCCGACTACCGAGATCAGCAGCGCCCTGCCGGCTTTTTTGAATGGTGGGAGGTGAGTCGTCAGCAGGGCCATTGTAACTGCTCCCAGCGACGGCGCTGCCTGGAGCCAGCCGAGTCCAGTGGGGCCCACGGCGAGAATGTCTTTTGCATAGACCGGAAGCAGAGCTACTGCGCCTCCGAAAAGCACTGCAAACAGATCGAGCGACATCGCCGCAAAGAGAATCCGGGTTTTCCAGACGTAACCGAAACCGGCTATCAGCGATCTCAGACTCGATTTTATTTCGGTTAGAGCTTTCTTCTCAGCCGTATATGATCTCTTGCTCAGCAAAGAAAGCATCAGAAAATAGAAGATACTGGCAAAACCGGAGAAAATATAGACACTGGATGCGCTTTTCATCATTGCAATGGTCAGGCCTCCAAGCGCCGGGCCGATCATCGAACTGAGCTCGAACCCGCCGATCGCCCATCTGACGGCATTGCCGAAAACCGGCAGCGGAACGAGCTGAGGCATCAATGACGATCTCGCCGGCCCCTGAAACGCCCTGCCTATCCCGCTGAGCAAAAGAAAGGCAAAGATCATCTTTGCAGAGCCACCGGTCAGAGATACCACAGCAAGTCCGAACCCACTGATTGAAGCCAGAACGGTCGCCGACATCAGGATTTTTCGACGGTCGAACTTGTCGGCCAACTGCCCGGCGGGAAGCGCAAGCCCGAGCATCGGAATGACCTGGATCAACCCGACCAGTCCCAGCGCCATGGCAGAAGATGTCTTTTCGTAAAGCTCCCATCCGACGGCCACCGTCTGCATCTGTACCCCGAGCACAGAGATGAGATGCCCCGCAAGAAAAAAGCGGAAATCCCGGACTCGCAGCGCAGAATAGGCGTCAAATTTGCTCATAAATTAAAGCTAATCGGGACATGGGTGAACGAGTTGGAGCGCAAGCGAGACGCTTGAGCCTGCTACTTTAAACCTTGAACTTTAAACTTTAAACCTTGAACTTTAAACTTTAAACTTTAAACTTCCCATGCAAAAAGGGCGACCGGATAATGTCGGTCGCCCTCTTTGGGATAATGCGGATGAGAGGAATCGAACCTCCACGGAATTGCTTCCACAGCGTCCTGAGCGCTGCGCGTCTACCAGTTCCGCCACATCCGCGCGGCAAATTCGCATACTACAGATCCGCGCCATCTCTGTCAAGTTCGAGAAGAATGAGCTCCGTTGCGGAAAGTTGAAAGCATGAACCGATGATACGTGGATCATTGAAAACAGGCGGACTCCATGGAGTGCGGCGACCTGTCGCCGCTCTGGTAGTCCTGTGGCCACTCAAATATTGGGAAAAATCTAATCCACCGCAAACCGCCCACCGATTTAACAGGATTTCTGGAACAATACCAAAGCGGCGACAAGTCGCCGCACTCCATGGAGGTCGCAAATTTGATGCGATTTGGGAAAAGCGCTGCTACAAACTTTTAACTAACAGGGCCTTTCCGCAACGGAGAGAATGAGCTTTTTATGGCACAGACTAATGAGTTTAAAGTACAAAGTTTAAACTACCTTCTTCAGTCCTATTTCTTCCTGTATATCCCTCAAAGATGCGATGACGAAAGAGCAATGTTCGTCGAATTCAAGGCCGAGTTCTTTGGCGCCATTCCACAAATCGTCGCGATGTACGGTTCTGGCGAAGGCTTTATCCTTGATCCGCTTTTTGACCGATGAAGGCTCGAGCGTATCGAAGCTCTTGTCTGGTCTGACAAGGGCACAGGCCACAAGGAAGCCGCAAAGCTCGTCAGTGGCAAACAGAGTGTGCTCCATGAGGGTCTCGCGTTTGACTCCGGTGTAATCGGCGTGTGAAAGAATCGCACGGATCATGTCTTCTGGGTAGCCCTTCTCCCGAAGCACCTCAGATCCGAGCTGCGGATGGCGCTGATCGGGATATCGCTCATAATCGAAATCATGGAGCAGGCCGATCAGTCCCCACTTCTCCTCGTCCTCGCCATATTTGCGCGCATAAGGCGCATATGGCGTGCTCAACCGCGCGCATGTTTTCGCAGGCTCTCGCTTTCGGTCCACTCGCAAAGCAGCATCCAGGAATCTTCTCTGGAAGGCAGGGTGTCGGTCATCTTCACCTCCAAAACAATATATTTTTCGGATATTAAAAATGAAATTGTCGGGATTAACAAGATTGACGGAAGAATCGGAAGAATGTGAGTAAAAAGCCCGAGGTTTTGAGCGGTCTGTCTCCCACGATTTCAGCGACAAAATCTGGTGGGAAAATGGAATCGGATGGCATGCGCGAATTTTATCATTCCGCTCCATGACAGACCGCTCAAACTTGATGGCCGGGTGATCGATCAGCCGTTTCTGCCGGGCCGGCGCCCTTTGCGGGCTCTGATTTCTTCACGTGTGATGGAGCCGTCCCTATTCACGTCCAGTCTGTCGAATGCTCTGGGTTTCTTATTCCATTCGGCACGAGAAATACTACCGTCATTATTGATATCCAGTTTCCGCCATTTACCTCCAGAGTTTCGTTGTCCGCCTCTTCGAGGGGTATTTGGATTCTGAGGCTGATTCTGCGCCGGAGCTGCAATTGAGAGCATGACAAGAAGTAGAATTACCGTGATAAATAAGGACCGTTTCATTTTGTTTTTCCTCCATCTGCTGTTAAATGTCTTATGGCAACTGATTTAAGACTGCGACTGGGGCCTCGCCGCTTGGTAGTATTAGAAGCCCGAAATATATAGAAAGTCTGAATATTTTTTTGTAATGAGCGTAAATGGAATTCCCAGGGGTTTTGCGATAGAGGCCCGGGAACTTTTGAAAAGTTATGACAATCTGACAGCCGTCGATAAGGTGAGTTTTGGAGTCAATTATGGTGAAGCATTCGGAATGCTGGGGCCAAACGGGGCGGGGAAATCCACGATACTGCGGATGATCTATTGTCGGACGCCT
Source organism: Acidobacteriota bacterium (assembly GCA_016710075.1). GTDB lineage: Bacteria > Acidobacteriota > Blastocatellia > RBC074 > RBC074 > JADJLO01. The sequence goes on along the minus strand of JADJLO010000034.1, from coordinate 49,317 downwards.
TTGACCGGTGGGAGTCTGAGTGTTGTCGGACTGGATGTAACGCGCGAGCCCCGGTCGATCAAGGAGAGTGTCGGGGTCGTGCCTCAGGACAACAATCTGGATCCGGATTTGAACGTTCGCGGCAACCTGCTCATATATGCGCGGTATTTCCGGATACCTCGGAATGTGGCTGAGAAGCGAGCCGACGAGTTGATAGAGTTTGTGGAACTGGGGGAGAAGCGGGCTGCCCGGATCGACACGCTTTCCGGCGGGATGAAGAGACGGCTGATGATTGCCAGGGCTTTGATCAATAATCCTATGATCCTGGTTCTCGACGAGCCGACTACGGGGCTCGATCCCCACGTGCGGATTGCGATCTGGGATAAGTTGAGAGAGCTGCGGCAGCAGGGACTGACCATTCTGCTTTCGACGCATTACATGGATGAAGCGGAGAAGCTCTGCGACCGGCTGGTGATCATCGATCGCGGGCGGATTCTGGTGAGCGGTACTCCACGCGATCTGATCGCCGAGCACGTCCTGCATTTCGTGCTGGAGGCGAGGGGCATTAATGGCAGGGCTCTTCGTCACGATCTGACCGGGATCATTTCCGAAAAACGTGGCTCAACCCATTTTTACTTCGCCAGGACGGCTGAGATGCTTGCCCCGCTGATGAGGGAATACGAGGATTGCGAGACCTACCTTCGTCATTCGAATCTGGAAGATGTTTTTTTGCGGCTGACTGATCGGGACCATCTGACTTGATACCTGCCGCCGGTCCGCGTGCCTGAGGGAAAAATATACTCTGAGGACTTTTATGATTGCCCTTGCGAATGTCAATCCGGGCGACCTGTTTCGGGTATGGCGCAGAAATTACGACGTTTACATCAGGCTCTGGCGCACTGAAATGGTGGCGCCGCTTTTCGAGCCCATCTTCACGGTCATGGGATTCGGGTGGGGAGTCGGCTCGCTTGTCGCAGGCAATGTGATGGGAGTGCCCTACCTGACATTTGTCGGTGCGGGATTGCTGGCATTCACCGCGCTGCTGCGCGCCTTGTTCGAATGCACTTATGGCTCGTATTTTCGAATGGTCTATCAATCGACTTTCGATGCGGTCTTGTGCACGCCGGTCGAGGTTGAAAGTCTGGCTCTCGGCGAGATTGCATGGGGAGCATCAAAAGCTTTGCTTGACGGGATATTCGTCCTCGGGGTTCTCTCCCTGTTCGGAGCCGTCCTTTCTCCTCTGGGCATTCTGATTCCGTTCATCCTGTCGATTGCGGCGCTCTGGGTCGCGGCCCTTTCGATCATCGTCACCGCCAGAATCCGCGATATCAATTACTTCAATTTCTATCTCGCCTTTGTTTTTTCATATCTCTGGATCTCTGGAGCCTATTTCCCCCTGGATAAAATGCCTCAACTGGTTCAAGTTCTGGCCTGGCTGGTGCCGGTGACCGCGGCAGTGGATATTTCGCGCGGTCTGATGATCGGGCATTTCTCCTGGAGAACCGTCTTCGAATTGCTCTATCTCATAGTCGCCTTCGTCCTGACCGCTGAACTGGCTCTGCGAAGCCTGAGACGCCGGCTGGTGAGTTGAGAAAAAGAGAAGAGATAGATTACGAAACAGACGAAATAAACGAAACAAACGAAAAATATACTGACCGTCAATGTACGAGACCATTCAATTTTCCCGAAAGATGGAATATTTGATTTACGCGAACCCCTCCTTTGAGAATTTTCGTCTGTTTCGTAATCTGTTTTCTTCATTCGTGAGGAACGACATTGGGTTCGAAGTGATGGATGTGGCCTCGGGGAATGAAGAAGGCGACGACAGTTCCTGCAATTACGGCGAAAAAGACGAAAGTAAAAGCCCAGTTCAACGAACCCGCCAGAGCCTGTTGTAGAAAAGCAGTTGCGGCCGGGGACATGGCCTTCCGGCTTTCAGGAGTCACGATCGAGCCGATCTCGCTGTGTTTTGCGAGGGCGGCGATCTCAGACGGGGCGTTTGCCAGCAGCCTGCCGAGCCGCCAGGTCATCAATGATCCCATGATTGCGGTGCCCAGCGCGGCGCCGATGCTGCGCGAAAACTGCACGGTCGAGGTCGTAATGCCGAGTTCCTTGCGGTCTGCCGAATGTTGAGCCGCGATCATGAGCGTGACGACCGTCAGCCCGCCGCCCAGACCCAGAAAGATTGTGCAGAGTGCGAGGCCCTTGAGAGTGGTGCCGGACGAGATCCGCGTAAGCAATGCCGATCCGATGAACATCGAGGTCATCCCGGCAATGACCAGGTTTCTGTATCCGAATCTCATAATCAACCTGCCGCCGATGATCGAAGCGAGCACCCACGGAATAATGAAGGGAATCAGCACTTTCCCCGCTTCAGCCGCATTTGTCCCGATCACCGCCTGAACGAAAAGCGGCAGGAACGACATCGTGCCGATGAGGGCCATCATCGCGAAAAATCCGTGCAGCGTGGCGACTGCTATGGTTTTATTCCTGAACAGGCTGAGCGGGATCAGCGGGTCGGCGTGCGTCTTTTCGATTCTGAAGAATGCCGCCAGCAGAAGTCCGCAAACCGTCAGGGCGATTAGATTTTTCGACAGTGAAAGCTGCGCGCTCTGCTCGACTATCAGAAGCAGCAGCACCAGCGCAGAAGTCAGCGTGACAATCCCCGCGTAGTCGATTGAGATATTTTCGCGTCGGGCATATCTTTCCCGGTAGGAAATGCCGATCATGATGCCCGCAAGAATGCCGAACGGCAGGATGATGTAGAAGCACCAGCGCCATGATAGCCGCGTGTATGCGGTCAGGTAGCCTCCGGCAATCGGCCCGACCAGACTGGCGACTCCCCACATCCCGCTGAAGATGCCTATCATCTTAGTCCGCTGTTCGAGCGAAAGCATGTCGGCGACAATCGTCATGCCAATGGGAAAGAGAGCCGCGGCGCCGAGTCCCTGGATAATTCTGAATACTATCAACTGTTCCATCGATTGTGACGCGCCCGAGAGCGCGGACCCGATGATGAAAAGCGCGAGGCCGCCGAAGATGGCCGGGCGCCTGCCGATCAGATCGGCCGTCTTGCCCCAGATCGGGGTCATGACGGTCGAGGCGAGAATGTAGGCGGCAAAGACCCAACTGTAGATCTCTATGCCGCCGAGACTGGCTATCACTGTTGGCATCGCCGTGCCGACGACGGTGTTTTCAAGGGCTCCCATGAAGATGGCCATGGCCACTCCGAAGAGCGTTACATACAAGCGTAATTTCGAGGTTGAAGAAGGTATTGTCTCAGCCGTTTGAGCCGACATTTTATCTGGTCTCTTTTCAGGATTTATTGAGAAATTTTTCCACGCCCTGCCGGCAATCGGGTGTCTGGCGGGCAATGGCGTTGATTTCGACGCCTGCGCGCAGCGCCTGTTCGAAGGTCATAGCATCTGTCTGGTAAAGCAGAGTCTTGGTCAGGCCAATGGCGGAAGCGCTCAGCCGGGCGATGTCGCCGGCATATTTTTCGACATCGGCCTCGAAGCTTTCGTCGTCGAAGACGCGATTGATGAAACCGATTCTCTCGGCTTCTTCCGCTGTCAGCGGTTTGGCGGTGCAGAGCAGTTCGAATGCCCGTTTCTCGCTGAGATTGCGGCGCGCTATGGCGTTGACCATTGCCGGGACGAAACCGATTTTTACTTCGGTGTAACAGAAAGAAGCCGATCTGGCTGCGAGAACCAGATCGCAAGCCGAGGCGATGCCGGCTCCTCCGGCCAGAGCCCGACCGTGAACTGCGGCGATGACCGGCTTTTTGATCTTCCGCATTTTCAGAAGCATTTCCGAAAAGCCTTCGGCGTCTTCCAGATTGTCGAGGATGTTCGCCTGAGCGATCTTCTGCAGTTGGGAGAGATCCGCGCCGGCACAGAAATCTTTTCCGGCGCCGCGAACCACGATGACACGCACCTGATCGTCATCGGCAGCGGATCTCAAAGCGGCTTTGAGGTCGTTGACCAGCCCGTCGTTCAATGCGTTGCGTTTATCCGGACGATTGAGCGTGATCCATGCGATGTTGTTTGTAATCTGATAAATGATCTCTTGATAATCAGCATTTTCAGCCATGATAATCTCCAATCAAATGTCCCGGGAGCCGCTATTTGCCGGGCTGCCTGTTGTCTGTTTTCTTCTTTTGATTCTCTTCTGCTTCCGGGGCTTCCGGATCGATGATCTGGCAGTTGTTTTTATAATTCATCAGTTTTGCGGTAACAGTCCCCTGAGGTGTTTTGGCGATCATTCTCAGTGGAGTGTGTTTTTTATCGTCGCTCAACCAGAAGAACATCTCGCCCTTGCGGTTGAAAAGCTTGCCCGGTCCGAATAGTTTGGGCTCGAGTTTCACAGCCTTGATCTTGCCGCAGTCGGTATTGATCTTCTCGCGCTTGTGAACCAGGATGTCGAAAATATAATTCTCTTCATAACCGCTGACCGGGAACTGAATCATCTGGCCTTCCTTGTATTTTTGAAAGCGGACGAAATAGAAGGCCGAGAGGAGGCTCATCATCCCCTGTTCGAGCGGCAGCGATTTAATGCGCGGCGGGGCATCGGGTTTGTTCAGGTCGTTGGTCTGATATTTTACCTTGCCGGCTTCACGGTCAAAGACGGCGGATTGAACCGTGTGCGACTTGCCTTCTTTCAGATCCTGAAAGTTGAGCAGGGCGGAGAAGTCGTTGCCGTCAACGATGCTTTCGAATCGGTCCTTGACGTCGATCCCCAGAATCGCTATCAGAATTCCCTTTGAAACCGCCGAGGCACGCAGTTTCAGCAGCGGTTCATTGACGGGAGGCCTGTAGTCGATATTGAGCCCGGGGATTACCGGCACGATTTGCCCGGGATTGGCGATGTTTTCCAATGCGGACTTTAAATCCACCGGTCCTAAAAATTGGAAGGTGATGACGCCGACTGTGGCATAGATTGGAAATCGAGAGAATCTAACTTCGAATTCGAGCTTCTCACCGGCGTTGATTGGATATGAATTCTTGAAATCCCCTGCGTAGCGTCGCCGTCGGGTAAGACGTTTGATTGCCGGCTTGCCGCCCACCCTCCTGAAACGCTGCCGTGCCGGCAGCATTGAAAAAAAAGGCCGAAGCAAAGAAAGATCAATAAACCGATAAGATTTGATTTCAATCTATTCATATCAATCAGAATCCCGGTGACCATGCGGTTTTGATGAACAATATGCCGAGGACGATTCCGAGGCCAATCAATGCGCGATATTCCCTGTGATGCAGATATTGACTGAAATCGAATTGAGCCTCATTGCCTGCACCGTAAGGAGTCAGTCGTGGAATGAAGAGTGGAACGTTCGCGGCCCACTGCCGGTACGAATCGGCGAAAAGGTTTCGCATGTGATCGGCCTCCGCCTGCATGACCGGCAGGTAGATCACCAGAAAGAAACCGATGAGCCAGATGCCGAGCAGAAGGTGGCCTCCAGCCATTGCACAACCGGCAGCCATGACGAGACTTCCGAAATATAGCGGGTTCCTGGTATGAGAATATGGTCCGCTGATGGCCAGTTCCGCATTCTTTCTCAGGTGGCCTGATGCCCAGGCGCGAATCAACGCACCACACAGCGCCAGAGGCACTCCAATGGTCATTGTGGACCACGTGGGCCGGGATATCAGAACGAACAGGATCGCGGTGATGAATCCGATGGGCACCCGCAGCCTTTGCAGCCTGCCGCGCCATTCCGGTTTCGTGATTGAGTTGGGTTCAGCCATTTTTATTTGTCAAAAATCCGCCGGCGCCGGCGGGGGTTAGTGTCGGTAAAATTTGCAGCCTCTTGACGACGCCCTGCCAGACGGTGTCGGCAGGGATTTTCATACATGAAGTATGGCTGCAGCTTCGACGGTAGCAATCGGTGCGGCAATCCAGATCCCATCTTTCGATGACGACGTCGTCTTTGTTGAAAGGTCCGTTGCGCTGCGACGACGTCGGACCAAAGATGGAAACGATCGGAGCCCCGGCTGCCGCCGCCAGATGCATTGGGCCAGTATCGCCGCCGATGAACAAACTTGTCTTCCGGGCCAGTGCAAAAAACTGTTTGAGGTCTGATTTTAGCAGATCGGCTGCCCCGGTGCGCGATTGAGAGACTATCTCTTCAGCGATTGCCTCCTCGCCCGGTCCAAAGGTCACAACCGACCGTATCCCGTATGCAGTTTTTAATCTGTCGGCAATGACGGCAAAGCCGTCAGTACCCCAGAGCTTGGTCGGCCACCCGCCGCCGGGATTGAGTATCGCGAATCTGCCGTCGTACTTTGAGGCAACGGATTGAGCGAAGTTGAGGTCATCTGCGCCGAGCGCGATGGGGAATTCGTATTCTCCCGAAATGTCACAGCCGAGATGTGCGATGAGTTGAAGATTCTTTCTGATGACGTGACCGGTGTCATCTGCCGGCGCCTGTTCGGTCAACAGAAATGCGGAGGCAGGTTCACGCAGCGCCGCGCGGGAAAATCCTATGCGACGCGGCACCCGGCTGATCCACGGAATCATTGCCGATTTCAGCAGTCCCTGGAAATCAAGTGAAAGATCGAATCGGGCGGCTCTCAATCTGGAGACGGCATCACGAACAGCCCTGAGATTCCCGGTTTTTGTCGGATTCTTGCGCCATCCGCGCAGGTCAAGCTCTATCAGATCGTCGATGCAGGGATTGTCCTGCAGCAGCCCGGCTGCACCGCCCTTCTCGACGGCCCAGGCAATGCGAGCCTCAGGCATCGAGCGGCGCAGCGCCGCCAGCGCGGGCAGCGTGTGCAAGACATCTCCAATGGCTCCAAGTCTGACGATGAGAATCTTCATCAAATATTTTTTGTCAACGGCTTTTATCGAGGTTTTCCCGGTTCAAAATCCAGCGGACCGCTTCGACAAGATTTTCCGCTACATGTTCGGGTTGCTGCAAACGGTTGGCTGGGGGCGTAAGCGCTTCCTCCCTGCCAAAACCTGTCAGCACCAGCACTCCGGTTGCTCCGACCGCCTGGCCAGTTTCCATGTCACGATAGCGGTCACCGATGACATAGCTCTTCCTGAGATTGACATCCATCTCTGTTGCGGCTTGCAGAATCAGTCCGGATTTCGGCTTACGGCAGTCGCAATCGACCTTGTATGGCGGCTCGCCGATCTCGGGATGGTGCGGGCAGAAATAAATTCGGTCTATCCGCGCGCCCTGGCTTGCGAGCTCGGATTCCATCTTGTCATGCAGCCGGCCAAGGATCTCCTCAGTCAGAAAACCTCTCGCGATGCCGGATTGATTGGTCAGCACGATGACGAGAAATCCTGAGTTGTTTATCAGTCTCACCGCCTCCGGCGCAAAATCGAACAAGCGAAACTCTTTTGGGTCGGAGATATAGCCGACGTCTTCATTCAATGTTCCGTCTCGATCTATGAAAATTGCCTTACTGGACATATCTATTGATTACCCCCTCCCCCCGGTTTGGGCCAGGGTGCAACCGCCGGGTTTGCGCGCCCCGGGGTTCCGGATTGACGGGTTTTCCCTTGAGCAGACCGGCGGCGCGCAGGAAGAGTTCATCGGGTGTGATGCGCGTCATGCAGCGATGATCGATGGGGCAGTCTCTGTGCATGCACCGGGCGCATTCGATCCCTTCAGCCCTCATGATTTCAGCCCTCGAGCCGGTGGGCGCCGTCTCGTATTCGTTGGTAGGGCCGAAAATTGTCAGCGTCGGACAGCCCAGCGCCGCTCCGATGTGGGCCGGCCCCGTATCATTGCTGACAAGCAGGTCGCAGGCTTCCAGCAGGCCGATCAATTCGCTCATGCTGGTTTTGCCGGCCAGATTGAATACGAATTTATTTTGCATTGAATGCTCCACCTGCTCGGCGTATCGGCGTTCTCCGGGGCCACCTATGAGGACAATCCGGGCGCCGAACTTCTCGATCAACTTGTCGGCGAGGGCGGCAAAATTCTCTGCCGGCCAGCACTTCGCGCGGCTGTTGGTCGCACCAGTGTTGAGTGCAACCAGCGGGCCGGCGTCTTTGATGATCCCTGATTTTTCCAGCAGATCCTTTGCGGCCTTTAAGTCCCGGGCGCCTGCTGTGAGCGATGCTTCGGGTGTTTCTGAACCAGGATTGAAAATTGTCGAAGCCGAGCAGGCGCGTTCGGCTTCGAATACGATATCCAGATAATCGTTGATCTGATGACGATGGCGATGCCGCGGCCCGCGATGCAGCCTGTGTGTCAGCAGCAGACTGCGCCCCTGCCCGGCATAACCCACTCTCAATCTGATGCCGCCGAGCCGGGCTATCAAAGCCGCTTCGAAGGCATTCTGAAACAACAGCGCCAGATCGAATCTGCCTGACCTGACGGTTTTGACCGCGTCGAAGAAAGCCTTCACGCCTTCCTCGCGCCGACGGTATTCGATTATCTCATCGATGAACGGAGATCCAGGAAAAAGTCCGGAGGTGAGCGGAGTCGCCAGCAGGGAAATATGAGCCGCGGGAAATGACGCGCGCAGGCGCTGCAGCGCCGGTGTGGTCATGACAGCATCGCCGATCCAGTTTGTCCCACGTACCAGAATCCGTTCGATTTTCATCAGTCTTGCCGGGAAAGTTGATCGATGATCGATGCAACGATCTCGTGGGGCGATTGTGATTCCCCGATTATGATTTGGATATCCGACTGCTTGTAAAGCGGCAGTCGTTGTTCATATCGCGACCTTGCCGTCGGCTCGTCAGGAGCCAGCGGGCGTTGATTCCGGTCCTGCTCAATCCTGCGCCAGCAGAGTTCGAACGGAGCATCCAGCCAGATGCGTCTACCGCTTGCGGCCATCAATTTGACATTCTCTTCGCGGGTTATCGCCCCGCCTCCCGGTGCAATGACCGCCGCCGTGCATTGAGAGACTTCTCCAAGCGCTTCAGTTTCGATTTGCCTGAAAGAGCCTTCGCCTTCACGCTCGATCAGTTGAGCAATCGTGCATCCCATCTTCATCTCGATTACCCGGTCGAGATCGATGAACTCCATGCACAGCCTCGCAGCCAGGGCCGGGCCGACAGTCGATTTGCCGCTGGCCATGAAACCCACAAGGTAGATTGAAGAATTACCGATCTCTGAACTGGCCGTCATTCAATTCCTGATTCCATTCAAAATCTCGAAAAATTCCGGCAATGAAACCGAGGCGGCTTCGGCGCCGTGGATCTCGGTCTCACCGTCGGCTATCAGGCCGGCCACTGCGAAAGCCATGGCGATTCGATGGTCATCGAAAGATTCGATCCGGGCTCCGCGAAGCTTCTGCGGTCCGGCAATTCGCAGCCCGTCATCGAACTCATCAATTTCGATTCCCATTTTTCTCAGATTGTCGACGATGGCTCGAATCCGGTCGCTCTCCTTGACTCTCAGTTCACCGGCCTCGCGGATCCTCAGCGTCCCGTGAAGCTGAGTCGCGGCAACAGCCAGTATCGGGATCTCGTCGATCAGATTGGCGATAAGCGCTCCTGAAAGATCAATATCGCCTTTCAAATCGGATGATTCCGCAATGATGTCGGCCACTCCCTCGCCATGAGCAAGTCTCGAATCGGCAATCTCTATCCGGCCGCCCATCTGCTTCAGGACGTCGATCAATGCCGTGCGCGATGGGTTGATGCCGATATGCTGAAGTTTCAAACGGGAGTTTTTCGTGATCAAAGCCGCGACGATGAAGAATGCCGCCGATGACAGGTCGCCGGCAACTGTGTAATCTCCAAGGGCTCGCAGCGGTTGCCGGCCGGTCACAGAGATTCTCTCTCCCGCGGATACCTTGTCAATTTCGATTGCCGCTCCGCATTCCCGCAGCATCACTTCGGTGTGATTCCTTGTCGGAGTCTTTTCGATGACGGTTGTTTTCCCCTCAGCAAAAAGGCCGGCCAGAAGCACCGATGACTTGACCTGCGCACTCGCCACCGGCGGGGTGTATTCGATCGCTTTCAGGTCGCCGCCCGATATTTTCAACGGAGCGAAATTGCCTTCGCGTGCTTCTATCCTGGCTCCCATCAGCGTCAGGGGATCTATGATCCGTTTCATCGGGCGTCGCTGAATGCTCTCGTCACCGGTGATCTCGGTGGTAAATGCCTGCCCGGCGAGAATCCCCGACAACATTCTGATGGTCGAGCCTGAATTGCCCGCGTCCAGTATTCCCGATGCCGCTTTAATCCCGTCGATCCCCGCACCCTCTATCGTGATCAGTCCCGGTTCACGCCCGATCCGGATCCCGAGCTTCTCCAGGCAGTCAAGCGTGCTCTGACAGTCGCGCGCCGATGAATAATTTTTCAACCTCGACTGCCCGTCGCCGATCGCCGCAAACATGGCGCTTCGATGCGAGATCGATTTATCCCCGGGAAGATGAAATTCCCCCCTTAGCAGATTGGCGGGTAATACTCTGATGATCTTTGTTTCCGGCATTTAATCGAAATTTTAAAGTGTAAAGTGCAAGGTTTAAAGTGTCCGGCGGCTTTCTACGCTGAACTTTAACCTTTGAACTTTAACCTCATAAAGCCTTTCCGCGTCCATACTTCTAAAACGCTTAACTTGACAGCCCTTTTTACGCTGTGTTACACACATTAACGATTATTGGATCGCTGAGTCGAAACTCGCGAGCATCTTAACAGATCGAATCCTGCTTGGGCAGATCTGAAATACGCCAGTAGAGGAAACCCACGGCTTTATGATGCTAGCCGAAAATGTGGTAGAACTGACAATTACGAGTCAGTTGGAATTCATTGATCTGGTCACCACGCTCACCGATAACATCTCGGGCATGATCGGATTTGACGAGGATGCGTCCTATTGGGTCAATATGGCCGTCCGTGAATCCGTGGCCAATGCGGTCGAGCACGGTAACAAATACGATCCTCAGAAATCCGTGGATATCCGGTACACGGTTGGCCCGGACGAGTTGAAAGTAACGGTCCGGGACTATGGCGAAGGTTTCGATCCCTCGGACTTGCCGGATCCGCTCGATCCACAAAACCTGCTCAACCCGGCCGGTCGCGGCATTCTTTACATGCGCACGTTTATGGACAGCGTCGAATGGCAGCGGCATCCCGAGGGGGGAATGCTCGTTTCAATGTCAAAGCGCCGCACTCCACCTAAACAGAATGACGAAGGAGAGCGTACACACGATGCAGTTGGAAATTAGAGAACGCGCCGTCGGCGATGTTGCAATACTTGACCTGACCGGAAAAATCACGATCGGAGAGGGAAGCGTTCAGTTGCGCGATTCCGTTGGCTCACTTTTAGATGCCGGCCGCAACCGGATTATTCTTAACCTCGGCGGTGTCACCTACGTCGACAGCTCCGGAATCGGAGAACTCGTTTCAAGATTCACGACCACAAAAAATACGGGCGGCCGCCTCAAACTCCTCAACCTGCCGAAGAAGATCAAGGACCTTCTCATGATCACCAAGCTTCTTACTGTCTTCGAAATTTATGAGGATGAATCAACGGCTCTGGAGAGTTTTCAATAACACGCCGATAAAAAAATAATAATCGCGAAAAAAAACGCAGATAAAACGAAGCAGACGGGAAAAGTGAGGTTTTTTTCGTCTGCTTCGTTTTTTTATTATATATCTGCGAACTACGGGAAAATGCCGAGTTGCATATAGTCGTTGGCGATCTTCTCAATCGAGAGGTAGAAGGCCGCCGTCCGCAGGTTCGGGATTTTAGGATTGCTCTTCCAGGCATGGCGAATATCGTGATAAGCGACAACCATGGTCTCCTCGAGGCCTGATTTGACGTAATCGAGTTCATCGGGGCCTTTGGCGATCATTTTGATCTGTTCATCGGAGAATTTTTTGCCGGTTGTCATCTCGATCAGTTGCATCATCCTGCGTTCCGAGCTTTCTTCATACCGTTTACCCATGCGGCCGATGCGGACGTGGGAGAGATTCTTCAGCCACTCGAAATACGAGACGGTGACGCCGCCGGCGTTGGCATAGATATCGGGAACGATGAGGATTCCGTTTTGACGAGAATCTCCTCGGCGCCTGGAGTTGTCGGGCCGTTGGCGCCTTCCACGATGATCTTCGCTTTGATCCGGTCGGCGTTATTCTCAGTGATCTGATTTTCAAGAGCGGCCGGGATCAGCACATCGCACTCAAGTTCGAGAGCGTCGGCGGAATTCGGAATGTTGGTCGCGCCGGGGAAGTTGAGGATCGAGCCGGTGGCTTTTCTGTGGTTGAAGACCTCCTCCTCATTAAGGCCGGCCGGATTGGTGATCGCTCCTTCCTGCTCGCAGATGGCGATGATGATGCCGTCGCCCTCTTCACGGCAGATCTTGGCGCTGTGATATCCGACGTTGCCCAGTCCCTGGACGACTATCTTCTTGCCGGCGACGCCCGGCTCCAGTCCCAGAGCTTTCATGTCCTCGGCGACATTGCAGGCCTCGCGCAATGCGTAGTAGACGCCGCGTCCTGTGGCTTCTTTCCTTCCATGGACTCCGCCCAGAGAGAGAGGCTTTCCAGTGACGCAGGCAACGGCGTCGATCATTCCCGGGTTCAATGCCGAGTAGGTGTCGGCGATCCAGGCCATTTCACGCTCTCCCGTGCCGTAATCCGGCGCCGGAACATCGATGCCCGGCCCGATGAAATTCTTCTTCGCCAGCTCGTGCGTGTAGCGGCGCGTGATGCGCTCAAGCTGTTCAACCGTATATTTGCGCGGATCGATCTGGATTGCTCCTTTCGCGCCTCCAAACGGCACATCGACCACCGCGCACTTGTAAGTCATCAGCGCGGCCAGCGCCTTCACTTCGTCTTCGTTGACCTCGGCGGCATAACGGATCCCGCCTTTCGTGGGCAGTTTGTGATGGCTGTGCTCGACTCGCCAGGCATCGATTACTTCATAACTTCCGTCGGCGTGACGCACCGGAAATTCGAAATGATAAACACTGTTGCATTGCTTGATCTGATCGACCAATCCCTTCGGATGATTCGTCAGTGCAGCCGCGCGGTCGACGTTATGCAGAACGTTTTTAAAAAAGCTGGTGTGAGCAGTCATATGCTCTTCCTTTCGTTATTTTATTTGTTTAATTATTTTTTTTAATTTGTTAATTATTTCTACTACGGGTTTACAGTTTCACCGACTGTCGTTGAGCGCACGCTCTCATTACCGAATTGATCGACAGCCGTGATCTGGTAAAAATACTGTTTTCCAACCTGCACCTTGTCATCGCGAAAAGACGCGGTTTTGTGGAGCAGCGGGTTGAGTCTGGCCCATTTTTCCGGAGGTGCCTTGTCATCCTCAGAGCGATAGATGTTGTAGCCGGCGACATCCGGTTCCGAATTGAGCGGCCAGAAGATGCTGACGATCGAATTGATCGAGGCGATGGTCACCGATGAAGGCGCTGCTGGCGGAAAACTATCCTTCGGCGTGTAGTTCATGAGAGCGCTGTCATTACTTTCGATGGCGCTGCTCAAAGCCGCATTGCCGGGCAGCAGCGAAAGAGAACGGACAATGTACTGATACTTCACTTCGAACCGAAAATTCCTGTCGCTGAATTGGGGCTCGCGCAGAGGTTCCGAGTTGAGTTTTACCAGCGACCCGTTTTCGCCCGCCCGGCGAAAGATATCGTAGCCCGCGACATTCGCCGGCGACGATCCGTTCTCGTTGGTCGCCGGCGGCGCCCATTTGATGAGCGTCTCGCGTTCGGTCTGCCGGAATTCAATATTGGATGGAGGACGCGAGAGTTCGTAGAGAGGCGTGATCATCGCATAATTCGAAAAATCCGCGGCCACGCCGGAAGCCGCAACCAGGCGAATCGCGTATCGGTGCCTGCGATCCCTTGCCGTGTTTTTCAAGTCGAGCGGATCAATAAAGGTCACGGTGGAACTCTTCTGAGGTATGCGGTCCCCCTGTATCGACTGGATCAGCGCCGCCGACGACGAGAAGGATTCCTGCGGAAGCCCGGCCGGATCATTTGCGGATTCGATCAGACGATAAATATCGATCCGTTCCAGAATCGCCGATCGGTTTGTCCTGACCAGTGGAAAGCTCAGAATCAGGTTCGTCCCCTGCTGCTCCACTTTCAACTCGTCGATGATCATCGGCGCTCGCGGTATCGGAGGCAGCGGGTCGCCGATCTTCCCGCACCCGGAAACAAGAGCAATCAAAGGCAGAACTAAAAAAGAAGCAAATCTGAAAATTGAAGATTTTCGATTCTGTTTTCTCATTTCCACCTTTATAGGATGTACCTGCTCAAATCTTCATTCCGGACGATATCGGCCAGCGTTCCCTGGACATATGCCGCGTCAATCACCTGATTCTTCTCCTTGAGATCGGGCCCCTCGAAGGAAATCTCTTCGAGCACCTTTTCCAGAATTGTATGCAGCCGGCGGGCGCCGATGTCCTCGGTTGTTTCGTTGACCTTGAATGCGAAGTTGGCGATCTCGTCGATGGCGTCATCTTTGAACTCCAGTATGATGCCCTCGGTCTCCATCAGTGCAATGTATTGCTTGATCAGGGCATTCTTGGGCTCGGTCAGAATTCGCTTGAAATCCTCTATTGTCAGAGGTTGAAGCTCTACCCGGATGGGGAATCTGCCTTGAAGCTCGGGAATCAGATCCGACGGTTTGGAAACGTGAAATGCACCGGCGGCGATAAACAGAATATGATCCGTCCTGACCATTCCGTATTTGGTGTTGACCGAGGTTCCCTCGACAATCGGCAGGATGTCGCGCTGAACGCCCTCACGTGAGACATCCGGCCCCTGGCCCGACTCCCGGCCGGCAATCTTGTCAATCTCATCGAGAAATATGATTCCCGAGGACTCGACGCGTTCCAGCGCGATGCGGGCGACCTGATCCATGTCCACCAGCTTCTGCTCCTCTTCCTGCATGAGGTATTCCATCGCCTCTTCGACACTGAGCTTGCGTGATTTTGTGCGCCCTCCGAAAAGCCCCGGAACCATGTCCTTTAGATTGATGTCCATCTCTTCGATTCCCTGATTGGTGTAAATTTCGAAGGAGGGGAAATTCTTCTCGCGGACCTCGATTTCGACCATGCGGTTATCGAGACGGCCTTCGCGCAATTGCTGCCTCAGTTTTTCGCGGGTGCGGTTGTGCGTCTCCACCGCGGACGAAGGAGTGTCTTCAATCACATCTATTGCCGGATCGGCTGATGATGCGGCTGACGACCTGCTCGGCGGCAAAAGCAGGTCCAGAAGCCGTTCTTCAACATTCTGTTCAGCCTTGTCGGCAATCTCGTCGACCTTCTCGGCTCTGACCAGATCGATCGAGATCTCCACCAGATCGCGGATCATCGATTCGACATCGCGCCCGACATAACCGACCTCGGTAAACTTGGAAGCTTCGACTTTCAGGAATGGCGACGACGATAGCCTCGCAAGCCTTCTGGCAATCTCGGTCTTACCTACGCCGGTCGAGCCGATCATGATGATATTTTTCGGCATGACATCCTGAGCCAGATCGGGAGGAAGTTTCTGGCGCCGGGTCCTGTTGCGCAGAGCCACGGCAACGGCGCGCTTGGCGGCAGCCTGGCCGACCACGTGCTTGTCCAGTTCGCTGACGATCTGACGCGGCGTCAGATCGTCGAGACTTAACGATTCTTCAATTTCACCTTTGAGATATATGACCATGTTTTTGGCTGTCTAAGCTTAGAGCTCCTCTATTACCAGATTCAGATTACTGTAGATGCAGATTTCACCGGCAATCTTCATTGCGGCCTCGGCTATTTGAAGCGGCGGCATCTCGGTGTTGCGTGCCAGAGCCCGGGCCGCGGCCAGGGCGTATGGACCGCCGGAGCCGATCGCGACAATCCCGTCATCCGGCTCGATCACGTCTCCCGTGCCTGAAATTACCAGTGTGGACTGATTGTCCGCGACGATCAGCAGCGCCTCAAGGTTGCGCATCATCTTGTCCGTGCGCCAGTCCTTGGCAAGCTCAACTGCGGCGCGATTCAATTGCCCATGAAATTGCTCGAGTTTCGACTCGAATCGCTGAAACAGGGCGAAGGCATCGGCGCTCGCGCCGGCAAAACCGGCAATGACCTTGTCGTTGTACAGGCGCCGGACTTTTCGGGCTCCGGATTTCATAATCGTATCGCCCATCGTTACCTGACCGTCACCGGCAACGACTACCTTGTCGCCGCGCCTCACTGAAAGTATGGTTGTGCTGCGTATTCGCATTCGATTTTTTCTTGATGATTCTTGATTGGATTGCAGGGAATATTGCATAGATTTGACTATAACGACGCTCAACAACCCTGTCAAGAAACGGTTAAATTGCTGGTTTTTAACTTATGCACGGTTGACACTTTAAGACCTCTGGGCTAATTTCCAAAATTCAGACTGGCCGTTCGATTTTTGTCCGCCCTTTGTCTGAATCAGCATACATTATTAACGCCAAAACATAGACAGGAGAAGAAAAATGGCAATTAAAGTTGCAATCAACGGATTTGGCCGAATCGGGCGAAATATCCTGAGAGCCTCGCTGGGAAATAAAGATATCGATTTTGTGGCAGTCAATGACCTGACGGACACCAAGACTCTGGCACACCTGCTGAAATACGATTCAATCCTGGGAAACCTGGATCACGATATTTCTCACACGGAAAATACGATCAAGGTGAACAATGACGAGTTCAAGGTGTTTTCAGAGAAAGACCCGGCGAAGATAGCCTGGGAAGATGTCGGGGCTGAGGTCGTCATCGAAGCGACAGGCAAGTTCACCGATAGGGAGAAGGCTGCTGCCCATCTTCGCGGCAGCGTCAAAAAAGTCATCATTACCGCTCCTGCGAAGAATGAAGATATCACCATCGTTCTGGGCGTCAATGAAAAGGCTTATGACCCGGCCAAACATCACGTCATCTCGAATGCTTCGTGCACGACCAATTGCCTGGCTCCGGTAGCCATGGTGATTCACGAAAATTTCGGAATCAAGAAGGCTCAGATGACGACGATTCACTCATACACCAATGACCAGGTGATTCTCGATTTTCCGCACAAGGATCTGCGCCGTGCGCGCCGCGCGGCGCTTTCGATGATTCCGACATCGACAGGCGCGGCCAAGGCCGTCTCGCTGGTTCTTCCAGAACTCAAGGGCAAATTCGACGGCATCGCCGTCCGCGTACCGACGCCCAACGTTTCGCTCGTCGATGTGGTTATGGAACTGGAGAAGGACACTACAACTGAAGAGGTCAATGCCGCATTCAAGGCCGCCGCTGAAGGCAAGCTCAAGGGCATCCTCCGCTTCGAGACCGCTCCGCTGGTGTCGTCCGATTTCAAGGGCAATCCCCATTCATCGATCGTAGATGCCGATTATACAAAGGTCATCGGCGGCAATATGCTCAAGGTCCTCTCGTGGTATGACAACGAGTGGGGCTATTCCTGCCGCGTCATCGATCTCATCAAATACCTCGGTTCAAAGGGGCTCTAGGCATTTCCCTGGCGATTGTTGTTGTATCAATAAAAAAGCCGCAGCATTGGTTTACCTTTGCTGCGGCTTTGAATTTAAGATTGCTTTGTAGAGCGGGAGACGGGACTCGAACCCGCGACGTCCAGCTTGGGAAGCTGGCATTCTACCACTGAATTACTCCCGCTATTTTGTTGCGCAATAATTACCACAATCGGCTGGCTGCTGCAACTGGCTGCTGCAATGTGCAAGGCGGGATTATGTCTGTTTCGCGATCTTAACAAACTCTGCCAGACGATCGGGGACATTGCTGACAATGCCGTCAACGCCGATCTCAGACATCCTCTGAAAATCCTTCTCTTCATCGGCGGTCCAGACGTAGACCTTTTTACCTCTGGCATTCATTCGTTTGACGATATATCTGAAACAGAGTTCGACCTGCATGCAGAGGACCTGGTAATTGATCTTTTCGAGAGATATCCAGGGGAATGCCTCGCGCCAGCGGACAACCGGATTGAGGCTCGATGAGCCCATGATCACGCCGAGTTCGATGTCTCTGACTTCATCGCCGAGCCTTTTCATGAGCGCGGTATCGAAGGAGGCCAGCATGACCTCGGATTGGCATCCGCGATCGCGGATGATTCGCAGGGTCTCGGCTGCCGCGTTCGGGTCTTTTATTTCAAGATAGAGGCGGACCTTGCCGAGGGTCAGATCGAGCGTTTCATCGAGGGTCGGAATCTGCTCGCCCCTGCCCGCATCGGCGAGTTTTATTTCTGCCAGATCCCTTTGCGAGACGGAGCCTTTGAGATCGGTTGTCTGATCCAGGGTCGGGTCGTGAATGACCACCACTTTATTGTCGCGCGTCATATGCAAGTCGAGCTCTATCATCTGCGCCCCCTGCCTGATGGCAAGATCGAATGCGCGCAGAGTGTTTTCAGGCTCGTATCGCGATGCGCCTCGATGAGCGATTACCAGCATAAAATTAAATTATTTCGTCTGAAATTCCCGTGATCCGAAAATTAATGAACTGATTGCGGCAACGATCTGTTCGTTGTTCTTCCTCATCGCACGGTCATCGTATTTTGCCCGGGCCATGCCTGCCCGGGACTCCCTCATGACCGACAGCAGTTTATCGCGCGTCTCCGTCGATACATCCGAGTGCAACAATGACGCGATCAGTTGATCGAGCAGCATCTCGTCTTTCAACTCCGATTCGAGAGACGTCAGCTTGCCCGGATCCACGCGGGTCCCGTTGATCCTGTTCCCCATCAGGGCAAGCGCAAAGTTCATTCTTTCGAGCAGTGTCGCGTTGCTCAGCCAGCGGGAGGATTCTTCGGAATAACCCGTAGGCGGCTGACAAAGGTAAAGAGCCTCTCCCATCCTTCCAATCCATTGAAAGACCGGCGCAGCCCCGTCTGTCGAGGCCCCGGAGGCTCTCAGGGCCGAAGCCACCAGCTCCAGCGGAGACTTGATCTTGTTCCGGTAAAATTTCGGAGAGTAAAATTCCTGGGATGTCAGAATGGTTCTCAGCATCTCCCTGATATCGCCATCGGTCTGCTCGAATTTTTCGATGACTTTGGTGACCAGCGCGGCGGGAGGATCGTCGGCAACGAAGCGCTGGCAGAGCTTGTAGGAGATGAATCTCGCCGTCGATGGATGGCGTGAAAGAATATCTATGACTCTCAATCCGTCTTCTATGCCGCCACCTTCCGAAATGCGCTTGCCGAGGATATTTTTTTCGCCCTTATCATGCACTCTCGGACGGAAGACGAATGCCGTATTCGGCTGCGGCGTGATCGTCCAGCCTGTAAAGCAGCGGGCCACTTCCTGCACATCCTGCTGCGAATAGCCTCCATCGACGCCGAGCGTGTGCAGCTCCATCAGTTCACGTGCGTAATTTTCGTTCAATCCCGGCCGCCTTGGCTGGGGTGGCGGGGGTGGCGGCTGGGAAGCCTGAGCATTCTCGGGATTCACCTGATTTGCCGCATCGGCAGGCCTGGGCGCTGCCGGCTGTGGCGGCGTCCTGGGCTCTGCCTGACTCAGGAAGTTATCGAGGTAATAAAGCATCGCGGGGCTTTGAGCCACGCCAAGCAGCAGGTCTCTGAACCGCCCCATCGCCCTCGGCCGGATCACGTCTCTTTCGTAAGAAGTGATCATCCAGCGAACGTTGTCCTTGCCCGCAAATACATTGAAGTGATTCATCCAGAAATCGACCATCACTTCCTGAAGCTGCTTTTCACTGAAGACCGATCTTAATAATTTTGCCTGCTGCAACTCGCGAAGCGGCGTCTGCGGATCGCGCGGCGGCATCGTCGGCCGCGGCTGCGGAGACTGATTTGCCGGATTCGTCTGGCCTGGTTGAGGCTGCGGCGGCAGCGGTTGCTGCTGCGGCCGGTTCATCTCCTGCCCGGCCATCGCCTCTCTTGGCTGATCATCTTTCTGCATCGATTGGGCGAGCGCGGGAATCGGCAAAGTCTTTGGCGCAGTTGGCGTCGAAGGTGCCGGTGTCACCTGGGGTGGCGGGGGTGGCGGGGGGGCAGGGGATTGCGGGGGCGGAGCAAATGTCTGTATCGTTTCAGGCACGCTCATCTGCAGCGTATTGAGCGCCAGTAGCGGTTTATTGAGGAATGTATCGACTTGATCTTCCGGGTGAAGCTGCTCTTCCAGATAACTTTCAATCCCCATTCTGCGAACACGGTCGATATCTCCCGGCCTTGGTCCAAATCCAGCACGATTGAGCAGGTGCATTATTTTTTGGTCTTCATTGAGCTGTACCGGTGCGGACGCCGACCTTCTTGTGCGATTGCCCTGCTTCACTGCAGAACTTCCAGGTAACGGAATCAACTTCTCTCCAGAGGAAATCGACCCATCCGGCAGAACCGGCTTGATTGGCGCAACTGGCGAAACTGGTTTCACAGGCTGCGGCTGCGGCTGCTGTGCGGCAAACGGCATGACTGCAATCAATGAAAAAAACATCACCAGAACCGCTGCCATGCTCAATCGAAGACGCGAAACTTCAGGTGATTTCATAATTCTATTCCTCCGTTGATCAACCCTCAGATCGAGAATACAAGTTTAAAGTTCAAAGTTCAAAGTTTAAAGTTCAAAGTCTAAAGTCCAAAGTTTAAAGTTTATAGTTTCTGAAACTAACGGATTTTGTGGTTAAGAAATTATTTTATCGCCAGGAACGCCAAGAGGGCCAAGAACGCCAAAAATACGAGTGGGTACGCAGGCGTCCCGCCTGCTTGTATTGAAATATCCGCACATTCATATCAGACTTGCGTTAATCGAATTGACGCAGCCGGGACGCCTGCGCCTGGACTTTGGACTTTAAAATCCGGACTTTAGACTTTGAACTTTAGACTTTAAACTCCTGACTTTGGACTTTGGACTTTACTCAAAAAAACGGGGCAGTCGAGGGGGATGAGAGGTTGGACGCCCTGCTCAAAAAGCTCTATTCGTTCGCCCCGCTCGATAAATACAGTTTCAAACAAAGGCTCATTATCCGCGCCGCCGGATTGGGGCTGTTCTGGCTTATCAGGGTCATTGGCGCAACCCTGAAATTCGAAATCAGCGGATATCAGAACCATTCTGAAAATCAACCGCTGGTCTATTGTTTCTGGCACAACCGGATTCCGATCGCCACATATTTCTGGCGTGATCGCGGAATCATCGTCATGTCTTCTCAAAGCTTCGATTCGGAATACATCGCCAGATTCATCCAGCGTTTCGGTTACGGAGCGGCAAGGGGCAGTTCGACCCGTGGTGCGCGATCCGCCTTGATTCAAATGATCCGCGCCGTCAAATCCGGCACCAGCGCAGCTTTTTCGGTGGATGGACCGCGCGGCCCCATCTACCAGGCTAAACCGGGCGCTCTGCTCCTCGCGAAGAAATCCGGTGCCGCCATCCTTCCTTTTTCCATTTCACTCGAGAACTGCTGGCGGCTGCCAAGCTGGGACAGGATCGAGATACCGAAGCCCTTCTCACGCGCCTTCGTCGTCATCGGGGCTCCATTCACTGTCGATGACCCTGACGACCCGGCCATCCAGGCAAAGTTTCAGGGCGTTCTCGAAAAGTTGAGAATGGAAAGTGATACTCTGTCTGACAGTTCAAACTTTAAACCTTAAAACTTGAACTCTTCATTGACAGCCCTTGATGCCAAAATTAGAATCAACTTTTGATTCGAGTCCTCAAAAAGGGGAGAGAAATAATAAATTGCAAAATGAAATAAGTATTTCGCCAAAACCGGCATCGTTCGTCCGAACGGGCTCTGCGTGCGTGGCGGCATTGATTATTCCGGGTGCGGGACATTTCCTGCTCGGCAAATGGATTCGCGGGTTGATCACGGGACTGGTCATCATATCGATGTTCGCCCTGGGATTTCTGATGGAGGGCCATCTTTACAAACCCGAAAGTACCGAATGGTTGACATGGTTCTTCAGCTTTCTCGATGCGGGAATCGGGCTGCCATATTTTGTCTGCCTTCTCGTCGACTGGGGCGTTCATTTTCAGGCAGAACAGGCGGCCAAGGTGACTTTCGAGTATGGCAATACCTTTCTCTGTGTAGCGGGTGCCTTGAATATGCTCGCTGTCCTTGATGTCTTCGATATCGGGATCGGGAGGAAGTCATGACACATTTCCTGGCCATGGTGCTTTTCTCGTTTTTTGTTTCAATAGCTTTTGCGACGCTCTCATCTGATCATGGTACGACCGAAGAGCGCATCAAGTATGGATTGAGAGTATTTGCATACTTTGTCGGCGTCGGTCTGCTGATCGCCTGGGTCCTTTATTTACTGCCCTTCTAGCGAGTCGGAGTATGTCCGGAGCCTGGAGTCGAGTCGGAAGCAATTCTGAAATTTCGATTCCGGCTCCGGATTTTTGTCTTATGCAGTCTCAGAAGATGATCTTGATGCTGGATTCGGTCCGCCGTTTGATGCGAGGCGGAGCGACTGCGCGCGCAATCAATGTGCTGCGCAAGGGGCGTCCGGCGGACGTTGCTCAAGTCCTGCATGCGCTCAATGATCTCGATCGTCATGCCGTCTTTGCGGCGCTTGCACGGACAGACACCGAGCTTGCTTCGGCAAGCATCAGTGAATTGAGTCTTGAAGCCGCCGTCGAACTGCTCAAAACCCTGCCTCCCGAGCAGATCGCCCTGGTGCTTCAGGAATTGGCCTCGGATGACGCCGCGCTTTTCATCGACGAATTTCCGGATGAGCTCAAGGAGAGCGTCCTCGATCTGATGAAGGTCGAGGCCTCGACAGATGTTCAGGAGCTGCTGAGATTTGCCGAAGGGACGGCCGGGCGAATCATGACGCCGGATGTCTTCGCTCTCTCCGAGGATCTGACCGTCGGCGAGGCGATCGCTTCGGTTCAAAGCGCCAGCCGCGATGTCGAACTGGTCTATTACCTCTACATCGTGGATGATCGTAATCACCTTGTCGGCGTGCTCAGTTTGCGCAATCTTCTACTTGTCCCGCCGACGACGCCCATCAAAAAAATAATGGGCACCGATGTTATCAGCGTCCGCACTGATAAGGATCAGGAAGATGTCGCCAGAATCGTTGCTCAATACAACCTGCTCGGCGTGCCGGTGGTCGATGAAGAGAACAAGCTCGTCGGAATCGTTACCGTCGATGATGTTCTCGATGTCATCCGTGAAGAGGCGACTGAAGATATCTATGCGCTTTCAGGAGTCCGTTCCGATGAGAACGCGCTCAGCACGCCTTTCAGATCCGTCCGTTTGAGAATGCCATGGCTGCTGGTTAATCTGGCGACCGCAATACTCGCCGCCTCTGTCGTCCACGCATTTGAGAATACAATCGAAAAAGTTGTCGTCCTGGCGGCTCTGCAGTCAGTCATCGCCGGGATGGGTGGAAATGCCGCAACCCAGACGCTTGCCGTGATTGTTCGGGGCCTCGCGCTTGGCGAGGTGACCTGGGAGAACGGCCGCCGTGTTTTCTTCAAGGAGATAACCGTCGGTCTTTTCAACGGTCTGACAAATGGTATCGTGGCAGCGATCGTGGTCATGATCTGGTTCGGATTCAGTCCGAAGATGATCATCATCGGCGGAATCGTCGCCGTCTCAATGGTCATTAATCTGGTGATTGCCGGCGCCGCCGGCACTGTGGTTCCGCTGGTCCTGAAGAGACTCAAGGCTGATCCGGCTCTGGCTTCGACGGTCTTCGTTACAACATGCACGGACGTGGGCGGATTTCTTTCTTTCCTCGGCCTTGCCACGCTCCTGATTAAATATCTGAAATAAAGAGTAAAGAAAGATGGACGCTTTAACTCTCAAAGTTGCCCTGACGATCGGCCTTCTGATGATCCTGCTCTCGGTATGGCTCATCTGGAAGTTCTTCTTCCCCTTTCTGAAATACGCCATTCTGCTTTTGTTGCTGGTCATCGCCGGATCCGGTTTC
Organism: Acidobacteriota bacterium; assembly: GCA_016710075.1. Taxonomy (GTDB): domain Bacteria; phylum Acidobacteriota; class Blastocatellia; order RBC074; family RBC074; genus JADJLO01. The sequence continues at coordinate 25,552 of JADJLO010000034.1, read as the reverse complement.
TACATTTATCGGATGATTCCCCGCCGCAACCCCGCAATCGGCAGGCATGCTTACCTCTCTGACTCAGGCAAATATCTGGGCGTGGTTGAAGGCTCCGGTGAAGATAACACCCGTGGAGAGGTATGGATCGTCAGACCTCCGGGGCGATATCCCGTGATCTACAGCAAATCTCGCGTCGTCCTCAAGGATAAACGGGAGATCGATCGAGAACCCAGACCCAGCCCCACGGCCCCTGCTCCCTCTCAAACACCCGCTCCAAAAAAGCCCAGGGTTTAAGGATTACTGATTGGCTTTACTAATCCTATCTTAACAATTACGATTACTGTTTATGCCACTTCACGAGACAGACGCTTTTGTGCTCCGAACATTCACATTGAAGGAAGCCGACAAGGTCTGCATATTTTTCACGCGTGAAGCGGGGAAGGTGAGGGGAGTTGCCCGTGGCGCGCGCAGGCTGCGCAGCAGGTATGGGGCGAGTCTCGAACCATTCACCGAAGTCGCTCTGACATACTTCCAGAATGAGAGCAGGGAGCTGGTATCGATATCCGATTGCGAGATCATTCACTCTCAGTTTTTCGAGCAGATGAGCGGTGAATTGCTCAGTGTGCTCCATTACTTTGCAGAGCTGGTTATTGAATTCATTCCGGATAACGAGTCCAACGAGAAGGTCTACCGGCTTCTGGCTGCAACAATGGAAACTCTGCCTCGGGCGGAGAGCAGGGAGCTGGCTGCAATCGCCCGCTATTTTGAGATCTGGATACTCAAGTTATCGGGGTTTTTTCCTGATTGGCGGTATTGCGGATTGTGTGAGAAGGAACTGGTTGGAGCGGCTTCGGTATGGATCACCAATGAAGGCATTCCCATGTGCGCTTCCTGCAGTGGCGGGCTGGGAGATGAATTGAAACAGGTCGACTGGCTTTTGATCAGAGAAATCATGACCCAGTCCCCGGCAAATTTCATCAACGGCAGACGTGATCAATGGTCGGTCAACCGGATAGGTAAAATGGCCGTTCGCCTGATCAACCGTGTGCTGGAACGTGAATTGAAGTCCTATGATTTGCTCGACCGGCTTCGGCCGGCAGAATTGAAATAATTACAAAAATTGAAATTTAAGATCACTAATCTCGAAGGAGAAGAATATTTAATGAGTAAAAAATACGTTTATCTTTATGCCGACGGCAAAGCCGAAGGAACAGGCACGATGAAGGATCTGCTTGGAGGGAAGGGCGCCGGGCTGGCTGAAATGACCAATGCCGGGATTCCCGTGCCGCCGGGCTTCACCGTTACGACTGAGGCCTGCACCTCCTACTATTCATCAGGAGAGAAATTCCCGGAAGGGATGTGGGATGAATCGCTTGCCGCCCTCAGAAAAGTCGAAGAAGCGACGGGTAAGAAATTTGGCGGGACGGACAATCCGTTACTGGTTTCGGTTCGTTCCGGAGCGAAGTTTTCGATGCCCGGAATGATGGATACGATTCTCAATCTCGGATTGAACGACGAGACGCGAGGGGCGCTGGCGAAACTTACCGGCAACGAGCGTTTCTCGTATGACGCTTATCGCCGTTTCATACAGCTCTTCGGCAAGATCGTCATGGGGATAGATGCCGAGAAGTTCGAGCACAAGTTTGACGAATACAAGAAACGACTAGGCGTGACCGAAGACACGAAAGTTCCCGCAGCGGAACTCGCTGCGCTGGTCGATGATTACAAGGTCATCGTCAAGCAGGCGACCGGCAAGGATTTTCCGACCGATCCGCTCAAGCAGCTTGAACTGTCGATCAAGGCGGTTTTTGCCTCCTGGAACGGCCGTCGGGCAAAGGATTATCGCCGGGTTCACAAGATTTCGGACGATCTGGGAACGGCAGTCAACATTATGACCATGGTCTTCGGAAACATGGGCGAAGATTCGGGAACGGGTGTGGCCTTCACGAGGGACGTCTCAACCGGCGAGCATGAGCTTTACGGCGAATACCTGCAGAACGCGCAGGGAGAGGACGTCGTGGCCGGCATCCGCACTCCTAAGAAGATTGCACAGCTCAAGGTGGAGATGCCGGAAATTTATGACGACTTCCACAAGGTCGCCCAGAGGCTGGAAAAACATTACAAGGACGTACAGGATCTTGAATTCACGATCGAGCGAGGCAGGCTCTGGATGCTGCAGACACGCAACGCCAAGCGCACCGGCGCTGCCGCTGTTCGCATCGCTGTGGACATGGTCAAGGAGGGTGTAATCGACAAGGCCACCGCAGTTCAGCGTGTCGAGCCGGCGCAGCTTGATCAGTTGCTCCACCCCATGATCGATCCGAAGTCGGAGGTGAACGTCATCGCCACCGGCCTGCCGGCATCGCCCGGCGCGGCCAGCGGCATGGTCGTTTTCGATCCCGACACAGCCGAAGCTCTGGGCAAGAAAGGCGAGAAGGTGATTCTTGTTCGGATCGAGACCTCGCCCGAGGATTTTCACGGAATGGTTCTGGCTCAGGCGATTCTGACGGCGCGTGGCGGTATGACTTCTCACGCGGCCGTCGTTGCGCGCGGGATGGGAAAATGCTGCGTCGCCGGCTGCGGCGATGTGTCGATCGATTATTCTGCGAAACAATTCACCACCAACAACGTGACGATCAAAGAAGGCGATTGGATCACTCTTGACGGCTCGACCGGCAGGGTTATAACCGGGCAGGTGACGCTGATCAACCCTGAGATCAGCGGCCACTTCAAGACACTGATGGAGTGGGTCAATGAATTCCGCAAGCTTGGCGTCCGCGCCAATGCGGACACGCCGCATGATGCAACTGTTGCCCGCAGCTTCGGAGCCGAGGGAATCGGCCTCTGCCGCACCGAACACATGTTCTTCGAGGGCGAAAGAATCGACAGCGTGCGTCAGATGATCCTCTCTTCAGGCGATTACAAGAGCATCGAAAAACAGCTCGATGCCGCGAAAAGCGATCTTGAAAAAGCCTCCGGCGAGAAGGCCAAAGAGATCAAAAAGCGGATTGCCGAGATCAAGAAGAAGATCAAACGTCCGTCGGAGCTCTACCATGGCGCTCTTGCCGCGCTGCTCGAATTGCAGCGTGAGGATTTCGTCGGCATCTTCAGCGCAATGAACGGATACCCGGTGACCATCCGCACACTCGATCCGCCGCTTCATGAATTCGTTCCCCACGACGACAAGGCGCTCAAGGAACTGGCAAAGAAGATTCGCATGCCATTCAAGGAGGCCAAAGCCCGCGTCGAACAGCTTCACGAGTTCAATCCGATGCTCGGCCATCGCGGCTGCCGCCTCGGCATCGTCTATCCTGAAATCACGGAGATGCAGGCTCGCGCAATTTTCGAAGCCGCGGTCAAGGTCAAGCGTGAAGGCATCGACGTCAAGCCCGAAATCATGATCCCGCTCGTCGGCAATGTGAATGAACTGAAGCTGCAGGCGGATGTCGTCAACCGTGTTGCACAGGAGGACTTTGCTCGCGAGGGCGAGACGGGAGAGGATCTTGTCGGCACTATGATCGAGTTGCCGAGAGCCGCCCTGACCGCCAATCGCATCGCCGAGGTCGCCCAGTTCTTCAGCTTCGGCACCAATGACCTTACTCAGACTGCAATGGGACTGAGCCGCGACGATTCGGGACGCTTCCTGCCTCACTATGTCGATCACAAGATCATGCCGGATGATCCGTTCCAGACGCTCGATCAGGAGGGTGTCGGACAGCTTATCGAAATGGGGATCAGAAAGGGGCGCTCGGTCAAGGCCGATCTCAAGATCGGCATCTGCGGCGAGCACGGAGGTGATCCTGAATCGGTCATCTTCTGCCACAAGGCGGGTATGAACTATGTCAGTTGCTCGCCTTATCGCGTACCAATCGCACTGCTCGCAGCCGCTCACGCAGCCATGGCCGACAAGACCGGCGCTGTCGTGGCTACGACTGCCTAAATGAATGGATTACGAAACAGACGGAATGAACGAAACAGGCGAAAAAGTTTGAGGTGGTATTGTTCGAATCATTTTGGATGGACTGGCAATTAAAGAAAATCGGCTAATCCGCCCCTTCAATTTTTTCGTTTGTTTCGTTTATTTCGTCTGTTTCGTAATCTTTCTTTCCCCATGAAGCCTCTGATTATCGCCATTTCCGGGACCGCATCGAACACGGGCAAGACGACTCTGCTCTGCGATCTGATCTCGGAGCTTTCACAAGATGCCGGATGGGAGGCGATCAAGCTCACGCGCGGTCATCATCGGTCATGCGGGAAGGATCCTCAGACCTGCTGCATCAGTGGACTGCTCGGTGAAGAACCCATGGTTTTTTCCGGAAGGGATGAGAACTGCAGCGCCGGAAAGGACACGGGCAGGTATTGGGATGCGGGAACGGTAAATGTCCATTGGATGGTCGCCACCGACGACCAGGTCGAACAGGGCATGGCCGCAGCACTCTCTCTCGTCAGATCGGGAAGGGTTTTGATCGAAGGGACGAGCTTCCTGAAATACGTCACCCCTGATTACGCCATCCTCGTTTCACCATCCAATCCCGGAAAAATCAAGCCATCGGCAAGGGCAGGACTTCTCAAGGGGCAGTTCAATGCCATCTACTTTTCAGAAGAAGGCTCGGCCGAATGCTTAACACCGCAATTCATTGATGGCTTGAAAACCGGGAATGGCCTGATATTGGATCGTGAACCTCTCTCAAGACTCGCCTTTTACTGCAAAAGCGATCTCGCCGCGCTGGTCGCACACGTTCGCAGCCTCATAACTGAGAAGGAATCCTCCGGGTCAGTTCCCGTCCGAGAGCAGTGAATCGAGCAGGCGCTTGAGCTCATCGAATTCAATCGGTTTGCTGATATAGGCTGTGCCCCCGGCTTCGCGTGCGCTCGCTCGTATCTCGCTGCCGTCATGGGCGGAGACGATGATGATGGGCGTCCGGCTGAAATCACTTTCCCGGCGAAGCTCCCGGGTGACGGATAGGCCGTCCATCTCCGGCAGATTGATATCCGTGATGATCGCATGAGGCCTCTTTTCGCGTGTCGCCGTCAGCGCCTCTCTTCCATCACGGGCCTCGATGACCTCATAGCCTGACAGCTTGAGCATTAGTTTGAGCGCGATTCGATTATCATCGAAATCCTCAGCGATCAGTATTCGAAAGGGTTTTTCAGGCATATATCTTGTTTGGAGTACCTGCATGGAGTTCCGCCTTCAGGCGGAACCGCATGGAGTACCGCCTTTAGGCGGTTAGCCTTTATTGCCGAGACGTTCCGCCTGAAGGCGGAACTCCATGCAGGTACTCCATGAACTCCATGCAGGTACTCCGAACTAAACTACGGTTTCGCCGGAGGTGAGATCATGATGTGAGCGCCGGCGGTTCCCGCATCCATCAGCCATGGCTCACCGCGTTTTGGTTTTATCGAAAGACCTGTGGATTCAGCCGTAGCGAATGGTACGTAGATCACCCAGCGGACCGAGCCATCGACAACCTTGCCGCTTGCTGGATCAAAGCCTTTGCCCGAGAGGACGTAGAGCATCCTGGGTTCCTTTGGCATCTTGAGTTTTCCTTCCTCGATCTCCTTCCATCGATGCTGTGCGTTTCGATCGCCGCCGGTGATTCCCTGGGCCGCCAGTTCGCGGCCTCTGGCCATGAATGGGTCGAGATCCTTGTGATAGCAGGCCACGCTGAATCTGTTGTCTTTGGGATCGTCAGCAAGGCAGACCAGTTCATTTGATCCCTTTCGCAGCGTGACCAGTTTGCCCTGGGCATCGTAACCGAGAACGGCGGCTCCGGCCCGCAACTCCTCAGGTGCGGCAAGGATTGATGCCGCTATCTGTTCCTCCGCCGGTGCGGGAGTGGCCGCGGGCGCCGCTGCCGGCGTCTGAGCCGCCGCCACGCCCGTCATCAGAAACAATGTCAGTAAAAGCAACGCAAAAATCTTCATCTTGGATACCCTCCGGTAATATTCAATTGAACACAAATCCATCTGGAATTGCACAGTCGGAAAAATCGCCTGAATATGGTAGTCGTCTTGAGGCATGGAGTTCAAGTATCCTGATTCATTCACCGGCGAATGTAGCGCAAACAGGACTGTTTGCGCTACTATTTCGGCCAGTAAAAAAAGACAGAACAGAGAAGACAACAAAGAAATTAACGATGAGCGATTGCTCCCCACAACACTCTCAACACAGGAGATCTTACATAAAAAACAGACACTACTCGCGGCTGTTCTGGTCATGATGTCAATTCAGGTCGCAGTAGCACAGCGACCTCAAGCGCCGCAAGCGCCGGCGCCACAGACCCCGGCGCCGCAAACTCCGGGACAGCAGACTCCCGTGCCGGCCCGGTACGAAGTCGCCACTCCCAATGAAGCCAGGGTGTCTCAGTCCTCGCATGTCCTTCGTTTGGGCGGCCGTGAAATCAACTACACCGCGACTGCCGGCACCTTGCCCATCCGACTCGACAACGGCCAGGTGGCCGCCCGTATGTTCTTCGTCGCATATACGAAGGACGGGGAAGATCCAAAGACCCGTCCCGTGTCGTTTCTCTTCAACGGCGGTCCCGGTTCTGCATCCGTCTGGCTTCACATGGGATCCTTCGCACCTCGCAAAGTACAGATGGCCGCCGAAGGCTTTCAGCCTGCACCGCCCTACCAACTGGTCGACAATGAAAGCTCGCTGATCGATGTCTCTGATATGGTTTACATCGACGCCATTGACACCGGCTACAGCCGCGTCATGCCCGGCATAGACAATGCCCAGTTTCACGGGCAGGACGGCGACATCCGCTCGTTCGGGGAATTTATCGCGGAGTATCTAAGCACATACAGCCGCTGGCCGTCGCCCAAGTTCCTGATTGGCGAAAGCTATGGCACGATCCGATCTGCCGGACTGTCGCAGGAGCTGCAATCGCGTCACGGCATCGAGCTCAACGGCATCGTCCTGCTCTCGGCCCTCTTGACCTACCAGACGCTCTCGCCCGCTCCGAATAACGATATTGCCTGGGCCGTCCAGATTCAGACTTTTGCTGCGACCGCCTGGTATCACAAGAAACTCCCGGCCGACATGCAGAAGAAATCCTTGAAGCAGGTGGTTGATGAGGCGCGCTCATTCGCACTGGGCGATTACATGCTGGCACTGATCAAAGGTAACACTTTGACCGATGCCGAGCGCAGCGCGATGGCTGAAAAACTGGCACGCTACACTGGTCTGTCATCCAAATACATTCTCGCCTCCAATCTTCGGGTTGATTCCAGCCGGTTTCGCAAGGAACTGCTGCGTGATCAGCGGCTGACGGTAGGCCGTCTTGACAGTCGCTTCACGGCGCTCGATGCCGATGCCGCAGGTGAGCGTCAGGAGTTCGACCCGTCGAACACTGCGCTTTCGGGGCCTTACGTGGCCATGTTTCGGGATTACATCAGGAACACCCTCAAGTGGGAGTCGGATCTCCACTACCCTACATCGGGAAATGTTGCGCCCTGGATTTACGTCCAGAACCGCTACATGGACATGACCGAAGCTTTGCGTCAGACCATGGCCAGGAACCCGTTTTTGAAAGTGTTCGTCGTCTGCGGGCATTACGATATGGCGACGCTTCCCGGCGGCGCCGAGTTCAACCTGACGCACCTCGCCTATGATCGCCAGATCACCGATCGCGTCTCATTCGGCTACTACGAGGGCGGCCACATGATGTATATCCGCCCCTCGGCTCACGCGAAATTGAAGCAGGATACGGCTGAGTTCATCAAGTCTGCCATCGCGCCTAAATAAAGTCGGCATGGAGTTCCGCATGGAGTTCCGCCTTCAGGCGGAACCGCATGGAGTACCGCCTTTAGGCGGTTAGCCTTTATTGTCGAGAAGTTCCGCCTGAAGGCGGAACTCCATGCAGGAACTCCATGCTGTGCGTAATTGTGATTGCCGCTGCTTTTTGTTAGCATGAATTCGCTTAACTGCACCGAGTATCCTCCCCTTGAAATAAACCGAGACGACTTTAACGAGTTATGACTGAGGTTGAAGAGAATCAACATCTGTTGCGCACCGGCCGGCTGACTTCAAAGCTGATCCATGATTTCAAGAATCAACTCGGGGGAATGAAGCTCTATGCCGCATATCTCAAGAGGCGTTTTGCGGATAATCCGGAGGGAGTCGAGGTTGCCGACAAGATAATCGAAGGGATCAATAATATGGCCGAGCAGGCGTCTGTTTTAAGTCGCCTGACAAGGCCGCTGGAGTTGAAACCATGCTCAGCGGACCTGGTTTCGTTGATCGAGGATCTGGTGTCGGAGTGCCGGTCAAACGCCGGTACAAAAAACGTCAGTATTGTTACTCGATTCGAGGAAAAAGAAATCCGGGCCGAACTGGATAACCGGCTTTTAAGTGGGGCGCTAAAGGCAATCCTGGAGCGATCGATCGATTCCACGGTAGCAGGTGGCGAGGTCGTGATTCAACTCTCAAAAGCGGAGAAAGAAGTTTCAATCGCCATTATTGATAAGGGTGAAAACCCGGGAGAACTCAAAGTTGCCGGTCTTTTCGATCCGCTGAGCGCCGACAGAATCGATGGTAGATCGCTCGAACTGGCCCTTGCGGAACGAATCATCGAAATTCACCGCGGCAGTGTCGTCGCCTCAATTAATGAAGATAGGGGTGTTACGATAAACGTCTCACTGCCTTTGCAATCCTGAAACCGGAGATGGACATGTACATGCAAGCTGCTATTCGCACTGGAGAAGACACCCTTTGAACAAAGAATCGAGGATTCTGGTTGTCGATGATGAGCCTACAATCACGGATGGCCTGAGACTGTTGCTCGGATCCGAAGGCTATAAGGTCGAGACCGCATCAAATCTCAATACCGGAATAAACGCCGTCAAGAGGCATAATTTTGATCTTGTCCTGACTGATCTTCATCTTCCGGACGACGATCATGGCGGGCTGTCGCTTCTGAGAAACGTCAAGGAGGTTTCTCCTGAAACCAAGTGATCGTCATTACCGGCCACGGATCGGTAGCAGAGGCTGTCGAAGCCACCAAGTCCGGCGCCTACTACTTTGTTGAAAAACCATTCGAACCTGAACAGATATTGCTGCTGGTCGAAAAGGCTCGAACGCCGGAAGCTTTTGAGCGATGCTCATAGCCTGCGCAAGGTCTTTCAAAGACGTGAATTCTCAAGCATCATCGGCGCTTCTAAAGCCATGCAGATGATCTACGAGACGATTGAGAGCGTAGCCAAGAGCGATGCCAATGTGCTGATCATCGGCGAATCCGGGACCGGCAAGGAGTTGATTGCCAATGCGATACATTTCAACTCGCTGAGATCGGATCATGAATTCGTCAAGGTCAATTGTTCGGCACTGCCGAAGGAGTTGATCGAAGCCGAGATGTTTGGTTACGTCAAGGGAGCCTTCACGGGCGCAACTCAGAACAGGTCAGGACTGATCGCTCAGGCGAAGGGAGGTAGCCTGCTGCTCGATGAGATCGGTGAGATGCCGATTGAACTGCAGCCGAAGCTGCTCAGGGTGCTCGAGGAACGCCGTTTCCGGCCAGTCGGTTCAGCCGAAACATTCGGAGCGGATTTCCGGCTGATTTGCGCGACAAATCGCGAGCCCCGTGAAGCCATCAAGGACGGTATGATGAGGGAAGATCTTTTCTACAGGGTCTCGACGATCACCATCAACGTTCCGCCTCTCAGGGAAAGAAGCGAAGATCTGCAACTGCTGACCGATTTCTTCTTCAATAAATTCAGGGAGAAATACAACCGCCCGCTTCAGGGATTCACTCAGGCCGCTTATCAGCGTGTCTTTACACACCGATGGCCGGGAAATGTCAGGGAACTTCAGAATGCAATTGAACGTGCAGTGCTCCTTGCCAAAGGCAGCAGGATAGAGCCTGAAGACCTGCCTTTCGGCGAATCGGCCAATGACCTGCCGGTCAACGCATTTTATGTGCCGCCCAACTTTACCCTTGAGGAGATTGAAAAGCTGGTTATTGCTCAAACGCTTGAACGGACGAGAGGCAACAAACAGGCCGCCGCCGCGATCCTCGGCATCTACCGTCCAAGGCTCTACAGCAAAATCAGAAAATACCGGATCCAGATGCCTCGCGAAAAACGCAATCCGTTCAAGAAGCCGGCCGGGCCTGAAGACGGAAAATCGGACCATTAAGATCATGTCGGTCGTCGAAAATAGCTTAGGAGAAAAAGTATGATCAGAAAATCGGTTATCACCTGCATCGCTGATAATGCTGCCGGCAGCAACCATGGCCGCAGTTGTGCAGGATGATGGCCGGCCTGTAGATGGCGTGGTTCAATGGAGAATCACCGAAAAAGAGGTCACCGCAGTCCAGGCCGAATTGATTCACCGCGGGTTTTACAAATCCAAACCAACCGGCGTCCTCGATCGGGATACCCGCGAAGCGGTCAAGTCATTCAGCAAGCCAACGCCTTAAAAGTCACCGGGAGAATTGACCGGCCCACTTATGAGAGGCTTCAGTTGAAATATCCCGCAACCGGAAAAGGAGCCGAAAGCCTGCGCCGCGGCGGCACTTTGCCCGCAATCGGTTATGGAATCAAGGACGCGACCTCCGCGACCGGAAGGGCAGGTTCAAGCACCGCAGTCAGGGGCAAAGAGGGAACACAAACCGGCCTCGAGAAAACCTGGGACGCCAGCTCCACCGTTGTCTCGAAAACCAAAGAGACAGCCCAGGGAGTTGGAAATGCGACCGTCAAGGGCGCCAGATCCGTCGGGCGGGGAACCCAAAAGGCGAGCACCGCCATGATCGGCAGAAGCGAGGCCGTTGTTCAGGCCGATGTCAGAGAGGTTCTCGATGCCAGGCCTGAAACCGAGAAATGGTTTTCGAGCGTCAAATCAGGCACTGTAACCCTGAAAATTCCACCACAGAACAAAGCCGACGTCGGCGCTGTAGTCTCAGAGATTCGCAAAATCCCCGGCGTCAAATCGGTTTTCGTGATTGCCTTGTGAGGGAGGAAGAAGGATTACGAAACAGACAAAATAAACGAAACAAACGAAAGGAACCTGAAACCAGGATAAGTCGTGGTTATCAAAAAGTTTCGCCTTTCGAAATCCTGGCTGATCTTGCCTCTACCTTGACCGCCTGAAAATCTTCCGTTTGTTTTGTGATCTTTTCTTGTTTTAGACTTTGACGGGGTCACGATTGTTCTGCTGCTGAGGTATCAGGCCCTGAAGGTTGTTGACTTCATCCTCGATCTTCTTCAACTCATTGCCTATCTCGTCGCACACCTGATTGATCAATTGCATGTCATTCGGAGACATTTGGGCTGCTCCGTCGAGGCGTGTGCCTAATTTCCTGAGACTGTCTTCCCAGCTTTCGCGCTTATCCCTGAGTGAAGGTTTTTCTATGGCCTGCAGCCTTTTATTGATTTCGACTATCTTCTCGCGGAGCCGGCTGATTTTGCCGTCTTTCTGATTTTGTTTCTCGACTTCCTGCTCCTGTACGGTTCTCTGCTCTGACTGCTTTTTGAGATAGAGCGACAAGACGACAATCAGGGCAACGGCGCTCAACAGCACCAGGCCGGAGATGATTATCAGGCTGCCTTTGGAGTTGCGCCTCGCGGGGTGATCGGCGGGATGATTCTTTTTCGGTTCGGACGAAGATGGTTTGTTGTAAACCGGATCGGCGGGCGACGAGACAGATTCATCAGATGCCAGAGGCTGTGTGACTCTTTGATCGGCTGCGGAACTCTCACTGGACTCGACACCGGGTTTTTCTTCAAAATCCATGGCGGCGAATACAGATGTAATTGGCCCGCGACGATCTGAAAGATCGTTTGTGCGGGCCGTTGTTTCCAATGTTTCTTTGACTAATTTGGAGGTGAAAGGATACGACTGTGTCGGTGGGGGCGGCAGCGGCTCAGTCGCTTTGGAACTGATCTCTTCCTTTTTCTGATCCGTCAGATCCGACTGATTGAGCGGGTCAGTCTTGGCTCCAATCCCCCAATTGATCTCGGTCGGCGTGTCAGGCGACCTGGCCAGGCTCTGCGGCTCGATCGCATCGTCATCCGCCACCGGCAGGCTGCTGCCTGAAAACTGGGCTATGATGACCGTGATGTTGTCCTCGCCGCCTCTCTCATTTGCCAGATTGATCATCGTCTGGCAGGCAGATTTGAAATCAGATGCCTTGTTGACGATTTGCGCGATCTCATCCTGGTTTATCTTTCCGGAAAGCCCGTCACTGCAAAGCACAAGGGTATCGAGCTGGCACATTTCGAGAGAATTGATTTCAACGTTGACCAGATAGTTCGCTCCCAGCGCCTGGAGGATGACATTTCGGTAACTGTGAGTCTCAGCCTCTTCTTCGGTGATATGACCAAGATCGATCATCTGCTGTACCAGAGACTGATCCTTGGTGACTCTGTAAATTTTGCCCTGGCGAATCAGATAAGCCCTGCTGTCGCCTACCTGAGCGAAATATATTCTGTTGCCTTGCGTGGCCACAGCGGTGAACGTGGCGCCCAGGCCCTTGTGAGCCGGATTGGACTGCCCGTCATCGTTGATCAGAAGGTTGGCTTCTTCAATGGCAAGGCGAAGACGCTCCTCGAATGGAACTTTCCCATAAACCTCATGCGCCTGGAGCTGAAGCATTCTGTCACGGACGGTCTCAACCGCCATTCGTGATGCTACCTCACCGGCCAGCGCTCCTCCCATCCCGTCCGATACCGCCAACAGGCTGCCGTAGTAGCCCTGAGAATATGTCAGCAGTTCCTGGGGCTCTTCCTCGCTCGCCGTCCAGCTGTTGCCGGACGATAGATCGAGGATCAGGAAATTATCTTCGTTGCCACTGCGCACCATTCCCACATCGGTGTGGGCATAAAGCGCTAAATTGATCGTTGGTACCTCGGCCATAAAATTTCAATCTTGATAAAAGATCATTAATGAAGCAGCAGGTGGGCCTGGCTAAAAAAATCACCTGTTTGCCATCGCAATTAAAATGAAAGCCCTGTTCAGGCTTTCTGAAGCGCAGCATCCAGATCTGCAATGATATCTTCTACATCTTCTATTCCCACGGAAATTCTGACAAGGCCATCCGTGATTCCAAGTCGGGCGCGCTCCTCCGCAGGGACAGATGCGTGAGTCATACTTGCCGGGTGGGAGATGAGAGATTCGACTCCACCCAGACTTTCAGCCAGCGCACACAAGGTGACATTATCCAATACTGCACGCGCTGCCGCAAGAGAACCCGTTTCAAAGGCGATCATTCCTCCGAATCCGGTCATCAGCTTTTCGGCCCTCTCATGCTGCGGATGTTGGGGCAATCCCGGATAATATACTTTCTGCACCTTGGGATGATCGGCGAGAAAACCCGCGACTTTACGGCCATTTTCATCGTGTTGTCTCATTCTCACGGCCAGTGTCTTGACTCCGCGATTGATCAGAAATGAATCGAAAGGCGAAATTATCGCACCCACGGCATTCTGAAGAAAACCTATCCGATCGGCATCCTCTGAATTTTTTGTGATCACCACGCCGCCAATGCTGTCACTGTGGCCATTCAGGTATTTTGTCGTTGAATGGACGACGATGTCTGCGCCGAACTCAATCGGACGCAGAAAATACGGGCTCATAAAGGTGTTGTCAACAACCAGCCTGAGGCCAAGGGAATTTGTCAGCTTGCCGATGCTTTCAAGGTCGGCAATGGCCATGATTGGATTTGTCGGCGTCTCAACAAAGACCATCCGGGTATTGTCGCGAAGCGCATTCTCGACGTTGATAGATTCAGTGGTATCAACGTAGCTGAAATCGAGTCCGAAATTCCTCAGTACTTTCTCGAAAAGACGATAGGTTCCGCCGTATGTATTGTCGGAAACGATGACGTGATCGCCAGATTTGAGCAGTTTGAGAGTCGTATCGATCGCCGCCAAGCCCGACGCAAAACAGTGAGCCGCAACACCGCCCTCGAGTGCGGCGAGATTCTTTTCCAGAGCCGAGCGTGTTGGATTCTGTGTCCTGGCGTACTCGTATCCTTTATGGCGGCCAAGGGCGTCCTGGGCATAGGTCGATGTTTGATATATCGGCACGGTCACCGCACCCGTCGTCGGATCAGGCTCCTGACCGGTGTGTATCGCTTTTGTCGCAAATCCCATATGAAATGTGTAAATCCGGTTATTGATAAACTCTGTGATCCATAGAAGATCTAATCAGTAACGAATATTAAAGATTCATCGCCGAAAAAGAAAGGGTTTAATTTTCTCCGTTGCGGAAAGTTTGAATAATCGATTGATTGCAGGGAAATCGATTTTTCATGATTTTTGGCTTTCGGGTGACAACATGAGGTTTTGACGGTTACAATTCCGGAAAATTATGAGCATCAATGTGACAGCAATAATACCGGCAAGGTATGCCTCGACCAGACTGCCCGGGAAGCCGCTGATAGAGATTGCGGGGCTGCCGATGATCCTGCACGTCGTGAGGCGTGCAAAAGAGACCGCTTTGTTGAATCGGGTCATCGTCGCGACCGATGATGAGAGGGTTTACGATCTCTTAAAGTCGGCGGGAGAGGAGGTCTGGATGACATCACCGGATCACCGCACGGGAACCGATCGGCTGGCGGAGGTGGCTTCTCAGCTTGATTCTGAAATTATCGTCAACATCCAGGGTGACGAGCCGCTGATAGAGCCTTCGACGATCGAGGCGGCAGTCAGGCCGCTCATCTCCGATTCATCGATCAGGATGAGCACAACAAGCGAGCCGATCGAATCGATTGAAGATGTCCTCAACCCAAGCGTCGTCAAGGTTGTGGTGGACGAGGACGGATTCGCTCTATATTTCTCACGCAACCCGATTCCGTTTCCGCGTGAAGCCGTGCTTGAACATGGCATCATCGAACTCGCACTGCGCAACTCGCCCGGACTCGTCGCCAATTACTCCAAGCACACCGGCCTCTATGCCTATCGTCGCGATTTTCTTCTGGAATATGCAGGTATGTCGCCAACGCCGCTGGAGAAATCCGAAGCGCTTGAGCAACTCAGAGCCCTGGAGAATGGCTGTAGGATCAGGGTCGTGCGCGTTGAGCATCGGTCAATCGGAGTCGATACTCCCGAAGATCTCGACCGGGTCAGAAAAATCCTTGGAGGGTAGGTCGTCTTTGCGGTGAAACTGCCATCAGTTGTTGATGATCTCCAGCAGTTGAAGCGGCGCATCGAGAAGGTAATCGGGCTGCAGATCCTCGAGGTCTTTTCGCGGGAAGGGGCCCCAGGCTACGGCCGCGACGAGCATGCCGGCGGCGCGTCCCGCGGTGATGTCGTGGGTGCTGTCTCCGATGTAGATCGTTTCGCACGGGGCGCCATCAAGCATTTCCATCGCTTTGATCAGCGGCTCCGGATGGGGTTTATGATTGGCGACATCCTCTGCCCCGATGATGATGTCGAACATCTCGTTCATCCCGAAAATGTTCATCCCTCTTTGAACTCCCGACCGCATTTTGATGAGACCACGCCAAGCCTGTATTCACGGGCTTTCAGCTCCTTGAGCACCAGATCGATTTCGGGGAAGGGCTCGATCATCTCGTCGTGCCATCCGAGATTGAATTCTCTGTAGACGGGAAGCATCGCGACTGACTTCCGTTCGAGATAATCATTCAGGTTTTCAGGCTTCTCCAGAAGGCCCAAACCAATGCTTTGAACCATCAGATCCTTGAACGCGTTGAGGATCATCATCCCGAAAGTTCTGACATAGTCTTCATCGGTGAGCGTGAAACCGAAAACTCTCAGCCACGTCGCATGAAATGATCTCAGTATCAATGGGGTCGTGTTGACCAGCGTTCCGTCGAAATCAAAGAGGATGAGCCGGATCTTTGTTTTACCGTTATTATTGCTTTCAGTCATTCAGCTTTTAGTCTAATCTGTCATTACTAAATCACTCATGTTACGTGCGTAACATCAGTAAATCATTCAAACAATCGGACAAGGAGCATAGCATATGGCCGTACGCGAAATCCTGCTGCTCGGAAATCCCGAGTTATGGAAGCCGTCGAAAAGGGTGACGGAAACGAGATCAGTCGAGACCCGGGAAATTATTGGCGATCTGGCTTCGACTCTTTCAGGGTTTCGCGATCGCAATGGGTTTGGCAGAGCGATAGCCGCGCCTCAGATTGGAGTTCATCGCAGGATCATCTTCTGCAATATGCATGACGGGTCTTTTGGCCCTGCGCCACTGATCAATCCAGTCATTGTTCGATCCGGCGTGGAGATGATGGAGTTATGGGATGATTGCTTTTCTTTTCCTGATCTCATGGTCAGGGTGCGCAGGCACGCCGAGATCGATGTTGCTTATCTTGACGAATCCGGGGCGGAGAAAACGATCACTGCCAGAGGAGATCTTTCAGAGCTGCTGCAACACGAAATCGATCATCTGGACGGGATTTTGGCGACCGACCGCGCCATCGACGGCCGCAGCTTTGCAATTCGGAGTGTGATAAAAAGCAGTTAAGTCCAACGTTCATTTGTTACTGAAAAAGGATAAGGATAAAGAGATGCCTCAAACCATGACCATCGCTTCTTTCATTCTTGGAGCAGTTCTGCTGCTGATTGCCATTCTCAGTGGCGGGTTCAAGATATTTGGCGCTGAAGTTTCCGGCAAGACCGGAACTGCCGGCAGAATGATTTCCGGGATACTTGGGATAATCTTCATCATCCTGGGGTTTTCCCAGGCCGAGGAACAACGGGGCGTTAAGAATGATCCGGGACCGGCTCCAACAAAGTCACTGAGTGCTGAACCCGGCAACCCGGCGCCAACCTCAACGCCAATACCAGTTTCGGCGATTGCTTCAACCGTACCTAATCCAGTCGGCACGAGCAACTTTGTCGCCGGCCCCACTCTGCCTCAAAATAACAACTGCCCTTATGTTCAGGGTGGATTCTGGATCCAGAACGCGAATATCTGGTACGGTCCATTTGGTAATGGGGATGCGATCATGCTCAACGGCGCCGGAGGCTTTTTTGTGTGGGATCCACAGAGAATCAATATCTACGGCAATCCCGGATCGGTCCTGCCATACCCTGATCCGTACAGAACGTGGGTGCGCAATGTCTGGACCCCGCTTCAGCAGTCCCGTTTCAGCGTATGCGTCGACGGCACCACCGGCAATTCATACGGTTATTATCAATACTAGGGTTTATCAGTCTGTTTAGTCAGAGAAGCTGATATGGCTTTGAGGCTTGTCCTGTGGTCGGCCGATTCTGAATCTGGCGATCGAGACCGGCCCGCCGCATTCGTTGATGACCTGTTTCAGGAATTCATCCTGGGCGCGTCGCAGGATCTGAACATTCTGATTTTCGGCGACGTCATAAACGGCAAAGAGCAATGGGCCGCGTTTGCGGGTGTAGATCACACCGGCGAGAGCCGCAACGCCTGAATCCGTAGTGTGCAGTGTTCCGGTCTTCGCCACCACGCTGCCCGCAAATCCACTTTCGGTAAAGCGTCCCCGAAGGGTGCCTGCGTCGATTCCGGCGACGGCCATAACCGATGCCGGTCTCAGTTCATTCTTCGACAGCCATTCGACCATCGCTCGTATCATCCTGACGGTTTCTCTGGGAGTCAGCCGGTTGACTTCAAGCCCTGAAGCCCGTGAGATGAAGACCGAGTCTTCAGGCATTCCGATTTTTTCGATGAGGAATCTTCTGACGCCTTCAGCCCCGCCAATATGGCTCGCCAGGAGTTCGGCCAGGGTGTTGATGCTGTGGGCATTCAGGTACTGAACGATATTGACCAGAGTGTCCGATTCAACCGTGATCAGGGACCTTCCTCGCGGAATGTATTGAGAATAGCTCAGGTATGATGTTGGATTGCGGAACTGAAGTTTCGAGCTTCGCCGAAATGTCTCGGCTGATGCACTCGTGGCTGAGATGAGATTGCAGCTGAAATCGCCGACCACGATGAGCCTGCCGTTAATCCGTTGGATCCCGGCATTTCGCACGGCCTCTCCCACGCGCTCGGCATCACTGATGGAAAACGACGGATCCCTGCCGCTGAGCAGGACCAGATCGCCGTTGAGTTCGCCAGTCGCGGCATTGATTTGCCCGTCTGTGCGAAACTCCGTTCTGAAACGGTGATCATTGCCGAGCCGGTCCAGAGCCGCCAGGGTGGTGGCAAGCTTGGTCACGGATGCAGGATTGAATCTCGCGTCTTCGTTGAGCATCGCCACCGGCTCGCCGCCGTCAAGAGTCTCGATGTAGATGCCGTGCATCCGCCAGTTCCTGCCTATGGATGTGATGTGATTGACGAATTTGTTTAAAGACTCGGGCTCTCGATAACTCTCCGGGCGCTCTTTGTATCTTCCGGCGACCGTGCTTCTATTTTCCGCCTCGCCATACGATATCGAGGCACAGCCGGTGAAAAGAAGCAGGATCAGGAATGGTAAAGCTCTCATCTTCATCTCCAGTAAGAAGCAAATATTTCGCCCGTCTGACGCATAAGGTATCGTGAGGGGTTGATAATCAAAAAGGCGGTGTTAAATTACAGGTACGCCTTTGTGAAATCAAGAGAATTATTGAAAGCCGAAATCGGAGTAACTAAAGAATGAAGATCGACCGGTCACGAATATCCCCGCTTATTTTGCCGGCATTAATGCTTTTGACCGGATGCTTTTTTTCGGTTCATGCGCAGACGCAGACGATCCCGACTCCCGAATCTGTGCTTGGGTTCAAGCCGGGGCAGGAGCGCAGGCTAGCGAGCTGGGATCAGTTTCTCGGATACTTCCGCAAGCTTGATGAGGCGAGCGACAGGGTGAAGCTGGATCTCC
Organism: Acidobacteriota bacterium; assembly: GCA_016710075.1. Lineage (GTDB taxonomy): Bacteria > Acidobacteriota > Blastocatellia > RBC074 > RBC074 > JADJLO01. The sequence continues at coordinate 6,818 of JADJLO010000034.1, read as the reverse complement.
TCGGCCAGACGACTCTCAAAAGGCCATTTGTGGCATTGACTATTTCATCGGCGGATAACCTTGCAAGACTGGAAGATTACAAGGATATCCAGCGGAAGCTGGCGGATCCGCGGTTGCTTGAAAAATCCGACGATGCAGCGATCAGCAAATTGATTGCCGCCGGAAAGACCATAGTCGTAATCACCTGCAGCATTCATTCGACCGAGGTTGGCGGCACTTTCGCCGCTGTGGAGCTGGCTCACCGGCTGGCGTCCTCCGAGAGTCCTGAAGTCAAACTGATACTCGATAATGTAATCGTCCTGCTGGTCCCGTCGCTCAATCCTGACGGAACCGATATTGTTGCTCAATGGTATGCAAAAACGGTGAGAACCCCGTCCGAAGGCACATCGCCGCCGGAGCTTTATCATTATTACACCGGTCATGACAACAACCGGGACTGGTATGCTTTCACGCAGGTCGAAACGCAGTTGACGGTGGATAAACTGCTCAATGCCTGGCATCCGCAGATACTTCACGATATTCATCAGCATGGAGGTGGTGGCGCAAGGTTTTTCGTGCCTCCTTACATCGATCCCTGGGAACCGAACATCGACCCGGCAATCATCGCCGGCGTCAGCGCCCTCGGATCATCAATTGCCTGGGAGATGACGGGGCAGGGCAAGAGCGGGATCGTAATCAACGGCATCTACGATTCCTGGACTCCGGCGCGGGCATTTGCGCATTATCACGCCGGTTTTCGCATCCTTTCCGAGACGGCCAGCGCCAGGCTGGCCACCCCTGTCGATGTCCCGTTCGAGAGTCTTGGCGGAGGATTGAATTACAATCCGAAATTGAGTTCATGGAATTTCCCCAAACCATGGCCCGGAGGAAAGTGGACTCTTCGCGATATCGTCGATTATCAGAGCGCTGGAGCTTTTGCTCTGCTCTCGCATGCCGCCCGGCATCGTGAGCTTTATCTACGAAATTTTTTAGAAATCGGCCGGAGAGCCGTTGAAGCACGAAATATGCCATACGCGCTGCTGCTCCCGGAACCCGAGGTTCCCAAATCACTGAGCGATGCTTTCAAAAGGCTGAATCAGGGGTTGAAGAATGTCAGTGGAACCGAGCAGCAGAAACACGAACAGGGCGAGTCCCTGGTAAATGCAGTCAGCAATGAGCCCTCGTCGTCCGAAGAGGTGCGTTATTATTACAGGACCGAGGGGATCGACCGGATACTGCAGATCCTCAAACGCGGCGGAGTCGAGGTTTCCGTTGCCAGGACCGAATTCACGGCCGACGGTAATAACTATCCTGCGGGCACTCACGTCCTGCTGATGAGCCAGCCATACGCCGCCTTCGCCAGATCTCTTCTCGAAAAACAGGTTTATCCGAATCTGCTTGAATATCCGGGGGGGCCGCCGAAGAGGCCGTATGATGTGACGGCGCACACCTTGCCGCTGTTGATGAACGTCAGTGCCGTCACGGTCAGGAATCCATTCAAAGCCGAGCTGCGCAGCGAGCCCTCGGCCTTGATCATTCAATCGAGAGTTCGCTCGAACGGGGGAGTCAGAGTCGGCCTCTACAAAAATTATCAGCCATCAATGGATGAGGGATGGACCCGCTGGATCTTCGATAGTTACAAATTCTCATACGCGTCAATACTCGACCGCGAGATCAGGGCAGGGAATCTCAATGCCGCGTATGACGCGATCATTATTCCCGACCAGTCGGTTGGAGCCCTGGTCAACGGTCTTGCGGCAGTCGGGGAGGCTCAATCGACCATCGATCAGGAGACATCGGCGGGATACCCGGCGGAATTCGCCGGAGGACTTGGCGAATCCGGCATCAAGGCGTTGCGTGATTTCGTCGAAGCCGGTGGAACTTTGATCACCCTCAATAATGCCTCGAACTTCGCCATCGAAAAACTTGGTGTCCCGGTCCGAAATGTGCTCAAGGGGGTTTCATCAAGTGATTTCTACTGCCCCGGATCTATTCTGCGGATTGAACTGGACGCATCCAGCCCGCTTTCGTTCGGCATGGATAAAGAGACGATCGCCTGGTTCGAGGGCAGCCCTGCCTTTGAGATCGTTGACCCGGCGAAAGTCAAAGTCATCGCTCGTTATCCCGGCCGCGACAACCCGCTTCTGAGCGGGTGGATTTCGGGCGACAGGATGATTCGCGGAAAAGCTGCAATGGTCGAAGCTGCGATCGGCAAGGGACGTGTGATCATGTTCGGCTTCCGGCCGCAGTATCGCGGCCAGAGCCTCGCAACCTACCCTTTGCTGTTTAATTCGATACTTACGGCTGCCGGCCAATAACTCTATTTTTTATCTGATGAAAAACTATAAATGGATCGTGGTTGGAATGCTCTGGTTTGTCTGCTTCTTCAATTATGCGGACAGGCAGGCAATCTTCTCCGTTTTTCCACTGCTGCAGAAAGAGATGGGCTTGAGCGACGTTCAGCTTGGTTTTGTCGGAGCGTCGTTTATGTATGTCTATGCGCTTGCCGGGCCGATAGCGGGGATCATCGGAGACCGGTTCAACCGCAAATTTCTGATCATTTCCGGACTTATCTTCTGGTCACTGATTACAGTGCTCACGGCATTTTCGACGAAGTATTCTCATCTGGTCATGGTCAGGGCTCTTGAGGGATTCGGTGAGGCCTTCTATTTTCCGGCATCGATGGCGCTGATCAGCGATTACCACGGTCCCGAGACCAAGTCGCGGGCAATGGGAATTCATCAGTCGAGCGTTTATGCGGGAACGATTGCCGGCGGCGCGGTTTCGGGTTATATGGGCCAGCATTTCGGGTGGCGCTCGAGCTTCGTTCTGTTCGGATCCCTGGGTGTAGTTCTAGGATTCATTCTGATACTGGCGCTCAAGGAGGCGCCGCGCAGCAGGTCAGTTCCAGTTGAACCGGATGCACACTCGATGATCGACCTGAGAAAGCCGGGGCTCTGGAGCGATATTCTGGAGATATTGAGAAACCCCATGGTTCGCATTCTGATCGCGGTCTTCGTCGGGGCCAATTTCGTCGCCTCGATCTTTCTCTCGTGGATGCCGACATTTCTCTACCGGAAATTCTCTATGAGCCTTTCGATGGCCGGATTGAGCGGAACTGCCTACCAGCAGATCGCCTCGATCATCGGGGTGGTCGTGGGTGGCATCCTCGCAGACAGGCTTGTCAGGCGCTACCTCGGCGGAAGGATGATGGCTCAGGCGTTGGGGCTCTTTGGCGGCGTGATCTTTATCTTTCTCACCGGCTGGACTCTTTCGGTCCCGGTGCTGATTATCGCCATGGCCGGCTTCGGATTCTTCAAGGATTTACGACGCCAATATCTGGGCGTCTCTCGATGATGGTCAAGCCTGAACGACGCGCGACTGCGCTGGAAGATGATGAATTCCATTGGCTGGCTGGGAGCGGCGACTGCTCCGCCCGTAATTGCGCTCGCTTCTCAAAAATACGGAATGAGCGCATGCCTGAGCGCCAATTCCATGATCTACCTCTTTTTCGGCATCCTCATGGTTGTCGGAATATTCTTCTTTATGAACAAGGCGAAATCCGATCTAGTCAGTCAGTGACTGCCAGTTTTGCCTGGTGCTGAGAGCGACGATCTTCATCAGCGACTTGTGGCGGGAGAGGAGAGAAACCATGAAGTTACGGGTCGCCGGTTTGAACGCCAGGCTGCGCAGCATCGAGCATGCCCGGAATCTCAGGCCGAATGTCGAGCGAAATATCGATTCGTAGCGTTCCGATATTTCTTCGATATCGCGCACTCCTTCGGCAAAAGAACGGTTTATGACGTCGGCCGCAATCTCGCCGCTGGTGAATGCCAGAAGCATTCCACTGCCGGTGAAGGGGTCAATGAAAGCGCCGGCATCGCCGATTGAAATGACTCCCGGCATGCGCCTCCTGCGCCCGTATTTCAGTGGTCCCGTGCCGAGCCACTCGCCGTCGATCACCGCATTCTTCAATCTTGCAGAGCCTGCGGGGTTTGAACGCATGGTCAGATCGAGCAGCTTTTCCCGATCGCCCTTTGCCTCCATCAAGGTCGCTTCCGTGGTCAGAAAACAGAGGTTGGTCTTCCCTCCTTCGACGTCTGACAGACCGCCATAGCCGTCACCGAAGAAGAACAATTCGCCAATCCCTTTCATGCCCTCGATGCTCCGAAGATGCACCTTGCATCCGAACAGCCGTGAGCCGTGGAATCTCGATAATTCGTCGTCGTGAAGCGTGCTTTTCGCAAAAACACCGGTCCGCCCTGAGGCGTCCAGGATTACCGGGGCTCGGAAAACAACCTTTTCACCTGATTCGTTTTTACCTTCGACGACTCCAATTCCGTGATCAGATTGAAAGTTTGACGAGACCTGAAAACCCTGGCGAACATCGGCGCCCGCTTCGGCTGCGCATTCGAGAAGGATCAGATCCATCCGTGCCCTTGAAAGGCCTATGGCATGCGAATGACCATCGGTAATCCACTCCATAGGCACTTCAAGGCTGCGTCCTTCAGGTGAATGGAGCGTCCATTTTCTGATGATTTGCGCGCCCGCATCGTGCATCTTTTCGCTGACGCCGAGCCGGTCGAATACCTTGCCGCATTCCGGTGTGATGAATTCACCGCAGAGCTTGTGGCGCGGAAAAAAACTCTTTTCCAGCAGCAGAACCTTCTGCCCGGCCCTTGCCATCAGCGCCGCAGCCGTCGATCCCGCCGGGCCCGCTCCAATCACAATTGCATCGTATTGATTCATATTATTACTCATGTTACGCACGGAATATTCTATATTTTGATTTGACTAGCCCACAAGTGCGCGAACGGGTGGCAATGGTCGCCGTCTTCGCCGGCTGTTTGAATTACTTCAAAAGAACGTGTCAAACTAATTCATAACTACTCTCCGTTGGGAAAGTTTAAAGATGCAACCGGAATGATATGGATCATTAGAAACAGGCGGACTCCATGGAGTGCGGCGACCTGTCGCCACTTTGGTAGTCCTGTAGCCACTGAATATTGAGAAAAATCTAATCCACCGCAACCGCACATCGATTTAACAAGCATCTGGAACAGCTTCCAAAGCGGCGACAAGAGCGATACCGCTGGCGAATGCCCGTCAGCATGTTAAAGGCACCGGTTCATTAACTTAACGAATGCCGACTGACGCGTTTTCGCCAAGGGGACGTCAGTCAGCCAATTAACGAGCCGAATAATATTGATTGCCGTGCTGTCAGCAGATGCTGCAAATGCGTTTTGCCAAACCAAGATAACGTGCTTGACGCAAGCGCTTCGCCGGACTGTTTAGAGAGATTGCGCCTTCGACGCCCGCACGTTGGGCGTAGAGCATAGCGTATTGCTTGGTCGGCCCGTTGCCGGGCTCTTCCAAGGCGCGTGTTTCGGCTTTGGGTTAATTGTCAGGATGCGCCGATCGATCTTAATACATTGCTCGCGCTGCTGACAGGGGCGACAAGTGGTCACCGCAAATTTGATCTTGACCTGTTCTTTACCATAGCGATCGGTGGTGTTTTCCCAACTGCTGCTGAACTCTCCGCCGGACAGCGTGCTTGCTGTTGTTGGAAGTCAAAAAGAAATCGCGGCGGCGTAAGCCTGTTCCGCGCGGGCTTTGCAGGCGCTGTCCGAGCGCGGCGGGCCACACAGATGGCCATCTGTTGTTGGCTGCTGCTCACCAGCCGCCGTGCAGTCACATAACCGGCGTCGGCCAATTGCTCGGCCGGCAGCAGCAAGCGTTGCGCCAAATCGGCTTGAATCACAGGCAAGGCTTCTGTCAGGCACTGGCGCAATGGTCGTTTCGACTTGTGGCATCAAACGCGGCAGTTCTTAGGTCACAGGTTTCCGTCAAATGGACTTTATCTCCGACCCAACTGCGGAGCGCGTTTCTCTGAGTAACGCGCTTGCGGATCGCGCAAAAACGTATGGTCGACGGCGCAGCGGAAGAACCATGCTCTTTGGCCGTGCTGAGACCGGCCCCTGCGCGCCCGGGAAATATTGTTGAATCCAGACCTGTCGCAGCGTGAGACAGCTGGAATTTGGCGCAACCGCCACAGGCGCCGCCGGGTCATCGATCGCCCTGAGCAATTCCTCACTATCCCGCCCAATTGTTTAAGCCAACGACAACCGCTCGGTTTCGCTCTTGAGGCAAGCGATATTGATCATTCGATCCTTGGCGCTCGACCCTCCGGCTAGGCTTGCCCGCGCAACCACTCCGGGCTCAACCGTGGCCAGGATGTTGAGTGCCTGGCGCATCGTTTCCCCGACATTCCTACTCCGCACGACCAGGCTGACGAACGGCTGGCGATGATGACCGTCGAATCAGTCAATTGACGACCCCGCTCTTTCAACAATTTCCGCTCCCGGCACAACAAGCAGCAATTTATCGAGCACGCGCTTTCGGCTCCTCCGGCCACCAACCGCGTACGGAAATTCACCTGAAGACCGAAGCATCCAGACCGGCATCATCAGGCGGCAAACTCAGCGCATACTTCCAGTCGCTCCGGCTGCCCGAAGCGACTTCGGCCTGCTCATCAGAAAGATTTTCGGCGTACTGCATAGTCAGAATCGACGCCAAGCGCCACGGCGCGGCCGCTGGTTCAACAACTCCGATGGAAACTAATCGGCAAAGTCTTCATCGGTATAAATCAGACCCAACTCATCGCGCAGCGACATCCAGAAGTGATTACCTTTGGCAAAAGCCGCGCTCTCAGCAAGCGGGTTTCTTCCGGAATTTCAGGGATCGGTTGGATCTGAAGAGACATCATAAGGCTCCTTTTATGTTCAATTCTTGTCATCAAAGATGGTTCTTGATTCAGACTAAAGCTGACATCACTTTAC
>JADJLO010000033.1 GCA_016710075.1 Acidobacteriota bacterium | reverse complement strand
ACTGCTAGCTTTTCGTTTTGCCCTTTTAGGTAATGCCGCCACCAAAAAGCGCGAAGAACTGTGTTCACAGCTTCCGGCGTAGTGAATACCTGCGAAACCTCTGGGTCGAGTAACACTACTAGCCGCTCTTCGCTTATCTTTCCGGCAAAGCGATTAGGACGTCTTTGCTATAATCAAAGTCATATTCGGCAACTTATGTCCTGCGATGCTGTTTTACGTGATCTAGAAACTGATATTTTCTTCATACTTCTTACGTTCTTTCCTGGTTGCGAATCGCGCACTGATGATGCGAATGATCTCATTCGGGTGCTCCGGTAAAAACAAATCAGTAGCAGCCGGCCTTTGATTGAAGGCCCGATGATGATTTTCACGCCTTTCGTCAAGGGAATGTATTTCATCATCAAAGATTCTCGCCAAGGGCTATCGAAGACGGTACTGGCCTCGTCAAAAGTAATCCCTTGATGATCTACGATATTTGAGGCTGCTTTATTTTCATCCCAAGTAAATCGGTAGCTCATGTTTTGTCATTTGATAGCCATCATTCAGATTATTCCGCGAGCGCCTATCGACCAGTTGACCGGGGCACCGCCGTCCGCATAAGTTCAACCAAAAAGACGGCGGTGCCTCCGGTCGAACGCGGAGTTAGGCCAAATCGCTTTTTCAAGCGCCATCTTCCATTACTGCGATTGCTTCAATCTCTATCAAAATTCCTTCACGGCCAAGACGCAACGCCGAGCCAAGTGCTTGTCGAGAAAGTCTTCACCTGAAAAAAACTCTCTAAGCACCTCTCCAATGACGCAGTATGACTTGATTGATCGCCTACCACGTATATTCGCAGAGAAATCACATCGCTCAACTCTCCGCCTGCCGATTGAACCGCGATCTGGAGATTTTTTAGCGCTTGCCTTGCCTGTTCTTGTAAATCCATCCCGCCTACAATTTTCTTTTGAGAGTCCCAGATGCGGTTTGTCCTGAAATATAAACGGTTCTCCCTCCAGTGCAGGCAATTACTTGAGACAAGCCAAGCGGTACACTGGGAAATAGTTCTGCAGGGTTAATATAATTCTTTTGCATCGTACTACTTTTATTCATTGCGAGCTATTTCTTTCAGCCTAACGATTCGGTTCAGCGGCGGGCCGCGCAGCTGGCCGTCCGCTGCAACCATTGTTAGGCCACACGCACCATTCCACCACTTGCTCTAGCGCGCCCGAGCGCACGCGTCAATACTACTTGTGCCGAGCGCGACGGAAAACGCTGGGCGCGCTGTCATCGACCGGCCGGATCCCGAGCGCTAGAAGCGGAGCTGTCGGTGCTGGTTGGTCGATCCGGCGGAGAGCGAATGCATGTTTGCGCCAACAGCGAGCCCGAATGCTCCGAGTGCAACGGCCACGGCGACGTGCCGAGCGGCCGACCCAGGCGAGTTCTGTAGCCGAAGGCGCTCATTGCGCGATGTGCCGCGTATCAATGGCGCTTCACGACCCACGCCGCCAGGCGCCACGCCTTCACGTGGGTGTTTGGGACCGCGAACAAGATGCCAACGAGGGCGTACCCGATACCAAGAAGAACGGCCGTACGCACCCACGATTGACGAAGTGATTTGCTCATGTTTGAAGGACGTGGACATGAGACATATTAGTCGGGGAGACATGGGGTTGCACATTTATCCGTTTGAGCCTGCCGAGATGATCCTCGATCCGCAGAGTTTTTTCAAACAGGCGACCAAGTTTGACCGGCCCCAGGTAGACGTCCCAGAGCCCATGATCTATCTCCTCCAGGCCGACATAAAGACCGGCGCAGGTCGTTGAAACCGCGACCCATTTATCGCGCCAACGAATCCCGCTGTTCTTGCTCACTAACCGGGTCTCGAAGTGAGCTGGATAAACCAAGGGTAGAGGCACGGCCGGCATCGGGCGTGACGAAGGCGCATATAAAGAAGCCGGGGGTCTGAAGATCGATTCCTTCATGCGGGCCGGAGATGATTGTACTCATATGACAAAAGCGATCGAACCATCTTTGTTGCTGAGTCAGGTTGGCGGCCGGCGGACGCGCCGTCTCGGCTTTCAGGACACGATGCATCCGTTCGTGCTGCCCATTTTGTTGTGGCTTGCCAGGTTCAATCAATTCGGGTCTGATACCAAGCCTGATCCACCAGACCGAGAGTTTCGAGAGCCGCGCCAGTGCGGTTGAGGCGAAGGGGGCACCGTTGTCAGAGCGAATCGCCTGTGGCAAGCCATACTTTTTAAAGATCTGGAGGAATGTCGCTTTGGCCCCTTCAGTTTCAGTTGAGAGTAGTGCCCGGCAACCCAGTAGATAACGCGAGTAGCGATCGGTCACGGTCAAAGGATAGCAGTATTGGCCGTCACGAGTTTTGAACTGACCTTTGAAATCGACGCACCAGAGATCGTTTGGGGCTGTGGCGATGGAGATGGGCTTGCCTGGATGACCAGGTTTGCGCCGCCGGGTCCGTTGTCGGACGAGTCCCGCACGGAGGAGAATCTCACAGGCTGTCGAGCGTGAAGGCCAGTCAGCCTGTGGATCTTGGCTCTTGAGATGCTTGAGCAATTTCTTACCTCCCCAACTTGGATGACGACGACGCGCCTCAATGATCGCTAGCCGTAGAGGCTCAGGCGTTTCGTCCGGAGATGAATGTGGTCGACGAGACCGGTCTGCCAATCCAGCCGGTCCATCTGTCAGATAGCGATCGATCCATTTGTAGCCGGTCTTGCGACTGATGCTGTATCGGTCGCAGAGCTCGGTAAATGAGATGGTGTCGCGGAGATATTCGGAGACAAATTGAGTTTTTTGACCCATCGGTGACGATTGCTCCCAGGGCATTGATCAACCCTCCTTTCAGAGATAGATCTTGCCCGAAAAGTGTCACCCATGTCTCTCTACTGATTTGTCACCCATGTCTCCCGACCATACCGTTTGTGGCCTAACGGCCAAGTTCAGCGGGCCGCGTATAGTTATCGAGTTTCTGGGATGCCGGCTTGCGCGGCTCCGCTGGAATGGATGTTAGGCCCCCTTTTATTTATGAGCCTCCATATATGCTCTTAATAACGCATTTATTTTCGTTTGATAACCTCGCCCCCCTGATCGATTCTGAGAGTCAGTTTCACCTTTCCTGAGCTGGTTACCAACCCCTTTTCTCACTATCGCTCTGGCAAACATTTTCGGCTCTATTCCGGACTCTCCGATAGATTAATTTCTTCATCTTTCATTCCTTTAAGGCGATCCCAATCTGTCTTTGATTTCTTCAACATATCTCTTTTCTTCATTTCTTGTAGCTTTTCTTGCGGAGATATACCGAAATCACCTCGTCATCTTCTGTATGTGCGACCACTATAACTATCCCGTTGAGCAATCCGAGTGTGACGAAGCGAACTTCTCCATAATCATAGCGGGTCGTCGAGGATCGTCAGTGTGACTCCCAAAACATTTGTCTAAGATCAACAAAATCAATCCCGTGCTTTTGAGATTTTCCTTGCCGTTTTTTCGTCCCATTCGAATTCCATGACAACTATTGTAGTGACATTCGTAGTGACGTCAGGTATGAATTTGGAATTTATCGTGGTAGCCTGCCGTTGGCGCTCCGCTTGAGCGAGGGGTTAGGCCCCACTGGAGGTAACGACGACATTCTTGGCAAGAGTTTTAAACCGCTCACCGTTAACTTGAACAACGGTGATTGTAATATGCCCGGTCTTGCTGGTTTTGATATCTCGAACCCTTCCGGCCTTTCCCTTGTAGGTGCCGCCCGTGACTTCGCAAAAATCTCCGTCCTTCGGCTCATTTGTTTTCTTTGTCGGCATGGATATCTTCGGATCCTTGTCTTCTTAAGTTGGCTTCTCGTGTGAGGATACCCACGACGCGCCGAATCTCATAGAGTTGTTTCTCTCCCGCCTTGTCTTCATGTTGGTGCTATGAATCTGGGCTTTGCCTTCGGCGTCTGGCACTCCTTGCATTTGCAGAGCGCCGCATGGCTACGATGCCGCTTGTGGGGCCTAACGACCAGTTGACCGAGGCACCGCCGTCCGCAAAGGTTCAACCAAGAAGACGGCGGTGCCTCCGGTCAAACGCGGAGTTAGGCACTTTGATTTAATCTATCTATTCGAAAATAAATATCCGTAACGAGTTTTGACGGATCATCATCACCAATCACCATAGACTTCCCACGATTCCGCTTGTTTTATGCCCCTCACGGGCACACCATTCAAGAAGGCCATCATACGCTGCCTGTAGTTTGTTGTATGGGCCAGTATGCCTGACATGTGCTGCGCGGCCGCTTTCTAGCTCAATGCATTGGACCAAATCATTACCTGAAAAATATTCTGAGACGGGAAATCCAACTCTCACCCTCATCCTATCCGGCATACATTGGTCATATATCGCATAATTATGCCCGGCTTTTTTAACGCCGGAAGTTTTCAGCCAAGTATAGGCGATATCAAACAAGCCAAGGATTTTTGAAGAAACCTCTGCCCGCATAAGCTGCTTTTGTGCAACCGCAAGAACAACAGCTTCGGTATCAACGATATCAAACGTATAATTCATTGTTTTTCTCAGATTGTTGATATCAGCCTAACGACTCAAGCTCAGCGACGGCGGCCACGAGGGCGCGCCGATTGCAATAGTGATGAGATGCCGCCGTTCGCTGCAGCGCATTGTTAGGCGGCTGGTCTTGGTAAATCGCTGGCATCTTCAAGCTGCTGGCTCAGGCAAATGACGTACCCATCCGGGTCGGTAATCTCAAACTCTGCTAGCCCATACGGCATCTGCTCTAACCGGCGCGTCACAATGCCACGCGCACTGAAAGCTGCGAAAACGTCACGAAAACGCTCGCCTTCGCGCCGCAGGTAAACGTCCCAATCATACTGGCGCGGTGTGGGACGCGCCGGTGGCGAACCCCGGCGCAGCATCAACTCGACCTGCCCTTGTCGAAGGATGGCAAGACTCGAACGGTGGCTTCGCAGGAAACGGGTCGCCCAGAAAAGCGAGCGTTGATTGATACCACTCCATAGACCGAGCGACATCCGCCACTCGCAAGACTGGGACTAGAAGTTTAATTGCCATATTGATGCAGTTTGCGTGTTGCCGTCTAACGGT
>JADJLO010000032.1 GCA_016710075.1 Acidobacteriota bacterium | reverse complement strand
GGCGAGATCAATCGATTCCAGCGCCTCACCGGCGATATCGTGCAGCCTTTCAACGACGCGGGACCCAGCATCCCAGTCGGCTTTACTTCGGCGCGATGGGGCTCGCTGGCTTCATTCGGCGCCCGCCTTACAGCGGCACAAAGAAGATGTACGGAACCAGCGGAAACAGCTTCGTTGCAGTTGTCGAGTTCGGCGACAAGGTGCGGGCCAGAGCCGTTACCGCCGGCGGTGAGAGCGGAAATCCCTCGTCTCCTCATTTTAACGATCAGGCAGCGCGCTATGCTACAGGAAACCTGCGGGAGGTCTACTTCTACCGCGATCAATTGAAGGGCCACACCGAGCGAGAGTACCGTCCCGGCCAATGAGAATCGCTGCACCGGGAAAGATCAACTTCTGGTCCGGCAATGACTGCGAGCTGGGCGAGCTTTGAAACCGGTTGATATCTCGGGCAGGTGAGCAGGTGGTCGTTGACCATGCCTACCGCCCGATGAATGCATAGCAGATGGTCGATCCGACGAACTTGAAGCCGCGTCCGATAAGTTCCTTGCTCATGGCGTCTGATTGTGGAGTCTTCGCCGGGACTTCTTTGAGAGCCTTCCATCTGTTTTGGATTGGCCTGCCATCGACGAACTGCCAGAGGAATTCATCAAAACTGGCTGACTTATCCCTGACCTCAAGAAACGCCCGGGCGTTCTGTATTGCCGCAGCGACTTTCAGCCGGTTGCGAACGATGCCGGGATCCGCCAGCAGGTTCCCGACTTTCTTATCGGTGTACCGAGCTATCAGCTCAGCGTCGAATCCATCGAAGGCCGCGCGGTAATTTTCCCGCTTGTTGAGTATCGTCAGCCAACTCAAGCGGCCTGTGCGCCTTCAAGAATGAGCATCTCAAAAAGATGGCGGTCATCGTGAACAGGCACTCCCCATTCATCGTCGTGATATGCGATGTAGATCTCATGTCCGTGGCACCACGGACATCTCGGGTCTGCTGGATCAGGTTTCATAGGCGGATAGTTTAAAGTTTAATGTTCAAAGTTCAAAGATAAAAGTCCCGAATTACTCGACAGATTTCGTAGAGTCCGGCTAGTATTCCGCTGCAATATCACGTCTAGAAAATAAGATTACGAAACAAACGAAATAAACGAAAAACTCAACCGATAAATGGGCGAGAGCTGTCGAATTAGCGATATCCGGGATTTAACGGACAGAATCATAATTAATTTTCGTCTGTTTAGTTTATTTCGTCTGTTTCGTATTCTCTCTTTCCACTGAAAGGATCGAAAGATGAAGCTATACGCGCTTGACTGGGTAATCGCGATTCTGGCGGTTGTCGTCTGTTTTTTTCCGGCTCTGTTTTTTGCCAAGAGGTCGTCGAAGAACACCTCGGAGTTCTTTGCCTCGGGGCGATCCGTGCCGTGGTGGCTGGCAGGGCTATCGATGGTTGCCACGACATTCAGCAGCGACACGCCGAATCTTGTCACTGACATCGTCAGGCAGAAGGGAGTATCGGGGAACTGGGTCTGTTGGGCATTCGTGCTAACAGGGATAATGACGGTTTTCTTTTACGCCAGGCTGTGGCGCCGGTCGGGAGTGCTGACGGATCTGGAATTTTACGAGATCAGATATTCCGGCAAAGCGGCGGGGGCGGTGCGGGGATTTCGAGCGATATATCTTGGGCTGCTCTTCAACTGCCTGATCATGGCAACGGTGAACCTGGCTGCCTGCAAGATCGCCGGAATATTGTTCGGCATGGAGCGATGGCAGACGCTGTTGTTCGTGGGGTTGCTGAATGTCGCTTTCGCCGCTCACTCCGGGCTCTGGGGTGTGCTGGTCATCGATATGATCCAGTTTTTCATCAAGATGACCGCTGTCACGGCTGCCGCGTACTTTGCGTTGAAGCATCCTGCGGTGGGCGGATTGCACGGCATGGTCGAGAAGCTCTCGGCGATGAAAGGTCCTGGAGGGGTCAATTACCTCAATGTCCTTCCTGACTTCACCAACAACTGGGATATGGCTCTGGCTGTTTTCATCATGCCGATCGCGGTTCAGTGGTGGGCGGTATGGTATCCGGGTGCCGAGCCCGGCGGAGGCAGCTACATCGCACAGCGCATGCTTGCATCAAAATCGGAGAAAGACTCGCTTGGCGCGGTGCTCTTTTTCAATCTGGCTCATTACGTGCTACGACCGTGGCCGTGGATCCTTGTGGCGCTCTGTTCGATCCTGGTCTATCCGCAGTTGTCCGATATTCAGACGGCATTCCCGAATCTGGATCCCAAACTGCTGGGTCACGATATTGCCTATCCCGCGATGCTCAGATTTATGCCGATGGGGTTTGTCGGTCTGATGGTTGGGGGCCTCGTTGCTGCCAATTCATCGACGATTCTGACTCATCTCAACTGGGGCGCTTCATATCTGGTCCATGACTTCTACAGGCGCTTTATTAATAAGACCGCTGAAGAGCGGCATTATGTTTTCGCCGGGCGAGTGATGACTGTAGTGCTCTTTATTCTTTCTTCCGCAGTGGTCTATCTGCTCGATTCAGCGAAGAGCGCCTTCGACATCATTCTTCAGGTGGGAGCCGGAACAGGGCTGCTCTATCTTGTGCGATGGTTCTGGTGGAGAGTCAACGCATGGTGTGAAGTTTCTGCCATGCTCAGTTCTTTCCTGGTCTCAGTCATCTTCCTGGTACTCGAGAAGGAGCAGATTTTTAACACCGGTTCACCGCAGAAACTGGTGATCACCATTGCCATCACTACGGTCTGCTGGGTGCTTGCGGCATATCTTGCACCGCAGACCGATAGAAAGACACTGATAGATTTCTATACCAAAGTCCGTCCTGCGGGGCCAGGATGGACTGTGATACGCAAGGAAGCCGGGATCTCTGAGGCCGAGGCTGCTAAAACCGGCGACAGCATGCCGATGGCACTCCTGGGCTGGGTGTCAGGTTCCATCGTCATCTGGTCGGCACTCTTCACAGTCGGCAATATTCTTTACGGCCGATGGGGAAATGCGCTGGGCCTGGCGCCGTCTTCGTGATCAGCGGTCTCGCCCTTATCAATGTAGTCAATAAACTCTGGGATAACAGAGGCGAAGAAAACAGGAACACGATTGACACCTCCCCACTAAACCGGATGACCGGCTATAGTGGGGGATTCTTCTCGGTTCACACGGGCTTCGTAGCCCATCCCCGAAGCACGTGCCCCGCGCTTTTGCCCACGCTTTTGAATGTTAATGGCGGCATTATGATCACGATGCGCAACAAAACCGCAGTTGATGCAACGGTGCTCTCTTACCGCAAGAGACTTGCGCACGCGACTGCCGCACTGGGAGCAGTCTTGCGACGTATAGGCTGGGTTCACCAGAATCACTTCACGGCCAGCATTCGCAGCTTTGCTTGTGAGGATCCTGGCGAATTGGTTCCAGCCCGCGTCACTGATGCTTTTGGCGAGATGGTGATTCCTGACCATCCCGCACACGTTTAAATCTTCGATGGTGATGTGATCGTAACGCCGAATCACATCAAGCGCCGTCTTGTGGTGAAAGTCGGCACGCTGCCTTTTGATATGCAGGTGCTTCCTCGCCAGAATATTGATTGCCTTCCGGCGTCGGTTGCTGCGCTTGTTCTTTCGGCGCGCAACGGTGCGCTGTGCTCTCTTGAGTTCACTTTCGGCGGCGCGGTAATGTTTCGGGTTTTCAACTCGCTCGCCATTGGAGACGGCGGCAAAGCACTCTATCCCGAGGTCTATCCCCGCCGCCTTCCCGGTCTTCGGGATGAAGCGGGATTGATTGCATTCAACGGCAAACACGACATACCAGCCATCGGCTTCTCGTTTGATTGTACAGGTTTTGATCCCTCCTTCAATCGGACGGGATAGACGGACACGGCAAGAGCCGATCTTGCTCAGGTGCAGTTTGTCGCCTTCGAGACTGAAACCGCTCTGAGGATAGACAAAAGAATCAAAGAACGCCTTGCCCTTGAATCTTGGGTAGCCCGGTTTTTTGACCTGCCTTGACGCGGCGAAAGAAGTTGTCGAACGCCTTCTGGAGAGCGGCGCAGAACGTCTTGAAGCACCTGACTGTAGACGGCGGCAACGTCCGGGCGGGAGGGCTTTGATGCCGGGAAGCTGCGCCGATTGGGAATTGTAGTTGAGCGAGACGTGATTGATTTGATAGGCGTCCCGGCGCTCTTGAAGGCTGGCGTTATAGAGTTCACGGCAAGTATCGAGCGTGAAAACGCAGGCTTGCTCAAAGGCGGGATTGGTTTTTAACTTGAACTTGTATGCTTTCACTCCCGGCATTATACTTAGTTCATTATGGCAAAACAATCCCTTTCGACTCTCAATCACTGCGCTTACTCGCTTCAGTATCGCTTGGTTCTCGTTACCAAATACCGCCGCAAGGTAATCAGTCCGGCGATGATGAAGCGGTTGCGCGAGATATTTGAAGACACGCTTGGCAAATGGGAGTGCGGCTTGATCGAATTCAACGGCGAACAGGATCACGTTCACTTGTTGTTTGCGGCAACGCCGGTCATCGAACTGAGCAAGCTGGTCAACAACCTCAAGACGGTTTCCTCCAGGCTGATCCGCAGGGATTTCAGCGTGGAGATTCGGAAGACATATTGGGAGCCTGTTTTCTGGCATCGCTCTTACTGTGTTCTGACCTGTGGCGGCGCTCCGTTGGAGGTCATCAAGCGTTACATTGAAAATCAAGCTAAAGACGATCCATCGGGCTAAGTCGCCCGATGCGAAAATTCATCACCACCCAAGCCGCCCAAGATGGCGGCTATGGATGGAGTATTCTTTTCGCAAAGAGAGATAAATACAAGAATACGAGTAAATACAAGAATACGAAACAGACGAAATAAACGAAACAGACGAAAATTGTCATGGGGTTATTTCAACAGATAATTCCGAGTTACATATTTCAAAATGTTTCGTATTCTCTCTTCTGGAGAATAGTTATGAAACGGGAAAATAAGAACCTCACGCGTCGTGATTTGTTGAAGTCGGCTGCGGTTGCCGGCGCAGGCATGGGACTTGCCGGGCTGTCAGAGGAGGCTGTATCGGCTGCGCCGGCCGGTCGCAGCGTCCGAGGAATGAAGTTTGGAGAAGCGGGACACAGTCCGCCTTGGGATCATCGGCGTCGGAGGCCGGGGCACAGGCGTCATGCGCGAATTTCTGGCGGTCGATAATGTCGAGGTCGTCGCCGTCTGCGATGTCGTCAGGGAGAAGACCGAACGGGCGCAGAAGTATGTCGAGAAGGCAGGGAAGAAGACTCCCGCCGCATATTTCAAAAACGATCGTGATTTCGAGAATCTCTGCAAGCGCGACGACATAGACTTCATCTACATCGCCACTCCGTGGGACTGGCACGCTCCGATGGCTATTGCAGCCATGAACAATGGAAAGCATTGCGGCGTCGAAGTCCCGGCGGTAAACACACTCAAGGAGTGCTGGGATATCGTCAACACTTCGGAAAAGACGCAGCGCCACTGCATGATCATGGAGAATTGCTGCTACGGCTCGAGCGAGATGATGGTACTGAACATGGTTCGCGAAGGCCTACTCGGAGACCTGCTGCACGCTGAATGCGCATACGATCATGACTTGAGGGAACTGCTCTTCTCGAACGAGGGCGAGGGCCTGTGGAGACGCTTTCCCCATCAGAAACGCAACGGCAATCTCTATCCGACTCATGGCCTGGGCCCGGTGGCTTACCTGACATCAACCGAAACGACAGGTTCGATTACGGCGGTCTCCAGGAGTTCGCCTTCGCTCGGCCTCGATGAGTGGCGCGCCGCGAAGGTCCCGAAAGATGACCCGAAATGGAAGGAAAAATACGTCTGCGGCGACGTCAACACCAGCCTCATACGGACGGCAAAAGGCCGCACAATCATGCTGCAGCACAATATCACAAGCCCCCGCCCATACGATCGCATCAATCAGATTCAGGGAACGAAGGGCATCTTCACCGACTACCCCGCGCGCATCTACGTTGAGGGCCAGAAGGGTGGAGAGAAATGGGCAACTCTCGACGGCTACAAGGATAAATACGAACATCCGCTCTGGAAACAGGTGGGCGAGCTTGCCCGAAAAAACGGCGGCCACGGCGGCATGGACTTCATCATGTGCTACAGGCTGATCCAGTGCATCCGCGAAGGCCTCGCCCCCGACATGGACGTCTACGATGCCGCCGCCTGGAGCGCCCCCGCTCAATTGAGCGAAATGTCGGTCGCAAGGGGCAGCATGCCCGTCAAATTCCCGAACTTTATCAGAGGGTAGGGAGAAAGTTTAAAGTACAAAGTTTAAAGTTTAAAGTTTGTGATACTGACGGAGTTTGTGGTCAGCCATGGCCTTACGAGTTGGAGCGCAAGTGAGACACTTGCGCTCCAACTCGCCTGCGCTCCCGTTCTTTAAAACTTTTTTCTCTCCCGGATGATACGGATTTCCTGTTCCTCCCGCTTATGGGAATGAGGACGATTGATGGTCGCCCTCGAACATTACAGACCCCAAACCCGGAGGAGCCTATGTTGAACAGGAAATCTGCAAAATCGTTGCCCGCACTCTTAACGCTGTCTTTTATCGCATTCATTATTCTCTCCGTCTCATCGATGGATGGCCACGCCCAAACACTGATGATGAAGGGCGTCACATCGTCGATGTCAGCATAAAGAAAAAGCCTGGCGGTCAACTGATGACTTATACAACCGACAGCCAAGGCGATTTCAGCCTCGGCAATCTGACGGCAGGAACATACACATTGGGATTTGCTCCCGCGGCTCCAGCTTCATCCGCTAATGTGAAATCTTTTTATGAATCACGATCGAATACGATTCGATATGGAATTGTCGTTGACGGAGCCGTCACTTCGCCCGTGGTGACGATCATAGATTTCAGGCAGAATCTGGCGCTCAATGCGCGGACGATGGCCTTTGAACCGCTCAACGAAATAACGATTGTTGTGACGGGTGAGGGAGTCGTCAAAAGGCAAGGTCCTGAGTCTGACAATTGACGAACCGGGCGTGAAGTAGTTTTATCGGTGACTTTATTATCGCGGGGCCGGATGAGGATAAAATCTCCTCCGGCCCCATCGGCTGTTTATTGCTTTGGCGAGGTGACGATCTCGCCCACCTGGTCAGGATATTTCGCGGTGACTGTGGAATAAAAAGCGCGGATCTTCTCGAAGTCGGCGTCGATATCCCCTGAAGGCATGAGTACCGGCCCAAGGCCTGCAACCTTTCTCTCATAATCCAGGAAGGCCATATTTAGGGGAACGCCCGCTCCGAGGGCGATGCGATAGAAGCCCGTCTTCCAATGGGTCGATTTTTTACGCGTTCCTTCGGGGGCGATGGCGATGACGAACCTGTCGTGAGTTTTTAACTGTTCGATGGATTGCTCGACCAGGTTCTGTTTTTTTGATCGATCCACTGGAACTCCGCCGCAGTATCTGAAAAGCCCCCACGGCCATCGAAAGAGGCTGTCTTTTCCCATCCAGCGAACGTTGATGTCGAATCCGAAAGCCACTGCCAGCATGAGCGGAAAATCCCATCCCGAAAGTGTGATGAGCTCCGATGGCGACCCATTTGTCGATGCCCGGTTTTGAGCCTTCAAGCGCCAGCCGCTGAGTTTGAAACTGATTCCGATCAACCACTTTGCAAACGTGCGCACTGCCGGTGTTTCGAATATGGTTCTGGTCATCATTCTTCTTCTGAAACCTTGTAATTCCCGCCGGTTTAATTTTTACTACATCCAGTATCTGACAGCGATTTCAGAAACTTTCCCACAAAGAGTAATTCCTGGCAATACGGGATCAGGAGAAAAAATGCTCGTACCTGCATGTGTGAAGATTACCGCATACTCGCCCGGCGGCGGTTGCCGCGCCAGTTCTTCGATCTACTCGATGGCGGAGCCTATGAAGAGATCACGCTCAGAGAAAATCATTCAGATATTCAGAAGCTGAGGTTTCGGCAGAGGGTTTTGCGGGATGTCTCGCAACTCGACACCGGAGCGACGGTGCTCGGGCAAAGGCTCAAGATTCCGTTAATACTGGCTCCCATCGGATTTTGCGGACTGTTTGCAGGACGTGGTGAAGTCCTGGCTGCACGGGCGGCTGAAAAAGCCGGCGTGCCTTTCTGCCTCTCCACCGTCTCTATCTGTTCACTTGAAGAAGTGAAACAGGCGACATCGGCTCCATTCTGGTTTCAGCTGTACATGATGCGCGATCGCGGTTTCGTCAGAGAGCTGCTGCAACGCGCCCAGGGAGTCGGATGTTCCGCGCTGGTCTTTACCGTGGATCTTGCGGTGCTTGGAGCACGTTACCGTGACGTTCGCAATGGTCTGGCCGCAGACGCCCATTGGCGGCCAGGCTTGCGACGACCTGGCAGATAATGCGACATCCTCGATGGATCAAGAATGTCGCCATCGGCGGCTCCGCTCATCTTCGGCAATCTCAAAGATGCCGTGGCTGATGCCCGCAATCTCGGGCAATTCAAGCAATGGGTCGATGGCCAGTTCGACCCGAGCGTCACCTGGCGTGACATGGAATGGATTCGTGATAACTGGACCGGGCCGATCGTCATCAAAGGAGTACTCGATTCAGAAGACGCCCGCCGCGCAGCCGATATCGGCGCCCAGGCCATCATCATCTCCAATCATGGCGGCCGGCAGCTCGATAGCGCTCCGTCGACAATCTCCGTCCTGCCGCGCATTGTCGATGCCGTCGGCGACCGCCTCGAAGTCCTGATGGACGGCGGCATCCGCAGCGGACAGGATGTCGTCAGCCATGGCACTCGGTGCGAAAGATGCTCGATCGGCAAAGCCTGGGTCTATGCGCTTGCGGCCGAAGGCGAGAATGGCGTCAGCGACGTCCTCAAAATAATGAAGCGCGAAATGGAGATCACCATGGCTTTGCTTCGGCGTCTCCAACGCTGATCGATTGACCGCAGCGTGATTGATTCAGGGGATTGAGGAAGAAGATTACGAAATACGCAAAAAAAACGAAACATAGTGAAATGAGAGAAGGGTTGGTTTGGCTAAGGTCAGTATATGAGCAATCTGTTTCTGGGTAATCCTCAAGCTCGGCAAGGCGGCAGTCGCGGTCTATTTGATACGGCGGAATATCAGAACGTAAATTCTTATTATGATTCTCACCCTGAGATCGAATCGACGACGCTTCATTGGTTGCCTGATCTCGCCTCCCGACTCGGCATTGGAGAACTGCTGGTCAAGGATGAATCGTCGCGATTCGGGCTTCCCGCATTCAAAGTTATGGGTGTGATGTATGCGGTCAGCCGGTTGTTTGAGATGGGCCGGATCGATCGCAGCTCGACTCTGGTTTGCGCTACATCTGGAAATCACGGACGCGCTGTTGCCAGAGTGGCCGGAACGCTCGGCCTCAAAGCCCGAGTTTACGTCCCTCACGATGCCGTCAGTTGGCGAATCGAGGCCATCAAATCAGAGGGCGCCGAAGTGATCGTCTCAGACGGCATCTACAGCGAGGCCGTCAGGCAGGCTGTCGAAGATGCTTCCAGATTCGGCTGGCAGATCATATCGGATACTTCATATGAAGGCTACGAAGAGATCCCGAAACTCATCATGGCACGGTTATTCAAGAGTTATTGAAGAATCATCACGCCAATGGGAAGAAAGCCTGATGTCGTTCTGCGATGCAGGGCGGAGTCAGCGGACTCGTCTGCGCCGCTGCGGGCTGGATGCGCCACCGCTATGGCGGCAGCGACCTATGCCTTTCTTTATCTGCTGTGAGCCTCGTCACCTCATGTCTACTCGAATCCACGCGTGCCGGTAAGCCAA
>JADJLO010000031.1 GCA_016710075.1 Acidobacteriota bacterium | reverse complement strand
AGAGCCTGGCGCAATCCGCCTTCTCGACCGGTAGTTCCCGCTCTGTCAAGTTGGTGACGCAGTTGCCGAAACTGTCAATGTGAATGATTCGCCCTTCGATCAGCCCACGGTCGGAAGATCTGACGGGCTCCGGAACATCGAGCCTGACATAATCATCCAGCAAATCACCAATCGATTCGGGACAGATACCTTTTGAAAGCCATGCCGCCACCGGCGCGAATACATCCCGCCCGTGAAATGTGGCGCTGACCGGCTCTCTCAAAAATTCCTGATTTGCGATGCGGTAGACTTTGACGTCCGCTTCGCGTGTAAAAATATAACTGAAGATGCCGTTATCGGGGCCGACAAACAGGTATCCGCCGGCATCGACAATCAAGGCCCTGCGCGCAGATCCGACACCCGGATCGACCACCGCAAGGTTAACCGTCCCCTTTGGAAAATTGCCGTAACACGCGGCAAGAATAAATCCGGCAGTTTCGATATCCTGCGGCGGGATTTGGTGAGTTATATCGATGATCTGAACCTTCGGATTGATGGTCAGTATCACGCCTTTGACTGCCGGAACGAAATAATCAGACGTGCCGAAGTCGGTGAGCAGGGTAATCATAAACGATTGGGGGGGGGTAATTAGTTTGCAACTGCTCAGCGCGCACCTTCTTGAACATTTGAAGATGCGCGCTGAGCAGTTACATACTTTAAACTTTATACTTTGAACTTTAAACTATTGAGCTTACCTGGTTGGAGCCGCGGTGCGGATCAGGATTTCGGTGCCGGGTTCGAGGATCATCTCTTTTCCGCCATCGATAAAGACTGAGCCCATGCCGGCGCCTGCGCCGACAGCCGCGCCGATTGCCGCGCCCTTACCGCCACCGGCGATTCCGCCGATGATCGCTCCGAGAGCTGCACCGCCCACTCCACGAACCGCAGTGTCCTTTGATCTGCTGGAAGACTGGACGTTGCCCTCCTCGTCGACCGTCTTGACCGACTCGCTCTGGTAAACCTTCTCAACCTGAGCATCGAGCCGGCCCGAGCGTCCGTCGCGCATGCTGATTGAATCGAAAGCGAGAGCCAGCTCGGTCTTGCCCGATGCTTTGCCTGATTTATTGAGCTTGGCAATATGGCCTTCGACAAGGGCTTCAGAGTAATCCGCCGGATCGACAACGACGGCGGTGAATTTATCACCGGCCTTGTTATTTTTGGTGTTGATCTGGGTCGTCAGACGGATCTTCAACTGCGTGCCGTCAGGAATGCTGATCGCCCTGCGCGATTGAGTCTGGCGATCGCGCGCGTCAGGCTGACGCTCTGGCTGGCGCGACTGAACCGGCTGATCCGGTTCCGCAACCGGTCGCTGACGCGGCTGATCCTGCGCCATATTCCCGCCTGCCGTGTTGACCCGCGCTATCGCAATTCTGCCGAGATTGGCAGGCATCGAAATCGTGTACGGCCGGCCGTAATATCCATCGTTGTAGCCGATCTCAAAACCGATCCTGTACCCTTCCTGATATTCGGCGCGGGTGCCCATGTTTTCTGCATATGTTCGATCAGCGCGCTGGTAGGCATCGCTGTCCTGAAAATTCAATGACTGATTTTCGTTGTAATCGCTCTTCCCCTTGGTGAATCCATCTTCGTAGCCGCCGCGATATCCGTGCTGATAGGCGAACTTGTATGAAGCGGGCTCATTGGTGACTACTTTTGGTCGCGGCCTGGCCGATTTTGTCTGAGCTATGCTGAGGTTGCCACCATGAAAACCACTATGATGACTCCCGAAAAAATTAAACCTCTGCGCACAAAAGATTTATTCATAAACTGCCTCCTTCGACTTTGATCATTTTATATTCTATGTTCTAAATGCTGCAGGGGGATTACACAATCATTCTCTACAATCCTGTTTATCAATACAAGTTACTGGAAGATATGCCTCTTTAACGCTAAATTATATCCTTCAAAGGAATGATTAGACGCAGGATCGGCAATTTGGGTTTATTAGTTTATGGCGATGAGAAAAATTTACCTGGATAACAGTGCGACCACCAGGGTGGACGATGAAGTAGTGGGGGAGATGCTGCCATTTTTCACTGAGCAGTTCGGGAATGCATCGAGCACGCATCAATGGGGTCAGCAGGCGAAACAGGCGATTGAAGAAGCGCGCAATCAGGTGGCGAGGCTTCTCAATGGCACGCCTAACGAGATCACCTTTGTTTCCGGCGGGACTGAAGCCGACAATCTGGCGATTGTGGGAATCGCGGAAGCTCACGGGGATAAGGGCCGTCACATCATCACGTCGCGGATCGAGCACCCGGCGGTACTTGCGACCTGTGCTCATCTCGAAAAAGAGGGATGGAAGGTCACTTACTTGCCGGTCTACGGCGAAGGGATCGTCCGCCTCGATGACCTTCGCAAAGCGATGACGGATGAGACCGTGCTGATTACGATTATGCATTCGAACAATGAGCTCGGCACTCTGCAGCCGATCAGGGAGATCGGCGAACTGGTCAGAGAGCAGCGCGAAGCAGGCCGGCGCCACCTCTATTTTCACACTGACGCGGTTCAGAGTATCGGCAAGGTTGATGTTGACGTCAGGGAACTTGGAGTTGACCTGCTGTCACTGACAGCTCACAAATTTCATGGCCCGAAAGGAATTGGCGTGCTTTATGTGCGGCGCGGTGTGCGGATCAGCCCGCAGACATACGGCGGCCACCACGAACGCGATCGCAGGGCGGGCACTGAAAGCGTCCCGCTGATCGCCGGCATAGGCAAAGCCGCGGAGCTTGCTCGGCTGCATCTCGCCGAACGCAGCGGGCATCTGCGAAATCTGCGCGATTATCTCGAGCAAGAGTTGTTCAGGATCATTCCGGATATCACACGAAATGGCGATGCCGAACGGCGTTTACCCTCGATCGCCAACCTCAACTTCGACCACGTTGAAGGCGAGGGACTGCAGATATCGCTCGATCTCAAAGGCGTTGCGGTCTCGACCGGTTCGGCCTGTTCGTCAGGCTCGACCGAGCCGTCGCACGTGCTGGTCGCCATAGGGCTCTCACAGGACACCGGCCACGGATCCCTGCGCTTCAGCTTCGGCAAGGACAACACAAGGGAAGATGTCGATTACGTGCTTGAGACATTGCCTGCAATCGTCGGCAAGCTGCGAAGCCTTTCACCACGAGCCGTGAAGAAGAGCAAGTTAGAAGCCGGAGCCTGAGATGTACAGCGCAAAAGTTCTCGAACATCTTGAAAATCCGCGCAATGTCGGCGAAATTGAGAATGCCTCCGCGATCGGGAAATCCACAAATCCCGTGTGCGGCGACATGCTTCAGCTTTATCTCAGACTCAGGGACGGGCGTATTGAATCGGCCGGATTTCTGGTTCAGGGATGCCCGCCGAGCATCGCAGCCGGATCGGTTCTGACCGAACTGGTGACAGGCATGAGTGTCGAAGACGCCGGCAGGATGGCGCCTCGCGATATCACGACGGCTCTCGAATCACTGCCGCGCAACAAAGAGCACTGCTCGGTTCTGGCTATTGATGCTTTGAGAGATGCATTAAAATTAACCCCGTAAACCGATCGAATTTGGCAATTTAACCATGAACAACCCACAATCCGAAGCGGCGGCGGTGAATGCCATTCCAGCGGAAAAAATTCTCTACCGCTTGCAGGAAACGTTCGGCAGCGATCGCGCAAGGATCTTCACCGGCAGGAAATTCCGCGTTGGCGTCGAAGCATCGAGAGCCGCCGCCTTTCCGCATTCAATCGAGGAACTGAGCGAGATGCTCAGGCTTGCCGGAAGCGAGAAATGGCGCGTCATTCCGGCCGGCGCCGGCAGTTGGCTCGAAGCGGGCAATCGCCCGGCCTTTTTTCATCTGATCATTTCAACCATGATGATGAACCGGATCAGTGAATATGAGCCCTCTGACCTGACGGCGACCGTTGAAGCCGGAGCCCCACTCAAAACTTTCAATGAAACCGCGCGGGAACACAGGCAGTTCATTCCGCTAGATCCCTTCGGTGTGGAGGAATCGACAATCGGCGCGGTCATATCCACGGCCAGCAGCGGCCCTTTACGCTGTGCATACGGCACTCCACGCGACTGGCTGATCGGGATATGCGTGGTCCACGCCGATGGAACGATAACCCGCGCCGGAGGCAAGGTGGTCAAAAATGTCGCCGGATACGACCTCTGCAAGCTCTACACCGGAAGCTTCGGAACACTCGGGATAATCGCCGAGATGAGCTTCAAGCTGCGCGCGATTCCCCCGGCCGAAAAAACCCTGCTCCTATACTCGGATCAGCTCGAATCTCTCT
Organism: Acidobacteriota bacterium; assembly: GCA_016710075.1. Classification (GTDB taxonomy): domain Bacteria; phylum Acidobacteriota; class Blastocatellia; order RBC074; family RBC074; genus JADJLO01. The sequence goes on along the minus strand of JADJLO010000031.1, from coordinate 50,904 downwards.
GCTCGATCATCTCAAAAATCAACGGCTCTGAACTTCAACCCTCCGCCCTGGAGTTGCTTTCGCAGGGAGACGAAACAGTTCCCGGCGATCCCGGAAAATTCACCCTGGCGGTGAGACTCCTTCATGAGCCTGATGCGATTGAATCCCAGATCAATGAATTGCTGAAGATCGCCGTGGGAGTCAGCTCTTCCGTGCTCAGCAACGGTGATGCCCGAACCTTCTGGATTAACTATCACTCCTCCGAGATCGAGCGAAGCGTCGAATTCGACCTCAAATTGAGCGGGCTGCCCTCGGACCTGATGACCAGTCTCGATGAACTCAGGAGCACCCTGCCGGAAACGAGATGGCGGGCTCACGCGGCCAACGGGGTGATCAGAATTCACGCCGATCACCAATGGCTTGAGGAGTTCAAGAACCGCGAGCGCGCCAGAAAGCTAAAGGAGCTCCGCCTCCACGCACAATCCCGCGGCGGCCAGCTCGTCATCTTTCAGGCTCCGGACGAGCTGCTCGAAAAGCTCGATGTCTGGGGTGATGTCGGCCCGACCGCCGATCTGATGCGAACCCTGAAATCTAAATTCGATCCCGATTCGCTGCTCAATACTGGAAGATTCGTCGCCGGAATTTGATAAATTTCAAAACTATGGCTCATCAATTACTTCAAACGGAGCTTGAGAAAGAGACCGATAAGATACTGGGCTGCATTCACTGCGGCCTCTGTCTGCCGGCCTGCCCCACATATTCACAACTCGGCAACGAGAATGACAGCCCGCGCGGCCGCATCTACCTGATGCGATCGGTCGCTGAAGGCAGACTCGATGCTTCGTCAGAAACCTTCAACCGCCACATTGATCTCTGTCTCGGTTGCAGAGCCTGCGAGACGGCCTGCCCGGCCGGCGTCCACTATGGCCACCTGCTTGAAGCCGCCCGGCAAACCCAGATGGAGGTTGCCTCAAACAAGTCTCAAGGATTTCACAGGAAGATGCTCGGCCTTGCCCTGCGCAAGGTCTTTCCTTTCCCTGAAAGACTCGGCATCGTATTCACCTTTTTGAAATTTGTGCGCAGTAATCCTCTTACCAGATGGGTCTTGAGCTCCGGGCTGATCAGAAAAATTTCCAGACAGGCGGATTTTGCCCTCTCGCTGCTGATGACCACAAGACCGAAAAATAATCCGCACCTGACTTTTCATCGCGGTCAGAATCTGATCAAAACGCCGGCATCAGGAAATCCGAATACTCGCAATGTGGCTGTCTTCACCGGCTGCGCTCATGGAAGGGCTTTTCAAACATACCAACGATGCGACAAGCCGCGTACTCGCCGTCAACGATTGCAGCCTGAGTGACGTCAAGACACAAGTCTGCTGCGGAGCCCTGCATGCTCACGCGGGCGATCTTGAGACCGCGCGCAGCCTGGCCAGGAAAAACATCGACGCATTCGATGAGTTTCTCGGATCCGGCGCTACCGCTCAAAACCTGCCGACGATCATCATCAATGCCGCCGGCTGCGGCGCGCTTCTTAAAGATTATGGAGAGCTGCTCAAAGACGATCCTCTGTATGCAGATCGCGCAACCCGATTCGGCAGCCAGGTAAAAGACGTCACGGAATTTCTGATTCAGCGGGAGGTTCGAAGAGGCGCCGAGATTGACCAGACCGTGACCTACGATGCGCCGTGCCATCTCTATCACGCTCAGAAAGTTCAAACAGCCCCGCAGCAACTGCTTTCAACCATCAATGGCTTGAATTACGTCCAGCTTGAAGGGATGCAGGATTGCTGCGGAGGGGCGGGCATCTATAACCTCAGCGAACCAGAGATGTCAGAGGCCATCCTTTCGGACAAGATGGCCAGGGTCAAAGCCACCGGCGCCCGGATCCTGACAACCGCCAATCCCGGTTGCCATATGCAGCTCGGCGCCGGCCTGCGAATGTTCGATGTTGACTGCCATGTCGCTCACGTTGTCGAGTTGCTCGATGAATCCTATCGCCGCGCCGGATACTACCAGTCAAAAAAAGAGAGTACGACTCCACTTTATCCAAACCAGAGAGCGAAAAGAGTTGCGGCATCTAAAACGCGGGACCGCGCCCGACCCATCAATTCATCTCCGGCAACCCGACTCAAATGATACTGAAGACCTGGATAAAGTGGAGACCGAAACAGACGAAATAAACGAAACAGACGAAATAATACAGGCGTTGAATTATCCAATTGATTCCGAAGTAACATACCTCGGAAAATCTGGTTCATTCAACGCCTGAATTTTTTCGTCTGTTTCGTTTATTTCGTCTGTTTCGTAATCTGTTTTTCCTCTTTAAGCGAAAGCCGGATCCTTACCCTCGGGATTGAGGCCAAGGTCGATGATCGCCTGGGCAGCCTTCCTGGCATTAAACTTACCTTCGCGAGCCAGCCTTGAGAGGGTGGCTGCGACGATTGCTTCGGCGTTGATCTCGAAGTGCCTGCGCAGGTGTTCACGGTTGTCGCTGCGGCCGAAACCGTCGGTCCCGAGTGAGACGAGTCTATTATTGAGCCAGGGAGCGACCTGATCGGGTACGATCTTCATGAAATCGGTCGAGGCGATAATCGGCCCCTCGGTTCCCTTGAGCGCCTGAGCGATATAAGGCTCCTTTTCGGGCTCGGCCGGGTGCAGCCTGTTCCAACGCTCGGTGGTGAGAGCATCACGGCGAAGTTCGTTGTAGCTGGTGACGCTCCAGACATCCGTCTGGATCTTGTACTGTTCAGAAAGCATCTGCTGTGCCTTGAGAACTTCGTTGATCATGGGACCGCTGCCGAAAAGGTGGGCCTTTGGCTTGCCGCTTGCGGCTTTCAATTTGTAAATGCCCTTGATAATTCCTTCGGCAACGCCCTCAGGCATCGGCAATTGGCTGTAGTTCTCGTTGTAGGGAGTGATGTAATAGAAGAGGTTCTCCTGTTCCTTGTACATCCTGCGCATGCCTTCCTGAATGATCACCGAGATTTCGTAAGCATAAGCCGGATCGTAGGCGGTGCAGGTCGGAATGGTGCTGGCCAGCACGTGGCTATGCCCGTCCTGATGCTGCAGTCCCTCTCCATTGAGAGTCGTTCGCCCCGCGGTCGCGCCGCAGAGGAAGCCCTTGCCTCGTGAATCGGCGAACGCCCAGACGAAATCGCCGATTCGCTGGAACCCAAACATCGAATAATAGATGTAGAAGGGAACCATCTCGATGCGGTGGTTCGAGTATGCCGTACCGGCCGCCGTGAATGAGCACATCGAGCCGGCTTCGGTAATGCCTTCCTCCAGAATCTGCCCGTCCTTCGATTCCTTGTAGAAGAGGAACATGTCGGAATCGTGCGGTTGATAGAGCTGCCCTGGCTGGCGTAAATACCGACCTGGCGGAAAAGCGACTCCATGCCGAAGGTCCGAGCCTCGTCCGGAATGATCGGCACGATGCGCTTGCCGATGTTGCTGTCCTTGAGCAGACTGGTAAGTATTCTCACGAAAGCCATGGTCGTCGAGACTTCGCGTCCCTGAGATCCGTCTGTCTGCTCTTTGAACAATTCGAGCCCCGGAGTCTCCAGCTTCTCGGACTTCTGTTCACGAACCAGCGTGTTGCCGCCGAGGGCGTCGCGGCGCTGCTGCATGTAGATCGCCTCAGGGCTGTTCTTCTCCGGAATGTAGAATTTCGCCTTCTTGGCGTCCTCTTCAGAGATGGGCAGGTTGAAACGCTTGATAAAATTGACGAGATCCTCATCGTCCAGTTTTTTCGACTGGTGAGCGAGGTTGCGTCCCTCCCCTCCGGATGGCCCGAGACCGTATCCCTTGATCGTCTTGGCAAGGATTACTGTCGGCTTGCCGGTGGTCTCAACGGCTCGTCTGTAGGCATTGTAAACCTTGATTGAATCGTGACCGCCGCGACGCAGCGCCCACAACTGATCGTCGGTCATGTCCTCAACCAGTTCGGCCAGTTCTGGATATTTGCCGAAGAACTTATCACGCAGGAACTTGCCGTCCTTGGCGCGGAATGACTGGTATTCGCCATCGACGCATTCCTCCATGCGCTTGAGCAGAATGCCCGTCTTGTCTTTGGCGAAGAGCGGATCCCAGGTGCGTCCCCAGAGAACCTTGATGACATTCCAGCCTGCTCCGCGGAATGCGGCTTCGAGTTCGTTGACGATCTTGCCGTTTCCGCGCACCGGACCATCGAGCCGCTGCAGGTTGCAGTTGATCACGAAGATCAGATTTTCGAGTTTCTCGCGGGATGCCAGCGTGATCGATCCCATCGATTCCGGCTCATCCATTTCGCCGTCGCCAAGGAAGGCCCAGACCTTGCGGTCCGTCGCGGAGATCAGATCCCTGTTTTCAAGGTAGCGCATAAAACGCGCCTGATAGATCGCATTGAGCGACGCCAGACCCATTGAAACCGTCGGGAACCGCCAGAAATCAGGCATCAGCCACGGGTGCGGATACGATGAAAGCCCGGGCTCGCCTCTCAGTTCGTGCCGGAAATTTTCCAGATGCTGCAGGGTCAGCCGGCCTTCGAGAAAAGCTCGCGAATAGATGCCCGGCGAGGCGTGTCCCTGAAAATAGATAAAATCACCCGGCTGGGACTCTCCGGCAGCATCGGCAATACTGCCTCTGAAGAAATGATTGAAGCCGACTTCCATCAGCGTGGCGACTGAGGCGTATGTCGCAATGTGGCCGCCAATCCCGGGGTCCTTCTTGTTCTGCCCTACAACCATCGCCATCGCATTCCAGCGAATGATGCTCTTGATGCGGCGCTCCATTTCAATGTCGCCCGGATATGCCCTCTCTTCATTCACCTTGATCGTGTTGCAGTAAGGTGTATTGAATATTGCGGGAATATCCGTCCCCGCATAACGGGCACGATCAGTCAGCTCTTTGATCAAATAACTGGCGCGCCGTGGATCGTCATCATCCAGAATCTGATCCAGCGCTTCCAGCCATTCCGATGTCTCATGCGGATCAGGATCCTGATAATCCGTGGGACTTATGCCATCTGTTTTCAACTGTTCCTCAATTATTGCTTTTGCTTGCATTTTCCTTTATATCCTTCTCATCGCAATCTGAATTTTGTTTATCTTTAGTAACGGCTCAGCCCCTGACCTGACTTTGGCCTGCTCCGCAGGCCAGATTGAACAAAGCCTGAATATCAACTAAATGCCCGGGTCCTCAAAGAGGGCTGAGCAGTTAATATCTATATTTAATTAATTGGCGGCAATTGCCGGTCATAGCGTGGCCCGCATCATGGTCTCTCTCGGGCGTCGGGTAATAAACACTTAATATACCCTAAAAACGGCGCTTAGTCGAAGCATGATCCGGTTTTGAAATCAAAGCTCGAATTTTTGCAGATAATCGGGGATCTCGACATCCCAGCCGAACTTCTCGACGATCTTCTGTTTAAGAGCATCCTGAGCCTTCGGTTCACCGTGAACGAGAAAGACCTTTTGAGGGCGGTTTTTGAATCCGCCGAGCCAGCGCAGGATCTCGCGGTAATCGGCGTGGGCCGAAAGATTTTCGAGTTTTTCGATGCGGGCGTTGACTGGAATCATCTCGCCGAAGATCTTGATCTCTTTTTCACCGTCCATGATTCTACGGCCACGGGTTCCCTCGGCCTGAAATCCGACAAAGATGACGGTGTTCCGGTCATCCGGCAGACGTTTTTTGAGGTGGTGGAGAATGCGGCCGCCTGTGGCCATGCCGCTGGCTGAAATAACGATCATCGAGCGCTCATCGGCCGTTACGCTCTTGGACTCCTCCACGGTGCGGGCAAGATTGAATCTGTGAGTTGCAAGCGGAGTTTTGCGTTCATCGACAAGTTCCTTCATCTCGATGTCATGCTCTTCCCTGTGCTGCAAATAGAGTTTGGTGGCGCTCACAGCCATCGGACTATCGACGACCACGGGCATTACCGGAATGAGTTTTTCATTCTCGAGTTCACGAATCAGGTAGAGCAGTTGCTGGGTCCTGCCGACGGCAAAGGCCGGTATCAGGACGTGCCCCTTGCGCTCGGCGGTTTCGTTGATAATCTGAGCGAGCTTCGCCTTGACGTCGAAATCAGGGTGCTCGCGGTCTCCGTAGGTCGATTCGAGCACAATGTAATCGGCATGGTCGACGTACGACGGATCATTGATTATCGGTTCGTTGTATCGGCCGATGTCGCCTGTCATGACGATGCGTTTTTTGCCGCCCTGAGCGGACTCGACATCGAGCAGGACGAAGCTCGATCCCAGGATGTGGCCGGCGGTGACGAATTCGAATGAGATCTTTTTGCCGAGCTGGACCTGTCTACCGTAATTGACGGATTCGAGCTGTCTCAAAGCGGCATTGGCGTCTTTTTCGCTGTAAAGCGGAAGGGCAGGATGATGCTTTGAAGATCCGATCTTGTTGGCGTATGCCGCATCTTCCTCCTGCAGTCTCGCCGAGTCAGGAAGCATGATTCTTGACAGATCGACTGTCGCCGGCGTCGCGTAGACGACGCCGTTAAAACCATCGTGAACCAGTCTGGGCAGGTAGCCTGAGTGATCTATGTGAGCGTGTGTCAGGATGACGGAATTTATCGAAGCCGGATTGATCGGGAACGGCTCCCAGTTTCGCAGGCGAAGCGCTTTCAATCCCTGGAACAACCCGCAATCAACCAGTACCCTGTATCCATCAGACTCAATCAAATGCTTTGATCCGGTGACGGTCCGGGTCGCACCCTATAAATTGCGACGCGTCTGTGAACTGACATTTTTGAGAGGGCTTAAACAGGGTCGACCTTGAGAGCAATCAGGCCGGGCTTTCTCCTGAAATGATCCAAGTTCATTGAGAGCCACCTGAAAAATTCAAATCCTCACTGGCCCGGTCAGAGCCACTGCATCAGATCTTATCTTCGCAATCCCTGAATGAGAAAAACGGAACAGGCTGTATCAAAGCACAGTCTGTCCCGTCTGTTCTACTGCTTCTTGCGAAACCCAAAAGTGCCGATTACTTCTTCTTGAGCATGCTGCAGGCCTGCGCAGCGCCCGTGATATCGATTGCGCTGTTGCCCTGCTCCACGTGGCGAATGATGCCTTCCTTATCGACAACGAATGTTGCGCGAGAAGCATAGCCGCCGTCTTCGTTAAGTACACCGTAATCCTTTGATGCGGTGCGTTTGAAATCACTGAGCAGCGGGAACAATACGCCGAGCTCTTTGGCGAAAGCGCCATTGGCAAACGGGCTGTCAACGCTGATTCCAAGTACCTGGGTGTCCGTCTCGTCGAATTTGGCGATATCAGCCTGATACGCCTTAAGTTCCTTCGTTCAGCCACCCGTGAATGCAAAGACATAAAATGCCAGAACGACATTTTTCTTGCCTTTGAAATCGCTCAGTTTGACGGTCTGGCCTTTGGTGTCGCGGAGTGTGAACTCCGGCGCAGCGTCGCCAACCTTCAAATTGGTTTTCGGCGGGCCGGCCTGCTGGGCCATTGCCATCACGCTCAGAGCGAGCATCAGGCTGACACCGAGAATCTTTTTGAGCATTTCTCTTACCTCCTGTTGAAAAAAATTTGAAATACGACTGTCACCATTAGACATCAATGAACGGGCGTTTCGCAAATCGTTCTCAATTCTTTGTCAGGCGCAATATCGGATTAGTTTCCCGGTTGATAGGTTCGTTCGAGATTTGCCTTTATCTGCGTGAGAGTGAATCTGACTTCCTTGAATTGCCCGCCGGCATAGAGTTCGGCCTGATCCAGATGATGTTTTGAGTTCGGATCGGCGCTCTGGCCAAAGACCAGCACTGATCTTGCTCTGAATTTATTGATATTCCCGAATTCGACGACCGCGACAAAACTGTTGCCGGAAACTCCGTAGCGTCGCCTCTGGCCGGGCGATTTTCGCGTGCCGTAGGTGAAGACCATTCCGGCAGGGCCGGGGCCGCCGGCCACGGGATAGCTGGGTTGTGCATCGCTGAAGGGCGCTTCTCCGCTGGTGTGAACTCTCTGCAGGCGATTGATCTCACCCCAGACGACCTTCCAGTTACCGAAGTCTTTCTCCAGGTCGTCAATCACCTTATCGAGTGTGATCAGTTCCTTGAATTTGTAATTCTCCTTGTCACTGTTGATTCGTTCGTGCCACAGCAGAAAGAGCGTGGTCGCAGTCGAATCCGTCCGTGCGACTCTATCCCAGGCTTTTAGTTCGAGAATCGCGGGTTTGAGTTCTTCGGCCCTGGCTTCATCTTCGTGCTTCATCAGCTCCCATTGATCGGAGAGCAGCTTGATTCCGGCCGTTGCTTCGTTGACTGTCGTGTCGGTTGCGGCTCTGGTCCATTCTTCGAAGGTAAACTTCTTCCGGCCGTCGAGGATTCTTCTGGAGCTTTTCGCTCGGGGCGTGTCTTCCTCGGGAGCCATGTAAGCCGGGTAATCTTCTTTCCTGAGATTCCCTGAAGCGGTCATCAGAAATGGCGTCGAATTGCAGTTTTGCAGATAGCCTGACCGGGGATTGAGCATGTGCGGCAGCTCATCGAGTGCGTGATAGCGCCTGGCAGGATCTTCAGCCCATTCAGTCTCGGGATTGCCGCCGTCAACCGGATTGGCCCAGTCGAACTTCGTCGCGCGGCGCGGAATCGCGTTGCCGTGAACATAAAAGATATTCCCCTGGCGGTCGGCATAAATCGTATTCGATCCGGTTAGCGCAACCATTGAAAGCGCCGCTTTGAATTCCCTGAAATTGCGGGCACGATTCATGGCAATCCGCTGTTCGAATTCACCGCCTTCCAAAAGCCTCGCGATTCGGATCGCCATCTGCCTGCCGTCACGTGAGCCGATGACGAGGCCATGGTGCGTCTTGCGAAATCGGTAGCGTCGAACTTCGACTCCACTTTCGGTCTTGATTCTTATCGCGTCGGTCCATTCAACTGCCTGCCGATAACCGTTGCCGTAGCGGTATGCCAGCGGATTTTTCGGATCATCGAATGTTTCGAAGTAGATATCGGCCGTGTCGGCGTAGTTGTTGGTATGGCTCCAGCCCAGATTTTCGTTGAAGCCCGTGCGGATGTAGGGCGTACCCAGGATCGCAAAGCCATAAACATTGATGCCCTCATCGCTGCGCAGGTGAGCTTCGTAGCGCTGGCCGCCGCCGAAAAATCCCACGTGAGGATTGATCATGAGCATCGCATTGCCGCTGGCGCTACGACTGCGATTGATCACCCACATGTTCGAGCCTTCTGCAGGATCTTCCACTCTGTCCTCAAACCGGCCTTGAAGGTCTTCTATTTTTGGCACATTCCGGTTCGAATTGGCCTCACCGCCCGGCTCGGGCGTCCCGAATCTGATCTCACCCGGTTTGATGCCCGCCCGTGTCAGCGATCCAACCCTGCCGTTTCTCGATGACGCAAGGAAGAACCACGGCTCGAAATTCCGGATCAGCCTCGGCCTGACATTCCCGTTTTTCGCAATGTAGTAATTGATCCCGGCTGCGGCGGCATCGCACAGAACCCGCATCTTCTCAGGCAGCCTTTGGTATTCATCTTTTGAGAGCTGCTCCATTTCAAAGGCCCGGTATTCGAGGTCGTTTGAAACTCCCTTCTCTCCGTCGAGCTCCGCGGCCCGGCCGACAGCACGGATGAGATCCGTCTCAAGCTGCCAGAAATTGTCCTCGCACTGCGCATACATCAGGCCGAAGATCACGCCGGCATCTGTTTTACTGAAAATGTGCGGCACTCCGAAACTGTCGCGATGGATTGTCACACTCTTGGCGAGAACCTCAGGGTCTGCATTTTTGCTCGTCGACTGAGCAAATGCCTCAGTCAGTGAGAACAGTATAAATACGATCGCAATGAGAACAAATTTTCTTTTCATAATTGGAAGAGAGATTACGAAACAGTCGAAATAAACGAAACAAACGAAAAATTCACTGATACTGTTTTGTGAATTCGCCAACAGTATCGGTAATTCAGCCTTTTTTACCCTTCTTAAAAATTTTCGTCTGTTTCGTAATCCTGTTTTCAGTTATCGAGTTGGATCAGCGTCTGGAGCAATACGTTGGCTCCGTTATTGATATCTTCAGGCTTGGAGAACTCGCGCGGGGAATGGCTGATGCCGTCCCGGCTTGGGATGAAGATCATGGCAGCGGGTCCGATTCGCGCCATTTCCTGCGCATCGTGCCCTGCGCCGCTCGGCATGTACTTCGTCGACAGGCCCTTTCCCTTGGCCGTGCTCTCGATAATCTTTTGAATCCGGGAATCACAAAGAGCCGGGACTATCGTATTTGTCGGCTTGTAAGAGAAGGCCGTCCCGGTGGCTTTTGAGATGGCGCCGGCTTCAGCCTGAATCTTCTCGAACATCGAATCTATTTTCTTCGCATCGAGGTCGCGGAGTTCGAGACCGAGTGTAACTTTTCCCGGTATCACGTTATAAGCGCCGGGCTGAGCCTGAAGTTTTCCGACGGTTCCAACCTGGCGCCCGGGGAGGCTTGTAACTACGCGATTGACCATATCGATAAATCTGGCCGCAGCCAGCATCGCATCGCGCCGTTGATTCATGGGAGTCGTGCCGGCGTGATTGGCAAAACCATCGATCGTCACCTCCCACTGATTGATTCCGACAATACCTTCGACCACGCCGATGTCGATCTTTTCAGAATCGAGGATGCCGCCCTGTTCGATGTGCAGTTCGAGGTATGCGGCGATATCGCCGGGCTTGCGCAGGGGACTGGAGATCTTATCGGGATCTCCGCCGATGAATCTGATTCCTTCGCGGATCGTTTTGCCGCTCTGACTGACCAGATTGAGCTGCTTTTCTGTAATGCCCTCGGTCATCGCGTGGCTGCCGTAGGTGCCTCCCTCTTCGTTTTCGAAGATGATGACTTCGAGCGGATGGCGAAGTGTGATGCCGTTTTCAGAAAGTGTTTGTGCAACTTCGATGGCACCCATCGAGCCGACCTGGCCGTCGTAATTGCCGCCCTCGGGAACCGAATCGATGTGAGACCCCATGGTCAGCGGCGGCAGGCTGTTATCACGCCCGGCGCGGTGGCCGATGATATTGCCGGCTGCGTCGATGCGTGGTTCGAGCTTCGCTTCCCGCATCAGTCTCATCGTATATTCGCGAGCCTGCCTGTCGAATTCGGTGTAGGCCACGCGGCTGACGCCGCCCTGTGGATTCCGGCCGAATTGCGCTATCTCTGCTAGATGCGCATTGAGCCTCGCACCATTGATGCGAAGTGCGGGATTGAACGGGATGATTGCTCCCGCTGCGGCTGAGAGCAATGTCGTATTGAATTCTCTTCGGTTCATAAGGAAGTAAACAGGTAAAATTTAGAGTTTCCGCTTCGAACAAGGGACAATTGTTAACGAGCTGGGGCTATCAGTACCTTTGAACTACCTGATAGCCGCCCTGATGGCCTTGCCGGGGAAGACGCCATCCTTGAGCCGGCCATCGCTGACCACTGGGATACCGTTGATCATCACGTATTTCATGCCTTCGGAATATCTGGTTGGTTCAGCATATGTTGCACGATCGATAATGCGATCGGCATCGAAGACAACGATATCGGCATCGGCGCCGACGCGAATACGCCCTTTGTTCTTCATCATCGGAGCCCGGCGTTCGAGTCTTTGCGCCGGCATCAAAGACATTTTGCGCAGAGCCTCCATCAGGGGTGAGGGCCTTCATTTCACGGACATATTTTCCGAGGACCTGGGAATATGTCCCGGCGGTGCGCGGATGTCCCTTGCCGTTTTCCATGTACCCGTCGCTTGCAATCATCGTCAGCGGGCTTGTGACTGCAACTTTGACCATCTCTTCGGTGTTTGAAAAGATGATCACCTCGCCGCCGGCCTTGCGGTACCGGGCAAAGCTTTCGGGTGTCAGCCGTTCGCCGGTTTTGGGCCACATGAGATCCTTGTAATCGACTCCGAGACGTTCCTGGAACCCTTCGCTGAAGAGGGCAGAATCGATTCGGGTCATGCCGGCAATGTACGGATAGCATTCCGTCGTCACATCCAGCTTCCTGGATTGGGCCTCGCCGATCATCTGCAGAAGCCTGGGCGTAATCTCTGTTCCAGTGCTGTTGATGTGAACGACGTGCAAGGGAGCTCCAGTGATTGCCGCATCGGCTATCACCTCCTGCAGAGCCAGGATGGCCGGTTCTCTGGCTTCGCGAAGATGGACATGACAGGATGCGGCGTATTTTGCGGCCACGCGGAACATCTCCTGTATCTCCCACTGCGAAGCCGCGGGCGTATAGGCCGGGCCGAATCCAACGGCGACTGCGCCACGGTCAAGGCCGTAGGCAATCATTTTTTTAAGCTCGGCGATCTGGGCATCAGTGGATTTGAGGTTAACGGCAGGCCCACTCGGCAGAAAAGCTCCGGGATCGTTCATCAGCTTCATTCGCGCCTGGATATGGCCGATGCTGACGCCATGGTTTACCAACGCCCTGCCCTCACGCTCGGCATACCATTTATCGACATCGTTTGTGCCGACTTCCAGTTCAAGCGAGCTTGTCACCCCATCCATGGCTTGAAGATTGTAATTGTCCGGAGTCTGTCCGTGCTCATGAAGATCGATAAAGCCTGGAGCGACGATCTGACCTTTGGCATCGAGCACGTTCAGGCCGTCAATTTTCTGAGCCGTAATGATTGCGATCCTGCCATTGCTGATTCCGATGTTGCGGATTGCGTCGAGCTTCGATTCAGGATCGATCACTCTGCCGCCGAGGATGACAACGTCATAGGGCTTCGCTGCTGAAGCGGTCGAGATCGATCCCTCCAGCTTGATCAATGCGAGCCCGGCGAATGCGATAAACGAAACAATAAGTATCTTTTTCATATTCATAATTTCAGGAGCTAATCTCCGAGTCTGTTTGTCACTGACCGTTCGATGATCAGCGCAACGGGCATCTCACCGGTGGTTGCAGCTTTAGGGCAGTGGCGAAGGCCTTTTGGAATCACTATCCCTTCGCCTGCCTTGACAATGAAATCGCCTTCATCGGTCTGAAAATTTATCTCGCCGCTGAGGACGATGAAAGATTCGTCCTCACCTTCATGCTTGTGCCAGCGTTCGAATTCTCCTCGAAACTTGACCACTTTGATGGCGAAATCGTCGACTGAAGCAAGGTTCACAGGCGAATACGCCTGGCTGATCTCGTTTTTGGCACGATTAATCGAGAAAGTCTTGACGCTCATAACGACCTCCGAAAAGATTCATTTCTGACTACTGATCCGCCCTTCATGACCCATTTGACTCTTTCAAGTTCCGTAACATCCTTGAGGGGATCGCCGTCGACGGCAATGATGTCGGCGTATTTGCCGGCATCGATCGATCCAAGGCGATCTTCCATGCCGAGCAATTTTGAAGCATTGACGGTCGCAGTCTGAATTGCCTGCAGCGGCGTCATTCCGAGTTTGACGTAAACATTGAACTCCCTTCCGTTGAGTCCGTGCGGATAGACCGCCGCATCCGTTCCAAAGGCAACAGGCACACCCTGAGCAAAGGCTCTTCCGATGTTTATCTTCATGGCCGGCATGACTTCTTTAGCTTTTGCGACGATCGATGGCGGAAGGCCCAGTTTCTGGTAATTTTCGAGGAACCAGTCGGTCAGGTAGAGCGTCGGGACGAGATAGACGCCGCGTTCCTTCATCAATTTGACGCCTTCATCGTCGATGTACGAGCCGTGTTCGATGGAATCGACGCCTGCAAGAACCGCCAGTTTGATGCCGTCGCCGCCGTGCGCATGCGCCGCCACCTTGCGTCCCAGACGATGAGCTTCACCAACGATCGTCTTCATCTCTTCGAGCGTGTATTGCGAGGCCTTCGGATCATCGCCCAACGAGAGCACTCCGCCGGTCGAGCAGATCTTGATCACACCGGCTCCGTACTTGATCACTTCACGGGTTTTCTGCATGACGCCCGGCACGCCGTCCGCAACGCCATCTGAAGAATGGTGAAACTCCGGGGCGAGCATGTTCTCATCGCAGTGGCCACCGGTAATTCCAAGACTGGGGCCTGAGGCGACGATTCGCGGGCCCGGCACATCCCCCTCATCGATGGCGTCCCGCAATGCGATATCGCTGTATCCTCTGGCGCCGACATTTCGAACGGTGGTGAAACCGGCATCCAGGGTCAGCCTTGCATTTTTGGCTCCGATCAATGCCTCGCGCGGAATCGAGGTGCTCATCAACTTTCCGCCGAATCCGCCCGGATCGAATGTCAGGTGAGTATGGCTATCAATCAAACCTGGCAAGATCGTCTTCTGCCCGAGGTCGATGATCTGGGCGCCGGCTGGAATCCGCAGGTTTGACCCGACTTCACGAATCCTGTCTCCGTCAATGATGACCACGACATCGCTGACTACATTTCCGGTTCTGACATCGATTGCACGCGCGGCTTTGATCGCCTTAACTCCGGTGATCTGCGCCAATGCCGGTACATTAAGAATGCAAACTGCGAGTATGGCTATCAGGATTGACAGTCGCTTCATTCATTTCTCCATTCGTTACTTTGTCAGTCGTTTGATCTTGATAATTCTGATCGGCGGTTTGAGCGTCTGCGCCTCGGCCGCGGACTGCTGAATTTTTCTGACCACATCCATGCCTTTGGTTACCTTGCCGAAAGCGGCGAATCCCTGCCCGTCAGGGTTTCGCCTGCCGCCGAAATCGAGCTCCGGCTGGTTGCCGATGCAGATGAAGAAATCCGATGTCGCAGTGTCAGGCCCGAGGCGAGCCATGGAAATGACTCCATCAAGATGTTTGAGCCCGGTCACACTGGTCCGCTCCAGCTTGACCGGAGGAGAATCCATTTTGGACTTATCGGGATTTACACCAGCCTGGATGACCTCGATTTTTATCGTCTTGTCCGGCTGATTGTCAGGTTTGATCTTTACCGTGCGGTGGAACCGCCCGCCATCGTAATGACCGGCATCGACATACTTGAAAAAGTTTTCCGATGTCACAGGCGCCCTCTTTGAGTCTATCTCTACCTCAATGTCGCCGATCTCGGTCTGAATCATGACACGCGGCAACCGTGCAGGCGACTGCTGCCCTTCAACCTGC
Source organism: Acidobacteriota bacterium (assembly GCA_016710075.1). Taxonomy (GTDB): domain Bacteria; phylum Acidobacteriota; class Blastocatellia; order RBC074; family RBC074; genus JADJLO01. The sequence goes on along the minus strand of JADJLO010000031.1, from coordinate 35,901 downwards.
CGCCCAACCACCAAAAGAGCGGCCAGGCATACGACGCACAGGAACGATCTTCTTGTCATCGAGCTTCCTTTCAGGAAATTGTTTGTGAATCAAATTTATTGGTCGATTGAATGTGTTTTGCCGTTCGAGATAATAAGCCCGTATCCAGTTTCCAGTCCAGAGATGGCTCGTCATGGAAATATTATTTCCAGTTTTGCGACGGTTTGTGTAATGTTAGAGTCATGTTTCGTCCGTTCTTGTTGTGTTGATGGATATAAGCAAGATTGATCGATTTAATTCGATTTAGAACGATAATCGGCCACCCGCCAGACAGCCATCTCGGAATGCGTAATATCTTTTATCAGGGAAATTTCTGTTCGGAATGCGGCAATCATCTCAAGCCGCAGCGAAGCCTGCTGCCTCGTTATCTTTGCGGAGATTGTCTGGGACTGATCAAACCCCGAAGGAATCCCGGTGTTTTACTTTCAATTATCATCCTGCTGACAACCATCATTTTCTTTCTGAGGCCCGTCAATCAAAGCAGAATGGAACAAAAACCTTCAGTCTCGGCATTTAATGCCACTTCAGGCAAGCCTGTCTTCGAGGAATCCAAACCCGAGGAGAAGGTCTTTTGCGGAGCTCAAACAAAAAAAGGGACTCCATGCAGACGAATGGTGCGCCCCGGACAAAGATGTACTCAGCACCGCGGCAGACCATCGATGATCAAGCCGGTTCAACTGGACTAAATCAGGACAAGCAACTTTCGAACACCTGGCGGCAAGGCCAGAAGGGCCGAAATATAATAGCCAGGGGCTTCGCTCGGCCTCCGGCCTCGCGCACTTGTGGGTTAGTCAAATCAAAATACGAGCGGGACCGCAGGCGTCTCGCCTGCTTGTATTGAAATATTGCACATTCATACCAGATTTGCGTTAATCGAATTACGCAGGCGGGACGCCTGCGGTCCCGCTCGTATTTCGACCATTCCAAAATATCAATAAAACACGGAAACAGGCTATAAATTCAATTCGCCAACAGTATCAATCAATAAATATTGCAGTGGCGAAATTTTCATACTATGTTTTTCCGACTTTTTCCCGTCCCCTGACTTCTAAGGTACGTGAAGAATGAGGGATTCTCCCCCCTGATTCCCTGGAACAGGCCTGCCGAGATTTTCGTGCAGGCATTTGAAAATTATGGAGGATTAAATGAAGAAAGTTTTTTCAATTTTGATGATCGCGAGTTTTTCACTTCTCATTTCCGCAGTCTCTTTTGCACAGGATCCGGCTCCCGGAACAAAAACGCCTGTCATCAGAGGACGCCAGGCCGAACAGCAGAGGAGGGTTCGCAAGGGTGTTCGCTCGGGTGAATTGACCAGGGGCGAGGTAAAAACCATCCAGTCGAATCAGAAGGAAATACAGAAGGAAAAAGTTGAAGCCAGATCCGATGGCACGGTAACCGGCGCCGAACGCAAGGAAATCCTCAAAGATCAGAATAAAGCCAGCCGCTAGATCTATCGCAAGAAACACAACAATCGCGATCGAAACTAAAACGTATGGAGTGCGGCGGCTCGACGCCGCTTTTCGTTCGCAACGCTAACCCCCGATTCTATTAAGCTTCAAAAGCAAAAGCGGCGTCGAGCCGCCGCTTTTGCTTTTGAAGCTCAATACGCTCCGCGACCTCAAACAACTGATTCTATTTAACTTGTATTCGCACAGTCCTCGCCTAATTAACATCTCAAAATATCAAGAAAACAGGCAATAAAGTTAATTCGCCAACAAAATCAGTTAACCGGTATCGCCAGAGTGGCTCCGCCAGTAGTCGATTGAACATGCAGGTTATGCCCCTGTTTGAAAGCCCCTGATACTGCTTCAGCATTGCGGTTGTAATTGATCATGGCCCCGGTCATGGCTGCACCGGTGGCTGACTGCCAGATTCGCATCCATCCCGTTCTTCCCGCCGGAATAATCCTGTCATATCTGGGAGCCGTCCTTGGCAGATTGTTCGACAGTACTGCCGATGAGCTGACTGATCCTGTTGCTGTATGTGAAGCTGACGCCGGATTCCATGTCGTCATAGATTATTCCGCCAATCTGTTCGAGAGGCGTCGCGACGGTAGTCAGATCGCCTCCGATGCGATTGAGGATCAACAAAGTCTCATTGCCGTCTGCAACGCTGGGAAGATTATTCGCGATCAGCCCTTGCGGTAATTCGCCATAACTGACGCCGTCAAATGCGATCACAGACTTCATTGAATTCATCTCGCAAGCCGGCACTGAGCCGACGATGGCGCTGACAGCCATAGCCGTCAGATTCGCCTGATAACCTGAGGCGAATCTGACATATTCGTCACCGATCAGAAAGTTGTGATTGACAGGGCAGCCGCCGGGATCGGTCGCCACGGCAATCAGAAAACCCGTCGTGCCGGGATCGAAATCGGATGCCAGGTATGTCGCCGTCTGGTTTGGAGTGAGTCGGACATTGAAACCTGCGGCATTGCCAGTGGCCCCGTCAATCAGAAAGATATGCACATAAGCGGATCGCGTTGGCTCTGTGTTGGTGATGTTGAATCTGGTGTTCTGCTGCCGCCCATCGGCGGATGAGGTGACAATGTTGTAGATCAGCACCGATCCGCTTTTCAGATCGCCGGCAATCGATCTTGCAGGATAGTCCGCTCCCAGCCCTACGACATCGCAATTGACTGTAACGCAGGCAGGCAACGTCCCTGACAGGCCGCCGCCAACCCTGACATCAGTCGAGATGCATAATTGCTGACCTTTTGGAGCTCCCTCGGCAACCTGGGCTTTGAATCTGACTGTTGCCGACTGCCCTGCCGCCAGATCACCGGCCCATGTCAAGCTTGAGGAATTCTGTATCGTGCAGGCTCCTGAGGTCGCAGCACAACTCCCCGGCACAACAGGGAGATTGGCCGGTATGGTCGCAAACAGTCCCGCCGTAATCGGGGCCACACCGGTGTTTTTGATCTGGACAGTCAGGCCTACAAGACCTCCGGGCCCCAGGCACTCAAAAGGATTGTCCAGCGTCAACGTCGCAGTAATCACGTTAACGATCAATGTGACCTCTGTGAAAAACCCCTCGGTATCGGTGATGCGCAAGTTAAAACCGGATGTCTTCGCATCAGCAGCAGCGACAATATCGGCCGTCACCGATCCCGCAGCGCTGATGCTTATTCCCGATATCGTCACACCGCTGACTGTCGCACTGCTTGCGCCATTGATCGTTGCCGTCAGTTTGTCTTCTTCGTCCTCCGCGTCATTGACTGTCGCAATCTGCGAGTTGAGGACGGCATTTCCGGCGATACGGCTAAGGGCGCCGGCGACTATTTTCGGAGCAGTATTCGGCGGAGCGTAGATGAAAGCCGCTCCGGAACTCTCTGCCGAATTATCGAATTCATTGCCGTTTGAACCGGTTGCGTTGCTGTCCTCCTGATATGCTCCCGCAAGCACCGTATCTCCTGAAATCGCTACGGAAATCCCAAAAAAATCAGAGGCCTCCGTATTCGACGCTTTGAGATATGTCTGGTGGTTCCATGTTGTCCCCGTTCGGACAAAGACGTAGGCGGCTCCGGAGTTCAAGGCCGAATTATCGGTCTGGCTTCCGTCGACTTCCTTTGCGCCGCTGTCTTCATTTGGCGCTCCAACCATCAACGATGGAGCCTGAAATTGCCAGCGATCGCCCGAACTGATCGGTAGACTCCGCATTCGGCGCCTTCAGGTAAGCCTGCTGGCTCCACGCCGTGCCGGTTCGCGTGAAAACATAGACCGCGCCGGAATCCAAAACTGAATTATCATTCTGATCCGCACTCGAAGCGCTGTCTTCATTGGGAGCCCCAATGACCGCCGTATCGCCCGAGATCAACACCGCTGAGCCAAACTGATCGCCGGACCCGGTGTTGGATGCCTTCAGATATGCCTGCTGGCTCCATATTGCCCCGCTGCGCACGAAAACATAAACTGCGCCGGAATTAATTGACTGATTGTTTCCGCCGTTGCCGTTGATACCCGTCGCATTACTGTCCTCGAGTCGCGCTCCCACCAGAACCGTGTTTCCGGAAACGCCGACCGACTGGCCGAACTGATCTCCCGAGCCCGTGTTTGAAGCTTTCAAATAAGCCTGCTGGCTCCAGGTCGTCCCATCTCTGACAAAAACAAAAGCCGCCCCTGCACCGCTCGCCGAATTGTCGTAGAGGTTGCCGTTGACGCCCGTATCGCTGCTGTCCTCATCCACTGCTCCGGCCACAATCGTCTCGCCCGATATCGCAACCGAAAACCCGAACTGATCCAGTGGATCCGGATTGAGAGCCTTAATGTATGCCTCCTGGCTCCACGTCGCGCCGCTGCGAACGAATACATAAACTGCTCCCGATGCATTGACCGAATTGTCGCTCCCATCGCCATTGATGCCCGTAGATCCGCTGTCCTCATACGGAGCGCTGACAACAAGCGTCTCGCCGGATAATGCCACGGCGTATCCGAACTGATCTCCCGCATCCGTGTTCGACGCTTTGAGATAAGCCTGCTGCTTCCAGAAAATCCCTTCCCTCACAAAAACATAAACAGCCCCGGCCAGCTCCGCTGAGTTGTCCCCTGAATTGCCGTTGATGCCCGTTGCACTGCTTGCCTCCCTCGGAGCCCCTATCACAGCGGTGTCTCCGGCAAGGGCGACAGAGAATCCGAAATAATCACCCGCATTCGTGTTCGACGCTTTCAGATATGCCTGGAATGAGAAGGGAGATTGAGCCGCTGCAGTAGAAATCAATGAATCGTAGAGCCCCTGCTCCTTCAGATAATCGACCGCCGCCGCTCCCTGAAGTGCGGGCATAGACCTGGAGTGTCTATTCTCAGATGAACTCATTGCTGAATGTGCCGCAACCACAATCAGGCAAACCAGACCGACGAGTTTCAGTCCTGTCCCGAATCTGATCATGAGGATATTGGGCTTCGTCTGCATATGCCCCTAAAGAATACGACAAAATTGCCGAAGACGGAATGAATGCTCCTTGAGACAAACTCCGCAAACTTCGTAAAAGAAGAGAGTGACTTCTTGACGCATGCCGGGCGGTCAATTAATATGTCTGAGCCTTTTCATATCAGCAAACCCTGCACAGAAAATGGCCCCTTAGCTCAACGGTTAGAGCAGCGGACTCATAATCCGTTGGTTGTAGGTTCGAATCCTACAGGGGCCATCAATCAAATCAAACAACAACATGTGCGAACTTTACGGCTAATCTTGAAGGTTTCGGCTAGTAATCCACTGAAAGCACGCCTGACGTCTTAAGCGTTCATGTTGGGCGAGTGAGGAACAACCAGCGGGAACCAAACGTGCGGCCGAGCGTATGGACCAGCAGAGACTCAAGGAGGGTTATATGTTCAGCTTTCTGTTGTGGTGCATAATTCTGGTTCTTTGCTGGCCTTTAGCCATACTGGCGCTGGTGCTCTACCCGTTGGTCTGGATTATTCTGCTCCCTTTCCGGATTGCAGGCATCGCCGTTGACGGAGCGCTGCAGCTTGTATGGGCCATCGTCACACTCCCTGCTCGAGTCCTGCGACTTGTCAAAAGCTGATTTTTTGCGTCGAAGATCGTTAACCTGAAGAATACCCGGCAATCAGAGTGATCAGTGAATCTTTCGGGTCACGCTTTGAGTCCTGACTCTACGCTTTGGTGTACGAATCTGCGCAAAACCTAACTCAGCGATCCCGCCGTAAATCCAGATCGTCAGCATATTCAAGCACTTGAGGATTCGCAGGAGTTTTGGCCCCATTATTGCAGCTTACTCTGACGAAGGGAGCCTGATACAGTTGCGATTTTGTAAACTGAGTATTTCGGGCATAAGGTGATGAACGTGCAAAATATCAAAAAGCATGCTTTCGGCTTGCTGGTTATGGCAGGTCTGACAATTTCGGTGATGCCAAGTGCTCAAGCTCAGGGATGGCAATGGCCGCGAGGCACAGATCGCCGAGAACAATCTCATCAGCAGGATCAGCGGCAAAGAAACGACGGCAACGGCCAGGTGGATCGTAACGGGAACATCGATCGTAACAGGGACGGTATAGACGATCGATACCAGACCAACCGCGATCCAAGAATCGACCGTAACGGCAACATCGATCGCAACAGGAATGGCGTCGACGATCGCTACGAGAACAACCGCGATCCTAGAATCGACCGTAACGGCAACATCGATCGCAACAGGAATGGCGTCGACGATCGCTACGAGAACAACCGCGATCCTAGAATCGACCGTAACCGAAATGGCGTTAATGACCGTTATGAAAACAACGGGCGCTACAGAGATAACGATCGCTACAATAACAACGATCGCTATGGGTATGGTGGTTATGGCAACGGCAACTACGGGTACAATAATGGCGAGATGCAAAAGGGCTATCGTGATGGACTGGATCGAGGCCAGGAAGACGCTCGCAGCCGCAGAACATCGACCCCGAATAATTCGCAGCATTTTCGCAACGGTAGCGGAGCATATCGTGAAGGTTTCAGCCGCGGATACTTTGAAGGCTACCGTCAATATGGCAATCGCTGGTAATTAAAATCAGCCTTCAATCAAACTTAAAGCCTGCCGGTAAAAATCGGCAGGCTTTTTTAGTTTGTATCTGCTCAGCCCCTGCTCAACAGAATTTGATAGATGACGATATTAGGCTGGGATTGAACAATCCACCGGCTTCCGCCGGTGGGATTCGGAAAATGCGATTAATGCCTTGGTAGGCTGGGATTGAACGATCCGCCGGCTTCCGCCGGCGGGATTTCGTTATCATCAATGGCTTCCTTTTTATCGGCGGTTGCTTCAATCCCAACCATCCAACATTGCTCCAAAATGCTCTAATCCCACCGGCGGAAGCCGGTGGATCGTTCAATTCCTGCCTACCGTGACTTGCAGAGACTTTTGCGAATACCACCGGCGGAAGCCGGTGGATTGTTCAATCCCAGCCTACCATCTTCTTCTCGAACATTTGAAGATGGGGCTGAGCAGTTACGTTTTTTCTTTGGAAGTTCCAGTCAACATGGTTACGAAACAGATAAAACGAGTAATTTTATGCGTACTGAAGCTGTGTAAAAAGCGAATCGGGCTGAATGCCTGAACGACATTCAGCCCGATGATTAAAGGGTTGAGTTGTGGCGTTTGGTTAGAACGTATATCTCAGAGCCATGACGATGCGGCGGTTGCCTCCGTTGGTCGCCCACTGATTGAGGAAGTTGGCGCCGGAGTTGATCGCCGTATTCGGAGTACCGAAGTTGCGAGTGTTGGTCGCGTTGTAGAGTTCGGCACGGAACTGCAGGTTCTGGCCCTCGCGAATCTTCGTATTCTTGATGATTCCGAAGTCGATGTTGGCGACGCCGTCACCGCGGATCGAATTGCGTCCGACGCTGCCGGTGCGTTGACCTGCAGCCAGGGGCGCAAAGAACGGAGCGCCAGCGGGCTGGCCGGCCTGGCGGGCAGACTGCACCCGGTTCCAGAGATCGATGATGTTGGCACCCGAGAGATTCTCAGTCGTGATCTGGTTCGGGCGGATGGCGTTGCCTACCAGCGCATCGATACCCTGGAGCACGCCTGCCGGATCGGCTCCATTGAGAATCGTGAATGGGGTTCCGCTCTGAAGCGTGAAGAAGGCGTTGGCCTGCCAGCCGCCGAGGAAGCGGCCGAGGGCGCCCTTCTGGTCACGCAGGAACGGGAACTCATAAACGATATTGCCGGTCAGGCGATGCGGGCGATCGTAGCTCGAACGCGCCCGGTCGGCATTGCGGTTGTACGGATCCTGAGGAACGGCGACTTCACCCTGAGGCTGCGGATTGAAGATCTCCGAAGCATTGTCGATGAAGGTGCTCCAGGTGTAATGCAGTCCCGCGCTGAAGTTCTGGCTCAGACGCTTGTCGAGACTGACCTGCATCGAGTGGTAAATCGACTGGGCGCAGTTGCAGCGCAGTCGTTCAACACCGCGTGTCAGGTCAACACGCCTCGGCTGATTGGTCAGAGTCGAGGTCGGGTTGTAAAGGAAGGCCGGATCTGTACGGTTGGTGCGCTGCTGGACCACAGGATTTCCGTCCACCGTCTGGAACAGCCCGTTGCCCTTGGTGCCGACATAACCCACGCGCAGCACCCAGTCCTTCGACAGCTCTCGCGAGACTTCAAAGCTGAACTGGTCTGCTGAGGGCGAACGGAAATCGTCGCCGACAGTAGTCCGCGTGATGAACGGCAGGTTGGCGGCCGGAGGCGCCGACGCATTCTGGATATTCGCATATGCATTCGTCAGCGACGGGTTGAGTGCAAAGACGAACGGGAAGGCGCTGGCGATGTTGAGGTTGATATTGATGAACCCGTAATCGTTGGTGCGTGAATAACCGCCTCGGAAAACCAGCTTGTCTCCGCCGGTGATCCATCCAAGCACGCCGTCATCACCGAAATCGGGACGCCAGTTGAATCCGAATCGCGGCTGGAAGTTGTTCATGTCCCGATTCGGAGGATTGAAGGCGAATACCTGATTGTTGCCGTTGGCCGCAAGGATATTCTGGTTAAGAGAAGCCAGAGAACCGATTGAGTTGCCGGGCGTCTCGTAACGCAGTCCGAAGCTCAATGAGAAGTTCGGGCGGATTCTCCATTCGTCCTGGGCATAGAAGAAATAGTCATACCAGTTGTAATACTGGATTTCCTGCCCGCCCGGAACCGGCTTGTTGACTGCCGATGCGATGGCCACATCGTTGACCAGCGAATCGAGTGTGGCATAGGCCAGACGACCGCGGATGGTCGGGAAGAAAAAGCTCTTGACCTGAACGCGGCGGAAGTCGAAACCGAACTTCGTCGAATGTTTTCCCTTCGTCCACGAGAGGTTGTCGAGAATCTGATAAGTATTGTTGAAACGGAACTGCGGCAGGTTGACCGCAAGGCCGATGGCCGTGCGCGAACCCGCGGCGTTGAATCCGATCAGGCCCAGTTGATTGACCTCGATTGACGGGATCTCCTGCGAAGTCGGATCTTCTGCATTGGTCACGGTGCCGAGCCGCTGATAGGCGACACGGAATTCATTGACCAGATTGTTTGTCAGAACGCTGTTGAATCCGACGTTGGCCGACTGAGTGCGTGAAGTCGCAACCGTTGCAAGCCCGCGCGGAGTCGCCTGGCCCGCGCCGGCGTTCTGGCTGTCATTGAACAGATAACGGCCGTTGATGCTGTGCTTATCATTGAAACGATGATCGACACGCCCCGACCACTGATGATTATTGAACTGGATCGAGTTGGCGCCAGTCAGCGAGCCCAGCGGTACATTGAACGTCTGGTTGTTGATGGTGAAGTTCGCCGTCGTGTTGTTGGCCGTCTGAGCCGCCGGCAGGAACTTCAGAAGTGCAGCCACCTGAGGGCGAGTGCCCACCTGAGTCTGGAGAATCTGCCTGCCCGCCGCCGTCGGAACGCCGTTGATGGTGAAGCCGGCGCCGAGCTGTCTGTCTGTCCATCGCTGGTACGAACCGAAGAAGAAGGTCTTGTCCTTGACGATCGGCCCGCCGAACGTGCCGCCGAACTGATTCTCATTGCGTCGCGGCGCATCAGCGAAGCCGGCTGCCTTGTCGAGATTGCTGCGCGCGTTGAAGACCTCGTTGTTGTTGAACCAGAAGGCTGATCCATGGAAGCCGTTGGTCCCGGACTTGGTCACGATGTTGACGACCGATCCGGCGGCGCGGCCGTATTCCGCCGAAAACTGATTGGTGATCAATCGGACTTCCTGAACCACGTCCGGATTGTTGATCGGCTGCTGCGCGCCGGTCACGCTCGGGTCGTTGCTGTCCTGACCGTCGAGCATGAAGTTGTTCGATCGCAGGCGCATGCCGTTGACCGAGAAATTGGTGTCGGACGCGAAACCCGTCTGCCCGCTTCCCAACTGGCTGACACCGGCTGCCGATAACGCGATGTTGATGACATTGCGATTCGGCGCCAGCGGCAGTTCAGAAAGACGCTTGTTGTCAAATCGCGTGCTGACCTCAGCATTGCTCGTATTTAACAGCGAGGCGTTCTCTGCAATGTTGACCACTTCCTGCACCGAACTCGGCTTGAGCGTCGCATCGATTGCCGCTTCCTGGTTGAGAAGCAGCTCGATCCCGGTTCGCACATATTTGGCGAATCCGCCCGCCTGTATCGTCACCTCGTATCTGCCAATCGAGAGATTGGGGAAACGATAACGGCCTTCCGTGTTGGTCGTTGCAGTACGCGATTCGTTGGTTCCAACGTTGCGCACTGTCACTGTGGCATTTGTAATAACTCCCTGGTTCTCATCGGTGACTGCACCGGAAATGACACCGGAAGTCGACTGTGCGTTGGCTTGCCATGTTGTCCCTGCCATCAGGGCAATCAACATGACAATAAGTAGAACTCCAGTCTTCTTCATAATAATATTTTCCCTCCTGGTCTGTTTTGGGCAGCCTGTCTTTTGCGATATCCCCGAAAATATCCCAGGCCTGCCTGATCGAATAAAATCAATCTGTCTCCACTAAAATCGGGCTGTAAATCGAGGGTTTCATTCCCGGCAATGCTTTGCTTATTTCTTTTTTTGAAATCAATAAAATTTTCTTGATGAGTATCGTAGGGTCTTTAATTGCAATTACCGTTCCGCAGGTAGTTGTTCAGGGAAAAGTGGTCGATGAGGGTTATTGCAGTGAGGTTTGCGATATGAACTTGTTAAACCAATTATTCGATTTTCAAAATGCGTAACAAGATTTAATTGAAGCTTGTGCAAATTAACCTTAAAAAGAATGAGTTATTTGAAGTCGCGGAGCGTATGGAGTGCGGCGGGAGAATAACGGAAATCTGAAAAATCCATCCGGATTATCGTATGAGAAACGACAAAGAATTCAACGCCGCCGAGGAATTTTGTCACTGATCGCGGCAAAATGTCCCAGCGGATTCGTTGCCAGTTGACGACCAAAAGGCCCCTAAAGCCGGGATCTCAGGATGGATTTCAGCTTTTTGTAAATCTGGTAATAAATTGATGATTCACGTCGAACCCGTCTTTCTTCGCGCACGACCTGAGAACTGACCACCTCGCGCAATGAGGGGCTGAGCCTCTCGCTGTTCATGACAAATTGAAAATGGCTGAACGAACCGGAGATGCGCGGGAGTGCGGCTATCTCCTCAGCCAGGAATTCGCCTGACGCAAAGACAGGGAAATTATCCAGCTCGCCGCATTCAAACAGGATCAACCTTGTAGCCACGCATTTTTCACATTTCGAGCAATTTCCGGCTGGGGAACGATTCTCCCAGCAGACGCGAAGGTGATGGCGAACCAACGGGTCGGCGGCAATCGCAATCAGTTTGCGATACCTCGGATATTGTGCCCCGAAGTTAACAATCTCCAGTTTCCTTGAAGACCAGTGATGATCTATCTTCCAGTGAGATCCCCACGGCATGTCCATTTCGTGCCAGATCGAGGAGGAAATCAGGAACGGACCGACCTCGTGATTGATCAGGTGACCGATGGCAGCGAGGGCTCCGCCATGAGTACGCTGCCAGGAACTTTCACGAAAAGCCGGGTGATCGCGCAGATTGGTCCGAATGATGACCGGCTTGATGCCGAACCTGCCGGCAATCAGTTCGAACGATTCCCGAAATGCAGAAAATCTGGCGATATCATCCAGCGGAATATCGAAACCATGCACATAGATCAGATGGCTGATCCGCCGGCCGGAACGAAGCAGAGTGAAAAAAGAGTCGACACCCCCGGTGAAGCATAATCCTGATCCTGTGCGCGTGTCGCGCTCAATTTCTGAAACTTCCTCTGAATCTTTGATGGCCCCGGCATGAGGAGCGAGCAAGGGCAATCCCCACCATTGCTTTACCGTCGGCAATATTTTTACGGCATTCGATAACCAGACGCCGTCAACCGGATCATCAAACTCAAGTCTTGTCTTTTGAAACAGAGCGGGGATCAGGAACGCACTGCCAAAAACTTCCGGTGACGGCTGCAGTTCCACCTCGGCCGATTCGAACCATACTCGATAACCACCCACATCGGCACTGACCTTGTGCCGGCCCTCGATTTCCTCTCTGATCAGATTTTCGATGCGCATGTTTATCGACCTCCACCGGAGTAATATTGTGTAGAATTATTGATGTAGCTGGCATGCGAGCCTTAATCTGTGTAGAATGGCAAGTCGTTCCTGGCTTCTCACGGACTGCCACAATGACAGTTATGAGCATATGCGGCAACGAATTCCGGTTGTCAACACGCGGATGGCGGCCGATCTTGATGAAGCCTGAAAAAAGTTTTTCCCGGGAGTTTTCGCCCAAGCGGAGGCTGTAGCAGATATGATTCGATGTTATCACTGTGGCACCGACAATCTTGATGGATCCGAGTATTGTGACGAGTGCGGTAAGAAGCTCAGCAATTCGGCGAGTCAGGCGCGGGCAAATTATGTGCCGCCGCCGCCTCAATTGAATTCACAGGTTGCGCCACCACCTCCACCATCATTCACCATGGAGACGATAACTCCCAAGCCGGCGACTCCCTATACGCCTCCGCCGCCTCCGGTCAGGTCCCAGGGACCGCAGACCGTGATTCAGGCGCCTCCAACATCAGCGGGAACAGGCGCTCAAGGTTCAACTGCCGGTCTGCACGGCCCGACTACATCTTTGCGCGGCGGGTCGAACAATCCCGAAGCCGGAAAACAGGCGGTCAATGCCCCCCTCGCAGAGGCGGTGAGCAATTCCATCCGCGCAAAACTGATTATTCAGCGCGGCGGAAAAGTAGGCAAAGAGTTCCCTCTGACCAGCCATGAGTCGATGATCGGCAGGTGGGACGCGGATGGCGGGATTTTCCCCGATGTCGATCTGGATCAGGACGATTCAGAGGCCAAGGTTTCAAGGCGACACGCAAGAATTCAGTTTCTTAATAATCAGTATCTTATTGAAGACATGGGAAGCACCAACGGGACATTCATCAATCGGGGTCCCAGGCTGCTGCCCGGCAACAAGCAACCCCTGAACAACGGTGATGAAATCATCGTTGGTAAAACGTTCCTCAAATTTGTCCTGAGTTAACATGATTGCTGAATCCTGGCAGGCGCCGAAAATGCCGTCGATTCAGCCGGAACTTATTATCGAGTATGCCATTCTGTCCAGAATGTGGAGCGCCTTCAAATATCGGTGATCCATACTGTGGCGAATGTGGTGCGCCGCAGGACAACCCAATTAATCCATCGGTCGCATCGGCAGGCCCGGCGCGAACCGGAGTTATGAGTATGACCGGATCCGGCAATACACCATCAGGAATACAACTTGCCCCAGGCACCCTGCTCGTTGATCGCTACAAGATCGTCAAGCGGATCGGCGGCGGCGGGATGGGATCGGTCTATCTTGCCGAAGACCTGAACCTCGCCAGCCGTTCGGTCGCCGTCAAAGAGATGATCGAAATGTTCGCCGATGAGTCGGCGAGATCCAAGGCGATTGAAGATTTCAAGCGCGAGGCGGAGCTTCTGGCAAAACTCGACCATCCTTCAATTCCCACAATCTATCAGTACTTCTTCGACACCAATCGTGGCCGATATTACCTGGTCATGAAGTATATCGACGGCGGCGATCTGGCGAACCGCCAGAGGGCTACCGGCGGGAAGGTCGATGAATTGACGGTCACCAAGTGGGGGATCGATGCCTGTGACGTGCTCGATTACATTCATACACAGGTTCCGCCAATCATCTACAGGGATCTCAAACCGGCGAACCTCATGATTGATGGACGGACCAACCGGGTCATGCTCGTTGATTTCGGCATTGCCAGGTTCGTTGCTCCGACGCAAAAGGGCGTGACCGCCATCGGCACGATGGGTTATGCACCTCCGGAATTGTTTGCCGGAAATGTCGAGGCGAGATCGGACATCTACTCGCTCGGCGCGACCATGTTCCATCTCATGACCGGCCATGATCCGCAGGACAATCCACTGCTGATCTTCGATTTCAACAAAAATCCAAAACCTCGCCAGCTCGAACCTGAAATCAGTGAAGAGATGGAAGAGATGATCATACGCTCGGTCGAGCATAAGCCCGAAAACAGATTCGCGTCGGCGAAAGCCTTCGGTCAGGCGTTGCAGGACCATCTGCGGTACCTTCAGGAAGGGCGCCGCTACGAGCTCAACCCGCAGATGTTTGAGACCGTCCAGACGCCCGGACTGGTCGTCAATATGCCAACAAACAGTTGCGTCAATTGCGGGCGCGAACTTGCCAATGACGATGTATTCTGCGCTTTCTGCGGGTCGAGACAACCGGCGAAACGAACTACCGCCAAACTCATCGTTCTCGGCACCAACGAGATGAGCGCCCAGTTTGCCATCAGCCCCGAGGGCGAGAGCCTGATTGGCCGCATGGATCCCAACCGGGGCATCAGGCCCGAGGTGGATCTGTCGAAGTACGATCCTGCCGCCAGGGTTTCACGCCGGCACGCCAAGATCATCGTTCAGGGAAGCCAGTTCTTCATCGAGGATCTCGGCAGCGCCAACGGCACATTTATCAACGGCTCAATGAAACTTGCCCAGGGCAAGCCCCATATCCTTGTCAGCGGCGACGAACTCAAGCTGGGCGAAACATCCCTCAAGTTCGTCGTCAGTTGAAGCGATGCTAAAAAGTTTATAAAGTTTAAAGTTTATAACTGCTCAGCCCTTTTTGTAACTGATGGAATCGACTGCAAAAACATCTACTGCGCGCCCCGGAAGAAAGGCTAGATCAGTTTCTCTTGCCAGTCTGGGGCTTCGATGCGCCGCTTTTCTGCTGGACTATATTCTGATAATGATAGTGCCGGCCCTGACGCTGATTATCGCAGTTCTCATCAAGCGTCGATGGGATGCTCCATCAATCGCCAATGGCGTCCTGATTCTGGGTTATCTGGCGACAGCCGGTTTGATCTATTTCAATCTGATTTATCTGTATGTCGAGCGAGGCCAGAGCCTCGGCAAGAATTTCATCGGCCTGCGCGTTGAAAGGCTCGACGGGGCAAAGATGGATTACAAGACTGCCTCCATCCGCCATCTCGCAGGCTATCCTCTGTCGATACTCTGCTTCGGGCTCGGCATAATCTGGAGCTTCTGGGACAGCAAGCAGCAGGGCTGGCACGATAAGTTAGCGAAGACTATCGTCGTCAAGATATGAATGCCAGGCCCAAATTTCAAGCTTGAAGTTTGAAGACATTGGCGAGGTAAAGAAGCGGGATTTTTTGACAACGCGACTTTAAACTTTAAACTTTAGACTTTGAACTTTAGATTTTGAACTGAAGTTTCGAGTTACCCGCAATTCAAATCCCCCTGAAGAGAGCGGGCATGATGAGTGGCTGAGAGTTATAGGAAGGACAGATCCGGGAAGTGCATAACCCCCAAATGATAATAGTTCGGCCCCGCTTGAAGATCTTAAAGAATCCTATCCGGACAACTTAACACAGAGCCGCCCAACAGAAGCTCCGCGGACTGATTCTCTGGATCCAGTGGTGATCAGTCAGACATTACGCAGGGTGCGGGCATCAGGCCCCCTGATCATCGAAGCAGTCAAGAAAAGTCAGGATGATATGAAACAAATCTTCTCACAGGGAACGGAAGGGACAGACAAGAGCAGACAAGAGGCGGATCAAACGGCCCCGCAGGCAATCGTCAGCGGAAGCCGGTCGCAGGGATCGGTGGAACTTGATGCCGAACCGAAGTCATTAACCGGCAATACCGGCGAGATGAGCAGGCAACAAAAGCAGATTTCGCCTTTTGCAGGGTCATTGAATCGTTCGGGCAAAGCCGGAAATATTCCTCCCAGCGGTCCGTCAAGCGTTCTGGCCCAGGCATCAGGACTCAACCCCGAATCAGGCATGGGGCCGAAGATCAGACTGGCGCTGATCGCCCTGGCTCTGATCGTAGCCACGGGAACCTACTTTATCTTCCGTGACAACCTGCTCAAACCTCATTCGGTTGCAGGAGACAACAGGGATCTGATGCGGGTCGAGGACCAGAGCGCCGAGTATGTCAGCATCGGAGATCACGAACGCGAACAGGGGAATTACGATGCCGCTCTCGACAATTTTCAGAAAGCGCTTCTTTTGACGCCGAACAATCCGAACGTCCACTTCCTGATAGCGCAGACCTACTTCAGTTGCGGACGCGTCAACGAAGCGCTCGATTCATACAAATCGGTTCTGAGAATCTCACCTGAAAATCTGGAAGCGCGCATCAAGGTCGCAGAAATTTACCGGGCGCGAGGGAACTGGAATGCGGCGTATCAGGAATACCAGCGAATCATCACCCTTGATCAGTACAGCGTTCAGGCTACGGTAGCGCTTGAAGCGCTCGAACAGCACCAGGCTGGCGAACAGCCCGCGGCGGCCACGAAATCAGCCCTCAAGAATAAACCGCCAAGTCAGGCCAATCCGGTACTGCCGACTCTTTCGTCAAGCCAGACAGACCTCGCTTTATTGCCGCCAAAGCTCGATCTCACTCCTGGAGTGACACCTCCTTCGGCGATTAATCTGCCGCCATCGGAAGAGAACCCCGATCCGCGGACACTGGCCGACTCCAGAAAAAAGCTTGGACTGCGCCTCTATAATGTCAAAGAGTATCGTGCATCCATCAACGAGTTTCTGGCGGCGTTGCGGCTGACACCCGACGATAAGGATCTCTACTATTTTCGGGGCTCGGCCTATTACGGCCTTGGGCAGCACGCGCTGGCTCACGACTACTTTAAACGAGTCGATAAGGGACAGTACGTTCAGGTATCTCAATCCGGAGCCCAGAGGACTGAAAAGGCCGCGCAGCAGGAGAAGAAGCGCAGGATGGATTTGCTTAAAAACGAGCCGAAGAACGATTTCAACCCGGAATCAAAACGAAACAACAACATCATGCCTGGTCCACCTAAAGGCGTCAGCAACAGCATTCGGTAATCAGCCGGGGTATAATCCCCGTTTCATAAAACCAGAATTAAAAAAGAAGACTGAGAGTAAGCAAATAACCCCCTATGCCACGATTGATCGTCAGAGCCACAACGGCACACAGTGATTCGGTAGTCGAGCTCAACAGACTGAGAACTACCATTGGTCGATCCGCACGCAATGATCTTTGTGTTGAAGATCCGTTTGCCTCGCGTCTGCACGCCGAAGTGAAGAGGCGCGGCGATTCCTATTTTATCAGCGATCTGGGAAGCGCCAACGGCACCTTGATGAACGGGACCAGGCTGACCGTGCCTCTGCAACTGGGCGATGGCGATATCATCCGAATCGGTGAGACTGAAATCGAGTTTTCAGAGAGAGCGGACACTTCACCATCGAGAAGTCGAACCAGCATCCTCTTGTCGGATTCGAATCTGAATTCGATGCCGGAGATGACGATTACCGCGTCATCGCGGAACTCCGCGGCCAACCTGCTGCAATCGTTCGAGGCAGCAAACCGGACGGCAATCTCCCCGTCGACCGCGCAGCGCCAGATGGTCAACGACGACACACTTGCCGTCATCAGCAAGGTCAGCGTCACTCTGCTTTCGCCGTTGTCGCTCGACGAAACGCTGAACCAGGTTCTGGAGTGCGTCTTTGAAGTCATCGCTGCCGATCGCGGCTATGTCATGCTTCTCGAGAAGAGCGATGACAAGTCCGTGACCGAACCCGAGCTGGTCTGCAAGGCGCTCAGATCCAGAACGCATCTCAGCGATTCCGGCGGAGACGTTCAGATGAGCCGCTCGATCACCGAACAGGTGCTCAAGCAGGGGGCTTCGGTGCTGACTTCAGATGCACAGCACGACCCCAGATTCCAGGAACGAAAATCGATCATGCTCAGCGGGCTTCGATCGGTCATGGCTGTGCCGATTGCAGTCGAGGGGCGAGTCTCCGGGATGATTTATGTCGATAATCCGTTTCACATAAACCGTTTTACCGAGCGCGATCTCCAACTACTGACGCTGATCGCCGGTGTTGCCGCAATTCGAATCGAAAATGTCAGGCTGCTGGAGGTCCAGCAGGAAAAAAACCGCATGGCGAACGAACTCGCTGTCGCCAGCGAAATCCAGCTGCGACTCCACCCCGATACACCGCCGAATATTCCCGGCTACGATGTCATGGGGGTCAGTTTCCCCTGCTATGAAGTCGGCGGTGATTATTACGATTTCATAGAGAAACGGGAGGGCCAGTATGTGGTCGCTCTCGGCGACGTATCCGGCAAGGGCACCGGCGCCGCGCTGCTGATGTCATCAGTGCATGCGGCGGTGCGCGCATACTCCAGGACCCGTCTTTCCGCCAGCGAAATAGTCAGTGAGATAAACCAGTATATTTACGACAACACACCGGCCAATCGTTACGTCACGATGTTCTACAGCGAACTCGATCCAAAGACGAACCAGTTGACCTACATCAATGGCGGACACAATGCCCCGCTGCTTGTCAGAGCCACCGGCGAGGTTACGTGCCTGGATATCGGCGGCTTCCCCGTCGGCATCACTCCTTTCGGTGATTACCGCGAAGGCTGGGTGGAACTTGAACCCGGGGACGTCCTTGTCATCTACTCCGACGGCGCCAGCGAGAGCGTCAACGAGGCGGGGGAAGAGTTCGGCGAACAGCGCCTTATCGAAATAGTCATGAAGCATCGCGGACGAACCGCGGCAGGCATCCGGGATCGCATCGATGAAGCCCTCACTAAATTCGTAGGGAAAGCCGAAACGGTTGACGACCTGACCCTCGTAATCCTCAAACGCAAGAGCGGAGAAGAGTAAAGAAAGTTCAAAGTTTAAAAGTCTAAAGTTTAAAGTAAAAAGAGATGACCAACTCTTTAAACTTTGTAACTGCGCAGCCCCTGCTCAATAGAATTTGATAGATGACGATATCAGGCTGCCATCTTCTTGAACATTTGAAGTGGGACGCCCCCCGCCTTGAACATTTGAAGATGGGCGCTGAGCAGTTACCAACCTTTAGACTTTAAACTTTAGACTTTAAACTTTAAACTTCAGACTTCAGACTCCCCACAGATGAGTTCCCTTCAGCAGATAATCTTCATACCGCTTATTTCCCTGCTGCCATGCGTATTGTGGCTGTGGTATTTCTCCACGCGGAGCCAGTACAAGTCTCCGGCCGTCAAGGTCCTTGGCTGGACGTTTTTGTTTGGTGCGATCGCGACTGTTCCTGCGCTGGGGCTGAATCTTTTCGGCCAATCGTTATTTCTGACGTTATTTGGGAGGAATGAGAGTTCGCACATACTGGTGCTGTTGTTTGTGGTCGGGCCGGTGGAAGAGCTGATCAAATTGCTGGTGGTATATTTTTATGCCTTCCGGCAGCCGGAATTTGACGAACCGCTGGATGGTGTGATCTACAGTGCGACGGCGGCCCTGGGATTTGCGGCAATCGAGAATGTGGTCTATCTGTCGCAGAACGATTCGATGCTGGTGCTGCTGCGAGGTCCGTTGTCGAATCCCGGCCACGCTCTTTTTTCGGCAATCTGGGGGTTGAGCCTGAGCCGCGCCAAGGCGGCTCCGAATCTGCCGAGAATCAGGTTGAAGATCATCGCCGGAGGGTTATTGTGTGCTTCACTGCTGCATTCAACCTTCGACATTCTGCTGGTGGCGTCTTCGAGAATAAGCATCTTTATTTTCGCCTTGCTGATCGGAGCGATGGCGGGGCTCTTCTTCTGGGTCAGATCGCGAATCAAGTTTCACAGCGACACCTCGCCGCATCGCGAAGGGACACTCTTTATGCCGCTCGGGAGATACTGCCAGCATTGCGGAGCCAAGGGGACTGGAGGAACTCGATGCAGCAAATGCGGCACCTACATTCCGGAACCTGAAGAGCTTCAGTTCTGCCCTGTCTGTCACACTCACCAGAGACCGGGAGCCAAGTTCTGCGCAATATGCGGGGCGAACATCCAGCTTCCAGCCAAAGAGAACCTCGACACCCGCCCGCATTTTGTTTCAGTCTCGGGGGACGGGCAGGAAGAGATCGCTTATATCCTCAATGAAGAATCGGTGTCTGTGGGCAGGACACTCAACAACAATTTCGTCGTCGATCACCAGTCAGTTTCAAAAAAGCATGCGAGGCTTAAGATTCACGATGGATATTACTCTCTCGAAGATCTGGGAAGCAGCAACGGGACATTCGTCAACGGGAAGAGAATAACCGAGACCGTGCTTCGTGATGACTGCGAAGTACGATTCGGGCGGGCGTTATACATTTACCGCGCTCATAGAGTTCCCGATGCCCCCCTTGCCTGAAACCGGCCTCTGATTTATCATCCGCCAGACTCAGCCCAATCACACGCCACCCCTTGCAGACTCGGCATCGATCAACCAGATGAGGTGATTTATGAAGTTTCTTGCGCCCGCGATCTGCCTGGGGCTTATTCTCTCTTTTTCAGCAACTTCTCGCATGCAAAAGACGATCTCGATCATGCCGGTTTTGACGGGATGGTAACCGACACCAACGGGGCGGTCATAGCCGGGGCCACGGTGAAAATCCGAAATCTATCCGGGCGCCGTGAGATGATTGTTCAGACCGATAATCAGGGCCGCTACAGTCTGCGGATGATGCCTCCCGGAAGTTATGAGCTGACGGTTGAAGCGACGGGGTTTCAGACTGTTCAGATCAAAAGGGTCATTGCATCTGCGGGAATGAGCCTGAAGCGGGATTTTCAGCTTTCCCCTGCGACAGTTACCGATGAGGTAATCATCGAAGCGGCTTCTGATGCCGGCGATACCGGTTTGATCGACACGACGCGGACGGTGGTTGGAGGCTCGATCTCCTCGCGCAGCGCCGATGCCCTGCCCGTTGCGAGCAGAAATCCGTTCGATCTGGTATTTCTGCTTCCCGGCGCCTCACTGCCGGCATTGAGTGATAGCGATCTGGCTGAAGGCGACAATAAAACGAATTACCGCAGAACGCCTGAGGAATCGGGCATCTTTTCGCTCAACGGGGGCACGCCCTTTTCCAACAATCTGACGATCGAGGGCCTGGATAACAACGATGATCGCGCGGCTCGCGAGAGGTTCATCCCTTCGATGCTGGCCGTTGAAGAAGTGCAGGTCGTCGCCAATCAATTCTCTGCGGAGTACGGCCGGGCTTCGGGAGGCCGCGTGAACATGAGGCTGCGCGGCGGATCGGATCGCCTGCACGGGCAGTTTCAATATTTCTTTCGCGACGAGAGCCTGAACGCCAACGGATATTTCAGAAATGCGGATCCAGCCAGAGGAATCCGGCTCCCTTATCAGAATCACAATCCGGGTGTGAGCCTGGGAGTGCCATTGATTCAGGGGAAGATCTCTATCTTCGGCGCTTATGAGTATGACAATGTCTACGACCGGGCTGAAATCAGAGCGCTGCTGCCTGTTGGGGGCAATCCGGTTCTGAGTCTGCCGAGGCCGAACGGCGTGATTCTTGGGTCTACGGCAATCGACAAAGATGGCGCCACGAAGATGATCAACGGAGGTGCGGCGGTCGGACTTTATGATGAAACCGTGACTACTCCCAAAACGGCGCATACCCTGCAATCACGCGCGGATTTCAGATTTATAAGGAATCACGAATCATTCGGGCTTTTGACGCTCGCTCGAAATCGAGACGAACGTGGCTTTCCAGGAGGAAGGCGAACACTTGAGACGCTGCGCAGCAGCGGCCGGAGCAGCCATTCACTCGCATTTTCAGACAACTTCATCATTTCTCCAAAAATGATGAACAACGCCAGAGTTCAATATTCGAGCCTGCGTCCCAACGAACGACCGGATCGGAACAGTCCCGTAATCATCATCGATATCGACGACCCGCGTGACGTCATTCGGGATCCGAATTCGAATCCATTGACGCGCAGCGGGACGTTATTGGCTGGTTCGAGCAATTCAAGCGGCACTGATAGGATCGAAGACCGATTCCAGTTTCAGGACACCCTGAGCTATGTCCTCGGTTCCCGGACTCTCAGGTTCGGCGTCGATCTTCAGTCAATCGACTCAAATTTCAACGACCTGAGCGATACCAGCGGAACATTCACCTTCGCAACGCCGGCGGATTTTATAGAGAGCCGGCCTTCAAGGTTCGAGCAACGCTTTTTCACCGGCTCAAAATTGAAGAACACTTACTTCAGTTTTTTCCATCAGAACGACTGGCGGGTTAGACGCAATCTGACGCTGTCGTACGGAATCCGCTGGGACAACGAGTCGATCGTCCGGGACCGCAACAACATCGGTCCCAGATTCTCATTCGCATGGGATCCGCACGCCTCGGGAAAAAGTGTAATCAGGGGAGGTTATGGGATTTTTTACAATCGCGCGTTGCTGCGTACCGTTGACGATTACACGCTGACATCAAAATCGGTCCGAATCGACACCAACAATGATCTGAGCAAGTCTCTGCTATCCGAGCTGATATTACCCGCGATACTCGCTGCCAATGATCCGCGCGTAAAGCAAATGGGAGTTCGCGAATCCGGCTTCCTTCGCCGGCTCGGTGGGGGCTTTCGCATCCCCGAAAGCTATCAGGCGTCGCTTGGATTCGAGCGGGTTCTAACCCGCGGAATGAAGCTGGAAATCAACTATGTCTTCAACCGCGGCCTCCATCTCTGGCGCGAAATCAACGCCAATGCGCCGAGACTGCCGGCCGGCTTCAGCGATTTCACGTCTTATCTAACCTCGAAGGATTTCGAGAATTCAAAGGACCCGGCAACCGGTTTGCGGCCGCTCACATCTTCCGGAAACGCCGACACCGTTCGCTTCGACCTGAGCGCTCAATCCAGCCGGACTGTAAAGGAGAACGGAAAGAGCATCGTCATTTTCGGTCTGAACAATCCATCGACCAGCAACTCAACCAGCGGATTGAAAGCCGCTTTGGCCGCCATTCGCGACCTGAGACCCGACCCTGCGCTGACTCAAATCGAAGAACTGCAATCCCGCGGCAACAGCTTCTATCATGGCCTCAGCTTCGAGCTGCAAGGCAGATTATCAGCCGGCGGTACGCTGCGGGCATCCTACACACTCAGCAGACTGCTTGACGATGGCGTGGTCAACACCTCATCACCTCTGGTCGTTGGCGACTTCAAACGCGAACGGGCGCCAAGCCTGCTCGACGCCCGGCACCGCATCTCTCTCAGCGGAAATTACCGGATGGCTCAATGGCTCGGCGCCATGGCCGTTTCAGGCATTCTCAGCTTCACTTCTTCACGACCGTTCAATATTGGCGCCAACGGCAACGACCGGAATCTCGATGACGTGGATAATGACAGACCCGAATTCAACGGCCTGATAAACACCATTGTCTGGCGCAAACCCGGCCAGCCGCTGCCGCAATCACTCACCGGAAGCTTCTCGCTCCCGGCAATCGGCTCCAGTGGAAATCTCAGGAGAAACGCCGGGAGAGGGCCATCCCAATACGCCCTTAACCTGCGGCTATCGCGAATCTTCTCCTTGAATGAACACCGCAGATTGGAGCTACTGATCGAAGCTTTCAACCCGTTCAATTCCACTTTGTTCAACTTCGGCGCCGAGTTCGTCAACTTCAACCCCGCCGGCCTCGGCAATTTCCTCGTGCCTCAAAGGACTATTAAACCTCGCACCATGCGAATCGGCGCGAGAATCGATTTTTGAAAAAAAGATTACGAAACAGACGAAAAAGAAACAGACGAAAAAGTTAAGGGGGTAAAAATAACTTTTTCATTTTCGAGTCACGTTTATGGAGGTTGAAGTCCAAACAACGTGTTAACTTTTTCGTCTGTTTCGTTTATTCCGTCTGTTTCGTAATCTCCACTCTTCCATGATCGACGGTGATCCGGTCCGCCGCACCAATCTTGCCGTACAATCGGCCGTTAACGACAAGATCGTCTCCGCGGATTATTACATCCGCATCCTTGCACGGCTTGAAACGAAATGAAGACTTACCGTCCAGCGTGTCTTCTATTTTTTCAACACCCGGCACTTTTGTCCGGTAGCAGTCTGTGACCACTACCGTATGCCCTCCCGCCTGGGCCTCCACCCGCCCAAGTATCAGATTGTTCGACCGGCTGCACGCAGCCAGACTCATCAGTATCGACAAACCCGTAATCATCCCTATCCCTGTTGCTCTCATCAGCTATTCTCCTTCTTCTTATGTGATCAAAATCTGAAATCTTGCTGCAATGTAAAGCACTTTGCGCTGCAAAGTCAACAGCAAAAATAACGAACAACCCGGCAAGTCAGAACAAATGCGGTCTATTGAGCGACGATCCGGAAGGTATGATGAAACGGCGTGAATCCGGTCATGGTGAGAGGGACAGCATCGGGAATGGGGCCTTCGGCGCCGCGCAATGAAGCCCAGCGGTGATTGGCGATGCATGGGCCGATGATCAGACTGTTTGAGCCGGCGGAATATTTCGCGTGACCTGATGTCAGGAAATTGGAGCCGTTCTGGCTGATGATTTCGCCTCCGTCCCGTGAACTCAATATGCCGCCGGAGCGAAACCAGAATTCGACGACGATCGGGACATTGTCGGTTCCGGATGAATTGATCGATAACTCGAAGCCATTTTGGATCTCCTGGATCGTGATGGATGTCTGGAGCCGGCAGATGTGTGAACGTTCCCTCAGTTTGTGATCGAGTTCGGACCAGCGTGGATTGGGGATTCCGGATCCGGGCGGCAAGGGTTGGATGTATCCGGCTTCGAGCGACTGAACCAGCCGGAATTCGTTCTGGCTGGAATAGAGTTTTTCAGAGACAAACTGACCTTTGCCGAAGAAGGCGGAGGCCACGCGGACGGATTCGAGCACGGCGCTGCCTGGCTGGCCTGAACGCATGGAAAAGAAGCGCGAGCTGTTTGAAGTAACGGTTGCGCTCAAAGATTCTCTCCGGATTCGCGCCGCGCCGGATTCGGAGAAGATCCTGGAGTAGTTGTCAGGCAGAGGTTTTCGTTCGATTTTTTCGTGACGCAAATCAGGTCTGAGCATGAGGTCGGGGAGGTCGCCACCGAGAGAGACCTGATCGGGCATGGTTCGAGCCTGAGAAGCTATCCAATCGGCCATTGAAGCGAACTGACCGTTATTATCGCGAACAGACAGGACGCGGTATGGAATGTAGTAGCCGTTCATTCTGGCTCTGGTATTTCGGTCCTGGCGGCGGGAGTAATCGGTAACGATCTCGCCATCTGGGTGGACGCACATCATCATCATCGAAATATTTCGCCGGACGTAATCCAGAAGTTGAGGACGATCGATCGATTCGGCAATGGACATGAGGGCGCGGTTTGTGACGCGGTTGTAGACGGCGTTGCTCAGTTCGGTATATTCGCCGTCGGCGTTGCAGTCCATTCCTTCAGCCAGCCATTCGTCAATTCGTTTCAAATAAAGCGGATCTTTGAAGAGCTGGTAAGACGCCGCGAGGGCAGCCGATGCCACCCATCGATGATTGGGCGTGTGGATGCCTCCGGTGGCAATGGCACCGGCCGCCCGTCGAATAAACTTCTCCAGGCGGACTATCAATTGACGTGCCGGATCAGATCCGTCTTTCTCAAGCAGCCGGTAAAGCAGTGTCAGATCTTCGATGACGAAGCCGGTATCGGGCGGAGAATGAAAGTTGGTCGTCGGCAGATCGATCGTGCCGTCGGGGTGCTGCTCTCTTTCGAGATAGCCCATGCCCAGTGTCATCCTTAGAGCCAGCGCCGGATCGTGGTAGTAGCGTGAATCCCTGTTGCAAAAGAGGGTGCCGAGGCGCGTGATCTCACCGGCGGTAGAAGCGGGATAGGCGAAACCGTAAGCCGGAATGATGAAGCCTCCGGCCTGCCGGTGATTTCTGTCAGTCGCCTGAAGGGCGAGTGATGCGGGAACGGACTTCTCCGATTGAGATAAAGCCAGTTGATAATCATCGACTGCATCGCTCTGGACGCTCCCGAATAATTCGTCATCAGGCAAGCCGAGTGCAGCCGCAGTCACAGTCAGAAAATCTCTTCTATCCATAATTTTCCAGGCGGAGTTAAGAGGTCAATTACTTATCCGCCAGCTTCCTTCCAGCATTCAACTGATCGAAATTCAAGATTGCGTTGAAGACGAGGAAATAGCTGCCCTGTGTTTCGGCGCGCCAGAATGGATTGTTCGAGAAGAGAACCACGTGGCCCTGCTCGACCGGGACGTCAATGATCATGGCGTGTTGAGCGATTTCAGTGCCGGCTTCGAGCAGCCCTGAGACCAGCAGGTCTCGCGCATCGGCATAACGCAGGACCACGCGGGGCCTGGCAGTGGGAGGAATCACATAGATGCCGTTGCGCAGTTGCTCAGCGGTCAGAGGCGATGCTTCCCAGACTTCGGATTTCGGTTCTTCAGGAATTTCAGAAGGCTGCCGATTCTGCGGAGTGTCGGGATCATCCGCTGTACCGCGTCCGGTAAGCCTGTCGCCGCCCTCTGCGGAAAACCTGCGACCTCCACGGCCGCCGAGTATGCTGCTGACGTTGAATATTGGCCCACTGGCGCAGAAGATCGCGAGGTTATCGTTGTAGCCATAGGCGATTGGGCTCGCGCCATCGACTAACTTCGAACGGATCACACTGCCGGGAACCCGCAGCCTCTGCGATGCGGCGGTTGAAACGCCGGGTGTGAATCCGAAAGTCACTGCGAAATTGGCAGTGTCGTTCGCCGTGATCAGCAGTCCGCCGCGACGCACGAAGTTCTGAAGGCTCTCAAGCCCGCTCCAGCCCAATCCCGGGCGCATGTCATCCGTTTCGTCGGTGTTTCCCAGATTCGGCGTCAGGTCGGTCTTCTTCCATGGCAGAGGATTGCCGGACATAGGCATTCCGCTGACTATCTGCTGCGGATTGGCGCGGCCTACCGGCGCGAAAATGATGACATCGTATTTGGCATTGAGGTTCGTCTCTTTTGAAACATCCTGGGTGCTGATGTAATCGAACGGCACTTTGTAGCGATCGAACTCCAGGCGCCACCAGCCTTCATCCTGCGTACTTAGCCAGGTGTGCATGATTGCAATCCGCGCGACCTTGATCGGATGAGTCTTGACGGACGGAGCGGAATCCATCGCGTAGGCTTTCAAACCCAGTTCGGCTGTCGCCTTGTCGAGATCTTCCCTGCCGGCATTTCTGACGATGAACGAGCCGCGGTTGAATTTCGTCCCTGCGGCCTCAAAAGGCTCTTCGGCGGCATCGAATGAAGCATTGCGGAAACGATACCGCAGTGTCATCAGCGAATTATCGGCATTGTGGTTGATTGCAAAGACAGAGCCGCTGCCCTGGACTCCGCCGGATGAGCGGACTTCACCGCTGATCTTTTCCATGGTCGCATCAAGGACCTTCACATCAAGCACTCTGACAACCTGAACGTTGCCCAGTTCGCCGAATGTCCATGCGGTGTCATCGTAGATGTTGCGCTGCGGATCGTTCGGGCTCCAGTATTGATAATCGAGCATCATATCAGCGATGCGGCTGTAGGGCTGATCCATTCTGACGATGTAGCTGCCGGCCGGGAAAGTGCGAGTCGTAGTTGCCGGCTCCTGCGCCGCGTTCGAATTGTTGCCGCCTGCGGGCCTTGCGGGTTTCTTTTTGGCCGGCATGGTTACGGTAAAGGCGGCCGTGGAGCGATGCACCTCGCAACCCTGATTCTGCAGCAGCCTCAGCAGTTCAGCCTGACCGCCCGGGCGCGGATCATCACCGGGGAAGACGTATGCCGCAGGCCCGGCGACCTTCGGCTTCAGAATCGAGTTCTTGCTCTTGGTATAGAAATTACGAAGGAAATATTTATTATTCGCCGCGAAATGAGCGAGCGAGACCAGCAGTCCGGTCTGCTGATAGTTGTTGTTATTGCGCTGCGACCATCTGGCTTTGGGCAATGGAGGATTCTGTTTGTACCAGGTCCGGGAATATTCGGAAGGAGAGAGCGTGCGCTCGACGGTATCGGCGCCGCCGTTGCCAAAAGTTTCATACAAACGGCTGATGCCGTTGTGCGTCGCGGCGATGAACATCAGATAGCTCGGAGACCATGTATCGAAGGTTCCGTGGGTGAAGACTCCAGGCATGCCGAACTTGTTCATCTCGCCGACATTGTTCCATCCGATGAGGTGCCATTCGTCCACAAGAATCGGGTCGATCCAGGCGTTGTAAGGCTGGTCGCCCACCGTGTTGTCATATAGATATGCCACGGACTCGTGCAGGTCGTGCAGCACCTGCGCCTTCCAGCCCGTATAGGTTTTGAGCACATTCTGCGTCAGTTTCAGTGACAGCGACATCGTATCGCGGTTGTTGTCGTGGGCGACATAATGGCCCCAGTAGATCAGGTTCGGCCAGTTCTTGCCCGGATTCGCCAGATGCCAGTTGTAAATATCGACCTGGCGGTCCCGGCCATCGACCTCGACCACTGGAGTTATCAAAGTGATCAGGTTGTCGCGTATCTGCTTGATGTAGGGACTCTCATCGACCGTCAGGCGATAGGCCAGCTCCATCAGCGCCGTTGGAGACCCGGTTTCAGGCGAATGGATCGTACCCGTGATGTAATAGACGGGGACCGAAGCGGTAATCAGCTTCTCAGCCTCCGCGTCGGTCAGATTGATCGTCCGCGGATCGGCGAGTTTGGCAAGCCTCGCACGGTTCTCTTCGATCCTTGCAATGTTCGCTTCGGAACTGACCGCCACCGCAATCATCTCGCGCCCTTCTTCAGTTGTCCCGATCGAAAAGACTTTGACTCGCGGGCTGGCGCTTTCAAGCGATCGCATGTAGCGATAGACCTCGTAGGAATATGGCAGCCTGTTTGGCGCGCCGGCAATGTCTCCGAGTATGGCTTTCGGTGTCGGGACCTTTGTCGATGCCGGCAGATAGTCGGTCAGAGGTGAATTGAAAAAACTCTCGGTGGTGTATTCGCGTATCTTCTTCGTGTACTCCTCATCCACAGCCACTTTGGGATCTCGCTCAGGCTTGACCTGAACGATCGTTTGAGCCGCACCCGGCAGGGCGGCGATCACCAGCAATAAAAAGACTATAAAATTTCTGCGAGCGCATCTGTTTGTCTTCATGGGGTCCCCTTGTCAGAGAAATATAGATTACGAAACAGACGAAAAAATACTATAAAGGATGGAAAAGCAGGAATTATCCGGTTCTTCGTCTATTTTTAATTATCACGCCCGATGAATGCCTGAAGAATTTTCGTCTGTTTCGTTTATTTCGTCTGTTTCGTAATCTTCTGCCTTCTGCCTTTTCTTCAATAGCTCAAATTTGGAGCGAGCCAGCGTTCGATTTCGGCGGTGCTCAAACCCTTTCGGGCTGCGTAATCTTCGACCTGGTCTCGTTCGATCCGGCCGAGGGCGAAATATGAAGCTTCCGGGTGGCCGAAATAGAGTCCGCTGACTGAGCTTGCAGGCATCATTGCATAGGATTCGGTCAGCGTGATTCCGGTATTCTTCTCGGCCTGAAGCAGATCGAAGAGGGTTCGCTTTTCGGTATGGTCAGGCTGCGCGGGATAGCCGGGCGCGGGCCTGATGCCGCGATAGCGTTCTTTGATCAGATCATCGATGGTGAGAGATTGACCTTCAACAAAGCCCCACTCTTGACGAGCTTTCTGATGCAGCAGCTCGGCGAAAGCTTCGGCGAGTCTGTCGGCAAGGGCCTTGGCCATGATCGAGTGGTAATCGTCGTGATCCTTCTCGAATCGGGCGCAGATGTCATCGAGACCGATGCCGGCAGTTACGGCAAAGGCGCCGATAAAATCCATACGGCCGCTCTCTTGAGGAGCGATGAAATCGGCGAGAGCCTGATTAAACTGGCCGCTGCGCTTTTCGGCCTGCTGGCGGAGCGTGTGGAATCTGGCAACGACCTTTGACCGGCGCTCATCGCTGTAAAGTTCAATGTCGTCCCCGGTCGAGTTGGCCGGCCAGAAACCGAAGACTCCGCGGGCTTTGAGAAGTTTGCGCTCAATGATCTCATCGAGAAGCCGCCTCGCGTCTGAATAAAGTCTGGTTGCCTGCTCACCGACTACCTTGTCTTCAAGAATTCTGGGGTAGACGCCGGCAAGTTCCCATGCGTGGAAAAACGGCGACCAGTCGATGTATGCGGCAATTTCATTGAGCGGATAATCGTCCAGAACCCTCTGGCCGGTAAATGAAGGCCGCGCGATATCAGTCGTTGCCCAGTCAATCGGGGTCCTGTTGGCGCGCGCCGATTCGATCGTGAGCATCGTTCGCTGCTGGCGATTTGAGGCGTACTGCTCCCGGTCCTTCATTTGCAGATTCAGATTTTTTATTGCGAAATCGGAGCGTGTTTCGGGGTTGATCAGGCTGCCGACGACGGGTACGGCCCGAGAAGCATCGAGCACATGCACCACGGGGGGCTCATAATTGAGCGCGATTTTGACCGCGGTGTGCACTCTTGAAGTCGTCGCTCCGCCGATGAGCAGCGGAGTGGTGAAGCCTTCGCGCTGCATCTCGCGCGCGACGTGCATCATCTCGTCAAGCGATGGTGTGATCAATCCGCTCAGGCCAATGATATCGACATTTCTCTCGCGGGC
Organism: Acidobacteriota bacterium; assembly: GCA_016710075.1. Classification (GTDB taxonomy): domain Bacteria; phylum Acidobacteriota; class Blastocatellia; order RBC074; family RBC074; genus JADJLO01. The sequence goes on along the minus strand of JADJLO010000031.1, from coordinate 5,477 downwards.
GGTCCGCAGAATCTTTTCGCACGGAACCATGACGCCCATGTCGATGACTTCATAATTGTTGCAGGCGAGCACGACCCCGACGATATTTTTTCCGATGTCGTGTACATCGCCTTTGACTGTGGCGAGCAGCACCTTGCCCTGGGCCCTCGAATCGGCCGTCTTCTCAGCTTCCATAAAGGGCTGAAGCCAGGCCACGGCCTTCTTCATGACCCTTGCGCTTTTGACGACCTGAGGCAGGAACATTTTGCCGCTGCCGAAGAGATCGCCGACAATATTCATTGCCGCCATCAGCGGGCCTTCTATCACCGCCAGGGGGCGACCGTACTTCTGGCGGGCCTCTTCGACGTCTTCTTCGATGTGATCGGCAATGCCTTTGACGAGCGCATGCGACAGGCGGTCTTCGACAGACGCAGAGCGCCATTCCTCTTCGAGAACCTCTGCCTTGCCGCGCTGCTTGACCGATTCGGCAAAGGCTGTCAGCCGCTCGGTCGCATCAGGCCGGCGGTTAAGCAGCACGTCTTCGACCAGCTCGAGCAGGTCTTTGGGGATTTCGTCATAGACCGCAAGCTGGCCCGCATTGACTATGCCCATATCCATTCCCGCTTTGATCGCGTGATAGAGGAATGCCGAATGCATGGCTTCACGGACTGCGTTGTTGCCGCGGAATGAAAACGAGATGTTGCTCACGCCTCCGCTCACCTTGGCCAGCGGCAGATTTTCCTTGATCCACCTGGCTGTCTGTATGAAATCCACGGCGTAGTTGTTGTGTTCATCGATGCCGGTGGCGACAGTCAGAACATTCGGATCGAAGATGATGTCCTGCGGCGGGAAGCCGACCTGCCGGGTCAGTATGTCGTATGCCCGCCGGCATATCTCTATCCGGCGTTCGTAGGAATCCGCCTGGCCTTCCTCGTCGAAAGCCATGACAATGACTGCCGCGCCGTAACGGCGAACCAGTCGCGCGTGATGAAGGAACTCCTCTTCCCCGCCCTTGAGCGAGATCGAGTTGACCACGGCCTTGCCCTGAATACATTTCAATCCGGCTTCTATGACCGACCATTTAGAGGAGTCCACGACGATGGGGACGCGCGAAATGTCAGGTTCCGTCGCGATCAGATTCAGGAACCTGGTCATGGCGGCCTCGGAATCGAGCAACCCCTCGTCCATGTTGACGTCGATCATCTGAGCGCCGTTTTCGACCTGCTGGCGGGCGATGCTCAGCGCTTCTTCATAATCACCATTCAAAATCAGCTTTCGCGAATTTCGGCGAGCCTGTGACATTCGTTCGTTCACCGATGTTGACGAAATTCGTATCGGGGCGAAGGGTCAAAGCCTCAAGCCCGCTCAGTCGCAGGTACGGTTCGATTTCGGGAGGGATGCGCGGAGAGCAGCCCTTGACCGCTTTCGCGATCTCGCGAATGTGATCCGGCGTCGTCCCGCAGCAGCCTCCGACGATGTTGAGAAATCCAGCTTGAGCCCATTCGCTCAATTGCGGCGCCAGGGTTTCCGGAGTTTCCGGAAAGCCCGTCGGCGAGAGCGGATCGGGCAATCCGGCGTTCGGATATGCGCTGACGTAGATTGGCGCAATCGTCGAGAGTTCCTCGATGAACGGGCGCATCTCCTTCGGCCCCAGCGCACAGTTGATCCCGATGCTCAGCAGGTCCATGTGAGCGACCGCATTCCAGTAGGCTTCGACAGTCTGACCAGTAAGCGTCCGGCCACTGGCGTCGGTGATCGTGAACGAACACATCACCGGGACCTTGTTTCCGGTCTCATCGAAATATTTCTGTATGGCGAAGAGCCCGGCCTTCGAATTGAGAGGATCGAAGACGGTTTCGACGATCAGCAGATCCGCGCCGCCATCAATTAATCCGCGTGTCTGATCATAATAAGCATCGATCAGTTGATCGTATGTCACTGAACGGTATGCCGGGTTGTTGACATCCGGCGAAAGCGTGGCCGTTCGGTTGGTCGGGCCAAGCGAGCCGGCCACAAAACATTCCCGGCCGGGATTGGCCGCAACGAATTCGTCCACGGCCTTTCGGGCAATCTGCGCCGCAGCCAGATTCATCTCGTAGGCGAGCGATTCCATCTTGTAATCCGCCAGCGAAATCGCCTGGGCATTGAATGTATTCGTCTCGATGATGTCGGCGCCGGCTTCGAGATACTGGCGATGTATCTCTGTGATTACCTGTGGCTGCGTCAGCGAAAGCAGATCGTTGTTGCCTTGCAGATCGTGAGGCCAGTCGCTGAACCTCTCGCCGCGATATGCCGCTTCGTCCAGCTTGTAGCGCTGGATCATCGTCCCCATCGCGCCGTCGATGATGGCTATGCGGTGGCGAAGAAGGTTCTCGATCCTCTCTTTTATCTTTTGATAATTGCTCAATTGTTATTTTCCTGTCTCTAGGGGGGAGCGCAAATAGCCCGGTTTGCGCCGCAGCCAGTGGAGCAAGCTGGAGAGCTTGCTCTACTTTTGCTTCAACTGCTCTTCGAGCTTTCTCTTGTACTCATCAATGGTTATTTCTGCATTTTCAAGTTTCCCCTGCGGGTTGTTGTCTGAAGAGCCGGCGCCATCCTTCGGGCCGAACAGCTTCCAGAGCCCGGCAATCACAATCAGGCCGACAATCACCCAGAACAGGAATCTGAGCAGGGTGAAAGCCATTCCGGCAAGCGCCAGTGTGATCAGCGCTGCGATCAAAAACGCGATGCCCATAACAAATATCCTGATGATGTTCATAAGATCTGCCTCCTTAAAAATAAATCGGGATCAAGTCTGTTTCGAATCGTCGTGTCAGGCTTTCAATGCCTCGAAGACTTCCAGGGCATGAGGGATCTTACCGAATGGAGCCGAAACCTGGACGCCCTGAACGTAAGGGCGAATCTCCATCAGCATCTCCCGGGCAATCCTGACGCCCTCTTTCAAAGCTGCGGCGCCGTCCGGCGTGTTCCTCATTCTCTCAAGCACGGCTCCGGGAACCGAAACACCCGGGACTTCATTGTTGAGAAACTCGGCATTGCGAAAGCTGGTCAGCGGCCAGATGCCGGGAATCACCGGAATGCGACAATGTTCTATCCGCTTGATGAATTTTTTCAACTGATCGACGTCAAAAATCGGTTGTGTGATGACGAATTCCGCGCCGGCCTCCACCTTCCATTCAAAGCGGCGAATTTCGTTGTCCAGATCGATGGCGCCCGGATTGACTCCTACGCCGATGACGAATGAAGTCGGCTTACCGATCGGGTTTCCGCCGGGATCGATTCCGTGATTCAGATGATTGACCAGATTTGTCAGGCCGATCGAATCGATGTCGAAGACGGCCGTGGCATCCGGATAAGGCCCCATCTTTGGCGGGTCACCGGTGACGATCAGGAAGTTGTGCAGACCCAGAGCAGCGGCCCCGAGCAGATCCGAGAACATCCCGAGAAGGTTCCTGTCGCGACAGGCATAATGAGTGACGGCCTCGATGCCGACCTGCTGCTCGATGATCAAGGAGACTGCCAGCGCTCCCATTCTCGATTGGGCGCGCGGTCCGTCGGGCACATTCACGGCATCAACTCCCGCATCCTTCAATGTCCGCACGCCTTCAATCATCTTCGACGAGTCGCAGCCCTTGGGCGGGACAATTTCAACGCTGGTCACAAATTGATTATTCGCAATCTTGTTTGAGAACCGGGATCGTTCGGCGAAGGGGACGGGTTCGACTCTCTCCTCGTGCTCCTCAATTTTGATGACGCTAACCGGCCGTCTGCCGGGACTCAGGGCCCTCACTGCATCGACTATCAGCTTGATGTGTTCAGGCGTAGTCCCGCAGCAGCCGCCGATGAACTTGACGCCGGCACTGATCAACCGTTTGGCGTATTTGGCCATATACTCCGGCTGAGCAAGATACATCTGACGCCCGCCAACATCACGCGGATTCCCTGCATTCGGTTGAGCCGAAAGCTTGCGGGTCGTCAACGGCCGCATCTTCTCGATGGCTTCCAGTATGGCCTGCGGCCCGACGGAACAATTCAGACCGATGACGTCATACCCCTCGCTGTTGAGCCACTGATCCAGCCTGCGAGTGAAGATTTCCGGATGAGTTCCGTATGCCGTCTCACCCTCTTCGTTGATCGTCATCTGGGCGAAGATGACATGATCGCTCAATTCCCTGACGGCGCTGATAGCCTGATGCATCTCCGCCAGATCGCTGAAAGTCTCAAGAACGAAGCAGTCGACGCCGCCTTCCAGCAATGCCTGCGCCTGCTGCCTGAACAACTCTTTCGCATCTTCCTCGGAGGTCGGCCCGTATGGCTCGATCCTGACTCCCAACGGCGAAATGGCTCCTGCAACAAAAACATCATGCTTCGCTGATTCGGCCGCTTTGCGCGCAATCCTGGCCGCCGCCTGATTGATTTCACCCAGCTTCTCATCCAGTCCCTGATGAGCCAGTTTCAACTTCGAAGCGCCATAGGTGTTCGTCTCGATAATCTCCGATCCGGCCTTGATGTATTCACGGTGAATCTCGAGGATCAACTCCGGCGCTGAAAGATTCAACTCATCATACGACCGGTTGATGTATACCCCCTTGGAATAGATCATCGTCCCCATCGCACCGTCAAAGACTCGAACCCGATCCTCCTGGATGAACTCTCTGAAATTATTCATAAAATCAATTTTCCGGGGCAAATAAAAAAACCCCACGCTGCTTATTTGACAACGCGGGGTTCTTTCCGAATTCGTTTTTATAAACCTGGACTGAAATTTCCGGTTGGCTCTTTAGCTGTTTTTTACGTGGAGCAATTCGCCGGAAATGGCCACGCGCTGAATTGTAAAATACTAAAAAAGAGCGGAGGCAGAAGGATTCGAACCTTCGGTAGAAGTTTTAGCCCTACAACGGTTTAGCAAACCGCCGCTTTCGGCCACTCGGCCATGCTCCATAAGTTTTCTATTCTCTTCATCGAAGCGATGACTGTCAAGGCCGTGTTTGGAGTTTCGCGATGGGGAGTGATGAAGTGATGCATGGAGTTCCGCCTTCAGGCGGAACATTCATTAATAATTTTCCGCCTGAAGGCGGAACTCCATCAGGAGACTCCTGACTGGAAAGACAGGCCCCCTTGAGCGTAAACTTCGGTTGAAAAGCAATTCGAATCCAGATCCGGCAGAGAGACATCATGAAATTCATTCTCCGTATGACGCTTTTATTCGCATTTCATTTAGCATTTTCCAGTTCTGTTTTTGGCCAGACCCAATTGCTTGACGGTGACTGGCAGTTCTCAGCAGACCGTGGAGGCGTCCTGAAAATCCAGGATTTGGGAACATTGAAAGACTGGCGGGTTATCCGGGTTCCCTCCTCCTGGAATTCTCAGTTCGAGGATTTGAGAGATTACCGCGGCGTCGGGTGGTATCGCAGGACGGTCAACCTTGAGCGAAGTCAAAACCGGGCAGGCGGTCCTGCTCAAATTCGGCGCGGTTGATTATCTGGCGGAGGTCTTTA
>JADJLO010000030.1 GCA_016710075.1 Acidobacteriota bacterium | reverse complement strand
AGTTTTCCCCAGTGGGAATGCAGCATTGTGTCGTTAATCAGTCCGGCCAGATACTGACCGGCAGAGACGCCGGATATCGGCCCGGTCAGGATGTAGTCGAACATCAATGCCGACACGGAAATCTTCGCAAGCGTTCCGCCCATCCCTTCCTTGACCGATCTGTAAACGCCGCCACGTGTGAACATTGCACACGATTCTACGTATACGGCTCTCACCGCATATGAAAACAACATCACTCCCAGAATGAACCAGGGAGCAGATTTGCCTATTGCCTGTTCTGCAATTCCACCTACGTAGTATGCTGACGATGCGAGGTCGTTAAGGACTATTGCTGCAGCTCGCCAGAATGAAATAAAAGAGAGGAGAACAGTAGTGGCAACGACCACCTTAGCCTGATTGCTTACCGGTGTATCGTTCAGGGTGAGTCTATTATTCATTTTTCCTCCAAAAGCCGGCGAGGTTAGCTGTCGGGCCAGGGCTTGGAAGTGCCCTTCCAGCGGCTTTCTCAGATCCCGCTGGATTCGCCCCATGACGAATTAATTCCGTCAATGTGGATCCCCCGCGCCTGTAAAAACAGGCTTAGGCTGGTTGATAATCGATGCTATCGATTGTTGTAATTGTCCGAGATTGCTTCATAGCTTCTTCGACCGCCTCGATTCACGGGAAACAGATTAGTCTTATTGCCTGAGACTTTCAACGTCTCTTCAAAGTCGGCCTCGCAAGATATTGCATTGTCTGCGCATTAACCTTTAAAAGAAAACCAATATTCATTCGTCTCAACGGTTTTCTTCTCCTCAACCTCCGTGCCGGGAGTGTGTAAACCGCTTTTTCTTGAAAATAATTGACTTATCGGTGAAGGTTGTCCTTCATTTGAGTAAGTTGCCGTGGCAGATTGGCAGTTGATTTTGTCGACTTACAGAAATGACACAGGTTATTCAACAGGAGGACCTTAGATATGGTTTTATCTCAATACCTGATGAAGATATTCCAGGATATGTTCCATTCTGATCTGTCATTGATTGAAAAGATGCTGCGACCGATGATCGTATATGTTTTTCTGGTGGTGGTGCTTCGCATCTTCGGAAAACGAGACTCGCCCAGCTCAATCCATTCGACCTTGTCGTGCTGCTGTCATTGTCAAACACAGTTCAGAATGCAATTATCGGCAACGATAACTCGGTACTCGGCGGAATGGTCGGCGCTTTCACATTGCTGGCAGTTAATTATCTTGTCGTCAGATTTCTGTTTAAACACCGGAGGCTGGACGAATTATTCGAGGGAACACCGACAATATTGATTGAAAATGGCCGTATCCTTAATTCCTCACTTTCAAAAGAGCTGATGACGGAATCAGAGTTGATGACGGTTGCTCACCGGCAGGGCTTCGCCGGATTGCACCAGATCGATCGCTGCGTCCTGGAGCCCGGCGGCACCTTTTTCATTACCCCTAAAAAACCGCCGCAGGCTGAATTAAATCATCATGAATTAATGGAGAGCCTGACACAGATCCGGAAAAGGCTCGATTTATTACATGAAGAGATAGGCAAGCGATGATCGGATCATCGTGGAAAGACGCCGGATGAAAGAGAACGACGAAGCGAAAATACTGCCGACTCAAGTCGCCATTGAGCGCCGGGGACTGAAACTCTTAAGCTCAGCGCGGTACTTCTTTCGCAATCTGGGGCCGGGTTTGATCACCGGCGCTGCGGATGATGATCCGTCGGGAATTTCAACCTACTCGACGGCGGGCGCCAGTTTCGGATACGGTATGCTCTGGACCGCTTTGCTCAGCCTGCCGTTGATGACTGCGGTTCAATTGATGTGCGCGAGGATCGGCCTTGTTTCAGGGCGAGGTCTGGCCAGCGTATTGAGGCGCTTCTATCCGAGAAGCCTGCTGTGGTTTGCGTGCTCTCTCGTTTTCATCGCCAATACAGTCAACATTGCAGCCGATCTTGGAGGCATGGCCGAAGCGGCCGAGTTGCTCACCGGATTGCCATCATTCATCTTCGTTCCGATCTTCACTGCAATTATATTGCTGCTCCTGATATTCGCCTCTTATCGAAATATTGCGCGCATCTTCAAATGGCTGACGCTGGTGCTCTTCGCTTATGTCGGCTCGGCATTTCTCGCGCATCCGCAGTGGTCAGAAGTCATTCGAGCCACGCTGTTGCCGAAGATCTCCCTCGACAGTGGTTATCTCATGACTCTTGTGGCGATACTCGGAACGACCATTTCGCCTTACCTGTTCTTCTGGCAGGCGGCGGAAGAGGTCGAGGAAGAAAAGTCCATGGGCCGGAAGACCGTGGGCCAGAGAATGGGCGCCAGCCGTAAGGAGCTCAAAGACGCGCGAAATGATGTGGTATTCGGAATGAGCATCTCCGTCATTGTCTTTTACTTCATCATTCTGACGACCGGAGCGACCTTGTATAAAGCCGGTCTGCGCGATATTCAGACGGCCCGCGAAGCGGCCGAGGCCCTCAGACCGCTCGCCGGTGATGCAGCTTACATCCTGTTTGCGGTCGGGCTTATCGGCACGGGATTTCTCGGCGTCCCGGTGCTCGCCGGATCGGCCGCTTATGCCATTTCAGAAGCCGGTGCCTGGCGCTCCGGAATCAATGAAAAACCCCGCATGGCAAAGAAGTTCTATTCTGTAGTGGCTTTCAGCATGTTTGCCGGGATGGCCCTCGAATATTCCGGCGTCAACGCGATCAAAATGCTCTTCACCGCAGCCGTCGTCAACGGCCTGCTCGCCCCGCCGCTGCTCGTGATAATTATGATGATCAGCAATAATCCCAAGGTCATGGGCGAACATGTCAACGGCAGAATGCTCAATCTTCTGGGAGCCCTCGCAATTCTCGTCATGGGCGGAGCCGCAATCGCTACTCTGATCTCGTTCATCTGAATATTTCTCCGGCCTTCAACTTGAAAAGCGATCTGATTCTGAATGCCATATGCCATATGGCAGAAAAAAAACACGGAGTAAAGGAAACTTATTTCCTTTACTCCGTGCCGATATCATCGACTCTCGACGGTTCGAGAAAATCGAATGAATCTATTTCTGCTTGGCGATCACCTTCGCTGCAAACTTCTTGTAGGTGGCGTCCGGAACAATCTTCTTGCTTACGAGTTCGTTCTTAGCCTTGTATGGGCGGCCTTTGATAATCGCGTCGGCATAAGCGTCGCCGACACCGGTAAGAGCTTTCAACTGATCCCTCGTCGCGGTGTTCAGATCGAGAAGCTCCTCTTTCGGCTTGACGGGAGTGATCGCTTTCTTGGGCTCTTCCTTCTTGGGAGCAGGCGCCTGCTTTGTCATTGTCATTGTTGGTTGTGCGACTTTGGCCGGGGCAGGCGTCGTCGCCTTTTGTGCTCCGGCTTTCGGCTGAGTCGCTGTCGCCTGCGCAAAACCAATAAGACCGAGGCTTAAGGCAAATACTGCGACTACTGACAATCTGATCATGATAGATGATGTTTTATTCATTGTTCCTCTCTGAGTTTTTGTATGGAGAAGTGAATTTTCATAAGCGACCAAACGGTAAAATCCCGTCGCTGATGAGTTCACATCTCTCTTTGGGTTGATAACACGTCTTAAGTTTAGTCCGCTTCTTTAAAGGTTACCAGATATTCATGGTAACTTTTTAGCAAGCAGGTTCTTGAAAAATTTCTCCCGGTGGCAAACCTGGAAAGCGCCACCGGGAAGGCCAAACCGCTGTGGGAAATATTCGAAGCCATCCAATCGCCCCGATTTATCCTCGATTCCCGGTGCTCGATGCCCGCTCAATGGCAAACCAGTAGATGACCAAAACCGTAACTGAACAGGCGAGCGATGAGATCCATGCCGCAAAGAGTTGTTCTCCGACGATGGCTGAACGGTTCGGTATCAAGTCCGAGGATGAATCCAGAAATCCTGAGTCATCACCGTCTCATTGAAATGACGGTTTCACCCGGCAGCGATGGCTCGAAGAGCGAAAGATTCTCGTTCTCGACCATCGGGCCGGTTATTTCGAAGATCGATTTGAGTTGCGGATCCGCCATCAGCCTCTTCCAGCTTTCGTCAAAGTCGACGATCGAATCGAACTCCCATAGTTCCAGGTACTCCTGAGCATCTCCGACAATCGTCCTCCAGATGCCCCAAAAGCGGAAGCCATGCTCTCTAATCAGCGGGAGCGTGCGTTCGGCGAAGACGCGATCGTATTCAGCAACATGATGCGCGCGCAGGTGATAAGAGATTTTGAGCAGTACCAATCAGGCCTCCATTAATGTTGCGGTCATCACGCCTTGCTGTTCTGGATGAATTTCTCGACCGCTTCGACAAAGATATCGACCTCGCGCACTGTGGTGTAGACATTGGGAGTGACGCGGAGTCCCTTGAATTCGTCGTGAACGATCGCCGTCACGATGATTCTGTATTTGTCGAATAGATGTGCGGCCAGATCACCCGGGTTTACTCCTTTGACATCGACCAGAGCGAGCCCGCAGGACTGACGGGGATCATAGCTGGTCAATACCCTGACGCCTTTGTGCTCCTCAAGTCGTTTGGCCCAGCGATGGAAGAGAAAGCGAAGCCTTGCGGCTTTGCGTTCGGGACCGATTCCCTCATGGAAATCAAGCGCCTCATTGATCGCCAGGGCATTCGCCGAAGGGTGAGTCCCGATCTCCTCGAATTTTCGAATATCGGCGCCATTTTTTTCTTCGGAGCCCATCATTGACCAGATGTTCGGAATCTTTGCCTTGCGAACGTAAAGCATGCCCGTTCCGAAGGGGGCGAGCAGCCATTTGTGCAGGCTGGATCCGTAATAATCGCAATTGAGATCGGCGTGTTTAAACGGAAAGTGGGCGAATGCATGCGCGCCGTCGACTATCGCCTCAATACCGCGCGACCGGGCCAGATCGCAAATCTGTTTCACCGGAAAGATCTGACCGCTGAGGTTGGTGATGTGGCAGAAATGGATGACACGTGTTCGCGGCGTGATGTTCTTTTCGAAAATTTCAACGAGTTGTTCCGGGCTCTTCGGCGGTATCGGGAAAGATACCTGTTTAAGCACGATGCCGTCGCGGCGGACACGCTGGCGCCACGTTGTCAGCATTCTGGGATAGTCCTGGTTTGTCGTCAGTACCTCGTCGCCGGGTTTGAGATCGAGGCCAAGCTGGCAGATTTCGAGCGACTCGCTGGCATTGCGTGTTATCGCAATCTCTTCCATATCGCAGCCATAAGCCATGGCCAGCCGCCTGCGAACGCTTTCGATCTGGGGATCGAGCACTCGCCACATGTTATTAACCGGCGCGCCGTTGGCAAATTCAAGATACCTTCGCATCGCTTCCTGAACGACTTTCGGCGAGGGGCTGACTCCTCCATTGTTCAGATTGATCAGCGTCCGGTCGACCGTGAAGGCACGTTGTATCTCGAACCAGAAATCCTCATCGGCCGCCACATCCTCCGGCTTGCGGCCCGAAACATACCTGACCGCATCGAGCGCCCTGGCCATGCCCTTCTCTCCGGCGAATCCGGCCGTGGCCAGTCCTGCCGCGCCAATTGTCGCTGCGTTCTTCAAAAATGATCTGCGGCTGTACATGTTGGGTTCTCCTTGAAATTATTCGGCTGATGAGATCAGCTCGGAAACGGTTTTGAATTCATATCCATTTTGTTTCAGGCCGGCGATTATCCCTTCGATCGATTTCAAGGACTCACGACGACTCGGATACATGGCATGCAGAAGAATGATGGAGCCCGGTTTCGAACTTCGAATCACATGGTCGATGATTTTATTCGAATCGCCGGCTATCTCCGGGAAAGAGTCGGGTTCGATATCCCAGGTGATCATCTTCCGGTTGTGTTTCGACAGGTAAAAAGGGAGCAGCACCAGTTTCTTGCAGAATGGCGCACGGAAATTTATCTCACCCCTGTAACCTGTCTTCCTGATGAGATCGTCGGTTCGCTCAATCTCGGAAGCGATGAACGCAGGAGTTTTGAAAACCATTCTGTCATGCGAATAGGTATGATTCCCGATCTCATGTCCGGCTGCCGCGATCTTTCTTCCTGCTTCCGGATTCTGTTCAAGCTCTGCTCCGATCAGAAAAAAAGTTGCCCTGACGCCCGACTTCCCCAGGATCTCTAAAATCTCTTCAGTCGCTCCCGGCACAGGCCCGTCGTCAAACGTCAGTGCGACGTATTTGCTTTTAGTTTCGACGCGCGGAATTATCTCTCCGAAAAACTGAAATGTTCTCGATTTGCTGATTTGATACAGCAGATACGTCGAAACAAGCACTAAGATGATCGATGCTGCGAAGTAGAGCCGTCTCCGTCGTGATCTCATAATTAACTGGATTTATCCAAAAAAATAAAACCACGGAAGCGTTACTCACCCAGCCAGCTTCGGCGCAGTGCCCGCTGAGCGTCAGTCACCGCATCGAGGTCTGCGATTTTGCCGTCGACAAGGCGCAATCCGGCATGCTTGAGGGCGGAATCATAATCGAGTTCGTTTGTCCCGCTGACGTATTTTGCGAAGAACTCCGTGAAGCTGCGGCCTGCGATCTCTGAAGCGACCTTCTCGACATCTTCGTTGGTATAGCCGCGCGCGCGTTTGTAGTAATTGTCGAAAAGATGGCGCATGACATCATCGAGGCTCTTGCGATTGCTTGTCGCGCCGCGAATTTCAAGGTCGAGCAGCAGACCAACGAGCTCCCCCTTGCCGTAATAGTCGACCGTGAAATTGGTGAATCCGCCGCCCTGCCCGCCATAGTTCAGCCAGGTGATGAAGCTTGAATCCGAAAGCGAGATCCATTTGCGTGCTTCGGTGTTCTGAAGCCTCCTGATGGCAGAAGCGATTCCGCGCAGGTAATCGTCAACTGGCATCAGGCCGGCGCGGCGCGCGCTCAGGTCGCCGTAATAACTGGTGAACCCTTCGGCGAACCAAAGTTCGCGCGTGTACTGTTCCTTGCTGTAATCATACGGGATCAGCCCTGCCGGCTTGATGCGCTTGACGTTCCAGGCATGGAAGTGCTCGTGCGCCGTCACGCCTATGACGAACCTTGGATCCGACGGCATCGATGGCATCATGACGTTGGTTGAATTTTCATGCTCGAGCGCGCCTCCGCCCCGCAGCTTGCCGGTTACATAGAGCACCCAGTATTCGTCATACGGAAGCCCGCCGAAGATTTTGCCCTCCGCTTCGATCACCCGGCTGACATACTCCTTCAGCTTCTCGCCGGCTTCGGGCGCCACCTGTCCTTTCGGGTCGACCACGATGTGAATCGGCTTGCCCAGCGCTGTCGTGACGAACTCATCGAAGTCGCCCATCACTGTCGGGCAATCCGCGAGGTTTTCAAAATTCCTGGCCAGATAGGTGTTGGGTTCCGATGACTTCTTCAAACCGGTCGCCACACGCCACCCGGCCGGCAGTTCGAACTTCAACCGGGCAGGACTATCCGTCGTATGCCCCGGAACATAAAAGAAGAGACTGGTCCCCAGGAAATATCCATGCTTGTCGGTCAGATCAGCCCCGTTGACGTTGAGATTGTCGGCAAAATAATCGTATTCGATGGTCAGTGTCTTGTTGCCTTCAGTCTCAATCCGCCATGTCTGTTTGTCAATCAGCTTCATCTGCAGCCGTTTTCCGCTGACATGCGCCTGAAGCTTGATCACATTCGATGCGTATGGCCTGATCGTATACCAGCCCGGTGTCCATGCAGGCATCGAAATATCAAGAGTTCGCCCCCCTGTATTCGAGGCTTCAATCTTAATATGGAAAAGGTGCTTCACCGCATCCGTGATTCCAATCGTGTAATCGAGACGCGGAGCCGATTGCGCCCCCGCGTTTTGTGATAGTGTTGCAAGCATTGCGACAATTGATAGCGCAAGGACGGCAGCTCGGCGTCGGTTCGGGTTCATTGGTTTTATCCTTTAACGATTATTTACGCTCTTTTATTCGAAGATAGTGACTGTCGGCGATACTACTCCCACAATTTTTTTTGATCAATATCTTTTAGCTCGGGCAGCTCGGGAAGTTCAAAGTTCAAAGTTTAAGGAGTCTCAAGAGCATAATTCCAGCTTGTTGTTATCAACGGCAACCAGGGCCTTTGCTACACGATCTTTAAACTTTAAACCTTGAACTTTAAACTATATTTTATGATCGAAGAGATACTTTCAAAATCCATCCTCAATCCGACGGGAGGTTTTCTCTCGACCTACACGCATTCGCTCAATGCCTATCAGGGATGCGCTTTCGGCAAAGGGTCCTGTCCGTATTGTTACGTCCGCGCGATGCCGGTTCAGCGTTTCTCGGGCGCGCCATGGGGAGAATGGGTCAAAGCGAAGATGAACGCCTCCGAACTACTTAAAGCCGAGTTGGAGGCTGCCCGGCGCAAGGGAACTTTCGGATCACTGAGAATATTCATGAGCACTGCCACGGATCCGTATCAGGGGGCTGAGTCGCGACTGAAAATCACACGGGGCATTCTTGAAGTCTTTTCAGCATCAGGGGATTTCGGTTTTCTCGTCGTCCAGACTCGTTCACCGCTGATTCAAAGGGACATCGACCTTCTCACCCGGCTCGGCTCGCGCGTGGCCATCAGCATGACTATCGAGACCAACAGGGAGGATGTCAGAAAACAGATCACTCCGACATCGCCGAGTATTCAAAAACGCCTCGCTGCAATCGAAAAACTGACGCGAGCAGGTTTGAAGACTCAGGCTGCAATCAGCCCCGTCCTTCCCTGCGATCCTGAAATTTTCGCCGATCAGATCGCCAGTCGCGCATGCCGCGCCGTCGTTGACACCATTTTCGACGGCGACGGAGCCGGTGGCCGGCGCAGTACGGAACTCGGCATGCCTCAACTGTTGCGCTCCCTCGGTTATGAGCGATGGCTTGAAAGAGATGCTTACCTGCCTCTTCTCGAGGAGTTACGCTTGAAAATGGGCTCGGATATGGTTGGATTCAGCCAGGAAGGGTTTAACCTGCTGTGAAGCATACTGATTTTACAAGCAGATTACAGATCGTCTTGGTGAAAGCCGGAGCAGGCTGCAAACCCGCTCCAGCCGTTTTTTTCTATTGCACAAAAAACAATTCCGCAGTGGGATTATTTTCAAGCTTGTCTGCTCTCAGGGCTTGCCACAATCCTGCAGGACAAACATCTGACCGCTGCGCGAAGAGATTATTTGTCCAAGTCGATAGCAGGTGTCAAAGTTCGGCAATTCACCATGTCCTTCCTCAAATGATTCTATCGTAGTCTCACTGAGGCCGGACAGATTTGCCAGTTCGGTAATGGAGAGTTTAGCGTCGTTTCTTTTTTGAAAAAGCAGTTGACCAAAATTTTTCAGCATAGTCCTTACCCGCACAGGAGAGAGTTCGCGGGGCCCCTCCAACTTTCTTTCATGGCATTGGTTATTGATATCGGAGTCTCTGAAGAAATCCGATGCTTTGAGCTAATCGGGGTCGGACATCATTCGTTCCAATCACAATGTTGACTGAATTTCAGTCTTGATTAGTCGATCTGGAACCAAAGGGGGATTGCTTCAGTTTCGAAAAAAGAGATTAATACCCTTATTCTGTTCAGGTAGTGAGTTCGATTGTCGTTAATAATGAGGAGAACTCACGGGCAGAGAGAGTCTACAGAAAGGTTAAATGCCGGTCAACAACTTTAATAATCATGAACGATATCTCACGGAAAATTTCATTGTTACGCAGGGAATACAGCTCACATCCATTGAGCAGGAGATCCGTTGATTCCGATCCGATGATTCAATTCAGGCACTGGTTTGAAGAGGTCATGAATGCGGATCAGCCCGATCCGGAGGCCATGACCCTGTCGACCGCGACGCCAGAAGGCAGAGTTTCAGCAAGAATAGTTCTACTCAAGGGCTTCGATTCACGCGGTTTCTCATTCTTCACCAATTTCGAGAGCAGAAAGGGCAAAGAGCTTTCTGTAAACCCGCAAGCGGCACTGACATTTTACTGGTTCACTCTCAACCGGCAGGTCAGAATCGAAGGTGAGGTCGAAAAAGTCTCCGAGCAGGAGGCAATCGAATACTTCAAGACCCGCCCCAGGGGAAGTCAGATCGGCGCGTGGGCGTCACCTCAAAGCGCTGAAATACCAAACCGGGAAATACTTGAACGATTGGTTGCTGAGCACGAATCAAAGTTCGGACAGTATCCGATAGAACTCCCTCCTCATTGGGGCGGCTTCAGAGTCAAACCGGATTGCATCGAATTCTGGCAGGGCCGCGAAAGCAGGCTTCACGACCGAATCAAATACACTAGAGGCGCGGATTCCTGGGAAATCTCGCGCCTCGCTCCTTAGAAAACCCGAAGAAGAATGGAGAATGAAGAATCGAGAATCGAGAAAAATGCAGAATGAAGAATTCGCAACATTGATTCAAATCTGTTAAAGACACTGAGTCTTCCTAATCATTCAATCTAAAATACACATTTAAATCATTCTGCATTCTTCATTCCGCATTCTTAATTCTTCATTCTCCATTCTCCATTCTTCATTCCTCTTTCCGCCTTTTTTCAGGCAGGCAGCAGGCCTTTGATTTCACGAACGACTCGCTCCACTTCTTCCTGGTCAGCCAGTGCGATCATAAAGAACTTGTACCCTTCGCTGATGCAGACCATTCCATTGGCGAAGAACCAGATTCCGTTGAGCAGCGGATTCGATCCAAGCAGCAGGCTGACAGGCAATCCCGAGGCCGTGGCGCCTGAAAAGGCGGCACCGATCATCGAAGCTCCGGCTGCGACGCTGAATGCTCCAAGCAGCGGAGCGCCGACATATTTTGTCAGGTTGCGCTGAAACTCCAGGCGCTCTCTGGCTGCATCATCGAGATTTCCTAATGCCAGTAGCCTCTCCTGTTCCTTCAGGTAATCGGTATATTTTTCAGTTACCTTCCGCAGCCCAACCACCGGCAGCGCGCTGTGAAACAGCCAGTTGCCCGATCCGCCTGCTCCAAGTACCGTCACGCCCATACTTGGAAGCGCTGAACCCATCCGAACTCCGGCAATCAATGAGAGTGTGACGACGGCGCTTTTTCCCGGATTCTCCTTGATCCAGGACCTGGCCTTTTCGTACCCGCTGAACGTGGCTTCGACGACTTTCGCCGAACTGGCGCCGAAGTTGTAGGCTTGCTCGGCGCGCTTGTAATAAGACTGGGCGCTTCCAAACACTTCACGCGCCGTGTCTTCAGCCGCTTTCGAGAACTGCTCGGCACCTTCCTGCGCTGCGCGTGCTCCCTCTTTTATCGTCTCTTCAGTCTTCGCTGCCGAATCTCGCAGATTATCAGCCACCTTGTACTGTTCATCTATCTTCCCGAATTGCTCGCGCGCCGTGCTCGCAGCCTGATTGATTGTTTCAGTCGCCGCTTTCGCCACGTCGCTTGCCACATTCACGCCCTGCTCGATCCGGCTCTTCAAATCCAGCTTTTCATCCAGCTCCTGGGCCTTGCGTTTTAACTGATCGAAGATTCCATTGTTCATTTGTCTTTTACCTCCTGCGGTTATCCTTACCAGTTAACTCTTTACGACTTCCCGAATGGATATGTTCTCCCTCTTCTCAAAATACAGGTTGACAGCCCTGAATTCAAAGAATATTGTTAGTGTACTATTTACACTAAGATTCGGTGGGCAGGTTGAGAGGAAAAGAATAAGAGATGATGAAGAGAGAAGGACGAATGTCGGGGTTGGCGACTGATTTGTATCAATTGACGATGGCGGCTGCCTATTATTTGAACGGCAGGTTTGAGCGATCGAGTTTTGAGTTATTTGTGAGGAAGCTGCCGCCGCAGAGGTCATATTTGGTGGCGGCGGGGTTGGAGCAGGCGTTGGAATATCTGACGGAGTTGAGTTTCAGCGATGAAGAGATAAATTATCTGCGGGGGCTGCCGGTATTCCGGAATGTGGATGAAGGATTTTTCGAATATCTCAAGGGGTTCCGGTTTACGGGAGAGGTATGGGCGGTGCCTGAGGGGACGGTGGTATTTGCTGGTGAGCCGATATTGAGGGTGACTGCGCCGTTGATAGAGGCTCAGATAGTGGAGACGTACCTGCTGGCGACGATCAATTTTCAGACGCTGATAGCGTCGAAGGCGGCGCGAGTGGTTGAGTCGGCGCGCGGTCGTGGAGTAATAGAGTTTGGGGCGCGCAGATGCCATGGTTTCGGAGCCGCGATTTATGCGGCGCGTGCGGCGTATATTGGCGGGTGTGTGGGGACATCGAATGTCGAGGCCGGGAGGATGTTCGATATCCCCGTATTTGGAACCGCAGCACATTCCTTCACGATGGCATTCGACCGCGAGGAAGAGGCATTCGATGCCTATTTCAAGGTCTTTCCTGAAAGCACAACACTCCTGCTGGATACCTACGACACGATTGAAGCCGCGCATACGGCGACAAAATACGGCCCGCAATTGCGTGGGGTGCGACTCGACAGCGAGGACCTCACGGAGTTATCCAAGGGAGTGAGAACGATACTTGATAAAGCGGGTATGCAGAATACGAAGATCCTGGCGAGCGGGGATCTGGATGAATTCAAGATTTCGAAGATGCTCGATGACGGAGCAAGAATAGATCTTTTCGGCGTTGGAACGGAGCTTTCTACCTCGCGGGATGCCCCGGCCCTGGGTGGTGTTTACAAGCTGGTGGATGTCGAGTTTGACGGGCGTATCGAACCAAGAATGAAGCTCAGCAAGGACAAGGCTACCTACCCGTGCCGCAAACAGGTATGGCGCAAGGCCGGCGAGAACGGCTTCTTCACCGGCGATACGATAGCCTTGCAGGATGAGACGATGAAAACCGGCATTCCACTGCTTGTCAGAGTAATGGAGGACGGGCGGGAACTATTTGAAGGACCTGATCTGAATCAGATGCGAAGACATGCTTCTGATCAATTATTGAAACTGCCTTCAGGATTCAGACGCTTTGAGTCCCCGGATAACTTCCCGGTTAAATACAGTCAGGAGCTGGAGAAAAAACGTCTTGATTTGATGCGCGAAATCGCGGCAGATCATTGAGGCAGAAAAATAGATTATGGAACAGGCGAAAATTACTGTAAAACAGCGTGGATTGAGAGGGACTGATGATATTTTTCGATGTTGATACACAACATGATTTCATGGACACGGATGGAGCGCTGGCCGTGCCCGACGCCCAGTCGATTCGCTCGAACATCGAGGCGCTGCTGACGATTGCCGGCCGGAAAGGCATTGCGACAATTTCGTCCCGATGCGCTCATGATCCTGACGATCCGGAATTCAAAATCTTTCCGCCTCACTGTATCGAAGGGACTCGCGGGGCGGAAAGAATATTCGCCGAGCTGCCGGAATTGCCGCGAGAAGAACTTAGCTTCGATGCCGCGGCGGATCCCGATGCCCGTATCGAAACAGGAAGGCATTACATCGTAAGCAAAAAAGTCTTCGATCTTTTCTCGAATGCATGGCTTGACGGACTGCGTCGAAAGGACGTTTTTAACGGGCAGGAATGCATAGTCTTCGGAGTCGCCACCGATTACTGCGTCAGGGCATGCGGTCTCGGCCTGGCGGAGGCTGGAGCAAAAGTTTATCTGGTCGAGGATGCCGTTCGCGGCGTCGCGACCGAGTCGACCTCCGACAGTCTTCAAGAGATGCGCACTGCGGGTGTTCAATTCACGACGACTGATGAAGTAATGAAGAAAATTCTAAAGACCGGGAACAATCAATGAGCCAGTTGGAAAAATATCCCCGCCCATCGGTGACCGTGGATCTGGTGATCTTCACGATCGTGGACGATGATCTCAAGGTTTTGCTCATCCGTCGCGGCAATGAGCCATACCAGGGCCTGTGGGCTTTGCCGGGAGGATTCGTCGGCATCGGCGAATCACTGGAAGAGGCGGCGGCCAGGGAGTTGCAGGAAGAAGTTGGCGTCAGAAATGTCTACCTCGAACAGCTCTACACCTTCGGCGAACCTGAGCGTGATCCAAGAGGGCGCGTGATCAGTGTCTCGTATTTTGCTCTGGTCGATGCCGAACGGCAGACCATTGCGGCAGCTTCAGATGCCGCCGATGCAAGATGGCATTCTGTCTTCAAGCCTCCGCGCCTCGCCTTCGATCATCGCAAGATACTCGATTACGCCGTCTGGCGTCTGAGGAACAAGATTGAATGGACTACCGTGGGTTATGAACTGCTGGCCAAAAAGTTCACCCTCTCCGAACTTCAGCGCGTCTACGAGATAATCCTTCAGCGCCCCGTGGACAAGCGCAATTTTAGAAAAAAGATTCTGCTCCAGGGACAAATACGCGAACTCAACGAGACTCGCAGCGATGGCGCTCATCGCCCGGCGAAACTTTATTCATTTAAACAATAAACGGGCAATAAAAGGGCAACAGGCAGGCAATCTCCCCCCCACCCCCGGATACGCGACTAAATGTTTTTGTAAGCAAAGACAATAATCGCAACCCCGGCCAGCAGGCGGTAAAAGATAAAAAGGTAGGTCGTGTGTCGTCGAAGATAATTTATCAGAAAGGCGATGCTCAGATATCCCACAATGCCTGAAATCAGGGTTGCCACCGCCAGATTGAACATGCTTGTGCCGTTTAGCAGCGCCAGCGCTTCCTTGAATTCGAGGATGCCGCTTGCAGCGATGGCGGGTATGGAGAGCAGGAAGGAGAAGCGCGCAGCCGCTTCGCGGCTCAGCCCTGCGAACAACGCGCCGGCGATCGTCGTTCCTGATCGGGACGAACCCGGAATTAATGCGAACACCTGGAAAGATCCAATGATCAATGCTTCCCGGGTGCCGACATGCTCCAGCTCGCGACGCCTGTTTCCAACCTGCTCGGCAATGAAGAGAATCACGGCCCAAACTATCATGCTGATTCCGATGAGATAGAGATTCTTCGTCAGGTTTCCCTCGATGATCTTCTTGGCCAGAATCCCTATGATTCCGATTGGAATGGTCCCGAGAATGATCATCCATCCGAGTCTGGAGGCTTTGCGCGAGCTGTTGTCCCGCAGTCCGCGGAGAAATTTGTAATTTCCGCTGATGAAGCCTATTGAAATGGTCAGAATGTCGCCAAGAAGATAGACAATGACCGCGATGAGTGTACCGAGCTGCATGACTGCAACAAAAGCAGTGATCTGCTCGGCGCTCATCACTTTATCGAGCCCCATTAATTTTTCAGCAACGATCAGATGCCCGCTGCTGCTGACGGGAATAAATTCCGTCAATCCCTGAATGATTCCTAAAATAACAGCCTGGAGGAGGTTCATAAAAAAATCAGAGTTTTAAATGCAGTTGACGTTTGTCAACTGACAACTGACAACCGGCACCTACGCTTTTAACTTCTCCATAAGATAGGCAGTCAGTTCGGTGATGCTCTTCCTTTCCTGCAGCATGGAGTCGCGGTTGCGGACGGTGACAGTCTGGTCATCGAGTGACTGGTAATCGACAGTGATGCAGAAAGGGGTTCCGATCTCGTCCTGTCGGCGGTAGAGCTTGCCGATTCCGGCGGTGTCGTCGTAGATGGTGCGCAGTGAGGGTTGCAGATCGTTTTTGATCTGTCTGGCCAGCTCGACTATGCGCGGCTCGTTCTTTTTCAGAGGGAAGACGGCGACCTTGATCGGTGCAAGCTGCGGGTGAAGTTTCAGAACGACCCTTGTGAATTCGTCACAAAGCTTTGAAGCCGTCTGGCGAACCTTTTTGAGAAGTTCAATGCGGTCGGCGCCCGGCAGATCGCACGCCTCCTCGACGCTCAGCAGAGTTGCGGGAAGCCCGGCTTCGGCGACTTCGAGAGCGCCGTTGATCGCCCTCAACTGACCGGCATTAGGGGCATCCGATTTGAGATCTCCCTTCTGCTCGGCCTTTTCAGCTTCAGTGGTCTTCTTGTCCAGGTTTTTGCGGGCTGCGGCGATAGCCTCGCGCAGTGCGGCGAGGTCTTCCTGCTTCGGCTCGCCGACGAGTTCCTCGTGGAAGGCTTCGCAGATGAAGGCGAGCGTCCCGCGGTCAGCGCCCGCAGAGGGTTCGATGACGTAGGGAATGTAACGCGCACCCTTCTTTCCCGTTGCGGGATCGACATACTGATCGTCAAAAAAATCGAGTTTCTCGACGCTGTCGGTGTTCTTCGTCAGCTTCAGGCGCGTCAGATCGTCATCCGGCACTTCCTTGCTGTGAGCGGAGAGATCGAAGTCCTGGCGATTGGCGATTCCTTCAAGTTCGCTGAATCCGAGCGAGCCCGGGAAGAGATATTCAATATCGACGGTGGCTTTTGCGTAATGGGCCAGCTCCTCAGGGCTCTGTTCGCGTTTTTGCAGTCGCTCGGGAGCGATGCCAAGTTTGACGTACCAGTTGAATCGTTGCTGGACCCATTCCTCGTGCAGCTCCACATCGTTCTTTTCGCCGGGCTGCAGGTATTGCGGAGGCTTGCAGAAATATTCGATCTCCATCTGCTCGAACTCGCGAGTGCGGAAGGTGAAGTTGCCCGGAGTGATTTCATTGCGGAAGGCCTTGCCAATCTGAGCCACGCCGAATGGCAGCTTGCGACGCATGGTCTGCTGGACATTCGAGAAATTTACGAAAATTCCCTGGGCGGTTTCGGGCCGTAGATAGGCTATGTTCTCATCGTTTTCCACCGGGCCGACCGTGGTCTTGAACATGAGGTTGAAATTGCGGGCTTCAGTCATATCGGCCGAACCGCAATTGGGACACTTGCCGTCCTTGAGATGATCGGCCCGGCTTCGCGACTTGCAGCCACGACAGTCGACCATCGGATCTGAAAATGTCGCTTCGTGGCCTGAATAGCGCCATACCAGGCGGTTCATGAGGATGGCCGCATCCAGCCCTTCCATGTCGTCACGATCATAAACGACGGCGCGCCACCATGCCCGCTTGACGTTGTTTTTCAACTCCACTCCGAGCGGCCCGTAATCCCATGTCGATCCGAGTCCGCCATAAACTGATGAGTTGGGAAAGATGAAGCCGCGCCTTTTGCACAAGCTGACGATCTTCTCCATATTCGTTGCTGCCATTGCTGTATCCGAATCCTCTCGATAAACAAGATAAATTTTGTGCAGGATTATTAATCAAACCAAGGAGGCACAAAAGCTGACCGGGATATTAACAGACACTGCTTGAGCGGTCAAAACTCAGACTGGAGCAGGTTTAAAGTTTGTAACTGTTCAGCTACTGATTAACGTAACTGATGTTACGCAAATAAGTACTTCCTGACTCGGCTGGGATCTTTAACATTTAAAGGTGGAGCGAGGAGAAATGGTACAAACTTTGAAGCCGTTTAAAAATTTAACTTTGGACTTTAGACTCATTGTTGGCAAAGCAGGGCCGCTGATGGCAAAATAGCTTCGTCCTCTTCAAAAACAAGCATTACCGGGAATTAAAGAAGTCCAGATGACACTCAAAGCAATTTCCAGAATCATCATCATCGCAATTTTTATTGGTTTTACGTGCTGGCGCGCAGTTGCGCATCCACAGTATTTGAGGCTTTATGCAGCCGATCCGCGCTCAAAAGAGGAACTCAGAAGCAACTGCACGATCTGCCATGATCCGAACCGGCGCGCGACGGAGCGGGAATTCCTGAGCGATTTCGGCAGGGAGTTCAAAGCCGGTCAGTACCGGATAACCGAGGCGATGAGGCAGCGATATACGGGGCTTTTCAATTCGGCGGATCAGCCGGTATCGGGGGTGATGGTCGATACTGTCAGCATTGCTACGACCCAGGTGGTGGTCAACGTGACGGTCACGAATGCGCGCGGAAAGTATGTGACCGGCCTCGATAAGGAGGCTTTTTCGCTTCTGGAAGATGGCCGGGACCAGGAGATGCTCGAATTTTTCGGCGAAGAAGCCCCGCTTGCCGTGGCGGTGGTTCTCGATACTTCGGGCAGCGTCATCGAAAAGGATCTCAACAAATACCGCAATTCGGTCATGGATCTGGCATACCGCCTGCGTCCGACTGATACACTTGCGGTCTATACTTTCGATGCCGATGGAGTGAAGAAGATCAGGGATTTCAATACAACGGTGCAAGGACTCAAGCCGTTGCTCAAGCAGGTGAGCGGACAGGGGAGCACGCCTCTCTACGATGCGATTCTGACGGCGAGCGCGGATCTTCGAGAAAGACCGGAACGGCGTCGCGCGCTGGTGCTGATCTCGGACGGCGCAGACAGCGCCTCAAGTACCACTCTGCGCGAGGTCGAGCGCCGAACTTTCCTTGCCGGCACTGCCGTTTATGCCATTGACCTGGTCAATACGGATAAAAGCTCCCGCAGGTCGGTCGAAAGACAGGCATCGGCTCAGACGCTCAAACAGATTTCTCAGGAGAGCGGCGGGCGTTACATCACCACTGATGGCGGCTTTTTCCTGCTGACCAGCCGCATGAAACTCAAACGCATCTTCGATGATCTGATAGACGAGCTTCACAGCCAGTACACAATAACCTACGAGCCGGGCAATGCCCGCAGGCTGGGGCGATGGCGCACCATCCGTGTGGGACTTGAACAGGCCGACCTCAACGCACGGACAAGGCTCGGTTATCGCGAAGGTGTCGAATAAATCAGAAAGATTCCAGAAACTCAATGACCATAAGATTCCATCTCGGCTGGGAAGATTATTTCTCAGCGAAAGAATTCTTCCGCGAAAAACAATACAGTATGCCCCCGGAGAGAGTGGTCGGAGGCCTGTTGATGCTTGCAGGGGCCCTCTGGTTCCTGCTTGGCAATTTAAACCTGCAGGCGGTGATCCCCTTATCGCTCGGGTTGATCATCTTCTTCGGCGCCGCTTTTTTCAGACGGCTTGCCGCCAGTCGCAAGTGGGATAAGGAAGAGTTCTATCGGGCAGAGCATATTGTTTCGTTCAGCGATGAGGGCATCATTTATTTGATGGGTAGTATTGAGTCAAATCTCGATTGGAAATATTATCAACGTTTTCTAGAGAGTCCGGACGGCTTTCTCCTGATTTACGGCGAAGATTCATTCAACCTGATTCCGATGCGCGCTTTTGAAGACCGGAAGATGATCGATGAGTTCCGCTCACTGGCAATCCGAAAACTGGGTTCAGAGACTGAAACAAACGGAGTTTAAAGTTTAAACTTATCGACCTATGACTATAGACGAGCAATTATCATATTTAACCAAAGGGACAGTCGATGTCATACCGCGGGAGGATCTGAAGGTCCGGCTGCAGAAAGCCGCATCGACGGGACTCAAGCTGCGTGTCAAAGCGGGTTTTGATCCGACGGCTCCGGACATCCACGTTGGTCACACAGTGCTGATCCGCAAGATGCGTCATTTCCAGCAGCTCGGTCACGACGTGATTTTTCTGATAGGCGATTTCACTGGGCTGATCGGTGATCCGACGGGTCGAAACAGCACCCGTCCTCCCCTCACCAGAGAACAGATCAATCAGAATGCGGAGACATACAAGAATCAGATTTTCAAGCTGCTCGATCCTGAGAAGACGATCATCGATTTCAACGCCCGGTGGATGAATGCGTTCACCCCCGAAGACATCATACGGCTGACTGCCAAGGTGACGGTTGCCCAACTGCTTGAGCGCGACGATTTCGCCAAGCGCTTCGCCGGCGGAATACCAATTAACGTTCATGAGCTGCTCTATCCTCTGGTGCAGGGATATGATTCGGTGGCTCTAAGGGCGGACGTCGAGCTTGGAGGGACGGATCAGAAGTTCAATCTTCTGATGGGACGTGAAATCCAGCGGGCATACGGCATAGAGCCGCAGGTCATTATCACGACGCCGCTGCTCGAAGGCCTCGACGGCGTCAATAAGATGTCCAAGAGCCTCGATAATTACATTGGAATCACCGAATCACCGGATGATATTTACGGCAAGGTGATGTCTATCAGCGATGATCTGATGTGGCGTTATTACGAGCTTTTGACCGATCTGACGCCTGAAGATGTGAGCCGGCTCAAGGCCGATGTCGAAGCCGGCAGCCGTCATCCGCGCGATGTCAAATCAGAGCTTGCAAAGAAGATCGTCGCGGATTTCCACACTCAGGCGGAAGCCGACAGGGCTGAGGCCGAATTCATCCGCCGTTTCCGTGAACATCAGGCGCCCGCCGATCTTGAAACCAGGGTGATCAAAGGGAGCGCCGGGAAAATCAAACTGGTCGATCTGCTGGTTCAACTCGATCTGGCGCCCTCAAAAGCCGAGGCGCGAAGGCTCATATCGCAGGGCGGCGTCAAACTCAACGGCGAGAAGATTGCTGAAGCGCAGTATGAAGTTGATTCCACGTCCATCAAGGAAGCCAGCCTGCAGGTCGGGAAGCTCAAATTTCTTAAAGTCGTTTTTGAATAAATCAAGTAACTGCTCCGCATCGTGGCATTGGCCATACGAGCGGGACCGCAGGCGTCCCGCCTGCGAGCAATCGCAAAAGTCGAACTCGAGAATTTCAATTGGAATAATTGCCGATACACGCAGGCGGGACGCCTGCGGTCCCGCTCGTATGGCGATGCGCCCGGTTCGGCTGGTTCCAGCCTCGGAACCAGGCGTCCCGCCTGCGAGCAATCGCAAAAGTCGAACTCGAGAATTTCAATTGGAATAATTGCCGATACACGCAGGCGGGACGCCTGCGCCCTGGCGCCCCCCCCCCCCGCCCCCCCCCCGCGGCCGGGGGCCCCCCGCCGCGCAGCGGCCGATACACGCAGGCGGGACGCCTGCGCTCCCGCTCGTTTTTTGATTCTGTAATTTCTGACAATCTACCAAAGGATGAATTCGCCAACACTATCAGTTACTAAATTAAAAAATAAAACCGGAGCGCAAGTGTGATACTTGCGCTCCGGTCATGAGTTCCAACTACTACATTCCCTGCTCTTACTTTGTCGTTGCCGGTATCTCAGCCGAGTACGGTGAGCACCCGTTGGAGTTGCAGGCTCTGATCCGGTAATAGTAGGTTGTGATCCGGTTGAGTCCGGTGGTCGAGAAGAATGTCGTGTTCGGGCTCAGATAGATAACCCTCCCATAACGCTCGCCTCTGATCTGGTGCACCAGCTCAAACCACATCTCATTCTCGGAATTATCATCCCAGGCAACATCGATTCGGTTGCTTGAGGCGAACACCAGTCGAAGATTGCTCGGAACCGCCGGGATGCCGTTGATGAACAGCGTCGTGGCGGTTGCAATGTTCGAGTAGGCCGAGCCGCCTGTTCCGTTGAAAGCAAGAACACGATAGTTGTATGTGGTGTTGGCCACCAGACCGATATCGATTATTTCAGTCGTATCGGTTCCAACCAGGGCGATCTGGCTGAAATTGCCGCAGCCGGCTCCCAGACATCGTTCGATTCTGAATCCGACCTCATTCGACGAATTATCAACCCATTTAAGCCGGATCTGACTTGGGGAGATAGTTTCAGCGACCAGGTTGGACGGCGCGCCTGGGTTGGCCAGTGTCGTCGCGGAAGCCACATTCGAGACGATCGTGTCATTGTTGGTGATCGCTGTTATCCGGTAATTGTGCGTCACCCCGGATGGAAGTCCGGAATCGATGTAGGTGCTGACACTCGCTCCAAGCACCACGAGTGGAGTGAAGTTGGTGCAGGGGGCTCCAACACAGCGATCTATTCTGAATCCCAGAACGTTATTCGACGGGATATTCCAGCTCAGATATATCTGACTGGCGTTTTGTGTCGTTGCCGTCAGCATGAACTGGGTTGGAGGAGGTGACGCCGTCGACACCGTGGCAATGTTCGAATAGTCCGAATTACCCGCGCCATTAAAAGCTTTTACGCGGTAACTGTAGGTTGTCGCCAAAGCAAGGCCGGTATCGCTGTATGTGGTACGGTTGATTCCCGGTTCGGCAATCATGCTGAAGTTGGAGCATCCGGCGCCCTGACATCGTTCGATAATGAACCCTGTTTCGTTCTCCGAATTGTCATTCCACTTGAGATCAACCTGGGTCGTTGAGACCGCAGTCGCCGTCAAACCTGTCGGGCCGATCGGATTGTCGGCCGGCGGGGGCGGGGGGGGTGGAGGATTATTCAATGCGATCGATGTCTCCCACAAGCCTCGCCCGTGTGTCGCGATTCGCAAAATGCGCGCCGGATTGTGAATGGCCATGTCGAATACTGCAACGACCGGCAAACCGCTTCCGAAAGAAGCCCAGTTGAGACCCCCATCTGTCGAACTGAAAATCCCAATATCGGTTCCGGCATAAAGGTTATAGGAATTTTCAGGATCGACGACAAAAGCATTCACCGGGACGTCCGGCACACCCGTTCCCATCGGCTTCCATGTGGGATTGAGCGCATTCAGATTACTGGTTTTCCAGATGTGTTGACCCGAAGCCAGGCCGAAACCCGATAAGGTTACATAAGCCGTATTGACATCTTTGGGATCGATGACGGCACGGGTTATGTGGTAAGCGGGGATTGGCCCGGTCACATCTTCCAGCGTCGGAAATCCGTTCATCGTCCTGTAAACCTTGCCGGTTTCAAGACCGACGATGCGGACCTTGTCGTTCTGCGGAGAGATCCCGATGGCGGTGATTGCCGCGCCTGCAAAAAACTGCTGGCTGACTATCGCCATATTTTCGCCACGATCGCTCGACCGGTAGAGCCTGTCGGTGCCGAAATAGAGGCTGTTCGGGTTGCCCGGCCCGATCGCCATAGGCGCATAAAACTGCACTGCCGAGTCGTAGCATCCAATTCCATTCGGTGTCCCGCCGCAGCCGAAGAACTCCCACCCATAATCCTGAGCATCGCCGGTGTGTGTGACTCTGGCGAAGCCCACAACAGCGCCCGGAGCGTTGAAATAGGTGTGATACATCGTGACGACGGTCGAGTCCTTGGCGTTCTGATCGATCTGCGCGTAACCGCCATCACCGAAATCCGCCCTGACAAAGGTGCCGTCGGGCCGTAACCATTGGGTTCCATTGTCCTGCGTCCCGCCGATCGTGAAATTCGGATCCGAGGGATGAAGAGCCAGGCTCATGAACTGTGTGGCATTGAAACCCGATTTGTTACAACTCGTCCAGTTGATGCCGCCGTCTGTCGAACGCCAGACACCCCCATCGTTACCTGTGTATACGACTGAAGGATTCGATGGCGCGAAGGCAATGGCATGTGTATCCGCGTGCAATCCGACATCACTGGCGGAAAAATTCGAGCCATTGGTTGCCCGCTTGAGCACGCCGGAACAGATGCTGTTTGCCGAACCGCCAAGGAGAACATTGTTCGCATTATCCGGAGCCACCGCGACTGCAATGTCATAACTGCACTGCGCTCCGCAGAAACCATTGGCGCTGCCGATCGGCGATGACCATGTCTCGCCGGAGTCGGTCGATACTCTCAATTGACCATGCTGGCGATAGGTAGCGCATGCGCCAGTACCCGATTCGCCGGTTGCCGCATAGATCGTCACCGTATTGCCGATCTTGTTGGCCGAAAGAGAGGCGCGAACCCGTGTTCCATTGGCACCGAGAGTCAGCGTCCTCGTAAAGACAGGATTCGGCGACATAGCGTTGTTGGTTTTGTATATACCGCCACCTTCAAAGCTCGTCCCTCTGACCGAAATCACCATTTTGTTCGGATTCTGCGGCTCAAAGATCAAATCGGTAATCGAAAGATCATTGACCCCGCTGATGGTCACCGGGCTGAATTTGGGATTTGGACTCATCGCGTTCGTTGAACGATACAGTCCGCGGATCGGAGCTCCAACCGGAGCTTCGCATCCCATTCCTCCGATTCCTGAGGCCGAAGCGACGAAAATTGTATTGGGGTCCGTGGGATGAACCAGAATCTCGCCTATCGAACGATAACTGAAGATATCGTTGTTGTTGCCGTCCCTGTTGAACGGACCATAGAGCTTCGGAGAATCCGTGTCGGCGTCCTCTATGCGATAAAGGCCAACACCAAAAAAGCTGCTGCACGAGAAGCTGGCTTCACCTGTCCCGACCCAGATTGTTGAGGTATTTGACGGTGAAATGGCAATCGCGCCGATGGCCAGAGATTTGGCGCTATCCATCAACTGTCTCCAGGACTCCCCGCCGTTGAGCGAGCGATAGAGACCACCCTGAGCCGTTCCGACATACACAATATCCGGATTAGCCGGATGAACGGCTATCGAGGTGACCCGGCCGCTGACAGGAGTGGATATCCTTGTCGTCTGGCCGTTCGGAATCGGAGAAGGACCAAGCTCCTTCCACACTCCTGGTTCAGATGCTGACTCGATAACCGTCGACAGGTTGTTTGCATCGAGCTGCCTCTTTATCCTCTGCCGGTTCTGCTGGTCTTGCATCTCTTCAACCGCAAGTTCGCGAGGATTTTTCAGATTCAACTCTTCGACGCTGTCGAGTCCGCGAAGAACACGGATATGTTCAGACCGGCGACGGAGATAGTCTTCCTTATCGATGCGCAACCCGCGAAATCCCGGGAGATCCGGGTCATCCGCATCATTGTCATGATCAATTACCGCTCGCCTGTTGCTGCTTTCCTTGCGAGGTTGTTTTGTCGGTTTCCCGGAACCGCCCTGACCAAATGAGGGTGTGGCCAGCGAAAGCAGTAGAGACATTATTATTAAATTTACAAAGATCCGCCTAGTCATTACGGGGGCCTCCAAATATTTCAAAATTAGGCCATTAGCCTTTTACTGCCGAAAACACAATAGACAAAAGGGGGGTCTATCGACAGTTAAAAGCTGGCAATGGTGT
The DNA here is from genome assembly GCA_016710075.1 of Acidobacteriota bacterium. Classification (GTDB taxonomy): domain Bacteria; phylum Acidobacteriota; class Blastocatellia; order RBC074; family RBC074; genus JADJLO01. Next base: position 19,315 of record JADJLO010000030.1, on the reverse strand, counting down.
GTTGAATTGGGTTTAAATCCAGTGAGAAGTTCGCATCACTACGGGGATTGGAGTGATTTAGTGCAGTGGCTGGAATAATCTATGCTTTTTTCAATTCTGAGTCAAATAAAAGTTAACATGAGATTTACGGGCAGGATACGGCAGGCTTGACCGATCAGAGGCAGGTACTTATAATCTCGACACTTTCAAAGGCTGGGGACGTGGCGGAATTGGTAGACGCGCGGGTCTCAAAAACCCGTTACCGAAAGGTAGTGTGGGTTCGATTCCCACCATCCCCACCATAGACTTTTCTTCCTTTATTTTTAATCACTTACCGTTAATCAGGTCTCTCTGAATCGAGTGGAAGTATTGTGACCTGATCGCCTGGATGTATGACTGATCCTTTGATTATCCGGGCGAGCTGGCCGCATTTGCCGAGCATTCTTTTGGGCAGGCGGTTGTCTATTCTGGTTATCGACCGGCAGGGTTTGCGCTGTTCGACTATTTCGAGGATCGACGTGCCGATGCTCAGCCGGTTTCCGGGCTGGAGGGCATCGAGGCGGATGTCTTGAGTGAAGAGGTTGGCGCTCAATATTTCAGGCGAGAGATCGAAGCCGTCCAGTTGTAATTCTCGCAAAACCTCGACCGCAAAGAGACTGACCTGGCGGTTTCGATCCACGCCGGCATGGCTGTCACCTCTCAGGCCGTGGTCGGCGATAAGTTCCGCCGAAGGTGTCTCAGTCTTGGCCCCGCCTTTCTGCGAGCCAATGTAGATCCCCGTGATTCTGCCTTTGGAAGAAATCATGATGATCTGAGACCTTAATACGCCGCCAGTTCGGTGATCGCTTTGAACACATCTTCAGTTTGTGGAAGAGTCGCATCCTCAACGTCCGGTGCGTAGGAAACAAAGCAGTCGAGAGCCGCCACGCGCCTGACCGGCGCATCCAGATGATCGAAGAGATCGGAGGCTATTCTGGCTGCGATTTCCGCGCCATATCCCCAGGAGATGGAATCCTCGTAGACGACGATGACGCGATTGGTCTTGCGCACGCTTTTCTCAATGGCCTGCCAGTCGTAGGGGTTGAGGCTGCGAAGGTCAATGACTTCGACATCGATATCCTGACCGGCCGCCTGTCTGGCCGCGACCAGAGATCGCTGAACCAGAGCTCCATAAGTGATGATGGTCAGGTCGCTTCCCTCGCGAACGGTCTTGGCCTTGCCGAAAGGAATCATGAAGTCCGGATCGGGATACCGGCTCTTGTTGTATGTCTGCCGGTAAAGATGCTTGTGTTCGAGGAAGAGCACCGGATCGTCGGATCTGATTGCCGTTCTCAGCAGACCATTCGCATCGAGAGCCGTGGAAGGCATGACGACTCGCCATCCGGGAATTGCCGTAAAGATGGAAGCCCCTGACTGGCTGTGATAGATCGCTCCGCCTTTGAGGTATCCTCCAATTGGAACGCGGACAACCATCGGGCATTTCCAGACATTGTTCGTCCGCCACCTGAGTAGCGAGACTTCGTTGCGCATCTGCATGTAGGCCGGCCAGATATAGTCGAAGAACTGGATCTCGGCAACGGGTTTGAGGCCTCTTGTCGCCATGCCCATTGCCCGGCCGATGACGTTGGCCTCTGCAAGCGGAGTGTTGTAAACGCGGTCGGCGCCGAACTTGCGCTGCAGGTTCGAGGTCACCTTGAATACGCCTCCCTTTCCCTTCACCCGATCCAGGTGTTGAACACGGCTGACGTCCGCTACATCCTCACCCAGGATGACCATCCGCGGATTGTGCTCCATCTCCTCGTGCAGGCAGCGGTTGATCAGGTCGACCATGGTTCCCTCATTGCCGCTTAAAGTCACACTGGCTTCGGTGTCGAACTCTGCCGAGGTCGGATCGACATCAGGAGAATAGACATAGAGCATCGCCGAGTCCCTGGGCGGCTGCGGCATTGCCAACGCACTGTCGGCTGCATTGTTTACCTCCGCATCCACTTCATTCCGCAATTTCTGCAATTGCAGATTCGTCAGAATTCCTTCATCGATCAGCAGGTCTCCCAGCTTTTTGATCGGATCGCGCAATGCATCATATGCCCGCTCCTCTTCCGGCCGATATTGCGTCTCATCGTCGGATTGAGAATGCGAATAGGGTCTGATGACGTGAGCGTGAACCAGTGCGGGACCTCGCCGGTTGCGAATGTGTTCGATCGCGCGACGCAGGGTTACATAACTTTCCTGGACATCCGTGCCATCGCATTCTTCGATGTATAAGTTGGGGAAGCCGGTCAGGAGCTGCGAGATGCTGGCCCCGGCGGTCTGAACCTCCACCGGGACGGAAATTGCGTACCCGTTGTCCTCTATCAGATAGAGCATCGGCAATTTGAGATTACACGCGGTGTTCAAAGACTCCCAGAACTCTCCCTCGCTCGTCGTCCCGTCCCCGGCCGAAACATAGACGATCTCATCTTCCTTGAATTTTGATGCCCGGTCTTCGATCTCCTTGATCAGCGAATAGCGGTAGCCGGCTTCAGCCGCTCCCGTCGCCTGCAGGAACTGTGTGCCCGTGCAGGACGATCTCGAAACCATCTGCAATCTCGGGCAACTCCAGTGAGACGGCATCTGGCGGGCTCCCGATAGCGGATCTTCACTCGCGGCAACCGATCCAAGCAGCATCTCCTCAGCAGTCATCCCAAGCTGCAATGCAAGCGCCCGATCCCGATAATAAGCATAAAACCAGTCATGCCCCGGACGCAGCAACAAACCCGCCGCAACCAGAACCCCCTCATGCCCCGCTCCGCTGATCTGAAAATAAACCTTGTTCTGTCGCTTCAGCAAAAGCTCCTTGTCATCAATCCGGCGCGATTTGTACATTGTCCGGTATGCGGCGACAAGAGTCTCAGGCTCCAGTTTCAGGAGGCGGTCGAGTTTTAATTCAGTTGCCATAAATTAGCATGTCTCCTTCTTCATGGAGTGACCAGATATGTGTTACTGAGGCCCGCTTTGTCATTAGCATAAGCATACAAACAGACCAGACAGGCAGTCAGGGGATATGGAGATTCTTTAATAATCAATTGTGCTGGTGCTATTAACCAGTAAGTCTATACAACAGCCGGGATGTTGTGCAAGCCTCATTCTATGTGCGAACATTTGCCAGTTGGTAATACAATTTCAACGGATAAAACATGGAGGGCGTGGATGAAACTGACCGATGAGCAGATTGCCGCCAGTATGAGTCGCGTGAGCAACTGGCGCCGCGAGGGTGGCCGCGAGGGTGAATCGATCGTCCGGGATTTCAAATTCGAGGACTTTAAAAAGGCAATGGCATTCGTCAACAGTGTGGCAGTTGAGGCTGAGAGCATGGATCACCATCCTGATATTCTGATTCATGGATGGAACAATGTCCGCCTCAGTATCACGACTCACAGCAAGGGCGGATTGACGGAAAAAGATTTCAGTCTTGCCGTCAAGATCGATGTGTTGTAAGAGAGATTCCGAAACGGACGAAAAAAGCCGGAAAACAGATCGGGTCATCATTCATCATTTTTTTCTTTTCATGAAACGCATATGGCAGATGCATCAAGTTCAATGAACATACTGAGTGCGATGATAACGCCGGCGGTGCTCATCTCTGCCTGCGGTACGCTTGTCTTTTCGACATCAACGAGGCTTGCCAGAATCGTCGATCGTGTGCGTGAATTGACGCGGACGATCGAGAATCTATCATCGGCGGAAAAGGTCGATTTTCCTGATGAGAGGCGGGCGGAGGTGGACCGGCAGTTGGCGATCCACGCCCGGCGGGGCCGGCACATTCAGACCTCGCTCACCAGTTTTTATATCTCGCTCAGTCTGTTTGTGGGAGCGACGGTAGCGATCGGCCTGATAGCCATCTTCAACAGGTGGCTGTGGGTGCCCAATCTTCTGGGGATTATCGGAACCCTCTTCCTTTTTTACGGGTGCGTCATGCTGATAGCCGAAACGCGGCTGGCATTGAGATCGGTCAATTCCGAGATGGCGTTTACTTTAATGCTCAGGGCGAAATATCAGGAGCGCCGCGCAACGGCTGAAGCCGAGGCGGCGAGGGAGGCGGACAAGCGCTGATGAAGAAAGTCATGATTCACTGCGACGGCAGCAGTCTGGGCAATGGGCGCAAGTCTCCGCGTGCGGCGGCGGCGGCGATACTTGAATTTAACGGCCATCAGAAGATCCTCGGCGAATATGCAGGCAGTTCGACCAATCAGCAGGCCGAGATCATTGCCGCCTGCATCGGGCTTGAGGCGCTCAAGGAACCGTGCCGGGTCGAAGTCGTCTCCGATTCTCAATATGTCGTTAAAACGATGAACGGCCTCTTCAAGCGGAAGACCAATCTCGATTTCTGGAACAGACTCGATGCCGCTTCCAGACCGCATCAGATCAAATGGACCTGGACTCGCGGACACGCCGGTCACCCCATCCAGGAGAAATGCGACAAGGCCGCCAGAGCAATCGCCGAATCTGGCGATGTCAATCAGCAGATTCTCGATGAAATTCTCGTTTCCTGAACCGAATTTGGAAAACCTCCCGTCCTCTGCTATCTTATGATTTTCTCGATTCCGGGGAAGTCTTAGCTCCCCCTTATAAACACGTTTTCATTTCTACAAGAGGTAATATGGAAGTCTTGACATCCGCCGGTGATATTGCGGCGGAACCGATTGAAATGCCGGTTTCCGTCCGGCGGGACATGAGCCCGGGGAAGAAGCTGGCAGCTTATTTGAATCTGACCAAGCCGCGGATCACGACACTCGTAGTCCTGTCGTCAATGGCGGGTTTTGCGTTGGGATCGAAATCTTCGATCAACTGGCTGCAGCTACTTCACACGGCGGCCGGCATCGCGCTGCTTTCGAGCGGCATCGGCGTTCTCAACCAGTATTGGGAGCGGGACACCGATGCGCTGATGCTCCGCACGAAAACTCGACCACTTCCGACCGGCAGGGTTTCACCATCGAGCGCTCTGGCTTTCGGAATAGTCATGGTGCTGATTGCGGAGTTTTACCTGCTTTTTTTCACCAATCCGCTGACCGCAGCGTGGGGTCTGGTCGCATCCGGAAGCTATCTCTTTCTCTACACGCCGCTCAAGACGCGGACTCACTGGTGCACCTTCATCGGAGCGTTTCCCGGAGCGATGCCGATTCTGCTCGGATGGACCTCGGCCCGAAATTCGGTCGGCATCGAGGCGCTGGTTCTTTTCTCAATCATGTTCCTCTGGCAGTTTCCTCATTTTCACGCGATAGCTACGATGTATCGTGAAGATTATGCGAATGCGGGAATAAAAATGCTTCCGGTGATCGACAAGGATGGAAAGGCCACGGCGCGGCAGATCGTCGGCTATACCCTGGCGCTGCTCCCGGTGAGCCTGCTGCCGACTTATTTAAAGCTTACCGGTATGGTCTATTTTGGAGGGGCGCTGATTCTCGGCGCGGCATTCCTTTATGCGAGCATTGCTACTGCCAGAAACCTCAACCGCGATCAATCCCGGATCCTGCTCAAAGTATCGGTCATTTACCTGCCTCTCCTGCTGGGGCTGATGGTCCTGAACCGATAAGAATCAGATTACGAAACAGACGAAATAAACGAAACAGACGAACAATCAGAGGTTGAAAATATTTCGTCTGTTCAGTTTATTCCGTCTGTTTCGTAATCTGATTCTTATTCTTTTTACTTCGTGGCGGCTCGTTCGATCCTGTCCATCAGAGCGCGTCCGAGACCTGCCTTATCGACAGCCTGACAGTAGATTATCCTGACTCCCGCTTGATCGCATTCCCTGAAGAAATGAAAGAGAGATCGGGCATATTCCTCGACATTGGCGCAGATGAGAATCTTCTTGAAAGAAGCCGGTTGGGGAGGGGCGTCCAGTCCGATGTAAGCCTCGTCATCGAGGCTGACGGTGAATTGCGGATAGGTGCAGACCGTAACATCGGCGCTGGGGGAATAATGCCTGTATTTCAGTCCGGGGCTTCTGGGTTTGTCGGTTGCCTCGTGATCGGCCATCCTGGTTTGAGGGATGATTTCCTGCAGTTGTTCGAGGGTGACGGCGCCCGCCCGCAGCACGATTGGTGAGCTGCCCGTGCAATCGACCACGGTTGATTCGAGGCCGACTTCGGTCTGGTCGCCTTTGAGGATGCAGCCGATCCGGCCATCGAGGTCGGCTTTGACATCCTGCCATGTGGTCGGGCTCGGGCGGCCGGAGAGGTTGGCGGATGGAGCCACCACCGGAACCTGACAGGCGCGAAGAAACTGGTGAGCGACGGGATGTCCGGGCATGCGCACGCCAATGGTATCCAGTCCGGCCGTGGCAATCGCAGGGACTCCCGGATTTTTATGCAGCACAAGAGTGAGAGGCCCCGGAAAGAATCTCTCGATCAGCTTTTGGGCATGCGGAGTGATTTCTGAAATCAACGATTCCATTTGTGAGAGGTCGCAGATGTGCGCGATCAGCGGATTATCGGAAGGGCGGCCCTTTGCCTCAAAGACTTTTCTGACGGCGTCTTCATCGAAGATATTAGCGCCGAGGCCGTAAACAGTCTCCGTTGGAAACGCGACCAGCTCGCCATGCTGAATGAATCGCGCCGCTATCGTCGGAGACTGTGTGATCTTTGTCTTCACTTCTGATCAGCGCGACGGCACAGTCGCTATGACGCGTCCTAAGGATGTGAAATTTACGGCCGAACCTGCCTGTGAGAAAGTGGTGGATTCAGGCGAGAACCTGACACGGCTTCTGACAGGTGTTGCTTTGTATGTCGTGCCGGGTTCGAAGCCGGACTGGGACCAGTAGCCGTCGTCGTCAACTTGAGCAGGGCCGGGCAGCACGCCTCCACCGGAGACTCTTGTGAAATTGATTGTGACTCTGGCTACTCCCTGGCCACCCGATGTGGATGTTCGCCCTGAAACAGCGAAAAGCGGGGCCAGGCCGGGCTGGGTAATCTTGACAATGCGGCCCGCGACCATGAGGGTGCCGGTGCGCTGAGAAGCGCTGTTATTTGCCGAAGCGGAGAAGCTCACCGAGCCGTTGCCGGCGCCGGTTGTGCCCGCGCTGATCGTTATCCAGGCGTCATTGCTTACGGCGCGCCATTGAGCCGCCGCCGGCGCCGCGACGTCAACCTTGCCCGACCCGCCTTTGACACCGAGCAGGAACTGGGTCGTCGAGAGTTTTGTCGCTGCCAGATCGAAGGCCGCCTTGATATCCATCCGGCCGAAGCCGAAAACGTTGTTTGGGATGCCGTTGCTGCTGCAATCGGTAGAATCTATCCTTACCGCCGATTCGTTGAGAATGTTTTCCGTCAGATCGATCTGTCCGCGCAGATCCGGATAAGCCGACCAGAGCAGTGCGATGGCCCCGGCGACGTGAGGCGTTGCCATGGAAGTTCCGCTGAAAGACGCGTACCCGCCGCTGCGTATGGCCGAGCGAACGCTGACGCCGGGAGCAACGATGTCCGGCTTGATGCGATTGCTGCCGTCTATGGTTACCGGCCCTCTGCTGCTGAAAGGCGCGATGGCGCCGGTAAGCGCATTGATCGCTCCGATGCTGTAACTGGCATCGTAAAAACTCGGAGGTTCGGATATGGTCGAGCATGCGGAACCGCTGTTGCCCGCGGCTGCTACGGTCATGATGCCTGCCGCCCGCTGGGCTTCCAATGCCGCCTTTAAACTATTGGGGGAGCATCCTTCCGATGGCGGACAGGCCCAGGAATTCGTTGTGATGTGAGGAGCCTTCGATGGATCGCCCTGGGCCGCCGTTCCGTTGACCGGATATGGTGCAAGGAAGAACTGGAAGCATTCGAGATAGCTGGCTGGAGTTCCGGTGCCCTGATCCATGTTCCTGCAGGCGATGTACTTTGCGCCAGGGGCGACTCCGATCTGGTTGGTTCCGCCGTCTGAACCAAGCGCCGTGCCGAGGGTATGGGTTCCGTGGTTGTCGTCATCGCAGGGAACTTTCGAATCCGCGCCGCAGACTCCTCCGCCGGAATGAATGCTGTCATGCCAGTTGTAATCGTGACTTGCGCTCGAACCGTTCCACCCGCGATATTTCGATTGCAGAGCGGCATGATCCCAGCGTACGCCCGTATCCTGACCTCCAATGACTATGCCCTGTCCCGTGAATCCCGCCGCCCACACCTCAGGCGCGCGGATGAAATTCAATCCAGTCTCGACCGCTTCTTTTGTAGTCGTCAGGGCTTCATTTGTTTCAGTGATTCTCTCAACAGGCATGATGCCGTGAATCACAGGATTGCCCTCGATGCGCGAGACATCTTCACGCGCGCCCAACTGCAGCGCAGCGTCTCTACCGGCTTTAACCCATAATCCGTTGACGATGTAAAACGACCGGTGCTCGATGCCGTTCTGCTCCAGCCAGTTGAGAATCGGTCCCTGCGTGCTTTGAGCGTGCGCGCGCAGCGTTTCAAACACGTACCGCCCCTTCTCCTCTTTCGTTTCAAAGGCCTCGGCTCCGCTGAGATCCGCCTGGTCACTGAGGATCACAAGAAATTCGGCTTCCCCGCCAGCGGCTGTCCTCTCGAGCACCCACTCCGACATCTTGCTCAATGCTATTGGAGCCTTCTGCTCAGCCCCCCGATCTGAATTCTGTAAAATTCCCGCATCGCCGGCAATAAATACGGTGAGAACTGCGATCAACGTGAAACGTAAATAAATCATAGGTAAACTTGATTCCGGGGCAGGGGGAATTACGATTGAAAAACTAAAAAAACCGATAACTGATGCTTGTCTTTAAACTTTAAACTTTAAACTTTAAACCTGTTACTTCTTCAATACCGCATGGCGCGGACTGCTGCGTCGGACCAGGCTTCGAGAGGGGCATAACCGTCAGTAAGGATGATTGCCTGATCGCGCGACAACTCGACTTTTGAAGCGAAAACCGAGTCGATATAATTTGTTCTGCGAATCTCTTCAGAGACCTTCATCGTAAACGGGGCCGGGTTTTCCGGCAACTCGCCGGCGACCAGAAACATGGTGGTCACCAGATTCGGATTCTTTCCGCTCTGCAGCCAGTTTGGCGAATAGACACTTATCTTGCCGAAAACCGGTTCCATTGTTGCGACAACTGAAGAGACGACCTTGGACGCGCTTCCCGAAAATCCGCCGACGATGTTGGCCACGATCAACCCGTTGGGCGCAAGGCATTTTTTGAGATCCTCAAAAGCTTCTTTGGTCAGAAGATGAAATGGAGGAGTGTCCCCGCTGAATGCGTCAAGCACGATGACTTCGTATTTGTCTTTCAGGTTCACCGTCTCTGTGCGGGCATCGCCGATGATGACTTTCACTGAGGCCGGAAGCCCGAAATATTCGCGTGCTACCTTCTCCGACATCGGATCGATCTCGATGACAGTGACGTCGATCCCGGCTTCAGCCAGTGCACGTGCAAAAACTCCGGCGCCGAGCCCCCAGATGAGGACATTTTTCGGGAGTCCCCTGGCGGTTGTGAGCCGTTCGAGACCGTAGGCGTAACGCGCGTGCGAGACGTCGCCGATCAGCGATCCCTGCTGCACGCCGTTGAGAAAAAGATACCGGGCTCCCCTGTAATCGCTGACTACGAGATCGCCGTAACTCGATGGAACGCGGGCAGTCACAGGATAAGCTTCGTTTTTATAAAAAACCTCGCGGTCGGCTTCATCCCCCATGACTTTTGTCGCCACTACTCCGACCATCAAAACCGCAAGCAGCAGCAGCGCCGCCTGTCCTTTGGATTTCATCAGAAGGTAGATCAGCGGAACGATTGCCAGCGCCACCGCCGTCGAGATGATGGCTGCGTGAACGGACAGATTTGGAATCAGCAGTAGTGAAACTGAAAGGCTGCCCGCGACCGAACCGATTGTCGAAAGCGCATACAGGTTTCCGACGCTGGTGCCCAATTGCTGCTGGTCGGCTGCGGCGCGAACCGCCATGGGTGAGACCATGCCAAGCAGGAAGAGCGTCGGCAGGAAGAGCAGGATCGCCGCGACGAAGGTGCCTCCAACCATGCCCGCGCTGTATGCCGCCTTGAGCACCGGCCTCGTGATCAGGTCGGAAAGCAGCAGCGTTCCCGCGGATATCGCCATGACCGTCATCAGCGTTCCCAGACCGGGTCTTCGATCCGCTACGCGCCCGCCTATCGCATAACCAACCGCCAGAGCCGCCAGGGTGACTGTGATCAGCGCGCTCCAAACGTGAAGCGTCGTGCCGAAACTCGGCGCCAGTACTCGCGAACCCAGAATCTCCACCACCATCACCGAGGCTCCGCCGATCAGAACTGCAGCCTGCAACAGCCCTTTATGTGTTCCAGACAGGGCCGGTTCTGCTGAGTTGGTTGTAGCCGATTCTGCTTGTTTTTTTGTTTTTGCTTTTGCGCCAGATTGCACTGAAATATATCCTCCGCCATTATTCTTTTCGATTTTTTGCTCGCCGCGCTTTTCCATCGCGAGAAGAGGTCGGGGGCGATCTGAGAGGATAGTTCATAATCAAAGGTTTTTCCATCAGGAAATTCCTGATTCAGACTTAAAACTATGAGCTTTAAGTTTGAATCACCGGGCTCAAGGATTTAAACTTACTCACTCTTTTATGATGAAAAATGGTAATGCGGTTATCAGAGTAGTGGTGCTAACGATCAGCGATTCAGCCTCGCGCGGTGAGCGTGAGGATTTGTCGGGGCCCGCGGTCGTGGCGGAACTTGCCGGGATCAATCCGGAAATCGTCGCAACCGAGATTCTGCCGGACGATCGCGATCGAATAGCCGCGAGGTTGAGGCATTATTGCGATTCAGAGGCTGCGGATCTGATCATTACAACCGGAGGCACGGGACTCTCGGGTCGAGATGTCACCCCTGAGGCCACAAAAGATGTGATCGAGCGAGAGGCTCCGGGGCTGGCGGAACTGATGCGGGCCGAGAGCTTGAAGATCACCCCCCTTGGAGCTCTTTCACGATCGGTATGCGGCACAAGGGGTCGAACCCTCATTATTAATCTGCCGGGAAGCATGCGTGGGGCGAGAGAAAATCTCGGCGCCATTACCCGCATTCTGCCACACGCTGTCTCTCTTATGTCTGAGTAAGGGTGCAAACAAAGCCCACTCATCGGCTGGATAAATCGGCCGGAACCGGAGGAAAAGGAATGAAATCATCGTTTAGATATCAGGTATTAATTACTTTTGCATTGCTCGGATTTTCTCTTGTCAACACGGCTTTTGCCCAGAATCCCTATGACAAGTTCCGCGAACGCAGATATTCGAATGAGGGATATCTGTCGGAAGCGGATGAAATGAAGCTCGGAGACCAGGTTCACGCCGAGGTTCTCAAGCAGATGCGTCTGGTGCAGGATCCGACGATCAATAATTACGTTACATCGATTGGGCGGAAGCTGGCACGCAATTCTCTGCGCCCGAATATACCCTGGCAGTTCTATGTAGTTGACGACAAATCGGTGAATGCCTTTGCCACGCTTGGCGGTAAGGTCTATGTCCATACGGGATTGCTCGCAGTGACTCAGAATGAAGCGCAGTTGGCAAGCGTGCTGGGGCACGAGATTGGGCACATCGTCGGACGTCACGGACTCGAAAACGTCAAAAGAGCCAATAAATACGGGACTCTTGCGGGTATTGCCCAGATTGCGGGCGCAGTTCTCGGAGGCCGGACGGGCGCCAGCATCGGCGAACTTGCGGGCAATCTCATCGCCGGCGGATATCTGATGAAGCACAGCCGCGACGCTGAGCGCGAGGCCGACTACCTTGGCTTGTATGAACTTGACCGATCAGGCTACAACACGGCCGGAATGGTGCAGATGTTTGAAACTCTCGCCCAGATCAGCCAAAGCCAGCCTAACTCCGTCGGTTCGATTCTGGCGAGCCATCCCCCGGCTGCCGAGCGCGCTCAGAATACACGACGTGAGATTGGCGATTACCTCAAGGGAACCGATGCTCGCGGAATTCTCAATACCAACGATTACAACAGAATCAAAGGTTCGACGCCGATGCCTGCTGATAAACCGCGCCGCGTCAGGCCTAGAGGCTGATCTGAATCTGAATAAGAAAATTACGAAATAAACGAAACAAACCAAAAGGCTGAAATGCGGCAAACCCGGTATCATTCCGGTGATTCGCCTGCATGGAAGATCCAATCCAATGAAAGTCCGAAAAATATTCCTTTGTTTCGTTTATTTCGCCTGTTTTCTGAGCCTCTTTTTCAATATCCGCCTGAATCATTTGCCCAGCGACGACCCGTATTGCGTCCTGTCCGGAGGGATTATTTTGCGGGCAAGTTTCTGCTTATCCCGGGCGACGATCTTCCAACCTCAACTCAGATGACTCGAATGATTGCGGCTGTTTCCGATCATGATCTGGTCCTGCCATCAGACAGATTGATTGGGGATGCCGGCAAGCTGCTTGAGTGGGCGGGCGATCTCGATTATGACGACATCGACGGCGCCGTCATCTCGTTCGATGCCTTCTCGCAAAAGCGGAGTGGTGCGCAGGAACTGATCGGGCTCATGCGCGGACAGCGCCCGGGGCTGCAGGTTTATGGTTTTGTCACTCTCTCGCAGACATCGGAAGACCTGGTCTCCTCGCTTATGGAGTCGGTCGCCGGCGGATTTCCGGACTACCTGTTGATTGCGGCGGGTCAGGGAGATGAGTCTGTTTCTGCTCAGATTCGCAATCGCATAGAGTCGCTCAAACTGAATTCGAAGGTTGCGTTGACAAACACGACCGAGACCGCTGCGATAGCCCTTTTGACGAGAATGACGAATCGCCGGTTCGGATACTCACCAAAACTATTGCCTGTTTATTCGTCAAAGCCCGACGGTGCAGCCTCGCGTCTGATTACTGATCAGATAACGCTGATGGGCGCCACCGAGATTCCTCAAACCTCCGAAGCCGCGCGCAACGTGGAGGTTCTTCTCTTCATTCACACACATGAGACCGATGATCAGACCAGAGCCGCCTTTGCCTCGGCAATAGCCCAGAGCCTGGAAAGAAATGTCAGAGTCGCAGTCCTCGATCTTTCGGAATCCGCAGCTTCAAAAGACAAGCTCTTGACGAAACTCCGCGAGAAAAAACTGCTCGATAAACTGACCTCCTACGCATCATCTGACATTGTCGGAGCTAAGCTTGAGCTTGCAGCGGCAGAATCGATCGCCCAGGCATGCTCGTTTCAGATCTCGATCAGATTTCTTCGCGACGATCTAGACAGGGTCATGCGAATAGATCGTGCCCAGGTATCGCTCCAGTTGGGACAATACTTAAGCGACTGGGCTTTCCCCTTGAAAGTGCGCCCAGGGCAGGAAAATCTACAGGAAGCCTCGGTTTTGGACCGGATCAAAGTGATTTCTGACGAAATTTTTACAGAACAGTTTCGCCGGAATCTGCACGCCTTCCTTCTCACCACCGGCGAACGGGCGCAGCTTGAAGTCCGCATGATTCAGAGGCTTCAGTTGAAATTATTCAGGGCGCCCGGTGCGCCAGCCCAGGAGGTCTTCGTCAGGCCTTCGGTCTACCTTGTCTTTCTGGGTAGTCAGCCGACCTCTCAAATCAAGGCGAACACATCCTGGGAGCTGACCAGTGATGACGTCGATGATCGGATCAGTCGCCGGTGGTCGATGATCAACTGGCTGTCTTTCAGATCGGATGCCGAGTTGGTTGAAATGTCCATCAGGGTCTCGCCAAAAAATGCCCCTCAGCTCTCATCGGATCAGGGTTATTCAATTCGCAGCAAGAGAACACGATCAACCCGTAAAATAGAGATCCTCGCAGCCGCAAACGAAGGGGCCTTCAACGCGCTGGCAAGGCTTGAACGAATGGGATTGGAAGGCAGGATTGCAGAAGATTTCCAGTTAACTGAATCGCCGGCACTCAAATACCGCGCATTGATCGAGGACCGGGCGATCTCTCGAATGACTCACCGCGACCGCCTTGAAATGATGCAGTTGCTCGGGCGGCTGAGACTCAACAGGCTCTATTTCTTCGGCAATGGCTACAAGCCCGAAAAAATCGCCGAACTGATCAGGGCCGCAAATGCCAATTTCGTCGAACTTGTTTATGTCTTCAAGGCTGCGTCGATCACGCCTGTCGAAGAAATCGAGAATGAAATCAGTCAATTGCTGCAGGGGGGCGTCAGGAGCTTCGCCCTGGATTTTGAATCGACGGGCGACCCGACCAGAATCAGTGAAGATGCTGCATTGATCGCCAGAATCAGATCCTCGCTTCAGGCGAGATCTCCTGAGTCGAGGCTGTCAGTCATCCTGAGATCCGCCGCACCGGAAGATAAATATGTCAGCGAAATTGCACAGGCCATTTCACCCGATATTGAATTGGTCATAGTCGACGATACAATCACCGGCGAATCCTCGTCGCTTCTGAACAAGAGAATAGTTTCAGTGACGGCATTATCCGGGAATTCCAGGACGGAATCGACTCAGTGCCTCAATCTATTGCCGGGAAGCTACCACAACCCCGGCTCGTCGGCTGAAGGTGTTTCCGCCAGGCTGTCACAACAAACCAGAATGAGCCTCATGCTGCTTCCCTCTTTTGCCGAATTCGCCTGGGAGCCTGCATCGTACAATTCCAGATCGTCATTCGATCAAACTCTCAATCTCTTGTTTGATGAGCGCAGCCGGAACGGGATCCGCTCGTGGGCTCAGGTTGTCGGCGATTGCAGCCGTGATAATCCACTGAGCGCCATCTACATCAAAAACAGCCCGGTTTCCGCCGCACGGAAACTGGCTGATTTACGATCTGCAATTGAACAGTTAAACGGCACACCCGAAAGAGGTCTGCTTCGCGCAGAGCTTGCTGAATTGATCGCACGGGCTCAGACTGTGCTCGATAAATTCAAATCGAGATAAGTGTTCGTTTAAATCACTGATGTTACGCACGGAATATTCTTTATTTTGATTTGACTAGCCCACAACCCGCTTCGCCGGCTGTTTGAATTACTTCAAAAGAACGTGTCAAACCGATTCAGAAATACTTATTTGCGTAACATCAGTTAATTGAGTCAGATTGAATCAGGAGAATCCCAAGATATGTCCCTCATGCTGGCAGAGATCGAACAGCAGCCTGAAGCGATTGAAAAGACAATCAGGCGCGAATCTAAAAAAATTGCCCGTTTTGCCGCGGCAATAAAAGACGCCCACCCACGGCTGATTGTCCTTGTCGCGCGAGGCAGTTCCGACAATGCGGCTCTCTTCGGTCGCTACATTCTGGAGATGACCACTGGCATTCCGGTATCGCTCGCCGCGCCGGCAGTTCATACCCTCTACAAATCGAAACTGGATCTGAAAGACTCGCTGGTCATAGGGATTTCACAGTCCGGAGAGGGGGAGGATATCAATCTGGTTCTGGAGAACTCGAAGCGTTGCGGTGCGACGACACTGGCGATCACCAATGAAGCGGGCTCGACGATGGCAGGGCTGGCGGATGAGACATTTCTGATTCATGCCGGCAGGGAGAAAAGCGTGGCCGCAACCAAAACCTACACCGGACAACTGCTCATCTTCCATCTTCTCGCCAATGCCCTGAGTCTCGGCAAACAGCGGATGGAAGTCGAAAGGCTTCCGGACCTCGCCGCGGAATCTCTCAAGCTCAAACCACAGGTCGAGGAGATGGTCGAGCGCTACGCCTTCATGGAAAATTGCGTCGTCGTCGGCCGCGGTCTCAATTACGCCAACGCCTACGAATTCGCCATCAAGCTGATGGAAACATGTTATGTGGTTGCGGAAAGATTCTCGGGCGCCGATTTTCTTCACGGCCCGATTGCGATGGTCGACCGGGGATTCCCTGTCTTCATCTTCGCCCCGCCCGGACCGACTCTTAAAGGCATGAAGGAGCTTGTGGCCAAACTAAGCGGCATCGGAGCCGAGACCATTGTCATTTCCAGCGAGCCGTCGGTGCTCGATCAAGGCTCCAGAGGTCTGAGGATTCCTCAACGCATCGAGGAGATGCTCACTCCGATTCCCTACATCATCCCGGCTCAACTCTTCGCCGCGCTGCTGGCGAAAACAAAAGGCCTCAGTCCCGATAAGCCTAGATCGTTGTCAAAAGTGACGAAAACAGTGTGAGGAGCAGTTGCCAGTTGTCAGTTGCCGGTTTAATAAAACATTTGGCACCGACAACTGACAACGGACCACTAACACTTACTTTCCTGCCGGATGAGACAGCTTGCTGTTGCGCATGCCATAGACGAAATAGATCAAGAGACCTATGGCCATCCAGATGACCAGACGGATCCAGGTATCTCTCGGCAATCCTGACATGAGGAATATTGCGGAGAGAGCCCCGGCGGGCGCCACGAACCAGACCGCGGGGGTCTTGAAAGGACGCTCGACTCCGGGCTGTGTGATGCGAAGGACCAGAACTCCCACGCAGACGACCGTGAACGCGAAGAGAGTGCCGATGCTGACCAGTTCTCCAACCAGTCCGATCGGCAGAAACCCTGCCGCGATCATGACGATGATGCCGGTGATGACCGTTGTGATGTATGGCGTGCGGAAGCGGTGATGGATCTTGGCCACGGCGTCAGGCAGCAGCCCGTCCTTGGACATGGAGAAGAATATTCTCGTCTGTCCGAGGAGCATCACGAGGATCACGGAACTCAGTCCGGCGATGGCGCCGAGCTTGACCATCGGAACCATGGTTTTGACCAGTGCTCCCGGCAGTTTCAGGCTCAGTGCATCGATGCCGACGGCGATCGGATCGGGTACGTTGAGCTTGTCGTACGGAACCACGCCTGCGAGAACGATGGCCACCAGCACATATAATATCGTGCAGATGACGAGCGATCCGAGAATGCCCCTTGGCATGTCTTTCTGAGGGTTGCGCGCCTCCTGGGCCGCCGTCGAGACGGCGTCAAAACCGATGTAGGCGAAGAAGACGACTCCGGCGCCTCGCAGGATGCCGCTCCACCCGAATTCGCCGAAAGTGCCATTATTGGGTGGGATGAAGTTTCCGGCCGGATTTCCTGCCGTCACCCAGTTGCCGGTCGAAACGAAGGCGATCCCGGCGATGATGAAGAAGAGGACTATCGCCACCTTGATGATCACTATCACCGAGTTGACATTCGCCGATTCCTCGATGCCAATGACCAGTAATATGGTGACGATCGCTATGATGACCATCGCGGGCAGATTGATGACGCCTCCCGTGGAAGTCCAGCCGGTTGCCGGGTCGAATGCATAGGGTGCGCCGGCGTATGCTTCCGGAATGTGAATCCCGAGATTCTTGCCTAAAAAGCTCACCACGTAGCCGGACCAACCGATTGCCACAGTCACTGCGCCAAGCGAATATTCCAGAATCAGATCCCAGCCGATGAGCCAGGCGATAAACTCGCCCATGGTCGCATACGCGTATGTATATGCGCTGCCCGCGATCGGCACAGTCGACGCCATCTCGGCGTAACAAAGCCCCGCAAACGCGCAGACGATGCCGCCGAGAACGAATGAAAGCGCAATTGCCGGCCCGGCATTGGCCGCCGCGGCATGACCTGTCAGGACGAAAATACCGGCGCCGATGATTGCGCCGATACCGAGTGTCGTGAGATTGAGCGCCGATAATGTGCGCTTCAGTGTGTGCTCACCACCCACTTCCGCCTCAGCCTTCAGATCAGCAATTGACTTTCTGATGAACAGATTTGCCATTCATAGCCTCCTGATAATTTTATACTTCGGTATGCGGAAATAATGTGGCGTAACTCTAAACTCTTGATTTGTTCGGGTCAATCCCCAACCGAGGTTTATCGAAGATGGTTGTCAAACTAAAAAAGGCGCAAAAAAAGGGCTGTTCAAATAATGAACAGCCCTTTTCGTGAAGATTATTGTAGTTTATTTCGGTGGAGGTGATTTCTGCTCCAATTGCTGTTCCTGAGCCGCCGGTTTGTTGAACCAGCTCTTGCCGAGATTGACGAAATCGTTGATGAAGACGAATCCCATGAGCAGCAGCACGAGGACGAAACCGACCTGTTGAAAACGTTCGCGGAAATTCATGGTCAGCGTCATGCCGACGAGTCCCATCAATCCTTCAACGATGATCAGAAGGATGACCCCGCCGTCGAGCACCGGTATCGGAAGCAGGTTGAAAATGCCAAGGTTCAGGCTGAGCATGCCCATCAATTTGATGGTTCCGGACCATCCCGCCACGTCATAGGTATTGATGGTCTCCTGGGCGATCTTGACGGGGCCGCCAACGGCGTCCCTGGCCGATCTGCGACCGTTGAAAATCTGCTTGAATGCGACGCCGGTCAGGCGCATCCACATCCAGTTGTATTCCCAGCCGTATCGAATTGCCGTGGCGAAAGAGTTTGTCTTAACAATGATCGAAAGGTCCGGGGCAAATCCCAGGCGGTATTCACCATCCTGCAAGACAGGCGTCGCCCGCAAATCTGATACTGTCCCATTCCTCTGAACTTTCAGGTCGACCGGTTGGCCGTTGCTGTTTCTGAGCGCATCCTTGAACTGGTGCCAGGCCGTTACCGGCTGACCGTTGATGGCCAGTATCGTATCTCCAGCCTTGATTCCCGCCTGCTCGGCGGGCATCCCTGACCTGATCTCAGTACGCGAACATTGTTCAATGCAATGAGGGCTCGATACCCGGATTCCCCGACCATCTCCTTGCTGAATTGCCTGCCTGTGGGGTTTGAGATTGAGCGTGATCCTGTCCGTTGCGCTCGACTGCAACCGGTATATCTTCATCAGGCCGGAGCATGACATCGAGCTCGATGTCGCGCCATGTCGGATTGACACGGCCATGGTATGCAATGATTCTGTCGCCGGGAAGCAGCCCTGATTGCTCGGCCGCTGAACTCTGTATGACACGTCCGATGACCGGCTGCTGCACCTGGTCGGCGCTGTCACGGAATCCGGGAACTATGATCCTATCGCCGGGATTAGCAGCTCCGTCGCAATGTTGAAGACCGGCCCGGCTATCGCTACCAAAAACCTCTTCCATTTGGCGGGCGAGGAACCGGGTTATCGATCGAACCCTCGCTTTCGCCCTGGATCATTTCAAGGTTCTCTCCGCGGAATTTGACATAGCCTCCAAGCGGAATCGCACTGACGCGGTAATCGGTCTCACCGATCCTGAATCCCAGAATCCTCGGGCCAAAACCCACCGAGAACGTCTCAACGGAGATGCCCAGCATTTTCGCTACGATGAAATGACCAAACTCGTGGATCACGATCATCGCACAAAGGATGACTACAAAAGCGACAATACCCAACTCATACTCCTGTCTAAGCCCTCAGGCCCGATCAAATAAATTACCGTCCATTTGCTCCAGCCAGTTTATTGCACACCACCCGGGCTGTCAAAGAGGGTCCTGGCGGGAGAGAATAGGATT
>JADJLO010000029.1 GCA_016710075.1 Acidobacteriota bacterium | reverse complement strand
GAGAAATGTCTATATCGACGCTGCTGGGGAATGTCGCAGCAACAGAACGCGCGATTGTCTGGCGAACTCCGCCGCATCACTTAATCGAGAAACAAAGCCGTAATCACTGCCTGTAGCCGGAAATCGTCAAGATTTGCGATATCCAGCCAGATAACGGAATCCGATATCCTGAGTCGTCCTGGGATTGGCTATGAAAGATACCGCCACGCCGCCAATGATCGAGTATGGGATATGGCTGTTTTGCAGCCAATTGGCGAGCGATTCCAGGGCGTCAACAAAGAACTCAGGATGTTACCCGGTTTTGGCATAGATCTCTCGTAAAATTCGCCATCGCTCGCTGGCCTGCTCATCATCATGAGCATGGAGGGGCTTTCCAGCCAAGGTATTCAGCCGCACCGAAAATTGCCGCCATTTGTTTCAATTTCAACTCGGGTGGAGTTTCGCGGATCTCCTGCTTGATGTGTTCGTTGACCAGACGCCAGCGATCGATGTATTCCCGGGCTTGTTCTTTGGTCATCTTCATGGGGAAAGATTACGAAACACGCGAAAAATACGAAATAAACGAAAAATCTCAGACGGTCAATATACCAGATCGTCGATGACTGGAAACAGACGAAAAAATGCTTTGGCCTGATGGTCCGATCTTCAGGCTTCGCCCCTGGATTCTCGATGGTACCTGGGCCCGCTTGCCCGCCCCAGGCTGCTGCCACCGCTTCGCCTGATGCAGGTTCCTCCGATAAAAATCAAGCCACCTGGTATTCAATTCGCGTCGGAAGTAAGACACGGTTTGATGCGTCAAGAATTTCAAGAGATACCAGATTTCCGGTAGCGTCATAATCCAGGATCACTCCTGGTTTATCTTCATCGCTCTCCGCGACCGGATTTTCGGAGAAGATAACGGTCAGTGTGTCGGTTTCGTGGTCGTAAATAACTTTCAAGATTCTTTTCTCCGATATCCAGGCGAGATTGATATACGGTTCTTCCGATGCGGACAGGTTCAGATTGTTCCGGATATGCAAGAACAAAAGCTACCTGCTCTTCGGTTATCTGGCGACGAAACATCTCTTGTTTCGCATGATCAGTTATTAGCCCGCAGCGGCCAATTTTGAATTCTGATCCGCTGAAGCGGGTTCTATGAGCTTCAGAATTTCATACATCATAACGCTGGCGGCTGTTGAGACGTTCAATGAATTCGCCATGCCGAATATAGGCAGGTGGACGATGTGATCAGAGAGATCGAGCACTTCAGGAGAAACTCCGTCATACTCCCGGCCCATGACGATGCAAACAGGGAGCTGATAGCTAACTTCCGTGTATGGAACGCTGGAACTTGCTACTTCGAGAGACACAATATTGATGCCTGAATCTTTCAGAGCCCTTACAACCTCAATGACGTTTTCTCTATATTCCCAGGGCACCCACTTTTCCGCTCCACGAGAAGCGGATTTGATTTTCTGGTTAGGGGGCACAATTGTATTTCCGCAGATATAAACCTTTGTTGCCAGGACGGCATCTGCAAGACGAAGAATGGTTCCAATGTTGTGAGCGCACTTCAGGCTATCCAGGACCAGATAGATTGGATTTCGGGGAATTTCATCAAAATCTTTTCTCTGGATTTTCGTTGCCCGTAAATTTTCTTTGGACAATGGTGTGATTGACATTGTTTTTATATCAGGGTTTCCAGGTATCTTCCCAGCTTGACTGCCAGTGCGAGTGTCGTCTGAGGATCTTCTCAATCTGCGCCTGACAACTTCTTATAGTACGCAATGCCATATTTACGGCATCCGGGTCTGATTTTTTATAACGTTCATACTTATCCTTGTGTTCTCTGATCGTAGCTCTTTGGCTCTCAAGTTGTTCACGTTCATCAGCCATATTTGAACCTTTTTTTGTTTATATGCTGAGTGCGGGGCTCCAAGTCAACATTGATAATATCACATGGAAAGCAGTGACTGCGAAAGCAAGTGGAGCAAACCGTCAGGTTGTGCTACCTGCGTCTCGCCTGCGTGTATTGAAATATCTGCACATTCATATCAGATTTGCGTTAATCGAATTGACGCAGGCGGGACGCCTGCGGTCCCGCTCGTTTGTCGACAGTATCAGTTATTAAACACCAGTTCCAATTTTCGTTTGTTCTGTTTTTTTCGTGTATTTCGTAATCTCCGCCTCGGGGACAATAAATCCGTGGTCCGGGGTGTGAGGGAATGTTCGCCCGGGAGTTGGAGATTCAGTAATTATAAACGAGACGCAGCCGCGGACCTCGTCCAGGGTTTCAGTGTTATGAGTGCCGATCCAGACTCCGGCTCGATAGATGCCGGGATGAGCGGCGGCAGATCGATTTTGACCTCGATTTTATGCGGAGAATCTTCCGGGCGGATGAAGCCCTCGAGTTGCGGCAATGCCTGCATGATGACGGTTCCTGACGGTTCCGAAATATCGACCGCCAGGAATGCCGGTTTATGGCGCTTAAGGCTTTTTGATTCAATCAAGAGTTTCAGCGAATGGCCTTCGAGTTTTGCTGATATTGTTTCGATCTGAAAAGCGCCGTGATCCGGGGCGGAGCGGCGCCAGGTGTCTGATGCAGCATCGCTGACAGTAGAAACATATCGAGTGACGGCATCGCCGATATCCCCGTCAAAGACTACCCGGCCCTGATCCAGATATATTCCCCGCCGGCAGAGCGTGCGAACGGCAGCCATATTGTGGCTGACGAAGATCACGGTCCGGCCCTCTTTGGCCACATCTTCCATTTTGCCGAGGCATTTCTTCTGGAATTCAAGGTCGCCGACGGCGAGGACCTCATCGACTATCAGGATCTCGGGCTGCAGGTGAGCTGCTACGGCGAAGGCCAGCCGCATGAACATCCCGCTGGAGTAGAACTTCACGGGAGTGTCGAGGAATCTTTCCATTTCTGAAAATGCCACGATCTCGTCGAAGCGGCCGATAATCTCATTGCGCCGCATACCCAGAATTGCCGCACTCAGAAATATGTTGTCGCGGCCGCTCAGTTCTCCATGAAATCCCATGCCGACTTCGAGCAGGCTTCCAACCCGGCCGAACAGGTCGACCTCGCCAATCGTGGGCTCTGTTATTTGCGAGAGTATTTTGAGCAGGGTCGATTTCCCTGCTCCGTTACGCCCGATGATGCCGATGACTTCGCCCGGCCGGACTTCAAAACTGACATCGCGCAGCGCCCAGATTTCATGCGGATCGGATTGGTTCGCTCCATGCCGGCGGAATGGGGCTCGGAATGCCTCCATTATCGCCTCGCGGAGCATTTTGTATCGGTGTTGTGGGGCGCCCAGGTGGTAGAGCTTGCTCAATCCCCGGGCGCTGATAATAGAACTCATTATTTCGTCTGTTTCGTACTCTCTCTTCTTCTTTCGTAATCTATTCTTCTTTCGTAATCTCTCCGATAACGTATTGTTGTTCACTCTCAGTCAGGCTGTTGTAGAAGGGCAGTCTTAGCAGCCTGTCGCTGATGTCTTCGGTTACGGGGCAGTCTCCGGGCATGCCTCCGAACTTCTCGCCCATCGGCGATAGGTGGAGCGGCAGGTAGTGGAACACGCTCAGGATTGCTTTCGATTTCAGATGAGCTATCAGATCCTGGCGGGATTCGAGACTCGGCATGAGCATGTAAAACATGTGGTATGCCTGCTCGCAATCGTCGGGAATGGTTGGTAATGTTACTCCATTCTTCGTTGCCCATTCTTTGAGCCCTCCGTTGTAACGATTCCAGATTCTTTTCCTGGCATCCTGGATGCTTTCATGCGCTTCGAGCTGGGCCAGCAGGTATGCTGCAAGCATATCCGACGGCAGGTAGCTCGATCCGATATCCACCCACGTGTATTTATCCACCTCGCCGCGGAAGAAACGGCTGCGGTTGGTTCCCTTCTCGCGGATGATCTCTGCCCGTTCAATGTATTGCGGATCGTTGATCAGCAGCGCTCCGCCCTCGCCACACGAAAAATTCTTGGTCTCGTGGAAGCTCTGAGTCGCCATGGAACCAAAAGTGCCCAGATATCGGCCTTCGTATTTCCCGTACAATCCGTGCGCATTGTCCTCAATCACCGCAATTCCCTGCCGATCGGCTATCTCTCGTATGGCACGCATCTCGCAACTTACTCCTGCGTAATGTACTACTATGACAGCTTTCGTTCTTGTCGTTATCAGACGCTCAATATTACGCTCATCGATATTCAGGGTATCAGGTCTGATATCGGCGAAGATGGGGAGAGCGCCGCGGAGGATGAAGGCATTGATAGTTGAGACGAAGGTGAAGGATGGGACGATGATCTCGTCACCGGGCCTGATGTCGAGGAGGATAGCAGCCATTTCGAGGGCGTGGGTGCAGGAGGTAGTCAATAAAGCTTTGGGGACGCCGAGGGATGATTCGAGCAGCGAGTGGCAGCGTCGAGTGAAGATGCCGTCGCCGGAGATATGGCCTGCGGCGATAGACTGGGCGATGTATTCGAACTCACGTCCGGTGGTGCTTGGTTTATTGAATGGAATGTGAATATTCATAGTCCTATTTATCGACAGTGAACCAGGAACGCCAGGATGTTGCAGAATCAACAAACGAGCGGGACCGCAGGCGGGACATTGCCATACGAGCGGGACCGCAGGCGTCCCGCCTGCGATTAATCGCAAAAGACAAAATCGTAAATCTCAATTGACTCAGTTACCAATACACGCAGGCGGGACGCCTGCGGTCCCGCTCGTATGGCCAATGTTAGCTGCCAGGTCCATTTAGCATTTCCGTTTGTTTTATTCTTGATCTCTTTCCATCTGTGAAACCAGAGAGTCACTGAACTGGTTTTAAAACCGTTCAATTGGTAAAGACGTTGCGCGGCGATGTTTCTTCCCTGGGTGACGACATTTATTTCGTGGATGCCTTTATCGTAGAAATAGTTTTGAGCGGTTCGGATCAGAGAGATTCCCAATCCGGTCGATCTGGCATCGGGTGAGACTCCGACCAGGCCGATGCGGCCCTTTGCATCGGGCTCAATGTGACAGGTGATGAATGCCGAGGGGCGGTTGTCATGGTCTATGACAAAGACGGCATCGGCGTATCCCTGGCAGCTCTTCTCTATCCAGTGTCTGTAGAGCGATGACGCTTCTTCCCTGCTGAAATTGGAGTCGTAATAGAATCTGGAATCCCGGTAAGCGTTTGAGGCTATTTCCTGCAAGGGTTCGAGATCGGATTCTTTGCAAGAGTCGGGGCTTTCGGGCCGGCGGGATCGGCTCATCCGCCATTTTGCAGTTCAGTTCAACTCGTATGTCTACGAGGTGAAAACCCGCCCCTTCGGCAACCGCCACACTCTCGTCGTTATCAGACGCAGACTCAAAATAAAGACAATCGATCTGATTCTGTTTGCACCATTGGAGAATGGGGCCAACCGATTCGCGTGTGAGGGAGTTGCCGTTAACGCGTGCGATGCGTTTATGAAAGAAGGCGCTATCCCAATCGAGGTATGAGCAGGGATCGGTCATGATAATTTTTGATAAAGATCGATATGTTTTGCGGCGACGGTTGTGGGGTCATGAAACCCCAGAGCTTTTGAGCGGGCGTATTTGCTCAAGTTCTGATGATCGTTTGAAGTCAGGATTTGAATAATACCGTGAGCGAGATCCTCCGGGTCTCCGATATTGGCGACATAATCGTTTAGATTATTTTCAATGATATCGGGGGCGATGCCGGTGTTGAAGGCGACAACGGGAGTGCCGCAAAGCAGGGCTTCAGAGATCATCATCGGGCCGGCGTCTTCGAGGGACGGGCAAAGAAAGATGTCAGCTGCCTGGTAAGCGAGTGCGAGAGTGATGTCGTCGTGCAGCAGGCCTGTGTATTTCCCATCAAAGGGCAACATCGAGAGTATTTTTTCTCCGTTCAAACCCGCAACAAGCAAATAAACATCCTGGCGTTTGAAATTTGAATTCAGCTCGAGTTTTGTCGAAGCGATGTTCAGTGAAGCAATCAAGTTGATTCATTCCCTTTCGCTTGTCGTCTGTATAAGTGGCGCCGAAGAAGATGATTTTTTTATCCTGTGGGAATTGGAGCAGGTCGCGGGCGATGCGGCGATCTATTGGGCGAAAAGTTTTGATGTCGATCGGATACGGGATCTGTTCGATTCTGTGGTCTTTGAACAATGAGCTTTGACGGATCTTATCGGCGCACCAGCTTGTAGGGGCTACGAAGGTGATGGGAATATCGGACAGGTAGTTTCGTTTATCGAGCCAGGTCCGATGTGAATGATCGGCCGGGTCGGACTGATTCAGTTGCGGGCAGCGGCCGCAGCTATCTGTAAAGTTGTCACAGCCGAAAGAGTAGTGGCAGCCTCCGGTGACGGGTTCCTGGTCGGCTGTGATCCAGACGATGGGGCAGCGGTAATGATCATGCAGGGCCTTGATCAATCGCGGATTGAGCAATCTGCTCAGCCAGTGAAGGCAGATTATGTCAATCTTTGATTCATTGAACAGGTCCGGCTCGAAAATTTCCGGCTCAAGGTTGAAGTTGAATGTGTAATTCGCGGTTGGAAGAGATCTACTGTTTCCCTGAATGCGTTTTTTGAACCGGTTGTATTCATAAGCCAGGGGGCCTAGCGGAATTGGAGGCTCAATCTGACGAACGTCTGGATCTGTAGAGGTCTTGCGGAAGACGACCATTTTCGATTGTTGGCCGGCATCCCGCAGGGCGCAGTGAAGCCTGTGGGCGGCCTTTGCGGCTCCTCCATCAGTGTCCTTGTCTGAGAAATGCAGAATCCGCATCAGCCCTTGATCCAGTACCGGCCCTCGCTGTCGATGCGATGCAGAAAAGGGTGGATATTGTTCGATTCGAGAAACTCATCGACAGCCCTGCGGCAGCCTTCGTAGCATCCATAATCGTCGATGATGATGAACCCGCCGGTGACGACTTTTGAATAGAGGTGATCGAGGCAGACCTTGGTCGATGCGTACCAGTCGCCGTCGAGTCTCAGAATTGCGATGTCACCGACCTGGCTGGATTCCGCGGGCAGCGTATCCTGAAACCATCCCTTGTGATAATGGAGGAATGACGGTCGTAGCCGATGCGGTTCTCCAGAAGCTCGCGGTTTATTTCGAGAGTACCGAGTGAGTCGTAAAATCCAGTGACTGCCACCAGCCGGCCATCACCGCCGGCGCCAGCCTGAATGGCCTCGGCGACCGCTTTTTCCCCGTCAAAGTTCGCATCGGGCTCGGGTATTCCCTCGAACGAATCGAAGAGATGAACGTGCCGGCGCGATGAGCCGTATCGCTGGTTTACCTGCAGCATGAGGCCGACGGCTCCGCCCTTCCAGGTTCCGCATTCGACGTAATCCCCTGCAATATTGTTAATTTCACAAAAAAGCGTTTGCTCATAGAGCGAATGCAGGCGCGCATGCGGCAGCATCGTGTTGCTGCGCACAAAAGCGATCATCCGATCGGCCTCCGTTTGAGTTGGAGGAGGTGAAGACGGATTACGAAACAGACGAAATAAACGAAAAAGACGAAATTTTTCTAAACGGTTGAGTACTGCAGACAAACCCGTCTTAAGCAGCTTTCCGTTTGTTTTGTTTATTTCGTCTGTTTCGTAATCTTTCTTCATCTTCCCACTGAAAGATTCCTGGATCTTTTCATCCGCCTCGACGCTTCTGAAGATGAATGGAGGATGTTTGAGCGGGAAAGCAATTCCCGCGGTCTCCATGTTTGCCAGCGGGCTTTCGCCGAATGTGTGAGTCGCGTCATCGCGAAAGCCTATGTTTGAGACCAGATTAACCTCGGGAAAAATGCGATAGCCGCTGTTGATCCAGCACGAAAGCAGCCACTGGTAATCCCATGCATCTGTCAGCCAGCCGTCGTAGACTTTTTGAAAGTAGTCCTTCCAGTAATTGCATTGCTCGGGAATCGGGAAGATCTTTTCGAGGATTCCCATTTCCTGAACCTGCGGCCAGAGCTTCATGTCCGGGTCGTTGAGCTTCCAGGCTCTGCGCCAGGTCGCCCATCCCCAGGTGCCGCCAAACAATGAAAAATAGTAGCTCTGATATTCCGTCTGATAATTTCCGAGGAAGTTGATTCCACCGATCATCATGACTCGCTCATCGTGGCGATAACGTTCGAGAAGCTCTTCGCAGAAACGAAAGAATGAAGGATCTGCAAGGCAGTCGTCTTCTAGGATAATGGCCTCCTCGACCTGTTCGAAGACCCAGTCGATGCCGCTCACGGGACGCATCTTGCAGCCAAGATTTATATCGGAATAATCGGTGATGACTTCGCATTCCCAATCGACCTTGTCGATGACAGCACGTGTGGCAATGCATTTCTCTATGTCGTCAGGACGATTGGGGCGCGGGCCATCGGCGATGACGAAGAGCTTGGACGGCTTTGCTTTTGCAATGGCTTTGAGCACGCGCTCAGTGCAGTCGGGGCGGTTAAAGATGATCAGGGCAACAGGCGTATCCATAAATAAAAGATGGAAGAAAGATTACGAAACAAACGAAATAAACGAAAATTTTTTTAGTGGATGATTGGACGATATACTTTAAAAAGGCGCCTTCAACCATTAAGTTTTTCGTCTGTTTCGTTTATTTCGTCTATTTCGTACTCCACTTTATCCAAACCAGAGATGCGAAAACGAACCGATTGTTGCGGCATCTATAAAAACACAGTAGGGGCGCACCTATGTGTGCGCCCCCTTCTGACACCATTAAAAATTCATACTCAGGCAACAAGTATAATCGGGAGCCCGTTTGGGGGCGCACACATAGGTGCGCCCCTACGTACGTTCGTATAGTCACGTATTTGTAACGTGGTTGAATTCTTTTAGACTCAGCAAAAGCATTGGACTGGAAATAATTCCAAGCCATTGAAACTAAAGCTCAATTTGATGCCTGCATCTATTGGATCATATTGGATAAAGTGGAGTCGTACTCTCTCTTTCTTTCTTCAAACAATATCGGCGAAGGTGCGTTCGGTGCTCTTGAAATAGAACGCGGAATAGACAAGCAGCCCAAGCGTGATGGCGACGGATATCCACAGAGATGTCCAGTGAAATGGCATTCCAAAAAGTGCAGATCTGTAGCCCTCGATGATCCCAGCCAGAGGATTGACGATGAGGATATGCTTCCAGGGCGCCGGGACCATGCTCGACGGGTAGATGATCGGCGTGGCGAACATCAGAAGCTGGATGGCAAAAGGAAGCGCGTATCTGATGTCCCTGTATTTTACGTTGAGCGCCGACATCCACATCCCTACCCCCAAAGCCAGCAGCGCCGTCAGCACGACCATAAACGGCAGCATCAGCAGATTCATCGTGGGCGTGACTCTGTAATAGAGCATCAATATCACCATGACGGCAAAAGCGATGGCGAAATCGACCAGCCCGGCGGCTGACGGCCGAACCCGGGATGATCATCCGCGGGAAATAGACCTTTGTAATGAGATTTGCGCTGCCGACAAGCGAGTTGCTGCTGTTGGTGACCGAGTTCGAGAAAAAGGTCCAGGGCAGCAGCCCGGCATAAGCGAAGAGCGGGTATGGAATATCACCGGACTTGATGCCGGCGATCTTGTTGAAGAAGAGCGTGAAGATAAGCATCGTGAAGAGCGGCTGGATGATCGCCCAGGCCGCTCCAAGGACAGTCTGCTTGTACCGAACCTTGACGTCGCGCCAGGTCAGAAAATAGAGCAGTTCACGATGAGCCCAAAGTGCAGTCAGATCGATGGCGCTCCACTTGCCGCTCGGGCGTATGGAGACTATCGGTTTTTCTGGTAGCACGTAATCGCTGCTCATCAGGCTGCTCCAGTACCTTTCTGATTGTCGATGTAGTTCGAGTAATAGCGAGGGTAATAATATTCGTCGTAGCCCTCGCGTTTGACGTCGACATTATTGAGAACGACACCGAAGACCTTGGCGCCGACGCCGCTGAGTTCCTGCCTGGCGCGTCGAATCAGGTCCTTTGTGCTGCGGCCCGCCTGAACCACGATGATCGATCCATCGACCATTGTCGACAAAATGACAGGGTCGGTGACGTTGATCAGCGGCGGCGAATCGATGACGATGTGATCGTAAGTCTCGCTCAGGTGTCGGAGCATGTCCTTCATCCGATCAGAGCTGATCAGCTCCGCGGGATTCGGCGGGATGGGCCCTGAAGGCAGGATCGAAAGATTCGGGGTCGAGAGTTTGATGATCATATCCTCGACGCGGCTGCGGCCCGAAAGATAACTCGAAAGTCCGCGGGCGTGCTGCAGCTTGAAGGTCTTGTGAACTGTCGGCCGGCGTAAATCGGCGTCGATCAGCAGAACTTTAGCTCCCAGCTGGGCGAGCGATATTGCCGTGTTGACGGCCGTCGTCGTCTTCCCTTCTCCTGGCTGACTGCTGGTGATGAGAATAGTCTTCGGCGGATTGCCGGCCGTCGAAAGCAGAACCGAGGTTCTCAGCATTCTGTAGGCTTCGACAACGGAGGACATTCCGTCCAGAGTCGCAATCTTGTTGCCGTAATTCTGCATGCTTCGCGGCGCAAGTCCGGAGATACCTTCTGATACCGAGGTGACAGTCGTCGCCTTTTTCTTATCCTCCTCTTCCTTCACCTCCTTCAATTCGGCTTTCTTTCTTGAAGAGAGCACCTTCATCGACTGGGCATTCATCGACGGGATCAGAGCCAGGGTCGGAAGCTGGGTTGCGCGGGCCACATCCTCGACATTTCTGACGGTATTGTCGAGATAGTCGAGCAGGAGCGACAGGCCAATGCCTGCCATCAGACTCAGAATCAGACCAAGCATGATCGACCTGACGCGGCGAGGACCGGTCAGGATTCCAGGTCGAGCATCTTCGATGACGCGCAGATCCTTATTCTGATCGAGTTTCTGAAGGTTTGCCTGATTTGTCTTCTGCAGAAAGTCGTTGTAAAGCGCCTTGTTGGTGTCCACGTTCTGCTTGAGCAGATTGAACTGGATGGTCGACTGATTCTGCTCGATCGCTTCAAGCTTGGCTTTTTCAAGCGATTCCTTGATCAGCTTCTCTTCTCTTGTCGCACGTTCGAAATCGGCTTTCAGCTTCTCTTCCAGATTTTTGGTGCCCGAGGCGATCAGGGTCTGTAACTGCTCAACCTGCCCCTGGATCTCGGTGACTTTGGGATTTTCGGGGCCGAAGCGAGCATTGAGTTCAGCAGCTTTGAGTTGCATGTCGGCCAGCCTCTGCTGGTACTGAGTGGTCTTCGAATCTGAAAAAGCTTCCGGCAACTGTGCCACGCGGCCCATCTTCACTTCTTCGTATACTGATTGCTTGAGGATTCGATCGGTTTCCGCCTTGAGCGCCTGGCCATAGATGTCGGCCAGCTTCTCGATGCTCAGATTGGATTTCTCATCCGTCGAGAATATGTTGTGAGTGTTGCTATAGGTCGCCAGCGCCTGCTCTGACTGCTGCATCTGAGTCTGGAGGCTTCTCGTGGTCTTGTCGAGCCAACTGGCAGTATTGTTGGACGTTTCAGTCTTGTTCTTGAAGCTGTTTTCGACGAAAACATAGGCCACGCCGTTGGCGACCGAAGCGGCTATCCGGGGATCGGTGTGCGTGAATCTGACTTCAATAGCCCTTGTCGCGGGAACCTGGGTCACCTGCAGATAATTCTGAAGAATTTCAACGTATGGATCGAGCTTCTCGCTTTCCTCCGCTGAGCGCCTGCCGTCCGGCGCCGGTTCGACCACCAGCGACTCGAATGAAGGAAGCTGAGTTTGCTGCGTCGGGACTTGCGTGCCGAATTTGGAGAATATCGTCGAAATCGACTCAAAAACGGACTTGCGGCCACCCACATCGAGGAATTTCGGATTCTGATCGAGTCTCAGTCTGACTACGACCTCTTCGAGCAGCGGCCGGGTCTGCAACATCAATATCTCGGTATTAATCCGCTCGGTATCGTCAGTCTGTAAAACGAAATCGCCCGCTTTGATGAGGGCGTTATCCTTGTTGACTGCAATCTTGGCGGTCGACATGAACAGCGACTTGTTGCGGAACGACTCGATTGTCACAACCGTCGTTGCGATAAAGACAATTGCCAGAATCAGCCATTTTCGCTTGCGGATCTTGCGCCAGATCTCTCGGACGTTGAAGCCTTCGGCTGATACCCCGGGATTGTAGTAGTTATTGTATGTCGAGAGCTGATCGAGCGAAGTGAGAGGCGGAGCGCCGCTCGGCCTGATCAATAATGCTTCTTCGTTTGCTGCTGTTCGATCGTTCTTGTTCTTGTCTTCAGCCATTGATATACCACCTGCTGTCACGTCCGGGGCGAACGCTTTGATATTTAGGGGGCACCCTTAAACTTTATACTTTAAACTTTGAACTGCTTCTTTAATGTCTTCCGGCTTCTTCACGATTCTCGGTATAGCCGTAGTTGCCATAAGTCGAGACGTAATTCCCATAGCCCTCTCGTTTGATGTCGAGATTGTTGAGAACGACGCCGAATATCTTGGCGCCGACGCTGGAGAGTTCGTGACGGGCACGTCTGACGATATCGCGAGTGCTTCTTCCCGCCTGAACGACGAGAATGACACCGTCAACCATGGTTGAGAGTATGACCGGATCCGTGACATTAATCAGCGGCGGGGAGTCGATCAGAATGTGATCATACTTGTCGGATAGAAGCTTAAGGACCTCCTTCATCCTTTCTGAGCTGATGAGTTCAGCGGGATTAGGAGGAATCGGGCCACAAGGGAGCACGGATAGATTGGGAACCCAGAGCTTGTGAATCAGAGGCTCGATATCGACCTGCCTTGAAAGGTAGGTCGAGAGGCCCTGGGACTGATTCATCTTGAAGACTCTGTGAACCGTGGGGCGGCGCAGATCGGCATCGATCAGCAGGACCGATGAACCGAGTTGAGAGAGAGAGATTGCCGTGTTGATCGCGGTCGTTGTCTTGCCCTCACCCGGCTGGCCGCTGGTAAAAAGGATGATTTTCGGTGGACGGCCGGCGGCGGAGAGCAGAACCGAGGTTCGCAGCATGCGGTAGGCCTCGACAACGGAAGACAACTGGTCGAGCGTCACAAGCTTGGTCAGCTTGCCGTGCTCGTTTTCGGCAGCAGGCGAAAGCTGTGCGCTGAGCCCCGACACTTCCGCTTTCACATTCTTCCTGCCGGCGAGAGCGCGCGCGGAAACCGTGTTGATCGAGGGAATGACCGCCAGCGTAGGGAGCTGGGCGACGCGACTGACATCCTCGACACTCTTGACCGTATTGTCCAGATATTCGAGGAAGAACGCCAGGCCGATTCCTGCAATCAGGCTGACCAGAAGTCCGATCAGCATGGTTCTGAAACGCTGCGGGCCGATAGGACTCGACGGCATGTCTGCAAGCTCGATGATTCTCAGATTGTTGTGCTGCTCTGCAAGCTGCAATTCCGTTTGCTTCGTCTTTTGCAGGAATTCAGTATAGAGCGCCTTGGCGGTATCGACTTCCTGCTTGAGTATGCTGTACTGAATGGAGGCCTGGTTCTGCTGCACTGCTTCAGTTTTGGTCTTCTCGAGTGCCGCTTTCATCGAACGCTCATCTCGCTGGGCTCGTTCATAATCGGCTTTGAGTTTTTCTTCGAGGTAGCTTCGCGTTTCTGTCTGCTGCTCATTCAGGGACTTGATCTTCGACCGCACCTCAGCCACCTTCGGGTTGTCCGGCCCGTATTTGACGCTCAGCTCTGCCTCATCTACTCGCAGCTTGCTCAGTTCACCTTGAATCGCCGCGGATTTAGTGTCGGAAAAGGCTTCGGGCAATTGCGCGATCCGGCCTCGCTGGACCTCCTTCGAAGAGCGACTGCTTGAGCATTCTCTCGGTCTCGGCGCGCATCGCCAGATTGTAGAGGTTGGTCAGCTTCTCGACGATGAGCGTCTCTTTGCCTTCAGAGGTGAAGATGCCGTTTCGCTGGGTGTAATCGGCCATGGCCTGTTCGGCTTGCTGAACCTTGCTCTTCAATTCGCGCGTCGAACGATCGAGCCAGCCCGAGGTGTCCTTGAATCTGTCCGTTTTGCGCTCGTAATTTCTGTCTCTGAAATTTTTCGCGGCCGTATTGACCACCGCCTGCGCGAGCGCCGGATCGGTGTGCTCGAAGGATACCTTCATTATCCTGGTGTCGTCTATGGCCTCCACTTCGAGCTTGTTTTTAAGGATGGCGACATAGGGCGCAAGGCGATGGCTCTCTTCAGGCGTTCGCTCCATCAGCGGGCCGGCGCCATGGTCGTCGACGACTCCTCCGATTGCGGAATGCCTCCAATGACCTTGCCGGATATCCTGAAACTGATGTCTTTCAATGCATCGACGATCGACTTCTTGTGCATAGTCTCGATGAATCGGGGATTCGTATCGAGCCTTAAAATGACCACTACATCTTCAAGCATCGGACGGCTTTTGAAGACGATCTTGTTGGTATTGATGTTATCGGAATCGTCGATCTGGATCACCTGATCGCTGGTTTTGACCACGGTGGCGGCATCCTTGCCGATTTCCATCGTGGTCTCGGCCCTGTAGATCGAAGGGGTCCGGTGGACTTCAATAGCGACAAGAATCGTGGCAATCGTGGCAATGACGAGGATCAGCCATTTGCGCTTGCGAACCATCCTCCAGATTTCCCTGAGATGGATGCCGTTGGCCGAATCCTGCCCGTAGCCATAGCCATAATCGTATTTGAGCATGGTCGGCCGGGGAGCGGCGAATGGCCGCATCATGGCTGACTCTTCGGTCGTTAATGCCTTTTCGAGATCTTTGTTCTCTTCTGCCATAAATTATCTGATCCAAACCATCAGTTCTTTTCGTCTGTTTAGAAAAGCTCTCAACTCACCTGGTCTACCTACCTGCCAACGGGAATCCGCCACATGAGTGAAGTGCCCATTGCCGTCAGCAGGGCGCCGGAGATGGTTTTAACTCTGCTGTTGGGTACCATGATGACGTCGTTAGGCGGATCGCCACATCATCGAGTTTACCGCTCATGACTGCACCGATGTCGACAGGAATCTCATTGAGCTTTCCGGTAGCCGGGTCCTGTCTGAAGATAATTCCCTTGTTGGTTGCGCTCTTGAAGTAGGTCCCCTGGGCGAGTGAGATGGCTTGTCTTAAAGTAGTTCCTTCACGAAGCTGAAACTGCCCAGGAGCTCTCACCTCGCCGGCGACGAAGAAGACATCCGAGGGCGGAACATAGACCAGGTCGTTCGGCTGAATGATCAGGTTCTGCTCGAAACTTCCGCGGAACAGCCCGTTGATGTGGGCGGTGATCAGTTCATAATCCGATTCACCCTCGATAACCGCCGTCTCGCCTTTGGCCTGCGTCATAGCCTGGGACAGCGGCGTCGAAACCTCTGCTGTTTTCTGCTTATCGGCATCCTGCTGGCCCGAGCGCAGCTTCTCCAGCTTCTCGGGACTCATCTTCGTCTCGCGAATGATATAAGCCGTAGAACCATGATTTTCGCTCATGCCGCCGGCTATGGATATCAGCTTGAAGAGCGACGGTTTCCCCTCGATGACATAGACGCCCGGAGATCTGACGGCTCCCTGGATGAAGAATGTCCGGCTGTTGTATTGTTTGACCGAAACGTAAACCTTGGGGTCCTTGAGATAGCGACCGCGAAGTCCGTTTGTGATCATGGCGCCGACTTCTTCAGAAGTCTTGCCGACAACCTGCATCGATCCCAGATACTTCATCGGGATTGTTCCGGATTTGTTGATCCGGTAGTTGCCTGACAGCTCCGGAGCATCTTCGATGTTGACTTCGATGAGATCGCTCGCGTTGAGCTTGTAATCCTCATCCGAACTCATAATCACATCCGGTCCGGTCCTGCCGGTATTACGCCCCGGATTGTTGTCGCTTGACGGATCCCTGCGAGGTGTCTGCGGCGCCGGGCGCGGCGGATCAACCTGCGCGTAGCTCACCGACATCAAAGCGATTGTCATCAGCAGGGTCAAAAGCCCGGTATTTCCAACGAATTTCAAATATTTCATTTTCAAGACCATACCTCCATCTCGGGGGCGACTCTGGTAAATTTCGAGCCCCGCTCAAAAAAGGCGTCGCGGATACTCCCCTCTTCTGCCGAGCGCCTCACAAGATAGATTGCGGCCGACAGCGAAAGGAAAAGTAGCGCATTTGAGGGCAACTGTAAATTAAAGTCAAATAAACTATGTACGAGCATGGCGAAGGCTCCTCCGCCGCACCCCAAAGCCAATCCCGAAAGAAACGGATCCCGGTGTTTGATGGCTTTCAGAATGTCCCTGAACAAAAGAAAAATGAACAAAAGGACGGCAATCCCCCCTATGATTCCGCAATCGGCCAGAATCTGCAGATAATCGTTGTGCGACTGGCCGACAACCAGGGATCCATCGTGTTTGCTGTATATCGAATATGCCGTCTGAAAAGCTCCAAGGCCGACACCCAATCCCCAGTTGTTTTTGATGATCTCTCCGGTGTCGCGCCAGATCCATCCCCGAGCCTGAAAAAAGGACTCGCGTCGTACCTGGCCTGGAGAGACTGTGCGTTCTTCGCCGGGAAGCGCCGTCTTTTCGACTCTGTTGATGACGGCATCCCCGCCGACCCAGAGAACCCCGACGCCTATCGTAAAGATGATGACCAGCGAGGCCCCGACCCTCGAAAGAAAGAGCGGGAACCGCAGCATGTCGGATGGTTCTCTTCTCATCACCGCCGGTCTCAAACCAAGAATGATGACAAACATCAGCCCGGCCAGAAGGCTTAGCATGCCTCCCCTCGACAGCGAAACGATGGTGGCGATCCCCATGATTGCCGCCGTAAATCCATATATCATCGCCAGTTCTCCGCGAATCGCGGAGGTGATGATCAGCGCAACCGGAATCGGCACGATCATCTCTATGTAACCGGCAAAATGATTGTGGTTGACGAATGATCCGAAGGGCGAAGAGGGCGTCACGCTCGGATCGAATATCCAGTAATATTTGCCGTTCCAGGTGAAATACTG
This sequence comes from Acidobacteriota bacterium, assembly GCA_016710075.1. Taxonomy (GTDB): domain Bacteria; phylum Acidobacteriota; class Blastocatellia; order RBC074; family RBC074; genus JADJLO01. The sequence continues at coordinate 41,018 of JADJLO010000029.1, read as the reverse complement.
AATCATCCCGAAAATCGATTGAGCCAGCCCCCAGAAAATCAGAAAATTGGCAAAGAGCTTCAACCTGTCTCGACTCATCAACGATCCTGAGATGAGCATCAGCCCGACCAGAAGGACCGCCATGACCTCGAGCGTCAGCCTTGTCGCTTCCGGATCCATCGAGATGCTCCAGCGTCTTCCCTTCTCATCCATTACTGAAACTGTCTGAAATGCTCCATAGAGCAGGATCAGCATCAGCGGAAAGGCCGAAGACGGGAGGATCAATTCAAATCTGCGCTCGGAAAAGGCCTTTATCGCCCAGATAAACAGCAGCAGGACAATGATCAGACTGAATATGCCTATCGACCACGGCTCCACCGTTCCAAATACCAGAGTGGAGAAGACCATCAGAAAAAGCAGACCAAAAATGATCGCCTTATCGAGACATTGTCCAAGTGAACTTTGATATTCAGTTTGCTGCATTAATTAATTGTCAGTCTGCCAGTAACTGTTCCCGTTATACGGTAGATTACTGGCGGGGCAGTTCGATAATCGAAAAATCGTCGAACCAGACTACACCACGTATCTGATCGTCGTAGCTGAATTTAGGATTCGAACTATTGTCAAATACTTAGGTGAGGTTTCATTGGGAGCAATATATTTGAAGGAGACCAGTTTCCAGTCATTGGTTCCTTCGGGTATCGGATCTGATGCCGCCAGCACTCCACTCGTGCCAATGATGGCGACTTTGGGGCCTTCGGGCGTGAACAGATCAGATGTCTTGACAAAGCATTCGATGCGGTACCTGACGCCGGGCCTGAGAAAAACCAGTTGTTTAGCTTCGCCCCTTAAAGTCGTAGTGTCGCGTCCGGCAAAAGAAATTTTCAGAGAGCGCGATCCCGAGTGATTAGCCCTTGAATCGATACCGATCCTGGCATATTCGCTGGGAGTTATGGTCCAGTCGAAATGATCGAAATTCCTGATCGAGTCCGCTTCAAAACCACTGTTCCAAACCTGGTTGGCGGGCGAGTCCGAAGGAGATTGAGCCTGGGCGTTGCTTCCCAGCAATTCGAGCCAGAGTGATCTCGCTGATTCAATCCGCCCCGAGGCAATCAGGGATCTGATAAAAGAAGACCCTTTCCCGGAATCGATCTTTATCTGGCGGTCGATGCCGCGGAAAAGCGCCAGTGCCTCGCTTGTCAGCGACTGATCCAGCATAAACTGAACCAGCGACAGCCGGGCCGTCGCATCGTCGCCGGCCATTGTTTTCAAAGTTCAAGGTTTTGTCCCGAAGCCCGCCATAAAAGATCGTAGGCCTGTGGGTAATAGCGTTCATTCATCATCGAGGCCGACTTCAATGGCGCCAGTGATTCATCCAGTCTGCCCAGCCTGATCAAGAGGTTCGCATACAACCAGTTAACCTCTGAATTGTTTGGAGCGAGTTTGACGGCCACGCGGAGTGACTGTTCGGCGGCATCCGGGTCGCCGCTGAGCTCCTGTAGATGCGCCAGAAGCTGCTTGTATCTATAATCCCAGAAGGTGAGCTCCGATGCGCGCCTGGCATGACCGATAGCACTTTCAACACCTTGAAAATTGGTGATGACTTCCCCGGCAGTCTCCGCCTGCGCCAGTCTAAATAATATTCTTGGCGAATTCGGCTCGCTCGTCGCGACAACCGACAAAGCCTCGCGGGTGAATTCAAGCCTGGGATCGGTTATTACCCTGACGATGAAATTGGAGTAAGCGACCCTGAACAGCAGGAAGCAGATTGCCACTCCAATAGCAAGTTGAATCAGTCTTACGATCAGGCTGTCGACTTTAAATGATAAAGACACTGTGGTTTATCTTCGAATCAGCAGATGCCCCTTTTGCAGCAATTCGAAGGAAAATTACAAATCTCCGGATGGCGGTTTTATGGAACGACGCCTGAGGCCGCCCTGTCTGTATTTACCCCAATAGCCGCACCGGCAACTGCCGCTCCACCGATCCCGATAAGGATGGCGGCAATGGCTCCGGTTCCAATCGCCGGCGAACTCGCAGACGAGGTGGCAAGCATCGGCACGCAGCGAACCCCTTTCTGAGTTCTGACCGGAATAACGGACGGTTCTTTTCCATCGGCAGCAGTCACGCCATCAGAAGTACTGATTGCGACTTTGACGCCTGCCTCAGCATTGACCACGATGTTCCCTTCGAGCAGATCACCGGTGATCAGCCCTTCGGAAAATCTCAGAACCAGATGCGCGCCGGGATTTAGCTCTATCCGGCCCATCCTGCCAAGATTTACGATCGCGTTGTTGCCTTTGGCGCACGCAACCTTGATATTGCTGTTATCGAAAACCGAAGAACCGCTGGTCGTGCTTTTGTCATTAACCGTGACTGTGCCGTTGACCGATATCAAACCAACTATCTGTGGAACAGTTTTACCTTTGCCGGACTTGGAGTCACCTGCGGCAAATGACGCTGCGGGTGATAAAATCATCGAAGCGAATAAGACAAACGCCAGTGAAACGGAGGTAATCTTCCGTGTAAATCCTGAATACATTACTAATCCTCCCGTTTGTGATGGGACGTCGGGGGTCAGGGCGCCATTAGGATAACCCAGAAACTATCCAAAATTCAATTTTAAAATGCCGGTATGGCTTTATTTTTCAATAACTTTAAAAAGTCCGCTGAGAATACACTTTGACCCTCAGAATAAAAAACCATAAAGGAAACCTCTTATTCGAGGCAGCGTTTCGAAAATTCAAAAGAGCCAGGCCATTAGGGGCTACTAAAGAAGACAAGTTATCGGTCGATTATTTGATCCGGAGCCATTGACAGAGGGTTTTAGGTTCCGGAAGCGGGACTCGATTTTTACCAGTGGGGTCCGGGGACTGTCCCTTTTCAGGTCTTCTCAGCGTCAAGTCAGCATCAAGTGACGCATGGAAGATTAGAATTTAAGGTCGAAGGTTGCTTTAGTCAAGGAAAAAATTAATCTGGGAAAGTTGTCAGTTTCATTATTTGGTAGATTGTCTGAAATTACAGAATCAAAATACGAGCGGGACCGCAGGCGTCCCGCCTGCGTTAAGTCGATTAACGCAAATCTGATATGAATGGGCAGATATTTCAATACACGCAGGCGGGACGCCTGCGGTCCCGCTCGTAATTCGACCATTCCAAAATATCAATTATTAATAACTTTGACGGGCTGCCCGGTGATCAGATTACCGGGAGAGAGGACGATAGGGATATCGGGTTTGACTCCATCGACGACGATCCAGTCGCCTTCCTGTCTGCCGACGTTCACGTTCAATTCCTGGGCCTTTCCGTCTTTAATGGTGAAGACTTTCTGGATGCCGGCAAAAGTGACGATGGAGGTAGCTGGGACCATGACGACATCGGAGGTTGAAGTCGTCAGGATTTCAGCCTTGGCGAAAGTGCCGGGGCGAAGTTTGCCGTCGGTATTATCCACTACGGCTTCGATGATCAGAGTGCGGCTCTGTTCCTGGAAGGCGGGGCTCAATCTGGCAATCCTGCCGCCGTATGTTTGACCGAGATCGCCTTCGATGGTGACCTTGACGGACTGGCCGATGCGTATTCCCTGCGCATCGCGTTCAGGGATTTCGACCCTTAATCGAAGGGGGTGGAGCCTGACGATAGTTGCGACGGGAGTGCCCGCAGATAGGAATTCACCGAGAGAGGCCCTTCGCTCCCTGATGGCGCCGTCAAAGGGGGCATCGAGAGTAGTCTCCTGGAGTTGTTGTTTGGCGATCTGAAGTTCGGATCTTCTTTGGAGAAGGACGGCCTGACGGTTTCTGACCTCTTCGAGGGCATCCTGATAACGGCTGTCGGCGACCTTGAAAGCGGAATCGACGCGGTCCAGTTCAGCTTTTGGCTGAATGCCCTGGTTGACCAGTTGGATCGAGCGTTCTCTGTTCTGGCTTGACTCTTCGAGGATGGCCTTTGCCTGGCGGACAGTGGCGGTCTTTTCCGGATCGATGCGGTCGTCCTCTCCCTGTGGCGGCAGTCCGAGTCGCGCTCGTGCCTGCTGCAGTGCGGCCTCGGCCTGCTGCAAACGGACCACAAAGTCCATGGTCTCGAGTTGTGCGATGGCCTGCCCTTTTCTGACTTTGGATCCAAGGTCAATCTTGAGCACGCTCAAACGGCCGGGGACTTTGAAACTGACCGTCGCCTGCTCATCAGCCGCAAGCGTGCTCGGAGCTGAGACCACCCTTGAAAGTTTTCTGGATTCAGAATTGGCGAGCTTGACGTCTTTTGAAGGTAAATTCGAGGCTCCCGAGCCTCCCGGGGCTCCTGGCCCTCCCGGGCCTCCGGGACTGGCGCCTCTTGAGGCGGAAGCCGCGGGCTCGTTGCGCTTGCAGGAATTTAAAGTGGTCAGAGATGCGGTAATAATCGCAATCAGGGCTATGGTTGATATGTATCTTTTCATGTCTCTATTTTGATTTGATAGGTAAATATTCAATAAGATGATTGTTCCGGGTCAATTAAGCCATGGATTATATAGTCTGATTAATGATAATGCACATCTTAGACGATTGAAGTTGGGAGTTGATTACAAAAAACCTTTCCAGGAGAGGGGGTGGGCAGCAATTTCCTGCAAATGGTCTTTTACAAGTTCAAAGGTGAGTGTATCATCCGGACTCCAGACATCCTGGAAATCAAAAAAAATACCGGCAAACAGGGATTCCCCGAATGAAAATCAGAACTATCATTATAGCCGCCTTGAGCCTGACCATTGGCATGATGTTTTTGCGCGCGGATTTGAGTCGCGCAAGCTTGGCAGAGACGGGTAAGACAATCAGCAAAAGCTTCCTCGAGTCGGAACTGATTTTTCCGCTGGAGCACTGGCACAATCATGCATCGAGCATAGTCGAGGCACCCAACGGGGACCTTATCGTCTGCTGGTTCAACGGTTCGGGCGAGAGGCAGGCGGACGACGTCAGGGTTGAAGGGGCCCGCAAGAGAAAGGGGGCCGCGGTCTGGAGCGCCCGATTCACCATGGCCGACACGCCCGGGTATCCGGATACCAATTGCACAATGTTCATCGATCCACAGGGAAGATTATGGCTCATGTGGCCGACGATACTGGCCAATGAATGGCACACTGCCCTGATGAAATACAGGATATCCAGAAATTACCTGAGAGACGGCGCCCCGATCTGGGAGACGAATGAGGTTTTGCACGTTACTCCGGGTGCTGAATTTGAATCGACGGTGAGCACGGCTCTCACTCAATTCGAAGAGCAGTTGAAGAATGAGCCGGAAGCGAGACGGAAACAATTCCAGGACTTCGCTGTGCGAACCAGAAAGAATGCGGCAGACAAATTTTTTCGGAGGCTTGGATGGATGACACGGGCGCATCCGATCGTCCTCGACGGCAGGCGGCTGATAGTTCCGCTATATTCCGATGGATTCTCATTTTCATTGATGGTCTATACGGATGACTGGGGCATCAATTGGAAAACGAGCACTCCGCTGGTCGGACTTGGAAGCATACAACCAAGCATCGTCAGGAGAAAAGACGGGACGCTCTACACGCTGATGCGTGACAACGGCCCGGCGCCGAAAAGGCTTCACCAGAGCGAATCGAAGGATAATGGAGCGACCTGGTCTCCGGTGACTGATTCCGATCTGCCCAATCCCGGCGCGGGTGCCGAGATCATAAATTTGAAAAACGGCCGATGGGCTCTCATCTACAACGATACGGAGAATGGCCGAAACAGCCTGGCCGTATCCCTCTCCGATGATGAAGGCAAAACATGGAAGTGGAAACGGCGGCTGGAATATGATCAGCCCGGTCCGGAAGCCGGATCGTATCATTACCCATCGATGATTCAGGCTCGCGACGGCTCATTGCATGCTTCTTACAGCTACCACCTCAATAAAAAAGCGGTCGAGAATGACCCACAAGGAAAGCCTCGCAGAAAATCGATCAAACACGCTCACTTCAACGAGGCATGGATCATGGAGGGGGACGGGAAATAGAGGGCGAAGATCGATGAATAAAGTTTAAACCGATAATTCATTTTTCCTCTCGCCACTTGATAAATAAAAAGTTAGAATGCCTTTCTTGCAGTTGAGTGGAGAACCTCACTGAAGTAAGAACTACATACAATAATTTTAAAATTTTCAAAGGATACGTCATTGATATGATGTACAGCCAGCAAGAATACGAAATGGTTCGCCGGCAGACGATGCAGATAGAAGCCGAGAAGCGGGCCGCACTTCGTCTGACACTGATCATAATTGCTCTGCTGCTTGCGGCCTCACTGGTTCTGACGGCATTGATGTGCAGAAACTACAGCACAGCCGATCATCGAATCAAAACCGCGGAAACAAAAGCGGCCGATATGGAACAGCAGTATAAAAAGGTTTCGATGGAGCTTGCGGAAAAGCAGGCGATCATCGATGCGAATAAAGCTACTCTGGGCAAGCAGAATGCGGTGATCGATTCGATCGTGCCGAAGATGCTCGGGAAGGCCGCGAAGGAAAACGAGATTGCGGAGCTGGCGCATGCCATTTATCAGCAGCCTGGGCACGTCATTACGCTGGCGAGCATTCCGCCCGATAATGTGCTCAGAAGATACCGGACCAGAATCGACGGTAAACCGCACAGCTATGTTCTGGTTGCGGGCCTGGTGGATGGGAAATGGCTGCTCTACTCGAACCTGGTTAAGAATCAGGAAGACTGATAAGAGCTACCGATTTAGATCAAAACTTGCAGTATTTTCAGTGAAAGCCGCCGGGCAGCCGGCGGTTTTTCAACTCCAACTCAAATCAATATGAAGTATTTTGAAAGCAATTCGAAAGCGCGTCGCATATTATTGCCCGCTTCCCTGCTTCTTTTTCTATTTCTATCAATGCTGTTGATCCCGCATGGGGCTTCGGCAACCATCATGCAATACCTCGAAATCGAGGATCTCGCCAGACTTTCGTCCGATGTTTTCGAGGGAACGGTTGTTGGCGCCGAGACGCGTTGGAATGCCCAGAGGGACCAGATCTATACGATTGTCAGGATCAGGGTGAACGAGACATTCAAGGGTGGATCGAAGCCCTCGGAAATCGTCACAGTGACGCAGGCGGGAGGCGAAAGGGACGGGATCAGGATGGATTATTCGGGAAGGCCTGAATTTTCCGCGGGCGAGCGGGTCGTGCTCTTCACCAATCGCGGAAAGAACAATGACTACATTGTTACGGGACTCAAACAGGGCAAATTGAGAGTCGAGGGGCTTGAAGTCAAAAGAGATTTTTCGGGAGTGACACTCGTCGCCAGGAACGGGACTTCGGGGAATTTTAGAACGATTCAGATGAAATCGTCATCGCTTCCGATGGATGAGTTGCGCACGCGACTGTCGCGAACAAGGTAGATTCGACATGAAATATCCGGTTCGGCTGGGTCTCATACTTGTGATTCTTATATCCTCCGCGGCAAACATTGCGTCCTATGTGCGGACGACAGTCAGTCTGGGGATTGGAGCACCGATCCAATGGAACCTTAACAACCCCGACACCCGAATCGTCAGCAATGGAAGGATCACGTACAACATCAATTCAGCCGGCAGCGATAACCTCCCGTTTTCAGATGTTGAAAATGCGATAATGGCATCGTTTCAGACCTGGGAGGATGTGCCGACCAGCACCGTTGCATTTGCCAGGGGGCCGAACACCAGTTCGACATCGACTGCAAATGATGGGCAGTTGCAGATTTTCTGGATCGAAGACTCGACCTCGACCATTGACGGCCTGAATCTGGCGGGAGTCCTGGCCATATCAAGGCTGAGCAATTACACAAAGCGGGTTGCGAACCGGCGAGATTCTTGACGCATCGCTGATCTTCAACGGTAAGGAGTTCAATTGGTCTGTTAATGGGGCGACAAATTCAGCCGATGTACAGGATATTGCCACACACGAAATAGGCCACATCATCGGGCTGGGTCACAGTCCGATTGGCGGAGCCACGATGTTCCCTCGATCATTGATCGGCAGCAAGCTGGTCAGGTCTCTTGCCGAAGATGACAGGATTGCCGTATCAGCAGCCTATCCTGTTTCTGGGTTCTTGAACTCAACCGGCACGCTTCGCGGGCGCGTCAGGGACAACACGGGACGAAATATCTTCGGAGCGCATATCGTCGCTTTGAATACTGACGGGGTTGCAGTCAGCGGGGCTCTCTCATTCGATGACGGAACGTACACGATTCAAGGGTTGCCCCCCGGATCCTATACGGTCTATGCCGAGCCGCTGGATCCTGTCTCCGGCGCTTACTGTTCAAAATACGATGTGCCGGGTTACTTCGCGACGCTTTTCACCGATTTTCAGACGAGTACGGATAGTCAGGTTTTTCTTTCGGCCGGCGGCGTGACCAATCTCGATATAGCCGTGAACCGGGGGAATGCTGATTTGATTCATATTTCGTGTCCGATTCCACGGGGCTGGCATTCAGGAATATATCACTGCCGTTGGCTCAAGGGACGAGCAATGTGAGCGTGGGAGTATCGGGCCCGGGCATTCCACAGGGTGCTTCGATAAGCTTTACCGGATCCGGCATAACTATTCTGAAGACTTATTTTAGAACCATAGGCAGCGGCTATACTGCGGTTTATGCGGACATCAACATCAGTCCGACAGCGATTCCTGGAGCCCGAAATATCGTGGTTACGAGTGGCAATCAAAGGACGGTGGCAACTGGCGGGCTCGAAATTACCACGGGAAGCGGGACAATTCCGGGGCTTGCGGTGGTCTCATCGGCAAACTACTTTAACAAGGTCGCAGCCGAATCGATCATCACCGCATTCGGCAATACCCTTGCGACGCAGACGGCGACGGCCGCCGGAAACACTCTGCCCACTTCGCTCGGAGGAACGACGGTGAGACTGCGGGACAGCATCGGGAACGAGCGGGTATCCCCGCTTTTCTTTGTCTCGCCGAATCAGATTAATTGCCAGGTTTCTCCGGGGATTCAAATCGGCCCTGCATCGATGACGGTGACGAATGGGAACGGGGTGTCATCGACAGTCAATGTAGTCATCAATTCAGTCGCGCCGGGAATTTTTTCGGCGGATTCATCCGGCAGCGGAGCGGCGGCGGCTGTGGTGCTGCGAATTAAACAGAACGGGGCTCAGAGCTACGAGCCTGCAATCAACTACGATCCGGCGCTCAAGCGATTCACGACGATCCCGATTGATCTCGGCCCATCAACCGATCAGGTCTTTCTGGTTCTGTTCGGAACCGGATTGCGTTTCAGAGCCAGCCTGCCGACAGTCAGCATTGGCGGCGTCAATTGTCAGGTAACTTACGCCGGCAGGCAGGATTCGTACGTCGGCATGGACCATATCAATGCCAGGATCGATAGAAGCCTCATCGGTCCAGGCCTTGTTAACGTTGTCACGGTGGTCGACGGCACGGCCGCGAATACTGTCACAGCCAACATCAAATAACCAAGGAACTACAAAATCATGATGAGATCCATCTATTCGAGAATGGCAGCGATTTGCCTGGTTTTGCTGATGGCGCCGTCGATGGCATCGGCGCAGGCTGACAGGTTTGAGCTGGGACAGCATCTTCGGGCGTGCGAGAGCGCGTGGGATTCCCAGCCGGATATGGCCGCGAGAAAGCGCGCGGTGGAGCATCTCAAGCAATCGGTGACGTTATTCTTCTCGCTCAAGCTGAGCGAGGCGGGTCGCGAACTCGATCAGGCAAGATTCGCGCTCAAATCTTCAACTCCGGCGTCAGGTGAAGCGCAGTGGGCGGAATCGATTTATGTCAGGCCGGACTCCAGATTTATCGACTCATCTCTTTTGGAACTTCCCTTTTCTGTAATGCAGATGTATCAGGTGAGCGACGGAAAACCCGGCAAGGCATCGATCAGGCTTTCGCTCATTCTCAATGGAAAAACCACTGTAAAACCGCAGAGCTTTGAGATCTCGACCATTCCCACAACCGGCGTCATCAAAACGGGAAAACTCAAAGATGGAGACTATGCCCTTCGAGCCGAAGTCGTCTCCGGCAAAATCGTCCTTTCATCGAGCGAACAGGTGATTTCAATCTCATCGAATCTGACAAGTCGAATCGAGAAGATCAAGACCGCGCTCGAAAGCATGAACACGAAAGAGAGCAGCACGGATATCGAAACCGCAAAAAACCTGCTTGGAACTCTGACCGCGCTCTCCCAAAAGCAGTCGCTCGAAACGAACTACAACGCCAACCGCATTTTGAACGATGCAGAAGCGCTGATTAAGGCCGTCAATGAGAACCGTGAATTTTTCGATAACAGACGAATCGGGCAGTTCTGGCTCAGCTTGAAGATTGGCAGCGGGTCGGTACCGGTCAGGATGATGATTCCTCAGACTGCCGGCAAGGGAACCCCTCTGCCCCTGGTGATTGCCATGCACGGCGCAGGCGGCAGCGAGAACCTCTTCTTTGACGGTTACGGGCGCGGTGTGATCTCGATGCTGAGTGAAAGTCGCGGCTGGCTGCTTGTAGCCCCGCGCGGATCGTCGGGATTTACGCCCGGCAGGGCGGCTGAAATTATCGATGCCGTCAACCGGCTCTACCCCGTTGACAGAAAGAAAGTCTTCATCGTAGGCCACTCCATGGGTGCATCACAGGCAGTTGCCACTGTCCAGCAGACTCCTGAAATTTTCGCGGCAGTTGCCGCTCTCGGCGGAGGCGGCAACGTCAAAAAGGAATCGAAAATTCAGGATGTTCCCTTTTACATCGGCGTGGGCTCGGACGATTTCGCATTGCCGAATGCCAGAAAACTGGAATCCGGCCTCAGGGATTCAGGCGTGAAGTCTGTCAGAATGAGGGAGTATGACGGAGTCGAACACCTCGTTATTGTTCAGGAGGCGCTGCCCGAAGTCTTCAGATTCTTCGATGAAATCATTACAGGATTGCGAAACACTTCGAAATAGACGCAGCGAACCGGAATGATTTTCAATCCGGTCGCTTCGTCCATTTCGGAGCTTTCGCAATCCTGATTCCTGATTCCTGCTTCCCGACTTAAGACTGCAGAACAGCCTGTGAGAGCTTGGTCAGCGAAGCCTTGGCATCTCCATAAAGCATTCCGGTATTCTGCTTGAAGAAGAGCGGATTTTCGATACCCGAGAATCCTTTGCCTTTTCCGCGTTTGAGAACGATCACGGAATGCGATTTATCGACTTCGATGATCGGCATGCCGGCGATCGGGCTCGTCGGATTGTCGCGCGCATCAGGATTGACTACGTCATTCGCGCCGATAACCACGCAGACATCCGTGGCTCCCATTTCCGGATTGATCTGTTCCAGTTCGTAGAGTGCGGAATAAGGAACATTCGCCTCTGCGAGCAGAACATTCATGTGACCGGGCATGCGGCCGGCGACTGGGTGAATTGCATATTTGACGATCACCCCGCGGTGTTCAAGCGATTCACCGAGTTCGCGAACGGCGTGCTGGGCCTGCGCCGTAGCCATGCCGTAGCCGGGGACGAATACGACCTGGCGGGCGTAAGCCAACTGCATGGCCACATCCTCGGCCGAAACTTCACGCATGACTCCCTGAACGGCTGTGGAAGTGTCTTCAACCGGAGAGCCGAACGCGCCGAAAAGAACGTTGGTAATTGACCGGTTCATCGCCTTGCACATCAGGATCGAAAGAATGAAACCGGAAAATCCATCGAGCGTTCCGGCGATGATCAGCACATTATTGCCTATCGCAAACCCGGTTGCGGCAGACGCCAGACCCGCGTATGAATTCATCAATGCCATGACAACAGGCATATCCGCCGCTCCAATCGGCAGAACCAGCAGGATGCCAAACAGGAACGACAGACCCACCATCACATAAAAGAGCGTGCTTTGTGTCGGATCGAAAATCAGGTAGATGAAGATGACGGCGGCCAGAATAAAGAGGGAGACATTAAGCACATTCTGCCCCTTATATGTGATCGGCGTGCCCCGCATCATCTCCTGCAGTTTGGCGAAGGCCAGAAGGCTTCCGGTCACCGTCAGACTTCCGAAAAGCACTTCAAATCCAAGTGCGGTCATCTTGAACGATGATATCGGCTCTTGCAGATCCACTGCGTAGCGGTAATACTCGGAGATACCGACAAGCGAAGCGGCGAGAGCGCCGAATGCATGCGATAGCGCGGTTCGCTGTGGCATGGCGGTCATCGGCATCCAGATGGACATCGCTGCCCCGATGAGACTTCCGACGATGAGGCCGATGATGATCAGTTCATAGCTGACGATTTCAGCATTGAACAGAGTCCCCACGACTGCGACCAGCATGCCAGCGGCCGCCATATTCATGCCGTTGCGGGCGGTTTTAGGATTGCTCAGTCCTTTCAGACCGAAGATGAAGAGAATCGAGGCGAGCAGATAAGCCAGCTCAATAAAATAATTGAATTTCATTTTTTATCACGCCCCCTTCTTCAGTTCTTTTTTAGGCTCTTCACCGCCGATTTTTTCCCTGAACATCTTCAGCATTCTGTCCGTGATCATAAAACCGCCGACCACGTTGATGCTTGCAGAGATAACGGCAGTAAGACCGAGAACCTTGGCCACCATATTATAGTGAGCACCCGCTGTAACGATGGCGCCGACGACTGAAATTGCCGAGATGGCATTGGTCGCCGACATCAAGGGTGTGTGAAGCAGTGGCGGGACCCGGGAAATTACCTGATAGCCCAGAAATGCCGCCAGGGCGAAAACGTATAAAGAAGGCATTAACGTTTCAAAACTCGCTGATTTTGCCGCCTCACCCGTCTCGGAGAGGACGAATAGAAACAGCGAAGAGATAAATGCTGCTACGCTCACGGTGTTATTCCTCCTGCAATCCTTCCATTTATCAAATTCATCGAGGGGGATTGCTCAAACCTTGTTGATATGAAATATCCTGAGTTAATTAATTCAAAAACAATTAAATAAACTATCCGGCAGCCAGAGCTTCCTTGATGCGCGGGTGCATGGCCTCACCGTTGTGCACGGCACAGGAGGGGCCGACCACGTCATCGTTGAAATCCAGATTGAAATCCCGTCAGTGATCATCGGGGTGATAAAAGCAATCAGATTTTTCGAGTAGAGCTGGCTGGCGTGGACCGGGACGGTTGCCGCAAGATTGAGTGGAGTGATGATCTGCACTCCATTGAAATCAATGGTCTCGCCAGGCTTGCTGACGGCGCAGTTGCCTCCGGTGGATCCGGCTAGATCGATGACGACTGAGCCCGGTTTCATGGCCCTGACCGCCTCTTCCGTTACCAGAATTGGAGCCTTGCGACCAGGAACCTGAGCCGAAGTGATGATGCAATCGGTCTGTTTGGCCTGCTTGGCGATCAGTTCACGGCTTTTATCCATGACTTCTTCGGTGACTTCACGGGCATAGCCGCCGGCATCTTCCGTTTGAGTTCCGCCCATGTCGATTTCAAGGAATTTGGCGCCGAGAGAGCGGACGGCCTCGCCGGCGGCAGCTCGCACGTCAAAACCCTCGACGATGGCTCCAAGCCTTCTGGCTGTGGCAACCGCCTGCAACCCGGCAACGCCCGCGCCGAGGATAAGTACCCTGGCGGGAGGCACGGTGCCTGCGGCTGTCGTCAACATCGGAAACATTCGAGGCACCCTGTCTGCCGCCATGATAACTGCCTTATAACCGACGACAGTTGCCATTGACGAAAGAGCGTCCATCGCCTGTGCGCGGGTCGTGCGTGGAATCAATTCAACGGCAAATGCCGTCACGCCCCGGTCAAGCATTGGCCGCAATTTGTCCGGCTCATCGAGCGGGCGCAGAAAACCGATAATCGATGCGCCTTTTTTTAGTTTGCCGACGTCTTCAGAGGGAGGGCGATTGATCGAAACCAGAACGTCGGCGGTTTCCAGAAGACTCGTTCGATCACTGGAAATCCTGGCGCCTGCAGCTTCATAATCAGCATCACTCGCTCCCGCCAGAGCACCCCGCTCCGCTCTCCACTGCTACGTCAACCTTCATTGCACAAAGTTTTTTGACAGACTCGGGCACGAGCGCAACCCTTGCTTCGCCCGGCTCAGTCTCCTTAAGAACTGTTATTTGCATTGTTATTGGTCCTTTTGTTGATAATTATTTCAAGGCCAAGCGTCATCTATCCCCATCCCGGTTAAAAAAAGAATATTTCGCCCGTAAAAAAGGACGCTGGTATGAGGATATGCAGGAAAGTGTTTTCATACGATCGCTCGAAGTATAAATTCGACGCGACAACTATGCAATATTTTCGTGAAAGAAAAGTGAAATTAGGGTTTCACGGCATTGAGTCTGATCGGAATGAAATGAATTGAGGCGAGAACCAGCCCGACGGCTCCGGCAAGCAGCAGATTAAAAGATATCGCTATCGTGGTAAAGAAAAGAACGATGCTCAGCCCGACATTCCTTGACGTGGGATTGAATTCCCATTTTCTTCGGACAACCAGAAAAACTATCAGGCTGACAACGAACCATCCGATGAAATTATGCAGCGGGATTCCGTAATAAGCCCCCTTGAAATCCCAGCGCCAGTAACCAAGCTGGTTGGCGGCGAAGCCGCGAGAGCAGTTGCCTGACGTAAGAGAGCAGAACCATCCAGGCGCTCAGCATGACTACCGGAACTCCGAGAAGCTGAGGCTGCAGAACTTCCGTGTATTGATAAGGACTGAAGATAAAACCATACCGTACGCCCAGAATCTCTGCCAGAAAGCCGATCGAGGCTGCGGCAAGCAGGCTCAGGCTGTCGCGGCCCGATGAAGACGCGATGACCAGAATACCGGCGAGCAGCAGGAAAGCGGATGCCGCCCATGGAGCATCAAGGGGCGGTCTGCCAAGAAGGATATAATGGCCAAGACCTCCTGCCCACATGACGGCATATGCGCAGACCAATATGCTGAAAACTATCCTATTGAATTTCATATCGTTCAATCAGTTCGCTGGTGATCTGGGCCGAGAGCAGGACGGTTGGAGTCCCGCCGCCGGGATGAGTGCTCCCTCCCACATAATACAAACCGCCGATTCGACTATCCTTGTTGCCCGGCCGCAGGAATGCCTTCTTCCAGCCGTGAGAATGCGTGCCGTAAATTGCGCCGCCCGGCATGAGATACCTGCCGGCAATCTTCTTCGGTGTCCAGACGTCAGAGACGACGATATCGCTCTCGATATCCGGGAACCCACCGGCTCTGAGCCTTGCAAAAACTGCTCGCCTCGCTTCCGCAATCTGTGATTCGTCCCATGCGTCGGAATCATTGGCCGGAGCATTGGCCATGATAAACAGTGTTTCTCCATCACCTGGAACTATTGAACGATCGCTCCTGCTTGGAGCATTGATATAAATTGTCGGATCTGCCGGAAATTTTCTCTCATCGAAGAGTTCCGAGAACTCTCGCCGATAATCCGAGGAGAAATAGATGGTGTGATGATGCAGTTCCGGCATCGTACGCCTGATTCCCAGAAGCATAACCAGACCCGACATCGATCTATCTTTTTGGATAAGGCCGGTATCCCGAATGGCGCCATTGCCGTTTTCGCGAAGCATTCCTTTGACGTATGATGCGTCTCCGTTCATGACAACCAGGTCGGCATCCAGCCGGGTTTCATCAGCCAGACGCACGCCTTTGACTCTGCTCCCGGCGTGTTCAATTTCATCCACGCGCGAATTGAGCAGCAGTCTGATCCCCGCTTTCCCGGCCAGTTGAACGAGACTTTCGACGATCCTGTATAGCCCTCCCTTGATGTACCACCCGCCGAATGTGTACTCGATGTACGGGATCACAGCCAGAGTGGCCGGAGATTGATAAGGCGAAGATCCGACATAGGTTGGGTAACGGTTGTAGAGCTGGCGCAATTGCGGGCTTTTAAAATGAGCCCGGACGGTGCGGTCGTAATTGCCCCAGCCGTAACGCCACGGCAGATGCCGCATGACGCCGCTGTCTGTAATTTTTGGCCAGTCGAGCGGTCGCCGGCGCAGAAATGTATCTTTCGATACTTCGTAGAGCTGGGCGCCGAGTTTCATGAATCTGAGAAATCCATCGACATCCCTGGAATCAAGGTTCCTGACGGTGCCGAGCCAGTCCGGGATCGAGGATGAATAATTAAACTTCGTCCCGTCCGGGTAGACATATTCGGACATGGGATCCAGTTGGGTGATTTCTATATGCTCTGCCATCGAAGCGCCGGCAACCTCGAAGAGCTCGGAAAATATCCAGGGCATGGTGATCAGCGAGGGGCCGGTATCGAAGCTGAACCCGTTGCTCACCCATCTGTTCATTTTCCCGCCGAAGGCCGGCCCCTGCTCACAGACCGTTACCTCGCATCCCTTGTGAGCGAGTCTGAGAGCGACCGCCAGACCTCCAAGCCCTCCGCCAATGACTACA
The DNA here is from genome assembly GCA_016710075.1 of Acidobacteriota bacterium. Classification (GTDB taxonomy): domain Bacteria; phylum Acidobacteriota; class Blastocatellia; order RBC074; family RBC074; genus JADJLO01. Next base: position 24,697 of record JADJLO010000029.1, on the reverse strand, counting down.
ACTTTTTTCGATTTCATAGAGATTGATTAACTGATTATGATGACGATTTGTGATACTCGCGCCCCTTCCACGCTACGCCCTGCCCCGTTTTACAGCACCACCAGGATGAGATCCCAAGCGCGAGGGTAATCGCCTCAGTCAAAGGGTGAAGCAAGGCAGACCATAGCGGCTGCCTGAAATAGGCCGCCAGCAATAACCTGGTCAGGATGATTGCCAGACACGCGGCCATGATCCTGGGGTTCGGCATGACAACCAGAAGAATAAAAGGCAGTAAAAATACGGTGAAATGAAAAAGGATGAAGATCCAGAAACTCAGTTCGTACCTGAATGCCGGATAGAAGTTCTTCTGAAACCCTTTCCAAATTTCGCTGAAGGATGAATACATCCTCACCCGAACCAGATCCTGGCCATCGAGACAGAGGCCTCTTGATCCACTGGATCTCCACATCTGTGCCAGCCTGACATCCTCAAAGATCTGGTCACGAACCGCTGAGTGGCCACCGATTTCGAAATAGCTCTTTTTATCGAACATGAGGCAGGCGCCATGGGCAATTGCCAGAGACGGCCAGAAAAAATAAAGTGAAAAAGGAGCGGGGAAGATCGAGAAGACCACAAAATTGAGGACTGGCATGAGAGCCTTTTCCCAGAAGGTGACCATTTCGAGGCCGGGCCAGCAGGAGAGAAGCTTCAGCCTTCTTTTCTGCATCTCATTGACCATGCGCGATGCCGCGCCCTGAAGGAGGCTGGTGTCTGCGTCAACGAAAAGAAGCCAGTCCCCTCGGCTTCAGCGGCAAGCCGTGAGCATCAGAAATTTTTCCCGCACCAGCCGCTTTCGAGTGGCAACGTACGGGCGAGTCTGATTCGCCCGTCGATTCCTTGTAATGACTGATGATCGAAGCGGTGCCGTCGGTTGAATGATCGTCATAAACAATTATTTCAAGTACGACCTCTCCCTGTTTCAATATCGAATCGAGGCAGGCTGCCAGATTCTTCTCTTCATTGCGCGCCGGAATGAGGATCGAAACGACTCCAGTTTGAGTTCGATCCGCTTGACGGGGCTTCGGCCATCCAACTGCGTTGAATAATGCCACGAAGAAAAATAATGATGTCAGGATGAAAAAGCTGGTTAGGATCATGACGATTAGCGTCGTGTAAAAAGCTACTGCAGCATTTTATCGAGCTGGTTGAAAACTTTGGCGAGTTCACTCTGAGTTGCGGGACCGGTGAGCTTCATGACGATTCGGCCATCACGATCAATGACGAAGAGATTGGCCACGCCCCCCTTGCACCCGTAGGATTTGGAGACGTCGCCGCTCCAGTCCAGAAGCACGGAGTATTTGACCTGACTCTTGAAGATGCGTCTGACCAGACCGCGAGCAAAAGATGGAACGGATGAAAGCATCGCGACACCCTTTTGGTCTATTTTGTCCTGATACCTGTCCCAAAGCGGCTTGACCCACCCCTCAATCTGTTCGGACCCTTTTCTGTCGCCGAATGTCAAGACGGTCAGTTTCTGTTTCGGAAAACGATAAGCAGACGACTTGTCATACTGATCCTTCAACTCAAATTCAGCAGCTTTTGCAAAGCCCGGGGCATCCACCCCTGGCTGCGACATGGCCTTGAACGTCGGGCTCAATAAAAGGATCGCAAGAACCGCCATCAATAATTTGTGAAACCTCATAAGATAATCAAAAAGATAATTCCTGTAATCAGGCCGCTGCGGCAGTATGTCTGCCGGCATTATTAAGAATCAGAGCCGAGGCATCAGCAATCAAACCGGCGGTTAGGCAGTCTCCAAACCTTGCGACCAGATTATGATTGCCCTCTTCCATGATCTTGACCGCTTTCAAGTGAGCCTCCTCGATTCCCAGTTCGGAAACGAAATTGGTCCTGCAGTGCCGCAGATCCTGCCCGGCGGGCTTACCCAGATCATCGCTATGCCCGAGTTCATCCAGAAGATCGTCGCAAATCTGGTATGCCAGCCCAAGGGAGTCGCCGTAATCGGCAAGAACTCGAACGTCGCCATCATCAGCTCCGCAGGCGGCTGCGCCTGCAATCATGGTCAGCCGCATGAGCGAGGTGGTCTTCAGATTTTTGCTGTGGAGGGCATCCACTCCCTGACCAGATCCCTGCAGTAAAAGGTCTACAACCTGACCGCCTATCATGCCATTTGAGCCGATGCAGCGCGCGGCTTCCTCGACAAGCATTGTGGCCGCTTCAAAAAATCCGTTATTTCGAGCAGCCCGCACAAGCAGCGCATAGGATTCATTAAGCAATGTGAGACCCGTCAACAGCGCAATACTCTCCCCGTATACCACATGTAATGATTTTCTACCTCTTCTCACGTCCGCATCATCCATGGATGGAAGATCATCGAAGATGATCGAGCTGGTATGCAGATATTCCATAGCGCAGGCAACTGGAAGAGCGTCTCTTGAACATGCGCCTGCGACTTCCGCGCCCAGCATTGTCAAAACAGGTCGCCACCTCTTACCGCCGGGAAAGAGCGCATATCTCAGCGCATCGTTGAGAGGAGCGGCTTTGGGCTGCGTGCTGACAGGGAGAAAATCGCTGAGCGCATCTTCTATCTTCTCGCGGTGGCTGCTGATATACGCATAAAGTCGTTCGGACATACTTTTTCCTGGGTTGATATATGCGAGCTAATAACTCGTCTTCGCCTGTGTCGCCGAGTCCCTGAAAACAAACCTGCTCAATGCTTCTGTTGATTCTTCAATTGGCAGATGGCCGGCTCCGATGAGTTCATGAGAGGTGGCCTGCGGCCAGATTCCCTTCCACATTTCAACGGAGCGCCTGATAGCATGAAACGTTTTTTCCCCATAAACAATATCTATCGGATGTCTGATTCCGGAAAAACCCGATATCCCGTCGATATCCGTCATCAGCTTGAGGTATCTGTACGCGACCTCATGATCGACGTCTTTGAATGAACCGGTCAAGTCGGTCTCTTCAGTACGATGATCCTTGAGTGAGAGATTGGCTATCATGCGTCCAATCGGGTTGGCAAATGCCGAATAATAGGCATATTTCCCAACCGGCGTCGAGACGAAGATTTTAAAGTACCAGGGTGTATAGGCAAAAGGGTCAATCAGAATCAGCCTGTTAATCAGATGGCCGATAAGCGGCATCGCCACCAATCCAAAAATTGCTCCGCTGCAGTTGCCGATGAGAGTCACTCCTTCGGGTTTTCCGATGCTGGTGACGGCTGCGGCAATTTCCGCGGCGATACAATCAAGTGACCATTCATCGGGCCTCGGAGAATGGCCAAAGCCCGGGAGATCCAGACTGTAAAGAGAAACGTCTTCCGGCAGATACCTGATGAGCGGATCAAATGTCGAATGATCACCGCTCCATCCGTGTATCCCGAAGAATATCCGGTTGCCCTTTCCACAACGTTTAACGAACACGGCTCTCGATTCTCTCTGCTGTAAGTTTGCCTCCGAGAACAACCATTGGCATCCCGGTTCCAGGAGTCGTACCGGCTCCGACGTAATAGAGCCCGTCAACATCGTCAGAATAATTGCGCGCCCTGAATGGACCGACCTGGAACAGTGTATGAGCCGCACCGAATGCGGATCCGTCATAAAGGCCAAATCCTCGCTTCCAGTCCAGCGGCGTCAGTACTTCTTCGACAACTATTTTTTCCGGATCGAGCCCGACGTTGTGATGCCACAGACGCTCAAGAACTCGAGCCTTGACCCGGGCCGTCTCGGCTTCCCAATCCACATTCGGCATCTCGCTCAACAAGGGGGTGGGAACGAGAACGAACATTGCCGTGTCTCCCTGCGGAGCAAGTTCCGGATCGGTCGCGGAAGGCACGGAGACATAGAACGGCATATCCTGAGGTATCTGCTTGTGCCTCAAAAGCTCATCAAATGAGTTTGAAAAATCCTTCGGCAAAAAGATCGTATGATGCCCGATATTTTCGACTCCGTCTTTGACCCCCAGTAAAATGTCAGCACTCCCGGTGTCATTCTGGTCTTTTCGGATTTGGCCCGGAGCGACGATCTGAGCGAGTAATCACCAAGCAGTTCCGTATTCGTGGTCGGCAAATCGACGTTGGAAACGACAATTTTCGATTGATGAAAGGTTCCGTCCTCCATCTCCACGCCTTCGACGCTGCGATCGCTGATGACAATCTTTTCACGCGGCTGCTGGTGAAAATGGCGACTCCAAGCTCGAGCGCCAGTTTCTCAATGCCCTCGACCAGTCCGTAGATGCCACCCCTGGGCAGCCACAATCCATAGGCCAGTTCGCCATAGGGAAGAATGGAAAAGAGACCGGGCAGTTCGTACGGCGAACCGCCCAGATACATTCCATACGAACCCAGAGCTTCTCGAATATAGCGGCTTTTGAAAAATCGTCCCAGTTCGGAATCGAGCGACCTCCAGACACCAAGCTTGGTCATCTCGGATGGAGTGAGCGCCCCTATCCACTTGAGAGGATTATCCTCGTTGCGGGTGACGAGTTTGTCGAAGGACATACGGTATTTGATCTCGGCATCCCTCAAAAAGGAGAGCACATTCGGCCGTGAGCCCGGCTCTATCTTCTCGCACTCGCTCAACAACAACTGCAGGTTTGAGGAGAGTTGAAACGTGGTCCCGTCAGGCCATTGAAATCCCACCGACGGATCGACCGGAATCAATTTGACGTAATCGCTCAATTCCCTGCCGGCAGCCTTGAAAAGGTTTTCAAAAACCCAGGGATAATTGAGTAGCGAAGGACCGGTATCAAAAGTAAACCCGTTCTTTTTGATGACATTGGCCCTGCCTCCGACCTTTTCGTTCGCTTCAAAAATGGAGACCTCGAAGCCGGCGAGTCTGAGGTGAATACCGGCGCTGAGACCGCCCAGGCCGCCGCCTATGATAATGACCGAGCCGCGACTCTTTCCGCCGGAGTTGCCGGCCGCCTTGCCGTTGACCGAGTTTAAATTGGAATTTTTCAAATTACCCATGATCCTTATTTATTTTTCTGTTTTCTCGAAACAAAAACCTAGGGACGCAGATAGGCCAGCGGCAGCTTCCAGTACTTGCTTGCCGGGAGGACTCTGAATTTTCGCGACATCGGGACGCTTTCCCGGTGCTGTATTCCTCTGGGAGAGACGGCTATCTGCGAGTTGAGCTGCCTGTAAACATCGATGCAAGCCCTGATCGCCACACGACTGTCCCTGTTAAAGGCATCGAGGTCGGCCAGTGCGCTGTCGTAATAGTTCTCAGTGATTGCCGTCAGAGTGCGGAGCACCCGGTTAAGAGCTGGTTGCTGGTCAGGATGAGCCGCATCCATCTCGGTGATCCCCTCGCTCCGGAGCATATCCTGTGGCAGATAGACGCGGCCGCGACGCTGGTCCTCGGCGACATCCCTTAAAAAATTGGTGAGTTGCAAAGCGATGCCAAGATCGCGCGCGCTCTTCAATGCCCTGTCAAAATCCTCCGGTTTTGGTGATCCGTAAACATAGGCGAGGAAATATCCAACCACAATGGCGCTGCCATAAATGTAGGAATCGATCAGGTCGTCCAGTGTCTCGAATTTACGTGGCCAGACATCGAGGCGCATCGCATCCAGAAATGAGCGGTAATGTTCATGCGGAATTTTCGCCTCACGCACAACGTGGGCAAAAGATGCAATGAAGCTCGGAACTCCGTAGACCAGGGACTCCTTGATCGATCTGGCATTCAAGGCGGATTCATACGCTTCGGACCATTGATCGAGCAGCCGGGTTTTCTGCACCTGACTCATCCGGAAGGTGTCAACGATCTCGTCAGGATATCTCACTGCCGCGTATATCGCTTCAACCCGTGCACGCTTTTCCGGCGGAAGGAATCTGGTGACTATGAAAAAGCTGGTGCTGTATGTCTTGAGAACCAGTCGTGCCTGCCTGACAAGCACATCCCAGGCATCTTTCTCTGAATCAGCCGCCAGAGCACGCTTTTTCGTCTCCTGATCGATCAGCGCCCACTTCTCCCGACTCCAGACCTCCGTGACTGCAGGGGCGGGGGTGCCAGTGGTGCCAGTGGTGCCAGTGGTGCCAGTGGTGCCAGTGGTGGTGGGAGCAACGATTTGTTTGTTATCTTTTTCCATCAAATTTGCGGTCTCCGTTTTAAGAAATGACTTCAATGCTGAAGAATCGGTGATCACTCACCGGCCAGTTCGGCGACCTTGCCGATGTAGGCATTGACATCGAATTTTCTCGCACAGCCGCTTGCGGTCATATAACGAATCATGCCGAAAACCGGGCGTGCCGGAGCCCATGGCCTGTCGTGTTTGGCTCCAATTGCCCAGGCTACTCCGGTGTATCCATTGGGATCTCTGCCGTCGAGCTGATAGCGATCATTGAGCCTGACCGCGATTTCAAAGGCTGCTGCGGGCGAAGGAGTCCACTCAAGAATCTTCTTGGCCCAATACATGCGAAGATATCCGTGCATTTTACCGGTGATGACCATCTCTTTTTGCGCGGCATTCCAAAGATTATCATGAGTTTCCGCATTTTCCAGACTCGATTCAGAGTAGAGATAAGGGCGCGGATCATGGGCATGCTCACTCAGGCTTTTTATGGCCCAGGCGTGGCAGCCTTCTAGAGAGTCATACTTCTCATTGCGCGCGACATAATTAATTGCCAGTTCCCTTCTGACAATCAGCTCTTCAAGAAAAGCGTCTTTGGCTGTTTGCGGAGCATCTGCTTCTGAAACAGCCAGGGCGATCGTATGCGGCCCTATATGCCCAAAATGCAAGTAAGGCGATAACTCGCTTGTGCCCGGCAAATGAGGCAGATTCCGCGCCGTATCGTAAACGGCAAGCCGCTCCCTGACGAATCTTTTGAGCAGTCCAAGCCCGGCAGATGTCCCCCCGCCGCTTGTCTTTACGGGCTGTGTCTTTCGATCAAGCGGAAATCGCTCGAGTATCGAAATCGCATCCGACGTCTGACTCTTTCTCAAGTCATGACGCTTCCATTTGAATTTGGCTACAGGATTTTCCAGCGGTTTGAGAAATTCGGGCAGACGTTTGTGGATTTTTGGCCGGATCGTTCTGGCGGCATACTCTTCTTTTTCGAACAATCCAGTCGGCACGATAACATCGGCGTCAACGGTCCAGAACGGGACCCGAAGCTTGCGAGCCGCGCTGCGGCGCCACCCTTCCGCCTCTCTCAACGGGTTTTCATCGCCAATGACAAGCGCCGCACCGACTTCATCACAAAAAGCAATGAGGTCGTGGTCCGGGTAAGGTCTGAAAACGAATCCTGCGCCGCGATTTTCCACGGCTTTTCTGGTCTCATCGATTCCCTCCGCAAGAAATGAGTAATGCCTGAGATTTGCATTCGGGTAACCTGGATGAAGTCCAAAAAAGACCACAATCGGCTTGTTGAGCAGATTGGCCGTGCTGATAGCCGTATCCAGCGCGGGATTGTCCAGCCCGCGCTGTGCCCGCTGCATCCAGTAAACCACGCATGAGCCTTCAGGATCGGGCTTGCCCGCTCTTCTGAAAGTTATCCGCGGATTCGCTTGAAGGTATTCCAGATCCGTCACGTTTCAGTCTCCGGAAAACGCAGTGGCAGCCATCCCAGTCACTTTCATGGGCGTCGATTTCTCATCGCCGTTGAGAAGCAAGGATGTCGCCTCGGCACGGTAGTCGAATATTGCATCGAGCGTCTTTTCGATGAACAACCAATGGGCAATCCTGCCAAAGACTCCGAAAGGAATCCGATACCTGACAATATCCTTCATGAGAGTCTCCCCGCCGGCAAGATCCTCGAATGTGTGCGTGTGATGCCAGAGCGAATATGGCCCCTTGATCTGTGTGTCTACAAATTTATCGCCTTCATCCCAGGACTCGATCAGTGTTCTCCATTTGAATGGAATTCCGAAAAGAGAAAGCTGGTAATCTATCAACGCCCCGGCTTTCATGGCTATCGGATTTGGCGTTGTAATCCTGAACTTCAGAAATGGAGGGGTGATCTTCTCCAAATTGAAGGCATCGCCGAAAAATTCGAAAGTTTCTTCCTTCGATCTTCTGATCAACTGTTCACGTTCAAGCAGATATGTTTTCATAATCCAACCATCAACCTTTCACTTCAGCAGATTCTTTAATGCATCTTTCAACTCTGGAAACCTGAATTGATATCCGGCATCCAATGCTGCCTTTGGAGCAACTTTCTGGCTGTTTAATACGACATCAGCCATTTCTCCCATCATTATCCTGAGTGCAAATTCCGGGACGGGGAAAAACACAGGCCTGTTGAGTGCGCCGGCAAATGCCCGGGTGAACTGATCATTGTCGACGATTCCAGGAGCCGCACCATTTACAGGTCCCGATATCGCCTCATTATTCAACGCGAAATTTATTATCCCGACGATGTCATCGATGTGAATCCAGGGAAACCACTGTGTCCCGGGTCCAAGCCTGCCGCCCAGCCCCAGTTTGAAAGGCTTCATCATTGTTTTCATCGCCCCACCCTCGGGGCTCAAAACGACGCCGATCCTGACCCTGACCACTCTCAGGCCGAACTCTTGAGCCCTGGTTGCCTGATTCTCCCAGTCGATGCAGGTCTCACTTAAAAAGCCCTTTCCCGGAGCCGAATTTTCAAGTAAGAGCTCATCTCCGCGGCTGCCGTAATAACCAACCGCAGAGGCACTGACCATGACTTTGGGCTTGTTCCTTAACCCTTTAATTCCAGCAATTAAATTTTGTGTGCCAATCACGCGGGAGTCGCGAATTCGTCTTTTTTGCTCAGAGGTCCATCGGGCATCGGCGACGGGCTCACCCGCAAGATGCACAACGGCATCGACGCCTTCCCAGGCTTCCGCGGGTGATGGCTCAACTTCGGGATCCCACCTGAACGCACGTGCTCCCGGCAAAAGCTCCTCCGCATTTTTGGGTCTTCGGGTCAGTAAAACCAATTCATGCCCATCCGACACTAACCGTTTACATAACTCCCTGCCAAGGAGCCCCGTTCCACCCGTCACTAATACTTTCATAGTTCTCCTTTGTCAGCTCACTGCATCCAGATTCACTGTCAGGTTCACTGTCTTTATCAACAATAATCATCGTCCAGGAATTTGCCATTTTAATCACGAATTCCTACACAGAATCTTGATATTTACACTTTAACTTCTGGACAAATAATCAATACGGTCAATTCTGTTCAACATTTTCCTTGACAATATCGAAACAAGAATTTATTAAGACTATATGTCACAACAAGAACAAATTAGCGGCTATTCAAATACACCCAAATACAGGATTGGCGCAGTCAGCAGACTGACCGGGTTGTCTGCCGATGTGGTTCGTGTATGGGAAAGGCGATATGGAGCGATCAGACCGCAAAGAAGCGATGGCGGTTCAAGACTCTATTCCGATGCGGATATTGCCCGGTTGAGGCGATTGCGTCAGGCAGTGGAGATGGGGCACGCAATCGGCCAGGTTGCAAAACTCCCGGAAAGCGAGCTCGACACGCTCTCTTCCCGCAACAGAGAAGCCTATGCCACGATTGACGAGACGGGTGATCCCTACAAGCAGACCATCTCCAGATTTCTGGAGGCAGTTTCAAGAATGGACGTCGTGTCCGCGGATGATGAAATCAGCAGAGCCGCCACACTCTATCCGCCAAGAGTGATCGTCAAGAACATCGTCATACCGGTTCTGACCGAAATCGGCGATAGATGGGCGCACAGGGATTTCGGCATTGCTCAGGAGCACATAGCGACCAATCTGATAAGAAATCTGCTTAGTTCGCTCTTCAGACTCTATCCGCCCGACGCTTCTGCCGAGACCATAGTGCTGGCAACGACCAGCGGCGAACGCCATGAGTTCGGGATCCTGACAAGCGCGCTGATCGCCGCCACCAGAGGCTGGAGGGTCGTCTACCTCGGAACCGAACTTCCCGCAAACGAGATCGTTCGCACAGCCAGGATCGTCAAAGCACGGGTTCTGGCCATCAGCCTTGTCACCCAGAATCCTCAGGCTTACGAAGAGATGAAAACGATTGCAGAGAACATGCCCTCTCAGACACGCGTCTGGGTCGGAGGCGCCGAGGCTCTCAAACACAGAGACTGGTTTGAACGCGTCGACTGGATACTCGTCAGAGATCTTGAAGATCTCGATGACAGGCTCAAGAGATAAGGCCTGCCGGCCGGCCCCATAATCCAGGTATCTTGATTATTAACGAAACAGGCGATGACGATTTTGACATTTTGCCTGTTTCGTTTTTTGTTTGTGTCTTATGATTGCGGGCAGCACGGGTTCAATCTATCAGAAAAATAAGACCAGGCAATCTATGAGCACCAACAACTCACCTGAAAACAATGCTGACGGCAGCGACTCTGTCGAGAAGAGTATCGGAACCAAAAAGCGTCTGAGCCATGCCTTCTCGACGCCCGGCAGATGGAAGGATTTCACCTTCAGGGTTTGGAATAAATTATTCGATGATGAGGTTTTCGGCAGATCGGCTCAACTTGCCTACTACTGGCTCTTTTCACTGTTCCCTCTGGTGATTTTTCTGACGACCATAGTCGCCCGGTCTCCGCTCTCAAAGGCGCTCACCAAATGGCTGAACATGCTCTCCAGAATCCTGCCCGGCGAGTCCTTCACTCTCGTTGAGAGTATCTTCTTTCAGATTACAGGTCAGCACAGAGGGCTGCTCAGCTTCAGCGTATTGGCCATCATCTGGTCATCCTCATCCGGGATGGGCGCGGTGATCACATCGCTCAATAAAGCATTCGATGCCGTCGAATCGCGCCCCTGGTGGCAGGAAAGAATACTTGCCGTTTTTCTGACACTGGGTTTGACGGTCTTTATCATCGGAGCCCTGCTGCTGATCTTCTTCGGAGAAATGCTGAGCAACCTTGTTGCGGCAAAATATGGCCTTGGCACATTGTTCACTTTTGCCTGGAACTTCGTTCAATGGCCCGTCATCATACTGCTCGTGCTGCTCGCCATCGAACTCATCTTTTATTTTGCGCCAAATATCAAAAGTCACTGGGAGATGTTCACTCCGGGCGCGCTCTTCGCCCTGGCCTGCTGGCTGATAATCTCCTTCGGCTTCCGCTACTTCGTTTCCCATTTTCTCAATTACAACGCTATCTATGGAGGACTCGGAAGCGTCATGGTCCTCATGCTCTGGCTTTATCTGACAGGGGCTACAATATTAATTGGAGGAGTGATCAACGCGGTGCGCAGGGAGTATGCCTGAAGGTGGCAGGCTGGTATTGAATCATCCCCGCCTGCCGGCGGGGATTCCTTCATTTAATAATTCTGATGCCCGGTCTATTGGGTCTATTTTGTAACCGGCTGCGGTGGGGCCGGCGGTTTCATGGGTTTGAGCGTGAAGAGAAGATAGTCGCCCTTCTTTTTGTGCTCGTCGGTATTGAGATTGTCGAGGTTGTCGACCGGAATGACCGTCACTACCTTGACCTGCGATTTCGGAAGCCTGCGACTAACCCTGGCCGCGGTTCCAAGACGGTAATCGCTATGGAATGAACCGTTGTAATGCACCACCAGTGGTCGCTGCGATGAATTATCGCCGGCTGCCGCAGGAAGGTTCACGGCTATGGATTCGGCCATGGTTTCATCCTTGACGCACTGCGCCTGATAAAACTTATCGACCATGGCTTTCTGCTGTTCTTCCTGTTTCTTCTTTTCATTCTTGTCGATCTTCCCGGTCTCCTTCTTATCGGATCCTGGATGGCTCGACATGGTCTCGTTGAAACGCTTGTAGTAATCGTCCATCGGGCATTGTATCTGCGCGGCCACGTATGCCCTGTCCTGCGGCGGCAGAGCATCGACGGCGGGCAGCCCCTGTCTTGAAACCAGAGAGGCAAGGCGTCTTGGTGTATTGCCGGCCACAACCTTCCATCCATGCGCCCTGGCGAACTCTATGATCGGCTTGTAATCCGTCAGATACCTTGGCCATGGGCGAGATGCCTTGAGAAACTCCTCTTCGCTGATCCGCCCGGCGAGATATTCGTTGAGCACATTCTGAACATCCCGTTCGAACATTTCCATCGCAATAATCAGATTCGGACGCCTCCGCGACAGTCCTTCCAGAATTATCCGCTCCAGCCTGTGCGTCGCCGGATCGTCATGCTGCTCCCCTACGAATACAACATCCGATTTGGCCAGCTCGGCAAGCATCGATTCAAAATCCGAGAATTTCTTATCCTTCGCGTCATACACCCTTTGGGGTGTATAGCCCGTATTGAACTGGTGCACACTCTGCGAATAAATGCTCCGCTCGATTAACCCCGTTATCAACAGCACAGCCGCTGTCATCAGAAAAATCTGTCTTAGCTTCATGTAATTAATGTAATTAAGGCCGCATCTCAGGCTCAGCCCTGCTCCTCTCAATTAAAATAATGAAATCAGAAAATCGATTGTTTTACTATTGCCTTTCAGTCGCAAGATTGAGTATAGAACCAGCAAAGCTTTTTCCAAAATACAACCATGATCAGTTCACGGTTTAACTCAGCTCTTTTTTTTCAGAATTACACCTTCAGGCAGACTATCTGGAATATGTTTACACTATTTCGTAGATCCAATCGCAAGCTCATCGCCAAAAGCCACCTTGAACTCGGCCGACTTGGCGAGGCCATGGCCATAGACTTTCTTAAGAAAAACCAATATCGAATCATCGCCGTCAATTACACGGCTCCGATCGGACACAGTTTATCAGGCAGACAGATCAGCGGCGAAATAGATATCATCGCGCTCGATGAAAGCTCCGAGCCATTCATTTTGACCTTCATCGAAGTGAAGGCGCGCAGCAGCGACAAAATCGCAACACCTCAGGCAGCCGTCGACCGCAGAAAACAGCGACAGATTATTCGCACGTCAAAGGTATTTAGAAGAACGCTCGGCCTCAAGAATGCCCCCTTCAGATTCGATGTGATCTCGATCATGATCTCTCATGATGGCGAATCCAGAATCGAACTGCTGCGGGACTATTTCAGCGACCTGGATTTCAGAAAAGTTCGATGGCTGGATATCCCCTGTTGACAAAGAAGCTCGTCATAGGCTAAAAAGTGTATTCATTTTTTGCGGGAGTAACTCAGTGGTAGAGTGCAACCTTGCCAAGGTTGAAGTCGCGGGTTCAAATCCCGTCTCCCGCTCCAGATTTTGTGAGCTTCTGGCAGATTCTTTCAGAATCTGCCAGATTATGAAAACTAAAAAACGAGCATGATCGATACTCCTGATCATGCTCGTTTTTTTAATTCCTCATTCAAATATTCAGCTCGTTTGCGGCTGTCCAAATAACTCCGCAAAGGCTTTTCTCGGGTCGATTTTTGCAATTTGCCTTTGCTCATCGATCCAATTTGTCACAGAGTCGACAGCCTTGACCAATGCCTTCCTGCTTACTGCCGGCTTTTGCCTGTTCGTCTGCTGCTCACCTATCTCCTGCTTTTTGATCAGTCTGGCTTTTGTCATTGTCCTTCTCCAAATCTCCCAATTCCATTGATTGTTATGCTGTTAATATCTACTGTCGACTATTTAGCTGCAATCAGCGCGCCACGAAACCCTTTCCGTGAATTATAATAGCCTAATATCTTAAAAATACTCCGGCTGAAGAAATTTGAAAAACGTAGTATGCATTTGGGCCCTGTTGTGCTAGTATGCGTCTGGAGTTTGCTAAGGCCTACACGCTCGTTACCCAAATCAACCGCCGCCCCAAGCACCACATAACGATCATGCAGGAAGATGGATTAGATCCATCCCGAATGTAATTAGATTAAACCCAAAACTGGCCTTCGGGCATCGCAATATTGCAATCTCATAATCTGATTTGAGGATTGTGAGTCATTACAGAAATCAGATAAATAAAAGTACAAATTGGAACAAGGGTTATGAATAAAGCTAAGCTTATTAAGAAAGATTCTCCTTTACAGGAACAGATTATCAGGTCTCGCAGGGCGAAGAAGGTGCGGGTGAAAAAGACCAGTCCGGCCAGGCAGGCAATAGAAATTACGACAGAGTGGCTAAAGCAGCGAAAGAATGACGGCCCCGGAGCGAGAGAGGCGTTTGCCGCTCTATTCGGTGAGTCCGATCCTCAGTCGGCATAAATTAACAGGCACAGGCAGTCTCTCCTTATCTCGACAATAAGAAGTGTTCGTTCAAGTGGGCAGGGTTTTCAAAGGGATTGATCAAAACAATTCCGTAGAAAAGCCTGCCCGACTTTTTTTTCGGGTCAATTCTTCCCTCACCGGCCGATAATCGGCATCTATCCATTTCCTAAACCGGGCAACTCAGTTAGAATCCACGCTTATTTTGCTTCAATCATTCCTGAATTATTTAATTGAGCTATAAAAAGTGAAAGGTGAATTGGAGGAGTATGAGTATAAGGGTGAATCATCTGCAACCGGTAAAGGGTGACAAGTTCACATTCGGGTTATGGACGGTTGGAAATCCGGGGAGGGATCCTTTTGGCGAGCCGACGCGTCAGCCGATAACACCGGTAAGGATAGTAAAAAGGCTGTCGGAGCTTGGAGCATATGGAGTCAATTTTCATGACAACGATCTGGTGCCGATCGACGCCACGGCGGCAGAACGAGACCGTATAGTCAAAGATTTCAAGACCGCATTGAGTGATTATGGAATGGTCGTTCCGATGGCGACGACAAATCTCTTTTCGGATCCGGTTTTCAAGGATGGGGCATTTACGTCCAACGATCCGCGGGTTCGGCTTTACACGATCCAAAAAACGATGAGAGCGATGGATCTTGGAGCCGAGGTTGGAGCGAAGATCTATGTTTTCTGGGGTGGCCGTGAGGGTGCGGAGGTGGATGCGGCAAAGGATGCCTGCGAGGCGATCAAGTGGTTTCGGGAGGGGCTCAATTTTCTTTGCGAGTATTCGAAGTCGCAAGGATACGATTACAAATTCGCGCTCGAGGCGAAGCCCAACGAGCCGAGGGGCGACATTTACTTCCCTTCGACAGGCGCGTATCTGGGATTCATCGAAACACTGGATCATCCTGAAATGGTCGGAGTCAATCCGGAGGTTGGCCATGAGCAGATGGCGGGTCTGAATTTCTATCATGTTGCGGCTCAGGCATTGGAGGCCGGCAAGCTCTTCCACATTGACCTGAACGATCAGAAGGGGCCCGGTTCGATCAGGATCTGCGATTTGGATCGGAAGGAATCAAAAACCTGTTCTTTCTCGTCAAGCTGCTTGAAGAAAAGGGGTACGAAGGGCCGAGACATTTCGATGCCCACGCATACAGAAGCGAGGACGAGGACGGGGTCTGGGATTTCGCGGCCGGCTGCATGAGGAATTATCTTATCTTCAAGGAAAAGGCTCGCCGGTTTAACGAGGACAGCGAGATACAGGCGCTTCTATCAGAGATTCGCTCGCACCAATCAGACTCTACCGATGGTCCGCTGAAATTCTCTAAAGACCGGGCCGAGCAGATCAAATCGATGGATATCGATAGAATTCAACTTTCCAGAAAAAGGCTCCCGTATGAAAAGCTGGATCAGCTTGTCATCGACCTTCTGCTTGGAATGAGATGATTATTATTTAATTGGCTGATGAAAATCTTGTGCCGAATCAGTGGAGTGGAAGTCTATGGACCAGACAATTGAAAAGGGTGCGGCAGGGCCTGTCACAAATCGCGAGATCCTTGGATGGTGCATGTACGACGTGGCGGATTCCGCATTTACGACGATCATAGTCACGGTCCTTTATGCGCCATACTTCGCTAAAATCGTGGTCAGGGATCCACAGCAGGCCGATTTCTTATGGGGTCTGGCGGCTTCTATTTCAGAAGTTGTGGTTGCGTTGATTGCTCCCATCCTTGGAGCCATCGCTGATTTCTCCGGCAGCAGGAAGAAGTTTCTCGGTGTTTGCGCGGTGACCATTACATTATTCACTGCCTCGCTATGGTTTGTCGGGCCCGGAATGACATACGTGGGGCTGACTCTATACATATTGGCCAACATCGGCTTTGCCGGCGGCGGAGTCTTCATCGACAGTTTCCTTCCAGGCATCTCCAACAATTCGAATGCGGGCCGGATTTCCGGTCGCAAATGGGCGATGGGTTATATGAGCGGCCTGGTCTGCCTTGCGCTCTGCTACCCGCTGGCCAACGGCAATATCGTGGACAATGCCACGAATGAGCAGATTTCCACCGCACGACTGATTCCCCTGGTCGTGGCCATCTACTACGCCATCGCCGTCATTCCCACTTTTTTATGGCTGAAAGAGAGGAGCGTCCCGCAGCAGTTGCCTCCAGGCGAGAACTACCTGACCATCGGATTCCATCAGTTGAAACGCACGCTTGGCCATATCAGACGATATCGCGAGCTCTTCAAGCTTCTCATCGCATTTCTGGTCTACAATGACGGCGTCGTTACGGTAATCTATTTCGCCGCGCTTTATGCGACAACGACCATAGGCTTTTCAGCCGGCGACCTGACGATCATGTTCCTTGCGATAAATGTGGTAGCCGCAGCCGGAGCTTTCGGCTTTGGCTGGATTGCGGATCGTATCGGCCAGAAAAAGACAATTTTCATATCACTGTTTCTGTGGCTGGCGGCAGTTACAGTTGCTTACTTTTCTTATACCAAACAGAGTTTTTATATAGTGGCGGTGCTTGCCGGTTTGGGTCTGGGCTCCTGCCAGTCGGTAACCAGGAGTCTGCTGGCGCTGTTCACACCGAAGGAGAATGCCGCCGAGTTTTTTGGATTTCTGGGAATAGCGGGTAAAGCACTCGCGTTCCTCGGCCCCCTCGTTTTCGGAATTGTGTCCAAACAGACCGGCAGTCAGAGGCCGGCAATTCTGGCGGTTGGCGCTTTTTTTATAGCCGGAATGATACTTTTATCATTCGTCAATGAAGAACGGGGCAAGCAGGCGGCTCTCATTCCGATCGACGTCAATACCGAAATCTGACAATTGAGCTTGAATTCCGAGAGCTGGAACCGCTTTCAACCTTCAAGACCCTGGATCTGACTCAGGGCTTCATACAACACTATCGCCACGCAGTTGGCCAGATTGAGCGAACGAATCCTCTCATTCGGCACTGGAATTCTCAGGCTTCTTTCCACGTTTTCGCCAATCAACCCTTCGGGCAGTCCTTTTGTCTCTCTGCCGAAAACCAGGCAATCGTCATTTCTGTAGCTGAAATTCCGGTAATTGTGGAACCCTGTGGTCTCCACAAAGAGGAATCTGCTTCCGGGAAGAGATTGATAGAGATCCGTGATTTCTCTATGGTATCGAATATCTACTTGCTCCCAGTAATCGAGTCCGGCTCGCCGGACGGCCTTTTCGTCAACTCTGAATCCAAGCTTTCCTACAAGATGCAGTGACGAGAAGGTCGCGCCGCACAATCTGGCAATATTCCCAGTATTTTGCGGAATTTCGGGCTCAATCAGGGCAATGTGCAACCTGGGGGTTTGTCTCATTCGGATAATCAGCCTCCCATACCATACCTGATGACGTGAAAGGTCTCAGCCCCGCCCTCTTTTTGCCATGACTTGCCAGATGACTGTCAGAATTACGAGCGCTATTGAAATCAAGATCACTTTATTGCCGATTCCTCTGGCTCTGCCAAAAGCGACCTCGCATGTTCTCCAGGTGATGTATGTAAAGATGAATGCCAGTTCAAGCAGAAGGCAATGCTGCGGCAGCAGAGCTGATACCGGAAGCTTTCCACTGCTCACGGCCGATCTGAAAGCGAAATAGTTGAATATATAGATCACCGTTGAAGTCGCCGGGATCAGAAATATCATCCAGCTTGCACCCATCCCGTCAACTTCCCCGCGGAAATTGAAATGTGTTGGAATCTTCGACGGAAGGCCCGGATAGCCGGCAAAGGCCACCCACCAGCCGAGAATCAGCAGCAATATGGCGAAACAGTCGACGAGGAGAATTGTTCGATTCATAAACGGCCTCTTCTTTAGAATTCCGGCTGAGATTAGACCAGGAAGCAATGCCCGTCAAGAATCGGTTAATGAAGTCTCCGTTGCGGAAAGTATAAAGCATGAACCGATGATACGTGGATCATTGAAAACAGGCGGACTCCATGGAGTGCGGCGACCTGTCGCCGCTTTGGTAGTCCTGTGGCCACTCAAATATTGAGAAAAATCTACTCCACCGCAAACCGCCCACCGATTTAACAGGACTTCTGGAACAATACCAAAGCGGCGACAGGTCGCCGCACTCCATGGAGGTCGCAAATTTGATGCGATTTGGGAAAAGCGCTGCTACAAACTTTTAACTAACAGGGCCTTTCCGCTACGGAGTAATGAAGTTATGCCAATGAATAATTGATAAGTGACAGAAGCCACCAACAGCACGGGAAAAGAAGTAGTGTCATAAGTTCTTTTTCCGAGCTTTCGGTGGCTTCCGCGGTTTTGATTTTATTTCAATCCGTATTGTTCAGATTCAGTTTGGGATTTCAGTGACGACTCCGTTCCTGGTTCCGGCATTGAGATTGGCAATTCTGGTGGTGGCAGCTTTTTCAGTTCGGCCCTTGATGGCAGTTTGGAAGAGACTCTCATCTCCAAGCTGGACGCCTGAGAGAAAATACGTGTCTCCGACTTTGTTGAACTTCACCGAACCAGGTTTCAATCCGCCTTTGTTGTTTTCAGGAACGCTTGGGATGATCGCGCTTTCGTCTCCGTCGACTTTCTGAAGCACAATCAGTTTGTGACTTTCCGATGACGCCGGCATCAGACGAATTCGATACTCGCCTGCAGGCATCAGCTTGTTTCCGACATAAAAGTCAAAGTCGACTTTTGTCTTGGTCGATACAGGCGATCTCTGCGCGGACGCGGTTGCAGTCAGACCAACAGCGATAAATGTAACAACGGCCAGAATATTCAGAATCTTTTTCATCTTGTTTTGCTCCTTCATTGATTACTGTCTGTTTATCTATTTTTTTGATTGAGCATAAAGCGCTGATGTATGTCACACGCTTCAAGCTTCTCCTCTCCTTCACATCCACATCAGCAATAACGGAATGGAGCGCCGGCGTGTTCTGAAACTTGCTGCGATAACGACTCTAATCAGCGTGAAAAGATTTATTTTGACGAAGCGTCTTTGAAGTAATCGATGGATTTCAAGAAAAATGTAGTGGCTGCCTTACGACATCAAAGAAGAAGTTAAAAATTTAAATACATTGTCAGCGAGTGATTCGCAGACTTGAGTGAGGCCGGTCATTTAAATCCGGGTTAAGGCGATTGAGATGAAGCTCCGTTGTAAATTTTACTGATGCGGACGGTTTTTGCGGTGGCGAAGGAGATAAAATGACCCTCGCAACCGCAAAAACCGTTCGCATCAGAAACTTTAAACTTGAGACTTCACAGGCAGAGCCGTTCAGTTCTGTGAGATAAGTTGTCTCAGAACGTAAGGCAGTATGCCACCGTGCTGGTAGTAATCGATCTCGATGGCGGTGTCTATGCGAAGTTTGACTGGAACGATCTCCGAGCTTCCATCGGCCCTGTGAATCACCAGATTGACATCCTGCTGGGGTTTGACGCCATGATCCAATCCGACGACGTCATAGGTTTCGGTGCCGTCCAGATTGAGCGTCTCGGCCGTAACTCCCTCCTTGAACTGCAAAGGAAGCACCCCCATGCCCACCAGATTGCTGCGATGGATTCTTTCGAAGCTACGGGCGACCACAGCTTTGACGCCCAGCAGTCGCGTGCCTTTTGCGGCCCAGTCGCGAGAGCTGCCGGTGCCGTATTCCTGTCCTGCGACAACCACCAGCGGGGTGTTCCCTGCCTGGTATTTGATTGAAGCATCATAAATGCTCATCTGTTCACCGCCGGGATAGAATCTGGTGACTCCGCCTTCGGTGCCGGGGACCATCAGATTCTTGATCCGGACGTTTGCAAAGGTGCCGCGCGTCATGATGCGATCGTTGCCTCTGCGCGAACCGTAGCTGTTGAAATCGGAAGGCTGGACGCCGTTTTCGATGAGATACTTCCCTGCCGGCGATGTCGCCTTGATCGAGCCCGCGGGGCTAATGTGGTCAGTGGTTACCGAATCACCGAGAATCGCCAGCGGTTTTGCTCCCTTGATATCCGAGAAGGTGCCGGGTTGCATGGTGAAGTTTTCGAAGAAAGGCGGTTGTTGAATATAGGTGGACTTCGCGTCCCATTCGTAAACATCGCCGACGCTCGACGGAATCTCGTTCCAGAGCGGATTTTCAGAGGTGAAATCTGAATAGAGTCTGCGATAGGTTTCAGGATCCATCGCCTGCCCCATGACGGCCTTCACTTCATCCATCGTCGGCCAGATGTCCCTGAGATAGACATCAGCTCCATCCTTCCCCTTGCCGATCGGATCGGAAGAAAGGTCGATATTGACCGTGCCGGCCAGGGCGAAAGCCACCACCAGGGGCGGGCTCATCAGAAAATTGGCCTTGATGCTCTGATGCACGCGCGCTTCAAAATTACGATTGCCGCTGAGCACACTCGCGGCTATCAGGTCATTCTTGACGACCACATCTTCTATTTTTGGATCGAGAGGGCCTGAATTGCCGATGCAGGTCGTGCATCCGTAACCGACAATGTTGAAACCAATCTGATCAAGATAAGTCTGAAGACCGGTTTTATTCAGGTAATCCGAAACGACGCGAGACCCTGGCCCGAGAGAAGCCTTGACCGCCGGCTTGACGTTAAGCCCCTTTTCGACGGCTTTTTAGCCAGAATCCCGGCAGCGAGCATGACGCTCGGATTGGAAGTATTCGTGCAGGATGTAATTGCGGCAATCAGCACATCACCGTGCCCGAGATCGATCGCTTTCTGAGATGCAGCCGGATCTTTGCCGAGCTGAACCAGACTCGTGTTTTGAGCGGCAACCGTTGTCCCGACGCGCTTGCCGAGATCTGCAATGGATTTGGCGTATCCATTATCTGCGACAGGCTTCTGGAAGAGCTCTGCAAACTTGTCCTTCAGCGCTTTGAGCTCGATTCTATCCTGCGGTCGCTTCGGTCCGGCGACGTTCGGCGTGACATCGGCCAGATTGACCTCAAGTAACTGGCTGTACTCTATCTCTCCCTTGCGAGGTATTCCGAAAAGCCCCTGCGCCTTGAAATAGTTCCTGAACGCATCGACCTGGGCAGTGGTTCTGCCGGTGGCTTTGAGGTAATTGCAGGTCTCCTCATCGACTCCGAAGAATCCCATGGTTGCCCCGTATTCAGGCGCCATGTTGGCAATCGTCGCGCGATCGGTCAGTGAAAGCGAAGTTGCCCCTTCACCGAAGTATTCGACGAATTTGCCGACAACTTTTGCCTTGCGAAGCATTTCCGTGATGTGCAGCACCAGATCGGTTGCAGTCACTCCCTCCTTCAAGGCGCCAGTCAGATGCACACCAACAACATCAGGGGTTAGAAAATAGACCGGCTGCCCCAGCATCCCCGCCTCCGCCTCGATTCCTCCCACCCCCCAGCCGACAACCCCCAGACCATTAATCATGGTTGTATGCGAATCCGTGCCCACCAAAGTGTCAGGATAATAAACCCCGCCTTTTTCCAGCACTCCCTTGGCCAGATACTCCAGGTTGACCTGATGCACAATCCCTATGCCGGGCGGTACGACCTTGAACGTATCGAAGGCCTGCATGCCCCATTTGAGAAACTGATACCTGGCGCGATTTCGCTCGAACTCGATCTCCATGTTCTTCTGAAGCGAATCGTCCGTTCCGGCCACATCCACCTGGACCGAGTGGTCAACCACGAGATCAACGGGCACAAGCGGTTCTATCATCTTCGGATTTTTGCCGATCCCCGCAACCGTCGATCGCATCGCCGCCAGATCCACCAGAAGCGGCACCCCTGTAAAATCCTGCAGCACAATTCTGGCGACGACAAAGGGAATTTCCGCTGTCCGGTCCTCATTCGCTTTCCAATTCGCCAGCGTCCTGACATCGTCTTCTCGCACCTTCTTGCCGTCACAATTCCTGAGCACCGACTCGAGCACTATCCGGATACTCACCGGCAGCTTCGACACCGGTCCGATTCCCTGCTTTTCAAGCTCCGGAAGCGAATAGTACTTGACCTTGACCCCGGTTCCCGGATCGAACTCCTGCAATGTGTTGAATAGATTATGTGCCATATCGTAATTTCACCTGATTTTTCAGCTATTAAACGCAGTTTGTTTTGATGGTTGCCTCAATTACTCGCAAAATGAAATCAAGAGTTTAAGTGCCTTCGACCAGAATCGTCAAGGTTGTGCCTTTCTCAGCCCGTTAATTTGATCACTTTCAACGCATCATGAAAAAAAATGCAGGAGATTGAATTTTCTTCTTGATGTTCCCGAAAGTTTTCGGTATATTTTCGGTCGCTGGAGGTCGAGACCGAAAACAGACATTCAGCGCAAAACACGAACACCAGGACTGAACCCAAAACCAGGATCACCAGTCAACAGAGCCGGAGGGAGGAATCAATACCATGCCGCGAAAGAATCAGATAATCGCCGTCGTAATCAAGCAATACGCCACGGGGCTTTACCGAACCTGCGTCAGCCTGGGCCGGGATAACATTACCTATCTCGGAACTCACAAGGATGAGCGAAGCGCAAATGAGGCGCTCAATCACTTCTGGAGAGCCTGGGATGAAGGACAACTCAAGACCCCGGAGGATGTCGCAGGCTTCATCCAGTCCGCCGAAATAAAACCATTACAACATCTGCCGACGGGGAGTTCATATCCAGCGAGCCCCATGGGCCCTTTGAGCGGCCCTTTGAGCGGCCCTTTGGCGGCGGCATGCAACAGGTATTCTCCCCTTTGGCCGCCTGACTCACATATTCAACAAGATTTTCCTGAGATGGATTTACAGGATTTTACGAGATTGACAGCCCAACCACTTCCGTCCTTCCTATTCGGAATCTGCACAACTCGTAAAATCCTGTAAATCCATTTTGCTATCCCGCCTTTTGCCTTTTTAAATTCAGATCGTTTATTCTCTTGCTTCTCGAGACAGGGCAATAATCAGCAATCTTCAACAAACCACCAAGGAGCGAATATGAGAAAGTTTGCCAGAAACTGCCTGGCCGTAATCTTACTGTCCGGTTTTGTGACGGTAATGACTCAGATGATAGCGGCGCAGGAGCCTCCAACAACGCCGGCACAGGATCGACCGGCATTTCCAGGAGCAAGCCGGGAGCCGGAAATCAAACCTTATGACAAGGTCATCACCAAGGAAGCCAAATCCGATGAAGGAATCTTTACGGTTCACCGCATCAAGGACAAGGTCTATTACGAAATTCCGAAAAGCCAGTTGGGCAAGGAATTTCTCTGGGTGAGCCAGATAGCGAAGACCACGCTGGGAGTGGGTTATGGCGGGCAGGCTCTGGGCAACAGAGTCATCAAATGGGATCGTTATAACAATCGTATTTTCCTCAAGAGTGTTTCATATGAAGTAGTCTCTGACCCGAATCTTCCGATCAACAAGGCGGTTCAGGCGGCAAATAATGACACGATCATCATGTCATTCTTCATCGAGGCATTCGGTAAGGATGAAGCGCCCGTGATCGAAGTCACGCGGCTGTTTACGACCGAGGTAACAGAGTTCAGCGCCCGCACAAGGCTTCGCGCGAGGGATTTGACGCATCCCGTTCGTATCTGGATCGTGCAGTCTCCTTCCCCGAAAATATTGAAGTCGAGGCGGTGCACACATATATTTCGCCTCCGGATGTTGCGGCTGTGCCGACCGGCCCTCCCAATCCATTCCAGGGCGCCGGGATGAGACCGGGAAGCGCGACTGTAGTTCTCCACTACAGCATGGTCAAACTGCCTGAAAAGAAGATGATGCCGAGGATCTTTGACGAGCGAGTCGGCTATTTCACTGTCCGCCAGATGGATTACGGCAAGGATGAGCAAAAGGCGCCGGAGCGCACTTATATAACCCGTTGGAGACTCGAAAAGAAAGACCCGAACGCAGAGGTCTCAGAGCCGATCAAGCCGATAGTCTATTACGTCGACCCTGCAACGCCTTCAAAATGGGCCCCATACATCAAAAAAGGGATTGAGGACTGGCAGCCGGCATTTGAAGCTGCAGGCTTCAGAAGGGCGATCATCGCCAAAGATGCACCGAAAGATGATCCGGAATGGAGCCCCGAAGATGCTCGATATTCCGTCATACGATGGCTGCCTTCGACCATCGAGAATGCCTCGGGGCCGCATGTGCATGATCCCCGCACGGGTGAGATTCTCGAATCGGACATTCAGTTCTACCACAACGTCATGAATCTTGCCCGCGACTGGTATTTCGTTCAAGTTGGCCATCTGGACCCGCGGGCACAGAAGCTTCCCATTCCTGACGATCTGATGGGTGAACTGATTCGTTATGTAGTGGCACATGAAGTCGGACATACGCTCGGCTTCCAGCACAACATGAAGGCCAGTTCGACCTATTCGCTTGACCAGGTTCGCAACAGGGACTGGGTCAAAAAGATGGGGCACACGCCGACACTGATGGACTACTCTCGATTCAACTACGTTGCACAGCCTGAAGATAAGATCGATCTCGAGGATCTTATCCCCAAAATCGGGCCGTATGACAAATGGGCCACAATGTGGGGTTACAAACCAATTCAGGGCGCCGCCTCATCCGAAGACGAGAAGAAAGTTCTCAATGCCTGGGCGCTCGAACAGGATAAGACTCCACACTTGAGGTTTTCGACGGCCAAGTCCAGAGGATCGGATCCGGGGGACAACACCGAGGCAGTTGGCGATGCCGATGCGGTAGCC
>JADJLO010000028.1 GCA_016710075.1 Acidobacteriota bacterium | reverse complement strand
CGAGCGGGAGCGCAGGCTGGACGCCTTGCGTCAATTCGATTAACGCAAATCTGATATGAATGTGCAGATATTTCAAGACACGCAGGCGGGACGCCTGCGCTCCCATTCGTATTTTGATTCTGTAATTTCTGACAATCTACCAAAGGGTTTAATTTTACCCGACCTCGATCTCGATCAGATCCTGAGCCATGACGGCATCGGGAAAGATCGAGCGGGCCTCTTCGAGAAGTGGGCGCGCGTCAGGATAGCGCGAGCTGAAATGCGTTATCAGAAGATTGCGCGCGCCGGCCTCGCGGGCTATTTGTGCAGCCTGTGCGGCAGTCGAATGGCCGTACTGATGAGCCTCCTCGGTATAGTCATTCGTGTAAGTCGCTTCATAAATCAGCCAGTCGACATCTCTTGCCAGTTCAATCGCATTTTGACAGGGCCGTGTATCGAGACAATAGCTAACCGATTTGCCGGGGCGCGGCGGCCCGAGCACCTGCGAGGCTTCGATGATGCGACCGTCTTCCAATGTGATCGAGTTCCCGGACTGAAGCTGTGAATAGAGCGGGCCTTCGGGGATTCCAAGCTGCCTTGCGGCCTCAAGGTCGAACCTGCCGGGTTTCGTCTTCTCATCTACGCGATAGCCGAGCGCAAAGATACGGTGATCGAGCGGGCGCGATGTGATCGTATATTTCGACGATTCGAAGACAACCTCATGCGACCTGTCCTTGAAATAAGACAATCCCAACTCCTGCAGAGTTATTGGATAATTGACGAAAAGGATTCTCAGACTGCGCAGGAGCTCGAGGTGTTCTCCAATTCCAGGAGGGCCGACAAGCTTCAGCTCCCTCTCCCTCTTGTCGAGCGCCATTGTCGAAAGCAGCCCCGGAAGACCATTGAAATGATCGCCGTGAAGGTGCGTGATAAAGATCCCGGCAAGCTTATGCGCCGACAGCCCTGCCCGCATCATCTGCATCTGCGTGGCCTCGCCGCAATCGAACAGCCACCACTCGCCCTCGGCGACGACGGCTGTCGCGCTCACGTTGCGATTGAGCGTCGGCTTGCCTGAACTTGTTCCTAACGGAATGATTTTCATGATGAGAAGAAGAAGAATAGATTACGAAACAAACGGAATAAACGAAACAGACGAAATAAATTCAAGCGGTCAATGTACTTAAAACTCCGAATTACATAACGCAGGGATAAAATGCATCTTCACCTTCCAGCACTTTCGTACGGTTTCGTAGTCTCCCCCCTACCCTTCCTTGTTTCGCATGAAATCGGCCAACTGTGAGAAAGCGTGAGAGAGCTGGTGTTTGAGCAGGTTATCTTCAACCGTCTCACGCAATGCCCTGTTCATGCACCACAGCCACTGATCGCGTTCGGATTCTCCGATGGGAAAAGGCAGATGTCGAGCGCGCAGTCTCGGGTGGCCGTAGCGTTCGACGTACAACGGTGGGCCGCCCGTCCAACCGACCAGAAAAAGGTAGAGTTTCTCTCGCGACTCTGCCAGGTCCTCCGGATGCAGGGCCCGGATGCCGGATGCCTCCGGTTGAGTGTCCATGAGATCATAAAAAAGGTCGACAAGCTTTTTGACCTGATCCTGTCCGCCAATCTGCTCGTAAAAGGTTCCAGTCATTCTTTTATTAATACCTCGAGTAATTTATTTGGCTGCAATATAAGCGAAGATGAAGATCAGGATCAGGGCGATCAGCAAAAAAGGGATAATCGAGAGAAGCCGCTTGTGTTGCGGATTCCCGTTCTGACCTTCGAGTACTGAAGTAAAAAACGGCTTGGCATCTGACTCCTGCTTGAGCATCTCGGTATTCGGCAAGACAGAGTCCAGTTCCATCGAACCGGTCTTTCGCGATGTTTCGGCATGCGGCTTTAAGGCGCCGGAGAGATGATCGGCCTCGACCGAATGGCGCGACAGCATAAGGTTCCTGTCAAGGATTTCGGTCTGCTCGATAACCGTCTCATTTATGGGCAGGATGACGGCTTTTTCCGGGGCCGATTCCAGAGGAGCGGGGCTTCCTGTTTTCGGCAGGATGACGGTCTGTCGAAATGAGGGCGGCTCCGCTTGAGACGGATTGTCCACAGGAACTCCGCAGTTCCTGCAGAAATGAGCCAATGGCCTTAATTCAATTCCGCATTTATTGCATCTCATAAATTTCATCTTGAGAGATGTCCGCCCCCTCCCACCCCCCATCACCAGCTGTCGGCATATCTGCCTGTCGAGTTTTGGACAGTCTCCCCAAAGATCATGATGATCGGTCTTAACATTTGCAATCGAGTCAACATCTGCTCTGAGCCTGAATTGTATCGAAAAGGAGTTTAAAGTTTAAACTCCTTTCTAGACATTCAGTATTCAATGTAGTACAAATATTTGCTAGTTCTCACCACAAGCCAAAGGACAAAGCACAAATGAAGTTTGGGGTAGTCGTTTTTCCCGGCTCAAATTGCGACCATATGACACATATCACGTGATCAGCAAGGTCATTGGGCAGCCTGTCGATTTCATCTGGCATAAGGAAGAAGAGGTTGACCGCTGCGATGCGATAATTCTGCCGGGAGGATTTTCATACGGCGATTATCTGCGAACCGGCGCGATTGCGCGTTTTTCTCCGGTGATGCGCGCGGTGCAGGATTTTGCCCGCGATGGCGGTCTGGTACTGGGAATCTGCAACGGTTTTCAGATTCTGTGCGAGGCGGGGCTGCTGCCCGGTGCGCTGCTGCGAAACCGCGATCTCAAATTCATTTGCGGCCATCTCAACGTTCGCGTCGAGAACAACAAGAGCCCGTTCACATCGGCATACAAAGAAGGCCAGGTCCTGAGCATACCGGTTGCGCACGGTGAGGGTAATTATTTCTGCGATGCCCGGACACTGGATGAACTGGAGAGTGAAGGGCGAGTGATCTTCAGATATTGCGATAAAGACGGAGGAGCGACCCTCGAAGCCAACCCGAACGGCTCGATCAACAACATTGCGGGCATCTGTAACCGCGAACGCAACGTGCTGGGTCTGATGCCTCATCCTGAGAGAGCTTCGGAGAGCCTGCTCGGGAGCAATGACGGCCGCGGAGTATTCCTCTCCATGGCCGATTCCCTGCGTGAAATAATCAAGCTTCGTGCCTGAGCCACCCTTCATTTTATCAAATTGAGCATTCAAACATGATTACTCCTGACATCATCGAGCAGCACAATCTGACGCCGGAAGAATACGATCGCATCAAACGTTTGCTGGGGCGCGAGCCATCCTTCACAGAACTTGGCATCTTTTCGGTGATGTGGTCCGAGCATTGTTCCTACAAATCTTCAAGAATTCATCTCAAACGCCTGCCGGTAGAGGGAGAATGCATGGTTCAGGGTCCCGGCGAAAATGCCGGAATCGTGGACATCGGCGACGGCTGGTGTGTGGCGTTCAAGATCGAATCGCACAACCATCCTTCATTCATCGAGCCCTATCAGGGCGCGGCTACGGGAGTGGGCGGCATTCTGCGCGACATCTTCACGATGGGCGCCCGGCCGGTGGCGGCGATGAACAGCCTGCGATTCGGGCCGATCCGCGATGAAGACATCAAGGATGAAAAGTCCCGGAAAGCGGTCAAGCGGAACCGCAGGATCATAGCCGGCGTGGTCAAGGGTATCGGCGATTACGGAAACGCTTTCGGTGTCCCGACGATCGGCGGCGAGGTCTATTTCTCGG
This sequence comes from Acidobacteriota bacterium, assembly GCA_016710075.1. GTDB lineage: Bacteria > Acidobacteriota > Blastocatellia > RBC074 > RBC074 > JADJLO01. The sequence goes on along the minus strand of JADJLO010000028.1, from coordinate 70,889 downwards.
ATTGTTATTCACTCAATCCGCTGGTCAATGCTTTCGCTCTTGGTCTGGTCAGGCGCGAGCAGATTTTTTACGGCAAAGCCGAGGGCATCGGCAATTCAGTCATCTACGTCGGAGCGAAGACCGGCCGGGACGGGATTCACGGCGCGACCATGGCATCTGCGGAGTTCGATGAAGCGGCGATGGAGAAACGTCCTACAGTCCAGGTCGGCGATCCGTTCTCCGAGAAGCTTCTGCTGGAAGCCTGCCTTGAAGCCATGCGCTCTGGAGCCATCGTTGGAATCCAGGATATGGGCGCAGCAGGGCTGACTTCGAGTTCATGCGAGATGGGAGCCCGCGCTGGAACTGGAATAGAAATCGATCTGGACCTGGTTCCGCAGCGCGAGACCGGCATGACCGCGTACGAGATGATGCTCTCGGAATCGCAGGAACGCATGCTGATCGTTTCTGAAAAGGGGCGTGAGCGTCAGGTGCTCGAAATCTTCGAGCGCTGGGATCTGGACGCGGTAATCATCGGCCGCGTCACCGACAATCAGAAACTTCGCGTGATTCATCGTGGAGTCGTCGAGGCCGAGATACCCAACTCTGCTCTGACGGACGAGGCCCCTAAATATGAACGGCCGCAGAAGAGTTTTGAAATAAGCTCAGACGACGTTGCACCGAAGATATCAGCCGGCTTGAAAAAGCTGGCGGGCGAAACCAGCTACACACAGCCATCCGCGCTGATGACTGAGGTTTTGCGCCGGCTGCTGGATCAACCCGACATCGCCTCGAAAGAATGGGTCTATCGCCAGTACGATCACATGGTGAGGACAAACACGGTAGTTCTTCCGGGCTCCGATGCGGCAGTGATCAGGGTTAAAGAGACGCGCCGGTCGCTGGCGATGTCACTGGACTGCAACGGGCGCTACAGCCACCTCAATCCGAAGGAAGGCGCTAAGCTGGCCGTCGCCGAATCTGCGCGCAATGTTGTCTGCAGCGGAGCCAAACCTCTTGCCGTCACCAACTGTCTGAATTTCGCCAGCCCCGAGCGACCGGAAATCATGTGGGCATTCAGCGAAACGGTCGACGGCATTGCAGAAGCCTGCCGGTCTTTCGGAACGCCAGTGACGGGCGGCAATGTCAGCCTCTACAACGAGACCGAAGGGCGCGGCGTCTATTCGACTCCGGTCATCGGAATGCTCGGCATCATAGAAGAGCTGAACGACATCACCACCCAGGGGTTTAAGGCTGAAGGCGATGCGATCATCCTGCTTGGAATCAGCGGAAACGATCTTGGAGCCGGTGAACTTCTCTCGATGGTCTGCGGCGAGGTCTCGGGCGCTGTCCCACGACTTGACCTTGAGTCCGAGAAAGCAGTTCAGGACGCATGCCTCAAAGCGATACGTTCCGGACTGGTCAGCTCGGCTCACGATTGCTCGGAAGGCGGCCTCGCCGTGGCACTTGCCGAAAGCTGTTTTTCGAGCTATCGCAAGGACGCCATCGGAGCAAAAGTCGACCTCACCGGCCATGCCCAGGCATCCGGTCTGAAAGAGACAACGGCATTGCTCTTCGGCGAGTCGCCCTCGCGCATTCTGCTCAGCGTCAAGCCCGAAAATGTCGAGCAGGTGAAAGCAATCGCCACCCAATCAGGCGCGGCTTGCTGTCTGATAGGAACTACCGGCGGATCTGAATTGAGAATCGAATCGGATGGAGAAATCCTGATCGAAGGATCAGTCGAGGCTTTGGAGAATGGCTGGCGCGCCTCACTCTCATCACACCTCGACCGCACGTTCGAGACTACGGAAGACTAAACTTGAAGATCGCCCATAAAGCCGGCCTTCAATTACATTACATCAGCATCTGCTCGGACGGGTTGAGAATTTCGTGCAGTGCAGCCTCGTTGAGATAATAGACCGAGCTGCAGAAATGGCAGGTCAGTTCGGCTCCACGATCCTTGGCGAGCATGTCCTCGACCTCGTCGCGCCCTAGCGCAGTAACTATGCTCACTGCGCGGTCGTATGAGCACTTGCAGCGGAACTCTACCGGGTGAGTCTCCAGCACATCGAAGCTGATGGGGCCGAGAGCTTCTTCGAGAATGGCAGCGGCTCCGGCGCCGCCGCGGATCAGATCGGTCACGTGAGGGGCCGCAGTCACGGCGGCCTCGATCGCAGCTACGGTTTCAGGATCAGCCCCCGGCATCACCTGAATCAGATATCCACCTGAAGCCGTCACCCGTTCCTGACCGGTTTCAATCCCCGATTCAACGAAGACTCCAAGCGACACGGCCGAATTGATCTGCTCGGAAGTAGCAAGGTAGTGGGTCAGATCTTCCGCAATCTCGCCGGAAACGATCGACACCGAGCCGTAGTACGGTTCTTTCATGAGGCCTATCTCAAAACCCGCTTCACGAATCACATAAAGCATCCCTTTACCGACAATCCCGCTGACATCGAGCTTGCCCATTTGATTAAGCGGAACCTCCGCCAGCGGATTTTTCACATAGCCGCGAACAGTTCCATGAGCGCTGGCCTCGGCAACAATCCCCCCGATCGGCCCTTCGCACTGGAACCTGATGGTCATGTATTCCAGATCCTTGAACGTCCGGCCCAACAGCAGCGCGCCCGTGAGCGCTCGTCCCAGCGCGGCCGAGGCTGTCGGCGTGGCACCGTGCCGGCGACACGCCTCCGCTACAAGATTTGTCGTCACCGCCGATATCAACCTGATCGTCGAATCGGCCGCAGTCGCCTGTATCATATGATCTTCACGTAAATCCACAAGTTCTCCTGAATGAGGAAAGAGAGATAAAGAGAGAATACGAAACAGACGAAATAAACGAAACAGACGAAAATCATCAAATGGTAAAAATAAGTTGTGTCTATGATGGCTACTGATTACCTGGAGGATCCCGGCTAATCAGTGCCTGAATAATTTTCGTCTGTTTCGTTTATTTCGTCTGTTTCGTAATCTCTCTTTCTTCTCTTCTTCTTATCACTTCAAATTTTCTCTGACTCTGTAAAGCAGCCAGTCGCAAACGGGCGAGCACTTGACGCTCTGTCGCTGCTGGCCGAGCTGCTCGACTTTGAGGAATCCACCGTATGTCAGGCTGCCGCTCCATTCGCGGCGCGAAAGAACGAGAAAGCTCTCAGCCTTGTTATCTTTCATCAGCATAAGGATTTTTTCCGGCCTCATTGGTGTCAGGAGCTCAGACCGTTCATCCCGCAACGGCAGGTCGGTGGCGTAAAAATTAATTCCGTTATCCTGGTTGATATAGAAGACCAGCCGCTCACCGGGCTGCGCCAGTTCCCTTGCCTTCAATGAAAGGTCGCGCAGAGATTCGCGCTCAGAGAGCACCGGTGAGAGGATGCTGATCGACGCCATGAGGATCAAAGCGATGCCAAAAGGCAGTATATTTGTCGCCGCCCCGCCGCCGATGAGAAACCAGACGAAGTGATAGACTACCACGGTGACAATGGCGATGGCCGCGATGGTGAACGACTGCATCAAGTTCATGCCGAAATACCGCTCTCCGCCAAGCGCCACGACAATCGCGACAATGAAGATTAAAGCGGCTGATGTCACCACCACCCAGTCGAGATATTTCGGTGCCCCGGCAGCATCCCACCACTTCTCCAGTTCAAGAGCGACGATCATCGCAACCGCGGGAAATACGGGAAGGATGTAGCCCGGCAGCTTTGAACCCGAAAATGAGAAGAAGATGACCGGAATCAGCACCCACAGCCAGAGAAAAATCCGCCACTTGTCACTCACCGGGTCGAAGCGCTCTCTCCAGTTTTTTATCGTCTGCCAGGCGCTAGAGCAAAGATAGATCAACCAGGGGAAACTGCCCGCCAGCACAACCAGAATGAAGAAATAGACCGGCTGCGGATGGCGATACTTGTTGCTTAAATATCGCTGGAAGTGGTGAGCGATGAAGAACTCGTCGATGAACACTCTGCCGTGACGCGCGATTACGGGTCCATACCAGATGGCTGCGGTCGCCAGAAAAATCATCGTCCCAACCGCGAGCAAAAATGGACTGAAGATAATTTTAAGCCTTCTCGTTATGAGCAGCCAGGCAACGACAATGGCACAAGGCAGAACAATACCGATCAGCCCTTTCGCCAGCACTGCCAGACCGAGCGCAAAACAGAAAAGCCACCAGAAACGGTTGCGCCCGGTTGCCGATTCTGAATCCCCTTCCCAGACAAAAAAGCTCAACAGCGCAAGCAGCATCGCCACTGAAACCGGCAGATCGAAAGTCGCGCCACGAGCAAACGCCGGCCAGAGCCCGCAGGTAACCAGGACCGAAGCGGCAAGATAGCCGAATCGCGCCGAGCGGATTCGCCTGCCGAAGAAATAGAGCAGAAAGACTCCGGCCGCGGCGGTCAGCGCAATTCCGAACCTCGCCGAGAACTCCGAGACGCCGAACAATTTGTATCCTGCCGCGGAGAGCCAGTAAGTCAGCGCCGGCTTCTCGAACCAGTTGATGCCTCCGAGCCGGGGCGTTATCCAGTCGCCCGAGAGAAACATCTCACGCGCCACTTCGGCGTAGCGTGGCTCATCCGGGCCGATCAGCGGCAACCGCCCGATGCCGAAAAAAAACATGAGCCCGCACAAAATCGCCAGCGCGACGAGATGGCCGGCCAGAGGGTCCTTTTGATCTTCTATTTTGGTATGATTGCGATCTTCCACAGTTGAAATGATAAACTTCAAATCTCAAGATAGGGATTAAGCTTTCAGATTAACACTGCGAGCCGAAAACTTGAAATAACCCTTAAACATTAAACTTGTTGCAAATGGAGCTCTGACCAATTCTATGACCGATAAATTGAGAACGGCAGTAATCGGCGTCGGCCATCTGGGACGCGAACATGCCCGCATTTATGCATCACTGGAAGGTTCAAATCTTGTAGCGGTCTGCGACAACAACGAGACCAACGGCCGTGCGATTGCTGAAAAATACGGCGTCAGGTATATCAAGGATTACCGTGAGTTGCTCGGTGAGGTGGAGGCAGTCAGTGTGGCCACGCCCACGGTAAACCATCACGAGATCACCTGCGCCTGCCTTGAAGCGGGGATCCATGTGCTGGTTGAGAAGCCGATCTCCCGCACTCTCGAAGAGGCGGATGAGATGATTCGCATTGCGGACTCCAAAGGAGTCGTTTTTCAGGTCGGGCACATCGAGCGATTCAACCCCGCATTCAGAGCGATGCAGCAGCATATCAACAAGCCACGATTCTTCGAGGCCCATCGAATGGGGATCTTCACGATGCGCTCGCTGGATATCGACGTCGTCATGGATCTCATGGTCCACGAGCTTGACATCATCTCCAGCCTCGTCAGTAGCGAAGTGGTCAAGGTCGAAGCGGTCGGCATCCCGATCCTGACGCCAAAAATCGACCTTGCCAATGCGAGGCTGGAATTCGCCGACGGCTGTATTGCCAACATCACCGCCAGCCGCGTTTCGGGTGAGCGATTGCGCAAACTGAGAATATTTCAGCCGAATGAATATTACTCAATCGATTTCGCCGAGCAGCAGGTAATGCAATGCAAACTCGTGCCGCCCGGCGTCCCAGGGACATTGCCGGAAATAATCGCCGGCGGAATCGAGATTCCCAAACGCGAACCGCTCTTATCCGAGATAGAATCATTCCTTGATTCGGTTCGATCAAAGACTCCCCCGCTGGTCAGCGGCGCCGAAGGGCGCAGGGCTCTGGCTCTGGCCATCGAGGTTTTGACAAAAATCAGGGAGCACTCGGTTCGCGCCGGAATCGAACTGAATTTCAACTGAAATCTAAAATCTCTCGAAACATGGCATCGAGGTCAGCGTCATCGCCGCCGACCTCGATCAGGCATCTGCTCCGCAGCAGATATTCGACGAAACCGAAGGCCGGGGACTTCAGATCGATCTGCTGATCAACAATGCCGGATTCGGCGCCGTGGGCGATTTCATAGACCTCACGCTCGAAAAGCAGATGGAGATGATCCGGCTCAACATCGACGCCCTTGTTTCATTAACATGGCTCTTCCTGCAGCCGATGGCCGAGCGTCGTGCCGGAGCGATTATGCAGGTCGCTTCAACAGCCGCATTTCAGGGCATTCCCTATTTCGCCGTCTATGCGGCAACAAAAGCATTCGTCCTGAGCTTCGGTGATGCCTTGTCGGCTGAATGCGGCGAATACGGTGTCCGTGTCATGACTCTCTGTCCGGGACCAACGGAATCCAATTTTCAAACCGTCGCCGGCACTTCGAATTTTAAAAGAGGCGGCAGACCCGTGCAGACTGCCGCTGAAGTCGTCGAAATCGGCTTGAAGGCGTTGAAAGACGGTCAGCCGGTATCTGTCCCCGGCTTTGGAAACAAGCTGATGGTTGTCGCCCAACGTTTTATTCCGCGCAAAATGGTGATCAAATTCGCTTCCGGATTGTATCGCTCGTTCTCAAAGCGCGCTCAATGAACTGTAATGTTGGCGATCTCCGGCGCCAAACTGCTTGGAGGTTTGTGGGATGATCAAAAAAAGTTTTATGTTATCGGTTCTTGTTATATCGCTTGTTCTCGGTCAGTCGGGCTGCGGCGGACTGCAGCAAGGCAATATGGATGCCCCTCCGGGTTCGAAGTCCACGCCGCGGTTCAAGCCGGGATTGAATCTTTTCAGTCCACAGCAGGATGTTCAGATGGGTCTTCAATCGGCGCAGCAGATCATGCGCGAGACTCCGATGCTCAATAACCCTCAGATTGTCGGATACATCCAGCAATTGGGAGCTAAGCTGGCATCAAAGGCTGCCGGAGAAAAGTTTAATTATCAGTTTCAGGTCGTGGCCACACGCGAGATCAACGCTTTCGCCCTTCCGGGCGGCTTCCTTTTCGTCAATGCCGGCACGATTGCCGCGGCGAAAAACGAGGGTGAACTGGCGGGAGTCATAGCCCATGAAATTGCTCACGCGGCTCTGCGCCACGGAACCAACCAGGCCTCGAAAGCTCAGATTGCCCAGATGGGAATGGGTGTGCTGAGCGCCATCGCTTCAACCAGCGAAAATCCCAATCTCGGCCAGGCAGTCTCAACCATCGGCGGGCTCGGAGCCAATATGCTCTTCCTGAAATATGGCCGGTCCGCTGAAAAAGAAGCGGATATTGAAGGCGCACGGATCCTCAGCGAAGCGGGATACGATCCCCGCGATATGGCCAACTTCTTCAAGACGCTTCAGGCTCAGGGAGGGCAACGAATTCCCGAAATGCTCAGCGACCATCCCGATCCCGGCAACCGCATCAAATACATCCTTGACGAGATCCCCAAATTGCCTCTCAGCGCGAACCCCGTCCATTCAACCCCGCAGTTTGATCAGGCAAAGGCAGCCCTCACCGGACAAGCGCCTTCACTCAGCGGATCGAGCCAGCTCCATCGAATCGGTCCGAGCGATCCCGGCAACCTGGAACTTCGCGTCAGACCTGCTCGCCCGGCGGGTTCATTCAAGGGTTTCCAGGCAAATGACGGCTCATTCGGCCTTCAGATCCTCGAACTGGGAGGCCCTCGGAGGCAATGACTCGAATTATATCTTCGCGCCAAAGGGAGCCTATGGAAAAATGAACGATTCGATGATGGTCACCCACGGTATCTTCGTCGGGGCTATCAAGGTCAACCAGGGCGACCTTCGATCCGCCACCGCGGCCTTTATTCAAAGGCAGATCGAAACGAATGCCGATTTCCAGGTCGCCAAACAACCCCAGCAGATCGATTTCGGCGGACAGGAAGGCTACGTCTCCGCCGTCGCCGGACCTTCAGCCATCAATAGCGTCATGGAAATTGACATGACTTATACCACCGTCACCGCCGATGGCAGGATGTTCTACATCATCACCATCGCTCCCGAAGATGAGGCAGAGGCTTATCAAGCCGCTTTTCAGCAGATTCTCCGCTCTCTGAGATTCGCTCGCTGAAACCCTTCATACCTCTGACGGCCACGATTAATATTGCTTTCGTGGCCGTCAGTCTTATAAATGATGAATTTTTTTCACCATGGTATGAAAATTTTTCAAAATAAATGTAGACAAATGAAAAGTTCAATATATAATGCCCATCTCCCCCATCAGATCAGGTGCAGTTTAAGCAATTTAGCGTGAGAAATCGTCAAATGGAGGTGCCCCTCTATGCAATGTTCGCATTGTAGATATCCACTTTTGCTTATTCACATTGCTGCCCTATGTGGCCGCGAAGTGAAGGCGCAAAACAACGTTAGTAGCAGCAGTTCTGGCAACAATAGCAGCAACATCAAGCCCCCCAGACCCGGTTCGATTTCTGGATTGCCGGTTTGCGACGGCAGATTTCACCCAATCGAGTAAGACGGTCTGCTTCCGCCTAACTAAAAGAAGTTCAAAGTTTAAAGTCCAAAGTTTAAAGTTTAAAGTTAGTTATCCAGATGACTGCAAGGAAGCTCATGTGGATAACCAACTTTAAACTTTAAACTTTGGACTTTAAACTTTAAACTTTGGACTTTAAACTTCTTTTAGTTCTTCACCTCATTTAAAAATCTGGAGTAAAGAATTTCGGTCTGATCTTTGGTAAGTTTGCCGGAATGGATCAGGATACGAAATCTGAAAGTGGCTTTTTCGCCTGGTTTGAGGGTGTAATTGAGAGTGGAGGCGCCTTTGGTGAATTCTTTAGCGCCGAAGGGATTTGCGGCAAAGAGTCCGTAACCGCGTGCATGCCAGTAGGTTGGATAAGTCGGATTGAGGGGATGATCGAAGATGGCAATGACGACATCCTCGCCCCTGACGTTGCCGCTCAGTGTCATCCATTTTGCGCGCTTTCCCCAGGCCTCTTTTTCGCCGACCTTGCCCTCGCTGCTCAAATAGACTCCGGCGACGCCCTTGTTATCGAGAACCGGGACGCCTGTCGGGTTGCCCTTATCATCGGTAAAGACCAGGGGATCTTTGGACGGCTCTTCAAGTGAGCGAGTCACGCGGATTGCCAGAGCCCCTTCCTTGCTGTCCCTGAAAACAACTTCCTTATCCTGCGCGGTGAGCGTGATGATGCGGTCAATGACGCGCAGATCCCTGGCCGCGCGGAAGAAGATCTGGTCGTCTTCCTGCATGATCTTCGACCCATCGGGCATGATCCAGTCCATAGTCACACCCAGTTGAGCAGCGCCTCTGCCGTTCTTGACTGTATTAACAGCCCGGTGCTTGATGACTCCGAATTTATCGAGCGCACCCTGATCTCGTTTGACGTTATCCGGCGGGGTATTCCAGAAATCGACTCCATTGATGTTGCCGTAATTGAACCAGGATGAGATGTGATGCGGATGATCGGTTCTCTCGCCCGCGACTTTTTCCAGCGGATATCCTCGGGTGACGACGGTGCCCTTCGAGGTCTTCAAGGGATAGAGGACCGGTTTTTTCTGATCGTCCCAGTAGACATAAGAAGTGAATAACTCTCCATCGACAAGAACATCGAGTTGCTTCTTCTCCTTCGCTTCGACGATTTTGACACTCTGGGCATTTGATGTAACAGAAATCATCAGCGCAAGGGCCAGAGTGAAGACAAGGTTAAGCATGGTTTTCATAAAGATATTATTTTCCAATCAAGCTAACTGCGCTGTAAACCAGGCATTCAACACGTTGAGAGTTCACGCCTGAGCGTGAATCTTCTGAGTTTATTTGTGCCTTCGGTGGTTTGATTCCGCATCAATCCGATTGAATCCGGATCAGGCAGTGACGACCTCCTGTTTGGCGTCGTCGAAAGTCACTCGTTTGCCTGTCTGGATCGCCGCAATGGTCATGCAGAGAGCGACGGAATGATTATATGCCGCGTGAATGTCGGCGTTTGTCTTCTGGTTGCGATTCCTGACGCATTCCATCCAGTTTCGCATGTGAGCCGTAGTCTGTTTGTCGGCGCCGGTGCTGGCGGCCGTTTCGATGCCGCCTTCATCGGCCAGAGTGAGCGGGGCCAGAAGATTGGGCTGCATTTTCATGGCGCCGGCATAGTTTGCAGTCAAGCCGCCTTCAGCGGTCACCTTGTTGGTATCTAGATTGAGAGTGCCGCCGTTGGAGTAATAGATCTCCTTGACGTCGCCTGCGGAATTGGTCATGCGCGAACTGTAGAGAACCTGGAATGCCTTGTCCTTCTTCGCATCGTGATAATCGAAAACCGCCGTCATGGTATCGAAGTTCTTGCGGCCGTCTTTCCAAAGATAAATGCCGCCGTTGGCTACAACGCTGCGAGGATGAGGAATCCCGGTAAACCAGTGTACGGTGTCGATCTGATGGACGAGCCACTGGCAGGGAATACCCGATGAATACGGCCAGAAAAGCCGGAACTCGAGATACTTCCTGGCATCGAACGGCTCATATGGCCGATTGATCAGGTAGCGTTTCCAATCGGTATCAGCCTCCCTCAACTGCGGGACTACGCTCGGCCTGCGCCAGCGCCCGGGCTGATTGACGTTCCAGGTCATTTCGGCCATGACGATGTCACCGAACTTGCCGGATTCGAGATATTCCTTGGCGCGCATATAGCTCGGCGTCGATCGGCGCTGAGTTCCGACCTGAAATACCTGCTTCGATCCGCCGATCACTTTCAGAGCCTCACGGGCATCGGACATGATGTTGGCGAAAGGTTTTTCGACATAGCAGTCCTTGCCTGCCCTGACGGCTTCGATGCCATGGTAGGCGTGCTGAAAATCCGCCGTGCCTACGATGACCGCATCGATGTCCTTCATCGAATAGAGTTCATCGGTGTTGCGAACCTGGGCCGGCTCTTTGATGCCGTATTTTTTGGCGATCGCAGCCGGGGTCTCCTCGCGACGCTTCTTCCAGATATCGCAGACTGCGACGAGTTCGAAATTCAGATTGGCGGTCTGGCTCATGAATGCCGGCACAAGCGAACTCATCGTGCGATCGCTGGCGCCGACTATGGCCACCCTCACGCGGTCGTTTGCGCCAAGTACCCGCTCAGCCCTGAGCGCATTGATACCTGTTACCGCGACACCGGCCGTCGCGGCCGTTGTCGTTTTGATGAAATCTCTGCGTGATGTCTTGCTCATGATCGCTCCTTGATTATTGAAGAACTCCAAGTACTCGCCTGTGACGGGAGGAACCAATTGTCGGTGAATTTAAAGATGTCAGAGCCCGAATCTTGTCATTTTCAGGTTGAAATTGTAAAGCCCGATTATTATTTATTGACTGATACTGCCGGCTAATTCGCCGGCAGGCAGTCGATGAGGCGATCGATGTCGTCGTGGTTATTGTAAAAATGAGGCGAGATGCGCAGGCGTCCGAGCCGGGCGGTCGTGATGATGCCCTGTTGATCGAGATGTTCGTACAGGAATTCAGAGGAATATTTTTCATGAGTGCAGCAGATGACGGCCGATTTTTCGCCGTGCCGGCGAGAGCTGAAAATGCGGAAGCCTCTTTGAACAAGTCTCTGACAAAGATAATCGCCAAGATCGTGCAGGTAATTTTCAATCTGCTCGATGCCGGTGCGCTGGAACAGTTCAATGGCCGCGCCCAGCCCGACAATACCGGCGGTATTGAGCGCGCCGGGCTCGAAGCGACGCGCGCCGGCAGCGTATGGCTGCTCGAAATTCAGATAGTCCGCCGGGTTGCCGACGCTCATCCAGCCGACGACGGTTGGTCGGATGCTCTCCATCGCCCGCCTTGAGATGTAGAGAAGTCCGACCCCGTCGGGGCCGAGAAGGAATTTATGAGCATCGGCTGAAAGCGCGTCGATGCAGCACGCCTGAACATCCAGTTTCAGCGCTCCCAACCCCTGAATCGCATCCACCACGAAAATAAGATCTCTTTCGCGACAATATTTTCCGATGGCCTCAAGATCGTTACGGAAACCGCTGCCGAACTCGACGAAGCTCAAACTGACCACGCGGGTGCGGGAATCGATCAAATCAACGATCTCTCCGGCATCGAGTCTTCCATCACGCTCGCGCGCCATTCGAACATCAACGCCTTTTTCCCGTTTGAGCCGCATCCAGGGGATGACGTTCGCCGGGAACTCGCAATCGGCCGTCACGACATTATCCCCCTCCCGCCAGTCGATCCCGTTGGCGATCATCGCAAGCCCTGCAGAAGTGTTCGGCGCAAATGCAATCTCATCGGCGCCCGCATTGATGAATTCAGCGGCAAGCTGCCTGACCCTTTTGACGGCACCGCCCCATTCGCGAAAATGGACCAGTCCGTTGTTTAGCAGATCCCCGGTGTATTCCTGCATCCGCTGATATACCGGAATTGAAATCGGCGCCACGGCCGCATGATTCAAGTAAACATAATTTCGCGTGACGGGGAATAGTCTGCGGATTTCGTCGTTCATCGTCTTCCTGCAATGATTCCTTTTGCGTTATCAGCTCACACCTTTTGGTATGTCGAATGTTTTATATTCATCAGGCGGAACGCCGCATTAAAAGCGTAAGCCATTTAATTACAACAGCTTGAAAAATAAAACTGCAGACCCGATTTCACTGGCATTCTATATGCATATACAAGTGCGTGAAAGGAGACCTGGAATTCAGTTGCAGTTTCGCACTCTGATAGATACAGGTGAAGTGAAAAAGTCATGAGAAATCAAAGTATGAAAAAGTTCGTATTCGCGCTGGCGCTTGCAGTGGGCTTCCTGCTGGCCCCTGGTCTATCGAGTTTTTCGTCGGCCTATGCACAGGGATGGGGCTGGGGTTGGGGAAACGGCCAGAACCGCAGAGACGATCGCTGGGAGCGTGATCGCCGCAATGACAGGCGCAATGACAGGCGCGACGACAGATGGGATGACAGAAATGATCGCTGGGGCAATAACCGCGGCGGGCGAAATGGATACAACCCGGAAGAGGAGAAGGGATATCGTGACGGCCTCGACAGAGGCTGGAAGATTTTCGCGATCGCAGACGAGCCGATCCGAACAACTCAAGCCACTTCAGAAAAGGAAACTCGGTTTACCGACAGGGATTCCGCAGGGGCTATGCCGAAGGCTATCGCCAGTATGGCAGTAATCGTAGATGGTAACCGTTCCGGTTAAACCATTCTTTCAAAATCAGGAACTTCACCAAAACCGTCGGCTCTGTTGCCGGCGGTTTTGGTTTTTAACTGGACCCAGGGTTCCGCCTTTGCTGGATTGTGAGAAATTACAGAATCAGTGAATCATTTGCGGATAGAGGCTGGAGCCTGGTTTTGGAGTTTAAACTTCCATTGAAGCAGCGGACGCACTTTAAACTTCTTCTATTTTGAAGCATGTCCGCACTTGGCCAAGCCTGCGGTGATTGTGGATTTTGGCGTGAGCGAAGCGTGAAAGGCCTGTGAGTTGATCTTCATCGAGGATTCCAAGCTGTCTGAGAGTCTCCAGAACGACCGGATCTCTGGCGCGCCTGATATCTCCGTCCTCGATCTTGATGGCAATGCCAAGGCCCATCGGATAACGATTACAAGGCTTAACACCGAGCAGTTGAACCCCTTCGGCCCCGACCTTGGAGATAACCTGGCCATTAGCCGCCTTCATCAGGTCCGTATCCAGCCGATTGCGGTGACCTCCAACCATTTCCGGAAACTCGATCATTGAATCGACGACTCTTCGGGCGGCGGACTTAAGATCTTCTTCAAAATCCGTCTGATCGCAGGCGGCGAGCCGTGCGTAGCTTCGGGCCATAGACGCAATGGACATTCCGAAAACCGGCGCGCTGCAACCGTCAACGGCAATTGTGATCGAGCCGGCCGGCACACCGGCGAAAAGAGCGACTACCTCAAGAATCTTCCGCTGAATCGGATGAGCAGGATCGATGTAGTCATCCAGTTTTTCGCCTAGAAAACTGGCCAGCGCCAGCATGCCGGCATGCTTTCCGGAACAGTTGTTATGAAGCACGCTCGCGTGCCGGCTCTCAGAGCGCAGTTGCCTGGCAGTCACATCGTCAAACGGCATGTGAGATCCACACATCAGCGCGGACTCATCGATGCCCGTCTTGTGCAAAATCGACCTTACGACTTCAAGATGCACCGGCTCGCCGCTGTGAGAGCCATTGATCACGGCAATCTCCTTCGAATTGAGCTGGAAATGATCTGCCGCCCCGGATGAGATCAGAGGAATAGACTGAAAAGGCTTGGCCGCTGACCTGAAATATGTCGTGACATTGATATCACCGAGTCCGGCAACAGGATCGCCACCGCCATCGACCGCGACTATAAACCCGCGGTGAACCGATTCAACCATGCTGCCGCGTGTCACTTCGATCAATATTTCAGAAGACGCGGTGTAATGCCTGTGATTACTTTGTGCACTCATGTGAGGATCATAATTGAGCGAGGTTTCAAAAGAAAACCGCCGCCGGATCTATTATTGTCCGGCGACGGTCTTCTTTATTCAGGGGGAGAGAAAGTCTATTTTCTTTTCTCTGTTCCACCTTTGGGGCCAAATCGCAAAATGTGCAGCTTGATATTGCGGCGGCCGAACTGACGGGCTTCCTGATTGGACGGAACCCAGACATCGACAATGTTGCCTTTGATCTTTCCGCCGGTATCGTGAACCGTGTAAACGCCGGTATATTTTCCGGCCTTGAGCTGAACCACCGAGCCAAGGGGTATCACCCTCGGATCGGCAGCGATAACACCGCGGCGGACATAGGCGCCTGTGCGCGTTCTTCCTGGAAGCGCATAGGCCGTGGCTTTGAAGTTCTTCGGCTCGCCGAGAACTTCGAGACTCGGTATCGAGAATCCATTTGAATGAAGTTCCGAATCATTGAACCGGAACCTTAGATCGAGCTCCGGATTCTTGATCCCGACTCTGGGCGATGCGACCAACTCATTTTCCGCCGACTCGGCTTTGGCTTCAGCCTTCGCCTTGTCTTTATTCGTTGCAGGATCAGATGCGATGTCTAATTGCGTCGAGGCATTCTTAGTTGATAATGAATTCGATGATAATGACTTGGATGATTCTGTTGTCCTGACCTCTTCAGCTTTCGTTACACTCGCTGCCAGATCCTGTGAACTGGCTCCCACTTGAAGCAACATCGATATACACGCGATTCCCTGCTTTTGTCATATCTGTACTCATAAGATCCGTTCTTCTCCTTGTTTGTAGCCAACACCAACTTCAAGCTGACACTTTCCCCTGGCGTGGATCAAACACCTGTTACCCAAACCTGTCCGTAAAATCTGAAGGTTCGAGTGTGGGGCACTCATTCTTTTATGTATTCATTCGAGAAAAACTGTCTTTGTGACCGATACTGCTGAACACAAATGTGAATGAATTTCACAGTGTCCGTTGAAGCACTACCAACGACGCCGTGCATTATACCATCCGCGATTTTCATCCGGTCTACACCATTTCGAATGGTCTCTTAAGCCTATAAATAAGGCTTATTTAGGTATCAATTTTTTTTGATTTTGCCTCTTGCCAACCGTGTAGATTTTTTCCACCGTCTTAAAATCGTACAGAACCAGTTAAGCCCCGGTGTATGGGCATATTCCACATTTTTCTGGGGATTTTAATCAAAAATGAGGATTTGCGAGGTCAAGATCGCTCAGGGAATGAGAGAGTTCCGGGAGGGAAAGAGAAGCAGTGCCGACTTTGCCTACGACAACACCGGCGGCGTGATTGGCAATGATGGCGGCCTCGCGGAGGCTTGCGCCGGAGGCGATTGCGAGAGTCAGCGTGGCGATGACGGTATCGCCCGCGCCGGTGACGTCATAGACTTCGCGGGCAACCGTCGGGATGTGAGTCAGATTGTCATGATCGTCGAGAAGGCTCATGCCGTGTTCACCGCGGGTAATGAGAACGTTGCGGCAATCGAGCATCTCGCGGATGCGACGGGCGGCGGCAATGAGCGAAGCCTCATCGACGATTTCGATATTAGCCGCGCGTTCCGCTTCGATCTGATTGGGTGTGATGACATCGACCCCGCGATAGTGGATGAAGTTTCTGATTTTCGGATCGAGGCAGACGGGTTTATTTTTTTGACGAGCGGCCGAGATTACCTGGTCGAGCAGTCGTGGTGTGAGCAAACCCTTGTCGTAATCGGAGATGATCACGGCATCGGCTGTTTCAATGGCAGTATTGAAAGCGCGGAGCACCTGATTCTCAATTTCTTCATTGATTGGAGTCCGATCCTCGCGATCGGCACGAACCATCTGCTGGCTGTGAGCGACGATGCGAGTCTTGCGAGTGGTCGGGCGCAGCCTGTCGGTGACGAGACCGAAGGTTTCAGCCTTACATTTTGCGAATTCATCGCGCAACTGAGATGCCGCCCGGTCATCGCCGACAATGCCGATTGGAACGGCGCGGGCGCCGAGTTCGAGAATATTGGAAACCACATTGCCCGCTCCACCCAGATGCCACGATTCCCTTTTCACCTCGACGACCGGAACCGGCGCTTCAGGCGATATTCGTCGCACTTCCCCCCAGATGAACTCATCGAGCATGAGATCGCCCAGAACCACGACCGATCTGGCATGAAATTCGTTGATGATTTGAAGTCCGCGGGAGAGGTTCATAAACAAGGTTTTCTTCCGAAAATGTAAAATCAAAGCAGCCGATCAATTGCGTCCATGACCTGATGGATGGAGATCGATTTGATGCATTCGGGTTCATCGAAGGCATGGCAAGTGTACATTGAGCAGGGATTGCAGGGGAAATGGTTCTGAACCAGCTCTGATGGCGCGAGCCAGGGATGCCAGCGGACGGAGCTTGCCGGGCCGAAGAGGACGACCAGCGGGGCTTTGACGGCGGCGGCGATATGAGCCGGGCCGCTGTCATTGCCCACAAACAAGCGGCTCTCGGCGATGAGAGCCACGAGTTCACCGATGGTGAGAGAGCTTAGCGACGCAAGTCTGTTAGTGGTTGCCGCCTGGACGCTTTCGAGCTGTTCTCGCTGTTCAGGCGTGGGAGCGCCGGTCAAGACAATCTGAAAACCGCGACCGATCAGATTGTCTGCCACCGCGGCGAATCGTTCCGGCATCCAGCGTTTCGTGAAGAACTCATTTGTCGGAGCGAGGACGGCGAAAGGTCGATCCGGATCGACGCCCTCCCCGCGCAGTCCGGCAATAGCCGTTTGACGCATGGCGGGCGAAACATGAAGGTGAGTCGGAGAAGGCTGCGCGTCCGGAAGCCCGAGCCATTTGAACTGCCCGAACTGGTATTCAACCGTATGGAGCTGATCCCGTCCGAGAATCTCTTCGGCCGGAGGGATGCGCTGGTTATATGCGTACCCGTTGCGGAAGTGAGAAGCTCCCGCGCGATAGCGTGCGCCCGAGAGGAAGGTCAGTTGCGCGCTTGTCGGCCCGCCATGGAGGTTGATCACCGCGTCGAACTTCCTGCGACGCAGGTCCCTGATGACTTTCAGACGAGAGCCGAACGAACTGCGCTTGTCACCCGCCCCCCTGAGCAGCGGTATCGCCTCGATATCCGGATCTGCTTGATAGAGATCGGTGTAGATGGCCTCGACCAGAGTCGTTATCTGCAAATCGGGGCGCCATCGTTTGAGCGCACGCAGATTGGCCGTATCGAGAACAGCTTCACCCAGATTGCGAAGCCTGATGAAGAGAACGCGAGAGTTGTCGGGAAGCTTCTGAAAGAGGGGAACTGACATCTTTGAGTAATGCGATTTGCGGACGCGGCCTTGTCGCGCCCTAACCGGCTTTCACTACTTCCCCTCTATTGTCGCTTCATCGACAAGCATGACAGGGATTTCATCGCGAATAGGATAGACGCGGCGGCATTCGCCGCATTTCAGCCCGCTGCCATCCGGCTTCAATTCGACTTTTGCCCTGCAGGCCGGGCAGCGAAGTATTTCAAGCAATTCCTTGCTGATGCTCATACAATCAAAGTCCTATGTTGTTTTTCCGGAATTCTCACGGGTCCGAATTCCACTTGATATTCACCCTCGTCATAAACGAGGCTTGAATATTATGGCGATGACAAGTGGGTGTCAAATTTGTCTATTGACCTGTCTTGTCGGCGGAACTTATGATGCTCTTTCGAATCCGCCTTACCATTAACAATAAAAGGAGTAATCATACATTTATGGCTCATCCAGGCACGTCCACTGAAACGGCAAAAAAAGTCTGGCACAACGGGAAATTCGTCGAATGGGATGATGCGAATATCCATGTCATGTCCCACGTCATCCACTATGCGTCTGCATTGTTCGAGGGGATCCGGTGTTACAGCACGCCCAGGGGGCCGGCGATCTTCCGGCTGCGCGAGCACATCCAGCGGCTTTACGACTCTTGCCATATTTATCGCATGGATATGGGCTACAGTGTGGATCAACTGGTTGAAGCCTGCAAAGAGACGGTCCGTATCAACGAGTTCAAGGAGTGCTATCTGCGCCCGGTGATCTTCCGCGGCTACGGGTCATTCGGAGTCAACCCGTTTCCGAACCCGGTAGAGGCCTACATCGCCAGTTGGGTATGGGGCAAGTATCTTGGTCAGGAAGCGATCGATGATGGTGTCGACGTCTGCGTATCGAGTTGGGCGCGCATGCAGGGAAACACGCTGCCGGCGACGGCGAAGGCGGCGGCGAATTATATGAACTCGCAGTTGATCAAGATGGAAGCGATCGTCAATGGCTTTGTCGAAGGCATCGCGCTCGACACCTCCGGCAATGTCAGCGAGGGAAGCGGCGAAAATTTGTTTCTGATCCGCGACGGCAAGATCTATACGCCGCCGTTGAGTTCTGCGGTCCTGGCAGGCATTACGCGTGATTCGGTGATTCAGCTCGCGCGCAATTTCGGCTATGAAGTCATCGAACAGGTGGTTTCCAGGGCGACTCTCTATATCGCCGACGAAGTTTTCTTCACCGGAACGGCCGCGGAGATCACTCCAATCCGCAGCATCGACCGCATCAAAGTCGGCAACGGCAAGCGCGGCGAGATCACGGCTCAGTTGCAGAGCGAATACTTTGCCATCACTGCCGGCCAGAAAGAGGCCCCGGCCGACTGGCTCACCTATGTGTAAAGGCATCCGATCTTAAAAGCCTTGATCCTGAAGAGAATACCGGTCTGGTCCGGCTGGTATTCTCTTTTCTTTTTTGCAGTTCGCACATCCGCATGCCTAAGAAAGTTACGCCAAAACAATTATTCGATCGGGCAATCAAGGAATTGAAAGAATCCGGCGATCCTCTCAGGGCTGAACATAACAGAAGTTATTTCAAGAAAGATGAAGTAATCCACAGCTATGGCCAGGATGCTCCGACGATGCGGAGACTGGCTGCGGGCTTTTTTCAGGAAGTACGCGGGGACTGGGGGGTCGGTGAGGCTCTTGAATTCTGCGAGCGGATGATTGGGGATCGGTTTATCGAATCCAGGCTCGTCGGCATGATGGTGCTGGCAAACTATCGCAGGCAGTTCGATACCAGGATATTCAAACGCGCCGAAAAATGGCTGGCGGACGATCTGTGCGACAACTGGGCATTAACCGATGGATTGTGCTCGATGATTCTCATGCCGATGGTTTTGAAGGATGCGAAGATTGTCTCAAAGCTCAGGAGTTGGACCGTCAAACGGAATTTATGGCTCAGGCGCGCATCGGCCGTCGCCTTGACCGCCGCGGTGAGGCGCGGCCTTTATCTCGACGATGCCTACTGGATCGCCGTCAAGTTGATGAAATACCCGGAAGACCTGATCCATAAAGCCAACGGATGGATGCTGCGCGATGCCGGGAAGACAGACCCCTCCCGGCTCGAGATATTTCTGATGGAGCATCGCCCACGGATGCCGCGAACGACGCTGAGATATGCAATTGAGAAGTTTCCCGAATCGAAACGCAGGGAAATTCTGGGAAGAAAGAAGATTGCGTAACATGAGTAAATGATACTATTGGCGAATTCATCCTTTGGTAGATTGTCAGAAATTACAGAATCAAAATACGAGCGGGAGCGCAGGCGTCCCGCCTGCTTGTCTTGAAATATCTGCACATTCATATCAGATTTGCGTTAATCGATTTGACGCAGGCGGGACGCCTGCGGTCCCGCTCGTATTTCGACCATTCCAAAATATCAATGAAAAGGGGAAACAGGGGAAACAGAGGAAACAGGCTATAAATTCAATTCGCCAACAGTATCGGTAAATAAACTATTGGTCTGTTTCGCAATCTTCTTTCTCCCTCATTTGAAGACTCATAAAAAGCTGTTGTAGATTTGATTGTCGGTAAAAGGGTTCCATATGTCAGAGAAAAAAAGTCTGTTTCTAGTGGACGGGATGTCCAATATTTTCAGGGCATATTACGCGATTCGCGGGCTGTCGAATTCGAAGGGCATGGCGACGAATGCGATATACGGCTTCACGATGACGCTGCGTAAGATGATCAAAGAGCAGAAGCCCGATTATCTTGGAGTCGTACTGGATTCGAAGGAGAAGACGCATCGCCAGGACGCTTATGAGCAATACAAGGCGCACCGTCCGGAGATGCCGGAGGACATGGTGGTCCAGCTTCCGTATATCGAGCGTGTCTGCGAGGCGCTGAGAATTCCGATTATCAAAAAACCGAAATATGAAGCGGACGATCTGATCGGAACTCTGGCGGTTCAGGCCAAGGAAAAAGGGCTGAGGACAATCATCGTCACTAACGACAAGGATCTGAGCCAGCTGGTTTCGGATCCGGCGATAGCGGTGCTGCGAGTCGACAAGAACGGCGAAACTCTGCTCGACGAGAAGGGCGTTAAGGAGAAGCACGGCGTGCGGCCCGATCAGATAGTCGACTGGCTGGGATTGATGGGTGATGCCGTGGACGGCATTCCCGGAGCGCCGGGCATAGGCGAGAAAGGCGCGGTTCAACTGCTCGAGCAGTTCGGCAGCATCGAAGCCGCGCTTGAAGGATGGGAACAGGTTCAACGAAAGACTTACCGTGAATCTCTGCGTGACCATGCCGATCAGATCAGAATGTCGCGAGAGCTGGCCAGGATCGACCTGAACGTGGAGGTCGAACTGGATCTCAAGGCCTTGATCTACGAGGAACCCGATCCAAAACTTGCTTACGAACTTTTCTCGGAACTCGAATTTCATCAATTGACCCGCGAATTCGCCGCAGGGGCAACGGGGGCAACGGGGGCAGCGGGGGCAGCAGGCGACAGCAGTCAGAAGAGCGGCTCGACAAGCAGCGAAAAGACCGGGGAGGAATACCGTCAGACAAGCTCCATCGCCGACCTTGAGAAGCTGGCCGGGAAGATTTATGACGCCGATCGTGCCGCATTTTCATTGACCACGGATAAAAGCGGAGACCTCACCGGCGTGGCTTTTTCCGTCGCTCCTGGCGTCTCTGAATATTTCGATCTGGAGGGATGTGACAACCGGCAGGAGGCGCTGCGCATCCTCGGCGAGATATTCGACAACGGCCTGGTTGAAAAATGCACTCACGATCACAAGAGAGCTCTTTACGCGCTTGGCCGGCTGGGTATGACGTTGGAGAATGTCGCGGACGACACGCTGATTGAGGCATATCTGCTGGAGCCTGAACGATCCAAACTGGAATTGCCGATACTCGCCGCCGAGCATCTGGATACAGCCATCAAGGCAACCGACAAGCTGATACCGGCGCAGGAGGCCGATGTCGTCATCCGCCTTTCCGATGTGCTGAGAGGGAAAATCGAAGAGGACGAGATTCAGTTCGACTTTCAACAGGAGAAGCTGGGATTCATCTACCACAAGGTGGAGATGCCGCTGATCCCTGTGTTATACGGCATCGAGCGCGCCGGGTTCAGAGTTGACGCCGATGTCCTGGCGGTTATTTCGGTTGAAATGGCAGTGGAGATCGAAAAGATCACCGGAAAGATCTATGAACTGGCCGGCCGGGAATTCAATATTGCATCGCCGCAGCAGCTTGGAGAAATCTTCGAAGAGCTGAACTTCGAGGTTTCGAAAAAGACCGCAACGGGCAAGATATCGACCAGCCGCGATGTGCTCGACGAACTGGCTGCGAAGTACGAGCTGCCGCGATTGATCATCGACCACCGCGAGTTGTCCAAGCTCAAGAGCACTTACGTCGACGCCTTCCCTTCACTGATCGACCCCGAAGACGGGCGCATCCATACAACGCTCAATCAGGCGGCGACGGCGACGGGACGGCTTTCATCGACCGATCCTAACCTTCAGAACATACCGGTTCGAACCGAGATGGGGCGCCGCATCCGCAGGGCCTTCATTCCCGCCGATGGGCATGTGCTGCTTTCGGCCGATTACTCGCAGATCGAGCTGCGGCTGCTGGCTCACATCACCAAAGACCCCGTCATGATCGAAACATTCCGAAAAGGAGAGGACATTCACTCGCGCACCGCCCGTGAAGTCTTCGGCGCAAAGACGAGCGAAGAACTGAAAGAAACCCGGAGACTCGCCAAAATAGTAAATTTCGGAATCGCTTATGTCATCGGCCCATACGGACTGGCGCAGCGCGTCGGGATCTCTCGCACTGAAGCCAGGAAAGTGATCGACGACTATTACCGCACCTATGCCGGCGTCAAGAAATACATGGACGAACTTCCGGAACTGGCGCGAAAGAATGATTGCGTGGTTCGTTCGGTCTTCGGCCGCATCCGCAGGATGAATGATTTGAAGAGCAAGGGACCCGCCCGTTCACGCGCTGAACGCGAGGCCGTCAACATGCCGATGCAGGGATCGGCCTCGGACATCGTCAAGCTGGCCATGCTGCGCGTTGCCGAGGCGCTGCGAAAAGAAAAACTCAAGGCTCGCATGATCCTCCAGATTCACGACGAACTCGTCTTCGAGGTTCCAAATGACGAGGCAAAACTGACCGTCGAAGTCGTCAAACACGCCATGGAGCACGCCGCAAAACTGGATGTGCCATTGACGGTCGATGCCGGCTACGGCGACAACTGGGTAAACGCAAAGCCCTAATGAATGAAGAATGGAGAATGCAGAATGCAGAATGATGAGTGCAGAATGAAGAATGGAGGAACATTGATTCGATCTGTTAAAGCCTGTACACAAGCGAACCATTCATCATTCTGCATTCATCATTCTCCATTCTTCATTCTCCATTCTCCATTCATCATTCTTCATTCTCCATTCTCCATTCTCCATTCTTCATTCTTCATTCTTCATTCTCCATTCTCCATTCTCCATTCTTCATTCTTCATTCTTCATTTTAGGAGGTTATCCCATGCGATTGCTGCAACGAAATCCTGGTCGAGTTTTGATGGCAGGACTTTCAGTTCTCTGTCTTTATTTAATGCTGCCGGTATTTTCATTTTCATCACAGGCGCAGGAGCAGAAGACGGGCAATCCGATGTTCAACGCGATGCGATGGCGAAGCATCGGCCCGAATCGCGGTGGCCGCTCGCTGACGATTGCGGGAAGTCCGAGCCGGCCAAACGAGTACTATTTCGGAGCGGTCGGCGGTGGTTTGTGGAAGACGACCGACGGCGGAACGACGTGGCGAGCGGTCACCGACGGGCAATTGAAGAGTTCTTCGGTGGGCGCCGTTGCAGTCAGCCCGTCAAATCCGGATATCGTTTATCTGGGCATGGGAGAACCCAGCTTCGCGGCAACATCATGCAGGGGGACGGAGTATACAAATCGACAGACGCCGGGAAGACGTGGAAGCAGATGGGCCTTGGCGATACGCACGCTATTGCGCGGATTCGCGTTCATCCGGCCAATCCCGAGATCGTCTACGTTGCGGCTCTCGGTCATCCATTCGGGCAGAACGATGAGCGCGGCGTCTTCAAATCGACCGACGGGGGCAAAACCTGGCGAAAGGTGCTCTTCCGCAGCAACAAGGCCGGCGCTGTCGATCTGGCCATTGATCCGGGCAATCCACAGGTGATGTTTGCTGCGATCTGGGAAGCGTATCGAACTCCGTGGATGCTCTCATCGGGCGGTCCTGACAGCGGCTTGTTCAAATCGACAGACGGTGGCGAAACGTGGACGGAGATCACACGGGCGCCGGGAATGCCGTCGGGCGTGACAGGCAAGATCGGCGTCAGCGTCTCAGGCGCAGACGGCAAGCGGGTTTATGCGATTGTCGAGAATGAAAACGGCGGCGTCTTCGTATCGGACGATGCGGGAGCCACCTGGCAGAGAATCAGCGAAGATCGCCGCTTGCGTCAGCGCGCTTTTTACTACTCGCGAATCTACGCCGATCCGAAATCGCGCGACACCGTCTATGTCCTGAACACGGGCTTCTATAAATCGACCGACGGAGGCAAGACTTACAAGACCATCCGCGTGCCGCACGGAGACAACCACGATCTCTGGATAGCTCCAAACGATCCAAACCGCATGGCGAACAGCAACGACGGCGGAGGCAACGTGTCGGTCAACGGCGGCGAGTCGTGGACCGGGCAGGCATACCCGACTGCCCAGCTCTATCACGTGGCCACTACAAAAGACCTGCCCTATCACGTTTGCGGAGCGCAGCAGGACAATTCGACCGTATGCGTTTCGAGTGAAGGCGGGCGGTCACGGACAGGTGATGTCATGTATGCAGTGGGAGGCGGCGAATCGGGTTACATCGCTCCTCACCCGAAAGACACGAATCTCTTTTATGCAGGCAGCCAGGGTGCTTTACTGACGCGATATGACCGGAGCACAGGACACACCCGCGACATCCAGGTCTACCCGCTGTTCTTTTCGGGAATGCCCGCGAAGGAATTGAAGGAACGCTGGCAATGGACTTTCCCGATAGTCTTTTCGCCGCACGATTCGAATGTGCTCTACACCTCGTCCCAGCATCTCTGGAGAACCACGAATGACGGATTGAGTTGGGAGCGAATCAGTCCCGATCTGACGCGCGGAGATCCGAAAACCCTCGGAGATTCAGGAGGCCCGATCACGCACGATCAGAATGGGCCGGAAATTTACGGAACGATATTCACCATCGCCCCGTCAATGTACGGTCCCGGGCTGATCTGGACGGGCTCCGATGACGGCCTGATAAATCTGACGCGCGACGGCGGCAGAAACTGGAGCAACGTGACTCCTAAAGATCTTCACGAATTCAGCCGCGTCAGCATGATCGAACCATCCCATCACGAAGCGGGAACCGCATATTTTGCAGCCAAACGCTATCAACTGGACGATCGCGCTCCATACATCTACAAAACAACCGATTTCGGCAAAACGTGGGTGAAGATCGTCAACGGGATACGCAGTGATGACTATGTTCATGTCGTTCGCGAAGACCCTCAGCGCCAGGGATTGCTCTACGCCGGCGCCGAACATGGCATTTATGTTTCGTTCGATGATGGAGCCAACTGGCAATCGCTTTCGCTCAATCTGCCGGACACACAGGTTCCCGATCTCGTCGTTGAAGAAAACGATCTTGTCATCGCCACACATGGAAGGTCGTTCTACATCCTCGATGACATCGCCATTTTGCGACAGCTCTCGTCTCAGATTGCAAACAAGAACGCGCATCTCTTTCAGCCTCCCACGGCAGTCAGAGGCCTGAGTCAGGCGACCTTCGATTACTACCTCAACAAGGAGGCCGACAAAGTCACGATCGAGGTCATGGATTCGAACGGCCGGCTCATTAGCACATTTACCGGCACGGCTGAAGATGAGAAGAAAAGACAGGAAGCGGCACCGGATGGAGAAGAGTCATTTGGCCCTCCGGCGGCGCGCCCCCCATCGCGCAAGGCCGGGACAAACAGGTTCACATGGGACCTGCGTTACCCCGGAGCAACTGTTTTTGAAGGCATGATTTTGTGGAGCGCCCGTGTCGAAAGCGGACCTCTCGCCGTTCCTGGAACTTATCAGGTGCGTCTGACGGCCAATGGGCAAACCGAAACGCAGATCTTCTCGATCAAAAAAGATCCGCGCCTGACCAACGTGACCGATGCCGATCTTACTGAACAATTCAACCTCGCAATTCAGGTTCGCGACAAGACAAGCGAGGCCAATGAAGCCGTAATCGCAATCCGTGAGTTGAAGAAACAGATCAACGATCGCAGCTCCAAAGCAAAGCAGCAGAAGATCACGGAAGCCGGCGAGGCCGTCAGCAGGAAGCTCAGCGAGATCGAAGAAGAGATCTACCAGGTTCGCAATCGCAGCAATCAGGATCCCTTGAACTTCCCGATCAAGCTCAACAATCAGATCGGAGCCCTGCGCAGAAGCATCGAGACCGGCGACGGCAAACCGACCAGTCAGTCTTATACAGTTTTTAAAGAATTGTCCGAAAGACTGGCCATTCAATTGAAGCGCCTGAAGGATGCGATAAATGTCGATCTGGAAGCATTCAACAGGGTGTTGATGGAGAACAAACTCGATCCAGTGCGCAAACAGGCGAAAAATCAGTAGAAATTCAGAATATTGTATCGTTAGTCATGACACCCGGCACTTTCCGTTTCGTGATCCGGTTTCAGGCTACTTCTTTTTCTGTGGAGGCTTTTCCTGTTGTTCGTTTTTCGACCAGCCGGTCTGAGCGGCCTTGAGGTGGTTTGAAAGCATATCCTTGGCGCGCTTCGTATCGCGCTTTCTGATGGCGTCATATATTTTCTGGTGCCATTCGACGGCGTCGTCGAAATCGCTGGCCTGAGCGATGGTCTGGCGGCGGATGTGATAGAGAAGCTGGGCGATCGTATCCATGACTCCGCTCATCAGTTTGTTGTTGGCTGCGCGGGCGATGGCCTGGTGGAATCTGATATCGTGGAGAAGGAACTTTTCCGGATCGCCGATCGATTCGCGCATGGCAAGGATCTCCCGGTTAAGAGTCTCCAGATCCTCCTCGGAAGCGCGATCGGCAGCCATCTCGGCAAGGCCGGATTCAATGACCCGGCGAGCTTCGAAGAGTTCCTCGACGCTGGTGTTGTTGATCAGCGTCATGAAATGCATCGGCTCGGTGAAAACTTCGGGTATCGAATCGGCGATATAGGTTCCGGCGCCGGGTTTAGCGCGAATAATACCCATGACAGAAAGCGCCTTGAGAGCGGTCCGGAGCGAAGGCCGGCTGATATTGAGCATTTCGGCCAGTTCACGCTCGGGCGGAAGGCGGCTCCCTCCCTTCAACTCGCCACGGGTAAGAAGATCCTTGATCCTTTTAACCACCAGTTCAGTAATTCCCGAACGATCTATCGGTTCCATATCCGAGCTGATAGTGCTCTCACTGCGCCTCGACATAAGGTGTCCTCTGATATTTTTTTTGATTGGCCTTTGAGTGTTACTGGCTCGCGACTTGGTATGACCCGCGAACTATAGATTCACGGGCAGATCATGTCAAACAAGGAAGAGTTCATCCCCTGGCTCCGCCAGCGGCGAGCCAGCCCCCATCGACAAAGATCGTCTGGCCGGTGATGTAATCGGAGGCATCGGAAGCCAGGAATATGGCCGCTCCGGCGAGATCCGAAGGTGTGCCGGGGCGACCCCTCGGTATCAGACTGACAGCCCTCTCATATAGTTCGGGAACCGAGAAGAACTCATCGGTCATACTGGTCCAGAATCGTCCCGGTGCAATTGCGTTGACATTGATATTATCCTTCACGTATTCGACGGCCAGGGCACGCGTCATCTGCCTCATCCCGCCCTTGCTGATCGAATAGAGAGCAATATTCGGGATGGCTATTTCGAAGGCAACCGAGCCGATGTTGATGATCTTTCCCTTTCCGGATTTCCGCATGACGGAAGCGGCTTCCTTGCAGGCGAAGAAGGCGCCTTTGAGATTAACGCTCATGAGGCGGTCCCAGTCCTCGGGGGTGAAGGTTTCGACGGGTCGGCGAAGATTGATGGCGGCTGCATTCACCAGAATATCGAGCCTTCCAAAATGGTCTTCGGTTTTCCGGATCATTTCAATTACTGCATCGACATGACCGATATCAACCGGCAGGGCCAGAGCCCGCCGGCCCGTGGAGCCGATCAACTCGACGGCGGATTCAAGATCTGAGACGCCCCGGGCCGCCACTACCACATCGGCGCCGGAGTGGGCCAGCGCCAGCGCCATCCCAAGACCAAGCCCACGACTGCCGCCTGTGACCAGCGCCACTCTGCCGTCCAGCCTGAAACTCGGCATCTGAAATTCGTTGTCCCTCGGCATCTCTCTTTTCATTTTATATTTTTCAGAATCTGCTCGTAAACGTAATAACCCATCAGTCCAGTGATCACGATCGAGGCCACCCAGAGTGCAATTGTGATCAGGCGAGGCGGCGCGATCTGCCGGGGCAGACGCCGGTGATGAAGATAGAGCGTCCCCAGAGCGATTACCGGCAACATCATCGCCTGGGCCAGCCCTCCGGCAACAACCATCTTTACAGGAGATTCGACCAGCAGATAGAGCGCAACCGGAATCAGTGTCAGAACGACGACGAAAGTATTCCGGTATTTGACTCTTTTCCGATAATCATCCGCCCTGAAGAATCCCATAAGACGAAACATATCTGCAAAGACACGTGAGTTTGCCGCGGTTGCGGCGAAGATCGTCCCGTATAGCGTGAAGATGGCCCCGGCGTAAAAGATCCATAACGACCACTCACCGAGCGTCTGGGTGTAGATATTCGACAGGACCGATATCATATCGCCCGCCGCCGGAACCTTGCCCATGCCATGCAGGATTCCCGCCCCCAGCAGGTAGAAGGCCACGGTTGCGACCGTATAAATGATCATTGAAGCGATGATGTCGACGTGCATGACGCGAACCCATCCGCGAGCGCGCCGATCCCACTGAGCCGTCTCCTCGCGCCTGCCGGTGAATCTGGCATAGCCCTTTTCGACGCACCAGTAGGGATACATAAACAACTCGCTGGCTCCAACCCCGGTGATTCCGAAGACTGCAACCGCAGTCGACAAGCCCTCACCCGGCATCTTGAATTTAAAACCTTCGAGAAATTCATGCCAGGAGAAATATTGAGGCATGCGGATCAGAAGCAATGCCGCAAGAAATGTGAGCATCGTGAACAGTCCGACCTTGATCATCGCCAGCCGCTCGATCCGTTCGTAGCCCCCACCCAGCAACAGCGCCAGAGTGATTCCCCAGAAAATTAAAACCCATAATTTCACGGGCACAGCCGGAATCAGAAGATTCATCACCTGCGAGACTCCGCCGAACATCGCTCCAATCTGAAGCAGTGTCATGAGAGTCATCGCCGCCCATGCCCAGACTATCCAGTTGACTTTCAGGCGTGGCCCAGGCACGTGATTGAAACCGGCAAGCCCCGTCTCTCCGCTGGCGATGATGTAACGCCCCATCTCGGCCTGCAACACGGGCTTGACCAGACAACTCAACACGATTACCCAGAATGCAGTGTAGCCGACCTGCGCGCCCAGCGTGGTCGTCGCTATCAGTTCACCCGAACCGACAATCGACGCCGCAAGAATCATCCCCGGCCCTATCCGCTTTAATGTCTCGCGAATCGTTGTCGGCGGAGATATCACGTCCTCAGGTGAAATCTGATAGGGGTCTTTCCTTTGTTCGTCGGAACTGTTTTTTTCCATTTGGATTTATCCGCCTGCCTGTCATTGATTTAAAGTGCACATTCTACACACCACGCCTGGGAAAGCGATGGCAACGGGGCATTGAGTAGCCTCTAAACGAAGTTTTTTCATTTACAGAAGCTCAAGCTGAGTCTTGCATTTCTGAACGACTGTAAAAAAATATTTCGACTAATTCACCAGGTTGTGCTTCTAAGTACCTGCGACAACGTAAGCTCTGATACTTTGGTCATTGCGAACTTTGCATCATTTATTAATTTCGAATCCGTCTGAACGGATTATCAAAGAACTAAATAGTCAATCAGGAGGGTCTATGTCCTGGACGGATACCTTGAAGAAAACCGGACCGGCATCTTTAAAACGCATGATTTTGCTTGGTTTTGTGGTTTTATGCACTGGATTTGCGTTTGACAGTCTGGATTTGACGACGCTGGCGGCGTTTCAACCACAAAACAACAATGATGAGCAGGACCCT
Organism: Acidobacteriota bacterium; assembly: GCA_016710075.1. Lineage (GTDB taxonomy): Bacteria > Acidobacteriota > Blastocatellia > RBC074 > RBC074 > JADJLO01. The sequence continues at coordinate 41,082 of JADJLO010000028.1, read as the reverse complement.
GGAATCAAGGTCACCCGGAACGATTGTTCTTATCTGAGGAACCCGGAGAGCGTCGACGAGGCTCTCTCGGAGCATCGGGAGCTGGTATCGAAGTCGACCGAGACAGTCGCGGATGGGTTGATCGCGCTAACCGATGCCACGCTTGTCGCTCCGCAGGACATTCCGCGGAAGAACTTCATCGACAACATCCTCTTTGACAGGATGGCCAGAGAGAACGTGATGTCGGCGCAGATATGTACCGATGAGGAGTTTATCCGGCGCGCTTATCTGGATATCACAGGGCGCATCCCCGCCGCTGACGATGTCACCAATTTCTTGAAGGACACAAGCGCGAACAAGCGGGATGCCCTGGTTGACCGCCTGATCGGCAGTCCCGAGTACGTCGACAAATGGACGATGTTCTTCAGCGACCTCTTCAAGGTCACCGCACGAGCGACCAATGTCCAGCGATACAGCGGCGGCCGCGACGCTTTCTACAATTACATCAAGAACTCGATATCCGCCAACAAGAGTTATGCTCAGATCGCGACCGAGATGATCAGCGCCAATGGCGACAATTTCGTCAGCGGCGAGGTCAACTGGGTTGTGGGCGGTGTCATTCCGATGGGCCCGCAGCAAGACACGATGGATGGATCGGCCGTCAACGCCTCTTCGATGTTTCTCGGGATACAGTCTGTCGATTGCCTGCTTTGCCACAGTGGAGCCGGGCACCTTGACGCGGTAAACCTCTGGGGATCGCAGCGGACACGAGATGAAGCATGGGGAATGTCGGCATTCTTCGCGCGCACAAACCGCCAGAGACAGGCGCTCTCACAGCAGCCCAATTACGCAAAGTATATAGTTACAGAGAGGGCAGTTGGCGAGTATCAACTGAATACAGATTCAGGCAATCGGACAACCAGGGAGCCGTACGACGGCAAAACTACAGTTGCGCCGCGCTACATCATCAACGGCGGAGGAGTCAACGCCAATGAAAATCGCAGGCAGGCTCTGGCACGAATGATAACGACCGACAAACAGTTTGCCCGCGCCGCAGTCAACTACATCTGGGAAAAGATGATGGTCGAGGCGCTGGTTTCTCCGTCGAATGCCTTCGACCCGGCCCGACTGGATCCGACGGCCCAGCTTCCGGCCGGCTGGACCTTGCAGCCGGCAAACGCCGAGCTGCTCGAATCACTTGCATCCGATTTCATCAAGAACAATTACAATCTTCAGAAACTGACCTCGACGATCGCCAAATCGAGCGCTTATCAGCTCTCTTCGCAGTATCCCGGACCGTGGAACCTTTCGATGATTCCTTACTATGCGCGAAAATATGCCCGCCGCATGGATGCCGAGGAGATCCACGATGCAATCCTGAAGGCCAGCGGAATCGGTGTCACCTATCAGATGCGAGACACGCTCAACCAGCCGACTTTTACCGTCAACTGGGCCATGCAGCTTCCGGATACGACGGAGCCCAGGACCAACAATATCGGGCTTTCGTTCCTCAACTCATTCATTCGCGGCGACAGGGACGTCAAGCCGCGTTCTCTCGAACCCTCGATCCTGCAGGCGCTCAATCTGATGAACAACCAGTTCGTCATGACCAGGATTCATCAGGCCAATGCCGGTTCCCGGGTTTCGCAATTGCTGGCTAATTCGAGTCTGACTCCGGAACAGATAGTGACGCAGCTCTATCTCGGCACACTCTCGCGCAATCCCGTGCAGTCTGAAATGGATGCACTGACGCCGCTTTTCAATTCAATGGGCAGGCGCCAGGCAGCCGAAACGGTGCAGTGGGCGCTGATCAACAAAATGGACTTCATCTTCAATTATTAAGCTGATCATTCATCGGACCAGAGAGGTATCAATATGGCGAATCACACGAAACACGGACACGAATGCGAAATCTGCAAACCGGAGCGATCGGCTAACTCAGTGCTTACCGGCCCGGCACTTGGCAGGAGAGACTTCTTCAAGCTCGCGGGATCGGGCGTGAGCGGCTATTTTCTCAGCTCATTGATCAAAACCGAGGTCAAGGCCGCCCCAGTCGCCGATCTGCATCTGGTCGGCAAAGCAAGAACTGCATTTTCATCTTGCTGCAGGGAGCTCCCAGTCACACCGACACATTCGATCTCAAGGTCGGCGCATGGACTCCCGCGGATTTCAATCCGACCAGCTACAACGGAGTCATGTTCCCTCAGGGACTGATGCCGAACCTGGCAAACCAGTTGAGCAAACTGGCCATAGTCAGGAGCATGCGCGCACCGGCGCTTGTGCACCCGCTGCAGCAGACATGGGCTCAGATCGCTCAAAGTCCGACGTCGGCGCTCGGCAAGGTGGCGCCGAATATGGGAAGCGTCGTCGCCCTCGAATTCGAGCCTCAGCGGAAACCGAATCAAAAACTCCCGGTATTTACCTCACTCAATACCAACGGAGATATCGTCGGCGCCGGATATTTCAACGGCCTCTACTCGCCGTTCGATGTCCAGCCCGCGGCAACCGGACTTGGCAGTCTTTCGAACGCAGACGGCCAGTCGACCTTCGAATCCCGATATTCGGTCCTGCAGTCGATCGACTCCCGACTGCGCAGCAACTCGCCGCTCGGCAGTGACGTGACAACCATGGGAGGCTTCTACGATCGCGGAAAACAGATGATGTATGACCCTGCGATCGATGCGGCATTCAAATTCGCCGCCGATGAGCAGCAGCGCTTCGGAAGCTCCAATTTCGGGAATTCCTGCATCGTTGCCCGCAATCTCCTTAAAGGCGACTTCGGCACCCGCTATATTCAGATCAATTTCGGTGGCTGGGACAATCACCAGGATATCTACGACACGGCTGCAGGCATCTATCCTCAGGCTACGGCCCTGGACAAGGGGCTGGCAAATCTGATCACCGATCTCTCGGCGGCTCCGGGACTCAACGGCGGCACGCTGCTCGATGAGACTCTGATCGTCGCCATGGGGGAATTCGGACGCACCGTCGGAGCCCTGACAAATCAGGATGGGCGCGATCATTTCTTCCAGCACTTCGCTGTCTTTGCAGGCGGTGGGGTTTCAGGCGGCAAGATCATCGGCGAAACGACTGCCGACGGAAGCACGGTCAAGGATCCGGGATGGTCTCAGGGTCGTCCGGCCAGATACGAGGATATCGCCGCGACAATCTATTCCGCCCTTGGCATCAACTACCTGACCATCCGTCGCGACGACCCATTCGGACGCGGCTTTGAGTACGTCCCATTCGCCAATGACGGCGCCTGGTACCCGATTCTCGAACTCTTCCCGAGAGACCTCCATCCAAGACCGGCAATGGGCAGCCGCGGCGGTGGCCGCAAAATTCCGTAGAAAGGAAGAGAGAGTACGAAACAGACGAAATAAACGAAAAATATCTGGGGGGAGTCAATTTGCCGGCTCAGCCATGGTTCTTGATTGACAATTCAATTGAAAATCACCAGCCAGATAGCTTTTAAGTTTTTTCCGTTTGTTTCGTTTATTTCGTCTGTTTCGTAATCTCTCTCTCTCTCTTCCCTCTCTTCCTGAAATGCGTTTTGCCAGATAGATATCGGGCTTCCCCGGTCCGTTGGCATCGGGCATGATACCGACGATGACGAATCCCAGTTTCTGGTAAAACTCAAAGGGATGAGCGGCGAGGTTTCTGATTTTTGAAAGATGCTCCAGCGGATTTGGATAAAGATCCAGGCCACCGACTGAAGTCAGGCCGTCCTCATCATCGCATCCGACCCACAGAGTCAGCCCGCCGCGCTCGAACACCTGATTTTCAATATCTTCCACCAGCGTACGACCAATGCTGTGCCCCCTTGCATTGGCGCTCACCACCAGTGGATGCAGTTCCCAGACGTTTCCGTCGTAGGTTTTGATGGCGCCGGCCCAGCCCATGACCGTCCCACTGTCATCGACCGCAACCCGGCTGATCCTGTCTTCGCCGAATGATTCGCCGACTTCTTCCAGAGCGGATTCCATCGTCGGCCATGCATCCGGCGAGTGCTCATTGAAGGAATCCACGAGCATTTCGGCAATATGCTGAATGATCTGATCGTAGCCCGGATGTAAATCAATAATCCTCATGACACTGGCCTCAAGGTTCTATCTGCTTTTACGACACCGATTTTCATGTTAGCGTTCATCACTCCTGCAAATGAATAGATATATTAAGTCATAGGCATTTGTTTCATCATATCAATATCTCAAAATCAAGTTCGATCAAATTATGAATTCTGAATCAGTTTTTGCTGTGGGCTCTGAAAATCCCGTAAAGATCGGGTGTGTTGCTGAATCGGTGAGGCAGTATTGTAAAGATGCCCGTGTGGTTGGAGTGCCGACCTCATCAGGCGTGAGCCATCAACCGGTCTCCGACGAAGAGATGTTGACAGGGGCTCTGAACCGGGCGCGTCAGGCGATCGACAACCTGCCTGAAGCCGGTTTTGGTGTCGGGATTGAGGGGGGCGTTCTGGACACTCACGAAGGGATGTGGGCATATGCCTGGGTGGTTATCATCGACCGCGCTGGATCGATCGGCATGGGTCAGACCGGCAGATTTTTGCTGCCCGAAGGCGTGGCCATTCTGGTCAGAGACGGCATGGAACTCGGAGACGCCGACGATCATTTCTTCGGAAGGTCCAATTCAAAACAGAATGAGGGCGCCATTGGCATACTCTCGGATAATCGCGTCACCAGGCTTGAACTTTATCGCCCGGCCGTCACCTTCGCACTGCTCAGGTTCATTCACCCGGAATATTACCAGGCCTTAAAATCAGGTATTTTGTCTGGAGATCCCTCTAAAGCGTGATGTCTGAACAGACGAGGAATGATTTGATGGTGGTCATGAGAATCTGGCGATTCCCCAATGATTTATCGACGAACCGGTCGATTCCGGAATTCACCTTCTCGGGAAGTTGATACCCGTTCAGGTTCGCGCTGAGCGCAATGATGGGGACGGCCCTAACCTTCCCATTCTCCCGGCGAATCATCTGAGCCATCTCGACTCCATCGACCACCGGCATGTTCAAATCCGTAATTATCAGGTCCGGCTGATGCTCGATCGCCTGGGCAAACCCCTCGTCACCATCTCGCGCTGTGAGCACACTGTAGCCTTCGAGCCTGATCAACTCGGTCAACGTGACCCTTAAATTTTGATCATCTTCCACAATTAAAATTTTATAGCTTCCGTTCGTCATGAACGCCGCCCTCCCAAACCATACAAAAATGGCTTTGTCCGCAAAAGTGACCATTTCTATGCAATGAATGTGCCAGTATCAGGGATATGTTAAGTGCGATCGGATGATGGTGAGGATGTTTGACTTAGACAAATCCCGGCTGAATTTACAATTTTCAGGGAATTGAAAAGTGTAGGATTTCAGGTCGCTCGATAGATTAATATGTCCGTTCTTTCCCTCATAATTCAACTATCGTTCTCACTTCTTTGAATTTACTGATGCTAACGGTGTGGTTAAGACGGTGTTTATCCCAAGGGGGAGTGGTATGTCATTCAACTATCGGACTTTTCACATTCAGGCTATTTTCTGTTTTGGCGTCTTGGAACTTTAGACTTTAGACTTTGAACTTTGAACTTTAAACTTTCTGTAGTAGCGAGACACTCTTCGTCATTTAATACCCAACCGATTTGCCGTCGAGTCTGGGATCGCTGCCGCCGAGGCGGATGGTCGTCTTATCCTCGATCATGATGCCTTCGGCATCTCCCATATGTCTGGGCTTATCTGTCAGCTTGTGACCCATCTGAAGCAGGCGCGTAATGACATCGGGCGCGAGGCCGAAAGGTTCATACCTGATCTCATCGGGCATCCATTGATGATGAACGCGAGGCCAGTCGATGGCCTGCTGAATATCCATGCCGTAATCGATGATGTTGATGATCACCTGAGTCACGGTGTTGATGATGGTCGGACCGCCGGGGCTGCCCACGGCGAACCACAAATTACCGTCTTTGAGAACGATGGTCGGAGTCATGGACGAAAGCGGCCGCTTGCGTGCGGCAACGGCATTGGATTCTCCCTGTATCAGGCCGTAAAAATTGGGCGAACCGGGTTTCGGAGCAAAATCATCCATCTCGTTATTGAGCAGGAATCCCGCGCCCTCAACGGTGATCTTGTTTCCGTAGCTGTCATTGAGCGTATAGGTATTGGTGACGACGTTGCCGTCCTTATCGACCACGGTGAAATGAGTGGTCTCGTCCGATTCATAGGGAGCGGGATTGCCGTGTTTTACCGATTCCGAGGTCGAGGCTTGATCGGGGTTAATCGTTGTCGCGAGATGATCGGCATATTTCCTTGAGATAAGTCCGGCGACAGGCACTTTGACGAAGTCGGGATCGCCAAGGTATTCGGCTCTGTCGGCAAAAGCTCGGCGCATGGCTTCGACCAGATAATGAGTCGATTTCGAAGATCCGGCTCCCATGGATCTGAGGTCATATCTTTCGAGGATATTGAGCATCTCGATCATCGCGACTCCGCCTGAAGACGGCGGCGGCATGGTGATGATTTCATGGCCGCGATAGGTGGTTCTCAGAGGCTCGCGCTCGACGGGCCTGTAATTGGCGAGATCATCCATGGTCATCCAGGGTTTTCCGCCTTTATCGGCCCGGCGCATGCTTTCCTCAATCAACCTGGCGGTTTTGCCGGTATAGAAATCCTTCGGCCCATTCTTGATCATTCGCTCGAAGGTCGCAGCCAGTTCGGGCTGCCTGAAGATCTCGCCCGCTTCGTAAGGCTTGCCGTCTCTGAGGAAGATGCGCTTCGTTTCAGGATAGCGTGAAAGCTGGCGCTCGGCGCCTTTGAGGCTTCTTTCAAGCTGATGCCACACCGGGAAGCCGTCGGCAGCGAGTTTTCTGGAGGGTTCCGCGACATCGGCCCATTTCAGAGTGCCGTATTTTTCGAGGGCATACGAGAGGCCGGCGACTGTTCCCGGGACACCTGAAGCCATGTGGCCGTAGGTCGATGATTCATCGATGTATTCGCCGTTTTTATCGAGATAGACGTTGCGATGAGCGCGGGCCGGTCCCATCTCGCGATAATCGATCGTGGTAGCCTTACCGTTCGCCAGGCGAATGACCATAAAACCTCCGCCGCCGAGATTGCCGGCCGACGGCCAGACGACTGAAAGAGCCAGTCCAACAGCCACGGCCGCGTCAATGGCGTTCCCCCCGCGTTTGAGCACTTCCGCTCCAGTCTGTGAGGCAATCTCGCTGACGGATGAGACCATGCCGTATCTGCCCCGCACAGGCGGTCGCGAGGCTGCCCGGTATGCACGGGCTGTCGGCATTAATGCCGCAGGCACAGGAGCAAACGCAGGCGACGACGGCGCCGCAATCAGCGCAACGAACAGCGACAGACTGAGAAACGAAGAAGTAAGTTTTCGCAACGACATCAGTTGAACCTCTCGGTTTTAAACAATTATTCCGTCTGTTTCGTAATCCGGTTTTCGAACAATTTAACGCGGATAGACCCTGAAAAACAACATCTCGATCTCGTCAGCGATCTCCTGCCCGCGGGTGACGAGGTCGCTGAGTTCGGCTCGACGAAACCGGTTGAAGTCCTCATCCTTGATCGACAGCAGATGGCAAAGGATGTGGTATGAGGCTCCACGCATTGCAGCCAGCGCCATCTGGGCGCCGGTGACCATATCGGCAAAGACGCGGGGATCGCCAATCTGCGAGAGGTCACTCAGGAGTTCGAGAACCTCCATCGCATTTTGGGACACGCGCAGGGGAACCGCAACCGCGTTCTTCGTGGCTTCTTCAATTGCCGTTGTGCGGGCGAGCTTTTCTCCATCCGTGTCACGGGGCAGAGCGATTGCGTGGAGAACCGAGGCGCTGCTTTCCGATTCCTCGTCGACTGCAAGTTTGAGGTCCTCGCCCAACTCTTCGAGCTGCTCGAGGATTCTCTGGAGCGCGGCTTCATCTTCCGCTTTATGACCGATGGTCAGGCTTGCCACCATCGTGCCCAGCGAGGTCGCAAGCGCGCCGACATAGGCCGCGACATTGGCGCCGTCAGGAATCAGTTCGCCTTCGGCGACTTCCGCTGCGAACTGATCGAGCGATTGCGCCATCAGCCTGTCGTCGTCATTCTCCTGTTTGAGCGGAACGGCCTGCACCGCTTTTTTCAGATCGAACATGAGTGGGACGGCCGGTGCTGGATGGGTGGCAACCTGAGTGCCCGTCGTGTCCGGCAAGGCCGTGGATCGAGGGGGCTCCCAGGTCACTCCGCGTTTGGAGAGCTCCGCCTGCAGCCGGTTTTCGAGAATCAGATTCTCCGAGAAATTCTCGATGCGCAGATAATAATCGCCGCAGGCATTGATTGCAGCCTGAGGCACGAGCCCGATGATTTCGCTGCCCGCTACGTTGACGCCATACCTCGCCGCTTCGAGTCTGACCATCTCGAACACACGGAAGAGCGGCGTCGCCTCGTAATTGACGAGATTGATCGAGACCTGAACCTGCCGCCGGTTTTTGAGTTCCATCCCGAGGGCCTTGACGTATCTCAAACCGCCGTCGCGGCCGCGAATTGATTTGGCGATTCGCTTGGCAATCGAGATATCATCCGATGCCAGGTTGATGTTGTATGCGATCAGCGGTGGGCGGGCTCCAACTGCAGTCGCGCCCGCGGTCGGGTGAACCCGGGGCTCGCCGAAATCCGGCATCCGTTCGGGGAGGGTGGCAATCTCCTCTTTGAGCGCCTCGAATTCGCCGCGCCTGATATCCGCAATATCCACGCGGTCAGGCCGCGTCGCGGCACGTTCGTAAAGATAAACAGGTATCCCCAGTTCGTCGGCAATGCGCTCGCCGGCGCGACGGGCCAGCCGGACGCAATCGTCCATCGTCACGCCCTTGATCGGGACGAATGGAAGAACATCGAGTGCGCCGATCCTCGGATGCTGCCCCTTGTGCTGGTTTAGATCTATCAGTTCAGACGCAGTCGCCGCTACTCGAACGGCGGCTTCGATCACTGCTTCAGGTTCGCCGGCGAAGGTTATCACCGAACGGTGATGATCGGCATCCATTTCACGATCGAGCACAAAAACATCGGGAACGGATTCGATCACCTTCGCCAGAAGGTCGATTCTCGCCGATTCCCTGCCCTCGCTGAAATTTGGAACACACTCGACGATTTTGTTCATATGGCTCTTATCATCAAATCAATCGCGGGCATTTCCCCAGTCTATGCAGCTTTTGATAAACTGCCGTCTGCTAGAACTTCTACAACCGTAGAAGATAAAAGACAAGTTCTTAAGGAGCAAGGTTTGAATTTTACTCGTTTTCTGATTGTCATATCCGCAGTGTGCGTCATCAACCATCAGCCCCCGGCGAATGCCCAGATGGCGGGGACAGGGGCGGGGGCGGGGGCGGGAACGAGGGCGGCGGCGCCCAGACGAATCAACTTCAACGAAGCTCAGCGGATGCTGGGCAATCAAACCGAAGGCAATCTCGGCAATCAGCCAAACCGGTTTTCCAGAACCAGGCTCAGCACCGGTCAGGTTCTTGAGATTTATTATCCGATAAGTGTAAGGTCTTCAGGAAAAATCCCGAAGCATCGCCGTGCCTGGATATGGTCTTCTTTACGAATCGGAGCTTGCGATGAAGGAGAGTGCGCGTCCTCATCACGTTCTTGAAGACCTGATTCCTGACGGCAGTGAGTTCGTCAATAACATCCCGGCGCTGATCACGCGGCTCGAAAAACGTCTGGGAGGCGCAAGGCTCAATTATTCCAGCGCCAGCATCAAGCGGCTGGATGCATGGATCCGCGGGTATCACGGTTCTCACACCACCGCACAAACCGATCCCAGACTTTTCCAGGAACTATCGGCTTATTACGGCGAGGTGCTGCGCAGGGAGATCAACGGCCAGTGGAAAGTCCACGAAGAGAAGGTCAGCGCCGGCCACATCCAGCTTGAGCCGAATATTGCAGCCGTCATCAACGGCAGGCCCAGAGAGATCAAACCCTGGAGCAGCGTCCTGACGGCTCTCTACGATGAAGATAAACGCGGAACCAAACTATCGGACTATTTTCTGAGCGACTCGGGTTTAAAATAATGACTGGCGATTTCACCAATTAACAGGGAGAAAATAATGAGCAGCAGTTACGAGCATCTATTGATAGAAACTAGCGAAAACGGAGTGAGGACGATCACGCTCAACCGGCCTGAGAAACTCAATGCAGTCAATGTCAGGCTGTCTCAAGAGCTGCCACTGGCTCTGGATGAGGCATCGGTTGACGATGCAGTCCGGGTGGTGGTGATAACGGGAGCGGGAAGAGGATTCTGCGCGGGCCTTGAATTGACGCCTGAAAACATCAGCGCATCGCGCGAGGGCCAGGGCGATTCAAGGCATGGAAAACTCGATGATCTGCGCTGGGTCGGTCGATGGGCGCTTTCGGTCGTCAACTGCGACAAGCCTGTCATCGCAGCGATCAATGGCCCGTCGGTCGGGGCCGGATGCGGGCTGGCGCTGGCCGCCGATATCAGGCTTATGAGTGACGCAGCGCTGATGAGTACGGGATATCTGCGAATCGGCCTCTCGCCGGATGCGGGTGTCAGCTATTTCCTGCCTCGCCTGGTCGGCGTCTCTCGCGCAACCGAACTGATCATGACGGCACGCGACATCAGGGCTGATGAAGCGGAGAGAATCGGGCTTGCCGGCCGCGTCTTTCCTGCCGCAAGCTTCGCAAACGATGTCGCAGCCTATGCCGGACAAATTGCCGGCGGCCCTCCCGTCGCCCTGACACTCACCAAACGACTGCTGAGAGACTCGTTTGACAACGACCTTTTGACCCATCTCAGAGGCGAGATCAACGGGATCATGCAGTGCTTCACAACCGAAGACGTCGGCGAAGCCATCAGGGCTTTCGGAGAAAAACGGCGCCCGGTTTTTAAAGGAAAATAAATAACCAGGGAGAAAATGATGTCAAAAATGGAAGAGGGTTTAACTCAATGGCACCAGATGATCGCGGATACGGATTTTTCCGGACTTCGAGAGCTGCTGGCTGAGAATGTCAGGTTCCACTCGCCCGTCCTATGGAAGCCGAAGGAAGGCAGGGAGATGGTCTTCAACATCCTGAGGGCCGCCGGAACCGTGCTTGAAGGCTTCACTTATCACAGGCAGATGACCGACGGCTTCTCATGGACGCTCGAATTCAGCGCTCACGTTGGAGAGCTTTCAGTCAAAGGCGTCGACATCATTCGATTCAACAGTGACGGAAAAATCGAGGAGTTCGAGGTCATGGTTCGCCCGGCAACCGGCCTGCAGGCGCTGGGCGCCGCGATGGCCAAACAACTCTCTACACAGCAAGTCTGAAATCACAACCGGGACAACAAAATGACAAAACTCCTGATCAACGTCTTGTTTCTTCTTTTTCGTCACCGCCGTTCAGGCTCAGCAAGCTTCCCCGGCGGCTCCGGGGCTTGCGCTTGACGGCCGGGTGAGAACGGAAGCGATCAAGCTCAAAGGCAAGGTCTCGATCTATGCAAAGAACCTCGAGACCGGAGAAGCCTACAGCCTCAACGCAGATGACCGCGTTCGGACGGCAAGCACGATCAAACTGCCGATCATGGTCGCGGTCTTTGCGCTTGTGGCCGACGGCAAAGCGGCCTGGACCGACGAACTGACGCTGACGGCCTCAAATAAAGTTCAGGGTTCGGGGATCCTGCTCGAATTCGGCGAAGGGCATAAACTGACGCTGCGCGATGCGGTCAACCTCATGATCGTGGTGAGCGACAACTCAGCGACCAATATGGTGCTGGACGCAATCACCGCCGATGCAGTGAACGCGAGAATGGACGCGCTCGGGCTGAAGCAGACCAGATCACTGCGAAAGATCGGCGGTGGAGGATCGAGCAAGGCCGGTGACGATCCGGCGAACAAGGGATTCGGAATCGGCGTCAGCACGCCGCATGAAATGGTGACGCTGCTGGAAAAGCTCGACCGGGGAGAGGTCGTCTCAGCCGCGGCATCAAAAGAGATGATCGACCTGCTCAAACGGCAGCAGTACCGCGACGGCATCGGCCGGAACATGCTGGGAACCGCCATTGCCGGAAAACCCGGCGCACTCGACAGGCTTCGCAGCGAGGCCGGGATCATCTTTTCGCCTCGCGGCCGGATTGCAATGGCCATCACCATCGACGACCTTCCTGACATTCAATGGACCGTGGACAATCCGGCGCTGGTGTTGTTATCGCATCTCTCTGAAATACTGGTGGAAGGACTTGGCAAGGGTCAGAACTGATGATCGCCGGGTTCATCGCCGAAGGCGATACCGAGTTCTCTGGCTGAGATGATCACATCCGAATCGAGCGGGACAAATTTCATTTCAGTGATGGCCTGTTCGAGGGGGACGGTGACAATTCTGGACGACTGCAACGCGACCATGACATTGCGTTCTCCCTGCTCGATGGCGCGAACGGCGGCGGCTCCGAAGCGAGTTGCGAGCAGCCTGTCAGCGGCGGTCGGCTGCCCGCCCCGCTGCAGGTGGCCGAGCTGGAGCGATCGCGTCTCGTAGCCGGAGGCAAGGTGAAGCTCCGATGCCAGTCTTTCGGCGAGGCCTCCAAGCCTCGGTGCCCGCCCGTCTTCATATTTCGTATAAACCATCTCGCCTCCGACAGGCGTCGCGCCTTCAGCCGCGACGATGATGGCGTACTTCCTCTTGAGCTTCCAGCGGGAGTGAAGCTTGTTGACAATCGCCTCCAGATTGAATGGAATTTCGGGAATGAGGATGACATCCGCCCCTCCTGCAACCCCTGAATAAAGGGCGATCCAGCCGGCAAAACTTCCCATCACCTCGACAATCAAGACGCGCTGGTGAGATTCGGCGGTCGCGTGCAGCTTGTCTATGGCCTCAGTGGCCGTGGTCAGCGCCGTGCTGAAACCAAATGTCAGCTCGGTTGCCATGAGATTGTTATCTATCGTCTTCGGGACTCCGATGATCGGGATCCCCTTGCCCGCAAGGTTACTGGCAATTTTCAAAGTCCCGTCACCGCCGATAACCACCAGCGCTTCAAGCTGGAGGCTGTGAAAATTATCGACGACATCGTCAGAGACATCGATGATCTCGGATTTTCCGTCCCGCTCGACTTTCAGCTTGAATGGATTGCCGCGGTTGGAGGTGCCCAGAATCGTGCCTCCGGTATGAATGATGCCGCGGACGTCCTGATCGTTGAGCAGTGCCACGCGTTCCGGATAGAGCAGCCCTTCGAAGCCGTGCTCCAATCCATAGACTTCCCATCCGCGATTGACGGCGCCCATGACAACCGCCCGGATGACGGCATTGAGCCCCGGACAGTCTCCGCCTCCGGTGACTACTCCGATCTTCCTCTTCCGCCTCGATCTTGTGCCGCTCTCAGTCATGATCCGATAGTGTAAAGTTTAATGCTCAAAGTTCAAAGCCTGATTCGATAATCTCCGTTAAGGATTCAGTAATTGCTCCATATTTGACATTTTCGCGGGTAAATAGCACATGCAGGCTATTTTCGTTCTCCGTGGGCGAACATTCTTGGTCGCGCCCTTGGTTGTTCTTGGCGATCAAATATCGTCTTAACCGCAAAATCCGTTAGTTTCAATAAAATTGAAGAATCTTTCCGCAACGGAATTAATGAGAAGAAAAATTGACACTGGCCTTGATTGTCAAGTATAGTCACGCCAATTCTAAACACGCAGTTACTTTACAAAGCTATGGATAAACCAATTTTAGCAACGGGTATCAGAGAACTGCCCAAAATCGCCATTGTCCTTGGAACCGGTGGAATCAAGGCGATGGCAGCGCTGGCTTTGTTCGAATTTTTCGAAGAGCAGAAGATTCCGATAGATTTACTGGTCGGGTGCAGCGGCGGAGCGCTGGCCTGCGCCACGATTGGCATGGGGCAGCGACCGTCCCAGGTTCGCGAAATGGGCCTGGCAAAGCTTGAAAAAAAGCTCTTCACGAAGATCAATTACAAATCCCTGATGGGCATCTTCTCATCAAAGATGGGGACTTTCGACAAGAGATCCGGGATTCTCAATCCAGAGAGGTATCAAAACGCCCTCCGCGAATACTTTGGAGACATCAAGCTTGAGCAGATGCGTCCACGGACACTGATCCAGACGACAGATGTCGAGACGGGCGAAGGTGTGGTGCTCTCCAGGGGACTGGCCGCCGACGCCGTCTATGCATCCTGCGCCTTCTTCCCGGCCTTTCCTCCGATCAAGATCGACGGACGCTACCTCGGCGACGGCATATACAGCGCGCCCGTCCCCGTGGTTGAAGCCATCAAGAGAAATGTTGATGTCATCATAGCTCTCGACTTCAAAGAGAAAGTGCGAACCGAACCAAAGGGGTTTTTCAGTTGCTTCTACCGCCACATCGACAATACCATGCGCACGCTGACGCGAAGCCAGATGCTGCTTTCGATTGGGATGCATCATCATGAAATCGTCATTGTCGAGGTCGATTTCGATCACTCAATTAATCCCTGGGACGTGCACGAATTACCTTCAATAATCGAGGCAGGTGAAGTGGCTGTGAAAAAGCAGAAAAACGCCATCCTGTCCGCCATCGCAAGTTTCACCAAGAGCAAGCCTCAACCCGAAAATCGCCCGGATAAAAATCCAACTGAAAAAAGGGCCGAAAAAAAGATTGAGGGAATCAAAGATTCCGCGAATCAAGACTCCGGATTCCGTCGAACCGTAGCGATCAACCCGGACGATGACGAGGATCGACCTAAGCCCGGGCGCACCGGCTCTTAACACACAAGATCTTCCGCAGCTTTAAAATCTGGAATTCCGATGAGGGAGGGACTGGCTTGTACAAGTTTATTGTCCTGTGTGTGGTTCTGCTATTGCTACTGCCGACCGACGCATGGTGCCAGTCGGCGAGCAAGGATTCAGGTGAGACGCTCACGCTTCAGCAGGCGGTGGAGCAGGCGCTTGGGCATAACCGGCTGATCGGCATCGAGAAGCTTGAAGTCGGCAAGGCATCTGATCGTTTGTCGGCGATAGCCACACGGCGTCTGCCGGGATTTGACGTTTCCCTGCTCCAGCTTCAATGGATCAACCCGCCCGAATTTCGTTTTCAAAAAGGCGTATTCGGCTCATTTCCCGGGCTTGGTCCGGTTCCACCGGTCAATACGACAATCTCTTCTTCGTACGGTCCAAGTGCCTTTATCTTCGCGCGCGCAACGCAGCCTCTGACGCAGCTTCATCGCATTGGATTGGGGATCAGGATGAGCGAGGTAAGCCGTGAAATGGCCGAAGGCAAGGTGCAGTTGCGAAGTAGAGAAGTCGCAAACCAGGTCAAGCGCAGCTACTACGCAATCCTGCAGTTGCAAAGCGCCCTCACTGCAGCGGAAGACTCTCTGAAGCTCTACAAGGAGCTCGACCGGGTCGTCGGTGAGTACGTTGCTCAACAGATTGCGCTCCCTTCGGAAAGCCTCGACATCAAGACGAGACTGGCAAAAGAGGACTACGAGACGCTCAGGCTTCGCAACAATCTGGCGGCGTCAAAAGAACTGCTCAATCACCTGATGGGACGCGACATCCGCACCGAATTTTCCGTCAGTCAGATCTCCACCGACACGCTTTATGAAATCGAACTCTCCTCGGCTCTGACCCGCGCGCTGGCCGGGCGGCCCGAGATCAAAGAGGCGCAGTTGAAACTGAAGCTGGCCGACTTTGATCAGCGTCTTAAGAGGTCCGAGGCGATTCCGGAGATCAGCCTCACCCTCGGGTATTTCTCTGCCGCGGGCGTCTCTGTCCTGCCGCAAAACGCCGCAGGCGTTGGCTTCACTCTCAACTGGGAACCCTTCGACTGGGGCCGGCGGAAACACGAAATATCCGAGAAGCAGAAGACCATCGAACAAGCGCGTGAAGGCGTGCGCGAAACCGAATCGTCGATTCTTCGCGAGGTGAGCGACAGTTACCGGAAACTGAACGAGGCGCGCGCGCTTCTGCGCGTCAATCAACTCGATCAGGAAGCCGCGAGAGAGAAATTCAGGGTGGCGACCAGCAGGTATTCACAAGAGGTCGTGCTTTACAAAGAGGTTCTCCAGGCCCAGGCTTTGCTCGCCGAGTCACAATACCGGTACCAGCAGGCACTGCTGGCGTTCTGGACGGCTCGGGCTGATCTCGAAAAAGCCATCGGCGAAATATGAGAATGTGCGGGGCACAAGAAAAATCATGAGTACTAAATTCAGGTTTGCAATCTGGGCGATGACGGGCGCAATTTCACTCTCCGGCTGCAGGAGTGCTGAGAAAATCGAGAAGCCGATCAAGCCCGTGCAGGTGGAGCAGGCGCAGAACTACTTTCCCGGCGGCGAGAACAGCTCGGGTGAGAGATATTCAGCCAATATCATGCCGTCCATGCAGATGGAGCTGGCATTCAAAAATGGCGGATATATCAGCGATATCGCCCGCGTCAGCGGGAATCGATATATCCAGGAAGGTGATGTGGCGGCGAAAGGCACGGTGCTGGCCCGGCTGCGGAAGGATGATTTCGCTTCCAAGATAAGCCAGGCCGAGGCGCTGGTGGCCGAGGCGCAATCAACCACGGAGGCCAACAAAGCTCAATTATCTGAAGCCGAGGCGGCGTTTCGACAAGCCGAACGGGATCTCAATCGAGCGACGAATCTGCTGGAGAATCGCAGCCTGACCAAACCTGAATTCGAGGGGGCCAGAACCAAACATGAACTGGCGCAGGCCAGAGTCGAGGCTGTCCGGGCGCAGAGCAAGGTCATCGAAGCCAAAATATCGGGCGCGCAGGCGATTCTCTCGGAAGCCAGGCTGGCGCAGCAGGATGCCGCTCTACGGGCGCCCTTCGATTGTTATGTCTTGAAAAAGATGATCGAGCCGGGGTCGATGGTCGCACCTGGGCGACCTGTTTTTGTGGTCGCTGACAGGTCTTCGCTCAAAGCGATCTTCGGCGTTCCGGATCTGACCGTGAGAAACGTCAAGATCGGAACTCAACTGAAATTCACCACTGAAGCCATTCCGGACATGGAGTTCAGCGGATGGATTTCCCGCATCTCGCCGGCAGCCGATCCTAAAAGCCGTGCCTTCGATGTGGAAGCCACCATTCCACGGCCGTCCAGGGAGCTTCGACTCGGGATGATTGCATCGCTCACTCTGCCTACCGGTCGCTCTTCCTCGCCGGTCCTGGTTGTCCCGATCAATGCCATCGTCCGATTGAAACAGAGTCCCGAAGATTACGCCGTCAATGTCGTGAGCGACCAGGCCGGCAAACAGGTAGCGCAGCAGCGCCGCGTCAAACTCGGTCAGGCGTTCGGCAATATGATCGCAGTGACTGAAGGAATCTCGCTCGGTGATCGCGTCATCATTTCAGGCTCGGCCCTGATTGTCGACGGAGAACAGGTCAGAGTCATTCAGTAGTTATGTAGTTATGAGGAGGTAGAATGAGAGGCGAGACAACCATCAATACAGCGAGGCCGGCGAGACCCGCCAAAAATCCAATCAACTGGCCGATGACACTATTCATGTTTTCGTTTCACGTTGGCGCGGTCCTGGCGATTTTCAACTTCAGTTGGCCGGCGCTTGGAACGGCGGTTCTGCTGTGGTGGATTACCGGCAGCCTTGGGATCGGCATCGGTTATCATCGCCTGCTCACCCATCGTGGGTTCAAGACGCCGAAATACGTCGAATACTTTCTGACTTTTTGCGGGGCTCTCGCTCTGGAAGGAGGCCCGATTGCGTGGGTTGCGACGCATCGCCTGCATCATGCAAATGTCGAGCGTGACGGCGATCCCCATTCGCCTCGCCGGGGTTTCTGGTGGTCTCACATGGGGTGGATAGTGAACGGGCAATCGGATCATCGCGAGGTTGAATCAAAGACAAGCCACGTGCCGGACCTTGCGAAAGACACTTTTCATCTCTGGATATCGCGCTGGAATTTCATACCGCAGATATTTCTTTTCGCCATACTTTATTGGGTGGGCGGCTGGCCCTTCGTTTTGTGGGGGATATGCGTGCGAGTTGTCTTTTCGTGGCATGCCACGTGTTTCGTCAACTCGGCGGCGCACGTCTGGGGCAGTCGCCGCTTCGAAACGAACGACGATTCTCGCAACAACTGGTGGGTGGCCCTGATGACATTCGGAGAGGGGTGGCACAACAACCATCACGCTCATCCTGCATCAGTGCGCCATGGCCTCGCATGGTATGAGATCGACATTAACTGGATCGGCATCCGTGCCCTGGAAAAACTGGGGCTCGCCACCAGGCTCCGACTCGCCGGCATGCCAAAGAGAGGTGAGTCCCCGGATCGGGACGAATCGCTCAATGAAGCGGCTTGATTGCGGGCTTAAGAGCCTGAACGTGACAGATAGATAGCGAATAAAAATCTGCTGAAGACTAACCATGCCTAATCCCAAAGAACCAATCATCAAACCGCGCACAGGCCTGACGGCACGACTGGTCACCGAGACACGAAGGAATACGGCCAAATTCTTCACGGAGACCCGCCAGATATCCTGGGTACTGCTCATCGTCACGTTCGTTTGGGGGGCTTATGCCTATACAGCCATGCCCAAACGCAAGGATCCCGAGGTGAAGGTGCGCAAGGCGCTGGCAGTCTGCCAGTGGCCGGGGGCGAGCGCCGAAGAGGTCGAACAGCAGGTTACCCGTAAGATCGAAGAAAAGATGGCGCAGAACTCGCGAGTCGAGACCATCGAATCGATCTCGCGCAGCAACGTTGCAGTCGTGTATCTATCGGTCGACGAGAAGGTTTCCGATATCGGCAAGGAACTCGATGATGTGAGGCTCAAATTGGACGGCATTCGGGATCTTCCAGAAGGCGCCGGCCCGATAGATTTCATCAAGGACTTCGGCGACACGGCGGCGTTGATGCTGACGGTGGCGAGTCCCAAAATAAACGACGTCGTCATTCAATCGCAGGCGCAGGCAATTGACATTGCCATCGCTGCGGCAAGATCGAAGGCCTCGTCCGCCGGAAACCGGGCAACCCTGGTGATCGGACTACCTCCATCGGTTAATACGAGGAGAAAGGCGTGGGCACAGGAGGAACTGGCGCGTCAGTTCAAAAGTGCAGGGTCTTCGCGCGAGATCATCCCGCTCAACGATCAGGGCTTCATCGGGCTCGATCTTTCGGGTGAGATGGATGACAAGGCGATCCTGACGCTGGCGCAGAAATTCATCGATGAAAGCCTGCATGCCACCGGTTTTCAGGTTGACGTCCAGCAGCCGGTGGTGATTCGAAATACGGGCGAGACGGCGGACCGGTTGCGGGCGGTTGCGGGCGACCGTTACAGCTACCGCGAACTCGACGATTTCACCGACCTGATCATGCGCACGCTGCAAACCGTGCCAATGGTCTCGAAGGTTGCGCGATCCGGGGTTCTCAAGGAAAACATCTTTATCGAATATTCGCAGGAGCGCCTGGCCGGCTATGGCATCCAGCCGTCGAAGCTGGGAATGGCGCTGCGAGCGCGCAACATCACTCTCCCTGGCGGCCAGTTGGAGGTCAAGGGAAAGAATCTGGGGATCAATCCTTCCGGCGAATTCAAGAACGATCGGGAGATCGGCGACGTGCTGGTCACTACCTCGCCGACCGGATCGCCCGTCTATCTGCGCGATATGGCCGATATCAGTCGCGGCTATGAAAATCCTCCGCGCTACCTCAATTATTATGTCTGGCGAGACGCGCAAGGAAGGACTCAAAGATCGCGCGCCATCACGCTGTCGGTACAGATGCGCCCCGGTGAGCAGATCGCCGGATTTGGAGTAGCGGTCGATGAGGCGCTCGGCGGCCTCAAGCACATTCTGCCTGACGATCTGATCATGGCGCGGACATCGGATCAGCCGCAGCAGGTCGAGGAGAACATAGAACTTTTCACTCGCAGCCTGCTCGAAGCCATAGTCCTGGTGGTGTTGGTGGCGCTCTTCGGCTTCAGGGAATGGCGTTCGGCGCTGCTGGTGGCATTATCGATTCCACTGACGCTGGCGATGACATTCGGAATGATGCATTTGCTGGGAGTGGATTTACAGCAGGTCTCGATCGCTTCGCTGATTCTCGCGCTCGGGCTGCTGGTGGATGACCCGGTGGTCGCAAGCGACGCCATAAAACGCGAGATGGCCGGAGGACGGCCGATCAGCGTCGCGGCGTGGCTCGGCCCGAGCAAACTGGCCGAAGCCATTCTTTACGCGACGATCACCAACATCGTGGCCTACCTGCCGCTCCTGCTGGTATCGGGAAGCACAGGCACTTTCATCTGGAGCTTGCCGGTTGTCATCACCTGCTCGCTGATCGCCTCGCGCATCGTATCGATGAGCTTCATTCCCTTCCTGGCTTATTATCTGCTGCGCCCGAGCAAAAAACCCGAGCGGACAATTGAGGAGATGCGAACTCGCGGGTTTTCCGGGGTCTACTACAAAATCGGGATGTGGTCGCTCAATCATCGCTGGAAAGTGCTGGCGGCTTCACTGCTCTTTCTGCTTGCGGGCGGAGTATTTCTAGCCCAGCTCAAGACGGAGTTCTTTCCGAAGGATCTTTCATATCTCTCTTATTTGAATGTCTGGCTGCCTGAAGATGCGCCGCTTTCGGCGACGAATGAGGCGGCGATCAGAGCCGAAGCCGTAGTCCGCGAAGTTACTGAAAGCTATGGCCGCGAGCACCCGGGCAAGGACGGCAAGCCGAAGGTAGTGCTTCAATCGATTACGAGTTTTGTCGGCGGGGGCGGCCCCCGGTTCTGGTTTTCCGTGGCGCCCGAACACAGGCAATTGAATTACGCCCAGGTCATCATCAGGATGAATGACAAGCGCGACACCGGAAAACTGGTGGCGCCCTTGCAGGATGCTCTATCTTCAAAGGTACCGGGCGCGCGGATTGATGTTCGCCAGTTGGAAACCAGCCGCGCCATCGATGCGCCCGTCGAAGTGCGGATCTCGGGCCTGGACATCGGGACGCTGCGTTCACTCGCCGACGAGGTCAAGGAAATTTTCAGGTCAATCCCCGAAGCTGCGCGGGTGCGCGACGACTGGGGAGCAGAAAGCTTCGTCGCCAATCTGGAGGTCGAATCTGATCGAGCCAATCTGGCAGGCATTTCAAACCTCGATGTCGCAGCTTCATCCGCTGTCGGAATCAGCGGCTTCGAGGTGACGAGCCTGCGCGAGGGCAAGCAACAGATACCGATTGTCGTCCAGCTCCGGGTGGAAGAGAGGGCCAGACTCTCCGACATCCAGAATTTGTATGTCTATTCGCTGCAAAGCCCCGCAAAGGCGCCGCTGCGCCAGATTTCCCAGATCGACTACCAGTTGCAATCGGAAAAGATCCGTCGCCGAAATCAGTTCAGAACCATCACCGTCGCCTGCTACCCCGTTAGCGGCGTCCTTCCGTCGCAGGTCTTTAATGCCGCCCGGGAAAAACTCGATAAATTTGAAAAGAATCTGCCACCCGGCTACAAGATCGGCATTGGCGGAGAACGCGAACAGCGGCTGAAAGGATTCCGTGACCTTGCCCTGGTCATGGTGATTTCAATCATTGGCATTTTCCTGGCTCTGGTCATCCAGTTCAAACACGCAATCAAGCCGCTGCTGGTATTTTCTGCGATCCCCTTTGGCATGGTCGGCGCCTTCGCCGCACTGGCGATCATGGGCGCCCCGTTCGGCTTCATCGCCTTTCTGGGAATTGCCAGCCTGATTGGAGTGATCGTCTCCCACGTAATCGTCCTGTTCGATTTCGTCGAGGAGAAACACAACGAAGGGGAGCCGCTGCGCGAAGCCCTGCTTGACGCGGGCATCGCGCGACTGCGACCGGTAATGATCACGGTCGGCGCGACCATCTTCGGCCTCATCCCGCTGGCGAGAAATGGCGGGCCATTGTGGGAGGCTCTCTGCTACGCTCAGATCGGCGGACTGCTGCTGGCTAACTATGTCACAAAACTGCTGGTGCCCGCACTTTATGCGATCTTCGTCCTCGATCTGAAATTGATCAAATGGGAAGGCCTCGAAAACGAGACCGGCGGCAACAAGACAACCCCGTTATCGACAAAACCACTGACCACCAGACCCTTGAATTAACCCCATTCCGGAAAGATACTGTATGAGTTTAAAGGCTAAAATTTAAAGTTCAAAGACGTGGGTAAACTGGAATCACTGACTTTAAATTTTCTCTGATACGATCGGATTTCGTGGTTTATCGAACAGGAGCCGACGGCTGATATGCAGGCTCCCCCGATACAGCCTTCGCAATCAACAACCACAAAATCAGTTGATATCAGTAAACTTTAAACATCTTAAAGTTAAGTTTAGACTTCCTCAGATGAGATTGAATTACAAAGATAACGAATTGAAAATGACGGAGGATGCTACTCCAGGATCCTTTAAACAGAGGCCCTGGTTCTTCTGGTTTATCATCGTCGCAGCCCTGGGGTTCATTGGATTCGGTGTCTTCGCCGTCTCGACGATCTTCAAATATCACAGGCTCGATCAATACGGGTATACGACCAATCCCACATCGCGCGGCGTTGTCATCGCTGATGTCGACCCGGGTGGCCCTGCGGCGGGAAAGCTGCAGAAGGGCGACAGTATCCTGGCGATCAATGGAGATGCGCGATTCAGCCGCATAACGCAACTCTCATGGCAAAGCTCTTTTCTCAAAGGCAGCAGCCACTCCCTGAAGATCGAGCGCCAAGGAATCGAACAGGACGTCAGCATCAGCAATGAACAGTACGCGGCATCTCCGGCCGTTCTAAATTTAAGACTGAAGAGAACCATCGCCTATTTTCCGCGATATCTTGCCTGCGTGATTGTTGCGCTGCTGATCGGTCTTTTCAAGCCAGGCGACAAGCTCGCCCGCCTCGGCGCCTTCGCCTTTCTGATGATTGCTCATCAGGCGATTACCTTTACGATTATCCCGATCATGGGGATGTTCAGCCAGGCCGAGAATCTGGCTGCGTATTTCTTCATTCTGATTCAGGGAGCTATCTGGTTCGGCCCGATCGCGTACCATTCTTCTTACAGGTTTCAGGATGGCATCCCGAAAGGACGTTTCTGGACGATTCTCCAATGGCTGCTCTACTTTTCGGGCGCGGTCATGTTTCTCAACAGATTCGTTATTACCACGGCTGCACAAAGCAGCTCCGCCATTCAATTTCGAAGCGATTATTATGGGGCCGAAACAATTTTTGGTCAGATTAACAACTGGTACTGGATAGTCTGCCTGGTGTCGATCAGTGCGGTGCTGGTTCGAAATAACCACGTGGTCAGGCAGCCCGATCAGCGCCGCCGTGTGAGGATGGTGCTTTACGGCTCGATGATGCCGGTGCTTCCCCAGACGGCAGTTGCCGTGATTGCACGTATCTCCGCCGCCGCCGGGTATGAATCGTTTGCCAACGGCGCGGTAATTGAGACGCTCAGGTTGGCATCTGCAATTGCAATGATACTGGTGCCGATCAGTTGGGGATATGCCATTCTCAACCGGCAGGTCTATGACATTCAGGTTGTCATCCGCCGCAGCGTTCAGTACCTGCTGGCCCGGAATGCACTTCGCTTGTTTCTCGCCCTCCCGATCATCGCAGTTTTATATGTTGTCGTCACTAAATCAGACCGTTCGCTGAGGGAACTGCTGACCTACCTTTTATACGACAAGCCCGCGTACCTGATGCTGATCATTGCGGCAGGGATTGGCCTTATTTTTCGCACCCGGATACAGGAGTGGATCGACCGCCGGTTTTTCCGTGAGGCCTACCAGCAGGACAAGATCTTGCGCGAGCTGAGCGAAGAAGTAAGGGAGCTCGATTCGATGTCGGGGATGGCGCGTCTGGTCAGTCAGAAAGTTGAGGAGGCGCTGCACCCCGAGCATCTGTACATGTTCTACCTTGAGGAGGACAAGCGAGATCTCTCGCTTGGGTATTCAACCGGTGGGACGGGAAGAGAGTTGCGCATCCCCGAAGAGTATGAGCTCTTGCGCGTCATGGAGCATCACAGAAGATCGCTGGACTTTCCCCTGCCTGCCAGGGCAAAACTCCCGCAGCAGGAACTTGATTGGCTTGCCAGCATGGGCACGAGCCTGATCGTCCCGATGAACGGCTCCGACCACCGGCTGACGGGCCTGCTGTTGCTGGGACCCAAGAAATCCGAGGCGCCTTACTCGGGAAGCGATCGTCAGCTTCTCGACAGCCTGGCCGACCAGATCGCCATCGTTTACGAAAATGTCCGGTTGAAGGAGCGCGTGGCCCGTGACCGCAGGATTCAACACGAGGTGCTTTCGCGAGTCGAGCAGAGGAAGATCAACCTCCTCAAAGAATGCCCGAAATGCGACCGGTGCTACGACAGCTCTGAGAAAATCTGCCCCGATGACCAGACCGAATTACAATTGAGCCTGCCGGTCGAACGAACCGTCGAAGGCAGATACAAGTTGAACAAACTGATCGGCAGAGGAGGAATGGGTGCCGTTTACGAAGCCTCCGATCTCAGACTCAACCGCGGCGTCGCCGTTAAAATACTGGGCAGCAGCTTTTTCGGTAATCAGGAGGCTCAGCGCCGTTTCCAGCGCGAGGCCCAGGCCTCGGCGCGACTCAACCATCCCAACGTCGTCAGGGTTTACGATTATGGCGCGCTGAGTACTGAAGGCGCCTACCTGGTCATGGAATTGCTCAAGGGGGTCACGCTGGGCGAAAGACTCAGAAATGTAATCTATCTCGAACCTGATGCCGCGGCAGACCTCTTCGACCAGATATTGAGCGCCATGGAGGCCGCCCACGAGGCTGGAATCATCCACAGGGATCTCAAACCCGACAATATTTTCATCCTCGAAGATCAGGAATCTTCAGAGGCGGCAACAGCCAACAAAGAGGCGAAGCCCGTCGTCAAGATACTTGATTTCGGAATAGCCAAGATCACTCAGATTGAAACATCGTCTGAGACGACCAGCCACTCGATCACCACTCCCGGCACAGTGCTGGGAACCTTCGGTTATATGTCCCCAGAACAATTGACCGGAGGCGATGTCGATCAACGCAGCGACATATTTTCGCTGGGAGTGATCGTCATCAAAACATTGACCGGACGCAGACCTTTCTCCGGAAAAACATTCCAGGAATTGATCACCACGATGATGAGCAGGCCTTTTCATCTCCCCGGCTCTTCCGTGGAGATGAAGCGTCTGGACGCGGTATTACAAAAATGCCTGGCGGTTGAAAAAGAGAAACGCTTCGATTCAGTTGCCGAAATGCGCAAGGAACTGATCCCGGCAATTCGATTCTGCCTGGGTTCGACTGGCGGATCTTCCGGACATCTCGATTCCGATCTCGCCATCACAAAGAGATACGACACGTCGGAAGACCCCGGCAATTGAGGCGCAGTTTAAAGCGGAAAATTTAAAGCCTGAACTGACGAGACGATGATACTTGAATGCAGGCTGACTCCGTGGGGTGCGCAAGTTTGATGCGATCTGGAAGTAAACTTATCCTGATCAGAATCGGGGCATTGGCCATACGAGCTGGCGCAGGCGTCCCGCCTGCGTGTATCGGCAACTGAGTCAATTGAGGTTTACGATTTTGTCTTTTGCGATTAATCGCAGGCGGGACGCCTGCGCCCCAGCTCGTTAGCCAATGTTAGCTGCCAGGTCCATTTGCATCAGAAACTTTACACTTTCCGCAACTGAGGTCCTGATACCCTGCCTTGACATCTCAACTGGCTTGCAGGATAAATGTTAGGTTAATTTGCCGGCAACCATACAGTTTTTCGTCAATCAACGTATTGATTTAATTGATTTATCAGAAGCATGGCGGACCAGAAGAAGTGCAATCATTGCGGTGAGACCTATCCAGGCAATCTCTCATTCTGCCTGAATGACGGGAGTCCGCTCGTCGAGCTCGACCCGATGATTGGAACAGTTCTCGATGGACGCTACAGGTTGGAGAGTCTGATCGGCGAAGGCGGCATGGGAAACGTTTATCGAGCCACGCACGTTCATCTGGACAGTGAAGTCGCGGTCAAGCTGCTCAGACCTGAATTCGTAGCCGACCAGACGGCAATCAAGCGCTTCCGCCTCGAAGCCAAGGCGGCGGGAAGAATCCATCATCCGAATGCCGTAAAAGTAACCGATTTCGGAGTGACGAATGAACGAGTTGTCTACCTGACAATGGAGCTGGTGCGAGGGCAATCGCTGCGCAGCATCATTCGTAAAGAAGGGAAACTCGATTACATCCGGACCGTCAATATAGCCAGTCAGGTTTGCGGAGCAGTTGAAGCAGCGCATCGCGGAGGGGTGATTCACAGGGATCTCAAGCCGGATAACATACTGATCGAGGGCATCAACAATATTGAGCGGGTCAAGGTTCTCGATTTCGGGATCGCCAAGCTGCGGGAAACGAAGACGGATAATTTCCTGACGCAGGCCGGGACAATTATCGGCACTCCGCAATATATGTCGCCCGAACAATGCCAGGGCAAGCATCTGGATCCCAAATCGGACATCTACAGCATCGGAATACTCATTTACGAAATGCTCACGGGAGAGGTCCCGTTTGACGGGGAATCCACGCTGCAGATCGTATACAACCAGTTGCATTTGCAGCCGCGTCCGATTCTGGAACTTTCTCCACACGTGCCGGTGCCCATCGCAGAGGTGATCATGCGCGCGCTCGAAAAGGAACCCGAGCGCCGGCAGTCCTCGGCTATCCAGTTAAGCGCCGAGTTGAGGCGGGCAGTCGAGATAATCGGCGAAAGCGGGTCACTGATACCGGCGGATCCTCTGTTGAGCATGCCTTACAAAGCCACCGGGGACATATCTTCCATAAATACTAATAATGAAGATAGCGGCCAGTTTCCATCGCAATCAGAGGATTGGTCGTCAAAGCCGGGCGGCAGAAAGACTTCAGCACTGGCTCAAAAAGGCTCCAGCGCGGATGACCAGACAACCAGACTCATGGGTAAACGGCCGACTCCAAACGCCGGCAATGTGCCGACCAGCGATAGATCGGCCGGCTCAGGCCCCGTGACAGCAACCGAAGCCCGTGCAAAAAAATCCCGAACCGGATTAATCGTTATCGCCGGGATCGTCCTGGCCTGTGTGGCCGGTGTAATTATTTACTATTTCAGTCAGAAGACAGGGCCGACGAATCCCGTCACTCAAACGCCCAAGGCGCCGGAAGGAATGGTCTACATCCCTGGCGGAAAGTTTACCATGGGCCGCAATGACGGATCTGCCGACGAAGGTCCTGCCCACGAAGTCGAGGTCAAGCCATACTTCATCGATATTCATGAAGTGACCAACCAGGACTACAAGAGGTTCGTTGAAGCCACCGGGCGCTCAATTCCGAAGAACTGGAAGTTTAACGGGTCGTACCCGCCTGATGAAGCCAGGTTGCCGGTAACCTTCGTCACATGGAACGATGCGACGTCCTATGCCAGGTGGGCGAACAAAAGGCTGGCCACTGAAGCGGAATGGGAGTACGCAGCCAGGGGAGGCAGTAAGGCCTTGCTCTACCCGTGGGGCAACCAGTGGCAGGCAGGTTACGCCAATGTTGATCGCAAGGGACAGACCAAACCGTCTCCGGTTCGCAGCTTCGAGATGGATGTCTCTCAGTTTGGAGTCTTCGACATGGCCGGCAATGTCAGCGAATGGGTTCAGGACTATTACACAGAGAAATACGGCGCCGCCGCGGATCAGCGGTTCAGAGTCTATCGCGGCGGCAACTTCCTGGATGCGCCCGACAAGAGCACCAACACTTATCGATGGGCCGATTTCCCGACTGAAATACCCGATGATCAGATACTGAGGGTCGGATTCAGGTGCGCCAAAGACGTCGAGCGACAATGAGACGTGGAATGATTCAAACATCTGATGATTGCGCCGCAATTGCAGGCTGTAGAATGGCGGGTCGGAGCTGGGTTGCGGCCCTCGTGCAACTGATGGCCCTCGGCCTTGTGATCGGGCTTCCACATCAAGGCTTTGCGCAAAAGCGCAGCGATCGAAGCAAAAACACCGGCAAATCTGATTCGCGCGATGTCGTAGGCCCGAAAAGGACTGACCGCACCGTCCCCGAGAGCGAACGAGTCAAGGTCATCACTAAAACCGAATTCGTCAAAGTAGTCACCAAAGCCGACAAAGGATATCTGAGCGTTGTGGCCATTCCTTCAGCCTCGGTCACTCTCAACGCTCTGTCCGCGGCGGATCAGAAAAAAGCGCCGGCGATAAAAGAGACGGTTAAAGATCTGGACGGAAGTCTCAACCTGATCAATCTTCTTCCCGGCAAATACAGGATCACGATCGAGCATCCTGACTACAATCCATATTCAGACACCATCCAGGTTGACCCGGCGCGCCCGGAAACATTCGTGGCGCTCAATAAAATGGTCTCCAGGTACGGAGAGATCCGGATTGGCGGGGCGCCGGCCGGCGCGAAAGTTTTCCTTGACGAAATGGCGATCAGCATCACCCCGGCGATGTCGGACGGTCAGGGTATCTCCCTTTCCAGAATCGCGGTTGGAAAGCATCGGCTGCGGATCTCGAAAGACGGGTATGTCGATCTAAACTCAGAGATCGAGGTCTCTCCCGTGCCCCCCGGCAAACAAACGTTCGTCTCGGCACAGCTCGATCTTGCCAAAGTGACTCTCAATCTGAACTCACAGCCCGGAGGAAGGGTCTACATCGGTACCGAAGAGAAGGCAATCATCCCATCCAACGGCAATGTGACGATCTCTCTGCCTCCCGGCCAGCATAAATTAATGGTTTCGAAAGAAGGATTTCAGGATTGGAGAAAGGATCTGACTCTTTCGCTCGCGAAAAACCCCGCGACAGAGACGGCTGACCTGATTCCCGTCCCGGTCTCCACCGAAGGCGACTGGCAGCCTTCATTGGGCGCCAGAAAATGGTATCCGCCAACATCCTCCTGGAAATTTGCCGCCTCCGGAGCAATGATCAAGGGCGATCAACTGGTCTTGTTCGATACCGAACCCAGCCGGACTTTCAATACCTACAGGGACTTCAGGCTCGAATTTGACGTTGTCTTTGCCAATGACAAGGGAGTGGCCTGGGCTGTGAGGGCCAGGGATGTCAATAATTACTACCTCTTTGAAATCAGCACTGCGACGGGAAAAATTCCCGTTCTGAATTTTTATATCTGCCGTGACGGCAAACTGCAATGGATGGACAGCCGCCCTGTTGTCGAGAAGATTGACAAGAAAGGCGACTCGTTTCACTTCATCTTCGAGGCCCATGGCGCCCGGTTCGATACCAGCATGACCATCGCCAGCTCCCCATCAACCAAACCTCTCAGGGTCGGAGTTTTCCAGGATGATTCGTTCTCATACGGCGGGGTGGGCTTTCGCGGCAAAGACCTCAGCGAGTCGCTGCTCCAGACTTTCTTCGTCATTCCCATCAATTAAAGAAAAGAAAAGAAAACAGTAACAAAACAGACGAAATAAAAACAAACGCAAAAACCTTCGGCACATTGACCGCGTGATTTTTCGTCTGTTTCGTTTTTTTCGTCTGTTTCGTAATCTGTCTTTCTTCTTCTGTTTTAGTTTAGAAGCTGTACCTCAGAGCGAACTGGATTGTACGAGCCGGCACCCTTGTATCGTAGTAGTTCTTCTGAGTAAGAGGCTCAATACCGACATTACCGTAGAAGAGTCTGTTGACAGGGATGCCGTAATTAACCTGGTTGAAGAGATTGAAGAATTCAGTGCGAATCTCCAGTTTGTTGACTTCACCGATTTTGAAGATCTTGTTGACCGACAGGTTGATGAAAGAGGTGCGTTGCGCCCTGAAAGTATTGCGCGGAGCGGAACCGGGATCGGCTCCGGTTGAATTGAGGAAGCTGATCCTGTCGGAAGCATTGCCGTCGCGATTGATGTCGCAGCAGAACAATACCGAATACGGCTGCGCGGTCTGATATGTCCCGATGCTGGAAAGCTGCCAGCCGCCTGTCAAGAAGTTCTTGCTGCTAAAGCCCGGCAGATCCCAGACGAAGCTGTAAACGAACCTGTGGCGAACGTCGAAGTTGGCGTCTCCGCGTTCGGCGCTGCGTTTATAGCTGTCCTGAGGCAGTGCGGGCGCACCCGCCAGGTCAAACAGATCCGAGACTTCGTCGATAGCGTGCGACCAGGTGTAGGCGGTCGTGAACTGAAGGCCTTTGGCGAACCGCTTGTTGAGCTGAACCTGGAGGCTGTGGTAATTCGAATTGGCATCCGACTCAATCGATGTGAATGATCCAAGCAGCGGAAATGGCCTGAAATCGGGGATCAGGTTAGATCTGCTGGGTGGAACATTGATTCCGAAGAACGACGGGAACCGCGCGCTCGGAGCATTGGGGAAAGGCTGCTCTGAAAGAATGCTGCTGACGTATGCTATCGAGTTAGGCCCCAGATTCGGGGTCGCCATGCGAAGCAGCTTCGTGCCCTTGGTTCCAACATAACCAACCGAGAGAAGGAAATCTCTCCATAATTCCCTCTCGACCGTCAATCCCCAATGCTGGGAATACGGAGTCTGCAACTTGGCGTCCGGCAGGATAAATCCCGGTCCCGTCGTCACATTCGTAAGCAAAGACGCGGTGATAGCCGCCAGGGGAATACTGCCCAACGACGAATTGTATTGGTTGAGTGTACCCGGCTTGGCAAAGGTAAATGACGGATTCTGGGCAACAAGGCGATGGAAAAGAGTCTGGATGCAGCCCGACGGATTTGTCTTGCAGTCAGGATTGTAGCCGCCGAAATTGACCGTCAGGAAATTCGGGAAGACATTTCGCGACTGGCTGATGACCGAACCGAGAATCTGGTCGTAGTAGAGGCTGTAACCGCCACGGATTGAAGTCTTGCCGGTTTTGAATGGGTCCCAGGCGAAGGCAAAGTGGGGTGCAACGTTATTAGCATCCGTCTGATAGATCTTGAAGCGGCCGGAGAGAAAATTCTCGAGCCCCGAGACGCTTCGTCCGAATACTGATCTGGTCAGCTCTCTCTCGATCGCGATGAACTGTTTGACATCTGGAGAGTTGAAGGAGTTTTCTATCCTGCGATTGGCCTCCCCGGGAACAGTATTTAGTTCATAACGCAGCCCCAGCGTCAGGGTAAAGTTGGGACGGATGCGAATCTGATCTCCGAAAAACAGATTGTGCTGCCAGTATCTCAAACCGATTGTGGAATCGGGTGCACCACTGGAGAAGGTCTGGAAGAATCCCGTCGGAGCGCCGACCGCAAGGTAATCCCTGCCAAAGTAAAACCCCTGGGGATTGATGGTAGGTCCCGTAGGATTGATCAGCTTCGCCACATCCTGGGCACCGTTGAAGGTCGCCAGCGGACGAAAGTTTCTATCAAGATAACTGTTGAGCTCCGTCCGGCGAATGTCGAAGCCCGCTGAGATCCTGTGCTTCGATATGTCGTAGATGAACGTATCGGCTATCTGATAGGTGTTATTTGTCCTCGATTGCGGAAAATTGAAGACATCCACGCCGATCGGGCTGTAGCCCGTCACCGCAATCTGGCCGAGAGGTCCGGTCAATCTCTCGGTGTCGAAGCCGTCGACAATCTGAAACTGAGAGCCCGCAGCAGTGGAAGCATTGTAGATATAGGGCGCGTTGAGCAGGTACGCCTTTTCCTTTGGATTGGTCAGGCCATTACCGCCAGGCAGAAGGAAGGGATTGCGCGTTTCCTGAAATCCAAGCGACGTCCGGCCGTATGAAAGCCGGAACTGATTGGCTGCTCTCGCGGAAATGGGGCTGTCAAAGAGAATGGAGACGTTCTGCGTCCGCACTCTGGCGCGCAGGGACGAAAACAACGCCTCACCGGTGACGGGCAGAACCGTGTTGTCGTTGGTGAAGTTGTATCGCCCACTCAGCAGATGTCTTTGGCCAAAAGCGTTGACGTTCTGATCGAGCTTGAATGAGAAGATGTTGCCGTCCGCGCCCGCGGGAAGAACCTGCGTGAAAGTCGCCGGTCCGTATGGGCCGGCCGGATTATTCGGAAACGGGTAGAGGCTCAGAAATGCATTGCCTGCAGTCGAAGTTGGATAGACCGGATTCCTCTGGCTGTCCAGAAGCCCGGACTCGCCGCTGCTAAAGAGCCCTCGATGAGCGACAGTGGGAACGGCGAAGTGTGACTCTCTGCTCGCATTGATATCCTGGCGCTCGTAAGAGAAGAAGAAGTGAGTCCAGTCCTTGACCACCGGTCCGCCGAGGACGAGACCGTATTGACCTCGCGTGAAGGGACTCTTTCCGCCAACGGATTTGCCGGAGCAAGCGGCCTGACATCCACAAGCTGCCCGGCTGTGGTCAGACGCCCGATGGTCACGGCCGTGCCGTCAGCCCGCTTGAGCGGGTATGTCGCCGGGCCGCCGGTCAGATCGAATGTGTCGCGGGCTTTAAGACTGCTGTCGGTGAAAAACCCGTAGAGCGTGCCATGAAAGCTTTTTCCGCCCGAGCGGGAAACGCCATTGATCTGGGCGCCCATGTTTCGTCCGAGCTGCGGCTCAGGCAGAAGCGTCGTGATCTGCACAGCCTGCATGCTTTCGATGGATTGCGGGATGAGCGAGGTAAACCCCTGGCGCCTGACGCCGATGTCATCATCGTTATTGTCCGAACCGTCAATCGTGAAGTTGTTTGCACGGCTGCGAATGCCGTTGACCGCAAACTGTCCGGATGTGCCGACACCGGCGCCGACTCCCGGTCCGACGACTGATCCTATTGCCAGAGGAGGCGCTGCGACACCGGGTGAAAGAAATGCCAGATCATCGAAGGAACGAATCCCGGGGAGCGGCAATGCCTGAATCTGGCGCAAATCGAAATGCTGCGTCCTGCTGGCGTTCGATGTGTTGACCAGCTGCTCCGATTCAGTGACGGAGACTGCCTGACCTCCCGGCGTCGTGGTTGGCGGCGTCTGGGCGACGACACCCGGCGTTCCAACGCGGCGCAACTCAATCGGGGGAGGTGTGACAATGCTAGGATCAAGAATCCTGACGGGTATGTTTGTTGTCGATGTCAGAACCGGTTCGAAATCCTGCCTTGCGCCATTCACCGTATAGATTCCCACGGGCAGCATCTTGATGAAATACTCACCGCCGGCGTCTGTCAGCGCAGTGCGGATGAGACCGGTATCCTGATTCGTTACGGTAACCGTGGCCCCGGGAATCGGAGCTTTAGTTCCGACTTCATAAACAATCCCTCTGATGGCGCCACTGGTCACCGTTTGAGCCTTAGTTTCAGTCAGGGTCAGACATAAAACCGTTATTACCGATACCGCCAGTATCCAGAAAAACCTTGTACCTGTTCTTTGCATTGAAACTCCTTACTCCACTCTCGAACTTATATCGTGGGGTTGATATTTGCCTTCGCTCCATTGAGGAGCTCGCTGACCGCGCTGCGGATTTGCAGCGCGATGCGTGAGTATTCCATTTCCGGATCCTCCTGCAGGGAAGCGCCCTCTCCAGGATAAAGAGGCTTCCCGAATGTAATGCTGATCGGAGTAAACCGGACACCGTCACCAACTTTCGACCATGCCTCAAATGAGCCATTGATCGCTACAGGAACAATCGGGACATTAAGCTCGCTGGCCAGAATCCCGACGCCCTTCTTGAATTTCTGCAGTTCCCCGTCGCAGGTCAGCCCTCCTTCGGGAAACAGCAGCAGATTTTGCTTCGCCTTCAGACCTATTGCCGAGATTTTCATTGCACGCCCCAGATTGGTATCGGCATCAATTGGAACGATCCGGCCGACCCTGGCGACGAACTCCTTGAAGCCTCCGCTGAAAAACGGAGTGAATCCGAGCGTGAACATGTATTTCAACACGCGCCATGGCATGACCGATGAGACCAGCGGTCCATCGAGATAGCCCTGATGATTGGGGCAGATCAGAAAAGGTCGATCCTGCGGAAGGTTCTCGATGCCGTGAACCTTGAGCTTGAAGAAGATTCTGGCAATCAGATTGATAAACCGCAGCCCGAAGTAATGAAAGATTCTCGAAAAAGTCGATGGGCTGATGATGTATCTGCCGGCCATATCATCGGTATCGGCAGAGGCGATAATCTCTTTCCAGGTGATGCGGGCCGGTGCTTGTGAGCTTCCTTGCCCCTGAACCGAGCCGCCTTTTCGCTTGAGATCATCAATCGATTTCAGAAGGTCGCGCACGGTGAAGGCCTGGCTGGCGATGTCATCACCGAGGCGGACGCCCGTCACCTGCTCGATCTGCGCCAGCAGTTCGATCCGCTGCAGCGAATCGAATCCCAGATCCAGTTCCAGGTTCATATCAAGATGCAGCTCGCAATCAACACTGGTCTCGCGGCGGATGACTTCGAGTGCCTGCCGTGATGTTTCGGTCGCCTGCAGCAGATCGTCCCCTTCCTGTGAACGATAAGGCGTCACCATGGGCTTGTTGTCTTTCGACGCCCCGTTGTTGAGATTCGGGACGACCTTGAACCGCATGATCTTGCGGCTGGCGGTTCGCGGCAGCGGCTCAGTCTGCAGCTCATAGGTCAGAATACGCTTGTATTTCGGCAGCGAGGCTGAGCGGGCTTCAATCTCTTCACGGATTATCTCTCGCGAATTGACAATGCGGTGCTGCTTCAAATAATCGAAATCAGGGACGATCACCGCGTGCAGCCGCTCGGAATTGGCATAATCGTCAACACCCGAAACGCCCAAAACACACAACTCCCTGATATGCGGAATCTGAAGGTAATGCTCTTCGACCTCCTCGGGATAGATCTTCTTGCCGGAACTGAGAACGATCATCTCTTTCCTTCTCCCGCGGATGAAGAGATTGCCCTTCTCATCGATCGATCCGAGGTCTCCCGAGTAAAACCAGCCTTCCCGCAAAACCTCTGCCGTCTTTACAGGATCGTTGAGATAGCCCTGCATGACGGTGTCCCCTGAAATCGCAATCTCGCCGACGCCTGTTTCGTCCGGATCGACCAGCTTGATCTTCACGCCGGGAAACGGCCTGCCGACAGAACCGATGACATTGTCGAAATACGGTGTGAACGCTCCGCCGCCGAAGGTTTCCGTCAGCGCGTACCCCTGTTGCACCGTGAAACCAAGACTATAAAAATCCCTGATGATCTTCGGGTCGAAATAGGAAGCTGCGCTGACAAGCAGCCTCAGACGGCCCCCAAACACCTTGTGTACCTTCGAGAAGAGAACGGGTCCCGGATTAATGCCCGTCGTTCGCCTCATCAAATTGCTGAGCCGCAACAATGATCGGAAAATCATTCTCACTGTCGGGGGTTTGCTTTCGACTTCCTCGAAGATTTTCTTGTGAAGCAGGTAAAAGACCTGCGGCACGGCCGGGAACACCGTGATTCCAGCCGTCTGCATCGTCTTCATCAACTCAACGCTGTTGATTGTACGCAGAAATGTAGTGCTGCCTCCCCTTGCCAGAGGCACCAGCAGATTCGCCAGCGATGCAAATATGTGATGCGAAGGGATGACTGCAAGAACCTTGTCATGCTCCGAAACTTCCATGTATTGCAAAATGCCGGTCACGCTGCTGATCATATTGTGATGCCGAATGATCACGCCTTTGGGCTTCCCCGTGGTTCCTGATGTGAAAAAGATCGTGGCGATGTCTTCAGGTGCAATTTCCGGCGGAGGTGGCCCGGTAAGATCCTCCTCAAAAAGACTATTGACGCTGATCAAACCATCTTCATCATCACGGTCGGCATCCAGCAGGACGATGACCGGCGGATTTTTGATCTCCTGCAATGCTTTTTTCAGCGCCGGAACTTTTTCCTGCATCGTAAAAATGAAACGGCAATCGATCTCGGAAAGAATCGGAGAGAGGTCTTTGGCCTCATACTCGATGTCGAGAGGAACATTGACTGAGCCGCTTTGCAATGCACCAAAATAAGCAATCGCCCAATTCGGACTGAGGCGAGCCCAGAAGGCGACCCTCTCGCCTTTTCTGACCCCGCGATTTCGCAGCGACTGACCGAGTAGCTTTATAAGATTCAAGGCCTCGCGGTAGGTGTAACGAATATCCCCGTCATCACTGAGCATCTCGAGTGCGAGGTTATCAGGGTAGAGATTAGCGGTCTGTTCGAATTTCGCGAAGATGTCCGATGCCATTTCCATCCTCTTGCTTTCAGGAAAATAAGATTACGAAACAGACGAATCAGGAATTCAGAATGGAGAATGAAGAATGAGACATGTAGAATTCAGAATGCAGAATTCTGCATGGGAAAAATCAATTCAACCTGTTTAAGCCACTGAGTTTTCCTGGTCATTCTAACAATTCTGCATTCTACATTCTGCCTGCATTCTACATTCTGCATTCCTGATTCGTTTATTTCGTAATCTTTTCTCCATTTCGCGAAGCCATGCTTCGCTCTTGTCCCACAATTCGCGCGGTGTATGGCGATGAAAGAAACCGAAATGACCTATCGCCTCGACTCCGTAATCCCGGGGGCTGACCAGTTCGCGTTGCAACCCGGCGTTCCGATACATTTGCGTCAGCGCCTCGACTGCTCCAACGGGCGCGTAATATTGGTCATCGGCAATCGCGACCGCCGTCAACTGCCCACGGTAATCCGAGAATCGCTCCTCGACATTCGCCTTGTTGGTGTCGGTAAAAACTCCGCTTCGCCCCCATCTGACCCACTGTCTGACCGCCCGGCCAGAACAGGCGGTGGGTAAAGTGAACGATGAAACAGGCAATCGCCCCAACAATCGAATGATAATCGGGAAGAGCAGATAGGCATATTCAATGCGGAGCCGCCCGACGCCCTGATAATGTTTCGGGATCCCGCGTTGAGCCGAAATGAACAATGCCCCGTTGAGATCGTGGCGAATCGGGCTCTGGCCCAGAAGTTGACCGCCGATGCTGTGAGCAACGGCCGCCATGAACTTCGGATTCGCTCGCCGCTTCACCTCCGATACGGCAGCCGGAAGATCGAGATTCACCCAGTCGTCCAGCGTGACGGAAGAATCGGCCGCAGCATCCTGCGATGCACCCACGCTGCGATAATCGAATGTCAAAACACCCCATCCGCGCCGAGCCAGATGTGAGGCGAAGAAATGCAGATACTCCTGCGGAGCGGCAAGCGCCGGTATGAATACGATGCTCCGCTCCGCCGCCTGTGCTCCCGGCCACCAGCACGCGGCCAGCTTTCGCCCGTCGGCCGTCTCAATGGCGATCTTTTGCCTGGCTGATTCCAATCTCGACAATCTCCATTTCAGCGCTTTTCAAGAAGCCCCCTGCACCTCAGGAAATCGCCAGAGAAGGCTCTGCTCCAACACTTTCAACCGGAACTACTTCTTTTGCGCCTTTGGCAGCCTCTTCGGCCTGTGAACGGCGATAGTATTTCAACAACTCAGTGCGGCTGGTGCCGAGAACTTTCAACATCGGGAAAACGGCGTTCTGGAGGAAGTATTGGGGCGTGATGCCGACGCCATCGACTTTCAACCGGTCATCGTATTCCGGGATCAACCCGATGCCGGGCATGTGAAAATTGAAGACAACGTGTGCCAGATCCGCCAGCGCGCCTTCGCGATCTTCATCGAGCTCGAACTGGAGAATCTTCTGATAAAAGCCCCTGTGAGCCGCCTCATCCCTGCTCACCAGGAAGTAGACCTTCTCAAGCAGCTCATTGCCGTTGAGCTTCGCTTTATCGCGCTGCACGGCATAGATCAGATATGTGGCCGCCTCCTGCAGCGCACCGTAGCAGTTCATCCGGCGCCGCGTCTCGAACGGAAGCTGCCAGACCTTGCCCAGGACCTGGCTTTCGAATTCCGCATACTGCTCCTCGGTCCGCAGTCCCGATCGAATCAGATACTCTCGATAAACCAGAGCATGCTTGGACTCCTCGTAACCCCAGCTCGCCTCAAACCACGCCGCTCCAAAAAGATTTCTCGTCATATTGAATGCATTCGATGTGTAGTCGGGAACATACAACTCCACACCACAGAATGTCTCAAGACAAACGGCGTCCTCTTCAGTATTGAGCGATGGATCGTGCTTCTCCCACGGCACGTCGGTGAATGGATTCCAGCGACGCTTCTTTTCCGCCGTGTCGAAATATTCGCAGTATGCCCGATACATCTTCTCGCGTTGCGTATTGGTTGCGCTCATTCTCACCTCCAGGTTCTTCTGCTTCGCCTTCTAGATCTGCCGGCGGATCAGCTCCGCCAGTCCGCCGATCGTGTTGATCGGCGCCAGTTCATCATCCGGCAGCTTGATGTTCAATTTGTCTTCAATATAACCGGCGATCTCAAGGGCCGTGATTGAATTAATCCCAAGCTCGCCCAGTGTGCTCTCCATGCTCATCTTGACATTGGCGTGCTCCGGCGCCGAATACTCCAGAGCCTCCTTGATCAAACCCAAAACCTCTTCATCAGTCACTGTCATCCTCCAAAAGTTAGCGAGTTCAAAGTTTAAAGTTTAAAGTTCAAAGTTTAAAGAGATTTACCATGAGCAGCGTTTTGCAAATGGATGTAATCAGTCTATTTGGAAAAACGTCTTTAAACTTTAAACTTTAAACTTTGAACTTCTTTTAATCTATCCGTCTCATGACAAGCTGCGCCAGGGATTGAAATCCCTTCTCGAAAACCTTGACGCACCCGCCAAGATAACGCTCGTAATCCTCGAAAGTCTTGTCGCCCCAGCGCTGGCGAATCTCCGCTTCGTGCTGCTGCAGGCGATCGAGCCATGCGGCCGTGGTCTTTGCATAATGCTCGCGGCGGGTCCAAAGCTCCATGACCTCCCAGTACGGATTGACGGCGGCGAGAATGGCTTCAGGCCGCGGCGTGATCGCTCCCGGGAAAATCGTGGTCGTTCCCCAGCCCAGATCCCGTATATCCTCGCGCTTTCTGGGAAGCAGCGCTCCGGTAACGCTTTGAAGACCGAACCATGCGCCGGGAGTCGTCCACTCCCATGCGCGCCGAAAATAGTCTCTGTAAACTCTGATGTTCTCGCCGCCCCGGACCTGCTCCGGTGTCGCGATGTGCTCAAACATCCCGATGCTGATCACGGCGTCAAATTTTTTCTGAGGCTTGTAATCCAGGTATGAGACCAGCTCGGCTGAGACCCCGGGAACGGCTTTTTCTCTGATCGCGGTGTATTGGGCCTCGGAAAGGGTGATTCCGTTGACATCCTTGACGCCCATCTCGGTCGCGAGAAACTCCATCAACCCGCCCCATCCGCAGACAATATCGAGCACGCGCTTGTCCGGGGTCACCCGGGCCTTATCGTGGAAGAATTTCAGTTTGTTGAACTGAGCCTGTTCCAGGTCGTCTGTGCCTTCGAACAGCGCGCAGGAATAAATCCTTCGCTTGTCGAGCCAGAGGTTGAAAAACTCGTTTGATACGT
The DNA here is from genome assembly GCA_016710075.1 of Acidobacteriota bacterium. GTDB lineage: Bacteria > Acidobacteriota > Blastocatellia > RBC074 > RBC074 > JADJLO01. The sequence continues at coordinate 1,845 of JADJLO010000028.1, read as the reverse complement.
CGTAGGTAACGGCAATATCTGCCTTTGTTGACAATGCTGGTCCACTCCCTTCACGTAATCTCGTCTTTAAACTTTAAACTTTAAACTTTGAACTCCAGGGGTTACAGCTCTTCAATTTCTCCCTGCTGATAAAGCTGCCTCATCTTCCGTCGCTGTAACTTTCCGCTTGTTGTCCTGATCAAAGTTCCTGCAGGAACAAGGACAACCCGGTGGACCTCAAGCCCGACCGACTCCAGAATCCGTGTCGCGATTGTCTGACGCAGATCGGCCGCTTCTCTCAAGTCGGCCTCTGCAATCATGACCAGAAGCTCGTCTCCACCCTCATTGACACTGAATGCCGCGACATTTCCCCGCTTGACGCCGGGGAGATCACGCACTATCCATTCCAGATCCTGTGGATAGTAGTTGGCGCCGCGGATGATAATCAACTCCTTGCTTCGACCGCAAATAAAAAGTTCGCCATCCGCCAAAAAACCGAGGTCGCCGGTGTAGAGCCATCCATCCTTCCATGATTCCGAGGTTGCTTCAGGGTTTTGGTAATATCCCCGTGTGACGCTCGGCCCCTTGAAAACGATCTCTCCGATTTCACGCTCAGGCAAAATCCGGCCATTCTCGTCGACTATGATCAGTTGATGATCGGGGAGCGGAAATCCGCAGGAGACAATCTCCTTGACGCTGCCTTCATCGCCGGCGCCGTTAGCCGGAATGGCCTTTCCCTGCCGCAGCTCAAGAGCATCGATCATTTCTGTCCGCAGCGGCTGACCCGTTCTATGGATGCTGATTGCGAGAGTCGATTCCGCCAGCCCGTAACTCGGCAAAAACGCCTCGGAGCGAAACCCTGCCGGCGCCAGGCGTTCGGCGAAGCTTCTCAGCGTCGGAGCATGTATCGGCTCGGCGCCGCAGCCCGCCACGCGCAGACAGCTAAGATCGAGCGTCTCAAGGTCCTGATCACGAAGACGCTTGATCACCTGGGCAAATGCGAAATTGGGAGCGAAGGTGATCGTTGCGCGGTGCTTGTCGATCAACCTCAGCCAGCTCCTCGGCTCGCGGACAAAAGAACTCGTCGCCATGATTACCAGCGGCCCGATATAGACCACCGGTCCCAGAACCAGTCCGATCAAACCCATATCGTGATAGAGCGGCAACCAGCTGATTCCCACATCATCTGGGCCGACATTCAATCCGGCAGGGCCCATAAACGATCTGATGTTCGCCATCAGATTGCCATGCGTCACTATCACGCCTCTGGGCGCCGTCGTGCTGCCCGAGGTGTACTGCAAAAAGCAGATATCTTCGGGATCGACCTCTGGCGGCTCGAATGGCTTCGGGTCATCGGCAAATGCCGTCTCCGCCCCGACTATTCGCGCCTCACCGCTTGACCGCTGCAGTATCTCTTCGGCTACAGGCCTCGACGACTCCGTGATCAGCAGCACACTCGCTCCGGCATCGTCGATGATTCGAGCCGCCGTGGCCAGAAAATGCTCTCCCCCTTTGGTCGGAACCATTGGGGAGATCGGCGCCGGAATGATTCCCGCAAGAACACATCCCAGAAAACTCATGAGGAATTCATGGGCTTCACCCATCATCAGCACGACGCGGTCGCCTTTCTTCAAACCCATCCCTGCCAGATGAGCCCCGCGACGCATCGATTCTGCGTATATCTGACGATACGTGAAATACCGCTCATCCGCGCCGAACCCGATAAAACGCATCCACGATTCGGGCGCAACCGGGATTCTCCCCATTGCCCCCACCAGGGTCTCAGCGGACAGCCTCTCCAGATTGGCCCCTTCTGTTTCGCACTGAGGCATAGAGTCTCTCATCAAGTGTTTTAAACCGGGAGTA
>JADJLO010000027.1 GCA_016710075.1 Acidobacteriota bacterium | reverse complement strand
TTGTAATCGATCGTCGCCTAATGCAACTCATCCCAAAGAAAGTGGAGTATCGGTAATCCAATGCTTGGAAAAGAGCTGAATTGATTTTTCGCGGGTATCAGGTGCTGGTGGTGTCAAGATATTGACCAATGCCTTTTGAAGTCGGTCAGCGCCACGTGGCCTCTTTCGCATCCTTCGGCGGCGGCCGAGGATATCTGCTGAAAGGCCTCGAGCTCAGGCGGTATCTGGTTTGTCGCCGGCATAATATCTGACATTGTTACCATTCTGGCCCAGATGGTTTTTCAGTAGATCAAGAGCGGCGGCGTTGCCTCCACCCTTGGTTCCCCTTTGCGGCGACGCTGAAGTCAATACCTGTGGCGTTCGAAAGCTGATCGATCGCCTGGTTGGCCGCTTCATCATTACGGCCCCGGAACCGCATGGCAAGTTGCAGCGCCAGCAGATTAAAATTACTGGACAGAATCCTGGTCATCATTGAACTGCTCAGTATGGCATCCACACCATAGAGGCTTTAAAATCCTTGAAGCGCTTTTGGCACGGCTGAAGCCTGGCGATATGATCAGCGTGGCGGTGAATATGATGACAAGCGCGAGCTGGCCTTTCGTCGTCTCGAAGAGATCCTCGACGGCTTCTTCGATCGAGCCGATATCCCCCCTCGTTGTTCCTTGAAAACACCGCAATCCATATCAGAATGTATTGATTGCCCGAAGTGGTCGGGACGGTTACCCTGAAAGAAGTCGCCAAATCCGACACGATACATCCGCACTTTAAAGCCGCCGGCCGAACTGCGTCAACGACCGGCGCGGTTTGACGGGTGGCTTTTTTCCTTTTCCTTTGGAGCCGGACGGGTTGGCAGGATGAGCCAACTTTGCCTTTTTTGGTTACCGCTTTCCCCGGTGGGTCGAACGGCTTTGACGGTCGCTTTTGCTTTGGAACTCCTGGCTGTCATATATCAGATCCCCCCATAAAGCATGTTGAAATCAAGCTGGAAACGCTTTGGGTCATTGCCCTCGCTCAATCCTCTGCCCAATGCCGAAGCGTCGCTGACGTTCTTCACGTTTTTTACCGTGCTCACCCTCGAGCCGTTTGCGTATGATGTACTGGATCTCTCCCGGACCATCTTCGCCTTTCACAGAGTGGAGGCTTCGAGATCAGAAGCGTAACACCACCACGCATTTGGGATGTGGCGAGTTCTGGCCTGTTCGGATCGAACGGCACATCATACTTCTGGGCCATCTCCACAACCATATCTATTCGCAGGCTGCCATCGGAGGCAAGCCTGAAAGCCGGATGGAATGAGGGGATAGAGGTGTAAGGGTCCAGCCTAAAACCCAGCCTCCCAGCGTTTGCCTCCGCATAAGCCCGTAGTTTTTCGGCATTCTTGCCTTTTTCATCATTTGTAAGACCGTTAGGATCGCCGAAAATAAGCCCGTCTACCGGCGCAGAGAACTTTTGGCCAGCTGATGATTCTTCCGAAAAATATTGCGCATCTTCGGGACAATGCCACGAACCCTGAATGCCTGCATGAACGCATTACGCATGCCCATTTCATCATCAGGATGAAGATCCCGATCAGCAGTTATGACTGCACGCAGGCCTCACCAAAGGTGATATCCACAGGCGGGCAGTAATCGATGGCACGAACACAGATCTTGAAAAGGTGTTAGGGCCAAAGCGAGAGGCCTCCTCGGCGAGCAGGTTGGCCAGCGAACTTGGAAGTTCGGTAGTATTGATATTTCCGTTTCCTGGTTTAAATACTCGGAACAAGGAGCAGTCCGGCGGAGATAGACGGTGAAATAGGCATCAAATACTGCCGAAACCAGAATGCCGCCGCGCTCGTGCGGCTCCAGATTAAGGTTCCTTCATCAGGATTTGGATTGGGCGGATCGCTCAATGCCGAGCGTAAAGCTCTGCCGTGGACCGCGCGCCTCGCCAAACTGCTGTGCCAGGCCAATCAGGGGATTCTCAACGGCGTTGCGATTGGAGCAATATGTTCTTATCGGTAGTCGCACCGCTTCCCGGCTGAAGTTCATATTGATATAGCTCGGGCAACCGCTCATCAAGTCGCCAATGGATATGCCGCCCAAGCACCGTTTCGAAGCGCTGAATTGTCTCGCTGGCCACGGCATAGACCATCTGCTGGTGGAACCAGGGATCGGATTCTGATGGATCAAGTCCACTGCGAATAAGCAAACCGGGGTCATCGAGATCAACTGGTTTGTAATAAACTTTGTTGGCTCCATCGTAGTCGATCACTGCGATCCGCTCGCCAATCGGGCCTGGTAACAGCTTTTCGTATTTCACATCCAGCGTCAATCGATTGCCGATGTTTCTCCCCTGGCTGGGATCAAATGTATATACCTTCAGAGGACGAGTTATCGGCGGCCCGACCCGGGTGAGTCCGGCTCGTCGAGGATAGAATAATCTTCGAAGATATTATAAGCTGCCAATTCTTTCCCTGGTGACTTCACAGCTTGAGCACCCGACTTGCCTTTGATTGGATTTGTTTTGCCTTTTCCCATCGTTGCTCCCCTTTGCTCTCTGTTTGAACTCCCGGATACCCGGCTTTATGAAAGCCTTCATTGCTTCTTGACTGCGAATAAGCATAACCGGAATGATGTCTGAGTCCCAAAATTACTGTGGGCAGGAATAATTTTTCAAATGCGGAAACTTATGATTGCAGGGCTTGATAATGCGACTGACCCTTAGTCACGCCGCCCACTGATCGGCCACTTCCTCACCACTCAGTGCGACAACTCATGTTAGCTCTTAAATAACTCCGTCTACAAGCAAATGGGGGCTAAACTAAAATGCACGATAGTATTGAGAAAGAGGCCACTTCCAGCAGCCAACCGGTCCTCAATTCGAACGCGGAGTTAGGCACTTGATTCTCTGACCTCGCGCATTGCCGTTTGTTCAGGTGTCTCCTCCGCAAGCGAGCCGCCGCCTGGAAGAAAATAGTGACTTTTCCTTTTGACCGCAGCGATTCTTCCTTGGTTATCAATTATTACTGCATATGCCGCCGGACGAGGCTTATTAACGACAGCCGCATTCTCCAGGCCGAAAGTCGGGATTCGCAAATCTTCTGATGGCATATGCTCCCCATACGATTGCAGCTGTCTAACGAACGAGTTGACCGGGGCACCGCCGTCCACAAACGTTTTACCTGAAAGACGGCGTCGCCTCCGGTAGAACGTGGAGCTAGGCGAAGATTGAACACAAGCTCCTTTTTCTGCTTCGGAATCGCAGTGCTCGCATTCTATAAATCCCAGCTCTTTCCGGTCGAATTTAGCCCAAAGTCAGCAGGACTGGAAGATTCGACAGTTACGAGCCTCGATAAAGCCCATCGCGAGCTGCCGATACGCTCGGTATGCATTAACGCTTCCAGGTAGCGGTGAGATACTAAAGTCTTCGAACGCGGCGAAGAACCTCACGGCGGAGCAATCATCACTAACCAAATCCTGCAGCAGAAAGTACTCCACGTATCCCTGGAAGCCTTCGAATAGCGCAAAGAAGTCTGCATAGCGCGCCAGGGTGTCACTCAGCGGACTGTGCTCGCCGCTATAGTGCCGCCGGATGCACTCTACGGTGAGATCGAATCGGTCTTTAACCCGAGGGTGGAATCCGCGAGCACCATTTATTGTAATCTTGTTTCCACTCGGTTCCCGGGAACAACATCATACCGCCGATTGTATAACTCAGGCTCTTGAACGTCTCCAGTTCCTCCTGCGAGATCTGATTTGTGATGTTAGAGATACGTCGCTCTCTCGAAAACGTTGGAATCACTGCATCGCTGGATAGAAAGAACTCGCCAACTTCAGAGTGGTGATGTAGGTAACCGGGACCGCTGTCATTAAGATTGAAAACCACACCACTCGGCAAAGGTTTACTCCAAAGATGCTTGTGGTATCTGCGGAGCGTAGGACTGAACGCGTCCGGATCTTTACCCGGCGGCGTGTCTGATCGAAAGTCGAAAGCAATGTCAATGGGGCTCTTCATGGCTTCGCATTTAAGGTTCACTTGAGGCCTCAATGGATCTGTCTCATTGCGTGTCCGCCTAACGTTGATGGTAACCGGCCTGCCGAAGGCAAGTCCGGTTGACCAGCGGGTTAGGCCTAGACGGAGGGTGCATAAAAGTAGATTGGCACTAAGGACAGAACATTCTTGTCCTCGTCTGTGAGCTTTGGATAAAACTCCTGCCAAAGTGCAATTAATCTGTCAATATCTACGAGTTCAACGTGTACATGTGACCCGCGCGCTGTGCTCTTCGCGTCACTTGTGAAACCGCCAGATGATACGAACATTCCAACATCTCCGTCCTTCTGCAGTAGCCCCATCAGCTGACGAACTTCTTGAACGGTGGCAGAGTTTTCGCGGTGCTTGATTTGTACCTTAATTCGAGGTGAGACCGTTCCAAGCGGATCGCGGTAGGCGATTACATCAACGCCACCATCCTTGCCCTGAGGTGCAACGAACGGGGTGTAGTATCCCATTCCTCGCAGGAGAGCGGCAACGAGCTCTTGAAACTCATAGGGGTTCTTGAGATTTATCTGTTTCTTGAGTCCCTCAATTGCCTGTTGCTCGATCTCATGAATTGTGGCTTCTTGGCCTTGCTGACCTTCCTCGCCGACATCAATATCCGTGCCGACCTCTTGTGGTTGATTTTCATCCCGCCACTTTCGATATGCAGATCTTGCGGCGTTCAGGAGCCCGACCTCTCCGAGCTTCAACGCGGCGTCACCTTCGGGTGTTAAGTACCAAACACCCTTCTTTTTGATTAAATATCCAGCCTTGATGCAATCAATACTATAAAAGTGCAATATTGATTGCCATCTGATGTAACCCGATTTTTCGTATGTGGCCTTAGCCCATTCGTCCAGCGCGACTCGCTTCTCGACCGCAGCGATTACGTCGCGCCCGGGCGCTTGGCCACCCTTATCCTTCAGAATTTGGAGCGCAGCAAAGATGATCTTGGTTGCGAGTTCGCGGGACTTGGAGAGTTTGTCTTTTGCCACGTGGGGCACCTTTCTTGACTTATAGGCCTAACCACCAGTTGACCGGGGCATCGCCATCCGCAAAGGTTTTACTATGAAGACGGCAACGCCTCTGGTCGAACGCGGAGTTAGGCCACCCATTCATCAGAAAACGCTTCTTTCAACAATTCACGCCTGTAGGATAGATTGATCGCCGCTTTATAAACTAGTGGCTGATGGTATTTTCGGAACGACGAGCTTCTTGCTCGATCCAGCTCTGTTAATACCGAATGTATCCACCCACTTTTGAATTCCTCAGGTATGAAAACGTCCGTATCTGGATTAAATTGCAAGAAATAGGGAGTGAGTGCAGCACTTTCACCCCGATGTGGGTTATATCTCCCATAATATGCTGTCATTGACTTTAACTCAGACTCAGATTTAAACATTGCGCCATAAATAATGCCTATAAAATAACCCTTGTTCTGCTTTTTGAGAAGCCAGGACATATCGCTGGTTTATCGTAACGGGTAAAAACCATCCGCTTTGTGGAATCGACATTACAAGCCGCGGGTCATCATTTTGAATTCGACTCTTTCAACCAACTCTTTCATCAAATCAAAGTAATGATCCATCCACTTACTACTTGGGACACGCTTTATGCGCTCTACCAATTGTTCATGGGCATGTTCATCGTGGATAAACCCTGGGGGCGCGCACTTCCTCTCAACAAATCTCGAATGAATTGGGAGAACAGATGACGTTATAGATGGTTTTTGTATATCCTCACTGGGTATTTGTACATGCGGTAAAGACAAAATATATTTATCTAATTCATCTACACTTACAACATCAGAATGTTTCCACAAATCATTGAACCACTGTCCGAGTTCGTCAACTTGTGCTTCCTCTTCAAACAGTACCGACATCTCAATGTTACCAGTAATTCCCATTGTGGTGAAGTTAGCAGATCCTACCATCGCGTTATTCCCACCGATAATGACCTTGCGTGCAATTTTTTACAGTGATGAATATTGGCAGTATTGGCAACAATAAAGTTGCAAATTATTTGTCGCGCAGCATTATCGTAAGCAAGTAACCATTTCTCTATATCGGTAAGAAGTCGCCATGAATTGCCTGAATTTATTATCTGCTCAAGATAATGAATTTCTAAATATGGGCCAGCTATCATTATATCTTCATCTTCCGTTATTTTAACAATTGCCTTGTCAAAAGGAGAGGTATTATCTGAGTCTACAGATGTTTGATGATATATAAGGCGAATTGGCATAAAATTAGTTTTTGCTACCTCGAGTGACCTAACGAACGAGTTTAGCGGGCCGCCGCCATCCGATCAAAGCTAACAAATTACCGGCGGCGGCTCCACTGCAACGCGGGTTATGTCGCGATCTGAGCAGTAAGTAGACCTTGAACCTCTGCAATTGTATAGCAAGGAACGCGACGATGAATAACAGCATGACAATTAGGACATACTGGCCGTAAATCAGCAATTGGATCAATTCTATATTCTGTGTTGATTGTCGCTATTGGAACGAGATGATGCACATGAATCATACCCTCAAACGCTGATCCATAAACTATGGCAAAGTCAAACTTACATACATAACAAACTGCGCCATAATGTTTGATACATGCTTCGCGGGCGTCATTATCCCTTTCATACCGATTCACTAACACCTTGTTGACTGCACCCTCTCCACATAAGTAGCACTGTCAACAATCTCTGCGACTGGTTCCGATCGCAAAACTGGTTCTGCAGCAGGTAGAAAGTACCCGTACCGTTCTAATCGTCGTCGTGCAACCCCAATTCGGATTCAGTGAATAATGTATTCCACGGATTGCGTAAGACGAGAGCCTCTAGTGAAATGTCTAGTTTCCCATGGTCAACAAGTTTCAAGAAGCCTGTTGTCGGCTTGTCATTTGGCTTTTCTTTGAGCCATGACTTAGCGGCTGAGACGCCACCAGCAGCGCGAATCTTTTGAAGGAAGCGAGTCGCATTATAGCCAAGGACACGTTTGCCATTCTCGTATACTGCCATGGCTTGGTCGTCAAATAAGCGTATAAGTTCCGGGTTCATTTAATTTCTTTAGCGACATAACGTTTTGAGTTCAGCCGCAGATGACGCGGCGCAGCCGCGGCAGCTGTCGGCTGCAACGATTTGTTATACGCCCGCCTGATTTTGAGCATCCATTTTTCCATCAAATAATTCTGACGTGACATGAAACCAGAAATCGAAGATTTCATCGAGCGTTGCCATTGCTTGCGCAAACACCTCGACGTTAATGATGCTTGTCTCTTCGAGGTGTTTTTGACCTCGACGGGATTCTGGAAAACGAAAAACTTCGCCACTCGGGTCGATTTCCGTAAAGTCGGCCAATATCTTATCGACACTAGGGACGGTGTTTTCGGGATCCAGGTCGACACCTCTATAGATAAAGGGACGAATGGTACGCCAATTGTCGATTAGCTTGTGGCTCAGTACAACATCGTGGTGCTCATCCCATAGAAACGGAAGATACCCAGCCAGATGTTTGAGTGAGAGTTCGATACCCTGCCGATAAACGAAAACGACGGGATAGATAACCACATCAAGTCCCTGACGGTTTTCCTTTAAGCTATCGGCCAGACGGGCACCAGCTCAAAAATAACCCGTGCATAGTCGTCGAAGCCACTAAGGCCCACTGTTACGGCCAACGCAAGCGTTGAGCTCCCATGACTTACCGACCGCGAACAGATCGTTCTGCTTCCTGGTTTGGAAGGGTTCATAAATCCTTGTTGCCAAGGCGTATAACGTATTAAGATTCGTGTGGCGCGGAGTCAGCAAACGACCCTTTAGCCCCAGGGGAGCCGCCACACAATTCTGGTTGAACTAAGCCGGAGCGAACGGGACTTTGAATTTAAAACAGCCGATGGCCGTCGGCTTCTTTTCCGAAAAATTGAAAATAATAGCGAATCAGACACCGGGATTATCGATGAAATTGGGTCCGATTCAAATAACCGGCAGGGAGAAAAGGCGTCATTGATAAAAATATCCACTCGGGCCGGTCGGTTTTTGATTTGTCCATTAGACTGTCGAATTGCCGTCAAGACGACGTCACCCTCTTCCATATTCGGGATTATGCTCCTTTATTAAGCTAAGTGAATATTCTGGCTCGTCGTCAGCGTAGGTTTGTCTCAACAGCTGCATCGAATAACTCAGCCATTGTTCTCGCTCAGTCTCTGAAGAAGAGACAACTGTAACAAGCAATTTAGTGCCAGGCTCAAGTTGGATTGGCTCGTCCAGTAAAATCTGTTTACCATCAAAATGGGCTTGTAGAGTGATAGTTTCCATAATCGTCGATCTCCTGCTCGCATTCTACAATCGCCTCTCCTGACAATCAAAGTGATTATCAAGGAGAAAACCTAACGGCCTGCAGCCGACCGCGCTGGAGCAGCGGCAGATGCGAAGCGCGGTCGGCTGCAGGCGCGTGTTAGCTGGCGTTCATCTCTGTTACGCCGGCCGGTGTTGAGTGCCCTGGCCCGCGGTGATCGCCAGCAGACGAGTCGGCTCACTCACCTTCGCGGTGTGCCAAACTCCTTTCGGAATCACCAGCAAGCGTCCTGGACTAAGAGCGACCTCCCTCAAGCCGTCGGGAAGATCAAGAAGAAATGTTGCTTTGCCCTCAAGCATGAACAGGACTTCGTCACCCGCTGGATGCATTTCCCAGTTTGTCCAATCGGCACCCATAGGCAACGCCGACAGCAGGCGTCTGTGCTCGCTGCCCATCAGCCGCCGGATGCCAGGATCGGTCGCATTGCCGGACATCAACTGGCTCCAAAAGTCTCCGCCACCTGGAAGGAGGACCGCCGCTCCGTCGGGCTCCAATAACAAGTAATTCTTCAAGAGGTCGATCGTATCGTCTGCCATCCTGCTCCCTTCGCCTACAATACAATAGTCCAGCTAACGTTGGCGTTCAGTGGGCCGCCACCTTCCGATAAAAGTCAACAAATTACCGGCGGCGGCTCCGCTGCAACGCGGGTTAGGCGCGCTTTTAGAAATGATAGATTAGGTTTGTACGATCCAATTTATAAAATCGAACTCTACAAACCCTTTTGCGATCTTGTCTAAATTTGCTGTAAACAATGACTCAAGTTCTGAGTTTGTAATATTTCCTGCTGAAACAAGGAGAAGTTTCCAAGGCTGGCTCTTCAGTACGATCGTTTCGACAAAATCCGCGTCTTTTGTTACAACAACCCGACCTTCTTGTAATGATATTCTGATAATTTCCGAGTCTTTGGTCCGGTTGCCTAATGGTAGGTCCCTGGTATGAATCGCATCCTGGCCCATCAGTTTCAAGAGTCCTGTGAGCCTTTTTGGCGATGAGCATCAACAAGAAATTTCATACCAAAGCAGGTTCAATCCGCTTGATCTGGCTTAGCTGAGTCGCGTAGTTTAGTGTTGCAAGAACATCTTCCCGCTCCAAATCGTCATAGTCTGCAAGGATTTCATCAGTTGTCATCCCAGAACTAAGTAATCAAGTATGACTTCCACAGGATAGCGCAGTCCACGAATCGTTGGCTTACCGTGGCATATTTCTGGATCGATTGTGATGCGGTCATTAAGATTCATATGTCCTTCAATTTTTGGATAATATCATACTCAATGTTCTGGTCAAAGTTGTAATTTTCAGGCACGCCTAACGAACAAGTTTACCGGGCCGCCGCCCTTCCGCAATTGCTGACCTGGAAGCGGCGGCGGCTCCGGTAGAACGATTGTTAGGGGAAAATACGTTCTCCTGCCAAGTCTCGGCTAAGGGCCCACTGGCCAAGAAGACACTGACACGCAATCGCCCGCTTGATTGAAACTGGCCTCAGCCTCGATCGAGACCACGGCCCTTTGGCAAGATGCCTGCTGGCCAGGAAGCCACCTCGCGCAACTCGCTCCTCGAACAAGACTAGGCATCCTTGGCGTCCAAGCCCTCGGCCAAAAAGCCTCTTCACACAGCTCACTCAATCCGAGATTATCCGGCACCCACTGGCCGAAGCCGAGCCACACTCGCAATGCTTTACATCACGAAGATAAATCACCCCATCGCAGCGTGCCGCGCACGCAAACCATCTCGAAGATCAAAGAGCCGCACTCGCAAACGTCATCCCGATGGCCTGACTAAAATCTATCTTAAAAGACTCAGCAGCAGCCTAGTCAAGAGCACCAAGGCAACAGTGCCAATCGCCATGAGCAGCTCTATTGGGATAGAAACCGATGTTACGCCTCTGCCCTTATTGCTTTTTGTTTTTCTCCAGTAGGACATACTTAGTGCTGATAAATGCGTTATCGATTTGGCCTAACGAACTAGTTTACCGGGCCGCCGCCCTTCCGTATTTGCCCAACCTGGAAGCGGCGGCGGCTCCGGTAGAATGGGTGTTAGGCGAAGAAACGTTCCAAACGCCAGATCTCGGACAATCGCCCATTGGCCAAGAAACAGGGACAGACACTCGGTTGGCCAATCAATCAAAGTACATCGTTCCGACGCCGAACTTCCTTCCAGATACCCAAGAACTCCGGCCATCTTAGCCTGAAGACTGGAATCGTGGATTGACTGGAGACCTTCCGGAGGTGTCCGAGTCAGCCACAGTTCCACACGTTCGTCGCAAGCGCCACAAATCAGCAAAAGTTTCCTTCCCTCAGTCTCCTTGGCCCACCAACCGGGCGGTCTATTTCGGCATCTCGACACGGGACCAGCGAATATCATCAGCGGTGTCAGGCGAAAGAGTCTTGAAATTGGCCACGCCAACTGAAGATGACAAAGAAAGCAATGGGAAACGCAATGTAATCCCGATTAAAAATGAAGTCTGCAGGCCATCTTGTAAAAGCAGCCTTTCATAAAAATGCGAACAATGGCCGTGCCGAATGTCATTAGTAGCAGGTGCGAAAGTTTCATAATCTAAGATTAAGAAGGCTCAGGCTCCCTGAAATGGAAGATAAAAGAGGTCAAAACCGAAGTGTAAAAAGTAAGCTGCCTAACGATCGCGTTCAGCGGGCCGCCGCCATCCGACAAAAGATAAGAAATCAACGGCGGCGGCTCCGCTGCCACGCGTTGTTAGGGTGCAGCTTGCGGTTTATACTTCAATCTCAAAACGGCCATTTTCGTACCTGGGTTATCCAGTTCAATGACCTCGCCTGCGGTTTCATCCTGAACCTCGATCTTTCGCTTTCATCCCATCCCCAAGAATGCTTTACAACCGCAATCGCGGCAGCTCTGTGTAGCAAGGAAGACTGCCTCTGGTGTCTTGCGGGAATAAAAACGATGGCTCTGCCAGGCTCATCTCTAACCACAAAGGAGATAACATCTCCCTGATTTCCGTATAGCCGACTCTCAAGTTTCTCACATAAGCTGCGATCCATTTCCGGGTAGCATACGAATACTAAAAGATGACGTTCAACTTCCTGCGCCGCCTCCCACACATCGACTTGAACGGCCTGGACGGATTGTTCAATGCCGGTTTCTTCGCGGGTTAGCAATCCAATGTCTTGAGTGATGATTTTGGCGAGAAGCATCCCCATACTCTATTACGCTTCCTCAAGTCGCCTCTGTCTGCACCTAACGTATTAAGAATTCGTGTGGCGCGGAGTCAGCAAAACGACCCTTTAGCCCCACAGGGGGAGCCGCCACACAATTCTGGTTGAACTAAGCCGGAGCGAACGGGACTTGGAGTTTAATACAGCCGATGGCCGCCGGCTTCTTTCCCGAAAATTGAAAATAATAGCGAATCAGACACAGGGATTATCGGCGAAATTGTGTCCGATTCAAATAACCGGCAGGGAAAAAAGGCGTCATTGATAAAACATATCCTCTCGGGCCCGTCGAAAAGGGAGGTCGCGTATTTGATGGTTGGACTCAATATTGACGGTTCTTTGGCGGAGGTGAGCTTTCGCTGGTGATTTGCAGAGTCGCGCTGACTGGAATTTTGCGGGGTGGATAACATTGCTCGTGATCGCAAGCCTGAGCCCGCAGGGTGCCGCCAATCGTCAATGTGCCTGTGGCCGTCTTATCAATGGTGAATGGAACTTCGATGACGGCTCCGTTTTGAAATACCGGCAGCGGGTCGTTGGCATACCATTCCGTGACTTCGGTTGGAGTGGGATATTGCGGCTTGCCCCAGATGATTCCGGCGGTTGGGTTTGGAGTAAAAATCGTCGGAATCAGATTTGGATCGCGCGGCGCGTTGGAGTTGACGTGAGCCTCATCAGCGATCTCGAGGGTGAGTTTGATTTTTGCCTGTTCGCCGGGTTTGACCTGCGCTGGCTCCACCGTGACGCGCGCATTGACGCGATTGGGGGGTGTTTGAGCCGGGGCAATAGAGATCAGGTAAGCCGGCATGACCGCCAAAACGATGAGCAGAAATTTATGATTTCGGGAGATTTTCATCAATCGCTCTTCCTGCTTTGCTCGCGCTCATTGCGATCGAGCAGCAGGCGAATCTGCAATTCAAAGCGGCGCTCTTCGGCTTCGCCGCGCATCGGGCCGAGCCGATAGATCGTGCGTCCCTGCGGGTCAATCAGGAAGTTGGTCGGATAACCGCGGGCGCCCCATTCCTTCTCGGCAAACTCTTCGTTGCCATGCAGCGGGACGAAATCGAAGGCGTTGCCTTTCATGTATGGCATCACAAACTTGTCTTCAGCCGGATAGACGTTGACTGCGAGGATGGCGAATTTATCCATACCGACACGCTTGAGCACTTTTTGGAGTGATGGATTTTCGCCGCGGCAAGGGCCGCAGAACGGATACCAGAAGTTCAGCAACACTACCTTGCCGCGGTAATCCGCGAGCGAAATCGTTTTTTCATCGCCGTAACGTTTCAGTGAAAACTCTTTGACAGTTTTGGCCTGTGCGTCGAGCAGTTGATGTATGTCCGCTTTGACCTGGGCATTGTCTTTTTTGAGTTTTGCTCCCAGGGCGAACAGGGTTGTGAGCAGGTCATCGGACGGCTCTTTGACCGTTTGTTTGAGCAGATCGCCGTATACTTTCTGTTGCGCTGCCGCGTCCTGTGCCGCTTCGACTTTGAGTTTAAAAGGTTTGTCGCGTCAAAACGCGCCGGCAAGATTGTGTTATCGAGCATCCCGGACGCTATGGCGAAATCTTTTTTATCCAGCAACACCTGCGCCCGGATCATGTTTTTTTGATAATCCAGTAAAGCCTGCCACGATTTGTTCTGCGATCCGGCGGGGAATGCTTTCACCATTCCTTCAGCCAGCGCGAGCGCCTTGTTAGGAGCCGCTTTGTGATACGCCTCAAAGAGCATGAACATGCCCGATGACGACCATGAGAATTCAGCTACCGGATATTGCAGGCGAAGCTGTTCGAGGTACGCCTGCTTGAACGCCGGATTGGTTTCATTGAAACCGAGCCAGTAGAGCGACTGCGCGCCGCGTTCGTGCTTTGGAAAGCGTTTGGCGACATCCAGTGAAGCTTTTGCATAAAGCGATTTATTCTTGCGCTTGAGCGAGTTGGCGTAATAAAACGCGTAGGCGGGGTTGTCGGGCGCGGCTTCAGCAGCTTTTTTCAGATATGAATGTTCGTTCGCATTGTTGCCGCGCACTTCTTCGACCAGAGCAAGCGTTTGCCAGGCACGCGCAAACCTGGGATCGAGCACGACCGCCTTGCGCGTATACTGCTCGACTTTGGCGTAATCTTTATACATATGCAGATCGCCCAGCGCCCATTGATAGCTGGCGCGTTTCGGGTCTTTCTGAGCCCATTCGGCATACATCGCTTTGAGCTTGTCCGTCATCGCTTCGCCCAGCGCTTTGGATTTAACTGGATCACTTTCATCGCGCGCGCCTAGCTTGGAGCTGAAGATGAACTGGCTGTGCGCTTCGGCGTAATCGGGATCGATCTCAATCGCCCTGCGATATTCGGCGGCAGCTTCGGCAAACTTCGCGTTTCTGCTCAGTGCTTCGCCTCTTTCGAAAGCTGCTTTGGCAGCAGGCGTGCCGAGGCTTTCCTGCGCGACGGCGGCGCTTGAGCCGAGCAGGCAGAGTGCAAATATGAGAGTGATTCGTTTGAAGCGCATCAGATCATCTCCTGTTATTTGGGCGAATCATTTTAGAGTCAGGCCGAATAATCACTTGACCTCCACATCGTGTCAATGTGATCGCCAAACGAGTTTGATCAATATTACTTGTTCTTCTTTTGAGTGGTGACGATGAATCCATTTTCAGGGATGCTGCGGTCGTAGATCAGTTCCGACAGCGTATGTTTTGATTCGTCAAAACCCATTTCGTCGGCAAATTTAATTTTCAACTTGCCCTGCGATAATTTGATTGACGTATTACCATCATACTCAAGCTCGGGTTCGAGGAGATGGAGAAAGGCCCTGCATTGCTCGATGGCTATGGCCTTTTTGCCTTCAAGCTTGAGGTGGGAATCCAGTTTCAACCAGATCAGAGTCAAGTCGTCCGCAGCGCCGCATTGTCCCTGGATACTGCAATTAGAAGTGGCGGTGGTCAGGACTACAACATAATAGTTGTTGTCTTTCGCGACCCGATCGAGGACTTTGATTTTCGGTATGGCCTTGCCGGCAACTTTCATTGTAGAAACCGAGTCATAGAGCTTTCCCACACAGCCTTGTATATCGTTTTTGAGATCGAGGACGGCGCTGTAAGCGCCGATCGCGAGTCTGAGCCTTGTATTGCCTGCCCGGGTGACGGATGGGGGTGCAGGTTTCGGTTTTGTCGCAGAGGGTGACGGCCTGACTTGCCGGCTGTATGCGGGTGTGATCAGAGTGATAAATAGAAGGCATGTCAGTAAAGTATGACGAATCATTTTGATGCCTCGCTTTCATCACAATGATACGTGTTTGTGTTGAATAACGAAATCTCTCTTAAGAGCAATCGAAAATGGGCTCATCGATATCTGAAAGGACTGGGAGGACCGGAAGGTCGGATCCTTTAGATTTGTCCTTGCGCGGGCCGACGCGGCGTAAGAGAGCCGCAGAGGCGAGCGCGAGGTAATCGAGTCCTGAATGTTCGAGAAGGCCGGCCAGCGGTTCGGCTATGTGTTGCAGGTGTTCATTGATGAAATCTTTTGCAGCGTCAGCGGTGACGGCTGCGTGGTCGTCATCACCGCAGGCCATGGCGTAGGCTTCTTTAAGTTTGAGATATGCGATAAACCCGGTTTCGACAGAGACGTGATCGAGGACTTCGCGAGTCACGGGTTTGTAGGAGAAGGCATCGTAATAGGTAGTCAATTCAGAGATCAGGTATCCGGGTTGAATCCAGTCGCGATAGCTGACTTCTCTTGGAGGAGCGGGGCCGCCCGGGCCGAAGGTTGAATGATAGAGCCCCTCGGTGACTTCATCATGAATGGACGCCGCGGCGGCTTTCAGAGTTTCATCGTCGATTTCGGCGGCGATAGCGACGACCTGCTCCCGCCAGTTGTTTATTGGACATTCGAACAGAAGGCTGATCAGCCGCCATTCAGCGGCCTCCGACAGCAGATTCTTATTTACCGATTCGACCGTTTGAGCTTTCATCATTTTCCTTTCATCAGGAGTGGTATCCAGCCTGTGCGCATCTTCCTTGCGCCGACCTCATTGTGCGAGCCCTCCCAGATGGCGAATGCGGTCTGAGTGCGTGATCCGGAAGCAAGCCCTGCCGGGACACGCCTGGTGATGATTACGGACCATCCGTCGGCAGTCTTCATCCCGCGGCCTTTGGAAGTGGTTGAAGCGGCCGGAGAGAGTGCCGGGCCCTTCGGCGATCAGATCTTCAACGGGATTCGACCGCGGGCCGACCCGGCGATTTCCGACCGCGGCAGCCGGGGAGTAACGGGTCGCCATTTCGGTCTGAGCGGCAGAGCCTTTCTCAAGCGATTGAGCTTCGAACGGGTAATGGTCAACCGAAGCGTTGGGATAGCGCTCCTTGATCGAATCCGGCCTGCCGTCGACCATTGCCTGCCAATCGGCTCGCCAGAAGGTTATTTCGACATTTTTACCGGTTTCACCCATTTGCGGCGCCGGCAGATTGGCCTCGATTTTTGCCGGGATCTGCACGGCGCAGCCATCCATAAAATGAGCCGGGCCCGGAAGATCGTCTTTGGTCTTGTCCAGCCATTCGAGGCGGAAAGCTATTTCGGCGCCGTTGGTGATTGCGCGAACGCGCACATCGGCAGTGGAAACCTGCATCTGTCTGGGTTCGACCAGATCCTGCAACAAGAGTTTGGCGGCGTGTTCCGGCGCCTCGTCCCATGCCGGATCGTCCGGTTTGCTCGGGACATTAGTGGATGAGACGGCGACAACTTCGGTAGTTGTCGCCACCGTTCGCCTGCAACCTGAAACGACAGCCAGACAGAGTGCAATCGCCATCAGGGGCAGAATCGATCGGGCAATTGTTCTCATGACGATCACCTCCTCAGGGACAGTTGGTTCGTGAAATCTGGTAGAGCTTGTCGTATGCCGGTCGAATAAGAATAGGTTCTCTCAGTGGTACGCGAACCACTTCCTTCCCCTTTTCATCCATTCCGGCAACCCAATCGCCCTGGCGTTTCCATCTCGGAATGATCATCTCGGTCGAGCCGAAAAGCCCCAGCAGGCTGGACAGATCGGGATCATTGGGAGCATTGCGATAAGTCTTGACTGCTTCAGCGACACCGGGGCCGAACATCTGGCTCGTGAACGCCTGCGGGACGTGAACCGGCGGAATGTAATAAACATTCGGTTCGAGTCCGAACTGCGGGAACAGCGGCAGCGCGACTTTGCGTATGTGCACAAGGTAATCGAGCGGGTTGTCCGGGTTCGCTTTATCGGGTGTCGAGAGGAATCCCGCCAGTCGAATCTTGCCGATGCAGTTGACGAAACACTGAGGCTGTATGCCCATCTCGATCTTCGGGTAGCAGGCGATGCATTTCTCAGAGGTTCCGGTCATCATGTTGAAGAAGACCTTCTTGTACGGGCATCCCTTGACGCATTCCTGGTAACCGCGGCAGCGCCCCTGATCGACGAGCACGATGCCATCTTCCGGGCGTTTGTAAATCGAGCCGCGCGGGCACGAGGCGAGGCAGCCGGGATAGGTGCAGTGATTGCAGATGCGGGCGAGGTAATAAAACCACGCCATATGCTCCATCGAGAAACTTGCGCCGCCGTCGACCTGCCCTGAGCAATCGTCCTCGCCCACGTTGGGATAGGAGTAGTCCTGATCCTCGGCCGCCAGCCCATTACTCGTTCGCCCGCAGGCGCCGATTCAAAAATGGTGCTGCCTTCATACTTGTGCAGCTTCTGCCCTTCGTAATCCGTTTCGCTCCATTTCTGACCTTCGAAAATAAGTTGGAGCAGTTTCAGATCCCATCAGCGGATAGAAACCGTAGGGTTTTGTCTCGACGTTGTTCCAGAGCATACTCCTGCCCCTTGCCGGACGTCCAGGTGGTTTTGCAGGCCAGCGTGCAGGTCTGGCACGCGATGCATTTGTTTGTATCGAAGACCGCCGCGAACTGTTTTTGCGGACGATTCTCGGGATACCAGTAAGACATCTCTCTGCCGATTTGCCAGTTGTATACACGAGCCATGTCTTGATTTCTCCTTTATTATTCTGATGCGCGGTAAAGTTCAGGAAATTTGCTTACGAGCCGGGGCGCAAGGCCTAAGCTTTTGACTTATTGATAAACTCACCTGCGAGATATTTTTTCATCTCAATGGATTCATAGCGCGGCCTGATGCCCAGAGCAGCGGGACGCCAAAGAGCTCCTTCGATTCCGCCCGGTTCGGCGCGCGTGATCTTGACGAAGGATTCGCGCGGGGCCCGGTCGGGCAATGGGACATCGGGCAGGAAGCCCTTGCCGATGCCTGGCCGAAGAGTCCCTTGCGAACCAGCGAATCCGTCATCAGCGTGGGTTTAAGCCAGCCGCGCGTGGCGGACTGGTGCGAACCCGAACGAAACATCGCCTGGTAATTTGTCCGCGGATTCCGGCGAGCCCGTCCGCGTTCCTTCTGCCCCTGCATCGAGCCCGGCGTGGCGGTATACATGTTGAACCACATGCGTGTCACTCCGCGCGGAGTTCCGGGATAGTAGCGGGCGCGACAAAGCAGCCGTGCAAATTCATAATCGCGCTTGTTCTTCTGCCAGCCGCGGAAAGGCTCTCTTCGGGGTCCGGATCGATCCAGACATAATCTCCGTCCTGTACGCCCATCTCCTGGGCATCCGATGGATTGATGTCGACATAGCCTTCAGTGACGAAGGGTTTGCGTTTGTCTTTACGGTAAAGATCGCCGAACGGACCGAATAGAACAGCGATCTGTCTGTATCGATCGGGGTCGTGCGAACCATAAGCGATATTTCGGGGTGTGGAAGATGAACTTGAAGCCGTCTTTCATCAGCGGATGAGCCGTCTTTTTGGCTTCAGCCCATGTCATGACGACGTTCCGGCCGCAGCGGGTTTCGCACGACAGGTCGTCTCGCTTGACGCCGTAGACTTCAGGCCCGTCCGGTCGATGGCCTCGTGTTTCGGGTGAAATTATAATGTTCGGTTCGTAGAAGGTTGAATCCACAGGCTCGCGATGCACCGGAAGGTTTCACCCGCTTCGATGATTCCTTCTCTTCGCGGTGTAAAACTCGAGGCGTCCGCTCTTGGTATACCACGGCGTGGAGTCCGCCACCTGGTCGTAGCCGACGGCCTTCGGAGTCGTCCGGCTGTTCATCAGAACCGGGACGCCCTCTACGGCTTTCGCTTCGAGGTCTGCGAATTTATAGCCCTTCGTGTTGGTCGAGTGTCGAGGATTCGCTTTGCAGGTAGACATCGGTCTTCCCTTCGCGGACGAATTTCAGTAATCGTTGAAGCGATTGTCTTTGGTCAGTTCGGCAAGCTTTGAGCTAACCAGCGTGAATACCTCTATGTCTCCGATCGTTTTGAAGATGCGCTCGATCGGAGTGCGGGAAGACGAGGAGGAATGGATTGGTCACCGAAGCGGTCATATCGGGATGCTTCAGCTCGCCCTGAATCCACGCCGAAGACCACATCGGCCCATTCACACGACGTTGACCACTACCACTCTGCACCTGCGACCATCTCGATGCGCGGCAGAACGTTGATGACAGTGTTGTAGTGCCATTTGACATGCCTAGGATCGAGTTGGCATTCGCAAACCAGAGCGACTTGGTCGGAGTCGGGATGTGTGTCTTGCCCGTCAGCAACTTGTTGCCGACGCGTAGTGGATGATCTTTCGTGATTGTAGTAGTGAGCCGATTCGGCCTTCCAGTATTGTTTCGGCCTTTGCAGGTTTCGTCGGATCGAGTTCGATATCGAACGGGTTTTCATTGATGTACTGCGGAGATCCGTTGAAGAGGGCCGTGCGGTAATTGCCCGCAAATGATCCGACATTTCCGTCATCTTACCGACATTCCCTGTGAGGGCTGCCAGCAGCAAAGATGTCCCGGTCTTTATTATCGTTATTGAAAATTGATTCCGTTCTGCCGACGGCAAAGAGCGTCGTACCAGGCTGTTTGGCGAAGGTGACGAGTCCAGCGATTCGACTGCGGTCCTGCCGGCGCCCAAGTCAGTTCCTCAACCGTCTTCGGATCGAAGTGAGCCGCTGTTCCCGACCAGGTCGAAGACCGGCGGCAGCGAACTTTCTTACCGTCCGCCAGGGTGACTTCAACGGTGCCTTCTAGAAGCGCGTCACCGATCTTTGAATTTTTACCGACATCGTCGCGGGTGAGCATCTTCGGTGCGTTGCCTGCTTTATCCCACCAGATGTAATCACCGCATTCAAGCCGCAGTTTTTCAGGAACTATCGACTGAATGTGCTGTTCGGCGGGCGGCTCTTTTTCGCCTTCTTTCAGAATGCGAGTCCATTTAAGGGATCCGCCGGCTGCCCTCCAAAGACCTCCTGTGCCTTTAGATATTTCAACGTATCCATACGCACTAGCGGCAGGTTTTGTCCATTGGCGGACATAATCCCTGTCATACAGATTTTTCGCGCATGTTGACGCGTGGCGAAGCCGAGAGCCAGGGCCGGAGTTGTGCCGGGTCGGACGACGACGACATCGTCGCCCTTGGTGGCTGTGGCGGAATATTCGCAGGCGATGACGACGACGTGTGTTCCCTTGGGCCTTTTCGGTCAGCCAATGAGCATCCGGCATCTTGGTACGTCCAGTTCGAGCCCCCAGACGACCACGGTTTTGGCGTGCTCGGTAACCGACAGATCGAATTCGACGGTCACTGGCCTGTGACCATTGGATGTCCGGGCGGGAGGGTCGGTATGCCACGAATAATTATCGAAGCCTTGCACTCCCACCGCCTTGTCGGGTCCCACCTTGCGAAATCGCGGCATCCAGCAGAGCCTGCGCCGAATTGGCCATCGATACATACCAAAGACACAGGTGATTCGAGCAGCGGCATCCTGCCGTGGAATTTGAGGACCTGCGCCCACGCCCTGTGTCGCCTCCTCGATCGTCGCTTCATCGTAATGCGACCTGGGCTAGTCTTCGCCTTCATCGCCGGTGCGGGTTTCGGCGATGTTCTTGAGCGCCGACGCGACAATTTTGCGGCTGTCGTCGTGAGACTCGAACCCATTCATCGCGGGCACATCGCTGAAATATTCTCCGGGGCGGCCGTCCTTTTGCCCCGCGGGAATCCGGCTTCAACCCATTTTTTTCAACTGCCCGGACCATTGACCGAGTTGATGCGGACGGCCGCCATAACCTGCGGGTCAGCGCCAGCCCCTTGGCAGACATGCGGATCCCATCGATGAGTCGATCTGTTGCCTGCGGAGGGTCTTCGCTTCGCCGTAGCGCATCGTAGGGCCGATGGTGATGACGCCGGGACCACATAGGCATTGAGCAGGCAGTTGTGCGTGTCGTTCGGAGCGCAGGTGAAGGTGTCTTGGAATCGTATTTCCAAAGATCGCGATAGTTATGTTCCATCCACGATCGGGATAAGATGCCAGCGGATTGGTGACGGGCATCAGGGCCCACGCGGTTGTGGCCGACGCGGCCAGCGCGCGCCGAAGCCTGCGACCGAAAGCCCTGCCAGGAAATCGCGCCTTGATATCTTTTTCATGTAGGTCTATTTCGCCTCCCAGGAACGGATGAAAGCTGATGGATTCAATCTCCTGCGTTGACAGGTTGAACGCGTGGGTGAAGGGGTTGAGAAATCCCTGCATCGCGGTTCCGCGACGTCCACGGCCATGGTTTCGACCAGAATCTGTCAGTCGCACTGGATAAAAAACCTTGTTTTAAGAGCGGGCCTTCTGCCCTCGCCCTTCTGGCCGTGACAGCTGAGCAGTTGTATGAAAGAGCCTCGAACCAGCGGCCACTCGGCGCCGATCCAGCGAGCGGGGAGCTGTCCGGCTTGAATGAAATGCCGCCTCCAAGCTGGCGCAGGTAAGCGACGACCCGCAAACTTCGGGTTTCAACCCGATTCGCTCGCCCAGACCGGCATCTTGCGACCCGGTCTTCCCTTGCTGATCGTTTCGGTGATGAATCGTCCGATGCCAGCTCAAGGGAAGTCCTGACCCGCGATGGCAGGGTAGGTCAGAGATCCCCATATCGCCGCCCTTTTGCCGTCGGCGCCATGGCAGCCGCCGGAGCAGATGGCGCTGAATATCGTTGCGCCGTCGGTCGAAAATTCGCGTGCGCCGAATCTCAGGACCTGCACCCCTCGCCTTGGGAGATGCGCCGGGAAGCTCTCTGCGCCTGAGCGACAAGACGTAAGGTCGTTAGCAGATCTTTTGATTTCTCAGTCAGCCCCATCGCTAGGCTCGCCGACCGGACGATCGCAGCGGGCGAACGGAAGCGTTCGCCAAGCCAGAGGAAATAACCGGTTGCCCGCACACGTGTGTGAAATCGGAATTCCAGGATCTTCTTTCTCACCGGCGCGCGACAGGTCCGCGGGACCAGCGTCTCCGCCGACCCCGCTGACCCTTGTGACAGCCAAGATACCGAAGAATTGAAAGCCGCCTTCTGGCTTCGCGACCAGTTTCGGATGATCCCACTCGTGTTGAAAGATAGGTTGTCAGCGCACACGATCTCCTGCTGAGTCACCCCGAACGAGGCTTCCACGGGCCGTTCTGCTCTACCCCGGTCGCTTGGAGGTGCTTTTCGTACCAGCCTAAGTCGGATCCTTGAAGCCCGCGCTCGAAAGATCCGGACCTTCAAGTCCGCCTCCACCCGGTCTGATCAGGCTCCACGCCCGTCTTTACTGTGGACAGGCAAGGCAATCGAGCCTCTCGGATACTCCACGGGCTTTTTCAAGAATCCCTGATCTGGGACTTTCAGCGGCGTGGCAGGTGCGCAACCTGCATCAGCGTATTTGACGGGTATCATCGGCTGGGCTAAATGGACATCGCCGTGAGCATCGGCCTGTCTTGGTCGCTCTTCCCTGTCCGCCGTGACACACGGTGCAGCCAAACTCAGCAGGTTGGTGAACCACGGCCTTGTGAGCGGCCAGGACACGGTCGCCGGTTATTCCCTGCTCACCGGGAGCCATTCCGACGTGACACGAGACGCAGCGATCCCAAATATTGAGACCGGGATTGGTGACCTGTCGCAGGTGAACATCCTCGGCACCCTTCCGGGGCGCCTTCCCGTAGAACGCGCCGTGCCCTGTCTCTGCCGCCATTCTCTTCCCAGGTTTTCGTTCGCTGCAATATGACCAGCAGGATGAAAACTCCCACGCTCGACCACAACAAAAGATGTTTGTTCCTGTTCATATGCTTTAGTGTTTTGGCCAGTCGGCCGGCGACCATCAAAGACTCAGTTAGGCCCGCGGAAAGCAGTGCCGATCATCGTCAGCTCCAGAAAACCGCACAAGAAAACCGTAAACAATCCGAGGGCTCCGGCTCGCGCTCGAGTTGTATCGCCGCACGAGAGCCATACTGAATAGAGCCCGTGCGTCAGGGTCGGCACGGTGCCCGGATTTGATCAAAATGTGATGACGAGTTGCGGGACGATGCGGAAACC
>JADJLO010000026.1 GCA_016710075.1 Acidobacteriota bacterium | reverse complement strand
TCGTTCGGCTTCCGTCGTGATAACGAGACTTTAAAAGTGCGCGAGTAGATTTTGGTGTTTCTGTATAATTAACTGTCGTATGAAAAATGGCTGTCACACAAACACAGACAGTACGCTGGTTTCTTGCCTTGTCCATTCTGACGATAATTGGAGTGCTCATCCATCAGCAATTGGCGAATCATAACTTTTGGCAAACGATTGAGACACATCCGATCCTGATAATGCACATGTCGCAGCGCAAATGGTTATTGCGAAATCATAACGCTTTTATTTTTACAGGCATTGCTTGTCTCATTGGGTTTTCGTGAGGTGATCAGTGTCAAAAAACAAGGGAAATCTTGGGGCTGGGAACGTTTGCATTATTGATAAACGGTTTGCCACGGCAGTACTTTAGTTTTCTTTGGGCGTGCTTGGTTACGCGGCAGTTTTTGATTTACAAAAAACAGCCGAACATCCATGCACCGAGCGTGGCCGTCCGGTCGTCAGTAACTCAGCGTCACACGGCCACGCCCGGTGAACTAGTTGTTCGACCTCTATTGATAGCGACACGTCCTCATCGCGCAATTATTACTTTTTTCCTTGTTGGTTCGACTCAGAATGCGAATGAGAGAGATTTAAAAAATCGTTGCTTGAGAGAATCGGGCCGTTCACTGTTCCAGTGGGACAAAACCCAGAACCAGTTCAATCACGGGTTCGGGAATTTATATGGACACATTGGCAAAATAAAACTTGGCTATGATTGTGACTTTTACAGTAAAGAAGGGTAACCTAGTACGTCCCATATCATTATCGAACCAGATGACAAGAATCGTTGGCATCTTGCCGTAAAAATCGAAAGAAAGTTATCCGATAGACGAGGTGTCAGTGATCCCAAATATCGTGGAAAGATAATTGAGCAGATTGATCAATATAAGGCTTATAGTCTCAAAAGGATCACAACGAAAAAAGGCACGAATTATTTGCAGCTAAAAGATGAAGTCGGAAAATTAATTACTAATTGGTAAGACTTGATCTTGCCATTTTGGTCGAACATTTATTGCACCGGAGCGTGGCCGTCAGGCGGTTCATGTTTTCTGAGTGTTCACACGGCCACGCCCGTTGAACGTTTTGTTAGGGTCAATATGGCCTCAAACCTGGAACTCAATTAAATGCCATTATGGATTCGAAATCGTAGGTGAAATCACGGGTATTGAAATTATTGCCATTGGGGAGTGGAATTCTTGAATTATCGCGCCTTCGTAAGATCTATGGGAAAGTGTCGCTGGCGCAAAGTAAAAGGATTGCCAATGTTAAGCTAGCAGATGGACAAGTTCGATTAGCAGAGCTGCATTGGTAGGAGGCGCACGGTATCGGCAGAAAAGAATTTAAAAGAAAAAGATATTTGGATTAACACTATGAATACCAATATTGAGCCTGATGTCAAATTTGCTGTCTGCATTAACAACACTGACTATCCAGCATCGCTTGAATTGCACAAAATCTACCGTGTAATTGCTGACAAAGAAGCCTTTGCCAATAGCGATCTCCGAATCATAGATGAAAGCGGTGAGGACTATCTTTATTCAGCTAATCGATTTGTCTTTGTCGAGTTACCTCAGCAAGTGCAAGAATCATTAAAAAAGGCCGCATAGGCGGTGTTTCCATTTATATTACCTAACTCCGCGTTCGAGTGGAGGCGCCGCCGCCTTCATTGTAAAACATCTTCGGCTGGCGGTGCCCCTGTCAACTGGTCGTTCGGTTCCATAACTCAATATGACACTTGTACTCGCAAAAAGAATCAGCAATAGCATCAGAGTTTTCAGTGACACAAAAAAACTGATCTCGCTGACGTACTCAAAGGTGTAAATTGCAATGTCCTCAAATCAATCATTTTAAGTGAAGACTTATGTCTTTGTTTTGCTGGTCTTATCAATTACGCACACCTTGCAATTGAAGAAATAATTAAATCAAGCCAAATTGATATTGATAACGTTAAGAGCATTTGCCTTAAGGCTAATCAAGACAGTAATGACGGTGTTGATTTTATTCTTGCTATCCTCAAACCCGACCCGTTACTGATAAAAATAAGCGGTGGGAAAATTGAAGTAGTAAATGATCAATGCTGGATCGGTAATAAAGATGCCTTGGTACTTATCAAAAATATTTTCATACAACCAGGGCATTGATAGAGACGATCTTTCAGTAGAAGATGCAATCATTTGTAACACAATTTTCCGAATGAATCGAGCTTTCAAGAGGCTTGTTGAATCTAGTATACATAAAGACGTGGGAGAATTTATGATTGAGACAGCTTCTTCACCGGAAGGGTTTTATCACGAACCTAGCAAGTCTTTCTTCCTGGTTCAAAATATTCAGCCAGTTATTCCAGCAACTTGCCCAGAAGAGGTTTTTTCATCAATCGGGAGTTTTACTTATTCCATACTAACTCCAAAATCGGCGGGTATTGGGGCAATAGGAATACATTTTTATCCCGGGAATTCAGGGCGTTGTTTTACCCATTTAAGAGTGATCGACCGATTATTTATAGCGGTGTTAGTGAAAGCGAGTTTATTAATAAAGTGTTTCAGGATCAGGAAATCAAATTAAGTCTGTTTTCGACGACTGAAACCGAATATATATTGCACCGAGCGCGCGAGCCTTGTCGTCTCTTTTCTATTCGCACTGCACGCGCGCCCGGTGAACGAATTGTTAGGCGCTTCGAGTACAAAATGAAAAGCAAAAGACCGCGATGATATCTGAAGGCAAAAAATGGCACCAAGTAAGTCTACGATTTAGTGGAGAGCGTTTGCATGTTGAGGATATAGAGGAAAAGCTAAACCTTACACCGTCATACATTGGCAAAAAAGGGGAACACATACGCGGCAATCCAAAGTATGCCAAGCATGATTCAAACATATGGGTATGGCAATATCCTTCGAGTTCTGACGCGCTTTTTGAGGATCAGATCGCAGAGCTAATGGATATAGTAGAACCAAAGATAGTCGCCTTGAAAGAAATACCTATCAATACCCGGAACGATCGGAGATCCATTTCTTGGGTTTGGTTCTGGAAACGGACAAGGCGGGGTGGATTTTTCACCATTGCTGCTGAAGAGAATTGGTGAGTGCGGGTTGATGCTTTGGATTTGTATCCGCCGAACATAGATGAAGAAGAGGGCGTAATCGGTACCGGCCCCTAACTCCACGTTATACCGGAGGCGCCGCCGCCTTACTTTTAAAACTTATGCGGACGGCGGCGCCCCGGTAAACTGGTCGTTAGGTGTGCTCGAAAAGTTGCCTCATCAAAGAATTCGGATAGTCTAATATCTTAGGAGACAATCAGATATGGAAAATATTGAAGTAAATGAAGTTAAGCTTGATAAGAGAGCCTTCACGACAGTTCCTTTGTTTGATGAGTCAGCAGATAAAGCATATTGGCTTTCCCAAAGTCCTCAAGATCGAATCAGTCAAATTGAGATTCTGCGACAGGTAAATTATGGCGATAGGGCTACCAGCAGACTTCAAAGAATTCTTGAAATTGCTAAATGCGAATGGTGTTGAGTACCTTCTCATAGGAGGTTATGCCGTTGGCTATCATGGTTATCCCAGAGCAACCAATGATATCGATATATGGATTGCCATGAATCAGGAAAATGCAGGCAAGATCACGAGAGTTCTGAAAGAATTCGGCTTCGAT
Source organism: Acidobacteriota bacterium (assembly GCA_016710075.1). Lineage (GTDB taxonomy): Bacteria > Acidobacteriota > Blastocatellia > RBC074 > RBC074 > JADJLO01. The sequence goes on along the minus strand of JADJLO010000026.1, from coordinate 58,771 downwards.
ATACCAGATTTAACACCAGAATTGTTTTTGCAGAAAGACAGAATGGCTGGCTGGGATTGCCGCCAATGCGTATAGAAGTGCTGAATTGAGATATCAGGCGTCCAATTTAAGGAATGTTATGAAGAACGAGTTGATGATGTAATTGATGGCATTCCTGTAAAATTAATCAGTTTGAGACATCTAAAGATAAACAAGAAAGGCAAGTGGGCGATACAAAGACTTGGATGATCTTGAGCACTTGCCATGAACCAAGTCAGTTTTTGACGCACACCTAACCCGCGTTGCAGCGGAGCCGCCACCGCCATTTTAGTAAAACGTAATCGGAGGGCAGTGGCCCACTGAACGCGATCGTTAGGCGACAAATAGATCTCCCGTTTATATTGAAAGGGGTTTTATGACAGTTTCACGTAAAGCGCTTTGCGTGATTTACGGCTTAATTGGTCTTATCGCATTTGTTGGTACGTGGGGGAATATGTTAGGTGTCTTAAAGGAGCAGGGATTCTGGGGCGGTACGATAAAGTTCTGGCAAGATGCTCTTGTTAATGAGGCCAGTCGCTTCTTAACCGTCGATATTCTCTTCCTAGGGTTGGCTGTAGTTTTATGGATGTTGCTTGAGGCACGACGATTAGAGATCCCCGGCGTCTGGTTCTACGTGATATTCGGTCTTTTTATTGCCATCAGCCTTGCTATGCCACTCTTTATGATTCATCGCGAGATCAAACTGGTAGTCGCTTAGAGCGTCGACGCCTGGAGGAGGCTGGGAGTAATAGATATGGTCGGAGTAGTAAAGTACTAGGCGGGCCTTTATTGCATTCGCGGGCACAACTTTGTCACGATGACAATGTGGCGACAAAAGATAAGCTAAAATGCAGGCTGTCCGGCAGCGAATAAATTGATATCGATGTCGCTTGGCGATGGTTCCAGCGCCTAACTCCACGTTCCACCGGAATCGCCGCCGTCTTTTGGGTCGAACTTTAGCGGACGGCGGCGATCCGGTGAACTGGTCGTTATACGGCACCGCAAATGGCGTGGCGCTCGATGTCCGCTTTGTGCCCGTTGCGACTAATCGCCCTTCAAACTTCCAACGCTTAGAATTGCAGATGAGGCAATGAGTTCGAAAAGGGAGACCGACTATGGGTACTGGAGCAAAGCCGCTTGTTGTTAGACCCGATCATGGGCGTCACTACTCTATGGGGAGAATGTCGGCGTTTTTCGTGGCGGATGGTGACGAAACGGACTCCCGTCTTTCGGTCGCTGAATGGTGGCTTGAACCTGATAGAGGGGGAGGTGAGCGTTTTGCTTGAAAAGGAATGGCACACGGCGAGATCGGGTACATACATCTACATTCCTGGGGGAACAGCGCATACCTTCGAAAATCGCGCGTCCTCGCGGTCGAAATTTCTCGCCATTACCAACCCCGGGGGCTTTGAAACGGAGATGCCGGGTATCGTTGAGTGGTTCAGAGCGAATTCACAGGCGTCTTAAGTGTGCGGTTTTGACCGATTGCAGATGTATGAGGTCGATCAGGAGCCGTATAACAATCGTTGAGCGATTCCTCAAGGACGTCACGTAATTTTGTGTCGTCTTTGGGGACCGCTCAACTCAATCGTTAGGCCCTAAAATCCTATTAAAGATTGCGAGAATCGTTCCTTGAATGGCGGCTACGTAAAGAATCGCCTGCGACGTGATCGTAATATCTCGCGTATCGCATCGTAAAAGATAATTGATCGAAAGATGGTTGTGAAGCGCATGGTGAAAAGTGGCTTATAACTTTATCGGAAAAATAAACTCTCTTACAGAAGGGCAAAGGTTATATTTCTACGAAGTCTTTGCTCATAATTTAACCGTTTCAATACGGGCATTTTGGTCTGCGCCAGAGCTAAGCGATAAGGATAAAATCGGTTGTATGAAATGGGTAAATGAGCTTTTGCATTCAATCACCACAAAGATATCAGTTATACGCTTAAAGTCGCACGAATGGACTGATGAATCGACATGGGAAATGATTCAATCAATCGTTGAGATAAACGATCTGATCAGAAATCATGTATACGCTGCTTTAGATTACAGCTTTAATGCCGTTATACATGAACGAGGTGATCAAATTACCTCAGCCCTTCTGCCGGACGCCGCCGTCTTCATAGTAAAACCTTTGCGGACAGCGGCGCCCCGGTAAACTTGTCGTTCGGCCGCGGAGATGAGCATGCATGAGATACCGGCAAGACTTGCATTGATCGTCGCGCTCATCGTACCGGTCGCCCTTTCGGCGTGTTCTCGGACTCCGCACGCGGCAGCCAAGGTCGGTCCCGAACGGGTCGAGCCCGCAGCGGCCCTGCCTTCCGGTCTCCGGCAGGCCGACGGTGCCGCGACCGACGCCGACACCGGCTTGCCCACCCGCGTCGTTCACGCGGCGGGCGGAGTCACACTCGTCCTCATCCCCGCGGGCGAATTCCGCATGGGTCAGAAAGCGAGGCCGCTCACCACCGCGTGATTCGCAATGCGTTCCTATCTGGGCGAGACGGAGGTGACGAAATGGCCAGTTCAGGCGGTTCGTCGAGGAAACGGGCTATAGGACCGATGCCGAGAGTGGCGTCGAGGTAGACGGCCACACGAAGGGGTCGTTCGCCACGGCACTCGCCCGGCGCGGCGACAGACCCGCGGGGAGTGGTCCCAAGGAGGCGAGCTGGCGGACCCCGTTCCCCGGCCTCGGCAACCCGGCCCCGGTGGACGAACACCCGGTCGTCCACGTCAGCTGGGAATGACGCGACTGCCTTCGCCGCCCCTTCCGGATGCGGCTGCCGACCGAGGCCGAGTGGGAGTACGCCGCCTGGGCCGGGGCCAAGACCACTTACCCGTGGGGCGACGACCCAGCCGCCGGTGCCGGGTATGCGAACCTCGCCGACCTCTCCCACGAGAAGAAGTTCCCGTGGGCCAACGTCCTGTTCCCATTCGACGACGGGGCGGCAACGCTCTCCCCGGTCGGGGCGTACAAGCCGAACGCCTGGGGGCTGAAGGGCGATCGATCGGCAACCTGGAGGAGTGGGCGCAGGACACCTACGCCGAATACCCGGCGGACGGGGCAGACGAGTCACCCGTCATGGGAGACGGTCTGAGAGTGATCCGCGGCCGGAGTTGGCTGGATGGGCCGGGGATGAGTCGCGCGGCGCTCCAACGCGCGGCCCGCCGTGATTTCATCGGCTTCCGCGTCGCCATCTCCGTCCAGCCCATGACCCGCTTGAGGCAACGGGGCCGTCCGGCCGAACCAGTCGCTGCACCTGACCCGGCGGGCATGTAGGCCATTCCAGAGGTGAAGCTCCCCGAGCCCGCCGGGCAGGTGAGCTTGGTCGTTCGGCCGCTGATGGAAGATACGAAGTGATCCTAACAACGTACAAATTGCGATATATCACAATTTATTACTCGCTCTGCACGGCTGCCCTCACTCTCTACCTCACGCCGCCAGTTGCTTCCTACAGCGCGGGCGCGCGCGTTAATTATTCGCTATCGGCGCAGCTACGCTTACACGAGTTCCGCAGTGACGTCTTCGCCAATACGCGCACGGTGAGAGTTCTGCTTCCGCCCGGCTACGAAGATCCGCGCCATGCGGCACAGCGGTACGCGGTACTATACCTCAACGACGGTCAGAATCTGTTCGACGCGTCCACGTCGATGTTCAATCCCGTCGAGTGGCAGGTCGACGAAACGGTTTCTCGGCTCGCTGCGTCGAACCGTATCGCGCCGCTGATCGTCGTCGGCATCGACAACGCGGGCAAGCGGGAGCGCCCGGCTGAGTATCTGCCGTATTCAGATGAATACTTGCGCCCAGCTATGTCGTCGCCGTATGGACGCAAGTACCCGGATTTTCTGGTTGACGAAGTAATGCCGTTCATCAATCGGACATATCGCACGCGAACCGGGCCCGAGTCGACGGGTGTCGGAGGGGCGTCCTACGGAGCGGTCGCGGCGCTCTACACCGTCATGAGGCGGCCGGGCGTGTTCGGGCGGCTGCTGTTGGAGAGTCCGTCGCTCTACATTTCGAGCGAGCAGTTACTGAAGGATTGTGACGGCGTGCGGCAGTGGCCGAGGCGAGTGTACGTTGGGATTGGCACGCGCGAAACAGGCGATGAGGCGGGCGACCGAGAGGCCGTGTCGCTCGTGCGGAGATTCGGCGAGAAGCTGGCGAAGGCTGGCATAAGAGGGAAGAGATTGCAGGTGGTGGTCGAGGAGGGAGGAATGCACCTAGAGAGTGCCTGGGCACGACGGCTGCACGGCATTAGAGTTCCTCTACGGTCGGTAACGTCGCACACCGAGGGTGGCCGAACAAATCGTTCGACCGGAGGCACCGCCGTCTTCCAGGTCGATCCTTTGCGGACGGCGGTGCCCCGGTCAACTCGTTCGTTAGCTGGTAAACCCTAAACGGCGATGAATCTGAAACGAAGCAGCATAATAATTCTTTCCTTCCTGCTATGTCTGGTAGTGGGAATGGCTCAAAAACCGAGTAAGAAGCCGACTAAACGAACTGAAACTCCAAATGAAATATTTGTTCGTAAAGGAGGCAAAACAATCCAGACAAAAATCCATAAAGGTGACGATGAGGAACTGACATCTTCAATCATCTCAGGTCAACGCGATCTGAAATTGTATGAACAGGCGGGACACTTCAATTGTCGGAGATGGACAAGTGCCGCCCTCAACAAAAGGCAATTACGATGAGGTCGAGCAACGCCTCACGAAGGCCCGCGAATTCATTTGGGAACACTGGCAAAACAAAAACGTGGTTATTTGCGGATTACAATGGATAGCGTTGATGTAGCACATCACATATTTTTATCGAACCAGGTTCACAGGGAAACTGGCAAATTGTTTGGCGCATCGCACGCTGGCACGCAATGATGCGCGATTCATTAGATGACATGCCAATACTTCGACAGGTGGAAAAGTCCAAAAATAAGAATGGACAAACAATCCTTATCTTCAAAGATGCTGATGGGGAAGACTGGAACTCGCTATGATAAAACCAGCTAACATCCATTGCACCGGAGCGCGCCCCACATCGCGTCTGTAGCCAATGTTTTCGGGGGCGCGCCCGGTGAACGCGTTGTTAGGCCCTCAAAGTAAAGTGATATATGCAAATTCCGTCAGTAAAGGTAATATTTATAACCATATTAATGATTGCTTTTGTTGCGATTGGCGGAATTATTCTTAGTCCATTAAATGCCTTAATAGATGATTATTCACTAGCGCATGTATCATCTTCAATGGCCATGTCAAAAATAGATGGTGTTTTCGTTTCAGCGTGCAAGATTGATCATCCTGTTGTGAAAATCGAAGATTACGAAGTTGCTATTGAGGAAGCCTGGATTGAAGAAATAACAGAGTCTAAACATTGGTTTCTGTTTAAAATAAAGCAATTTCCAAAGGGTCATCGTGTCGTAGTGTTAGTTAGTTCAAATGCTAATGATTCAGCAGAAAAAAGCACGGTGTTATCAAGCGGTGTTTTAAATGGTCGATTACTTGTGAATGAAAATGTTGAAATCACTGGCGTGATATCTTCAATAAAACCAAACACCTGGTTGTATTATGGGGAAATAGAGCAACCGCTACCACAAGTGATTGAATTATCATATAAAAGAAAAGATTAGTGCTACTCAGGCCTAACAACGCGTTGCAGTGGAGCCGCCGCCGTTGATTTGTTATCTTTTGACGGAAGGTGGCGGCCCACTGAACGCGATCGTTAGGCAGCTTACTTTTTACACTTCGGTTTTGACCTCTTTTATCTTCCATTTCAGGGAGCCTGAGCCTTCTTAATCTTAGATTATGAAACTTTCGCACCTGCTACTAATGACATTCGGCACGGCCATTGTTCGCATTTTTTATGAAAGGCTGCTTTTACAAGATGGCCTGCAGACTTCATTTTTTAATCGGGATTACATTGCGTTTCCCATTGCTTTCTTTGTCATGCTTCAGTTGGCGTGGCCAATTTCAAGACTCTTTCGCCTGACACCGCTGATGATATTCGCTGGTCCGTGTCCGAGATGCCGAAATAGACCGCCCGGTTGGTGGGCCAAGGAGACTGAGGGAAGGAAACTTTTGCTGATTTGTGGCGCTTGCGACGAACGTGTGGAACTGTGGCTGACTCGGACACCTCCGGAAGGTCTCCAGTCAATCACGATTCCAGTCTTCAGGCTAAGATGGCCGGAGTTCTTGGGTATCTGGAAGGAAGTTCGGCGTCGGAACGATGTACTTTGATTGATTGGCCAACCGAGTGTCTGTCCCTGTTTCTTGGCCAATGGGCGATTGGCCGGAGATCTGGCGTTTGGAACGTTTCTTCGCCTAACACCCATTCTACCGGAGCCGCCGCCGCTTCCAGGTTGGGCAAATACGGAAGGGCGGCGGCCCGGTAACCAGTTCGTTAGGCCAAATCGATAACGCATTTATCAGCACTAAGTATGTCCTACTGGAGAAAAACAAAAGCAATAAGGGCAGAGGCGTAACATCGGTTTCTATCCCAATAGAGCTGCTCATGGCGACTGGCACGGCCTTGGTGCTCTTGACCAGGCTGCTGCTGAGTCTTTAAGATAGATTTTAGTCAGGCCATCGGGATGACGTTTGCGAGTGCGGCTCTTTGATCTTCGAGATGGTTTGCGTGCGCGGCACGCTGCGATGGGGTGATTTATCTTCGTGATGTAAAGCATTGCGAGTGTGGCTCGCTTCGGCCAGTGGGTGCCGGATAATCTCGATTGAGTGAGCTGTGTGAAGAGGCTTTTTGGCCGAGGGCTTGGACGCCAAGGATGCCTAGTCTTGTTCGAGGAGCGAGTTGCGCGAGGTGGCTTCCTGGCCAGCAGGCATCTTGCCAAAGGCCGTGGTCTCGATCGAGGCTGAGGGCCGGTTTCAATCAAGCGGGCGATTGCGTGTCAGTGTCTTCTTGGCCAGTGGACCCAGCCGAGACTTGGCAGGGAGAACGTATTTTCCCCTAACAAATCGTTCTACCGGAGCCGCCGCCGCTTCCAGGTCAGCAATTGCGGAAGGGCGGCGGCCCGGTAAACTTGTTCGTTAGGCCTTAATAGGTTTTTTGTGTTAAATACAATTATTGTTTGTAAATCAATGTAATTCAGTATGTCTATACATTGGCTATCGAATGGTTTTATCTATAAAGAGATGAATTTGCTCTAGCAGTGGTGGAATTACATGCCGAAGATCGGATGGAAAGTGAAATTGGTGCTCTCAATAATCAATTATTTTATATATGCATTGTTAATAATCACCATGTTTGAGTATTTTTTTGGCATGAAAATATACCGGGAAAGAGATTTCACTCCATTCATAATAATTAGTAGCTTGATGTTTGAATCTATATACTTAGTGCTTAATTTACTGATTTCGAAATATACTAATAAATATCTGTGTGGTTATGTCATTGCATCAATTTTATCGCCAATAATTTGCATTTGTGGGCTTATGATAGATGCGACTTATCGGCAATGACCAGTTTAATAGATAAGCCGGACTTGTTTAAGAGAGATTTCTGAAAATCTATGTTGTTGAAAAAGGCTTTAAATTATGGCAGTTATAATTTTGTATATACAAATCATGGCCTAACAATGCGTTGCAGTGGAGCCGCCGCCTTTGGTATGTTGTCTTTTATCGGAAGGCGGCGGCCCACTGAACACGAACGTTAGGCACTAGTAATATGCAGATACTCGTTTGCATTATTTTGATTATAGGTAGCGTGGGAACACAAGGTTATCCGCCGATCTATGAACCTGTCCGAAAACATTCAGAATTCAGTCACGTGAAATCGGCGCTTGAATATCTGATCAAATATGAGAAAGGGTTAAGGCGGAAAAGGTACAACTTTTATGTTGTGGTAGATGCCAGGGAAAAACAGGCTTTTGTTTATTGGAAAGAAAAAGAAACCATCTACTTATGGATACCAAAATTAGGGATACCTCCGGAAACTGATATCGCATTAGCTAAGCGGAGATGGAATAGTAAAAGAGATGTTTGTCCACCTGCACAATGTGCGTTCGGCAACAATTACATGATACCAAGAAAATATTACCTGGAAATGCTAAGAGATTGTTTGAAACATGGCACACATTATGCGGTTACTGCAAATTTTTAGGATTGTGCCTAACAACGCGTTGCAGTGGAGCCGCCGCCGTTAATTTGTTATCTTTTGTCGGAAGGCGGCGGCCCACTGAACGCGATCGTTCGATATTTTCCTTTACAAAAGCCTGTGATTAAGAAGCTTACTCTGACCGTGCTACTAATACTATTGATTGCTCTGGCAGTTGGTTCAATTTCATGGCTGCGGTCGCCTCGCCAAGAAGAAGTCAGGTTTTATAATGGAGAGATCGTACTTGCGGGAACGATATATCTGCCGCCCTCAGAGGGGCGACATCCTGTGGTCATCTTCATTCACGGGTCAGGAGACGATAGCCGGGAACAATACAGGTTTTATGCAAACTTGCTGGCGAAAAAAGGAATTGCTGCCTTGATCTATGACAAACGTGGGGTGGGTGCTTCAAGTGGAAGCTGGAAGTTAAGTCCCTTTGGTGCGCTCGCTGATGATGCACTGGCTGGGGTTCATTTTCTCAAAAATCATCCGGCGATAGATGCCAAGCGAATTGGGGCTTGGGGCGGTAGTGAGGGAGCAATTATTGCTCCTTGGATTGCCTCACGTTCATCAGATGTCGCGTTTGTGATTATGCAATCGGCAACCGGAGTCACTTTTGCGCAACAGAATCGCTACCAAAACGAACGACAGATTCGCTCTGCCACCAACTCCGAGGAAAACATAGCGCAAGGTCTTGCCATCATAAAATTGCAGAGTGATTACGCGCGGACGGGGACAGGATGGCAAGCATATGCAAAATGCCAAGCAAGCGGTAAGCGAAAAGGCTTGGGCTTCATCGCTAGGAGCAACGTTGCCACCTGACCACTGGTGGTGGAATTGGTACCGCACGAAGATGGATTACGACCCAATACCGATGCTTGAAAAGGTGCGCGTTCCCGTGCTTGCGGTGTGGGGCGAAAATGACGTACTTGTACCCGTGTCGGAGAGCCGCGTTGCAATAGAAAGCGCTTTCGCACGAGGCGGCAACCGAAGTGTGAATTGCCGTGCCCCGGTCAACTGGTCGTTGGGCGGAAAGAAGTACAGGAAAAAATAACTATGAAATATGTTGCCAAAATAATTTTTTTATTGACAGCGATACTTCTAGGATATTCAAGCTACCAGAATTTAATGTGGGCTGTGTGGGGAAAGCACAACGAATTGTATGAACAAATAGCACCACTGGGTTCCTTGGTTTTATTGATTTCGATATTTATTCCATTACGGAAATTTCGACCTGGTGCCCCGGTTGCGTTATTCGGAAATGCAATATTGGGTCTATATTTTGTGCCCGCAGTAATTACAGCTTTTAAACAAATGATTACTGGCAATATAAAGATTGGTCTAATCGGATGGGTATTTTTTATTCTAGCAATAACATTATTTTTAATGACCTTTACGTTAGCTGTCTTAGTATATGATAAAAAAGCAAAGTAAAGTTGATCTTTATCCTATCGTTCATTTGGTTAAAATGTAGAATGCAATATAAGAAAATCCGCCCAACAAGTCGATGCACCGGAGCCGGCCACAATGATCTTTTCTGCTTTGCAACATCACACCGGCCGGCCCGGTGATCTTTGACGTTCGGCTTATATGCTGAAAAACCAAGCTCTACAATCCCAAGACTGACGTCAACTAAAATCTATCAGGAGACAATATGACTGCTTTTGAAAATGCCAAGAAATTCTTTGTTGCCTGTGAAGCCAGCGAAGGCTGGGAAGGCTGTCAATCTTATGTGGCGGAAGGGGCAACCTTTCGCGCCCAGAGTGAGCCGTTGATCGAAGTTACGACCGTACAATCCTATTGTGAATGGATGGCGGGCCTGGGCAAGATCACGCTGCCCGGGGCAACTTACAACCTGCATACTGCCGCCTTTGATGAAACGACGAACACGGCCATCTTCTTTGCGACCTTTCACGCGCGACATACGGGCGAGGGCGGGCCCATGCCTGCGACGAACCTAGAGACACATACCGACTATGTGTACGTGTTGCAGATGAACGATGAAAATAAAGTGACGAGTATGGTCAAAGTCTGGAACGCGCCTTGGGCGCTAAGAGAACTAGGATGGATGTAGCGTTGTGCTAAACCAGCCGAACAGTCATTGCACCGGAGCGTGGCCTTTAGGTCGTCCGTGGTTCAGTGTCACATGGCCACGCCCGCTTAGCTCGAACGTTAGCCGGATTTTAATAACAGCATGATCAATATGAAACCCACTGGACGAATCGTAATAGCTGGTGGTACTGGATTTCTTGGGCTTAATCTTGCGAGATTTCTCTTTGATGCTGGATGCGAAGTAGTTTTGATCTCTCGTAACAGCTCAGTGAATGACTCTCGATGGAAACATGCAATATGGGATGCACGCAGCCTTGGAGAATGGGTTAGTCATCTCGATGGAGCGACTGCATTAGTAAACCTGGCTGGGCGTACAGTTGATTGTATTAAGACGCCAGATCATTGCGATGAGATACTTCGGTCTCGGGTTGAATCAACTGAAGTTCTTGGTCGCGCTCTACAGCAAGTGAAGTCACCTCCAAAAGTCTGGGTTCAAATGGCAACTGCACATATTTATGGTGATCCGCCAGATGCTATATGTGATGAAAATTCTGCTTTTGGTTATGGATTAGCCCCCTTTGTCGGTCGGGCCTGGGAAGAAGAATTTGACAAAGCAGCTCCTCCCGAGATGAGACGGGTCATACTTCGTACCAGTTTTGTGCTTGGGCGGAATGGTGGGGCGCTACGTCGGCTGGCGACATTAGTTCAATGGGGGCTGGGTGGAAAAGCCGGGCATGGCCGGCAAGGAATTAGCTGGATACACGAAAAAGACATGAACTGTTTGCTCGCAAGGGCAATTACAAACAGTGAGATGAATGGAGCATACTTAGCAACAGCTCCCAATCCTGTTTCAAATGCAGATTTCATGCGTGAATTGAGAAAAGCGCTTCGAGTTCCGTTCGGATTACCAGCGCAAAGCTGGATGATCCGACTTGGAGCTCCATTAATTCTCCGCACAGATCCGGATTTAGCGCTTTATGGCCGATTCTGCATATCGCATCGTTTAAGCGAGGAAGGTTTCGAATTTCAATTTTCAGACCTGAGATCCGCATTGCAAGACCTGTACAACTAAACTGATATACAAAACCTTGCATCAGAAGATTAAGATATTTGATTCCGGCTAACACCGCGTTGCAGTGGAGCCGCCGCCGTTGATTTGTTATCTTTTGTCGGAGGGCGGCGGCCCACTGAACGCGATCGTTAGGTTTCCGACTTATGATATTATTTATTTACATTTTAATATTGATTCTCCAACCTTTCAGATCGACGGTTGTGGATGGGTCGATTAATTTTGTAACGATACATGTAATTCAGCCAAAAGTGTTAAGGGCAATTGCACCGCAATATCCGTGTGTTGCAGCAGCCGCTGGGTCGACAGGAATCGTTACAATAGAAGTCATGATCAGCTCTTCCGGTAAAGTCACTTCCGCGAAAGTCCTGGGCGGACCTCCATTGCTAAGAGATTCTGCCTTACAGGCTGCTAGAATGTGGGTATTTGACAAGGCTAGTGATCAAGATGAACGATCCAATCGTCTCTACTTTACGTATGTTATTATAAGCACAAATACACCGGTTGAACCTGAAGTCGTTGAATTCATAGCACAAAATGAAATAATAATTAAAGCTGATCTTGAAAACAGATGTGCGCGGCAACAACTAAAGCTAGGCCGCGACCGGCTGGCAGGACAATTGAGATTAGTACATATACAGTCTCATCGAGAAAAGATTTTCATGTAATCAAAGCATTTTTGCAGGATGTTGTAAAAAATAAGGGTAAAAGTGGTAAACAATTATTCTACCTGTCACGCGACTCTGAAAATTTAGACATTAGTATTTTTGGAGACTTAGGTATTTCAAATAATGCGTATGCATATTGGCCGGCCAACAAAGCTGTTATTATTATGGATCTGAGGATGATTGCGAGTGATCCTGAATGGATGGAACGTAAAGGTTATATTAATCTCGAAACTCAAGTAGTATCCAGAAATGTCAATCTAGGGTGTTGCCTATACAACAAAAACAGGATACGAAACGTAATAAATAAATGCTTGAGAGGGGAAAAAGTGTTTGTTGGCATGTAACAATGAGTAAACCTAACACGGCGTTGCACCAGAGCCGCCGCCGGTGTTTGTTATGAGTTTTATCGGATGGCGGCGGCCTGATGAACGCGATCGTTAGGCAGCACTTGAGGTAACAATGAGGCCAGATGAGTACCGTTTGTCTTATCACAACGCCATGGCGCCCGCGATACGCGTAGTGGCAACTAGGTCAATGCTCCGAGGGCTCCTCTGGGTGTCCCTGGTGGTCCTCCCGCTTGGCGGCTGCGAGAAGCGACCCACGTTCGAGGCCCTGCCCGACGCCTCTACCATCGACAGCAGAGCCCGAGCGCTGATGCGGCGCGAACACGTCCGAGGGCTAGCCCTCGCCACCGTCGACAACGGCGTGGTGGTTCATGTGGCCGCATACGGGATTCGGAACGCGGCACGCGATCCACTCACCACCCAGACCATCATGTACGGTGCGTCGCTGACGAAGACCGCCTTTACGTACTTGGTCATGCAGCTGGTGGACGAAGGACGGCTTAACCTCGACGCGTCGATTGCGGACCTGCTCCCGCGCCCGCTGCCCGAGTACGACGACTATCACGATCTTGCAGGCGACGCGCGGTGGAAGGCGCTGACGCTGCGGATCCTGCTCACTCATACCTCTGGATTCGCCAACTTGCGATCGCTCGAAGATGACGGGAAGCTGCGCTTCCACCACGATCCCGGTACCCGATACGGTTACTCGGGAGAGGGCTTCTACCTCGCCCAACTGGTGCTCGAGGAGGCCCTGCATCTCGATGTCGGACGCGAGATGCAGACCCGTGTGTTCAACCGGTTCGGCATGTCGCGAACCAGCATGCAATGGCGACCGGACTTCCGTGTGAATCTGGCGGACGGATTTCGGATCGACGGCACTCCCGAACCGCACGACGAACGGTCCAGCGTGAGTGCAGCCGGCTCGATGGACACGGATATCGAGGATCAGGCACGGCTCTGGGCCGGCATTGTGCGAGGCGACGGGCTGTCTCCAGCCTCTCGTGCCGAGATGACGCGGCCGCAAGTGGCGATCACCTCAGCGCATCAATTCCCGACGCTCGCGCCCGAAACTAACGCCGCCAATGCCAGCGTCGGTCTGTCGGCCGGTTTGGGACTGGTCACCTTCCAGGATGCTAACGGGGAGATGTGGTTCAAGGGAGGGCACAACGACTGGACCGGCAACATGGTCGTCTGTCTCGAGAACCGGAAGCGATGCTTGGTCATGCTCTCAAACGACGTGCGGGCTGAGCGCATCTATCCAGACCTGACCCGAGCCGTCCTCGGCCAGACGACGATGCCCTGGGCCTGGGAATACGACTGGTTCAAGTTGTCTACGGGCGGGCGCTGACAGCGTGCCGCATGGCAATCGGATGACGGTGTCCGACCATGGTGGTCGTCCAGGTCGGTCGGCGGGGTCCGGTGTCAGCCCGTTCTCGTGGACGTGTGCCTACGTGTTGCCTAACCTGCCGATGAAGCTGACGGCCGCCTTCGGCGCCCGCAGCTTATCGGCCAGTTAGGTTTTTACTTCCGTCATATCGTAGTATGGCATGAGTCAATCAAAGCAAACCTTAGAATCTATTCAAGCCGATTTTGATCGCATTGCCCTACTTACAAGCGGTGCCTGGGATCATAACGCCCACTATCACAAGTATTTGTTGAAGCAGATTCCATCGCAAAGAGAGACCGCGCTTGAAGTGGGTTGTGGCACGGGAGAATTCACACGCAACTTGGCACAGCGGTTTGGCAAAGTCGTTGCAGTCGATCTCTCACCTCAGATGATTCACCAGGCTGGTGAGCGCTCAAGATCTTACGGGAATATTGATTTTGTGGTCGCCGATGTCTTGAATTATGAATTTGATGATAATCAATTCGATTTTATTGCGACGATTGCAACAGCTCATCATTTGCCAATGAAAGAGCTTCTTGAGGTCGTGAAGAGATCGTTAAGACCGGATGGTGTATTTGTTTGTCTCGACCTCTACGAGCGTTCGACTTTGGTGGACATCTTTTATGATATTGCTTCGATCCCTCTCAATCTGGCTTTTAGGCTTGTAAAAACAGGCAGAATTCTCGAATCTGAAGGAATTCGTCAAGCATATGTGGACCATGGAAGGACTGACAAATACTCAACTATAAGTGAAGTTGAATATTTGTGCTCCAGCGTTCTTCGAGGGGCAGTTATAAAACGGCATTTGTTTTGGCGGTATTCGATTATTTGGAAAAAGGCAGTCATTGAGTAGTAAAACCTAACTCCACGTTCTACCGGAGGCGCCGCCGTCTTCTTGGTCGAACTTTAGCGGACGGCAGTGCCCCGGTAAACTCAATCGTTAGGCCACAAACATGAGCAAATCACTTCGTCAATCGTGGGTGCGTACGGCCGTTCTTCTTGGTATCGGGTACGCCCTCGTTGGCATCTTGTTCGCGGTCCCAAACACCCACGTGAAGGCGTGGCGCCTGGCGGCGTGGGTCGTGAGCGCCATTGGATACGCGGCGCACATCGCGTACGAGCGCCTTCGGCTACAGAACTCGCCTGGGTCGGCCGCTCGGCACGTCGCCGTGGCCGTTGCACTCGGAGCATTCGGGCTCGCTGTTGGCGCAAACATGCATTCGCTCTCCGCCGGATCGACCAACCAGCACCGACAGCTCCTGCTTCTAGCGCTCGGGATCTGGCCGGTCATGACAGCGCTTCCAGCGTTTTTGGTCGCGCTCGGCACAAGTGTAGTACTGACGCGTGCGCTCGGGCGCGTATAGAGCAAGTGGTGGAATGGTGCGTGTGGCCTAACAACCGGTTGCAGCGGACGGTCCGCTGCGCGGCCCGCCGCTGAACCGAATCGTTGTGCGTCTAATACTTTCAATGCTGAGACATCCTTTTCTGATCGCAATCGCGGTGCTCGCGCTTGGATTCGGAGTCCTTGTCGCCGCGACGTGGCCTGCGGCGCTGCTGTTCCTGCCACCGCGAATGGGGGCTATTGCTGAAACTTGGCAGACGGCTAAAGACACATTACAAATTCGCGTTGACCGTCACTACGAAGAAAATGGTGGCTTCGTCGCAGGCGCCTATTACGTCTTTCGTTCCGCTCCGGTTGGCTCGAACAATTGGCGCGACATCATGACATTTCGCCACGACGACCCGATTCCAATTCCGCGCGATAACTTCCGGTTTGTGAACGGCCGCGTCGCGTCTGTTTTCATGGGCTGGATGTATGCTGTCACGACTGATGGTGGTGCAACGTGGTCCGTTTGGGACGCCGGCAAAGATCTTCCAAGCTGGCAATGCTGTAACTACGGGCTCATCGCCGATGTGAACATTAACCCTGACGGTACTGGAACAATGACACTCAGTCCCATTCAGGGTCGCCGTGGAGAGGTGCCGCAATTACGGACGCGCGACTTCGGCCGTCACTGGTCTGTTTGACGTGGCGACGCACAACAAATAGTTGGACGCGAGCGGCGGGAGCGTGTTTCGGATCATAATTGGTCCGGCGAAGGTTGAATGAAATCGCGCCGCCGCGTCAACTCTGACGTTAGGTTGAATCTAAAATGCGTATAGCCACAACATTCAAAAGCTGTTTAATTATAATCTCCGCGCTCACTGCTAGCGGATTGTTGAATTGTTGTAGTTTGAAATGGCATCAAGAGTCAAATACCCTATCGGTCGTGAAATTTATTGCGCCTTTATATCCGCCGATCGCGGCCGCTGCAAGAATAGAAGGTAATGTCATTGTAGAGCTGGTGATTGACAGCGAGGGGAAAGTCAATAGCGGCAGCGCTGTTGAAGGCCCAATACTGCTGCGAAAGGCATCTGAAGAGGCGGCGATGCGGTGGGAATTCTCAAAAAGCCCGCGTCAGGTTAAAGAAAGAAAAAGCCGACTAACTTTCAGGTATATTTTGATCCAGCCAAATACAGGGAAACAAGATGTGAAGCCTGTATTTAAAGCACCAAGCTTGGTAGAGATCCGTTACGCACTTCAAGAGGTTCAAATCTGACCTAACTCTTCGTTCTACCGGGCCGCCGCCGCTTCCAGGTCAGCAAATGCGGAAGGGCGGCGGCCCGGAAAACTTGTTCGTTAGACTTTGGATTACGCATCTGAATTGTTCAGAAGCGTGCCCTGCCCCCCTGAGAATATACAGCAAATGTTTAAGGAGAAATCATTATGAGAACTGGAAAATTGGTACTCAATACGACGAACAACACAACTCATCATTTCGAGATGTTCGTGTTTAGTTGGGTCAATTCCGCTGGAACAGTCAATAGTCGTAACTTCTTGATTGAGATTTCAGCTAGGAATAACGAAGTAGGCCAAGTGCTTTTTCATATTAAAACCACTGGCAAAACAGAAGGTCGGAAAATTCTCTCTGACATTCACGACAAACTTTTGACAGCGCTCGCTTCTTCCCTTGACGTTCAGATCACTGCCTATACGTCTGATCCTGTGCTTCCAAAAAACCTCGTAGAGGTCAATTTGGAGAAAAACCTTGTCTACTTAATAGTCTCGTAAACTAAGAATTTATCTGTTTTGAGAAAAAGAGCTTCAAGGCCGAGGTTGCCGCCGTGAGCGAGAGCGGTTCGCTGATAAAGGCTAATCCGACTGCCGAGGCGTTTGGTGACATCAATGTGCCCAACATCCATTCGACCGGAGCGGCGCAATCGGTCGCTCCGGTCGTTCCAAGGGGTTTGCGCCGCCCCGGTCAACGCGGTGTTCGGCTGATACGAGGTTGACCATATTAAAAAATATCAGGAGGGAATAATGAACAAACGAAACTTCTCTAAGCAAAACCTCTTACTTGCTTTGTGTTTACTATTCTGCCAGATAAATCTATTGGCACAACAACAAAAAGCTCCAGCATTCACTAGCTCCGTTGTTCCATCGCTGCAAACCGAAGAGCGACGATTTTTAATAGATTATTTAGCACGTTCTCGCCAAATGATGCACGATGCTGTACTTGGTGTAACACCTGAACAATGGCTATTCAAACCTAAGCCATTTCGCTGGTCTGTCGCTGAATGCGCCGAGCATATTATTCTGTCCGAACACTGGTTGATGAGTGAATTTGCAGCGAAGTATGGAAAGAGTAAAGAACCAGCATATATCTTTCATTGGCTCAGCCCAAAACCCAAGCCTGGTGACCAGCAAGTAATTCCACTGGCAGATCGTCCACGGTTTGATCTTTTTCTTTTGAACGATTTACTGGATCGCTCTAAAGTGGATATCAGTGTTCCGCGTAATCCACCACCTGAAGTTGCCCTGGTTCCCACCGGAAAGTATAAAACGCCAGAAGCTATGCTGAAGGATTTCGATAAACAACGTGATGAAACTATTCAGATCATTGAAAACCTTAAAGTAAATTGGCGCGAAAACTATGTTTATTCAGGGTGGAAAGCACTAAATTTTCAATTTGATGGCTATCAATATTTGGTGCGCATACCCGCACATTGCGAACGGCATTTGAAACAATTATGGGAGGTAAAACATGATCCCAACTTCCCAAAACAGTAATAAGTAATACGCCGAACGTAAATTGCACCGGAGCGCGCGCCACGAGTGCTGTGGCTTTTGAGGGAACTTGGGCGCGCGCCCGGTGAACAGGTTGTTAGGCCACCATGATAAATTCCAAATTCATACTTGACGTCACTACGAATGTCACTACAATAGTTGCATGGAATTCGAATGGGACGAAAAAAAACGGCAAGGAAATCTCAAAAAGCACGGGATTGATTTTGCTGATCTTAGACAAATGTTTTTGGGAGTCACACTGACGATCCTCGACGACCGCTATGATTATGGAGAAGTTCGCTTCGTCACACTCGGATTGCTCAACGGGATAGTTATAGTGGTCGCACATACAGAAGATGACGAGGTGATTCGGTATATCTCCGCAAGAAAAGCTGCAAGAAATGAAGAAAAGAGATATGTTGAAGAAATCAAAGACAGATTGGGATCGCCTTAAAGGAATGAAAGATGAAGAAATTGATCTATCGGAGAGTCCGGAAATAGAGCCGAAAATGTTTGCCAGAGCGATAGTGAGAAAAGGGTTGGTAACCAGCTCAGGAAAGGTGCAACTGACTCTCAGAATCGATCAGGATGTTGTTGAATGGTTTAGAAAACATGGGCGAGGTTATCAAACGAAAATAAATGCGTTATTAAGAGCATATATGGAGGCTCATAAATAAAAGGGGGCCTAACATCCATTCTAGCGGAGCCGCGCAAGCCGGCATCCCAGAAACTCGATTACTATACGCGGCCCGCTGAACTTGGCCGTTAGCCCGCTTCTTTTTGGGCTTCATCATTATGAGGTATCGCGTGGTCACGAGAATGTATTGGAGGACCCAATGACAATCAAACGAGTAATTATCAATGCTGTGTATGCACTCCTGCTTTCGGGCACCCTGACCTACTCAGTCCCCGCGCAACAGACCGCTCACGCCGTCTACTATTCGGTCCCGTCGTGGGCACCAGGCGGCAGGACGATTGCGTTCGAATCCAACCGGGATGGCGAAGCGGCCGTTTACACCATCCGACCGGACGGCTCCGGTCTGACAAGACTGACTCCAAGTGGATCCCTTGGAGAACAGCCCAACTGGTCGCCGGACGGTCGCCACATTGTCTTTGCGTCGAATCGGGGCGGAGCGAGGCAGTTGTACCTTATGAAGCCCGACGGCAGTGATGTCGTCGCACTGCCGGGCACGACGAACGGGTTCCTTGCCGCATTTTCACCCGATGGTCGGTGGCTCCTCTTCGCGGCTCAAGATAAGCGCCCTTCAAGTCAGTATCGCGTATTCGTGATGCACCCGGACGGATCGAACCGGCGACAGCTTGGCGACAGCACAAAGAGTAATGAAGACCCGCGGTGGACCATAGACGGGCAGCGTGTCGTGTTCACCGAGGTTCCAATGCTCGAGAGACTGCCAAATGAAGCGCCGAAGGAACTTGTCCGGCGAAGAACCAAGGTGCAGCAACTGTTCAGCATCACACCGGATGGATTGGTTGTCCGTGCCCTGCAGCCCGAGGAGGGCAACCGAATGACCCGCGACCGTGGATTGTCGCCCGATGGCAAGTGGCTGGTGCATTCCAAACAGGTCGAGGGTGTGACCGGTCTCTATCTCCAGGAACAGCCCTCAGGTACCGAGCGCCTGCTCGACCGTGGCAATCGCAAACCTTGACCAGTGCCGGCCCGTCCCAGCGACACCCAAACTTTTAGGGTTCGGTTAGATGGGAGACAGGTTGGTAGCGCTGTTGTTTCGGTGACGCGGGCTAACATCTATTCCAGCGGAGCGCGGCCACGACGGTTGTGGCTTTCGAGTATCACAGGCCGCGCCCGCTGAACGCGAACGTTAGGCGGCAGCGAGTCATCGGGTGTTACAATCGATTTACACCAGATTTGTATCCGAATAACGCGAAAGGATAACGAACATGAAGAAAAGCCCAAACACGGCACCGAAAGCAGAACCACCACAACTCGTCTGGCACAAATTGAATTCGTCCAGCGCGGGAGGCGAATTCTTTAAATTGGGAGATGTCTATCGAACGAAAGTTCCTGGGGGCTGGCTTGTCTTGGTAACCAACAACGCCAGAGGCCTGATGTTTTACCCGGACCCTGAGCACATTTGGGATGGGGGGAGTCTGACCGCCTAACATGCGCTGCAGCGAACCCGGCCATCGCGTCACTGTTGCAATCGTGGCGTCTCGTGGGCCGGGTCGCTGAGCTTGGGTCGTTAGGCTGCAAGTATCAAGCGAATATTAACCTCAATACTGGAATAACCATATGAGACCAATTCTCAATATTTCGATGTGGGTCGCATTAACGTTACTTTGTTCTTCCTGTGCATCAATTACTGAAAAGCCAGTGACTAGCACTCAACTTTTAGAGCTTACGAATATTTCAGACGCTAATGTAACGGCTGAAATAACAAAGAAAGAGCAAGAGTCAATTAAAGCAGAAATGTCAAAAGACAAGGTTTGGTTTGAAAAGAACCTTGGCGATGAGCTTGTCTCGACAGGGCCGAACGGGCATCCAGGTACTAAGGCCCGCTGGATCGCACACTTAATGGATCCAGCAGAAAAATTCATCAGTCAGGAAATTGAGAATATGAAGGTTATGACATATGGGTATACTGCGGTTGCTACCTATAAGTGGATACAAAAACAAGATAAAAAGGGGCCAGATGCTGTGGAAACAATCCAATACACTGATGTTTGGGTGAAGCGAAACGGCGACTGGCAAATGGTAGCCACACACGGAAGTTTTGTTTCAGACTCAAAATAATTGAGAGACAAACAAAAGAATGCTGTCAATCGCCTAACATCTGTTCAACCGTAGCCGCTTTCCGTAGCCAATGCTTCGGTAGCCAAGTGCACGGCACGGTTAACGTGGCGTTAGGCGACAAATAGATCTCACGTTTATATTGAAAGGGAGGCTTATGACTGTTTCACGTAAAGCGCTTTGCGTGATTTACGGCTTAATTGGTCTTATCGCATTTGTTGGTACGTGGGGGAATATGTTAGGTGTCTTAAAGAGGCAGGGATTCTGGGGCGGTACGATAAAGTTCTGGCAAGATGCTCTTGTTAATGAGGGCCAGTCGCTTCTTAACCGTCGATATTCTCTTCCTAGGGTTGGCTGTAGTTTTATGGATGTTGCTTGAGGCACGACGATTAGAGATCCCCGGCGTCTGGTTCTACGTGATATTCGGTCTTTTTATTGCCATCAGCCTTGCTATGCCACTCTTTATGATTCATCGTGAGATCAAACTGGTAGTCGCAGAGCCGTCGACGCCTGGAGGGAGGCTGGGAGTAATAGATATGGTCGGAGTGATAGTACTAGGCGTGGCCTTTATTGCATTCGCGGGCATAACTTTGTCACGATGACAATATGGCGACAAAAGATAAGCTTAAAATGCAGGCTGTCCGGCAGCGAATAAATTGATATCGATGTCGCTTGGCGATGGTTCCAGCGCCTAACTCCACGTTCCACCGGAATCGCCGCCGTCTTTTGGGTCGAACTTTAGCGGACGGCGGCGATCCGGTGAACTGGTCGTTAGGCACAACACCGCGTCTCAGAGCTTCACACGACGTATTGCTCACGACGCTGTGTGACGTCGGCGCGCCGCCACTCGAATGCCGATGGTGGGCAGTCACATAGGCTGTCCGACAGACATCTTTTCCCGCAGGATTATTAAACATCATGCCGAGTTCACCGCCCATTCGCCCACTCCTCTTCACCCCCGAACAACACGCGCAGGCTCTCAAGCTGGTTGGTGAATTCAGCCTGCAGTATCTGGCAACTGTCGCGGAGCGTCCTGTATATCCGCCTGTGGACCGCGCTGGTTTGCGCAAGATCGGGGACAAGCCTGCCACGCCAAGGGCTACCGTTGGAAGAGCGCTTTCGCCGGACTCGAGGAGGTGGTCGTGCCCAACTCCACGCATACGGCGCACCCGCGCTTCCTTCCGTACGTGCAGCCCTCTCCCAATGCGCTTTCACCTTACGCCGATCACGTGGCGGCAGTGCTCAACCAGAACTGCAACCTTTGGCACTTGTCGCCAGCGGCGAATGTCGTTGAGCAGTCGCTGCTGCGATGGTTTGCAGACCTGTTCGGCCTGCCCCGGTCAACCGGCGGCATCGTGACCAGCGGCGGCTCGATGGCAAATCTTGTGGCATTGACCGCGGCGCGCGATCACGCGCTCGGCAGGTCTGCACAGGCGGAAGGACTACAGACCGGAGGCACGCCGCTGGTGCTGTACACCTCGGAAGAGGTGCACAGCAGCATCGACAAGGCCGTGTCTATTCTCGGCCTCGGTACCAACAATCTCCGGCGTGTGCCGACAGACGAACGGTTCCGGCTGAGACTGGATGCTCTCGCTGCGGCCGTGGCAGCAGACCGCGCTGCGGGGCGCCGTCCATTCTGCGTTGTTGCCAGCGCCGGGACGGTCACCACAGGCGCGATTGACCCTATTACAGAGTTGGCCATGTTCTGTCGTGAGGAGGCACTGTGGCTGCATGTGGATGGTGCCTATGGTGCGCTGGCTGCACTGAGCGAGCGCTTTCGCGAACCGATGTCGGTCATCGGCCTGGCCGATTCGGTGTCTCTTGACCCGCACAAGTTCCTCTTCTGTGCGTTCGAGGCCGGCTGCGTTCTGGTGCGCGACCGCCAGCACCTCGTCAACGCATTCAGTGCTCAGCCGAGTTACCTGACGATGTCGGAGGACCCCGACTTCATCGACTTCGCCAACCACGGCCCGCAGTTGAGCCGCGCCTTCAAGGCGCTGAAGGTGTGGTGGAGCCTGAAGCACTTTGGTGCCGACGCCTTTGCAAGCACCATCGAGCGAATGCATGATCTGGCCCTACATATGGGCAGCGAGATTGCACGACGTGCTGCTTTCGAGTTGCTTGCACCGGTGGTGTTCAACTGCGTGTGCTTTCGCGTCAGGGCATTGGACGACGCTGGTAATCGCCGTGTGCTCAAGTCGCTAGTAGACGGCGGCGACGCATTTCTGGGCCCGGCTGTCGTTAAGGGCCGTAGCGGTTTGCGTGCCTGCTTCATGAACCTCCGCACGGAGCGATCCGATGTGAACTTCATACTCGATCGCCTTCTGGAATTTACGGGAGATTGAAGTGGTTCTGTCGACTACTTCCCTCGCAGCGCCTAACTCTTCGTTCTACCGGAGCCGCCGCCCGGCTTCGTTGGTAAGCAGGATCGAAGGGGCGGCGGCCCGGTAAACTTGTTCGTTAGGCAGCACGGATGCATCTGTCGCACTCGCAACTACTTCTAATCGCTGTACCGGCTGTCGTCGCCAGCATGGCGGTCCTCACATTCGGTGCGGTGGGCAGGAGCACCTGGATCATTCAAGTGCTCGCGATTTGCTTGGCGTGTGCGCTTGCGTTGGTGGGCGCGCATCTGAGTCGCCGTACCAACGCACGTTCCCCAGCCGGCCCGATCATTGTTTTCACGCTGCTCGGAATTGCGGTTCCCTTGCTCGCGGAGGCGCCAGGGCCTCAGCGCTGGGCATCGCTTGGGCCCATAAACCTCTACATGGCGCCCGCTCTGTTGCCATCATTCCTTGTTGCGTGTTCAGTCTGGATTGCTCAGGGGACGCGATCTCAGCATCTCGCGTGCACTGCAATCGTCGGCGCAAGCGTACTGTTGGCCGCTCAGCCAGATGCATCTCAAGCGTTAGCTCTGCTGGCCTCCTCAGCGGTAGCCGTCGCCAGATCTCCATCAAGATCGCCAGTGCCTATCGTTGCCTTGGCCCTTGCTGCCCTCGCCCCAGCTTGGGCCTTCTCGCAGCCAGATCCATTGCAGCCCGTTGCGCACGTTGAGGGCGTCTTCGCTTTGGCGCTTGGCCATTCGCTGTTTGCCGGCGCTGCGGTCATCGCCAGCGCGGCCGCTCTTGTAGTAGGGCTGCATGTGAACTCGTCCAGAGGGCGGACTTGGCTGTCGGTGGTAGCCATTTACTATGCGGTGCTGTTCGCGTGTTCTGTTGCGGGGCTGACACCAGCACCGCTGATAGGTTACGGCGCTGGCCCCTTGCTCGGCTTCGGGCTGATGGTCGCGGCGGCAAGTGGGCTCGACGCGAAAGTGCTGTCCAACAGTTCGTCGAAGCCGACGCCGCTTCGCGGCGCGGCTTGACTCATGTGTCGTTCGGTAACTAACCCGTCCCCAATCGTGCAAGAGAACAAATGGAAGATTATCAAAACAAGAAAATGGTTTTCAGCTATCGAACGACCCGTTATATTTCTCTTGTTGTCTCGGACTATTTCTGACAGGTTTATCGGTCTACGTCCTAACGATAGACAAATCTCCGGCTACTATCGTTTTGGCATTGTTAACGGCAATCATTTCATTCTTGCTGACCATCCGATATGCGGCTCGCACACAAGAGAAAATTATCGTGACAGATGATGATGTCCACTGGATACGACTTTGCAAAACCGTCGAATTTCCCCTGACCAAAATCAGTAGTCTTAACACTTATATTTCGTCGGATGGGACAGGACTTGAGGTGAAGGCACAGACAGGCGAAAGGATTCGTTTTACGACAGACATCGTTGGTTTTTGGGCATTGAGTCGAGAAATCAAAAATCATTTATTCGTTGCTCGACGGAACACATAAATCTGTAAAGGTTGGTTTGCTGACAAATGATACCGAACAGCGCGTTGCAGTGGAGCCGCCGCCATTGATTTATTATCTTTTGTCGGATGGCGGCGGCCTGGTGAACGCGATCGTTCGTCTGATATTATGAGAAA
The DNA here is from genome assembly GCA_016710075.1 of Acidobacteriota bacterium. GTDB lineage: Bacteria > Acidobacteriota > Blastocatellia > RBC074 > RBC074 > JADJLO01. The sequence goes on along the minus strand of JADJLO010000026.1, from coordinate 34,281 downwards.
CATAGGGAATTAAACAGTTCACCACAAGGGGGCGAGGACAGGCAGAATGAACCAACAACAACTGTCTCAATTAAGCGACAATGAACTGCTAGAGGAATTCAGGAAAATCAAACCATCTCCGCTGATTGACGCATTCTTAATTGGTTTCTTGATCGGAATTATTATTTTCGGTATCGCTGTAAGTGCTTGGGGATTTACTATTTTGATCCCTTTGTTTTTGATTTATCTTTTTTTGAAGAAGTCAACGAGATATGAATCGCTAAAAAAAGAACTGCGAGAGCGAAATTTACGATAAATCTAAAACCATGCAGGTGATTGGAGCTATACATTCGAAGGAATATGGGACGGCGACGATGAGATCGTAGCGGGAGTCATTCCATTGAACACCCGAGGATCGCCTTACGATGACAAGCCCTTTGAAACTCGCCTAAAACGCACTTAGACAGGCGGATGGTTCGTCGATCTGATTGGCATGCCATGAGCTTTGGACGAACCAAGCCATCCACCCGAGCACGCGAACAGGCGTTTTAGAAATGGTATATCTCTCCCGCGTGCTGTGTGATGGCCGCCGTTAGGCTGGTTCTCAGTTGGCGATATTAAGGCCTCTTGACGGAAAATATGAATGTAATTACAATGTGCTCACTATGAAAGCGAAAATAATAAAAATTGGAAACTCTCAGGGGGTTCGCATCCCCAAGCTGATCCTTGAGCAGACTGGTTTGGGCGAAGAAGTAGAGATAGAGGCAGAGGATGATCGAATAATCATTAAACCCGCAATCTACCCGAGGAATGGGTGGGACGAAGCGTTTGAAAGCATGTCTAAGAATGCTGACGATAAATTGCTGGATGCGGACCTGACAGGCCAGGAAGATTGGGACCAGATAGAGTGGCAATGGTGATTGATCGATTCGATGTATATCTTGTCAACTTGGATCCGACGATTGGAAGTGAGATCAAAAAGACTCGGCCAAGTGTGGTGATCTCGCCAAATGAGATGAACCATCACATAAATACAGTTATCATTGCCCCGATGACCACCAAAAGTAGGAGATATCCAACGAGAATAGACTTCAAATTCCAAGGTAGACAGGGCCAGATAGTACTTGACCAAATAAGGACAGTTGATAAAAGAAGGATGATAAAAAAGATTGGTCGTTTGGACTCCAAGACTCAGATAAAGATGCTGGCAACCCTTATAGAAATGTTTTCGCCTTAAAACCAGCCTAACCCGCGTTGCAGTGGAGCCGCCTATCGCTATTACCTTGTGACCTTTGGCGGAATGCGGCGGCCCACTGAACTTCGTCGTTAGGCGTCAGAGGTCACTTACACGCATGCCACCCGAAAGCTATATCCTTTACGCCCTCATCCTCGCCTGTGAGGTCGGATTCTGGGTCGTGCTGCTCGTGGCGCTTGCTGCCCGATACCTACTTGCAAAGGAACGGCTCAGTCGCGCACTGCTTCTGTGCTTGCCGCTCGTCGACGTCTTGCTTCTAGCTTTCACCGCGATGGACTTGCGCCGCGGGTCAACAGCTACGTTCTCACATGGACTGGCCGCCGCCTACGTTGGATTCACCCTTGCCTTTGGCGGAATGGCGGTCAAGTGGGCTGACGCGCACTTTGCCCACAGGTTCGCTGCTGGTCCCGTTCCAGCAAAGGCTCCTTCCGGCGGGTGGCAGGCAGTCCGTTACGACTTCAATTTATGGGGCCGCTGCGTCGTGGCCTGCATCATCACGATGGCCCTGGTCGAAGCGCTTGTACAGTTCGTTGGTAGCAGCGAAGCGACTCTGCCCTTGCTGGCATGGCACAAGCATGCATTCGGGTGCATCGTGCTCTGGTTCTTCTTTGGTCCTGCGTGGAGCCTCGCAACAGCATGGCGCCGCTCGCACTGACGCCTAACCCCTCGCTCCGCTTAGCTCGAAAGTTAGACCGCAAACTAACGAACAGGAGTTACACATTATGCAGAAGAAGTGGCTGAGTCTGTGGATTATCCTCGCAGGCGCATTTGTTGCGGTCATCAGTTCTGCCGGCACTCTGTACGCCCAAACCAATGCTGATTGGACCGAGCCATTTCCTCCGTTCAAAATCGCAGGGAATCTCTACTATGTCGGGAGCAAAGGCCTCGCGAACTATCTGATCACCACCCCGCAGGGGCACATCCTTATCAACAGTGATCTTGAAGAGAACGTCTAGCTGATCCGGGCTAGTGTAGAGCAGCTCGGATTCAAGTTTACCGACATCAAGATCCTGCTCATCAGCCACGCACACTGGGACCATAATGCCGGCAGCGACACCATCAAAAAACTGACCGGCGCGAAATATATGGTTATGGACGCCGACGTGTCGGTCGTCGAATCGGGCGGTAAGACTGACTTTCAGTATGGTAACGTGGCGCAATCTCTCTATCTGCCAACTAAGGTTGATCGAGTGCTGCACGATGGTGACGAAGTAAAACTTGATGGCACTGTCCTTGTGGCGCATCTTACACCGGGGCATACGAAGGGCTGTACCACGTGGACGATGAAGCTGCAGGAGGGCGGTCAGACCTATAACGTCGTGATCATCGGCAGCCCTAACGTGAATCCCGGCTATAAGCTCGTGAACAACGCCAAGTATCCACAGATTGCGGCCGACTATAAAAGGATGTTCCGGGTCTTGAAATCCCTGCCGTGCGATATCTTTTTGGGCGCGCACGGCGGCTACTTCGATCTCGAAAGGAAATACGCGAGATTGAAAGAGAACGCCCTGGTAGCTTTCGTCGATCCTGAAGGCTACAAGAAGTATGTGGCCGACAAAGAACAAGCGTTCAAGGCGGAGTTCGCGAAGCAACGAGCCGCTCTGCAGCAATGAGCAATGAATGTATGGTGTGGTCTAACATCCATCGCACCGGAGCGCGCGCCACGAGGGCTGTGGCTTTTAAGTGGGTTTGGGCGCGCGCCCGGTGAACGAGTTGTTAGGTTGCTCAAAAAATAGAGAGATATGAGAAAATGAGACGCAAAATCAAAACAGTCGCGATTGCATTGCCTGTCATTGTCTTGCTGTTGTTTTCATATGAATTGCTGTGGGGCAAACTCTTTGCATATTCGCCAGTGAAAGTTGGATTCATAAAACACGAGTTGCCGAATATTGTCGTATTCACTGAAAAAGGATCTACACTTAGCAGTTATGAAGCAATTGACACACTCATTCCATCAATTGAAGAATTCCATGCTCTTGGTTTTAAAAGCAAACCCGAAATATTAATATTCAGTGATGAGGCTTCCTACCACCAGCGCTCAATAAGGGAGCCTGGCTATTTGTATATCCCAATAGTTGCTTGCTAGTTCCTTGGGCAATCAAAGAAGCAAGTGAAGGCAAGATCTCATTGGAGATCTAAAACATAGAATTGCTTCACACTTCTATATCAGCACATGAGTAGCTTGCCTGCGTACTACTATTATCCGCGATGGCTTTTAGAGGAATTGCAGTATACAGTTCTCGTCAAATGGGGACCTCTTGGTACCCAAGCAAAGAAGAGACGTATGAATATATTCGGCACGGTAACTACTTGTCACCGATATATATGAATACAAGTAAAGAAGACGAAGCAAAGCTCAATGTAAAATATAAGACGACATTTATGTATTCCGAAGCTGCGTGTATCGTTGAATATCTTATGGATATGTATGGTAGAGACAGATTTGATCAATATATGAAGCAACTTTTGGTCAGCGTCAATCACGACAGAACGTTTAAAACAGTTTATGGGATCGAATTTGAGAAATGTCTGCAAAATTTCATACAATATGTTAAAGGAGACATTTAGATCGCAACCTAATAATTCGCTCAACCTCCCGCGCTGCTGTTCGCGCGGTCAGCAGTGGTTAGAAACAACAATTTGTATCGCGCACACATAACGCAGCGCGCAGGTTAGCTCGAGTCCGTTAGGCAGCATTACCAGTATGCTCATGAACATTGGATCCAGGGTGGATACGGAGGCTATCCGATGAGCGCACGCATCCGCTATCGCAATTTACTAATGGTTTTAGCTGGCGTCACCAGCCTGCTTCTTAAGCGGTGGTTCGCTAAGTTTCTCGGGGACTTTGCCTTGTCCTACGTGGGGAATCTGAGCGCTTCGTTCGCCGTCTATTTCATCATCTCAATGGCGGCCATCCCCAGGCTGACGAGGGTAATGATCGCCGTGCTGGCATTGGTTATAGTGGAAGGCTTCGAGTTGACGAATGGTTTCGGCATCATGACCAATGTATGATCCCTTCGACTACCTCGCGAACGCGATCGGGATTGGGTTGGCCCTTTGTGTCGATGCCGGATCATCACGCCTCCTCCGGGGAAAGGGCGTCAGTGAGTGAAGCGGGAAATGCAGCCTACACCCGCTTGCAGCCGACGCGCGCTTTGCCTGGGCCTGCGGCCCGCTGAACTCGTTCGTTAGGCCCTGATTGGTTTACGAAGAAACACCTGACCCAAGTCGAAAAAGAAGATGGCGAAGCCCACGATCACAGATGATAAAGGCATGCCCTAAAGATGTTATTGATATAGTGCTTGAGCGTTTTCAACTGTCGTACAATTGAAGCGTCAATGATTGCTGACAACATTTAGAGGACAACCCGAATGACTAGCAGAAAAATGATTTCGTGTAACATCTGGTTCGCGATTCTACTCACCGCGCTGCTTGTGTTGACCGTCGCCGGTCAAATTTCGCAGCAATCCGCCTACGACATCATCATCCGCAACGGCACGGTCTATGACGGCACGGGCGGCGCGCCGCGCCGCGCCGACGTTGGCATCAAAGGCGATCAGATCGCCGCAATTGGCGATCTGTCAAAAGCCAAAGCCGCGACCGAGGTTGACGTAAAGGGGTTGGCAGTCGCGCCGGGCTTCATCAATATGCTCTCGCATTCAGAGACTTCATTGATCGCCGATTACCACTCGCTCAGCGAGTTGCGACAGGGTGTGACGACACAGATTTTCGGCGAATCTTCGATGGGGCCGCTCAACGATGTTATGAAAAGGAATCGCCTGACGACGCAAGGCGACATCAAATACGATATCCCCTGGACGACGCTGGCAGACTATCTGAAATACCTCGAACAGCGCGGCGTTTCGCAAAACGTCGCGTCGTTCATCGGCGCGGGGACGATTCGCGAGTACGTGATCGGACTCGAAGACAAGCCACCCACGACGCAGCAGCTTGAGCAAATGCAGGAACTCGTGCGCCGTGAGATGGAAGCGGGCGCGCTCGGCATCACAACCGCATTGATTTATGCGCCGAATTACTTCGCAAAAACGGATGAGCTGATCGCGATGTGCAAAGTGGCGTCAAAGTATCGGGGCAAATATATCGCGCACATTCGCAGCGAAGCGAACCAGTTGCTCGAAGCTGTTGAGGAACTGATTCGCATTTCGCGCGAAGCGAATATCCCGGCGGAGATTTATCACCTGAAAGCTTCCGGCGAGCAGAACTGGCCGAAGATGGACGCAGTGATCAAACGCATCAACGACGCGCGCCGCCAGGGATTGAAGATCACCGCCGATATGTACACCTATACGGCAGGTGCGACCGGATTGACTTCGACGATGCCGCCCTGGGTGCTCGACGGCGGATACGAGGCCCTTTACAGACGATTGCAGGACGCCGAAACGCGAAAGAAAATCGCCGCCGCAATGCGCACGCCGACCAATGAGTGGGAGAACATGTTTCTGCTGCCCGGTTCACTCTGACCGCATTCTGCTGACCGGATTTAGGTCAGAAAAACTCAAACCGCTCACTGGCAAAACGCTTGCTGAAGTGGCAAAGATGCGCGGTACTGATCCGACTGACACCGTGATGGATCTGATTCTGGAAGACCAGTCCCGTATCGGAACGACCTACTTTATGATGTCGGAAGAGAACATCAAAAAGCAGATCGCGCAGCCCTGGGTGTCATTTGGCTCGGACGCTGCATCAATGTCTGCGGAAGGCGCTTCTCTGAAATCATCCACCCACCCGCGCGCTTACGGCTGCTTTGCACGACTGCTCGGCAAATATGTCCGCGAGGAAAAGGTCATTTCGCTGGCTGAAGCGATCCGGCGATTGACCAGTGTGCCTGCGACAACGCTCGAACTCGCCCGGCGCGGATTGCTAAAGAAAGGTTATTTCGCCGATGTCGTGGTCTTCGATCCGCAGACGATTGCCGACAAGGCCACGTTCGAGAACCCGCATCAGTACGCGGTCGGCGTGAAGCATGTCTTCGTCAATGGTGTACAGACGCTCAAAGACGGCGAGCATACCAATGCGAAGCCGGGGCGGGCACTTTATGGGCCGGGTAAGGTCAAATAAAAACGTAAAGGGTTTGGTTCCTACGAAACGCGCCTAACATCCATTCAACCGGAGCCGCGCCAACGGAGACTTCGCTTGCTCCCAAGACTTCAGGCGCAGCCCGGTTAATCAAGCCGTTATGTGACAAGATGAAAACGAAACAACAAGGAACTTGGGTCATTGACTTTAGGCATGTCCTCACCGACGAGGGTGATCTGTATCGCAGAAATGGCCGAGTTCCGCCAATGTTTCAATTCATGGCATCCATCGTCTCAAAGATGTCAGTAGTGGACGCCGGAGAGATCATCAAAACCGCAACGCAATGCCACAAACGACCGAATCGAATATCCTGCAAGGAATGGATCGTTGCTCGGAAAGGAATAGAGAAGTCCGAAATTGAATGGGCTTGTCCCAAGTGCGGATACCACGGAATCATCCACGGGTGGCAAGGCACAAGCTGGGACTTCAGGGGTAAGATGCACGGTGAAATAATTCAATAGTCACATAACCAGGCGTTGTAGCTGCCCGTCACGCTTGCATTTCTGCCCTTTGAGGCTAATTTCGGTGAACGTGAACAGGCAAGCGCGCCGGCAGCTAAACGCTACGCCAAGGGGGCATCATGACCGTTCTCCGATTCGCCACTCTGATCATGACCTTTCTGCTAGGGAGCACTGCATCCGTTTGTCCCGCGGATGCCGAGTCTGTTCGATCCTGCGACTTTAAAGTCAAGGCGCGTTGTGCTTCCGGGGAGGTTCGCGCCACTTTCAACGGCAGTCAACTCACTAAGCTCGCCGTCGACGTCTTTTCGTGTGGTCTTCCGGGCAATCCGGGATACTCATGCGTTGTCGACTACTCAAGAAATGACAAGAACTCCAGTTGGAGCGAATCAGATGGAGTGGTCATAATAGAGAACAGGTCTCCCTGGAATCCATCACTACCCGATCGAATCAAAGTTACGGTGGGGAAGCATATCTCTATCGATCTTGAAGAGGCACAGTCAGGCGGTACTTGTGGCGCCGGTGCCGAGTTGCCTCGCGCAATTGTTATCCCGGAAGGCAAGAGCACTTGTCGTGTGGTTCGGCACCCCCGACATTTCGTTCGAGATGGACCGCCGGCAAGCGGCGCTTGCCGTTACCCTTGATGCACCCGAATCGCTACAGCCGCCTTCGGGGGCCTTCTGCGAGCGGATGAACTCAAACGATAGGTTGCATAATGAATAATGGTCAAGCAAAAGAAGAGATTCAAAACAGAAGACGAGGAGCGAGAGTTTTGGTCCAAAAACGATTCAACCGATTTTATCGAAAGGACAAAGGCGAAGAGAATAGTTCTTTCGAACTTAAAGCCGTCAGTCAAAACGATATCGCTGCGACCCCAGAGTCGATGCTTGACGGGTTGAAACTGATAGCTAATAAGAGAGATATTCCTTATCAATCGCTGATCAAAGTGTTCTTGGCAGAGAGAATCGAGCAAGAGTTAAAGGTCAAGATATAGTCATTGTGAGGGTCTAACTCCACGTTTTACCGGAGGCGCCTCCGGTAAGCTGGTCGTTCGGCTGATTAAGTAAAAAATCACATGTCTTGAAACAAGGGAGGAGTTACGCATGATTCAGGTGCCCCATTATCGCTTGTGGCTCATTTCTATTTTGGCTGCGTTGCTTTGGTTTTCTTTTGGCAATTATTTTATAAGCGCCAAAATAAGCAATGTGTCTGCCAAGCAAAATTTTACAGGTCAGCCGCGCTATCGTGTTGTTCATGGCTGGCCACAGATGCCTAAAGGATACATTATTGGGCAGGGAACAGGCGTCGGCATTGATTCTAAAAATAACGTCATTGTTTTTCACCGCGCTGGCAGAACCTGGGTTGATCCTTTCCCCACTGAACTAATAAAATATCCGACTATTGCTATCTTTGATGGCAAGACGGGAAAATTGCTTAGTTCTTGGGGCCAAGACCTTTTCATCATGCCGCATGGTTTGACTGTAGATGAGGGGGACAATATCTGGGTGACGGATGTTGGGCGTCATCAGATATTCAAATTTAGTCACGATGGAAAGCTCCTATGACTTTAGGGGAGAGAGAAATACCGGGGGCGGATGGCTCACATTTTAACAGGCCTACTGATGTGGCGATTTTGAAAGATGGGTCTTTCTATGTTAGCGACGGCTATCGAAACACTCGGGTCGTGAAATTTTCAGCCAAAGGCAAATTTCAATATGAGTGGGGCAAAAAAGGAAATGGGCCTGGTGAGTTTAACTTGCCGCACGGGATTGCTACTGACAACCAAGGCAGAGTGTATGTTTGTGATCGAAGTAATGCCCGGGTACAGATATTCGATCCAATGGGAAAATATATTTCTGAGTGGAAAGACCCGCAAATGGGCCGCCCGTATGGAATATCAATTGGTATAAACGGAGATGTTTTCGTTGTCGACGGGGGAGACCAGCCTCAAGATTTCCCTGATCGTGGTGGCGCAGTAAGAATGACACAAAGTGGAAAGATATTGGACTCGTTTGGCTCTTTCGGGAATTATGACGGCCAATTCCGTCTGGCACATGACGTTGCGGTTGATAAGAACGGCGCAGTCTACGTTATAGATACCTGGGGAATGAGGGTTCAAAAATTTACGCGGCTCAATTAACAGGCTCGAATGGTATCGTGCAAACACGCCGAACATCCATTGCACCGGAGCGTGGCCGTCAGGCGGTGCGTAAATCACGGTCACACGGCCACGCCCGGTGAACGTGTTGTTAGGCTGCAAGACTTCAGTGGGGGATTCCCGTGAACGATATCGAACGATTCCTCGGGACGTACGAGGGGGCTGGGACCTGGCATGATTCCGCTGGAAAGTCTTTGGCCTACAGAGTCCAGCAGACCAGTCTTTCGACTGCAAACGGTTTCGAGATCGTCTTCAAACACCAATTCGATGACGGCACGGTCACGGACGCGCGTTTCACCATGACCTGGGTTGCGCCACACATCTTCCGAGTGGATGTGTCAGGCACGCCCGTCGGCCACGGATATATCTTCGACGCCTATTGCCACTATCACCTCAAGGTCGGCGACGCGTTTGTCGAGGCGAGCTATCGTTCAAGCGCCGAGACTGTCGAAGTGTTCGGATCGAGCACCAAGAACGCCGATGGCAACTACATCGCATGGCAGGAGATTATCCGGCGAACGGCAGCCTAATAGCCGCTGCAGCCGACGAACGGCCGCAGTGAGTCAGCGCTGACTCGGAGCGGTAGTGAGCGCCGCTCGCGGAGGAGCGGCATGACGTTAGGCCTATGTAGCACCTCTTCAAATAATTGCAAAGGGAAATCTCTCATGCATCGCTTACATCAACTGTTCGCCGTTGCTACGTTAGCTAGCCTGCTTTTAATTGGCGGTACGAATCAAACTTTCCCTGTCGCACAAGCCGATAATGGGGAGAGCGATATCCCATTTACACTTACCGCTTACAACAACATTGTCGTAAGCGCAGTGCTCAACGGCACTGAAACGTTGAATCTTATGTTGCATACGGCAGCGAGGGATGTGACGTTAACCGAGGACGCGGTGCGAAAATCAAAGAGCATCAAATTCACGGGCGCTAATAAAGTGAAGTCCTGGGGAGGCGAGGCAGATTCACGATTCAGCAAGGGAAACCAAATTCAAATTGGTGACCTACAGCGCAACAACATTGACATTTGGGAGGACAAAAATTCTGGTAAAGATACAGATGGTAAGTTTGGCCTTGATTTCTTTCAGAATCTGATTGTTGAAATAGACTTCGATCATGACCGCATCGCGCTTCATGAAAAACTCCCTCGCAAAGTGGAAAAGTACGAGCGCCTCAAAATAGAAAACCAAGATGGCCAGCTTCTTGTCCAAGGCAGCTGCCTGATTGAAGGTAAGACCTATACCAACAAATTTCTCATTCATTCCGGCTATTCCGGAGGAATTCTTTTGGACGATGCCTTCGCCTCTAACGCTGGAGTAGGCGGAAAAATCAGGATCACCGATGAAGCCAGCTTGAAGGACTCGTTTGGAAACACAATAAAAGTGAAAAAGGGCATCCTGCCAGTATTTGTACTTGGGAGTGCTAAGCTTTCAAATGTGCCCGCAGGCTTCTTTGCTGGCGCCATTGGGGCACAGAAAATGAGCGTCATCGGCAGTGAAATACTAAAGCAGTTCAATATCATCTTCGACATTGCCCATAATGATCTGTATATAGCCCCACGCAACGTTTAGAAAAATCCGCTTGACTATTTCTGCGTGCAAAGGCAAAAAGGAATACCCTGGCCTAACTCAACGTTCGACCGGAGGCACCGCCGTCTTCTCGATAAAACCTTTGCGGACAGCGGCGCCCCGGTAAACTTGTCGTTAGGCGGCTGGACGAAGTTTCGGAATGTTGAAGGAGAGACAGAATGAGCATGGTGCCCACCGGGGGTGAACTTCCACGACCGTTCCTTCCAGCCAAAGACTTTGCGTTATCTAAGCGCTTCTACGAGACGCTAGGCTTCGAGAAGCTTCTTGATGCGAGTGTCGCGATATTCCGTATCGGACGCGGCGAATTTCTCCTTCAGCCCTACTTCCAGAAAGAGTGGGCTGAGAACTTCATGATGCAACTCATGGTTGATGACCTTGACGCATGGTGGAGTCACATCCAGTCGCTTGATCTTCCCAGCAAATTTGGTGTGGCTCCTCCCAAAGCTCCGGCACTACAGCCATGGGGGCTGCGCATTGCCTACGTGACTGATCCCTCAGGGGTGTTGTGGCATGTGGCGCAGCGACGGATCGACATTGACCACGATTGATCAATGGCTAGAGGGCGCCGCCTAACTCAGGCGTTAGCACTATCATTAGCCATCGTATTTAGCTAAAGTTGCAGCCGGAAAATGACCAACCGAAACTCATCTGCAAAGAGCTTAGCGGCATGGGTGCTTGTTCTGATTGCATTGGTAATTGCAGCTTGTTCGACTACCGGGTCCAAAATGATGTCGACAAAAAACAACCCTGCGCTGTACTTTGAGATTCCAGTCCTGGACATGAAGCGAGCCATGATGTTTTACGAAAGAGTGTTTGGCTTTGACTTTCAGCTCGAAGAAATCCACGGCAATGAAATGGCGATGTTGCCTTTCGAAATGGATGGAGCTGGAATAACCGGCTCGCTAGCGCGAGGTGAGGTCTACCAACCGTCTCTCAACGGCACGCTGATCTATTTGCGCACTGAAGACATCGACGAGACTTTGAAACGCGCGCAGTCAGCGGGTGCGAAGATTCTTTTCCCAAAGACTAAAGCCGGCGAGTATTCTTACGTCGCAGAAATTCAAGATAGTGAAGGCAATCGCATCGCATTGATGCAGCCTTTGAAGTAGTTTGAACACGCAAGGTCATTGCATGTAGAAAGTGCTAACAGTCAATTGCCGCGGACTCGCTACGCTCGCCGCTGAATTGAAGCGTTAGGCCGCACGAAGGAAATCATCGTGATCACTAAGAAAATTGTCACATTCTCTTTGTTATTCGTCGGAGTCATACACTTCTTGCCTGTTGTAGGTGTGCTAGGTGGCAATCGTCATCTTTGTACGGTATACAAAACCTGAGTCCTGACCTTGAGATTCTTCTTCGTCATCGCAGCTTCTTCTTTGGAATCATTGGTGGCTTTTGCTACGCAGCATTCAAGCCACCTCTGCAAATATCAGCTTTCACAATTGCTACGCTGAGCGTGTTGTCTTTCCTGGTTATTGCTATGCTGTCTGAGCCGCACAATGCCTCCATACGTCGCGTAGTAGTCGCTGACTGGATTGCTCTTGCGGCCATTTTCTTGGGCATAATTTCGTACTGGGCCTCACGACGTGCGGCCTAACAATTCGTTCAAGCCGACCCCGCATCGTGGCGGCCTAACTCAGGCGTTAGGCCGTGTCGATAAAATCGAAATGGGCACTTTGTTAGAGGAGGTGATATGGCTGTAACCGCACGTCAGATGCGCTCTGTGATAATGGGCTTAATTGCGACTTTCCTTGCATTGGCAAGCGCGTTCTTTGTGTTCTATATGGCGCGACTCCTCTATGTGACGAACGGGCTCCGTGCGACACGCGTCGGCGTCAAGGCGCGTATGTAGGCGCCGTTGTCTTCCCATTGCTCGCTCTCTTGTTTGGCTGGGGAGCTTGGCGTTGCCCGGCAATACGTCAAGGCTAAAAGTGGCCCAGTGATGCTGCGGGCTCGCTGCGGATGCATCGCCAAGTGGCTTTTGGTTCAATGGCGATGGGACAGGGCTTCGATTGGTGGCCTCCGTGGCTTGCATCGGTGAACGGCGAAAGGAAATGGGACACGCCTGCGATGGAAAGTGCGTGTGAGGAATGTGGCCACGGTTGGGCGTGTCGGGCGGCTTCGAATGGTGGCCACTGTGGATCTTAGCGGGCCAATTGCCAATGCCTATGGCCATGATTTTCTGGCCTAACTCTTCGTTCTACCGGAGCCGCCGCCCGGCTTCGTTGGTAAGCGGATCGAAGGGCGGCGGCCCGGTGAACGGTGTCGTTAGGTATTCCAACTTTGTATTACCGATATGGGCCGCACTGAAAAAGAAAGGGGCGACTTGGGAAATCGTGCAAAATGTCGCCCAGGGGCTGCCAGACGCCTTGGAGGGAACTTCATATGGTACTCCGGCATTTTTTGTGCGGAAAAAACTTTTTGTGCGGCTTCACCAAAGCGGAGAATCGATAGTAATCAATATTTCGATTGATGAGCGAGAGGCATTGATGGGAACAGACCCAGAGACCTACTTCATCACTGATCATTATCAAAAATATCCGTATATGTTGGTTCGGTTATCAACCGTGGGCGAAAGAGATTTACAGAATCTTGTTCAAGAATCTTGGCGGCGCTGCGCCCCAGCGACTTTGATAGATGCCTTTGACAAAAAGAAGTAGCGATCCGCCAGATACTGATATTGCCAATATATGGGCCTAAAATGTGGGTCGTTCGATTATAGAGATATTGATGGCGATTGTGCTTTGCGACGGTTCCAGTGCCTAACTTTTCGTTTGACCGGAGGCACCGCCGTCTTCCAGGTCGATCCATTGCGGACGGCGGTGTCCCGGTCAACTGATCGTTAGCCCTCTTATTTACGTCCCGCGACGACCTTACCAAAGTCATGGTTACGTTTGGCAATGTCGTCAAATCAGTCATTATTCTAACGTAGTTCATCGTCAACCCTTAACCGATACGGAGTCCGTCATAATAAGAAGACCCTCATCGCAATAATTGCTATTGTCCTCGGAATGCTTGCCGTGTTCACCGTTATCAAGATTGCATCTGCTGGTTACAAGTTTGGGCAACATTTGGGGCAGCCCAAGGCTCAACCATAATCAGCAAACCGCTCGTCGTCGGCCTAACAATTCATTCAAGCGGACTGCCGCGTCGCAAATTGTTTAAACTGGACTTATTCGCGGCGGCTACCGCTTAATTCAATCGTTAGGCTATTGGCACCTTGATGTACCACAGCGAATCAAAATGACAGCCGTGTTTGAAATTAACCAATTCGCATATCTTTACGAGTTTACGATTCCTCCCCCCCCTTTAATGTAATACTATGGCTCTGCGTCGTTGGCATTCTGCTGATAGCTGAGTTTGCAGTATTCGTCGTCATGGTTTTCAGCAGGAAGAATCGCGGACGATACCGGCACTTGATGGGAATACTGGTCCTGATCTCAATACTCGGATTCTTTGTCGGACAACTGTTCTTTGAGCATTATTACGAAAAGTATTTGCTGACGAGTTTAATTACTGTAGAGTTACTAGTGTTCGAGGTAAAACAGTGCTTCACTCTGGCGACTTTGCTGGGATTCGTGTTGTGCCTGATTGCCCAGGTGATAAGCATGTTTTCCAATCACGATACCGCCTAACGTACGTTCCAGCGGAGCGCGAACGGGGGGTTGATGTTTCCCTCACTCTGTACGCGCCCGGTAAACTTGTTCGTTGGGCAGACAGTACCCAGGCGTACCTCGGAGTGGGCACGCCAACTTCGGTTACCATCGCCCCCCGAAAAAAGGAGCATCTCCGATGACCAAGGTGACACCCTTCCTGATGTTCAACGATCAGCTCGAGGCGGCCATGGAGTTTTACACCGCCACGTTCCCGGACTCCCAAATCAGGAACGTCGCCCGCACTGGCAAGGACGGTCCGATCGCCTCCGCCGAGTTCGTCGTCGGTGGTCAGGGCTTCATGGGCTACAACGGGGGCCCCTACTTCACCTTCTCCGAAGGCATCTCCCTCTATGTCGACTGCGAGGACCAAGCGGAAGTCGACGAGTATTGGGACAAGCTCGTCAATGCCGGCGCGACGCCTACCCAGTGCGGCTGGATCAAGGATCCGTTCGGCATCTCGTGGCAGATTGTCCCACGGCGATTCATGGAGCTGATCCGCGACAGGAACCCCACGAAGGTGAAGGCCGTGATGGAAGCCATGATGACGATGGTGAAGCTCGACGTAGCGGCCCTCGAGCGAGCCTACAATGAGGCGTAGCAGTGTGAAACACCCGCGCCTTGAGCGCCTGGAAGTGCTGCCCAACAACAGCATGCAGCGGACGGCGGTGCCCCGGTCAACGGGTCGTTCGGCTGAACGGCGACCGGGACGAAATCGGAGAATTGCCATGCGTGTGCATTCATGGACGTCAATCACAGCGAGCGTCGCGCTCATGGTGGCACTCAGTTGCTGGGCTGTCGCGGTTGGCGTGGTCTCCGGACAAGCTCCAGCCGCTCAACGCGACGCGACCAGATTCATCGAGCCCCCTGGCCAAGAGACCGATGCTATGAAGCAGATCATCGACAAGGCGAAAGCAGCGCTGGAATCGGGCAAGTCAACGACCGCCATCTTGACCGGCTCGTCCTACCTGACCGCGCATGAATGGCCGCGCTTCCGCAAGCAGATCCGTGATTCGGCCCAGCCATCACCTGTGACCATCGTTTCCGAGAAAGAGCCGGGACAAGCCTTGATTGTGGCGGGGCGTGTTGTCGATGGCCGCGGCCAGGCTGTCAAGGCCGTTGTCATATACTTCTATCAGACCAGCGACAAGGGCTGGTATTCCGACCAGGCGGCGCATATCGGCGGAATGGAGGGTGACCGCAGACACGCCCGACTCTTTGGATATCTCAAGACCAATGACGAGGGGCGCTTCGAACTCCGCACGATCCGGCCGGCCGGATACCCGCACAGTAACCTGCCCGCTCATATTCACGTCGAAGTGGAAGGGGCGAATAGCCCGGCCGGCAGCCTCATCACTGAGATCCAGTTCGACGACGACCCGCGACTCACCGCCGAGTGGCGGGAGCGCTCGCAGCGCGAAGGGTTCGTCATTGCCAGGGTCACGACCGATTCCGAGAACCACCAGCGCGTTGAAGTCGAACTCAAAATGCGCTAACCGAACAAAGCGTTGCACTTGACCGGGCCGGCATGAGAGTTTTTCGAGACGTCAAGCTCCTTGCGGCTGGTCCGGCAAGTGAACGCAACGTTAGGGCGACCCACATCGTTCGTCGTCATGGAGAGTCTCAAGCATGCGAGTATTCAGGTCGTTGCTGTGGATCGACTGCAGTGCCGGGCTTCTGAACGGTGCGCTCACGCTGGCATTCTCAGGATGGTTGAGCCGGCTTTACGCGTTGCCGGTCGACCTCCTGATCGTCATGGGCGTCGCGAACGTGGCATACGGAACGTTCTCGTTCTCCCTTGCACGTCGAGGCGTCCGGCCGCGAGCGCTCATAGTGCTCTTGGTAGTGGCGAACGCGTTGTGGGCCGTTCTATGCGGACTCACTGCGATCATCGTCGCTTCGAACGCATCGAGGTTCGGCGTGGCCCAGCTCCTCGTGGAAGGCTCGCTTGTCGGCGGGCTCGCCGCTTTGGAGTGGCGCAACCGCGAGCTACTTCTCGTGGCTGCCTGAGCCGCGCCCCGCGCGCGCGGTATCAGGTTTTGACGCTACGATTCGTGCTCGGGCGCCCTAACGGCGGTTGGTGACCGATGGCCGCGATGGGGTAGCGGGTTGGCGGCCGCGCTTTATCGTTCCTGACGGACCGGCGCGGCCGCCAACCCGCATTCTATGGGAGCGGCCACGGCACAACCAAACGTTCGACGGCTTTCATTCTCGGAAGAAAACATAGCATTCGAATCCAGTCCACCGAACGTTTCTACAACAATACTGGGACTGTGGTAATTATGCGTGGTAAGAAGATATTGGTGCTCATCATCGCGCTGGCGTTGCTCCTCGCCTGTATCGTCGCGTTGAGACTGCGAAGGGGCAAGCCGATTGGCCCGAGTGTGTCGGAAACTTCGCGAATAATCGGAGGCCCGGCCTTCGAAGTTCAGGTCGAGATGCCTGCCTTCAATTCAGGGCGCGCACCTTGGGAAATCCCTGGCGTTATCCTGGGTTACGATCACGGACCGCGGTTCGATCAGGCAAGTCCCGGCGCCCAGGTCGGGAAGATAGCAGCGGATCATATCGAGCTGAGCGCCGACGGCGGCTGGGACATTTTGATTGAGACCGACGGCGAAGGACGGCTCATTCAAGGAACGTACGTCGCATTTCCGGTAAAACTCGGGGGCAGACCGCTGAAATTCAACTGTCGCCCCGCAGATCTGACCGTTGGATATCTTCACACCACCGCGCGCACGGGGTCTGATGAGCTCGAAGGGAGCTTCCAACTGGAAGTCGCTATCTGCAAGAATGCTGCCTCAGGAAAAACTGCAGCGTGGCCCTACCAACCGCTCAAGGTTCGTGGGAAGTTTGCACGGTTGAAAAACCAGGGGCAAAGATGAGTCGCCGCCGAACAAATCGTTGGACGCGAGTGGCGGCCAAAAGCAGGGACAAGTGACGCGTGACAACTGACAAGTGATTGGCCTCCGCCGCGTCATCTCAATCGTTAGGCCTCGGTATTCATGAAACTCACGATCATTTTTTTAGAAATGAGAGGATCCCCAACTATGCGACGCTTTGTGTTATTGGCCGTGATCATTGCCGTCTGCGCCACTGAAGGCGCGCCACAGACCTCGACGAACAGGCCAGACCCGGCAACGCTCCGGCGTTCGTCATTGATCTGGACTCAGGCGGAAAGGGAGTTTGGGTTCGCTCACTGGGAGTCCATCTACTCCGGCCGGACTGTGCCGCGCGGCGCTCAGGTGCGGGAGCTTCCCACCGGAGCACCGCTCGCCGCGCTCCGGCCCGGAACGTCCGGCGCGGAGGCACTCGAGCGGTTTATCGTTGATGAAAAGGTCGCCGGCTTGATCGTGCTTCATAATGGCGTGATCCGACTAGAACGCTACGGGCTCGGCTACAGTCGCAGCGGGCGCTGGATCTCACAGTCAGTTGCCAAGTCGGTTACCAGCACACTGGTCGGCGTAGCTATGAAGGACGGTTTCATCGCGAGCCTCGATGATCCTGTCACGAAGTACATTCCCGGGCTTCGAGATAGCGCCTATGATGGCGTGACCATACGCCAAGTGCTGACGATGACCTCGGGCGTGAAATGGAACGAGGACTACACCGACCCGGCGTCTGACGTCGCTCGATTCTATGTGGATCCGGTCGAGCCGGGGATGAACGCGACGGTGAGCTATATGCGAAAGCTGCCGCGAGAGGCTCCGCCGGGTACCAAGTGGGTCTATAAGACCGGGGAGACGCACCTGCTGGGCGTACTCGTCACCTCGGCGACCAAGCAGACTCTGGCCGAATACCTGTCGACCAACATCTGGGCTCCTTATGGGATGGAGCAGTCGGCCTTCTGGTCGACGGATCGTTCACACCATGAACTGGCCGGGTGCTGCCTCCAAGTCGGACTCCGCGACTACGCGCGGTACGGCCAGTTCGTCCTGGACGGTGGACGCATTAACGGCCGCTCAATTGTTCCCGATGGCTGGTTTGAAGCCGCCACACGGCGACAGGCTGACACCACCTCTGCGGATCGCGGCTACGGCTACCAGTGGTGGACGATGAACGGTGGCGCTTTTGCCGCTATTGGGATTTATGGTCAACTACTTTACATCGATCCGGCACGGCGTCTGGTCGTGGCGATCAACAGTGCCTGGCCCGTGGCGACCGGGCGGGAGCGGTCGGCGGCGAGGACGCAGTTCCTGAACCTGATTACCGCGGCTGTGGATACAGAGGGCAAGCGCTAGCACCGGGAAGGTCGGCCAACTACCCAATTCAGCGGAGGCGCACCAACGGGGGCTTCGCTTGTCACCAACAACACCGGCGCGCCCCGATGATCGTGGCCGTTAGGCTGGCTCCAATTGCGCATCTGGCCGAAAAAAAAGTAATTTATCTCTCTTTGCTAAAAGAATACTCCATCCATAGCCGCCATCCTGGGCTGCTTGGGTGATGAATTCGCATCGGGCGACTTAGCCCGATGGATCGTCTTTACCTTTGATTTTCAATGGCAACGCTTGATGACCTCCAACGGAGCGCCGCCGCAGGTCAGAACACAGTAAGAGCGATGCCAGAAACCAGGCTTCCAATATGTCTTCCGAACTTCCATTTGCCAAGCGTGTCTTCAACTATCTCGCGCAACCGCTTCATCATCGCCGGACTGATTACCTTGCGGCGGTATTTGGTAACGAGAACCAAGCGATACTGAAGCGAGTAAGCGCAGTGATTGAGAGTCGAAAGAGATTGTTTTGCCATAATGAACTAAGTATAATGCCGGGAGTGAAAGCATACAAGTTCAAGTTAAAAACCAATCCCGCCTTTGAGCAAGCCTGCGTTTTCACGCTCGATACTTGCCGTGAACTCTATAACGCCAGCCTTCAAGAGCGCCGGGACGCCTATCAAATCAATCACGTCTCGCTCAACTACAATTCCCAGTCGGCGCAGCTTCCCGGCATCAAAGCCATCCGCCCGGACGTTGCCGCCGTCCACAGTCAGGTGCTTCAAGACGTTCTGCGCCGCTCTCAGAAGGCGTTCGACAACTTTTTCGCCGCGTCAAGGCAGGTCAAAAACCGGGCTACCCAAGATTCAAGGGCAAGGCGTTCTTTGATTCGTTTGTCTATCCTCAGAGCGGTTTCCGTCTCGAAGGCGACAAACTGCACCTGAGCAAGATCGGCTCTTGCCGTGTCCGTCTATCCCGTCCGATTGAAGGAAGGATCAAAACCTGCACAATCAAACGAGAAGCCGATGGCTGGTATGTCGTGTTTGCCGTTGAATGCAATCAATCCCGCTTCATCCCGAAGACCGGGAAGGCGACGGGGATAGACCTCGGGATAGAGTGCTTTGCCGCCGTCTCCAATGGCGAGCGAGTTGAAAACCCGAAACATTACCGCGCCGCCGAAAGTGAACTCAAGAGAGCACAGCGCACCGTTGCGCGCCGAAAGAACAAGCGCAGCAACCGGCGCCGGAAGGCAATCAATATTCTGGCGAGGAAGCACCTGCATATCAAAAGGCAGCGTGCCGACTTTCACCACAAGACGGCGCTTGATGTGATTCGACGTTACGATCACATCACCATCGAAGATTTGAACGTGTGCGGATGGTCAGGAATCACCATCTCGCCAAAAGCATCAGTGACGCGGGCTGGAACCAATTCGCCAGGATCCTCACAAGCAAAGCTGCGAATGCTGGCCGTGAAGTGATTCTGGTGAACCCAGCCTATACGTCGCAAGACTGCTCCCAGTGCGGCAGTCGCGTGCGCAAGTCTCTTGCGGTAAGAGAGCACCGTTGCATCAACTGCGGTTTTGTTGCGCATCGTGATCATAATGCCGCCATTAACATTCAAAAGCGCGGGGCACGTGCTTCGGGGATGGGCTACGAAGCCCGTGTGAACCGAGAAGAATCCCCCACTATAGCCGGTCATCCGGTTTAGTGGGGGAGGTGTCAACGGAAAGTGGTGGCCGGGTGAACTCGATCGTTGGGCGGAGCCAGGGGGAAGGCCCCGTGCTTTGGCCCGGGTACTCTGAAGCCCACCCGGCCCTGAGGCCATCGCATGACGCTGACCGATTCACTGTGTGCCCACGAGAACCCGGCCGTTGCGTACCGGGCCCGGCGGCTACTCGCCGGCGAGTCGGAGAGCTCACCGGCGTTGTCCAGGTTGCGCCGGGCGATCGGCTCGTCGGCGATGGCGAAGCGCCTCCTGCTGGCCCTGAACGGCGAGCGCTTCAATCCGTATCGAAAGTGGCAGGGGCCGCATTGGACGCTGTACTCTCTGGCGGAGATTGGGTTCCCGGCAGGAGACGAGAGGCTGCTCCCTCTGCGCCAGCGCGTCATGAACTGGATGTTCGCGCCGGCGTTCCTGAAGCCACCGAGTACAGTGTTCTTGCCCGACCAGCCGCTGCGACCGCGCCGCTGCGCATCGATGGAAGGCAACGCCATTTGGTCGCAGCTCGTATTGGGCATCGTCGATGACGAACACGTGCTCCTTCTCGTAGATCGCCTTGTCGCCTTTCAGTGGCCGGATGGCGGATGGAACTGCGACAAGCGACCGGGTGCACACACTTCTTCTGTTCAGGAGACACTCCTCCCTCTTCGGGGACTGGCGCACTGGTATCGGGCTACCGGAGACGAGCGAGCGCAGAAAACGGTCAAACGTGCGGCCGAGTTCCTGCTAGCCCGGCATCTCCTCTGGCGCAAGCGAGATGGTGTGCTGATCGAGCCGGAGTGGGGAGGCCCCGTTGACAAGATCCACTATCCCATCCGATTCTACGACGTGCTGAGTGCACTCCTCGTGATGGCGGAGATCGGTCTGCTGCGCGATCAGCGATGCCGGGATGCGCTCGACCTTCTGGAGGGCAAACGCCTTGCCGACGGCACATTTCCAGTCGAATGGACCAACGTGAAGAAGGCGGACCGAATCGAAACACGTGGGACCTATGCGGACTGGGGCATACGGCACAAGAAGAAGGGCAATCCCTTCGTCACCGTGGATGCGCTCTATGTGCTCAGAAAGGCCGGACGAGCAACGTGAAGCGTGCCGCCAACCTGACACTCCTTGACTGCAGCCGTTCGTCGTTTCGCCCAACAACGGGTTGCAGTCGACGTTGCTCCGCGGCGCGCTGCAACGCGGTAGAACCCGACCGTCAGCCAGCCCGACTTGACGAAGAAACGGCTGCAAGAGGTACCGCGCGGGCTCGACGGTAACTGAGGCGATTAGCAAGGGCAGCTTGGCGGCAGGCACGATGAACGCGACCGACGGGCCGTCTGACTAAGTCATTGGTCCGATCGTCACCGCGTCGAGTGAAGCGACGAGCAGCGTCGAGCGCAAGTTACACTGCATGTATGCTCGCGAACTGCAGATAGAGGAGGACCGAGATGAACAGGCAGGCTTGGGTCGATGGCGGCCAGACCACACGGCTGGGTGAAGAGCGCATCTGGTTCCGCGTCGATGGGGCGGGCCCGACGCTCCTCTTCGCGCACGGCTTCCCGACGAGCAGTCACGACTACGCGCCGATCATCGAGCATCTTGCAAAGACGTACCGCTGCGTGAGCTTCGACTTTCTTGGGTTCGGTGAGTCGTCCAAGCCCCGGCGCGCTTACAGCTACCCGCTGCAGCATGAGGTGCTGGCGAAGGTCACCACCGCTGCGAGCATCACGCGGGCCGTGCTCGTCGTGCACGACTATGCCGTGACCATCGGGCAAGATTTCCTCGCGGGCACGCCGAAGGCGCCGTTTATTCTCGACGGTGTCATTTTCCTGAACGGCGCGATCGATCCTGCTCAGCATCGCGCGCGGCCGATTCAGCGCTTCATTGCGAGTCGGGTAGGCGCGGTGCTGGGTGTTCCGCTGCTCAACCGCCGGACCGTCCTGCGCGCCCTTCGCGCGGTGCTCGTGCGCAAAGAGCGGCTCCCGGAGGACGACGTATGGGAGTCGATCACGAGCCACGACGGCCTCGCGATCCAGCCGCGCCTCTTGCACTACATCGCCGAGCGACGCGGACGGCGTGAGGCGCTGGTGGCTGCGCTCGGAAAGTCCACCGCGCCCAGGGCCTTTGTGTGGGGCGCGGATGATCCCGTGTCGGGGAGCCACGTCCTCGACGCCGTTCGCTCCCTCGTGAAGGACGCTCCGATCCGCGAGCTTCCCGGCGTCGGGCACTACCCACAGCTCGAGGCACCCGGCGAGGTGGCCGCCTTCATCGCCCAGACCGCGGCGATGTGGCGCGAAGGTGCGCGAGCGTGACGACGGCTAACCACGCGTTGCAGCGGACGCTTGCGCGCGCCGCTGAACCGGACCGTTAGGCCTTCGTGACCTGGCAAATTTCAAGAACCCAGCAGTAGAAAGCTAAAGGAGAACAACTGTGAAGCAAATAATTAAACGGACAGTAATTATTTCCCTGTTGGTTTCTGTCACATTGCTGCCGACTCGGTTGGTCGTTGCGCAAACAGGAATTACTGATGGCGAAGTCAAAAGCATTCTGCAAGACCGTATTGATCGTGCAAAGAAGAGCGTCGGCATTGTTGTAGGTCTGGTGGATGAAAAAGGTACGCGCGTCATTAGCTATGGGAAGCCATCCCAGGAAAGCACTCAAATAGTCAATGGCGATTCGGTATTTGAAATCGGTTCAGTAACCAAAGTTTTCACCGCAATTCTGCTCGCCGATATGGTCGAACGCGGCGAGGTGAACTTGAACGATCCAATCTCAAAATACTTGCCGAAGTCGGTGAAAACGCCGACACGCGATGGCAAAGAGATTACGCTACTGCATCTGTCCAGCCATACTTCGGGCTTGCCGCGTATGCCGAACAATTTCGCTCCGAAGGATAATCAGAACCCATATGCCGATTACTCGGTCGAGCAAATGTATGCGTTTTTGTCGGGCTACACGCTACCACGTGACATCGGTGCAAAAGCCGAGTATTCGAATTATGGCGTTGGCTTGCTAGGCCATATTCTCGCGCTTCGTGCCGGCATGGATTATGAAACCCTCGTCCGCACACGCATCTGTCAGCCGCTCAAGATGGACAGCACTCGCATCAAGTTAACGCCCGAGATGCAAGCGCGTCTCGCAAGGGGACACAATCCAGCACTTAAACCTGTTGCGAATTGGGATTTGCCGACCTTTGCCGGTGCTGGTGCGTTGCGTTCAACAACAAAAGAGATGTTGAAGTTCGTCGCAGCCAATCTGGGTTTGAGTAACTCGCCGCTACTAACTGCGATGCAGAAGACCCATCAACCACAACATGACATGGGCACACCTGACGTGGAAGTTGGTCTGGGCTGGATCATCCAAAAGAAGTTCGACACTGAAATCGTATGGCATAACGGTGGTACAGGTGGATATCACTCATTCATCGGCTTTGACAAGAAGAAACGGAGAGGCGTCGTCGTACTCTCGAACTCGACTAACGATATTGACGACATTGGCCTCCATTTGCTCGAAAGCCAATATCCGTTAGCCAAAATTGAAACGCCGAAAGAGCGCAAAGCAATCAAACTTGATCCAAAGATTTTTGACGCTTATGTTGGCGAATATCAGCTTACGCCAGCTTTCATCCTCACTTTTAGCCGCGAAGGCGATAAGTTTTTCACGCAAGCAACCGGCCAGCAAAAGTTGGAGCTATTCGCTCAAACCGAAACGGACTTTTTCATAGAAGTGGTGGACGCTCAAGTGACTTTCGTCAAAGACGACAAAGGCCAGGTAACACATGTAGTGCTTCACCAGAACGGCAGGGATCAGCCGGCCAAGAAGATTAAGTAGGCATTTTGATTTAGAGGAATTGGGTTGATCTGAAGCCTGGCCTGACATCTATACAACCGTAGCCGCGCCAACGAGGGTTGTATTTGACTTCCAATGTAACAGGCGCGGCACTGTTAACGTGGTGTTAGGCCGCACGAGCGACGCGCTCTGCCCGTTCGTTGCGGCAGGAGAATCCAATGCCAAGTACCGCGAGCGCTGGCGTGCTGATCTACGCCAAGCACCTTGAAGAAGTCTCAACGTTCTACGAGCGGGTCCTGGGAGCTCGCGTCCTACACGCAGACAACGAGCACAAGGTTCTTCAGGCGCAAGATGCCCAGATCATCATTCACGCCATCCCGGCGCAGTACGCTGAGTCAATCGTGATCGCCAAACCTCCAGTGGCGCGGGAAGAACAAGCGATCAAGCCGTTCTTCACTGTCGAGAGCCTGACCGCGGCCGAGAAGGTGGCTGAGGAATGTGGTGGCTTGGTCTGGGGTCCAATCTGGCCTGGGCCTCGAATGAGAGTCCGGAACATCTGCGACCCCGAGGGCAACATCGTGCACTTTCGAGAAAATGTGGCCTAACCCCTCGCTCAAGTGGAAGCCCAACGGCGGGCCTGGCGTCCCACCGCTGGCCCCCGCTTAGCTCGAACGTTAAGCAGACGAAACACATCACTTGATGTCGAGACCTGAGTGTTGACACCCTGGAACACGGAGACTCAAATGAGAAAGCTCAAAATCATCGAACACATCTCGCTGGACGGCGTGATCCAGCACTCTGCCGATGACGGCGATTTCCCCTACAGCGACTGGACCGCGCCCTATCGGACCCCGGAAGGCCGGGACGCAATGCTCGCCGCGTATGGCGAGAGGCTCGATCTGCTGCTTGGCCGTCGCACCTACGATATCTGGTCAGGCTTCTGGCCAAAGGCGCCGAGCAGTCCGATGGCGGACGGCCTCAATGCGGCGACGAAACATGTCGCCACCCACCGTCCGGAAAGTCTCGAATGGGGCCCGTTCGAGGGCCTTGGCCCGGACCTCGTCGAGGGCGTTCGCCGCCTCAAGTCGCAGGACGGCCCGGACCTTATTCTCTCGGGTAGCTCCACGCTGACATCGCCGCTGCTCGAGCATGGGCTTGCGGATGAAGTCCTGCTGGCTGTCTATCCGGTCCTGTTGGGAACGGGGAAGCGCTTCTTTGCGGAGGGAACCCCGCCATGCTCATTCGAGCTCGTCAGCACGAAAGCATTTCCGTCCGGCATCATCTTCAGTACGTACAAGGTCGCCGGGCCTTTGAAGACCGGATAGTTCGACGACGCGACATCGTCAGTGAATACCGGAACGCCGTAATCTGGCAGGCATCAATGATGCGCCTATGGCGCGCGCAGTTTAATGCCTGTGCGGGTTCTGCGGACACTATGGGAGCAAACACTCGGACTGGCCGGAGACACTCTTTATGCACAAGCATCACATGATCGACTACATTGAATTCACGGTTCTCGATATTGGGGCCGCGAAAGACTTCTACAAGGCCGCGTTCGGCTGGGTCTTTACAGACTACGGTCCTGAGTATGCCGGTATTCAGGGGCCGGAAGGAGAAGTGGGCGGGTTTCGCCAATGCACCGAGGTGCGAAAGGGTGGTCCGTTGGTTGTGCTCTACTCCACGGACTTGTCGGCTAGCGTCAAGGCGGTTCGGGCCGCAGGTGGGAAGGTTGTTCAGGAGCCCTTTGAGTTTCCCGGGGGACGCCGGTTCCACTTCCTGGATCCGAGCGGGAACGAACTGGCGGTATGGTCTCCCGAGTGAGTGGCTGCGGAGTACCTAAGTTGACCAGCCCCAGAACAACAGCATTCAGCAGCCGGCCCGCCGCTGATGCTGATCGTTAGGCAGCAGAACACAAAAGTCCAACAGGCCCGAACTATGTCATCATCAAGCCGTGTCCGAAATTGGGAATTAGCTGGCATTTTAGTGATTTTCTTTGCTGGGTCAGCGTGGCACTTTGTGTTTGAATGGTCTGGCTACTGGAGACCAATTGCGTGGTTGGTCCCGATAAATGAAAGCGTTTGGGAGCATTTCAAGATGGCTTTTTGGCCGGGCCTGATCTGGGCAGGTGTTGCATCTGCGGTGGTCGGGCAAAATGTAAAGAACTATTGGCTTGGCAGGGCTTCTGGTTTATGGTGCATGCCGGTCATCATTGCGGTTATTTCTTACAGCTATACCACGGCATTAGGGACACGTTATCTCTGGGTGGATATTCTGTCGTTTTTGATAGCGATTGCCATCGGTCAGTTGGTCAGTTACAAGTTGTTCTATCTAGCCGAGCTGGGCGTTCACGCACGGTGGTTGGGAATCCTGGGTATCGTGGGCATGATATTGGTGTTTGTGTTTTTCACTTACATGCCCCCTCAGATTTTCATATTTGAGCATGTCCCAACGCATGAATATGGTATTTTGGTGGACTATTAGCCTTATGAGGCTATGGTGTGGCCATGCAAATGCTGCCTGACAATCGCGTGCACTGGAGCCGGCGGCTGGGCCGGATTCCAATGGGCAGCCGTCACCGCCGGCCCAGTGATGCGTGACGTTAGGCCGCAGAAAACACGCGGTTCTCCCACGAGAACCAATAGGAGGCACAATGAGGCGAGTCACTGGTATTGGCGGAATATTCTTCAAAGCAAAAGACCCCGCAGGACTCCAGGCTTGGTACAAGCTCCACCTGGGAATCGATGTCCAGGAATGGGGTGGTACAGCGTTTACCTGGACCGACAGTGAAGGCAAGCCGGTAGGAGGCACAACCATCTGGTCCATCGGAGCCGCAGACGGCAACCAATTCGCACCGAGCACAGCAAGCTTCATGGTGAACTACCGGGTTGAAGACCTGCAGGCTCTGGTCAAGATCCTCAAGGAAGAAGGCTGCAACGTGCTCGACAAGATCGACGAATCTGAGTACGGCAAGTTCGCCTGGGTTATCGACCCGGAGGGGAACAAGGTTGAGTTGTGGCAGCCACCGGTAGGGCAATGAACACCCTGCGGATGCGCTATCTGAGGCCTAACCCCTCGCTCAAGCGGAGCGCCAACGGCAGGCCCAGGCAAAGAGCATTCTCTTTCAAGCCGTGGCAGGCATGTTCCTCGGCAAGATGACATGGAGAATCGGCACGCGCTCAGCCACATAGAGGGCGCCAGGACCAGTGAACTGCAGTGCTCGCAATGCTTATCGCGTCGGGGTTCTGCCGCGCTGCATCGGGTTCGTCGCTCAGCTTAGCTCGAACGTTGGGCGGCTCCATACTGAGGGTTATGCATATGCATTGGGTATTTCTTACCGTGGCAATTGTGAGTGAGGTCATCGGAACATCCGCCTTGAAATCATCGGAAGGGTTTTCGCGCTTGTGGCCTTCAGCAATAGTTGTCGTTGGCTACGCGTCAGCCTTCTACTTTCTCTCGCTCACACTCAAGACTCTCCCAGTTGGGGTGGCCTACGCAATCTGGTCGGGCGCCGGCGTTGCTCTAATTGCGCTAATTGCCTGGGTTATCTATGGTCAAGCTCTCGACCTTCCGGCAATCATAGGCATGCTGCTCATCATGGCTGGCGTTGTTGTTCTCAATCTGTTCTCCAACACAGTGTCTCACTCATGAGCCGCCCAACCCATCATTCCATCGGACCTGTGCGAAAAGCCGCGCAGGCCGGTGAATTCAAACGTTCGGCGTCTTGCGGTGTGTGGAGAAGAGCGGCCGGGTGAGGGGTTGGATCTGCCCGAGAGCTGACCACCGGTCAGTCTCGGCGCTAGGAGGGATACGCCCGTGGCATTAATCGACCGCCAATTTGCCGAGCGCTTCGCTCAAGAGTGGGTCGAAGCATGGAATAGCCATGACCTCGACCGCATCCTCGCTCACTATTCGGAAGACTTCGAGTTCTCCTCGCCAAGAATCATCGAACTCATGGGCGAGCGCACCGGCACGCTCGTTGGTAAGGCGGCGATTCGCCCGTATTGGGCAAAGGCCCTCGCGCGGGTGCCGGAGTTGAGGTTTGAGCTGCAGACTGTCCTCACGGGAATCAACAGTCTTGTCCTTTACTACCGGGGTTCAAAGAGTCGTTTGGCGGCCGAGGTTTTTGAGTTTGACGAACATGGTGTGGTCCGAAAGTCTGCGGCGCACTATGATGGCTGAGTGCTGGGTTGTCTGCCCAAATGAACCAATGGGAATGGGTGGTACTTTGCAAGCGGCCGCCGAACGTATTAAGAATTCGTGTGGCGGCTCCCCTGGGGCGAGAGGTTCGTTTACCGGACTCCGCGCCACAGGAATTCTTAATACGTTAGGCAGTACCGGATGCTGGAAACGGAATGCGACGAAGATATTTGGATGTGCGGGGAATGAGTGTATGAGGTCGTCGTTCCAGGAAGCAGAAATGGAAGTCCCGGTTAACGCGGTCAGAGGCGGATGGAACTCCGCATTTTTATCTCTTTGCGAAAAGAATACTCCATCCATAGCCGCCATCTTGGGGGGGTGTGATGATCCGCATCGGGCGACGGTGGATCGTTTTACTTGATTTTCAATTAGGTTGATGACCTCCAACGGGCGCGCGGTCGCCAGTAGAGCGATCCAGAAAACAGGCTCCCAATATGTCTTCCGAATCTCCTAGCCTGGAGGAAACCGTCTTGAGTTGTTGACCAGCTTGCTCAGTTCGATGACCGGCGTTGCCGCAAACAACAAGTGAA
Source organism: Acidobacteriota bacterium (assembly GCA_016710075.1). Lineage (GTDB taxonomy): Bacteria > Acidobacteriota > Blastocatellia > RBC074 > RBC074 > JADJLO01. Next base: position 5,665 of record JADJLO010000026.1, on the reverse strand, counting down.
CGTGATCCTGTTCGCCGTTGAATTCGATCAGCCCACTCCCATTTGCGCGTGTCTTCAAATATCTCCGCACCGCTTCATCATCGCCGGACTGATTACCTTGCGGCGGTATTTGGTAACGAGAACCAAGCGATACTGGGCGAGTAAGTACAGTGATTGAGGGGTCGAAAGGGATTGTTTTGCTAATGAACTAAGTATAATGCCGGGAGTGAAAGCATACAAGTTCAAGTTAAAAACCAATCCGCCTTTGAGCAAGCCTGCGTTTTCACGCTCGATACTTGCCGTGAACTCTATAACGCCAGCCTTCAAGAGCGCCGGGACGCTATCAAATCAATCACGTCTCGCTCAACTACAATTCCCAGTCGGCGCAGCTTCCCGGCATCAAAGCCATCCGCCCGGACGTTGCCGCCGTCTACAGTCAGGTGCTTCAAGACGTTCTGCGCCGCTCTCAAAGGCGTTCGACAACTTCTTTCGCCGCGTCAAGGCGGGTCAAAAACCGGGCTACCCAAGATTCAAGGGGCAAGGCGTTCTTTGATTCGTTGTCTATCCACAGGCGGTTTCCGTCTCGAAGGCGACAAACTGCGCAAGTTCGAATCTTGCCGTGTCCGTCTATCCCGTCCGATTGAAGGAGGGATCAAAACCGCACAATCAAACGAGAAGCCGATGGCTGGTTGTCGTGTTTGCCGTTGACAATCAATCCCGCTTCATCCAAGGCGAAGGCGGCGGGGATATTGGCCTCGGGGTGAGAGTCTCCAATGGCGAGCGAGTTGAAAACCCGAAATACCGCGCCGCCGAAAGTGAACTCAAGAGAGCACGCGTTACGCGCCGAAAGAACAAGCGCAGCAACCGACGCCGGAAGGCAATCAATATTCTGGCGAGGAAGCACCTGCATATCAAAGGCAGCGTGCCGACTTTCACCACAAGACGGCGCTTGATGCGCGTTTCGCATCACCATCGAAGTGAAGCGTGGGGGATGGTCAGGAATCACCATCTCGCCAAAAGCATCAGTGACGCGGGCTGGAACCAATTCGCCAGGATCCTCACAAGCAAAGCTGCGAATGCTGGCCGTGAAGTGATTCTGGTGAACCCAGCCTATACGTCTCAAGACTGCTCCCAGTGCCAGGAAGCAGAATGGAAGTCTCGGTTGCGGTCAGAGGCGGATGGAACTCCGCATTTCTAGTTGAGATTATCGCCGGTCTCGGTTTGTCAAGTTGTCGCTGCCCTGTTCGGGCGAACGGCAAGGACAAACCATGTCATCAACAGCTAAGAAGGTTCTGAAGTGGACGGCGATCACTATCGCGGTGGTCGTTTTGATCGCGGGCGGCCTCGGCATTTATGTCTATACGCTGATCCCAAAACCGATCGGCAAAAAGCCGGTGCTTCAGGCGGAGTTGTTCAACAAGCCTGCGACTGAATTTCCGGTGGCCGGTAAGTTCATCTATAAGTCCGCGACCGAGCCTGCGGCAATGATCAAGAACAAACAGGCGACCTCGACCGAGATTGTCCAGGAACACATCAACTACATTAAGAACAATAATTACAAGACGAATGCGTTCGTGTGGCTATTCGAACAAGAGGCCCTCGATGCCGCTAAAAAAGCCGATGAAAAAGTCGCTCGCGGTGAACCACTTGGCCTGCTTTATGGAGTGCCGGTGAGCATCAAGGAGGAATTTGCCGTCAAGGGCAAGCCGCAGACGGTAAATGCCGAGATGTTTCAGGGCTTTGTCGCGGCGAACAACTCGGTCATCGTCGATGCCATGCTCAGCGAAGGCGCGATTATCTTGGGCACCACGAATGTGCCTAAGATGCTCTTTGACGTGCAGACCTTTGGCGAGATCTACCCTACAGCGAGCAATCCGTACGACCTGACGCGAACACCCGGCGGCAGCACTGGTGGTGGTGCGGCGTCGGTGGCGACTGGGTCCTCACCGATAACGGTGGGCGGCGATTTTGGTGGCAGCATCCGCATACCGGCGGCGCTTTGCGGCCTCTACGGCCTCAAGACAACCGACGGAAGCATGCCCGGTCACGGGTCGTTTCCAGGCGAACCGGGCAATCCGAAATATCGAAGAATGATGGTCACCGGCCCGCTTGCCCGAACGGTTGATGATATCGAGTTGGCGTGGAACGCGATGATGAACAAATGGCCCGAGCAAAAGGCAAAGATGCTTGAGCCGAAAACTGCTCTCAGGACTACAAGATCGCCTACCTCGACGAGTGGAAATTTGGCAGTGACAAGGTGATCGTAAGCAAGGACATCAAAGAGAAGCTAAATTCGCTGACGGAAACGCTAAAGACCAATAACGTCTCGGTAACGAATGATCAACCTGCCGATTACGACAAAATGGTCGCGATGCACCGGATGCTCGCGATCTATACGATGCTGGAAAAAGTGCCATGGCTATTTCGCCAGCTTGTTATTCGTGATTTCAAGAGCGCTGACAATCATCGCATCGATATGTCGGAGGTCTATGACCGAATGTCCGATATCGACTCCGCAAAGTACGACGATATTCTTAAACGTCGCGATGCTCTGCGCGACCAGATGGAATCTTTCTTTACGAAATACGACCTGTTGATCATGCCGGTCACGACGACTGCGGCCATCAAGCACAACCCGGAACACACGCCGATATCGGTGGACGGGACTAATGTTGATTATTGGGACAACTTTCTGTATCCGGTCGTCTTTAACGCGACCGGTCATCCGGCGTTGACGGTCCCGCTCGGGCTAAATGCTGAGGGCCTGCCGATCGCCGTCCAGGTCATCGGGCCGATGAACTCAGAGAAACGCCTGATTGCATTCGCCAAACTCATCGAACCGTTACACACCGGATTTGTAAAGCCCAAAGGGAAATAGGATCAATACGTCAGGGCCTCGTCCGTGAGTAGATTTAGTAAAGCAGATGTTCTCTTACACGCACATGCCTTGGAGTGTTTCTGCCAGCAAGTTCTGGCAGAGATCCAACAGATCAACTCTGACACAATTACGAGCATTCATCAGAAGTATTTGGCGATCTAAAACCTGATACATCAGCACGACAAACAGATAGCAGAAGTCCTCGATTTTACGGGTGGGGCAGACCCTCGCGGTGAAGGAATGGCAAAGGGGGGATGATTTGCTGTTGGAAACAATCAGGTCAGTCGCCTAACAGTTGTTCAACCGTAGCCGCGCCAATAATGGCTGTGCTTACTTCCAATGTTACAGACGCGGCACGGTTAACGAGTTGTTAGGCCGCAGAATACACCCTATCGATGACCCAAGAGATCAACATCACCCGCGGCTTTAACGAAGAACTTCGTTCAGAAGCCGCCTCACTGTTCGATGCGGCATTTGGCCCGAAGCCATCCGGCTTGCAGGTGTCCAGGAGCCCTGGATCCTCCCACGGGCTACATCCGGAGGGCGCCGGGATTGCCGGATTCAAGACCCCGGTGGTGCATTGAGTCGAATCGGTCCGCGGTTGCTTCGCGCGAGGCCCCCCCCCGGGGGCCCGTGCCCCAGACCAACTGCTCGGCGGTGGTCTCCGTTTCGCCAGAGGCCAGGGATGTGGCATTGGTACGAAGCTGCTCGATCGCATCAAGCATTTTGCGGCAGAGGAAGGGTATCGAACGGTGCGTCTAGACGTCATCGACACGAACCATGCAGCCCGGCGTCTGTACGAGCGCCAAGGCTTCGTTGCAACAGCTACCTCTCGGTTCGGCTATCTGCGCTGGCTCCTTGGTTTCTCTGCGGCTACAACGCTCGAGTACCGTGTCAATGCCACTGAGGCCTAACCCCTCGCTCCGCTTGAGCGAGGGGTTAGGCCTCGCGAGAAGAGGCAGTTAAATGGCAACAGCTAGCTTGACCCACAGACTCGCGACGCTCGCTGATCTCGGCGTCCTTAGAATCCTAATGGATGCTTCGATTTTCGAGCTACAAAGGCCATTCCTAGATCCAAAGCAAATCGAATCGAGCCGAACGATCATGGGGCTCGATATCCAACTCTTCGAAGACGGCACTTATTTCATTGTCGAGTCCGGAGGTCAGGTTGCTGGGTGCGGAGGGTGGAGCCGCAGAGCCACCCTATACGGCGGAGACCAGGCACCTGGACGGAACGGTGCCTACTTAGACCCGAAACAAGACCCTGCCAAAGTCCGAGCAATGTATACCCATCCGGCGTATGCCCGAAAAGGCATAGGTCGTCTTATCCTCTCGTTGTGCGAGAGCGCGGCTAGAGACGAAGGCTTTTCAAAAGTAGAACTCATGGCTACAAAGTCCGGCGAGCCGCTCTACTTGGCATGCGGCTACAAACCAATTGAGCAAATCCTGGATGACCGCGGAGGCGTTCCGGTCCCGCTCATTCGAATGAGCAAGCAGCTGCCATTTAGATCTGAGTAATTGGTGCGCTCAATCAGATTATTGGATCATTAAAAATGGGAAAATAATTGTTCCATCAGCAAAAGCAACATGGCGCTGTGATAAGCACGAAAAAAAAGTTTATGATCTTGCGCAACCTTAATTTACAACCTAACGAGGGCGCTGCACTGGACGTGGTTCCGCTGCGCTCCACACGCCAGTGACTCAGGCGTTAGGCGTGATTGCACTGGGTATGGTCGGGAGACATGGGTGACAAATCGGTAGGAGTGGTTGACACTTTTCCCGGGCAAGATCTATCTCTGAAAGGAGGGTTGATCAATGCCCTGGGATAATCGTCACCAATGGATCAAAACTCCAATTTGTCTCCGAATATCTCCGCGACACCATCTCATTACCGAGCTCTGCGACCGATACAGCATCAGTCGCAAGACCGGCTACAAATGGATCGATCGCTATCTGACAGATGGACCGGCTGGATTGGCAGACCGGTCCTCGTCGACCACATTCATCTCCGGACGAAACGCCTGATCCTCTACGGCTAGCGACCATTGAGGCGCGTCGTCGTCATCCAAGTTAGGGTAAGAAATTGCTCAAGCATCTCAAGAGCCAGATCCACAGGCTGACTGGCCTTCACGCTCGACAGCCTGTGAGATTCTCCTCCGTGCGGGACTCGTCCGACAACGGACCCGGCGGCGCAAACCTGGTCATCCAGGCAAGCCCATCTCCATCGCCACAGCCCCAAACGATCTCTGGTGCGTCGATTTCAAAGGTCAGTTCAAAACTCGTGACGGCCAATACTGCTATCCTCTGACCGTGACCGATCGCTACTCGCGTTATCTACTGGGTTGCCGGGCACTACTCTCAACTGAAACTGAAGGGGCCAAAGCGACATTCCTCCAGATCTTTAAAAAGTATGGCTTGCCACAGGCGATTCGCTCCCCGACAACGGTGCCCTTCGCCTCAACCGCCAACCTGGCGCGGCTCTCGAAACTCTCGGTCTGGTGGATCAGGCTTGGTATCAGACCCGAACTGATTGAACCTGGCAAGCCACAACAAAATGGGCAGCACAAACGGTGCATCGTGTCCTGAAAGCGAGACTTAGCGTCCGGGCCGCCAACCTGACTCAACAACAAAGAATGGTTCGATCAGCTTTTATCATGGAGTACAATCATCTCCGGCCGCATGAAGGAATCGATCTTCAGACCCCGGCTTCTTTATGAGCGCCTTCGTCACGCCCGATGCCGACCGTGCCTCCACCCTTGGTTTATCCAGCTCTTCGAGACCCGGTTAGTGAGCAAGAACAGCGGGATT
>JADJLO010000025.1 GCA_016710075.1 Acidobacteriota bacterium | reverse complement strand
AACATCTGATTGCTGGTGGCTTGTGTCGGCAATGCAAAATAAACGCCGCGCTGTTTGAGCGTCGCGTTCCAATGATCGGCAAGATACATAGCTGTTTCTGTCTTACCTTCCCCCATTGGAGCTTCCACTACAACGATGCCTGGCTCCGTCAGGCTTTGGAGCGATCTCCATCGCCGCATGTTGTAAGGGATTTGGGCGTTTGGATCGAGGAAAAGAGTTCTGGAGAAAGTAAGCGGTTCATCGGGTTCCGCCCAGTTCATCCAACCGAGTTCAGTCAACGCAATAAATGGTTTGTTGCTCGGATTTAGTTTTCAGGCCAATTAAATCCAAAGTGGAAAGGCTGCGTTTGATCGGGTATCTCGCAAGGAAAGAATGTTGAATTCGACCCAATCCAGTCAGCAACAGAAACCAATCCGGCTAAAACCATGGTCGTTGCATTCATTCTTGGTGATTGATTGAGCAAGCGGCTGGATTGCGAGCAATCGCGCAAGTTCAATTGCCAACAAACGTCGCGCTTCAATCCATTTCCTGCCGCCGCGATAGTCGACGTTATCCTGAATTGTAATGATATTTTCAGTGCGCGGGAAAACACCGTGATGACCACCAATCATCACACTAAGTTGTTCGGCTAAATTGTGCGAGAAACCAAAATTACTTTTTTGCAGAATTTCCGGCAATTCACTGGCGGTCACATATCCGTGTGGCGCTTTTTTAGCGGGTTCCGAGTCGCGCTTTTTGCAAAAGAAGTTCCATCATAAAGCTGATGAATATTCTTGGGTGGTTGGACGATGAGTAAACGGCGGCGAAACTTTGTCCAAACTATAGTCCAGCTATCCACGCGACAAGAATTCCGGGTATCTGCAACTGACAGACCGAAACAGCGCGCAATTCGTCGTTTCATCGCGCGCGGCAGAACGTGATTCCATAATGCCAGCGTCACTACCGCCACATCTGTCATATGACAAAGCAAAGGATGATAGGAACGCGGATACTGCTCAGGAGCATGGGTTGTCTTTGCCCAGAATCGAATGAGTGTTTCGAGTGGAATTTCATGTGTCATTTTCCACCTCACAGCCTGTTCGTCGGTTGTTGTAGATGGCCTGCATGGATTCAATTTCTTCCCGAATCATCTTCCGAAGTTCTTCTGGTTGAATAACTTCAACGTGAGCGCCGTACTGCATGACGAACCGCTTCACGCCGTCGAGCGCCGTAACCTGCATTCGCACGCGCAAGCGGCCGTCGGGCAGCTCTTCACGCTCTTCGGTCGGGTGGAACTTTGAGCGTTCACGCATCCAGCGAGACTGGTATTCGTCAAAGACGATTTCCACCTGGATTGGCTGGAGGCCTCGAATCATGCCGAAGCCCTGGTTAAGGTATTCGTCCATGTTGAAGTCTTTCGGCCAGTCGAAATGCTCTTTGGTCACGTTCAGTTCACGGATTCGGGAGACGAGGAAGTCTCTTGGTGCCTTGCGCAGATGATCCCAGGCGATCAAATACCATTCTCCGGCGAAATTTCGAATGTGCAACGGATCGACTTGACGATCTGACAGTTCACCCCGCGAAGCCACGTAATATTTCATCGAGATGCGTTTTTGGCTGCTGATTGCTCTGTCAAGAGAGCGCATTGTTTCAAAATTTATTTCGGTTGTGGCAGGGGCTTCAAAAGAATAAGCATCAGTCATTGATTTAAAATCAATCGAGAGGGAATTGGTGAGAGCCTGCAATATCTTGCTTACGGCTTGCTCTATTTGACCACCAAGTGCAGTGCCACGATACTGGCGAAGCAATTTTTCAGCCAGTAGGATAGTAATCAATTCACCTTCGGTCATTTCGACGGTTACGAGACCAAAGTAAGGTTCATAGTAATACCAGCCACGGTGCTCAGCTGAATAGGCAATGGGCATTTTCAATTGATCCTTCATGAAATCAAGAGTTCGTTGCGCTGTCTTGGATGTGATCTCGAAATGTTCTGCAATAGTGTTAGCGTTTGGATATCTATGATTTCTCAGTTCAAGATCAATCCAAAATACACGTACCAAATATCGAATGTGCTCACGGCTCTGTTTGGAATTTCTGTCTTTCATAGCTGAAGTATGCAATGAGTGATAGGACAAATAGTGTCCGGTCAGTTTTAATCTGAAAATATTTTCGACTTCGGGCACTGAGAATATGGCAGAGTCGATTATCCACGACGGGGTATTTAATTCAACGAAAATCTTAGGCATAAGTGCAGCGCCGGCAATGGGTAAAAAAAGTTGGTGTGCTAGAATCAGGTGACAAGGCCGGGGCGGGTGATTTATCTTCAGGAGTCGACAAAATTTCTATCTTTCGATTATTCACATACAAAAGAATTAAATTGATGTGACGGAATTGAAGCAATAATTTGGATAATTATTCAGGCCGTGACAAAAAACGATCGCTTAATAACAGTAAAAACAAAATCGAATCAATACGGGACCGTTGATGAAGCGGGAGCGGGCCGGCGATTCAGGCTGGGCTTTTCACACTGGATAGAGGCTCTCAGGGTTGCGGTAACGGCGATCTTTTCACATCAGTTGAGGTCGCTGTTGACGGTGATTGGGATTGTCATCGGGATCGCGGTTGTGACAATAGTAGCGGCTTTGCTTGAAGGGGCGCAGGGGTTCATCAGTGACACGGCGGCGGGGCTTGGGCCGGGAGTTGTGAGGATTGACAAGGCATCGTTTCAGGAGTTCGTCGGTGATGCGCAGGCATTTGCCGAGGCAAGGGCGAAGAGGCCCGATCTGACTCCGGACGATGTCAGGGATCTGCGTGCAAGGATCGGCGACAGGATGGAAGTTGGAGCTCAGGTGGATGCGGTGCTGCCGGTTCAGCGCGGCAATCTGTCATTGAATGGAATCAATGTTCAGGGAGTGACTGCGAATACGGCCGAATTGACTTCGTTGAAGATTGCTTCAGGCAGGGAATTGACCGATTTCGATGATGAGTATCGCCGGCCGGTCTGCATCATCGGAGCGGATGTGGCCGATTATCTGTTCCCCGATCGCGATCCGGCAGGCCAGACCATCAAGGTCGGCGCCGCCGATTATCAGGTGATTGGCGTAGCGGCTTCGCGAGGCTCGTCATTCGGCGCATCGCAGGATGGGTTCATTCAGTTGCCGCTGGGGACTTTCAATAAAGTGTTCGGCACGCGTTCGAGATCGGTCTCCCTGATAGTCAAAGCCCGGCCCAATGCGTCCGATTCGCCCGATTCAGTTGTTGAAATCGATCGGGTTGAAGATCTTGCCAGATTCGGAATGAGACAGGTGCACCGGCTGCAGCCGGGGCAGCCCGACGATTTCAGCGTGACCACGGCAAAAAGCGTTGAAGCTTTTGCAGGTCAGATCACCGGGATAATCGCAATCGTTCTATATCCGCTTACCGGGATTGCTCTCGGGGTTGCCGGTATCGTGGTTATGAATATGATGCTGGCTTCAGTTACCGAAAGAACGAGAGAGATCGGGATACGGCTTTCAATAGGGGCTCGTCGCAAGGATATTCTCGCTCAGTTCCTGATCGAATCGACATTGCTGACTCTTTCAGGGGGGCTCATCGGGGTTTTGATAGCGGTTCTGCTGGTCTGGCTGGCTTCAAAGATAACCGGATTTTCTTTGTCGGTTCCGTTGTGGGCATTATCGGCGGCTTTGATTATGTCGAGCACTGTCGGGCTTGTCTTTGGAGTGGTTCCGGCGCGCCGGGCTTCAAAACTCGATCCGATTGAGGCTCTCAGGAAAGAATGAAGAAAATACAGATTACGAAACAGACGAAATAAACGAAACAAACGAAACGTTCCATGGGGATTATTAACCTGGAACTTTCAAGTAAACGAGCGCCGAATTCATCCTTTGGTAGATTGTCAGAAATTACAGAATCAAAATACGAGCGGGACCGCAGGCGTCCCGCCTGCTTGTATTGAAATATCTGCACATTTATATCAGATTTGCGTTAATCGAATTAACGCAAGCGGGATGCCTGCGTGTATTGAAATATCTGCACATTCATATCAGATTTGCGTTAATCGAATTAACGCAGGCGGGACGCCTGCGGTCCCGCTCGTATTTCGACCATTCCAGGATATCAATAAAACAGGGAAACAGGCTATGAATTCAATTCGCCAACAGTATCAGTCCGTAATCCATTTTTCTCTTCTACTGGAATTCTTTTAATTATGATGAACAGGCAACTGATACGCGACACGTTATATACAGTTTTTGATTCGATTCGCTCGCACAAGCTGCGTTCGGGGCTGACACTGACCGGTGTCATCATCGGCACGGCTGTCGTGGTCATGGTTGGAGCCGTGCTCAGCGGGTTGTCTGAAAGGGTTGCTCAGATTACTGAAAAGAGCGCGCCCAATACGATCTATTTTACAAAAGAAGAAAAGATCGGCCCGTCATTCCGGACTCCATCGGCTGAAGAGCGCCAGCGAAAAGATCTGACGTACGAAGACGCGCTTGCCGTGGCGGCTCTCGATAAGCCGATGGGCGTTTCACCCCAGAAGATTCGTGGCAGTTACGGACCGACTGCGAACAAGCCTACGATGACGGCCGGGGCCGCGAGGCGATCAACCCTCTGATGCTGGGAGTCTGGGAGAACTTCACCGACATAGTCATCGTTCGCGTCGATCGCGGCAGATTTTTCAGTGAGACGGAGAGGAAGACGCGAGCTCACGTCTGCGTCATTGGATCGGGTATTGCCCGCCAGTTGTTTGAAGAAAATGATCCTCTCGACAAGGAGGTCAGGATCGACGGAAAAATCTACAGGGTGATCGGCATACTGGAGAAGGCTTCAGGAGAAGGCGTCATCGGCAGCGATGATCTGGATGAGCGGATCGTATATGCGCCTTTCGAGACTGTTGCAAGGCAATATCCGGAGATTGAAAGCGTGGCGATCGTGGTTCGTGCTCCGGTCGGAAAAGTCGATGAGGTGATCGACCAGGTCACGTACACTCTCAGAATCAGGCGCAATGTCACGGCCGATGCTCCGAACAATTTCGGCGTCAACCGCGCCGAACAGGTTTTTGACATCGTTCAGCAGATAATCGGCGGGCTGGCCGCGATCGTGGTTCCGATCGCACTGGCGGGACTGCTTGTGGGTGGAGTCGGCGTCATGAACATCATGCTGGTTTCAGTCACCGAGCGTGCGCCGGAGATCGGCATACGCCGGGCCCTGGGCGCCAGACGCCGCGATGTGCTGACTCAGTTCCTGTTTGAAGCTGTGACTCTCACCGGCATCGGCGGCATTGCCGGAATCGCCTTCGGTTTCGTCTTCGCCTTTCTCATCAGGTTTATCATCGACTTCCCGGCGGCCGTCCCGTTATGGGCAATCATCGTCGGGTTCATCACGTCAGCCAGCGTAGGTCTGATCGCCGGCATGTGGCCCGCCTTCAGAGCCTCCCGCCTTCAGACCTGCCGCCATGGCGAGATTAGAACAGCATGTTTGACCCTGTCGTCGCCATCCGTGGGGAGTAAAGGACAATAACCCTCTTGAAAATTTTTGTTTTGTTTCGTTTATTTCGTCTGTTTCGTAATCTGTCTTCCCCTCTTTTCCGTTTGTAAATCCTCATGGTATGAGCGACAATCCCGCCCGCAGACATCTTTACTGATTCCACAATAAAAACTAAAACCCAACCGAGGTGATGATGAACGAAGACCACAAAAAACAGGCATGGTTCGCTCTTGGAGTGCTGTTTCTGATCAACACCGTCAATTTTTTTGATCGTCAGATAATAGCATCAGTCAGCAAGCCGATCATCGATGAGTGGCAGGTTACGGACACGATGATGGGGATAATGGGCACGGCATTCACATTGATCTATGCCGTGGTGGGAATCCCGCTTGGGCGGATGTCGGACAAGGGGGCGAGAACAAAGATCCTGAGTTTGGGAGTGGGAGTCTGGAGCCTCTTTACGGCGGCTGGTGGATTGGCCTGGAGCTTCTGGTCTTTGTTTGCGGCACGTATGGGAGTTGGAGTCGGAGAGGCGAGTTGTTCGCCTGCGGCCAACTCGCTGATTGGAGATTTGTATCCCGCCAGCAGGCGTGCCCGCGCAGTATCGATCTTCATGCTTGGGATGCCGATAGGAATTTTTCTGAGCAACATGCTCAGCGGCATCATTGCCAAGGCGTGGGGCTGGCGCGCGACATTCTTCATCGCCGGCATACCGGGTCTGATCCTTGCGCTGCTGGCCCTGAAGATCAAGGAGCCGGTTCGTGGAGCCACGGAGGCCTATCAGGTAGCCCATCATGAGATGGAAGGCTCGCCGTATAAAAGAGTGCTCAGCATTCCGACGATGTGGTGGATCATCATTTCCGGTGCGCTGCATAACTTCAATGCATACGCCGTCAATTCGTTCATTCCACTGTTTCTTGGCAGGTATCACGAACTCGACATCAGGCAGGCCAATTTCATTGCGGCATTTGTGCTTGGCGCGGTTGGTGTCATCGGATTGCTTGGAGGAGGGATTCTTGCAGACTGGGCACGGCGCAAATCTCCCAGCGGGAGAATGCTTGTCGGAGCCTGCGCACTGCTCTTATCCACACCTTGCGTCTACCTTGCGCTTGGAGTTCCCAAAGGTTCCTTAATCAATTTCATGTTGCTGATGGGATTCGGATGGATGTTGATCTACGTTTATTACGTAACCATCTATCCGGTAGTGCAGGATGTAGTCGAGCCGAGCTTGCGAGGCACCGCGATGGCGCTCTATTTTGCTGCGATGTATCTGCTCGGAGGCGCTTTCGGAACATACATACTCGGGGCGCTGAGCGATCATTTCGGCAAACAGGCAATGCTTGCGGCCGGTCTTGCCATCGAGGGAGTCAGGGTTGTCCCCATGCCACCGGGACAGGTATTCACACCGCCTTCTATATTGTGCCCATTATTTCGCTGATTCTCGCTCTCGTGCTCTTTGCCGGATCGAGGACTGTCACGGCCGACATGGAGAAGCTCAATAAATGGATGAAAGAGGCAGCGCATAAGGCTACGGTCTGATTCATTCTGAAAAACCTGTAGAAGAGAAAGAAAGATAGATTACGAAACAGACGAAATAAACGAAACAGACGAAAAATCTAGTGGAGTAACCAGTGTTCCTGTTTCTTCAAAAAATCGTTTCGCCGGATAAACAGGTATATTCACCTGTAGCTTTTTCGTCTGTTTCGTAATCTGTTTTTCTCTTCTCCTTCGAAATACCGGAATAAGCGATGATGATACAGCTCGAAAATGTGACCCGTGAGTATGGTGATGGCAAGCTGGTGCATGCGCTCGATGGCGTGAGTTTGACGATTGATAGAGGAGAGCGGGTAGCGGTGATGGGGCCTTCGGGGTCGGGAAAATCGACGTTGCTCAATTTGATATGCGGGCTGGATGAGCCTACATCGGGTGTCATCAGAATAGACGGGGCCGACATAGCCGGGCTTGATGATGATGCGCGGACGAGGTTGCGGCGTGAGAAGATCGGAATGATATTTCAGACGTTCAATCTTTTGCCGACGCTATCTGCGACCGAGAACGTCGCGTTGCCGTTGAGGCTGCAGGGGCTGTCGCGCAGGGATGCTGAAACGCGAGCCAATTCGATGCTCGGCAAGGTTGGGCTTGCGGGCCGGTCATCCCATCGACCTGACGAGCTTTCGGGAGGTGAGCGCCAGCGAGTAGCCATCGCCCGGGCGCTGATCTTCGACCCTCCGATTCTGCTGGCCGACGAACCGACCGGAAATCTCGATTCACATACCGGAGAAGAAATACTCACGCTCCTGGACAATCTTCACCGAGAGTACAACACGACGGTCCTGATGGTCACTCACAACGAGGAAGCGGCAGCTTATTGTGACAGGGTTCTGCGGTTGCGCGACGGCCGGGTCGTCAAAGAGGAGGTTGTGAAAGCGACCAGGCTGGGAGGTTGACTGATGTTTTCACTTCTCGCCCAGATCACGTGGAAGCAGTGGCGGGTTCACCGGTTGAGAACCTTGTTGACTTTGATGGGCATTGCGCTGGGTGTCGCTGTCTTCTTTGCCGTGCGCACCGCCAATCTGACTCTGATCAGCTCGCTTACACTGACAATCGAAAAGCTTGCAGGCAAGGCGACGCTGCAGATTACGGGCGGTGAGGCCGGTTTTCCGGAAGCTGTCTGGGATACCGTCAGGGACACGCCGGGAGTTCGAGTCGCCCAGCCCGTCATCGAAGTCATCGCCAACACTGCTTTTGAGGATGAAGGCAATCTCATGGTCGTCGGTGTGGATATGCTCGGCGACAGCGAGCTGCGCGAGTATCAGTTCGATGAAGAGGGGACTGAGATAGCCGATCCGCTCATTGCTCTGGCTCAGCCCGATTCCATTCTCGTCTCACGAATCTTTGCCGAAAAGCACAATCTCAAGGACGGCGACAAACTGCCTCTTTTTACCTCGCAGGGCCGCAAGGATTTTATCGTGCGCGGGATCATCAAGCCTGCCGGGCTTGGTGAAATCTTCGGCGGGCAGATTGCGGTCATGGATGTCTTCAACATGCAGTTCGTCTTCAATCGCGGAAGAAATTTCGACCGCATAGATCTGATGAACGAGTCAGACGTCACCGTCGACGAGTTGCAGAAGAGGCTTCGCGAGCGTCTCGCCGCCGGGATCGAAGTTGGCCGGCCGGCATCGCGCGGGCAGGGAATCGAAAATGCCGTTTCGGCGATGAGAATCGGCATGACCGTTGCGAGCTTTGTCGCCTTGCTTGTTGGCGTCTTCATTATCTTCAACTCTTTCAGCATCTCGGTGAATCAGCGGTGGAAAGAGATCGGCATCCTGCGTGCGCTCGGAGTCGAGCGGCCCAATGTTCAGCGGATGTTTTTGGGTGAATCCGTTCTGATGGGAATAATCGGCAGCGCCCTTGGCGTCGTTCTCGGATTTTTCTTCGCCGTCGGAGCTGAAAGAGTCATGAGCGATATCGCCTCAAAGATTTTCGGCTATGTAGCAACTCAGCAACCCCCTGTTTTTCGCTGGGATTATGCATTGACGGCATTTGTTGTTGGTGTCGTCACCTCGCTGATTGGAGCCTGGCTCCCATCGAGGGCTGCTTCACGTCTGAATCCGATCATGGCCCTGCACAATATCGAGACACGGCAGCGTGAAAACGTGCTCGGCTGGACACGGATGCTGATCGGCGCGGCAATGGTCGTCAGCGGACTTGCGCTGATCAGGTTTGCCCCGGCGAGAGTCAAGCTTGATATCCAATATGGTTATTCCTTGCTCATGCTCTTCGGCTTGATACTTCTGCTGCCGAAGCTGACGGAATGGATTGCCCGATTGATGCGGCCTTTCTTCGATCGGCTTTTTGGGTCGGAAGGGCTAATTGCAGTCGATACGATGATTCTCTCGCCGCGCCGAACCTCGGCAACCGTCGGAGCATTGATGATCGGACTGATGTTCGTCTTCTCGATGGGCGCCTACGTCCGGAGCTACCAGCAGACAGTGTCGACCTGGATGGATCGAATGATCAATTCAGACATCATTATCAGCGCCACCGAGATGGCTCGCTCTCGCACCTATCATTTCAGCGAGGATCTCAGTAAGAAAGTCGCGGGCATCCCCGGAGT
Organism: Acidobacteriota bacterium; assembly: GCA_016710075.1. Classification (GTDB taxonomy): domain Bacteria; phylum Acidobacteriota; class Blastocatellia; order RBC074; family RBC074; genus JADJLO01. Next base: position 85,037 of record JADJLO010000025.1, on the reverse strand, counting down.
GAAGCGCATCGAGAATGCCCGCATCATTTTCGTCCCCTACGCTGACGACTCCATCGCCATCGTCTCGCTCGAAACGGAAGGCTGGTTCCTGCGTGTCAAGGACGTGATCGAGGAGGCCGACAGCGATAAAGCCCGTGAAAGCGTAATCGCAGGCGAGGGCATCCTTGCCGCACGGAATTTCGCGGCGCGGTACAATCTGGGTGTGGGAGATCACATAAGGCTCAATACTCCCACCGAGATTTTCGACCGCCCGATAGTCGGAATCATCGAGGACTATACCTCCGAAAAAGGCTCGATTTTCATGGATCGCGCTCTTTACAAGCGTTACTGGAACGATTCATCTGTCGATATCATTGAAGTCAATCTGGAAGCCGGAACCAATGCAAACGCAATAAAAACCGAGATTCAGCGAGTGACGAAAGGCGAACACCGCGCTTTCATCTATACGAACTCCGAATACAAAAGCTGGGTGCTCAATCTGATCAACGGTTTTTTTGTTCTGAATTACATGCAGATGGCGATAGCGATCATTGTGGCAGCGCTCGGGATAATCAACTCGCTGCTTATCTCGGTTTCAGAAAGAAAGCGTGAAATAGGTGTCTTGAGAGCAATCGGCGGATTGCGCAGTCAGATTCGCAGGATGATTTTGCTTGAAGCCTCGGCCATCGTCATCGTCGGCGTCCTGATCGGCGCCCTTGCCGGTTTACTCAATACCTATTTTCTGGTGAGGACTGCCTCGATCATGATCGGCGGATACACGGTGCCTTTCCGTTTCCCGATCTGGATCGTAATCGCGTCATTGCCGTTCGCATTGATCATAGCTCTGGCTGCCGCATGGTGGCCGGCCAGGAAAGCGGTGAATCTGCGGGTCATCGAAGCTCTTGGCTACGAATGAAAGAAAGATTACGAAACAAACGAAAAGATAAAAAGGGTGATTTCGTTCTTCACCTTTATTTACCGCTTTATTGATCGGATGGTTTTATGAAAATCTTGATAGCTCTGCTTGTATTATTCACCCTGATTAACCTGCCGGGGCCGGATGCCCGGAAGATTATGGACACCGTCTACAAGCAGGATACCAGCCGGGATACAACCTGGCGTGCAAAGATGGATGTATACGATAAAAAGGATCCGTCCGAAGCAAAAGGTTCGTCTTCACAAAGATAGGATCTCTGGGAAACAGCAAGACCCTGATTCGTTTCTTCGATCCGGCAGAGGTGCGTGGAGTCGGCCTGCTATCGATCAATCAGGGTGGGACCGCGGATCGCCAGTGGATGTATACCCCGGCCATCCAGCGTGTCAGAAGGATTGCCGCGCAGGAACGGCGCCAGCGGTTCCTCGGCACCGATTTCACCAATGAAGATATGGCTGAGCGGGTTATCGATGATTTCAGCTATACGGTTCTCAGCGAAGGGGAACAGGTAGACGGTCGCAAAACCTACAAGATCGAAGGACGCCCCGTGTCGCCGGACAAATCCCAGTACGCTTATGTCTATCTCTGGGTGCCTGTCGATCTGCCCTACGTTGTACTTGGCGAGATGTATGACAAGCAGGGACAGCGGCAGAGAATTTACAAGGCCATGTCATTGGAGAAGATCTCGGGCATCTGGATCGCACGCCAGGTCGAGATGAGCAGCCCTCCCGACGGAACAAAAACGATCTTGATGGTCGATGAAGTCCGCTTCAACACAGGGCTTAAAGAGGATATGTTCACTCAGCAGGCGCTCGAGAAACCCTGAAAAAGTCTGGTTTCCTCAACTCATTGGATGTTGAATTTATAGCCTGTTTCCATGTTTTATTGATATTTTGGAATGGTCGAAATACGAGCGGGACCGCAGGCGTCCCGCCTGCGTCAATTCGATTAACGCAAATCTGATATGAATGTGCACATATTTCAATACACGCAGGCGGGACGCCTGCGGTCCCGCTCGTATTTTGATGCTGTAATTTCTGACAATCTATCAAAGGATGAATTCGAGACAGTATCAGTTACTGATTATTGAAAGGGTGATAAAGATGAAAAAGCTGTTGATTGTATTGGCATTGACTACCGCAGTTATTGCGATTTACCTTCCTGATACTGTGTCGAGCAATGCGCCCGGCAGTAATCAGGTGACATTTACCAAAGATGTCGCGCCGATTTTCAGAAACAAGTGCGAAGAGTGCCATCGATCGGGTGGAGTGGCGCCGATGTCGTTTGCGACATACGAAGAAGCCCGCCCCTGGTCGAAATCCATCAGGGAAAAGGTCGTCAGTCGCGAGATGCCGCCGTTTCACGCTGCCGGGCCACTGGGCCAGTATCAACATGATCCCCGCCTGACTGATGATGAGGTTGCAACAATTGCCAAATGGATCGAGGGAGGTTCTCAAAAGGGGAATCTGAAGGACATGCCGGCGCCGAAAACATGGAAGAATGAATGGCCCTTCAGGCAGCCCGATCTGGCGGTCAAGGTCAAGTCGCCTTACAAGCTCAAAGCCGGCAAGACGGATCAATATGTCTTCTTTGTCTTCGATTACGTCTTTCCTGAAGAGACCTGGGTCAAGTCAATCGTCACACGCCCGGGAAATCTGAAAGTCGTCCATCACGCAAACACTCACGTAGTCCCGCCAATGGTCAAAGTCCCTGATTCGGGTTATATCGAGGGGGACTTTGAACCCTCTGCTCGCGGCACAGTAATGGTTGCAGGCTGGGCACCGGGTGTCAGCCCAGTGCTGCTCACCGAGGGTGTGGCTGTCAAAATTCCAAAAGGTATGAAGCTTGGAATTCAGATACATTACGCCCCTTCTGAAACCGATCAGATCGATGAGACTCAGGTGGGAGTCTATTTTGCTGAAGGTATGGTCAACAAGAATCTCAGAGTCCTGTTCGGCGATCGCAAGGATCTGTCGATTCCTCCGAACGATCCTGCTTACTCCCTGACTTCGACCAAGACTTTCGATACCGATGCGATCATTGACTTCTATCACATCCACATGCATCTTCGCGGGAAATCGTATCTGATCAGGCTGACCTATCCCGATGGGCGACAGGAAACTGCAATCGAGGTTCCGCGTTACGACTTCAACTGGCAGAGAACCTATCTTCTGACTCAACCCTTGAGGGTGCCCAAAGGCACAAAAGTCGATTTCATCGGAACCTATGACAACAGCTCAAAAAACAAGTTCAACCCGGATCCTTCTCAATCCATCAAGTGGGGAGAGAAGACTACGGATGAAATGATGCAGGGCCGCATCTTCTATGAGTCCGTTGATGAAAAGCTTAATTTGAAGGTTAAAAAAGGCGTGGTCGTCCGTGAAACCGATACGGCAGTAAAAACCAACTAGCCGGAATTCATATAGTCAGGAGGCTCAGATGAAAAAAACCGGAATTCGAATTCTATCGAACATCAATTATCTTGCCCCACTGCTTTTGCTTTTGTTTCTGCTTACGACCTCGGCATCTTCTCAAACCGGGCCTGTCAGCTATACGGTGACTCTGGATAAACAGCCAACATCGCACATGGTTCATATTTCGCTCACGGTGAACAGCGGTGAAGCGTCTTCAGTTGACGTGGCAATGCCCTCATGGTCTCCAGGCGCTTACAATATTCACAACGCCTGGCGCAATGTGCAGGAATTCTCGGCTTCTGACGACCTTGGCGCGACACTCAAATTCGAGAAGGTCGACAAACAAACCTGGCGGATTAATAGACAGCAGGGCCGGATGATCACGGCGCGTTACAAGCTTTATCTGCGGGATTACACCGACCAGATGTGCTACCTGCGCGGGCCGAGCGTGTTTATGTATGTCGTTGGCAGAAAGCCCTATCCCCTTGGAGGCCCAATCAAAGTGAAGCTCGAAGCTCCGTCGAGCTGGCGGGCTCAGACAGGGATGGAGCAGGGAAGCGAGCCGAACAGTTTTGTTGCAGAGGACTTTGACACATTCATTGATTCTTCAATCGTTCTTGGGCCTGATTGGGAGCAGACGCAATTTGAATACCAGGGTGTCCCGTATTTCATCGTCTTTCTTGGCAAGGGAAATTACGACAAGGCGAAGATCACAAACGACACAAAAGTATACGTCAGTTACCTTGTCGATATGATGGGAGGGGCGCCTTACAAAAAGTACGTTTTCTTTTTGAGGGCGCGGGCCGGTTCGGGGTCAGGCGGACTGGAGCATTTGAATTCAACCGATATCACCTTCCCGGCGTGGACGGCGCATTCATCCTGGCAGATCTACAAGCAATTTCTCTTCGTAGGCGCTCACGAGTTCTTTCACTTGTGGAACGTAAAGCGTATCAGGCCGGCAATACTCGGGCCCTTCGATTACTCGCACGAACAGAATACTCGAAACCTGTACGTCTCCGAAGGGATGACCAGTTACTGGGCGGCCATCGGGTTGAAGAGAAGCGGTTTGTGGTCGCGAAAGGACTACTTCGAAAACGTAGCCAATCAGATCTCCATCCTGCAGGCGGCTCCCGGCCGGAAGATAATGAGTGTTGAGTTGTCGAGCTGGAACACATGGAATCGCAGTGATAATGCGGCAAACAATTCCATCGATTATTACAACAAGGGCGAGCTGATTGGAATTATGCTCGATCTTGAAATCAGATATCGCACAGGAAATCAGCGTACGCTCAATGAGGTCTTCAACTATCTTCAGAAAAATCATGGCCTCCGAAGCCGGGATTTGAAGAAGTGCGAGGTTTCCGAAATGCCGTCGAGTTGATCGTCCAGGAAGTGGCTCCGCAGAAGTCAGACTTCGGGGATTTCTTCAGCAAATATGTATCGGGAGTCGAAGAGATTCCATGGAACGATTTTCTGGCTCACGCCGGCCTCATGCTTGAAGAGAAGAAAGGTCCGGCCGCGGCCTACATCGGCATTACCACCGGGACATCGATTCAGACTCCGTCTCCGTTTTTCGGGATGAGCACGACGATACTTCCGCCGGGCCAACTGGGAATTACAAGCGTTGCGCCCGATTCACCTGCGGCCGCAGCAGGTTTCGATGTGGGAGATATCCTCGTTGCCATGGACGGCGATCGGATCGATGCAGCGTCTTTTGCCCAGCGTTTCTCCGAGAAGAAAATCGGCTCTACTCTCAACTTCGCACTTTTGCGTGGAGATCGATTGATGACGGTCAATGTTGCTGTCGGTTCCCGTGAACCTGTCAGTTATGTCGTCAAAGAGAAAACCGGCGCAGATGAGCTGGAGAAGAAGATCTTCACCTCCTGGCTTTCCGAGAAAAGCTTTGAGTCAGCAAGTAAACAATAAAACAGACACTATAAACATTGGAGAAAACATGAGCTCTTCACGCAGGGATTTCATCAAGCTGTCGACAACTTTTACCCTCGCCGTTGCGGGAGACAGTCTGCTTAAAATTCTCCCGTCTTTTGCGCTGACACAAAACTTCGAACTTCGGAACTGGCCGGCTACGACGCCATCGCTCTGGGAGAATTGATCAGGAAGAAGCAGATCACCCCGCTCGAACTGGTCGAGGATACGCTCAAACGCATCGAAAAGGTCAATCCGAAGCTCAATATCGTATTGACCAGTCTTTTCGATGTAGAGAAAGCGAGAGCGCGGGCAAAGACCGATCTTGGAAATGGCCCGCTTGCCGGTGTGCCGATCCTCCTCAAAAATATTGTTGAGTACAAAGACGCGGATATAGATTTTGGGTCGCGCCTGTATGCAAAAGCCATTGCCAAAAATGGCCGATTGCACAAAGCCAATTCTCCATTCACTACAGCCCTGGAAAAAGCAGGGATGATAGTCGTCGGCATCACCAATGCGCCGGAGATGGGATTGATTGACACAACCGAGCCGACTCTGCGCGGCGCCGCTCACAGTCCCTGGAATCCTGAATACACGACCGGCGGTTCAAGCGGAGGATCGGCTGCCTCTGTCGCTTCGGGCATCGTACCGCTTGCACACGCCAATGATGGAGGTGGTTCGATTCGCATCCCGGCTTCTCAGTGCGGGGTCTTCGGATTGAAACCGACACGCAAACGCGAATTGATTCCATTTACAACTGGAGGCCTTGCTCAGGATGTAGCCGGAATCAATTCAGACCTGTGCGTTAGCCGCTCAGTGCGTGATACGGCTCTCTATTTGTCTATTGTTGAAAACAAGACTAACGGCCAGCTTCCCCCTGTCGGATTTGTTTCATCTTCCTCAAACAGGCGTTTGAAGATCGCCCTGGTTCTGGAAGGAGTTAATGGCAAGCCGGCGGATTCTGAAGTTGAAAAAGCGATCCGGTCAACGGCAAAACTGTGTGAATCGCTCAAACACAATGTGGATGAAGTGAAACTGCCGATTAATGGCGCGGAACTGACCGAGGCTTTTCTCGGCTACTGGTCGGCCGGTGCTGTCGGCCTCGATGCGGAAATCGATCAACTGCTCGGCAAAGGGACTAAACGAGAAGACGTACTCGAACCCTGGACAATCGGCCTGATGGAACTCGGACGAAAAATCGGATTGTTCAAGGCGGTTGGAAACGCTACAAAAGCTTTTGCTTCCGCTGCCGCCGGAATGCATGAGTTATTCAAAACCTACGATGTGATCTTGTCTCCCGTGTTGAGAATCCCTCCATTCAAGCTTGGTTATCACGATCCGCGCGGCAACTTCGATGAGATTATGGCCCGAGTCATGAGCGACGTCGCCTACACCCCGCTGCACAATGCCTGCGGGACTCCGGCAATGTCCGTGCCGCTCTACTGGACGAAAGAGAACCTGCCCATTGGCAGCCAGTTTGCAGCCTGGCGCGGCGGCGAGGGGACGCTGCTCCAGCTTGCATACGAACTCGAAGCTGCCCGCCCATGGGCCAAACGGCGCCCGGAAATTTTTGCCGGAAAGTAGCCAGGGTCTTTGCCGAAGCTGTGATCTGAAAATAATAGCTCAATATTTTGCACTATCGTGCAGCGGTGAATCACAATGAAGAGAATACGAGCCCGATTCCTGTTGGTTATCCTGTTGATCTCCTTTAATCACGTTCTCGCCCAATCGGCCGGGAACAGTGATCAGATGTTGTCATTCAATAAAACACTGGCTGTGCAGCTTTGGAGCTTCCGCAATGACTTCAAAAAGGATGTCCCCGGAACTCTCAAAAGAGTTCGCGATCTGGGGTTCGTCAATGTAGAGCTCGCAGGGTACTACGGACTTACTGCCGGGCAGTTTCGCGCGGAACTCGACAAAGCAGGGCTCAAGGCAGTCAGCATGCATATCGAATACGAAGTCGCCCGGAACAAGATTGACAGCGTGATTCGAGACGCGAAAATTCTTGGTGTTCAGGATGTAGGCGTCCCGTGGATCAAATCGCCTTTCAGGAAAGACGATTGTCTTGATGCCATAAAAGTATTCAATGCGGCCGGCGAGAAGCTTGCAGCAAACGGCCTCAGGTTCTTCTACCATCTCCACGGTTATGAATTCGTTCCGAATGAAGGCGGCAGCGGGACTCTGTTCGATCTGCTCATGACGAAAACCGATCCCCGGTTCGTCTGGATTCAACTCGACACTTATCATGCTGTTTTTCCGGGTCAAAACCTGCTGAAGCTGATGCAGCAGTACCCGGGCCGGTTCCTCTCGCTACACCTTAAAGACATTAGTAAGGATTTCGCGGGTGACAACTCCGGCGCATACAAGGATAAAGACGAAAGGCCGATCGGACAGGGTCAGATCGACTGGCCTGCGGTTTTGAAAGCTGCCCGGAAAGATGGCGTCAAGTGGTACATCATCGAAAATGAAACTCCAACCGTCTGGCAGGGAATCCGAGAAAGCCTGAATTATCTTGAAAAACTGAAGTTTTAGTTAACAATTTTGTGTACTGCAACAGGTGAGAGGCTGCTTTCACTGCCGCTTGCTGCAAATGGATTGAAATCCTGACCCTGCACGACCCGGCGCTTACCATGTGGGTATGCCAACGAAGCAAAGGAATGTATGTATGCTGCGAGTAATAACTGCTGCCGCTTTGATTACCTTTATTTTCGCCGGCCTGGTTGCTGCTCAAGACCGGGCAACCTTTACCGTCGGTACCGCCACTGCAACTCGCGGTCAGAAGGCAACCGGCATGATTATGGTTCCGGCCGGAAGTGACGCCGCGACGAGCATCCCTGTGGCAGTCTTTCACGGCGCAAGGCCAGGGCCTGTGCTCGCGCTGGTCTCAGGCGCCCACGGAACCGAATATGCCTCGATCATTGCACTGGAACGTCTCATCGGGTTGATCAACCCGGCGGAACTGTCAGGCACAGTGATTGTCGTACCTCTGGTAAATCTTCCTTCATTCGAGCAAAAAATGCCTCACGTCAATCCTGTGGATGGGAAGAGCATGAATCGCATGTATCCGGGAAAGATGGACGGCACTCAAACTGACCGCGCGTCATTCCTGATCACAAAGCAGGTAGTGGAACAATGCGACCATCTGATTGACTTGCATGGTGGCGATCTGGACGAGAGTCTCCGGCCATACAGTTACTGGACGAAGACAGGCAGCGAAAAACAGGATCGGATTTCGCGCGAAATGGTGCTGGCGTTCGGCCTCGATCACATCATCATTTCAGCCGACCGGCCGAAAGATCCTATGGCTTCGCGCTATCTTGAAAACACAGCAACAACGCGCGGCAAGCCATCAATCACCGTCGAGGCAGGTCACGCCGGGACGGTTGAAGCCGAAGATGTTGACGCCCTCGCAGATGGCTGTTTGAATGTGATGCGCTACTTGAAGATGTTGCCCGGTCCCTCCAGAGCGATCGAACACCCGGTCTGGATCGAAAAGTTGGTAACCGTCACGAGCGAACAGACAGGTATCTTTTATCCACTCGTCCGGCGTGGAACTTACGTAGAGCAGGGAATGAAGATAGGTTATGTCACCGATTATCTGGGGAAGCTGATTTTTGAAGCACGCTCACCGGTTGCCGGCGTCGTCCTCTACATTTGCGCGGTGCCCTCGATGACAAAAGACGGAACCATTGCAAACATAGGTATCCCGGTTCGGTAAGTAATCGGTCACAGGCCAAACAGCTTGCGCCACCTTGCTTCTTCAGTCTCTTCGGGTAAAACGCATATGCAATTTGAGAATGGAACGAAATTTGGTCAATACGAGATACTCGGTCCACTCGGCGCAGGCGGGATGGGAGAAGTCTGGCGGGCTCGTGATACAAGTTTGAATCGCGAATTAGCCATCAAAATTCTACCCGCAACATTTGCGCAGGATACAGATAGACTTCGTCGCTTCGAGCAGGAGGCGAAAGCCGCGTCGGCGCTGAATCATCCCAATATCATCACGATTTACGAGATCGGAGAGGTCAATGAAGTTCACTATATTGCTACTGAACTGATTGATGGCGAGACGATTCGAAGGAAAATGAGGCATGGGAAGCTTTCAGTTTACGAGGCAATTGAAATAGCCATTCAAATGGCCTCCGCACTTGCTACTGCTCATAAGCGGGTATTGTGCACCGTGATATCAAGCCTGACAACGTCATGGTGCGACGCGACAGCCTGGTCAAGGTACTCGATTTCGGCCTTGCAAAACCCATGAAAATGAGGAGTGCGGGAGAGGAAGCAGAAAATGAAGAGAGAGAGACACTGCTACAAAACCCCCAAAATACTCCTAATTCCGCATCTTTAACTGATCCGGGGATGGTGCTGGGAACACCGCAGTATATGTCGCCCGAGCAGGCTCGAGGTCTGGATGTGGATGCTCGCAGTGATATCTTCAGCTTTGGCATCGTCCTGTATGAGATGCTTTCAGGCAAGCTCCCGTTTAACGGACCTACGATTAGCGATATTCTGGTTTCGCTATTGAACGCTGATCCCGCGCCTCTCTCACGATATACCTCGGAACTCTCTCCGCAAATTGAGCAAATCGTGGCCAACTGCCTGATAAAAGACCGCGAGCGACGCTGCCAGTCTGCCCGCGAGCTGTTGACCGATCTGAAAACGCCGGAAACACAGATCATCACTCGATCTTTGCCGCAAAAAGCTCCGCTTTCAATTGCCGTCCTGCCCTTCGTCAATATGAGCGCTGATGCCGATAACGAATATTTCTGCGATGGGCTGGCCGAAGAGCTGCTCAATGGGCTTTCAAAGATCGAAGCCCTGCGTGTGGCCGCCCGTACTTCGGCTTTTTCATTCAAGGGAAAAGAGACTGATATCCGCGATATCGGGCAACGTTTAGGCGTTAGCTCGGTACTTGAAGGCAGCGTTCGCAAGGCAGGCAATCGGTTGCGGATAACCGCACAGCTTGTCAACGTTGCAGATGGATATCATCTCTGGTCTGAACGGTATGATCGTGAGTTGAAAGATATCTTCGATATTCAGGATGAAATTACCCTGGCGATAGTTGCGGCGCTCAAAGTAAAACTGATCGGTGATGAAAAGGCCGCAGTTTTGAAGCGCTACACTGATAACACCGAAGTCTATCAGCTTTATCTCAAGGGGCGGTATCATTACAGCAAATCGACAGGGGAAGGGTTTCGCAATGCCATCAGCTTTTTTGAGCAGGCGATAGAAAAAGACCCTGACTATGCTCCGGCCCATGCCGGACTCGTCAATGTATACATTTTTCTCTGGATATCCGGGTATGTCTCCCCGAATTACAGCGTACCGAAAGCACTTGAGGAGTCGGCCAAAGCGCTGGCGATAGACGACACCCTGCCGGAGAGCCATCTTGCTCTTGGTTTGCTCAAAGCCATGTACGAGTGGGACAGGATCGGCGCTGAACAAGAAATAAAAAGAGCGATTGATCTGAACCCGAACTTCGCCGATTCACACCTGCAGTATGGCGGGTTGTTGGCCGCAATGGGCCGGATTGAGGAGGCTCAAAGAGAAGTGAAACTGGCTATTGAACTGGACCCGCTCTCGCTGTTAAACAACCTGTACATAGGATTCATCTACTATTGGATGGGTTTGTACGACCAGATCATCGAGCAGGGTAAAAGACTGATTGAACTCGAACCGAGGTTTTTTGGCGGATACTGGCTTATCGGAATCGAGGCATGGGCCAGGGGAAGATATGAGCAGGCCATCGGCGAATATGAGAAAGCGATATCGCTGGGTGGAGACCAGCTTGTTCTCTCCCAGCTCGGATGTCTCTATGGTATATCAGGAGACAGGACCAAAGCGCAGCAGGTGCTTGAGCAGTTTGAAGCGCAGGCGACGCAAAAATACCGAGGGAAGATGGAATTCGCGCTGGTATACGCAGGTCTTGGCGATTTGGATCGCGCATTTGAATTGCTCAATGAGGCATATGAGATGCGGGAATTCACTCTGCGACATCTTGAATCCATTTCATTGCTAATTCCCGGACTCAACTCCGATCCCCGGCTTGCCGGCCTGTTGCGTCGCATCAACCTGACTTAGCTTAAAGGTTATAAATATGAAATTCGAAACGATCAAAGTAGAAGTCGATGGTGCGATTGGGCGTTTGACGCTCAACCGCCCCGACAGTCTCAATGCCCTGAGTTCAAAGATGATGCATGAATTGACTGAAGCCGCCCACTGGTTCGATGAGCAGCCTGATGTCCGGGTCGTTATCATCAGTGGAGCTGGGCGCGCGTTCTGTGCAGGTGCGGATCTCAAGGATACCGGGAGAAAGGCCGCAACGAGCGATCCTCAAACATCCTGGATGGATCGACGAGCCGCGGCGCAATCAGGTTCGAGAATGATCGAAGCTGTTGAGAAGATGCAGGCTTTGACCATCTCAAGTGTGCATGGCTTCGTTGTCGGCGGCGGACTGTTGCTGATGGTGGCATGCGATTTACGAGTCGCCGCTGAAAATACCATCTTTTCTATTCCTGAGGTCGAGCTTGGAATCCCGCTGGCCTGGGGAGGCATTCCCCGGCTGGTGCGTGAAATAGGGCCCGCCATGACCAAGGAGTTGGTGATCACCTGCCGCCGGTTTAGCCCCCAGGAAGCCAAGGCGATGGGAATGATCAACAGGGTTGTGGCTTATGAAGATTTACAGCGTGAAACCGATGAACTCGCAGAGTTGACTGCATCCATGCCGGCGGTTCCAGTTGCCATCACAAAAGAGCACGTCAATGCAGTTTCTCGCGCAATGGCCGGCCCTTCAGCGTATGCTGATGGTGACGTGCTGCTTGGCGCCTTCGGTTCCGCGGAGAGTGCGCAAGCGCGCAAGGATTATGTCGAGAAGCGGTTGAAGCGTAAATGATCCACCGGCTGCTCATTTAACCGGTGGAGGAGCTTCGAAAAGATAGTCCTGATTGACCCATCCGGATTGAACGCCGAAGATAATCGGCGCCCAGGTTATGTTGCCTGCACGACGACCTTTTCCTGTGATACGAATGCCTTTGGCATCAGCGGGCAGGCGCCATGTGCTTCTGCTTCGCCCTGCTGCATCGTGAACCAATAACCCTTTGGGAGAGTTGAATACTGAATAGATGGCATTTGGCTTCAATCGCCTTGATGAAGCGGGGCCTTTTCGTCCGGTTTTTGTATCAAATTGAACCCAGCCACGAGTCGGCGCCTTTCGTGGCGGATTTGCGCCAGAGGAGTTTACTCGATAGTAGAACAGCTTCTTACAATCATCCGACCATTCTATCTTCTCCTGAAGAATGTAATCCCACTTCGCAGTAATCTTCTTCTTTCCCGTCCCGTCGGCCTTGAATATGAATCCAGCGTTGTCGTTGCATTCAAAGCCGCAGCCGATCGCCAGATAAAATTGGCCGGTTGGACAATAGTGCAGATTGAGCAGTGACATATAACCGTCTTTGACGTTATCGAGCAAGACCGTCTCGTTGAGCTTGAGCAGCATCCGATCTTCACTTATGACGGGCTTGTCGACCTGAAAAGCCGGCGCTGAACAAATTGATCCCCAAAGAAGAATGACTGTATAAATTATCTTCATTGCGTAAAAGTCTCGTGATCTTTTCTCTTCCGGTTACGCCAGCAATTTATCGTTCACGATGCCAAGGACATCGGTCAATCTGAAATCACGCCCCTGAAACCGATAAGTGAGTTTCTCGTGATCGAAGCCGAGCAGGTGAAGCATGGTCGCGTGCAGATCGTGAACGTGAACGCGGTCGTTGACAACGTTGAAGCCGAGATCGTCGGTTTCGCCGAGAGTGATACCTGGTTTGATGCCGCCGCCGGCCATCCACATCGTAAAGGCGTTTGGATGATGATCGCGACCGTCGCTGCCGCCCTGAACCATCGGCGTCCGGCCGAACTCACCGCCCCAGACAACCAGCGTGTCTTTGAGCATTCCTCGTTGCTTGAGATCCTTGACCAGCGCGGCGCACGCCTGATCGGTGTCCTTGCAGTTTTTCGTCAGATCGCGAACCAGTGAACCGTGCTGATCCCAGGCTTCGTGGTAAATCTGGACGAATCTGACGCCACGCTCGACCAGTCTTCGGGCCATCAGGACGGTATTTGCAAAAGAGGGTTTGCCGGGCTCGGCGCCATACATCTCAAGGATCTGTCCCGGCTCTTTTGAAATGTCCATCAATTCGGGAGCGCTCGATTGCATCCTGTATGCCATCTCGAAGGAATTTATTCGCGTGGCAATTTCAGGGTCGCCGACGGTATCTAGTCTCATTCGGTTGAGCTTCCCCATTACCTCCAGTGAATCCCGCTGCAGTTTGTCATCGACTCCGCGCGGATTTGAGAGGTAGAGCACCGGATCGCCGACGTTGCGAAACTGAACACCCTGGTAAACGGTCGGCAGGAAACCGCTTCCCCAAAGGCTGTTGCCGCCGCTCGGCCCCTTGCTGCCGGTGCTGAATACGACGAATGCAGGCATGTCCTTCGATTCGCTGCCCAATCCATAAACCGTCCACGCTCCCATACTCGGACGGCCGAAGATCATCGAACCCGTGTTCATCAGTAATTGTCCCGGCGCGTGGTTGAAAGCGTCAGTGACCATCGATTTAACGATCGCTATCTCGTCGACGATCTTTGCTGTATTTGGCAGCAAATCGGAAATCTCGGCACCGGACTGACCGTATTTTGCAAATTTGAACTTCGGCCCAAGAAGTTTTGAATTGGGATTGATGAAGGCTGCGCGGTAACCTTTGAGCAGATCGGCCGGAGGCAGCGTGCCGTCGTACTTCTCAAGCTGGGGCTTGTAATCGAACAGCTCGAGGTGGCTCGGACCTCCCGCCATGTATAGAAAAATGACATTTTTTGCCTTTGGCGTGAAATGTGGTTTCTTTGGAGCGAGCGGGTCATCTGCTTTTTGAGCCAGCCCATCGGATGTCAGCAGTTGCTGCAGGGCTATCGAGCCAAGCCCGATGCCGCATTGCTGAAGAAACCAGCGTCTGGTTTGGAGTTCCGTGATATCCAATTCCGACCGCCTGAAGGCGGTACTGAGAACATCATTCCTGTTTTTATCAGTCATCATTGACCTCGGCTCAATAAATCGTCCCGTTTTTCATAAGCCATTTTGATTCTGCGGATGGCTGAGATATCCCTTATCGGATCGCCATCGACAGCAATCAGGTCGGCCAGCAGACCCGGCTTCACTTTGCCGATCTTCTGATCAAGATGAAGCACGCGAGCGTTGATTGATGTCGCTGATCGCAAGGCATCGACTGCCTGCATGCCTGCTTTGATCATTGCTTCAAGCTCTCTTGCATTGTCGCCGTGAGCGAAGACTCCGACATCGCTGCCCGACACAATGGTTACGCCCGATTCGATAGCAGCCTTGAAACTGTCCTTCTTTTTGACCTGATTACCGACCGACAAGGTTGGGCAATAAGCCACGCCTCGATCTTTCATCAGTTTGAAGATCTCGGGTGTGCCGTCATCGCCGTGTTCAATGGATTCGACGCCGGCGAGTGTGGCGCGGCGCATGCCTTCAATGGTCGTTGCGTGAGCGGCCACGGGAATACCGGCGCTCTTTGCGGTTTCGACTATGAGTCTCAATTCGTCGAGTGTGAAGGTAGGGGAAGCGGTTGCTTTGCCCCAACGGTAATCGGCATAGACTTTGATCCAGTCAGCGCCCTTGCCGATCTGAGTTCTGACCGCGCGCAATAATGAATCGACTCCATCGGCCTCTTCAGCGCCCTGTGGGACATCCCATTCCGTGGCAAATCCATTGGGGCCGTAACTGCCGCTGGCAACGATAGCGCGGGAGGCGAGAAGCATTCTGGGGCCGGGGATTATTCCCTGATCGACCGCCAGTTTGATGCCCGTATCGGCATAGCCTGCACCTTCAGTGCCAAGGTCTCTGATGGTCGTAAAACCGGCCAACAGAGTATTGCGAAGATGGTTGGTCGCGCGTGCGACACGAAGGCTCAGATGCTCTCTGGCTACCTGATCGTTCCACGGTGTCTCGCTGTAAGGATGAAGCAGTATGTGGGAATGCGCCTCGATCAATCCGGGCATCAGAGTCGCCCCGGGAAGATCTATCACTTTGGCACCGGCCGCAGCAGCCAGCTCATTTGCCGGCCCCATTGCCTCGATCTTCTCTCCGCGAACGAGGACCGCCCACCCTTCGCGCATCTGCGGCGATTCGCCATCAAAGATGCGTGCGGGTTTGAGAAGTATCAAACCGGGCGCCTGCTGCGCTGCTGTCGCAAAATAACGACTTGCTGATAGACCACTCAGAATAATAAAGAAAAGTACGAAGATGCTTTGATATTGTCTCATCACATTGTGGTTCCAATATTATTATTATTTACACTGATACTGTTGTTATCTCCGTTCGAAAGTTCAAAAGGGCCGAAAGGCCGGACCAGAATAGCGGCGGACCGCGAAGCGCGCGACCGCCGCCCCTGGAATCGGCGATCGATGGGAAAGCGCTGCGCGACCGACTTAACAAACAGTTCGGCCCCTTCGGGTTCTGATGAACCCTGGGAACACCTACCAGGCGCTTCGCCGGCTGTTTAGCGCTCCGCCAAAGAACGTGTCAAATCGGCGCCGGAGAATTCGCCAACAGTATCAGTTATTAAGCTCGTTACTCCCTGGTGATGGTTTCGTCCAGATTCAGGAGCACGCGTGAGACAGTCGTCCAGGCAGCGATGTCTTCCATTCTTACGCCTTTAGGGAGAGGGAATGGTTTATCGGGATCGTTGGAGGCTATGTTCCAAGGATTCAATTCTCCTTTGAGACTGCGATTGCGCTGACGGTTGAGCATACCGAGCAGTTCCGCCGACTCCTGCAGGGAGGGCTTTCTTGACAGGACGCTTCGGAAGGCATAATCGAGTTTAAGTGAATCTGTCAGGCCGCCTTCCCTGACTGTTTTCAAAGCCAGCCCGCGCGCAGCTTCATTGAATAAAGGCTCGTTCAAGGTTGTCAGTGCCTGCAGCGGGGTATTGGAGCGCGGGCGCCTGACACATGAGATATCTCCATTCGGCGCATCGAAAGTCTGCAGCATCGGATAGGGTACCGAGCGATAGCGAAAAGTGTATATGGCTCTGCGGTATCTATTCTCGCCTTTTCCTCGTTCCAGATCTTCGGGCCATAACTTGACGGAGGCAGATAAAGAAAATCAGGCGAAGGCGGGAAGACGCTGGGACCGCCGACTTTCGGATTGAGCAGCCCGCTTGCCGCCAACGCGATGTCCCGGACTATTTCACCGTCCACCCTGAATCTGGATCCGCGCGCCAGCAGCCTGTTGTATGGATCTTTTGCAAGAAGTTCCGGCGTTACCTTTGAGGATTGACGGTAAGTCGCTGAAGTGACGATCAGGCGGTGGATGTTTTTAAGGCTCCAGCTTTTTTCCATGAACTCAACTGCGAGCCAGTC
Source organism: Acidobacteriota bacterium (assembly GCA_016710075.1). GTDB lineage: Bacteria > Acidobacteriota > Blastocatellia > RBC074 > RBC074 > JADJLO01. The sequence continues at coordinate 68,351 of JADJLO010000025.1, read as the reverse complement.
GAGCAGTTCACGATGAGATGGCGGATCGTTCTGCTTGCCGAAATCTTCAGGTGTCGATGAGATCCCGATGCCAAAATACGACTGCCAGATGCGGTTGACCATCGAACGCGCGGTCGTCGGCGACTTTCGGTCAACAAGCCATTTGGCGAAGCTCAGACGGTTTGGCAACTCACCAACCGGAAGTTGATGGAGGAATGCAGGGACGCCCGCGGTTACGTTTCTCTCAGGCCGTAGGAAGTCTCCGCGCCTGAGCACGCTTGTCTCTCTCTTTTCAGCACGCTCGTTCAGAACCAGTTGAGAAGAGCCCTGAGGATAACCGCTCCACAACTTTTCGATCCTGTTATTGACGGCTTGCCATTCCGGAACCATCGTCCGCCAGTAACTGAATACCGCCTGGTTCTGAAGCTGTGAACGCTGATTCTGCGGTATCGAAAGCAGCCGTCTGAGATTTGCCGGCAAAGTATCGCCTGAGGCGTTTTTTGACGCGGTTATCGAGAGTCGAATTCTGCCGAGATTGTTGTTTTGATTATCGTCGCTGTTCCAGCCACCGTGATTCTGCTTGAGGTAGAAGGTCAGAATCACTCCGCCCTCAAAACTTAAAGGTTTATCGGCAATGAAAACCGCATGACGCGGGAAGTTGCGTCGACCCGGGCCTGCATCGATGCCCCAGGCGGTTTCGTCCTTACCGTCAATGGCAAAGTCGATTGGCCCTGTGATTCGTTTTCGATTGCTCCTGTCGTCGAAGATCGGCTCAAGCAACCTTTCGGGCTGGTTGTAATCGGCGCTTGCCCTGACGATTCTGACTTTTGTCACGTTCTTTGGATCAGCAGCCGGCGCAGCCTCGACCTCGAATTCGGTCAGAGCCGATGTCCCATTGATCGATCGTCCAGGGCCTCCAAGCGGCAGATTCGGATCGTTGAGCAACTCGAGCCGGAATGCCGTGATATTGTTGAGATCCGCCCTCACAGTCATCTTCACTCTGTGTTTCGTTGGCGCATATCCTTGAGCCAGAAACGACGAGTCGTTCAATGGCAGATATTTCTGCCCACCTGTTGAAATATCGTCAACCTCCGGTTTGAGAATGATCCATTCGGGCAGGCTTTTACCGGCCATCGCTTCCCATTCGGCCATCTTCGATTGCCAGTTGGGCGATCGATGCTGCAATTCCTCTTCGAGTTCGCGGGTCTGATTGAATATCATTGCCCGTTTTATCTGCTCTGCAGGCGTGTATGCCGCGATGCTCGCTTCGTGCGAGTTGTTCAAAAAAGCCATCATGCGGTAATACTCTTCCTGTTTGAGCGGATCGAATTTGTGATTGTGGCACTGAGCGCATTGAATCGTGACTCCGAGTATGCCCTTGCCAACTGCGTCCATGCGATCGAACATCGCCTCCATCCTGAACTGCTCCGGATCGATTCCGCCTTCCTCATTGATCATCGAATTGCGCAAAAAACCTGTGGCCGCAAGCTGATCCTGAGTCGGGTTGGGTAGCAGGTCGCCTGCAATCTGCTCGATCACAAATTGGTCGTATGGCTTGTCATCGTTCATCGAATTGATTACCCAGTCGCGATAGAACCAGACCCGGCGCTGTTTGTCTTTTTCGTAGCCGTCGGAATCGGCATATCGCGCCGCGTCGAGCCAGACCCGGCCCCATCTTTCTCCGTAATGGGGGGACGAGAGCAGTCGTTCGACCTGTTTCTCATAGGCCTTCGGTGATCTGTCCCTCAGAAAAGCATCAACCTCTTCGATCGATGGCGGAAGCCCGATCAGGTCGAGGCTCAACCGGCGGAGCAGCGTTATCCGGTCGGCTTCAACAGAGGGAGTCAACCCTTCCTTTTCGAGCCTTGCGAGAATGAAATTGTCGATTGAATTTCTGATCCAGTTACGGTTCTGTACTTCAGGAATCGAGGGGCGGATCGGTGGAATGAAGGCCCAGTGACGCTTGATTTCCGTTGCTGCACCCGCCTTCGCTTCCTGTGCATCCACGCCACTCAGACTGGCCGCAAGTGTGAAGATCGAATATGCAATGACTAATAAAAGTGAGATCTTTTTCTGTTTCATATGCTGAATGAATTTAATTCGAACACTCTTCAATTATTCAGAAAAATCCGAGGGGAACTGCAATGGAATGCAGAGATTAACTTTGTTACGGTATTTAAAACAAGCATTAATCAGGAAATTGTTGACCTTCTGCTGCTCAAATAATAAAGTTCGCCAATCCGCAATAATCTCCGGCAACAGGTTGATCAAATGAACATGAATACCCGTACGAATAACATTAGCAAGATTCTGGTAATAGTCTTTTTTATTGTTGTGGCCTTTGCGGCAGGCTCCAGGCGCACGGCCGCTACACAACAGGACTATTTCAGTCAGAAGGTGGCCCCGATCTTCCAGAAGCAGTGTCTGATGTGCCACGGAGAGCGCGTGCAGCGTTCGGGACTGGATCTGAGAACCGAAACCTCGATTTTGAAAGGTGGAACACGCGGGCCGGCGGTGATTCCCGGCAAGCCTGGAAAGAGCCTTCTTTACCGGCTCATCGCTCATCAGGAGGAGCCGGCCATGCCGCTCGGCATGGACAAGCTGAGCGATGAACAGATCTCGATCATCTATGCCTGGATCGAAAAAATGGATTCCGGGCAGGCTGGAGCCATAACAGAACCGGTCATTCCTGTCAGACAGCCCGGTTATTCGATCACCGATAAAGACCGGCAATTCTGGGCATTCGTTAAACCGGCGCGCAATGTGATTCCTTCGGTCCGGAATCAGAACTGGGTCAGGAATGAAATCGATGCCTTTGTTTTGAAGCGACTTGAAGATAATGGTCTTGAGCCATCACAGCCCGCTGAACCGGGAGTACTGCTTCGAAGGGTCTATCTTGATCTCATCGGCCTGCCTCCAACGCCTGAGGAGGTGGCTGAGTTTCTGAAAGACCCATCAGAAAAGGCTTATCAGAAGGTCATCGACAGGCTGCTCGCTTCACAACATTACGGCGAAAGATGGGGACGACACTGGCTCGACCTTGCCAGGTATGCCGACAGCGGTGGATATGAGTTCGATGTCGACAGGCCTCACGCATGGCGCTATCGCGATTACGTCATCAAATCATTCAATCAGGATAAACCATACGATCAATTGATCCGCGAGCAATTGGCCAACGATCAGTTGATCCCTGACGATCCTGAAGCTTTGATTGCCACGGCCTTTTGCCGTAACGGCCCGACTGTCGATAACGCTGACAACGAAGAGACTCGGACCGACGAACTCGATGATATGGTGGCCACTACTTCTTCGGTCTTTCTGGGCATTACCGTTGGCTGCGCGCGGTGCCATGATCATAAATACGATCCAATTCCTCAACGCGATTATTACCGCATGCAGGCCGTCTTCTTCCCGTTTCAAAAGACGGAAAAAGTCATGGCGCCGCAATCCGAAATCGATTCTTTCAAGGCAAGGCAGAAAGAGATCGATGCCTTGCTCAAACCTCTGCGGGCAAGGATATCGGTGATTGAAAAACCCGTCCGAGATAAACTGCTTACCGAAAAGGTCGAATTTCATATGAGACTGGCTCAATCGACCGGATCGCTTGAAGGCAGGAATGTCGAAGATTATCGCCGAGAGACCACAGCCCGCTTCGCCAAAGATGTAAATCTGCAGCCTGAAGAGATCGATGCCGGCCTGACCTCGGAAGAATTAAAGGCAAGAAAACTGATTCAGAATGAAATCGATGCCATCAATAAGACACGTCCAAAACTGCTCCCGGCGGCAATGGGAATCACAGACAAGAAAGATCCGGGCGTCGCCTACCTTCTCAAGCGGGGCGACTGGAGACAGAAAGGCGAAGAGGTTCAGCCGGGATTTCCAGGTGTGCTTGCCGGCGGAAATTCCATCGAACCAGTCAATCGCCGCAAGCAACTGGCCGAATGGATCGCTTCCCCTGATAACCCGCTCACGGCTCGCGTGGCAGTAAATCGCATCTGGCAGTATCACTTCGGAAAGGGAATTGTCAGAACTCCCAGCGACTTCGGCTCCACCGGTGATCGCCCAAGTCATCATGAACTGCTCGACTGGATGGCTCTCGAATTCATCAAACGCGGCTGGAGCTGGAAGTCGATCCATCGTTTGATTCTGCTGTCCAATACCTACCGTCAATCAAGCTCTTTCAATAAAGACGCAGCCGGGAAAGATCCTGAAAATCGTCTCTTCTGGAGGATGAATCAACGCCGGATGGAGGCAGAGATCATCAGGGACAGTATTCTTTCGGTCAGCGGCAAGCTCAATACCGAAATGTTCGGACCCGGCATCTATCCGCGAATCGATCCCGACGTGATCAACTCGGGTTCACGCCCACGCTGGCCGCTCGATGCCAAAGATGAGCCGTCAGTCTGGCGGCGAAGCGTCTATATCTTCGTCAAACGCTCAGTGCTCGTCCCTCTGATCGAGGTCTTCGATTGTCCTGCGACAACTGTCCCCGCTCCAATGAGATCGACTTCTACCGTATCTCCACAGGCACTAGCTTTGTTGAATAACGATTTCGTCCTCGGTCAGGCCGGATTCTTCGCGGAAAGAGTAATTCGAGATTCAGGCAATGATCAGAAGGGCTTAATCACACGGGCTTTCAACCTCGCCTTAAACCGGCCGCCGAGCGCAAAAGAGTCTGAGTGGGCTCTCGAGTTTATCAAGACTCAAAAAGCCGGCTATTTGAAAAGAAACGACAAACAGCCCGATTTCTCGGCCTTGCGGGATTTCTGTCACGCTCTGCTCAACCTGAATGAGTTTATCTATTCGGATTGATGCGAAAAGAGGTATTACAACTTGCGAATCAAACGAAAAAGAGCTTCTCTCATCCTCATCGTTCTGGCAACTTTATTGTCAGCGGCAAACATGACTTGGGCACAGGAAAAAACCACACCCAAGCTGCGGTTGCGCAACTCAACGACTGCCAAAGGCTTTATTGGCGGTGAGGCACATGAAAGTTACGTGATACGAGTGCGCAAAGGCCGGACACTGACGGCGCGAATCTCCTGGAAACTCGTGGATGATAATAGAGCGGAGTTTACCGTGAGTGACTCTCCCAGCTTTTACAATGGCGGGCAATTGCCGTTTGGAAAGTGGTCAGACAATGGCCGGCGTTGGAGCGGTAAAGTTCCAACAACCGGAGATTATTACATCTACGTGGTTGCTCATCCGACGGCGCATTACCAACTGCGAGTCTCGGTCAATTAGCAATCATCGAAATGCCGGCAGATGCTGCCAGAAGCTGCCAGATGCTGAGCTTGTTCACCCAACCATCATGACGCTTCAACCTGACTCAAATTCTTATAAAAATTTTTCGGCGATACATCCAGAAAAGAATCAGCCAGAAGACGATCAGAGCCGCGCCACCGCTGAGAAGCGTCTCGTAGCCATCGCCAAAGGCCTTGAAGACATTCTGACCGAGGTGGATCCTGAAGGAATCTACGATGAATTTGTCGATCAGATGGACCAGAACATAGATGGCAATCGAATTCATTCCGATGACGACAAGAGGGAATGCCCACTTGCGCCATCCTTTCATATCGATGATGTAGTAGAAGAGTGCCAGTAGAATGAAACATGCCCCGCCGCTCAACAGAGTCCATCCAGGAGTCCAGATTCTTTTCACCAGCGGGCAGATGCCGGTGAAATGCAATGCCAGGCCGATCAAAATGCCGGCGACTCCCGCGGCAGCGAGCCTCCTTAACTTTACCTTATCGCCAATGTCTTCACGCAGCCATTGACCGGCGAACAGGCCGAGTATCATCGTGCCAAGCGTTGGAATGAAGCTCAGCGTTGCATATCCTCCGCCGTTGTAGTTGAAGCCAGAGGCGCGCGGGAAGAGATTCAAAAACCACCTGTCGAATGCCCAGGCCAGATTGCTGTTCTTGTTGAAATGCGCGGTAATGCCCGATGCACGGTTATATCCCCAGTCCGGCGGCACCCCGACGCTGCCATAATCGAACCCGGGAGCCGGTAGCGGATAAAGCACGAATGCAAGCCAGTATCCAAACAAAATCAATCCAAGCGATACCAACTGAAACCTGATCGACCGATGACCAAGCAGAAAAAGAAACAGATAACCCAGCCCGATCTGTGTCAGGGTATCCTCGAAGGTCCAGTTTGTCTGACTCCTTCCGACCGATCTCAGAAAAACACCCAGCAGAATCAAGATCAGCGAGCGCCAGGCTGCATGCGCCGTCATCAATGGCTCCGATTGCCCTTTGGCCATTCTGGAGGCAATCGAGTACGGCAACGCGACCCCAACAAGAAAAGAGAATGACGGCTGAATCAGATCGTGCAGCGAGCAGCCGAACCACTCGACGTGTGTTTGATTCCAGGCAAGGACCTTCCACACGATACTGTCAGGATTAGCCGATGCGACTCGACTGAGGTGCAGAATCTCGGCCATCATGAGAAACATGACAAAGCCTCGATAGGCATCCATCGACATCAGCCGGACTTGGATTGTCGTTTTATCGCTCTTCATTGACAGCAGTTAAATCTCGAATTCGGCTACGACCGGCGCATGGTCTGAAGGTTTCTCGAACGTGCGCGGGATTTTATCTATCCAGGAATTGGAGCATTTCCCGGCAAGAATTTTTGTCGTCCAGAGATGGTCGATTCTCAAGCCGTGGTTGCGTCTGAAACCTCCGGCACGGTAATCCCACCACGAAAACTGGCCCCCGGTTTCGTGATGCTTGCGAAAAACATCTATCAGGCCCCATTCGCGGATCTTTTCGAGAGCCTCTCTCTCAGCCTCGCTGCATAAAATCTTGCCGGCCCAAAGCTGCGGATCGTGAACATCCCTGTCCTCCGGTGCGATATTGAAATCACCGCACAATGCCAGTGGTTGATTGACATCGCATTTCTGATCGAAGAATTTGCGCAATTGGTCGAGCCATCCAAGTTTGAATTGGTATTTATCCGATCCGACTTCCGATCCGTTCGGGATATAGACATTAACCACCCTGACCGTGTTGATCGTGGCCGCGATCAACCGCCGGTGCGCATCCTCTTGATCATCTGGAAACCCACGCTCAATATCACTTATCGGCATGTGGGATAGAATTGCGACTCCGTTGTAGGTCGGCTGACCGAATACTGCAGACTCATATCCTATCTCTCGGAAACGGTTGGCGGGGAATTTTTCATCAACGCATTTAATTTCCTGCAGGCAGAGCACATCGGGCCGGTTTCCGCTGATCCATTCCAGAACTTGATCCAGACGCACCGAAATTGAGTTGACGTTCCAGGTTGCTATCTTCATCTCATAATCTCGTATCTCAGTTAAAATTCAATTAATGTTGTTGACCTCGAAATGGGAATTTAAACAATAAATTTAATGATATAAAGCCGGCAGCCCACAAAATACAATTTAAGTTGTATAATTCTTTCACCCTTGTTTTGCAGCGGCTGAAAAAGTGGAGGAAAAATGTATCAATCAAAAAAAATCTATTCGGCGATGATTGGCGTGTTAATCATGCTTGCGCTACTTGTTCCACGGGTATCTTCGGGTGCCCAGGATCCTCCGCAACCACCCCTGCCCAAAAAGGAACAACAGAACCCCAAAGACGCAAAAGACAAAAAGGGCGCGCAGCGCCAGGGGGCTCAGGCCGATGACCAGCAGCTCGATAAGGAAGGCACCATCAAACTGGATACCGATCTGGTGCTGCTCGATGTCTCGGTCGTGGATATCACCAACAATCCAGTCTTCGATCTGAAGAAGGAAGATTTCGCGGTTTTTGAAGACAAGATCCAGCAGACCATTGAAGCCGTCAGCAGGGAAGAAGTCCCTCTCAGTTTTGGCATGGTAATCGATACTTCAGGCAGTATGAGGTCAAAGCTTCAGATAGTTTCGGATTCGGCTCTCGATCTTGTTAAACAGATGAAGCAGGATGACGAGGCTTTTCTGGCCCAGTTCAAAGCCGAGCCCGAACTGGTCCAGGACTTCACCACTGACCGGCGCGAACTCGAAGATGCAATTGGAGAACTCTTCACCAGCGGCGGCACTTCGCTGCTCGATGCCATCATCGCCACTGCCGATTATGCCCAGGAGAAGGGCAAACGACGCCGTAAAGCCCTGATCGTCATCACCGACGGTCTTGAAAAGAACAGCTCCGTTAAAGAAAAGGAAGTCATGGACGCCCTCAAGGAAGACGAAGTCCAGGTTTATCTCGTGGGCTTTATCGACGAAGAAGACAGCGATAAAAGCTATTTCGGAAAGTCCCCGGCCAAAAAAGCCAAGGATCTCCTGACCAGACTCGCCGATGATAGCGGTGGACGTGCTTTCTTCCCCAAGGATGTCAGCGAAATGCCGGCGATTGCCGCTCAAATTGCCAAGGAACTCCGCACTCAGTATGTCGTCAGCTACTATCCGACCAACGACAAACGCGATGGTACTTTTCGAAGCCTCAAGGTCAATGTCAGTCCCAGGGGCAACAGAAAACTGATCGCCCGAACCCGCCAGGGTTATTATGCTCGAAATGAAAAAGGGCAGTTGCCGACTGCCGTCAGACGCGGTGTCAAAAACTGACTGGGTTCAAATTATTTAGACTTTAAGCACAAATTTCAGGCTTCTATCAACTGGCGAGCGATGACCAGACGCTGGACTTCGCTGGTGCCCTCGCCGATGGTGCAGATCTTCGAGTCACGCCAGAACTTCTCTGCCGGATAGTCTTTGGTGAAGCCATAGCCGCCGTGAATCTGGATGGCATCCTCGCAAACCTTGACGGCGATCTCGGATGCATAGAGCTTCGCCATGGCCGATTCTTTTGTGGTCTGGCGTTTGTTGTCTTTGAGCCACGCAGCTCTCTGAGTCAGCAATCTGGCCGCATCGATCTGCGTGGCCATATCGGCAAGCTTGAATTGAATACCCTGAAAATCGAAGATGGGCTGGCCGAACTGTCTGCGTTCCTGTGAGTATTTCAGTGCGGACTCGTAAGCCCCCTGGGCAATGCCGAGAGCAAGCGCCGCAATCGATATTCTTCCGCCGTCAAGAATCTGCATTGAATTGACGAAGCCGCGGCCAGTTTCTCCGAGCAGATTCTCCTCCGGAATCCAGCAGTCCTCGAAGATGAGCGATGCCGTCTCTGAAGCCCGTACTCCAAGCTTGTTCTCCTTCTTTCCGGCAATGAAGCCCTTTGTGCCGCGTTCCACAATGAAGGTGCTGATGCCTCGCGAGCGCATCTCGCGGTTGGTTATTGCCAGAACGACGCAGATGTCTCCTGAAATTCCGTGAGTGATGAAATTTTTGGCGCCATTGAGCAGCCAGCCACCGTCGCGCCGGATTGCCGTCGTCTTCATCCCCGATGCATCCGATCCGGAAGAGGGCTCGGTCAGACCCCAGCAACCAAGCTTCTCACCCTTCGCCAGCGGGGTCACATATCGCTTTTTCTGCTCCTCGCTGCCGTACTGAAATATATGGTTGGTGCACAGGGAATTATGCGCGGCAATTGTAAGCCCGATCGACCCGTCAACTCGTGAGAGTTCTTCGATGATCGTGGAATATTCCATATACCCCATTCCTGATCCGCCGAACTGTTCAGGGAAGATGACCCCTGTCAGGCCGAGCTCCCCCATTTTACCGAATAATTCACGCGGGAAATGCTGTGACTCGTCCCATTCCATGACGTGTGGCCTGATTTCAGCTTCTGCAAATTCACGCACCATCTGTTTGACCTGCATCTGTTCTTCGGTCAACTCGAAACCTATCGGCATAAGTCCTTACCTCCTGAAAGAAAAAATATAAGATATCGTTATAGTGCTATAAAAATCTCATATGAGTTGATCAAGTGCAAACCGGATCAGTTGGTGAGAAACCGGAAGGGGGAGGTTACGATTTCATCGAAAAAAAAAGAAACAGACGAAGTAAGCTCATTTACCTCGGCTGTTTCCCTTTTTCATGAGGATGATAAGTGAGGATTACTGCCTGTCCTTGAACTTCTCGTACAGTTTCGTGTGTTTGTTTGAAAGATCAACCGGGCGTCCGGAGATGAACATATTTTTGACCTTTGTGCGAAGTTCGAGGATATCCCCGTCGGTGACTACCAGATTGGCGATCTTGCCGACCTCGATGCTGCCGACAAGTTTGTCGACGCCGAGTATCTGAGCCGGATAGATCGTTACTCCCTTGAGAGCCTCTTCTTTTGGCAGACCGAAAGCGGCGGCCATGCCGGCGTGGTAGGGCAGAAGACGTACATAAGCCGCATCGCCGGTTGAAAAGGCGAATCTGACTCCAGCTTTTTGAAGCTCGGATGCACGTGAAAAAGCAATGTCGTAGGCTTCGTCCTCGGCATTTGGAAGGTCGAGAGTGGAGCCGAGGATGACAGGGATGTTTTTCTCCTTGAGCAGTTTGGCAACCTTTGTCGCTTCATCGCCGCCGTTGATGATGAGTTTGAGTTTATATTTCTCGGCAAACTCGACAGCCGCTTTGATCTCGCGTTCACCATTTGCCGACATGATTACCGGAACCTGACCTTTGATCACCGGAATCAATGCATCGAGCCCAAGATCGATTGCTCGCGCTGGAATGCTTTTGTCCGCCGCTGCCGCCTCTCTGGCTTTCATGTATGCGATAGCGTCCTCGATCGTGTTTTTCAAGCTTTCGACCTGGCGATCCCGCTGCTGGCGGGCCTGGTCGTTCGGCCCGCGGGCAAAGCCACCCCCGAAACCGCCGCCGCGGCCCCCAAAACCCATGACCGGATATGTGAAATGCATGCCGGCGGGAGCCAGCAGCTTCATTTGTTCGGGTGTCCATCCATCAAGGTTGATCAGCGCGCACTGACCGGCAATGATGCCGCCACGCGGGCAGGTCAGAACGGTGGTCACGCCATTCATTCTGGAGACCGGTATCACATCGCTGTTCGGATTCACCGCGGTCAAGGCCTTCATGTTGGCTTTGAAATCGCCCAGCTCGGTCGTATCGACAGTTGCAGGTACCGAGCTAACCTCGGTCAGACCGACAACGGTATTCGAATCGATCATTCCAGGATAGACCGAAAGGCCCGATCCATCGATGACCTTTGCATCTTTAGGGACTGCTGCTGAGGTTCCAACGGCGGTGATCTTGCCGTCCTTGATGACAATTGTGCCTCGCTCGATCGTTCCATTCGTCACGGTAATGATCCTGGCGTTGCGAATGGCAAATGACCCTTGAGCCAGCACCGGAATTCCCGCTAACAAAAAGACGATGACCAACAGGCTATGATTTAAACATGTTTTGAATAATTTCATGGATTCAGCTCTCAATTTGTTGTACTCCAGACTTGTTGCATCTGACCCGATTTATGGTTTTCGAATAGCCTTTCCATCGTGGAAGTGGCCATCGAGATCGTCTTCGGTGAGAGTCGGGATAATCATCTGAGCGGGCTGAGTCGGCTGAACCGCGCCGGGCAGTTTCTTCTCGCGCTCTATCAGCTCCTTCTTCTCTTTGGCGATCTTGTCACGCATTTCGAGGTCCTTCTTGCGGTCGAAAAAGACTTCTCCTTCGATCATGGTCACTTCCGGACGCGAGTAAACGCTGAAAGGATGACCATTGAAGAGCACAAGATCGGCGTCCTTGCCGACATCGATACTGCCGATGCGCTTGTCCAGACGGAGCTGAATTGCGGGATTGAGAGTGATGAGGCGCAGGGCCTCCTCTTCAGTCAGGTCGCCATATTTCATCATCTTTCCGGCTTCCTGATAAAAACGTCGGGCATGCTCGTTGCTGTCAGAGTGGATGGAGACGACGACACCGTGGCGGGTCATGACGGCGGCATTGAATGGAATTGCGTCATAGGCTTCCATCTTGTAGCCCCACCAGTCCGGCAGAATCGAAGCGCTGGCGCCATGCTTTGCAATCTCGGGAGCGACTTTATAGCCTTCAAGAACGTGCTGAAGTGTGTGAACTCTGATTCCGAACTCTTCGCAGAGCCTCATGAGCATGAGTATCTCGTCAGCGCGATAGCAGTGTGAATGGATATCCATCTTGCCTTTGAGCACATCGGCAATGGCTTCGAGTTTAAGATCCTTTTTCGGAGGCATCGGATTATCTCCGAGCTTCTTCGCGGCTTCATAGGCATCCCATTTTTGAATGTATTCCCGACCCTGGGTGAAAGCTTCGCGGATGGTCTCTTCGACGCCCATTCGGGTGGCGGGGAAGCGTCGCTGGGCGCCCGGTGCATTGAAGTTCGATCGTTTTGGATTCTCGCCGAGGGCGAATTTTATGGTTCGCGGCGCGTCGGCCAGGATCAGTTCCTCAGCAGACCTGCCCCATTTCAGCTTGAGCACGACATTCTGGCCGCCGATGCTGTTGGCGCTACCATGAAGAGGATGAATTGTCGTCATACCGCCCGCAAGCTGGCGATAGATATTGATGTCGGTGTCATCGACGACATCCGTCATTCTGACCATGGCCGTGACTGAGAGCGATCCCTCGTTGACCGAATCCAGCGCTGTGTGAGAATGGGAATCCACAAAGCCCGGAGTGACAAACATGCCCGTGGCATCGATCACCTTTGCGCCGGGACCGGCTTTTACTTCAGCGGCTTTACCGACAGCAACAATCTTGCCTCCGCGGATGAGAATTGAGCCGTTCTCGATCTTACCGTGGGATGCGGTCAGAATCGTTGCATTGCTGATCAGTGTTTCGCCTGAGCCCTGAGCAAAAGTTGTCGCTGCAGCGGCTATCATGAACAGGCAGCAGAGAATCAAATGAATTCTTTTCATACCGTCTCCTGAGTGAATGGCCATGGTGGCCGCAACTGTTATTCCCTTGGAAGCGCAATACCAGCAGATCCTTCCGAAGAGCTTTCAGCCGGAGCTTCAGACTGTGGCGGTGTTGCTCCGGGACCACGGCCGGGGCCGCGGCCTCCTCCACCGGGGATGCCGGCCGGCGGGCCTGTCGGGGCTTTGATCTCAAAGAGCTTGCCGTCGATGAAGACATGCCTGACCTTCGTGTTTTTATCGAAGATGTCACCGCTGGCCAGAACGAGGTTGGCGATCTTGCCTTTCTCAATGCTGCCGAGTTGTTCGCCGAGGCCAAAGATCTGAGCCGGATAGATCGTCAGGGCCTTCAATGCTTCATCTTTCGAAAGTCCGTTCTCGATCGATCTGGCTGCATTGACCAGGTAATCAGCGGGTCTGGTCAGCGTACCTGAAGAGAAGGCGAATCTAACTCCGGCCTTGCTCAACGCGGCAGCCGCTTTCGGAGCGTCGGCTCGCTCACGCAGTACCCGCAATGATTCGGATTCAGGATCTTCAAGGCCCAAAGGCTTCTGCGGAAAACTTAAAGAGAGAAGCACCGTGGCGTTTTTCGATTTAAGATAATCGGCGATCTCGTAGCTGTCGGTCGCTCCGGCAATCAGGTATTTCAATTTGAACTCTTCGGCGAGTGCAATCGCGCGCTTTATTTCGCGAACGCTGCCGACATTGAAGATGACCGGCATCTCGCCGTTGATCACAGGCTGAAGCGCCGCCAGCGATTTGTTCACTTCCGGACGCTGCATCCCGCGCGGGTTGCTGTTGTATCGTGCCCATTGCTCACGGTAATACTGTGCGTCGATCATCGACTGGCGCAGGAATGAAAAAACGCCCATCAGTGAGTTCGGGTAGCCTCCGCGGGCACCGCTGAAACCTACATTGAGCGAGAAGGGAGCTTTGAGAATCAGTTTCTCTGCGCTCTGGCTTCCAAGGTTGATCAATGCACTCTGTCCCTGGAAGACACCAGAACGCGGAGCCGTCAAAGCTGTCGTAATGCCCGCCGCGCGCTGCTGATCGAATGTCGTCTCGCTGACCTGAAGCTGATCGACTACGGTGACCTCAGGCAGCAGACCCGCACTCGATGGCGCCGCGGTCATCTGTGCCATAAAGATCGCCACCGGGTCGATGCCTGGAGGTGCAGTTTGCTGCCCCTGCCCCTGTGTTTGCGCCGGGCGAATTCCGTAGCCGGTGTATGAATCGAACATTCCGGGATAAATTGTCATTCCCGTTGCATCGATGATCCGGGCATCCGCCGGAACCGGAATGTCGGCTCCGACCGCCGTGATCAGACCGTTGCGGACCACGACCGTACCATTCTTGATGGTCGCTCCTGTGACGGTTACCACTGTGCCGCCTTTAATGACATACGCGTCGCCATCGAATGCACTCACCAGCACCGGGCGCAGGGATGTGAATGCCAGCGCGGCCACCACGGTTACAAGTGCACAGAGAAGGGACAGGTAGAACTTATTCTGCCTCATGAAGTAGACTCCCCCAATTGAGTTAGCCGGTTAATTGTGTTGTATTCGGTTTTGAGTGAATTCTCTCGGGTGAATGAGCGATCCTTTTGCTCCATTCACTTGAGAGGTAAGACCTGTTTAAATTGAAATCGGTTTCAAATTTAATCTTAGCAACCGGGGTAATCTAGCTGAAATTATCAGTTTTTCAAAATGATAAATGCATTTAAACCAATGAATATTGAAAATCTTTACTTCCCCGCCGGAAAGATTAAATCGGTCTTTTTCGACGCAGCCGGCACATTATTCGATGTCAAAGATTCAGTCGGAGAAATCTACTGCTCATTCGCGAGACGATATGGAGCGGATCCGAATCCGCAAATGATTCAAGCGGACTTTGTCAGGTATTTCAGTCAGCAGCCTCCGCTGGCTTTTGAAAGGGGAATGGCTGATATCCGGCGAAAGGAACTGGAACGCAACTGGTGGCGCTTAATTGTAGAGAACGTCTTCGCCGGTCAACCGATCAGGCAGTTCGATCAATTCTTCGATGAACTGTTTGAGTATTTCAGAACCGGAGATGCCTGGCGTCTTTATGACGATGTTATTCCGACGCTGCTTAAATTGAAGAAAAATGGAATCGGGCTGGGTGTCATCTCGAATTTCGATTCGCGATTGACCGATCTGCTGTCGAATCTGGGGATTTTCGATTTATTCGACTCTGTTCATATTTCATCCTGCGAGGGTGCGGCCAAGCCGGACCCTGTGATATTTATTTCCGCTCTGGGCTTTCATAAAATAAAACCTGAGGAAGCCATCCACGTTGGCGATAGCCTGCGAGAGGATTTCGAAGGAGCGCAATCCGCCGGGTTATCGGCTGTTCTGATCGATCGCATTGGACAAAACAAAAGCAATTACTGTATTACTCGCCTTGATGAATTGATGAACTCATGAACTGATTCAATTACTGATACTGTTGGCGAATTGAATTTATAACCTGTTTCCCCTGTTTATTGATATTTTGGAATGGTCGAAATACGAGCGGGAGCGCAGGCGTCCCGCCTGCTTCAATTCGATTAACGCAAATCTGATATGAATGTGCAGATATTTCAATACACGCAGGCGGGACGCCTGCGCTCCCGCTCGTATTTTGATTCTGTAATTTCTGACAAGCTACCAAGGGATGAATTCGCCAACAGTATCAATTACTGATGTTACGCACGAAACATTCTCTATCTTGATTTGACTAGTCCACTAAATATTAGTATCCAAAACGGAGATAAAGATGAAGAGACTGATATGCCTTGTCATGGTGATAATGGCCTGCGCTGTTACGGCCAGCTCACAACAGATAGCTTCAAAGACCGCCGGATTGCAGAAGATCGACGGATATTTCCCGATCTACTGGGATGAAAAGAACGGCAAAATGTGGATGGAGATATCGCGATTCAACAAGGAGATGCTTTTACAGGTTTCCCTTCCCACCGGGGTTGGATCGAATCCGATCGGGCTTGACAGGGGACAGCTTGGAGCCGGGCGTGTCGTCTACTTCGAGCGAGTCGGGCAGAAGATTCTCATGGTTCAGCCCAATTATCGCTACAGGGCGCTGAGCAGCAATGCTGCGGAAAGAAAGGCCGTCGAGGACTCTTTTGCAAAATCGGTCATCTGGGGATTCAAAGCCGAAGCCGATGAGGCAGGGCGGGTTCTGGTCGATGCGACAGCATTCTTTCTTCGAGATGCCCATGGAGTTGCAGACAGGCTCAGACAGGCGAGGCAGGGAAGTTACCGGCTTGATGAATCGCGCAGCGCATTTTACCTGCCGCGAACGAAGGGATTTCCGCTTAATACCGAAGTAGAGGTTACTCTGACCTTTGCCTCGGACGGAGAGACCGGACCGCTTGTCAGAGATGTGGCGCCAACAGCCAACTCGATCACCGTCAGGGAACATTTCTCGTTCGTCGAATTGCCTGACCTCGGCTACAAGCCCAGAAAGTTCGACCCGCGTTCCAGTTCATTTGATGTCGAATTCTACGATTACGCTTCACCCTTCAACGAGCCAATAGAAAAGCACTGGATCGCTCGCCACCGGCTGGAAAAGAAAGATCCGAATGCGGCGATCTCAGAGCCCATCAAGCCAATAGTCTATTACGTCGATAATGGTGCGCCGGAGCAGATTCGCCGGGCTTTGATTGAAGGCGCATCCTGGTGGAATCAGGCCTACGAAGCGGCCGGCTTTAAAAATGCTTTCCAGGTGAAGGTCCTTCCCGAAGATGCAGACCCGATGGATGTGCGTTACAACGTGATCAACTGGGTTCATCGGTCAACACGCGGCTGGTCCTACGGTTCCACAATAACAGACCCGCGCACTGGTGAGATCATCAAGGGGCACGTCACCCTTGGTTCATTGCGCATCAGGCAGGATTTCATGCTCGGTACCGGAATGATTCCATCATATGCCGCCAATGGGATGGCCGATGAATGCGAATTTGCGATGATGCCTGACCTCGAATATCTGGCCGATACCTCAGAGATAGAAGCCATGTCCATTGCGCGCATCAGACAGCTTTCGGCCCATGAAGTCGGTCATACTATCGGCTTCGCTCATAATTATGCTGCAAGCAGCTATACGACCGCGGATCAGTCATGGATTATCCAGCTCCGCTGGTCGAGATAAAAAACGGCAGGCTCGATCTCTCAAATGCATATGCCGTCGGAATAGGTGAATTTGATAAATACGCCGTCAAATTCGCCTATTCGCAATTTCCGGCGGGCGCGAACGAAGGCGAAGAACTCGAAAAGATCATCGAAGAAGGGCAGAAGACCGGAATGCTCTTCATCTCGGATGCCGATTCACGCCCGCCTGGCGCCGCTCATCCGCTTTCGAGTCTCTGGGATAATGGCAGCGATCCGGTGGCAATGCTCCGGCATGAAATGGAAGTTCGCCGGATTGGCATCGATCAGTTCGGTTTGAACAGCGCTCCTGCAGGAACTCCGCTCGGATTGCTCGAGGCAAAATTTCTTCCGCTCTACCTCCATCATCGCTATCAATTGCAGGCGGCAGTCAAATCGCTTGGCGGACTCTATTACACTTATGCCATCAGGACCCCAAAAGGACCAAGCCCGGCAAAATTCCGTGAAATTGTCGCACCGGCTAAACAAAGGGATGCTTTGAACGCCGTCCTCGCTACAATCAAGCCTGATGTGCTGGCAATTCCAAAGCGCATTCTCGATCTGATTCCTCCTCTTCCTTTTGGCTATGAAGGAGGAACTGCTGAGTTTTTCAATAAAAGGACAGGCTTTGGTTTCGATCCGATTGCCGCGGCCAATATCTCAGCCGATATGGCAATCTCGGGTCTGCTCCAGCATAACCGCGCCGCCAGGTTGATTGAATACAAATCGATCAATTCTGCCAATCCCGGTTTTAAGGAAGTGTTGGATGCGCTGGTCCGTCAGACATGGATGTCGGGAGTGCCGGCAGATAATTACCTGGCTGAGATTTCGCGCGCCGTTCAAAGCCTTGTGGTAAGCCGGTTGATGGAGCTGGCGGCAAATGAGAGCGCTTCGCCCCAGGTCAGGGCCACCGCTTCGGATTCATTGCGAAGGCTGAAATCCTGGATCGAGTCGCCGGCGGCCTTGAAACTCGAACAGGCTCATCGCATGGCTGTTCGCGACGATATCCAGCGCTTCCTGACACGGCCCGATGCCCAGTTCAGGCAGACACAACCATTGCCGGCTCCGCCGGGTGATCCAATCGGATCCCCCGGCCGATCCAATTAAGGGCATCATTTAGAGCAGGAATTTCACCTCAAATGACTCTAAAGTACAAAGAAGAAAAGAAGTTGAGAAGTTCTACCAAAGCCGGACACGGAACGGAAAAACACTAAACGAGACCTTCAGGATGACTTTGGACTCACTCACTTTAAACTTTGAACTTTAAACTTTGAACTTCTTTTTACTGCTTCTACATTTGCGAGTCTATAGAGGCACTGCCTCCACCCGCGAGGATAAGCGATAAAGCCATGGCCAGAACGGCCATGGCAAACTCATAGCCGCCCTGTGAAAGGAATAGACCGTTATTCCAGTGGACGCCGGCGATTGCCACACACATCGTACACGCAATGAAGAAGGCTCCAACCCGTGTAAACAGGCCAAAAAAGACCAATACACCTCCAATAAGTTCGGCCATTGCCGCGGCTCCAAGCCACATCCAGGATGGCCTCAGATTCAAAGGAGCAATGCCCGATGTCCAGGCCTGCAGCCCCTTGCCTCCCCAGAATCCGAATACCTTCTGAGCCCCGTGCGCAAAAGCTATCGAACCAAGTGCAAGTCGAATTGGCACCGTTACCCAGGTTGCCGTTGTCGCAGTCAAACCAGCCATTTACCTCTCCTATGTTGTCTTGTTATTCAGATCGAATTACTTCCAAAAACAGAACTTTTCACTTCCGAAGTCTAAATTTGCGTGAGTTAGACGTCAAGACGGCATCTCGAACGGTTTTCACCAATTGGATTCAAAAGTCATAAAAGAATCTGAATTCAACCATGCAGAATCTTATCTGTAATCGTTTCCTGGATTGGTTCTGTTTGAATTACAATCCCGATGTGAGGATGAATGACCAAAAGCGGGGGTGGATCTGTTTGAACCGGTTTTTGCCGGCAATCATTTGCATCTGTGTCATTGGAACATTTCATCTCGACTGTCAGGCGCAGGCAATTAAACCTGGGACGACATCATCGCGGATTCAATACAAAATCTCGCTTGACGTGGATTATGCGAATGCCTCATATGAAGGGTTGGAGCTGGTCAGGTTCACCAACACTGGACGCCAGGATATCGACAGCCTGAACTTCAATATCTATCCGAACCTGGGTGTCGGCGAGAATGACCCACCGCTGATTAATATCAATAAAGTATCGGCCGATTCACATGACCTGAAATTCAGCTTTAAAACCCGGTATTCGTCAATCAGGGTAGAGTTGCCGGTAAAGCTTTCGCCAGGAAAAACCATAGAATTGACACTCGGCTTTTCAGGCAATGTCCCGCGTCTTCAGCGAGAGGAAGCCAGCCTGCTGGCTCATTTTCTACAGGAATTAAATGACGCCATGAGCGAGGACAAGCAGTCGAGAGATACAAGAGACATCTTCTTTGCCGCCGAGGAATCTGTCCTGCTCGGGTATTTTTATCCTGTCCTGGCGGCTCCCGAAACCCAGCTTTCAGACCAGGTCCCGGCTGTCGGTGTCAGTGGAATTGTCTTTAGCGAAGTTGCCGATTATGAAGTCAGCGTCACTGCCGGCGACAATCTAACGGTGATCGGGTCAGCGCAATTGCAACCCTCCAGCCTGTCACAAGATGACCGGAAAATTGAAGGCAGGCTTAAACGCGTTTTTAAAGGAACCGATCTCCGTGGCTTTGCCGTTATTCTTGCCGAGAAATTGAAATCTCTCGAAGAGAAAATAGGTGAACAACGAGTTATCTCTTATTTCAGGGAAGGGGATGAAGTTCTGGGGAAGCGCGCTCTTAACGTGGCGGTCGGCTCTCTTGTCTGTTATCAGAAAGCGTTCGGTCCATATCCTTATCCTTTTTTTCAGGTTGTCGAGATGCCGCTGCCGGCTGGTTTCAGTGCCGTTGAGTTTCCGTCATTGGTGGCACTGGCTCAGGCCTATTACATTGATTTTGACAGGCCACAATCCTCGCGGCTTCCGGCTGTGCTTCAGGAGCAGTCAGACGTCATCAAAGCATCTTTTGAATTCACCCTGGCTCATGGCGTTGCTCATCAATGGTGGGGATGCGAGGTCGGTAGCGATTCCGAAAAATGGCCTTATCTCGATGAGTCGCTGGCTACATTTTCGGCAGCCTATTATCACGAAGCCGCGTACGGCAAAAAACTAGGCGAGCTCATCATTGATCAGCAGTTGAGGGGAACCTATCAGGCTTTCAAGATGCTCGGCGGAGCCGATTTGGAAGCAGATAAGCCAACCAGGGATTTTAAAAATTCGCTGCAGTACTCGGCAATTGTTCAAACCAAGGGGGCTTTGCTGTTGGTTGAATTAAGGGAAAAATTCGGTGACGAGAAATTCTTCAACTCACTGAGATATTACTATTCCACGCACAGAAAACAGATTGCCAGACCGGAGCATCTGCGGTACGCCTTCCTTGCTTCGGCAGAGGACACACGAGAGGTGAGAAGACTGTTTCAAAGATGGTTGCGTGAAAAGCATGCCGATGAAGACATAACTCTTCCTGATCTGACCTTGAATTCACAGCCGGTCTCACGCTTCAGATCCCTTGGCAGAATATTCCTCAAGATTGGGCGGGCAGCCAGGCCGTTTTGATGATCTATCCACTTGTTTTTTTGTGAAATCAGCCGGGAGGCCATCCCAGCGAGCGACCTCCAAGGAGATGAACATGCAGATGCCAGACGGTCTGACCTCCATCTTCGCCGGTATTGATGATCGTCCGGTAACCTGTTTCTGCGATCCCTTCCTGTGAGGCAATGCTGGAAGCGGCTATTAAAAGGTGGCCGACAAGATCCTTGTCTTCTGCGCTCATCTTGTTCATTGAGTCGACGTGATTTCTGGGTATGATGAGAATGTGTTTCGGAGCCTGCGGATTGATATCACGAAATGCGATCGCAAGTTCGTCTTCGTAGATTATGGATGCCTGTATCTCTCCGGAAACAATTCTGCAGAAGATGCAATTGATTGATGACATTATTTCCCCTGTCATAATTTGTGATAAATGGTCAGCTTAATCTGTCAAAGCAGCGAGATTTTAGCACATCTACTCCTGGTTGTTTAGCCGACGCAAGCACTCAAGACAGATGCCGCTACAACCATTATTCAAGAATAAGAGGACTATCCTATGAGTTTTATTAAACTGAGTTCCATCTGTTTGATGTTTACCCTGTCTTTAGGGTGTCATAACAGACAGGCTGGAGCGGGTCCCCTTGTTTCTGATCAGGATCAGCAACAGATCGATGCGAGCGCACCCCCGAGAGTCGATAAATATTCATACGACATCATCAACATTTACCCGCACGATCCGTCTGCTTTTACCCAGGGGCTGCTTTATCACGATGGTGTTCTGTATGAGAGCACGGGGCTTAACGGGCAATCATCCCTGCGGAAGGTTGAGATACAGACCGGCCGGGTGCTTAGCCGGATTGATGTGCCGGCGCAATATTTTGCCGAGGGGCTTGCGATGTTTGGAGGGCAGTTGTTTCAGCTCACCTGGCAGACTCAGATCGGATTCGTATACGATCCGGGGAGCCTGCAGATGGTAAAAAGCTTCAACTATATTGGTGAAGGTTGGGGTCTGACCAACGACGGGCAATCACTGATCATGAGCAATGGAACCAATCTGATCAGCTATCTGGATCCCCAGACCTTTGAAGTAAGACGAGTGCTCGCCGTCAATGATGAATCGCGCCCGATAGCCAACATCAATGAGCTTGAGTATGTCAAAGGCCAGATATTCGCCAACATCTGGCAGACTGAAAGAATAGCAAGGATCGACCCTAGAAGCGGGCGTCTGACCGGCTGGATTTACTTGAATGGCCTGCTTTCCGCTGAAGATAAAATCCGCCCGGTGGATGTGCTGAACGGGATCGCTTATGATGAGGTCAATGATCGGCTGTTCGTCACCGGCAAGCTCTGGCCTAAACTTTTCGAGATCAAGCTGAAATTGAGAAGAACAAACATCAGTCGTTAACTCATGCGAATCATATGAGCACTTATCCGGCATTTTGCAGCAGGCTTATCGTTGCGCTCCTCTTCTTGTCAGGCTGTGCGCTTGCGGATCCTGCTGAGGTTCGAGGCGTGTGGATTGATCGCAGCTCACTGGTTTCAAGAGAAGAAATCAGAGTGACGATGCGGCAGCTCTCGGAGTCCAATTTCAACCTTGTGCTGGTCAATGTCTGGTCGCGTGGTTATCCATTATGGCAGAGCAGGGTATTTGAAAAAGAGACAGGGATGCTGACAGATCCGGGGTATGCCGGGAGGGATGTCCTCAAAGAGGTCATTGAAGAGGCCAGTGCCATTCGGACTGGCAGTAATGCCGTGGGTGGAATACGGTTTCATAGGAGGGTACAGCGGATATTTTCCGGGGCAGGGAGGTCGCGGGCCGATCTTTGATGTACATCCTGATTGGATCGCCAAAACCAGACAGGGTGAGACCAGATTCACGGCGCCCGGAGGCTATTTTTACTGGATGATTCATACTCATCCGGATGTTCAGTCTTTCGTCATTTCCCTGATGGAGGAGCTTGGGCGGAATTACGAAACCATTGGAATCCAGTTCGACCGCTCGCGCTATCCCCAGCTTGATTGCGGTTATGACGACTATACCATCAACCTCTACCAGCGCGAGCACAACGGCTCGGGGCCGCCTACGGATCCCGCAAATTCAGAATGGGTCAGGTGGCGCGCGGATAAGATCAATCTATTCGTCAAAACCCTCTACAATCGATTGAAAGCGGTTAACAGGGCTTTACTGGTTTCGAATGCACCGGGTGTTTACCCATACGCATATGTCAACTTTGCGCAGGATTACCCGGGCTGGATGCGAGATGGTGCGCTCGATTTCACAGTGCCTCAGATATACAGGAAAGACATCGCGACTTATCTGGATGAACTCAACCGGCAGATTGCGGCAGTGCCTTCGATAGAGACTTTTGTTCCGGGCATTGATATTACCAACTCCAATCCAGAAGAGCTGGTTAAGATGATAGAGGCGGGAAGAGAGAAAAAGCTGCCGGGTGTGGTTGTCTGGTATTACAGGGGATTGAAGGATTCCGGCGCGTTTGAGGTTCTGAGGCGGACGGTTTTCAGAGGCAGGGCGAGGATGCCGTGGGCCGTGAGCAGATCAAACATCAGGCTCAATCGCTCAATCCCCGGGCCACTCCCTGCAGTTCCCTGACTCAGACTTTGATGTTGTAAACCTTGATCTTGCTGTTAAGCGTCGTATTGTTCATGCCCAGAAGCTTGGCGGCCTTGCTCTGATGGCCGCCGGTAATTTCGAGCGCTCTGCGGATCAATTCGATCTCAAATCTGGATACCTCGTCATAAAAAGAGATTCCCCGTGTGATATCAATTGAAGCAAGGGATTCTTCCGTGCCCATTGAGTCTCCGTCCCGGCTATCGGGTCTGAGTATCTCTTCACGAAGGCATTCAAGATCGATCTCATTTCCCCTGGCAACGATCACGGCTCTTTCTATCGCGGTTTCCAGCTCGCGCACATTTCCGGGCCACGGATAATTTTCGAGCGTGCTCAGAACCGCCGGTGCGAGTTGGTCCGACATGGTCCTTTCGTTTTCAAGGTTATACTTTCTGATGAAATGCTGGGCGAGAGGCAGAATATCTTCCCGGCGGTTTCTCAGGGGCGGAAGGTGGATGTTGATGACATTGAGCCGGTAAAAGAGATCTTCACGGAAATCGCCTGATTTTACGGCACGTTGAAGATCTGTATTGGTTGCGGCAATGATTCGGACATCGACTCTGTGAGGTTGCGTGTCGCCCAGCGGCGTGAATTCGCGCTCCTGAATGACCCTCAGCAGCCTAGCCTGAGTTTCGGGGGGGATAGTGCTGATTTCGTCAAGAAATATTGACCCACCGTCAGCGACTTCAAACAGACCCTTCTTGGCTGCCACAGCTCCGGTGAAGGCTCCCCGTGTATGTCCGAATAATTCCGACTCAAGCAATTCAGAGGGAATGTTGCTGCAATTGACTGCGACGAACTGCCCCGATTGAGCGCGAGGGCTGGAAAAATGTATGGCGCGCGACACGACCTCTTTGCCGGTTCCGGACTCGCCGGTAATGAGAACCGTAGTCCGGGCCGGAGCCACCTGCTCGATCAGATCGTAAACCTCGCGCATGGCGGCAGAGTTGCCCACTATCTGGCTGCGATCGGCCGAGGTCTTCAGTGTCCGCCTGAGCACCCTTCGCTCTTCATCGCCGCGCCTTCGCGCAATGCCGGCTGAAACTGTCTTCAGGATTTGCTCATTCTCAAATGGCTTTCTCACGCAATTGAAAGCCCCAAGCTGCCAGGCGGCAATCGCCGTATCGAAAGTCGCAAAAGCCGTAATCATGATGACTACGGCTTCTCGATCGAGTTTGAGAATCTCCTCGAGGGTTCGCAGGCCTCCGATGCCGGGCATCGATACATCCAGCAAGGTCGCATCATATGCGCGCTCGCTCAGCTTTGAGATCCCTTCCTCACCGGTTTTCGCCAGATCGACACGATAGCCGTCCTGAGAGAGAATGCTCTCCAGCACATCGCGCATTATTTCCTCGTCGTCGACAACCAGTATGTTTCCTTTTTTCGCCATATCAGTGATGCTTATTATGAATTCGATTACAATGCCAAAACTTGATTATTAAGCACAAATCATCGTGAAACAAGTGGAACCTAATGGCGGCAGGGAATAAAATCAAATTCCAATAAAACATCAATAGATAAAGGCAAAAGGGATACAAAAACTGCATATGACTCGAAAGCTGTACTGGTACGATTCGCACCTGATTGAATTTTCAGCAAAAATCGCTGAGGTAATCGATCATGGTGAAAAGTCCGGATTGGTGCTTGATCAGACTGCATTCTATCCGACTGGAGGAGGACAGCCCTGCGATCTGGGAGTAATTGGATCTGCGGAAGTAGAGGATGTCGATACTCTCGATGGTGAACGGATCGTTCACTGGGTCAGAGCCGGGCATGGTTTTTCGATCGGGGAAAATATTGAATGCCGCATTGATTGGAATAGAAGACGTGAGATGCTGCAGCAGCATACGGGGCAACACATTCTTTCGCAGGCGTTCTTTAGATTGTTTGGAGCCGAGACGAAGGGTTTCAGGATAACGGATCGTTCGACGGAGATCGATCTGACCCTGGAGGCGCATCCCTCGCAGATTTCAGAGTCAATCGATCGTGCTGAGGAGCTTGCCAACACCATCGTATTCGATAACAGGCAGATCAGAATTCACGAGGTGACACCGGACGAGGCTTCCACCTTGCCGCTCCGGAAAGAGAGTTTTATATCAGACTGTGTCAGGGTTGTGGAAATTGACGACTATGACTGGTCTCCGTGCGGCGGGACTCATGCCGGACAGACCGGAGAGGTGGGACTCATTGCTGTGAGGTCGTGGGAGCGCGCCAAGCGAATGACCAGAGTCCATTTCGTTTGCGGGGTAAGAGCGCTGGGCGATTACAGGATCGCCAACCGTATTTCAGCATCAATTTCCGAGAAACTCAGTGTTGGACGGGAAGAAGCGGGAGCCTCAATCGACAGGATCATCGATGAGAATAAACAGGCCGCCAGGCGAATTCGGGAACTGGTCAACATCACTTCCGAAGCTGAAGCGCAAAAAATGATCGATGTCGCCGAACTGATCAAGGATTCAAGATATGTGCAAGCCGTATTTGACGACAGAGATCTGGATTCGTTGAAACTGCTGGCTCACAGGATTACCGAACAATCGAAAGCCATCGCAATCCTGGCTTCCAGAGAAGCTGACGCCGTGCGCCTTGTCTTCGCAAGGTCCGAAGGACTCAATCTTGACATGAACTCAATGGTTAAGTTTGCCAGCGAACTGCTCGGTGGCCGGGGTGGCGGCAGGCCGGATTTTGCGCAGGGTGGAGGCTCCAATATCAGCGAGATCGAGAACGCCCTCATTGGTGTCAGAGAGAAGATAAAAGCCGCACTCTGATGGATGAAAGGGAAGTAGTGACCTCTTGCTTTTATTTGTAACAGATCTTTAGTATTTGATGGATTAAGTGGGAATAAAGGTATTTTTCAACGCCAAGAACGCCAAGAGAGCCAAGAACGCCAAGAGGATTCAAGGAGTGATTGATAATTTACTTTTAAATCCGGCTGAAATCGAGAGGTCAGGCCAAATCCAGGCTATAAATCCTTGGCGTTCTTGGCTCTCTTGGCGTTCTTGGCGATGAAAAATACTTTTATTTCTACGAAATCCGGCTGGTTGGGTAAGAACTTTCCGGCACGAAGTCCCATTAGTAGGGCTGAGCAGTTACTTTATTTTTGATTTGCCGAATGGTGTTGCGGAAAAAGCCGTGTTTGGGGGCCTTGTAGGGCTCGTTATTCTCTTCGGCTTTCTGCCAGGCTTTGGCTTCCGCCTCGATAGCCGCGAAGAAATTGCCTGCCATCATCTTCGAAGTGGCCTGAATCATTCGCTGACCGACGCTGGCAAGTGTTCCACCCACTGAGACATCACCGACGTAATTAACAATTGTTCCATCACCGCTCTCGATAACGTCCAGAGAACCCTCCCCTCTGATAAAACCCGGAGATCCCTTGCAATCCACAATCATGCGGTAATGCTCCGGTTCGTTGATATTATCGAGCCTGATTGTTCCGGTAAAAACTCCCTTTATCGAACCGACACCAGCCTTGAGTGTGATGTTGTATATCCCCGGTTCCTTCTCTTCCAGAGATTCGCAGCCGGAAATGCACTTGCTGATAACTTCAGGATCGATCAGCAACAACCAGGCATGATCGCGGGAAGCATGTATTGTGTAACTGCCTTCGACTTTCATTGATCTTTGATTTGCTGCGCTATTCCACCTGTAGCCGTACGTAACTGAGTATCCAGGCCAGATGACCGAAGCGGGCAAAGATCAGTCTTTTGCCCGGGAAGCTTAACTCAGTCGCGGCGGCCTTGATCAACTCGGCCCCGGCAATCAGATTTTTGGGTGTGAAAGTGTTGCGGACCGATTCAACTTCTCTTTCAGCTTCCTGTCTGACATTCGGATCGCGGATGGTTGAAAGGTCGGGATTGAGAAGTCCTTCCGGATCACTGATGGCGCGATTATAGAAATTGCTGATGTCGTCGGTGGTTACGGGCGTGAAACTTCTGCGGTCTTCGGGATGCAGAAGTGTTTCAATCGCCCAGATGATGCCGCCGGACAGGTATATCTTCTTTCTGTTGAAGAGGCCGGGTTTTCTGGATACTTCAGTCCTGATCATAGATCGAAGAGTTTCACTGCTCAATGCCTGCGATTTTCTGGCAAAAGCCTGGTAATCGGCAGTTTCCCCAACGGCTTTATTGACGTCATTCGTGAAGGTGACCGTGCCTTTGGGAATACCCCAGGTAACGAAATCGTATTCAGGACGTCCGACCGCTACCTGCCGCATCAGTTGATAGCCGCCTTTAGTATTTCCGCTCCCGATGTCGACCAGAAGCGATATCCCGCGGTTGTCATACCATGTCTGTCCCACCCGGTATCGCTTGGGGATTGTTCCGGCAATCGAGAGCTGAACTTCGGAGTCCAGATCGAGAAAGGTCATGTTGTAGCCCGTCTTGCGTTTGACCTCATCGATGATGTCCTGAGGGTTATCGCCAATCAGTCCGCTGCTTCCAACAATGTGAATATGACCGACCGGGACTCGGAATTCCTGCTGCATTCTGAGAAAGAATCTTTGAACAACCTGTCCCGTCTCTCTGATTGCTTCTGCTGTGAATTTCCCCTCTTTTGTCTGAACCAGAGTGGTGTTGATGATTTCGGCATTGATGATTTTTACAGTATAGGCCTCATCCTCACCCGTGATCCGCAACACCAGGGCTTTGATTCCCTTAGCTCCAATCTCAATTCCACCGTAGATCTCTTCGGGCGGAGTGACAGCGGCCGGCCTTTTGCTTTACTGGCCGGCGCCCTGAGCAAGAAAAAGCCAAAAAAAGCAGAACCGGAAGAAGGTGAGATTTAAGGTTTCTTGAAACTTGATACATCGGCATCATCCCTGGCGCAGTTTTTCTATGAGCTTAAAGAGGACGTAAAGAAAAGCGCTGGCCACGATCAGAGTGAGAGTTATCAGGAAAGGCATGAGCCAGCTCGGGGCGGCAGACGCATCCTGTGTGGAAGATTTTGATTTAGCAAGGTTCGATGTTTTATCGGTCAACAACGCCTGCATCGGAGTCGGGGAGACGTCAGGAGTCGCAGTTGCGGCGGCCGTCGGAGAGGCCGCAGGATTCACTTCCGGAACAGGCGTGGGTTTGACCACTGCGTCACCTGCTCTTTTCGCCGGACGTTGCGCACGTCGAGGGTTTTCAGGAACACGCTGTTCACCCGGAAACACATCTTCCGGGCCGATATTTGAAAGAGATTTTTTCTTTTCAGGTGTGACACCCTGTCCCTGGGGTCTGGTCTGGCCACCCTGGGAATAGACCCTGGTCAAGTCATCCCCTGCAAGAAGGCCGCTCAGGATCAGCAGGACAAGAATTGATAAAAATGTCGTATGGCGCGAGTTCATCATAATTTCGTCACCTGCATGCCGGTCAAGATGACTGCCGGAATGTCGGGAAAAGTTTCATGATTTCAAGATTATGAGGCGTAATAGAGCCTGAACATGGTGATCATCAGCATAATCAGAGCAAGGAAAAGAAACATCGTGATCGCGGCATAAAGAGCAATGGAGACCCGGTCCTTCCCTGGAACAGTTTTCTCTGACTGAAAGTTCTGAGTGGCGCGAGTGGTGTAAGTTTCGACAATTTCCCTGGCTTTTCTCTCAGCCTGGGCGCGCATCTCGGCTTCATTTCGTGCTGCCTCCTCGGCCTTAAACCTCATCTCTTCAGCTTCACGGGCGCGAACTTCCGCCATTGCCCGGGCTCTGCCTTCCGAATCTGCACGAGCGGAGGACTCTTCCTGTTTTCTGGCAAACTCAGGATCGGGAAAAGCCTGGGAGGGTCTGATCAGTTCGCGTTCGAAATCCGATGCCTTTTGTTCGGCCTGGACACGCAATTGAGACTCCTTGCGGGCCGACTCTTCAGCGCTTAAAGCTCGTCTTTCGGCCTCTGCAAGCGCGGCATCTAGTCGTAAGGACGACGTCTGCGGATTGTCGACCGCAATAGTCTCAAGCTGCAGCTTGCAGAAAGGACAGACATTTCTTGCGGTGGCAAGGTGCGACTGCAGCGCGACGCAGAAATGAATCTTTGGAGTCGATGAAGGGAATTGATGACACCCCGGGCAGGCCGGCTGCGGCATCCCCCAGGAAAGAACTATGTGGTGTTTCCTGAGCGTTGGATCATCGAAATCCAGCATGGTTACCGCACAATGATCGCAGCAGTAAAGTCGCGGATTGAGCGAGCTTAAACAAAAGGGGCATTCACGCACCGTGACATCGGCTCTCTCGGTCTCCCAGGCAATGAATGTCTGGCAGTTGCAGCAATAGATCCATAAACCTGTGTTAGGGAAGTCGTTGCTCAGGACATGTTCTTCAGGTCCCTCTTTACAGACTACGCTCCGGCTGGTGCGTGACATTGGAAAGTTAGCACGATGAGTCAGGCAGTGAATTTTTACGATATCTGCTAGCATTTTGGGGGATCAGATAAAAATAGTGATTGCTTCAAGCGCGCGACATGGCGGCCATGATTGCGCGCTTTGTGTAAACACGGGTCAAGTTTCGGCGAAACTCGCCGGATGCATGGATATCTTCCATGGTGTCAACTGCTTCAGTGTCGGCTTTTTCAGCGGCCGCTGAAATCGTCGCAGCATCAAGGGTATTTCCGATCAGTGCATTTTCAGAGGTTGAAGCACGGTATGCTTTGGGGCCAAGGCCGGTGATGCCAATGGCGACCTTCTCGCACCTGCCGTCTTTCAGGGTCAATTGAGCGGCCACGCCCACGACGGCAAATCCAGAGGCGGCCTGAGGCACTTTGAGATAGGCCGCAGCCTGTGGCTGAGCCGGTTTAGTGATGCGTATCTCGGTGACAATCTCGTTTGATTTGACGGCGCTTGTCATGATGTCGACGAAAAAATCGGTTGCCTTGATCGTTCGAACGCTCCCTTTACCTTTTACTATGATGTCAGCGTCGAGGGCAAGGACGGCTGCGGGCCAGTCGGCAGCCGGATCGGCGTGAGTCAGGCTGCCTCCAATCGTTCCCCTGTTGCGAACCTGCTGGTCACCGATCTGGCCGGCGGTCTCGACCAGCAGTGGGCAATGTTTTTTCAGTTCCGCGGATCGGGCGATTTCAGCATGCGTGGTGTTTGTCCCAATGACAATCGTGCCTCCCTCAAAACTGATGCCCTTTAAACCCTTGATGCGACCGATATCAATCAGCACGGCCGGAGAGGCGAGCCGCAGCTTTAGTACAGGAACCAGGCTGTGTCCGCCTGAAATGATCTTGCAATCGTCGCCATATTCATTGAGGAGCTTGATAGCTTCCTCGACATTTGAAGGCGCGAAGTAGTCAAAGTTACCTGTAATCATAGGACTCCTGTCATTGAAACGGCTATCGAGAGATTGTTCCGACTATCTGCTGCTTGCTTGATCCTGATCCTGACTATTATGAAGACGGTGAATTCATCAGTCTCCACAGCTTCTCGGGTTTGAGCGGCAGATCGATGTGTTTGACGCCAAATGGCGAAAGTGCATCGATCACTGCGTTGGCCACTGCCGGAGTAGCGCCGATCGTTCCTGCCTCACCGGCACCCTTGGCGCCAAGAGGATTGACATCCGTTGGAGTCTCAGTGTGGTCGCACTCATATCTCGGAAGCTGGAAGGCCTTGGGAACCGCATAGTCCATCAACTCCCCGGTCAGCAATTGACCGTTCTCATCATATACCACTTCTTCGTATAACGCCTGAGCGAGGCCCTGCGCGATCCCGCCATGGATCTGCCCGGCTACCAGCAGGGGATTGATCTGTTTGCCGCAATCGTCAACGGCGATATATCGAAGCACCTTGACCTCGCCGGTCTCCCTGTCGACCTCGACCACGCAGATGAGAACCAAAGGGGAAGGTGAAATTTTTGGGCTCAAAGAAATGGGTCGCGACCAGGCCTGGCTCGAAGTCAGGGGGGATGTTGTGAGCAGTGTGTGCTGCCTGGGCAATTTCCTGAATGGTTATCGAGCTGTCATTGGGGGCGCCGACAAACCTGCCGTTTTCGAAAGTCAGGCTTGATTCATCGGTCTGTAAAATATGAGCCGCCAGTTTTCTGGCTTTTGCGACAACCTTATCCAGGGCGCAGGCGAGGGCCGCGCCGCCGACGGCAAGTCCGCGGCTGCCGAAGGTTCCGATTCCGTACTGAACGATCGATGTATCTCCATGGATGACCAGAACGTCATCCATGTCGACACCGAGCATGTCGCCGACGATCTGAGCGAAAGACGTTTCTTCACCCTGACCGTGCGGGGAGATTCCAGTCATGACCGTCACTTTTCCGGTCGGTTCGACGCGCACGGTTGCGCTCTCCCATCCGCCGGCCGGAAGGGCGATCGATGGACCCATGGCGCAGATTTCGACGTAGGTCGAAACGCCTATTCCGAGATAGCGCCCCTGCTTTCGCGCTTCGCTCTGTTCAGCTCGAAGTTTTTGGTAGTCGGACATTTCCAGAGCACGGGCGAGTGATTTCTCGTAATCGCCGGAGTCGTAGAAGAGTCCGGTTGCAGTCGCGAAGGGGAATTCTTCGGGTTTGGGAAAGTTTTTGCGCCGGAGTTCAACCGGATCCATTTTCAATTCCAGCGCGACGCAGTCCATGATCCTTTCGACAAGGTATGTCGCTTCCGGCCGTCCCGCGCCACGGTAGGCATCCGTGGACATGCGGTTGGTAAAGACACCAGTGCACTGCATTGAAATCGCCGGAATCTTGTAACAACCCGATAGCATGAGACCCGTCAGGGTGGGGATGGCGGGAGTCAAAAGCTGCAGGTACGCACCCATATCCGCTATGACTTGATACTTGAGCCCGAGCAGCGTTCCGTCATTCTTGACCGCCATCTCGACGGTGCCTGACTGCGACCTTCCGTGGATCGTCGAGGTCATGTTTTCTCGTCTCGACTCTATCCACTTTACTGGCTTTTTCAATTGCATTGAAATCCAGCCAAGCAGCGCCTCTTCCGCATAGACATTCAACTTGCTGCCGAATCCTCCCCCGACTTCAGGGGCTATCACCCTCAATCTGTTTTCGTTGATTCCGAGCATGAGCGCAACCTGTGTGCGCATGAGGTGCGGTATCTGGGTTGATGACCAGAGGGTCATCTGTTGTTCGCCCGGCAGGTAATGAGCGAGGACTCCCCTCGGTTCCAGCGCAACCGGCGCCAGCCGCTGATGATATAGCTTTTCAGAGACAATCCTGTCTGCCTGTTTGAATGCCGCTTCGATGTCTCCGGTGCCGGCCGAATGGTGAAATGCGATATTGGTTCCAAATTCTTCATGAATCACGGAGCTGTCGGCTTGTACAGCAGCCTCCGGATCGGTCACTACATCAAGCGGGTCGTAATCGATATCGATCAAGTCGGCGGCATCACGGGCCTTGTATTTATCGGTCGCAACTATTGCGGCCACAGGCTGGCCTACAAAAATGACCTTGCCCTGGGCGAGCACCGGGTATTTGGGAACTTTCAAGTCCGGGAGTGCCGCCGCACAGGGAACAAACCCGACCCTGCCCTCAACATCCTTGCCGGTGTATACGGCCACGACACCCGGTGAACTCTTCGCCGCTTCCAGATCGATTGAATTGATTTTCGCGTGCGCATGAGTGCTGCGAAGGATCACCACATGAAGCGTATCAGCCAGTTTGATATCGTCAACGTAATGACCGATGCCCTGAATAAGCCGTGGATCTTCGGTTCTCCGGACCTTCTGCCCGATATATTTTGCGAGGAAAGACATTTGCCTATCTCCTTTATCATCCTGCTTTCACGGCTTTAGCGGCCATCTGCCTGGATGCGTGCCTGACTGCATCAACGATGTGCTGGTAACCGGTGCAACGGCATAGATTCCCTTCAAGACCATGCCTTATTTCGTCTTCTGTTGGGTCGGGATTCTCCTGAAGCAGGCCATAGGCGGACATAATCATGCCTGGTGTGCAATATCCACACTGCAGACCATGACATTCCCAGAATCCCTCCTGAATTGGATGAAGCCTGCCCTCGTCTGCAAGGCCCTCGATCGTCGTTATTTCCGATCCATCAGCCTGGACTGCAAGGATGGCGCAGCATTTCACCGGCTTGCCATCCATCAGGACCGTGCAGGCGCCGCAAATAGATGTCTCACACCCAATGTGCGTCCCGGTTAAACCTGCCAGATCGCGGATGAAATGAACCAATAAAAGTCTTGGTTCAACATCGGCATCATGTTTGACACCGTTAATTGAAATAGAGATTCTCACTCGCTGCCTCCTGAGCTCGATATTAGTGCAGATGAATTACGACGGTCATTGCCTCATGCCGGCGACGAGAAACCTGCTGAATGCTGTTTGCCAGAATCAATGAGTAAATGGTTGAATTACCTATACGTCTACAGGTCTTGGAAATATGATCTTTGTTGAAGCGGCTTAATGGTACACTCAGCTCTATGACAATTTCAACGTTGTTTTTACAATCAATTGAAATAAGTTTCTGTAACAGAAAGGTTAAGGGGCAGAACCCTGATGGATTCCGCCCCTTAATCTCAAAAACCGTGTATGCCTGATTGAGATTATGGAGTTGGTGGTTTAGTGGTCGAGCCTCTTTTTACGGAGAGTTGGCCTGTCGCCCGCACCCTTGTCTTCAGTCTGCCCGGTGCCGGTTCCAGCATCTGTCCCTTCTGGAGCTCCAGGCTGGCGTTTCTTGAGCGTCGGGCGTTTGGCCTCGGCTTCAGAGACCGCTCCACCACGGCCTCCGATGGATTTGGCATTGGTCATCGA
This sequence comes from Acidobacteriota bacterium, assembly GCA_016710075.1. Classification (GTDB taxonomy): domain Bacteria; phylum Acidobacteriota; class Blastocatellia; order RBC074; family RBC074; genus JADJLO01. The sequence continues at coordinate 34,513 of JADJLO010000025.1, read as the reverse complement.
TATCAGCCGGTTTTTGACCTGAGTGAATTCTGAAGTGTTGATCGTGTATTCGCTTTTGTCGGGGAATCGGGATATCAGCGCATTGACCTTCTCGATGCGGTCTCCAACCATGGGATGCGTGCTGAAAATTCTGGAGACCGTTCCAGGTTTCTTCTTCTCCTGGGCCTGCAGCTTCTCGAAGAACGTTGCCATCGTACTGTGGGTCATACCCGGATGCCCAGAGATATTGAACGCCGAGACTGTCGGCTTCATACTCTGCGCTTCGATTGAACTTCAGAAACCCCATAGGGATTGCCAGACTCGCAGCCTGTCGGACAGCAAACCCTCCCCAGCCGCCGAGAAAAATCAGCGGCAGTGAGCCCCAGTTGACGATCTGTCCCTTTGATGCCTGTTCGACTCCATGCCTTGCGGCAACGTGCGCGATCTCATGCGACATCGGTCCCGCCAGCTCCGCTTCATTGTCGGCGGCAAGGACCAAACCTTTGTTGACGTAAAAAAATCCACCAGGCAATGCAAAGGCATTGATTTCATCGCTGTCTATGACCTTGATGGTGAAGGGGACTTTGGCGTCGGAATGCAGCACCAGATTCTGGCCGACTTTGTTGATGTATTCGACGATGATCGGATCTTCGACAATCTTGGCGGAACGGTCCACCTCTTGTGCGAATTGACGGCCAATGGCGACTTCCTTGTCGAATGAATAAAAATTGATCTGCAGCTTATTGATGTTTCTTTTGCCTATAAGCTCAGGATTTTCATATTCTGCAAGAGGTTCTTTCCTGGCAGATGTTTTGACTTCAGGTGCGCCCGGCTTGGTTGCGCCGGTTTGCGCAAAAGCAGGTGTCAACGTTAGAGCTAGACCGAAAGCAAGCCACAACGGCGCCTGGTTCGGGAATGGTCTCATAGCTTAAACTCCTTGCCGAAGCTCGTCTTCGAACAATTTCTGATTTGTAAGTTTTTAGATCCTGAATCTGCTCAATACACGATCTTCTTTTGAACTCTGGATTCAGAGCCGCAATGATGCAGATTCTTCTCGTATCAGGCGTGCAGATAACTCTCACCTTTACTCTCACCGCCTCACCGACATTTGAAACAACTATACTCAATCTCACTCAATCACTTTGCCGCACCCACCTGAATACGAGTCAAGGTCATTTTCTAAAACACATTATAACCGTAACCTCTTAATTATTCTCCAAGTTTCTAATTAATCTTTACTGAACATTTGAAACCGCTTTTTTGGGGACGCAAAATAAAAAAACGCTCATCTGCCTTCCAGTGGCCTGAAGGAGATGAAGGCATGGATGTCATAGAATATAATCTGGAAGTTCTGAGTTGAGACTTAAGTAAATGAATTGAATGGATGAGGAGTGACGTGCTCAAATGAGAGCAGAGTTTTATAGAGCATGTATAAAAAGAGAGGGGAGAATATTTTGAAACAGAACCGGAATAAGCGACTGATGATATTGATGGTGACACTGGCAACGGCGTTAACGGCGCTAACGAGCTTAACCACAGGTGCCCCAGGGGTGGCTGGGGTGGCCGGGGTGGCCGGGGTGGCTGGAGTGGCTTCAGACTGGCCGCAATGGCGAGGTCCAGGCAGGGATGGGATGTCAAGAGAGACCGGGTTGCTCAAGCAATGGCCTGCGACAGGTCCGGCGCAGCTCTGGTCGATAACGGGGCTTGGAGAGGGTTATGGTTCAATGGCGGTGATTGGTGAAAGGGTATATGTGCAGGGGACGCGGGGAGAGGCAAGCGTCATTTATTCGCTCAACCGCGCTGATGGAAGAATCGTCTGGTCGGCGGCGCTGGGACCCAAAGTCAAGGAAGGTCGCGGCAATGGGCCAAGATCGACGCCGACGATAGATGGTGACAAAGTATACGTCCTCACTGAAAACGGTGATCTTGCCTGTCTCAAAGCGTCAGATGGCGGGAGGTTATGGAACAAGAACATCCTCAAGGAATTCGGTGGAGAAAATCCCTACTGGCTTATCAGTGAATCGCCGTTGATCGATGGAGATCGCCTGTTTGTTTCGCCCGGTGGCAGAGGCGCCGGTATCGTAGCCCTGGATAAGCTGACGGGAAAGAAGATATGGGCGGCGAAGGACTTGAGCGATTCGGCCGGGTATTCTTCAAGCATTGTTGCCGATATCTCCGGAATCAGAACCGTCATGAACTTCACCTCGAAGGCTGCCGTTGGCGTCAGGGCCAGTGACGGTAAGTTGATGTGGTCCTACAGAAGAGCCGCCAACGGCACTGCCAACTGCGCGACACCGGTGTACTCGGACAATAAGGTCTTCTTCACGTCGAATTATGATACGGGAGGCGCACTGCTGGCTTTGAGCCCCGAAAACGGCGAAATTCGTTCGCGTGAAATTTACTTTACCAGGGATATGATGAACCACCACGGCGGCGTCGTCCTCGTCAATGGTTATCTTTACGGGTTTTCCAACAGCATTCTCACCTGCATTGAATTTAATACTGGTAAGAAAATGTGGAGTCACCGTAGCGTCGGCAAAGGGGCTATATCCTATGCCGACGGAATGCTATACCTGATGGGTGAAGATAATACCGTTGGTCTGGCCGATGCCACGCCGGAAGGCTACAGGGAGAAGGGCCGTTTCCAGATAGCCGATCAGGGCTATCACAGTTGGGCCCATCCTGTGATCTCAGGCGGCAGGCTTTACATCAGGAATCAGGGAATGCTGACAAGTTACGATGTCAGGGCCAAGTGATTCATTATTGCTTGACCGCAATGGCCTGCATTTCGAAATGAGCTCCACGAAGAAGCGGGCCTGACCCGATGAAGGCCCGCGCCGGGAAGTTTTTAGCGTAGTAGGTTCGATATACGGCATTGAACCTGTCGAAGAGCGTCAAATCAGGACAATAGATTGTCACCGTGGCGATATCATCCATCGTCATTCCGGCCTCGGCAAGGGTTGCCTTGGAAGCCGTCTATCATTAGACGTGCTTCCTGCTCGACATCATCCGGAATCTTGTTGGTCTTCGGATCTATTCCGAGACGGCCTGCCAGGTAAAGCGTGTTGCCGACCAGCACTCCATCGCTGAATGGCGCCTGAACGTTTCTGTTTGGAAGATTGATGTAGCGTCGTACCGGGCCCTTGCTGTACGTCACTGCTGTGCTCAATCCAATTCCGATCGCCAGCCCGATAACCAACAGACTAATTTTTTTCATTTTGAATTCCTCCAGGATTTTCGTTTTGGTTTATTTTTCAATTGCGATAATGACGCTTTGTCGGATTGAAATGATAGCTTTAGCAGGCTGGTCATACCAAACAGAATATCGTAATCTTCGATTAATCAATTGAATCACCGTTTTTATTGATATGGGGGGATAATCATCGATGTCAGTAGGAATAATTGAGCTGATGAAATCAGCTGATTTTGCATCCTTCTTTGGATGATCACAGCGCCGGGGGAATTGCCGGTTCGATTGGAGATCAAATCGGTTTGCCTGTTTATCCGAAGTCGCTGACAGGAAAAGAAGGCGTGCTCTATTTTCTGGCCGGAAAGGGGGCAAAAAAGAGGCTTGGAGTTCTGACGCAGTCGGCCATCAAGTTTGACGATTTTTCCGGTGAGATATCGGGAATGACAAGTGGGCCGCAAGAGGCTTTATTGAAGCTGTGCGAGCTGAGTTCGAACAATGCAGCGGTTCTCAGGGACAGGCTGCCCTTTCTGATTCCGCGGACACTGGGGCTGAAAAAATCGGCCGGTTGCGGTGACAGGCTTGGTCTGGCTACGCCTGGTCATGTAAGAGCGATCCGGCATTCAACGATGGCTCCGATTTTTGCGCAGCAATCGATCCGCGAGAATGCGCGAACCGGTCGTTCGCCTCAAATAGTGATGGACGATGCGCTCTGGGGTGTATTACAGGAAGGCTGGAGAGCCGGCTTCGGCGCGGATGCCGATCACCTGAAGAGCACGCAGGACATTGATTCATGCGCTGCAGCGGGTTTTACTTTCTACACGATCGATCCCGGAGATCACGTCGATAATGAAGCCAATAACGCTTCACCCGAAGTTTTGAAAGGTAAGCTTGAAAAGCTGCCGTGGGAGGATCTTGAGACCACCTGGGCGGATACCAGATCACTGCTGGGCAAGCCGATCGATCCCGGCAAAGCGCGCCTCGGCATCAGTGAAGAGGATCTGATGCGAGCTGCTGCAAAATATGGACGAGTGGTGGCTCATACAGTGAGAATGTATCGGCACCTGTCTTTTGTCATGGGAGAACGCGATTTCGAACTGGAGATGAGTGTCGACGAGACTGAGACGGTCACCAGCCCGGCTGAACACATTTATATTGCGCATGAGCTCAGGAGGCTTGGAGTCAAGTGGGTCTCTCTGGCGCCGCGTTATGTCGGCACTTTCGAGAAAGGAGTGGATTACATCGGTGATCTAGGGGAATTCGAACGCTCGTTTGCCACGCATCTTGCCATATCCAGGGAGTTCGGACCTTACAAGCTGAGCCTGCACTCCGGATCGGATAAATTCAGCATCTATCCGATAGCCTCACATCTGGCCGGTGAAATGGTTCACCTGAAGACGGCAGGCACCAGTTATCTGGAAGCCTTGAGGACTATCAGTCTGGTCAATCCCCGGTTATTCCGTGATATTTTGGCTTTTGCACGGGAGAGGTATCCGGTTGACCGGGCAAGTTATCACGTCTCCGCGAGAGCGGAAATGATGCCAATATTGCGGGACTGGATGATGAGCGATTGAACAGCCTGCTCGATGATTTCCATCGCCAGAGAGATTTTGCATAACCTTCGGGTCGGTTTTGAATCACCCGGATTTTCGCGAGCCGTTCTTTGAAACGCTCAGAGGCAACGAGGAGGCATATTACGGAATGGTCGAGTCGCATTTCAGCAGGCACTTTTCGCCATTCGGAGAAATCCGGAAAGCCGGCAATTAACTCTTTTGGTTATATAAATATGACAAATATGAATTTGACAGAATTGCTGAAGATGTACGATTTTACCGGTCGCTCGATAATCATCACAGGTGGAACCGGTATTCTATGCAGCGCCATGGCCAAAGCTTTGGTGGGATGTGGAGGAAACGTTGCTATCCTTGCCCGGCATGTTGAAAAGGGAGAAGCCCTGATCGACGAGATGGATGGCCCGGGATCTGCGATTGTTGTCGAAGGAGATGTCTTAAATCAGGGGTCACTTGAGATCGCGACCCGTAAGGTCCTCGACGAATTCGGGCGCATCGACGCATTGATCAATGGCGCGGGAGGCAACAATCCTCAAGCCACCACCAGGCCGGATCTGACGTTCTTCAATTTGCCTGAGGGCGCCCTGCGTTATGTCTTCGATTTGAACATGCTGGGAACCATTCTTCCTTGCCAGGTTTTTGGCCGGCAGATGGCAGAGCAGGGTGAAGGTGTCATTCTCAATATCTCTTCAATGAGTGCGATGAGACCGCTGACCAAAGTGATCGGCTATTCAGCCGCCAAAGCCGGGATAAACAACTTTACTCAATGGCTTGCGGTCCATCTGGCTCAACAATACTCGGCGAAACTGCGTGTCAACGCGCTTGCACCGGGCTTCTTCCTGGGTGAACAAAATCGAAATCTGCTTGTCAATCCTGAAACCGGTGATCTGACCGATCGAGGGAAAAGCATCATCTCCCATACACCGATGGGTCGTTTTGGCGATCCGGGTGATCTCATCGGTCCGATGTTGTGGCTTCTGTCACCGGCATCTGCATTTGTCACCGGAATCGTTCTGCCGGTGGACGGCGGATTTTCGGCATATAGCGGGGTCTGATTCATGCTCATTGGCAAAGGGTCGACAGTTGAATACCTGACAGACACACTCATCCGCGAGCTGATGATGAAGGCTCTCGACGGGGTTGAACTGGATGGCAGGCGCGTCATCGTCATTATTCCCGATGGGACAAGAACTGCTCCAATCCCGCTCATGTTCCGGCTCTTCAAGGAGATCATCGGCAAGCGGGTCGCCAAACTCGATTACCTGATCGCGCTTGGAACGCATCAGCCGATGAGCGAAGAGGCTATCGGCCAACTCGTCGGCTTATCATCCGCGCAGAGATTGGAAGAGTATGGCAATGTCGGGATTTACAATCACCGCTGGGACCTGCCGGATCAGATGATTGAACTCGGGGAGATATCCGAGGCTGAGATCGTCGAATTATCCAACGGCAGGTTACGACAGACTTTGGCTGTCAGGCTCAACAAGCTGATTTTTGATTATGATCAGATCTTCATCTGCGGGCCAGTCTTCCCACACGAAGTGGTCGGATTTTCCGGCGGCAATAAATATTTCTTTCCCGGAATCAGCGGTCCCGAGGTGATCAATTTCTCGCACTGGCTTGGTGCCTTGATCACGAGTTATGAAATTGATCGGGACCGGGTCAACACCCGTCAGGCGTCTGATAGACAGGGCTGCCGGCCTGATAAAGAAGCCTACACTCTGCTTCAGCATGGTCGTCAAGGGGGATTCGCTTGCCGGTTTGTATATTGGTTCACCGGAAGAATCCTGGCAGGCCGCGACAGAGCTTTCATCACAAATACACATCCACTGGGTTGATCGGCCATTCAAGCGCGTGCTCTCCGTCATGCCGCATCTTTATGACGATATCTGGACTGCCGCCAAGGGAATGTACAAGCTTGAACCGGCCATCGCGGATGGCGGGGAAGTGGTTATCTACGCTCCTCACATAACCGAGATCAGCTACACACACGGCAAGCTGCTCGATGAGATCGGGTATCACGTAAGAGATTACTTCGTTAAACAATGGGATAAATTCAAGCATCATCCATGGGGAGTGATTGCTCACAGCACGCATCTGCGCGGAATCGGCTCGTTCGACGAAATGAACGGGATTGAATCTCCAAGAATAAAGGTGACGCTGGCCACGGGGATTCCTGAAGATCGATGTCGAAAAGTCAATCTCGGATACCTTGATCCTCAAACCATCAATTTCGACGATTGGAGAGATCGAGAGGAAGAAGGAATTCTTCTGGTGCCGAAAGCCGGAGAGATGCTCTATAGAATCAGAAATTGATCGGCAAACGAACCGAGAAGGACGGTGATAATGGAAGGAAGCCAAATGAATAATGGTTTGAAGACGGTCCGCGGGGCCTGCCCGCACGATTGTCCCGATACGTGCGCTCTGGTGGTGACGGTTGATCAGGGGAGAGCAGTAAAGGTCGCCGGCGCCGAGGACCATCCGACGACTAACGGTTTTCTCTGCACGAAGGTCAATCGCTATCTCGAAAGAACCTACAGCCCGCAGCGAGTGCTCCATCCGATGAAGCGAGCCGGAGAAAAGGGAAAAGGCATCTTCAAGCGCATCTCCTGGGATGAAGCCCTCGATACGATTGCGGCTAAGTTCAAAGAAATAGCGGCGAATGATCCACAGGCCATCCTTCCATACAGCTATGCCGGCACGATGGGATTGATTCAAAGCGAATCGATGGATCGCCGCTTTTTTCATAAGCTTGGAGCCTCACTGCTCGATCGCACAATCTGCGCATCTGCCGGAGCAGCGGGATACAAGGCCACAATCGGCGCCAGCATTGGCACCGATCCTGAAAGATTCAATGAAGCAAAGCTGATCATCATCTGGGGATCAAACCCCATCACCTCGAACGTGCATCTCTGGCCGAAGATTCTCGAAGCCAGGCGAAATGGCGCAAAGCTGATTGCCATCGACCCATACAGGAGTCTGACTGCCGAAAAGTGTGATGAGCACATAGCGCTTCTTCCCGGAACCGATGGCGCGCTGGCTTTGGCGTTGATGCACGTGATCATCAAAGAGGGACTGGTCGATCGGGATTACATTGATACATACACTCTTGGTTTTGAGTCGCTTTGTGAACGGGTGCTGGAATACTCACCGTCCAGGGTTGCGCCCATCACCGGTGTCAGTGAGGAGACGATCATTCGCCTTGCCCGTGAGTATGCCGGAACCAAACCCGCGATCATTCGATTGAATTACGGGATGCAGCGTCATGCCGGCGGAGGTATGGCGGTTCGCACTGTTGCGTGCCTTCCGGCGCTAACAGGGGCGTGGCGAAGTGCTGCGGGAGGAGCGCTGCTGTCGACTTCCGGCACTTTCGGCGCCAACACCGATGCGCTTCAGCGCCCTGATCTGATCTGGAACAACCCGCGAACGATCAATATGTCGGCGATTGGAGACGCTCTCACCGGCTATCAGCGTGTTCAGAGCCGGGAAGACATTTCTCACGCTCCGCTTGAAAAGCTCGAACCTCTCGATCCGCCGGTCAGTGCCATCTATGTCTACAATTCAAACCCCGCCGCCATTGCGCCTGATTCGGGGAAAGTTCTGGCTGGATTCAAAAGAGACAATCTGTTCACCGTCGTGCACGAAATATTTCAGACCGATACGGCGGACTACGCCGATATTGTGCTGCCGGCGACAACGCAGCTCGAGCATTTCGACATCCACAGGGCATACGGGCATCTCTACATGCTCGCCAACAACCCTTCGATCGAACCGATCGGTGAAGCCAAACCAAACAGCGAGGTCTTCCGACTGCTGGCCGAGCGGATGGGATTTGAAGATGACTGCTTTAAAGATTCTGATGAAGATATGGCCCGACAGGCTCTCGACACGACGCATCCGAGAATGCAGGGCATCTCACTCGATGATCTGAAAGAGCGAGGATGGATCAGGTTGAATGTTCCGGAGATATTTGCGCCATTTGCCGAAGGCAACTTTCCGACGCCTTCCGGCAAGTGTGAGTTCTTCAGTGAGACACTCGCAAAGCAGGGAATCGATCCGTTGCCTGTTTACATCCCCCCTCGTGAAACCGTTATCGATGCTCCTGAGCTGGCCGTGAAATACCCTCTGGCAATGATCTCGCCGCCGGCGCACAACTTTCTCAATTCGAGCTTTGCGAATCTGCCAAGTTTTCTTAAAGCCGAGAAGGAGCCAAGGCTCGACATTCACCCTCAGGATGCCGCCAGTCGCGGAATCAATGACGGTGATCGCGTCAGGATCTTCAATGAACGCGGGGCGTTCACCGTCAAAGCCAGGGTTTCAGAAAAAGCACGGCCCGGCGTCGTTGTCGCCCTTTCCGTCTGGTGGAAGAAGCTCACCCACGATGGCTGTAATGCTAACGATGTGACATCGCAGGCACTGACCGATCTCGGCGCCGCCGCAACTTTTTACGACACGCTCGTCGAAGTAAGGAGAGTTTAAAGTTCAAAGTTTAAAGTTTAAAGGGCTCTCCAGTTGATCAATTGAATGCTTGAATAGCTTCTTTAAACTTTAAACCTTGAACTTTAAACTCTCCTTACCTCATAAGGAATGAAATGGATTCTCAGGACTGGATAATTACTATTTTTGCCTTCGCGGTATTTGCCGTCTTCATCGGTCTGGAGAAGTTTTACTGGAACAGAAAAGGTGTAGAGAAATTTCAAACCCGTGATTCGATTGCGAATTACTCGATGGTTGCGATGCAGCTCTTTTTCGGGGTAACCGGAAAGATACTGTTTATCGTGACAGCGCTCGACTGGATCTGGAGCAAAGGGCAAAAGATTGTGCCTGTGACCTGGTGGTCCGGTGTCTTGCTCTTCCTTGGTGTCGACCTCGGCTATTACTGGTTTCATCGCCTGAGTCACAGGAGCCGCTTTCTGTGGGCTATTCACGAATCGCATCATTCTTCCGAACTGATGAATCTCTCGGTTGCTCTTCGCCAGCCGCCGCTCGAGCCATGGATTGACTGGCTGTTCTTCATCGGCCTTGCCTGGGTCGGATTCCCGGCCAAGGCCATATTGACGATGTATGCTTTTAACCTCTTCTACCAGTTCTTCATTCACACAGAAATCATTGGGAAGCTGCCGAAGTGGATCGAGCTTGTTTTCAATACGCCTTCTCATCATCGCGTTCACCACGGAACAAACCCGCAGTACATCGACAGAAATTATGCAGGCGTTTTGATTATCTGGGATCGGATGTTCGGATCATTTGAATTGGAAAGAGAGCCGGTACGGTACGGAGTCATCCATCCTGTGAGTTCATTCAATCCATTCTTTGTCGGTTTTCATCTTTGGAAGGATATATTCAGAGACGTGGTCAGTGCCGGCTTCTTTATCGACAAGCTGAAGATGATTTTTTGCGCCGCCCGGATGGGCGGATGAATACAGAGCAGAAAAAATTATTGTGAGTCAACTGATCATGGACTGTTTTGGCTTCATCAGCTCTGGGAGTATCTGTTGTCGACGTACTGGCTGAGTATCTCGATAAAGTCCGGAACGATACTGGCACCTTTGAGTGTCGTCTTCAACTTTCCGTCAATGAAGACAGGGGCTTTGGGATCTTCGCCGGTTCCAGGCAGGCTGATGCCGATATTGGCGTGCTTGGATTCGCCCGGACCATTGACGACGCATCCCATAACGGCAACTTTCATATCTTCGACGCCATTGTATTTTTCTCTCCAGACAGGCATCTGAGCTCTGAGGTACTTGCCGATATCGTCCGCCATCTCCTGGAAGAGAGTGCTGGTAGTGCGACCGCAGCCGGGGCAGGCCGTAACCTGCGGCACGAAGCTGCGAATTCCGAGCGATTGAAGTATCTGCTGAGCGACGATCACTTCTTCAGATCGATCTCCATTCGGAGCAGGCGTTAGAGAGACCCGGATGGTGTCTCCAATTCCTTCCTGAAGCAGTATTGAGAGAGCCGCGGCGCTTGCGACAATTCCTTTCGCCCCCATGCCGGCTTCAGTCGGTCCAAGGTGCAATGCGTAATCGCCTCGCCTGGCCAGTTCCATGTAAACATCGACCAGATCCTGAACATTTGAGCTTTTGGCGCTGAGGATGATGTGATCGCGCGGCATCCCATAGCTTTCGGCCAGTTGAGCCGACTCAATGGCGCTGCGCACGATCGCTTCCTTCATGACGTCCTGTGCTTCTGCCGGTTCGGAAAGTCCGGCGTTCTCGTCCATCAACTTCGCCAGCAGGGATTGATCCAGCGATCCCCAGTTGACTCCGATTCGAACCGGCTTGTCATTCTCGATGGCAACATCGATCATCCTCTTGAAATTGTCGTCATGATGTCGGCCGGCGCCGACATTGCCGGGATTGATCCGATATTTGGCCAGCCCTCGTGCGCATTCAGGATATTCGGTCAGAAGAATGTGGCCGTTGTAGTGAAAGTCGCCAATGATTGGCGTATTGAATCCTGCGTCTCGGATTCGGGATATGATCTCGGGGACCGCGGCAGCCGCTTCCTTATTGTTGACTGTTATTCTGACCAGTTCCGAACCGGCCCTGGCCAGATCCATTATCTGCCGGGCCGTCGACACGGCATCCGCCGTGTCGGTGTTGGTCATCGATTGGACTACAACTGCATTGCAGCCGCCTACCCTGATGCCGCCGACATCGACGGCGACGGAATTCCTGCGATTTATCTTTGCCATATTTGTTGTTTCAGTAATTGATCAGATGTCAAAATGTAAAACAAATTCTATTCAACGACTGGATATTTCGCAAACAGGCTGCGGATTGCCCCTTTTCAAAATAACAAAAAATCGAATCACTGGATGCGGACTTTCAATTTGTTCGCCTGTTTATTGTCGACAGTGATGATGACATCGACCTCGCCTCTTCCGGTGAGGCTTTTAGGCAGCAGGATGTTCAATTGATCGAGACCTACATAAGTGCCCTGAGGCCCGGCATACTGAACCGGTAACGTGACTCCTCCGATGGTCGCCGTAACATTTGACAACTGGCTGCGATAGCGGAACCCGGTTCCGTACAGGAGCAAAAAAGTCTGATCTGTCGTCGATCCGAGGTCTATCGGTACTGAGACGAACAGTTTTGAGGCGGTATCGAAGGTGTTGATTGGCAGACTTGTTTGAACATTGGCTGCGCTGACTCGAAGAGCCGAACCGGCCGCGATCCCGCTTCCGCTGGCGTTGGCGGAATAGAGGCTTGGCGCGACGACCTCAATCTGTATTGCCCCGATTGCAACTGTCCCATCGCTGCTTGTTATCGTCACCGTCGCCGGCCCCGCTGCGCTGCCTGCCGGTATCTGAAAGTTAACCTGCTGAGGTGAGACGTAGAACAATGACGAAAGCCTTTCGATTCCGGCGCTATCCCTGACTGCTACACGTGTTCCTGAAAGGGAAGTGGGCAACGGCAAACCTGATGCCGAAGTGGAGTCTGTAGCCATATTGGAACCGAATACCGCGACAATGGATTCGGTTGCTATTGATGCTGCGCTGTAATTTGCGGATGAAACCGTAGTTGCATCATTGGCCGTGGTCAGCCTGTATATGCCTCTGCCGTGAGTCGCGGCAACCAAAGTATTGCTGGCTTTGTGATATCTCACCATGAAAGTCGCGATTCTCGGCATTCCATTGCCGAGTCGGACCCAGGTTGTGCCTCCATCGGTTGTCTGGAAGACCCCGAGATCGGTGCCAATGTAGATCGTATTTGAGTTGTTCGGATTTACTGCAACTGATGTCACGGGAACATCCGGCAGATTCCCGCTGATGTTGGTCCACGAACCGCCCCGATTGGTCGTTTGAAAAACATGCCCGGGAGTTGAAGCTGTTGCGCTGTTGAATCCTGAATAGCTAATCACCGCACGTTGAGAGTTCGAATCGTCCAGTGCGATGTCGGTCAAATACCTGTCCGGCAAAGGCGATTTGGTGACATTTGTGAAAGTCGCGTTTTCCGCGGCGCCGGCATTGGTCGTCACCTGAATATTTCCGTCACTGGTTCCAACCCAGACGATCTCACCCGGTGGGTTGGTCGAATTATCCAGCGCCGGATGTCCGGCGATGGCAGAGATCATCCCGGCCCCGTCGGTCAGATCCGCTCCGAATCCATCTGCGCTTTGTCCCAGCCCCGTCCAGGTGATTCCCTGATCCGCAGTCCGGTAGAGCCTGTGCGTGCCAAAGTACACAACATTGGCATTGGCGCCTTTGAAGCCGCTGTTGAGCGCCATTGGCGCGTAAAATGCGACTCGGTCCTTTGGATTGAAATTTCCCTTGATTGTGGTGCAGCCAAAGCAGCCGCGCCTGATCCAGCTTGAGCCGCCTGAAAGCGACACCCTCGGACCGATCTGTGCCTGGCCGTCGAAAGCGTCGTTCTCGTTGTAATATGTGTGATACATCACCTGAGGATTCGACTGGTCGATCAGGACATATCCGCCGTCTCCGTCGGCGATATGATCCCATGCGACATTGCCGCGGAATCTGTTTGTCCCATTGTCCTGTGTTCCTCCAATGATGATGTTCGGATCCGTCGGATGAAGTGCAACGGACATAAACTGGCTGAGGCTTAAAGTATTGTTCAACTGCCTCCAGGAAACGATCGCATCTTTTGCGTTATCCGTTCGCCAGATGCCGCCATCATTGCCTGTGAAAAGGACATCCGGTTTTAGCCGGGGTATGACGATCTGATGCGAATCCGCGTGGAGGCCCCCGCTGACTCCATCACCGCGAGTGATGGATGCCCAGGTTTGCCCCCCATCCTTGCTTCTCCATAACGTCCCGTCAGTAAAAATTGAATTCGCTCCGGTGGCGTAATAGACGATGTTTCCATCCATTGGGTCGGTTGCGATATCCAGATTGTAATTCGCCTGACTGCCGCTCTGCGGGGTGCTGGTTTGTGTCCACGTATTCCCGTTGTCGGTCGAGCGCCAGATGCCGAGCAGATTGTCGCTTGGTGTTGCAAAAGCCGCATAAAGAGTCGTGTTTGTCGATGGTGGAATTGGCGGCCCGGTTGTCAGTGCAACTCTGCGAAATGGCGAGTTTGAGGTGTTGTTAGTCGGATCCGGCAATCCTCCGGCCAGCCTGGTCCAGGTGCCGGGCTCACCGCCCTGCTCTGAACGATAGACCCCGATTGTCCTCATTCCTGCGAAAACGCGGTTAGTGTTCTGCGGGTCGATCACTAGATCATTCCCTGAAAATGTACCGTTTGTTCCCCCGGGATCCATATTACGCCAGGTCGCGCCGCCATTCGTCGATTTCCAAACCCCCACCTGAGCAATGTTGACCTGGGCCGCATTGCTGTTGGCCGTTGCAGTTGTGCCAAAAGTTGTACAGGCAAAGATTGTCGACGTGTTCACAGGATCTATGGCAATGCGCGTGAAGGCCGCATTCTGAAAAACAGGAATCGACGGTGTGCCCGTTGAAAGTGGCCCTGTGATCACCTGCCAGGTGGTACCGCCGTCGGTCGATTTGAGCATCCCGGCGCCGTAATAACATAGAGCGCAGCGACTGCCCTCACCAGTGCCGACATAAAGCGTCTGCGGAAATTTTGGATCAATGGCTATTGCTCCTGTCGCCTGCGACGACTGGAGCGTCGGTTAAAGGCGTCCAGTTGGTCCCATTGTCCGTCGACTTCCAAACCCCGCCCTGCGCACCCCCAACATAGACCGTTTGATTGGTTGCCCCATCGTACCGCGGATCGACTGCTATTGCGGATACTCTGCCTGATACATTATTGCGGGGATTGCCAAACGTTTGCCCGGAAATGATGGGCTGAGGCCCGAGCGCCGCCCATACAGGCAGCGCTTCAGCCGCCGTCGTCAGATTGATGTTGCCGCTCGCGGCTTCTTCCTTCATCCGCCTCTCTTCACGGTCAAGCTGCTCCACCATCCTGATGCCGGCGTCAAATGGTATGCTCTCGGCCGGATAGGCTCGCTGGAAGATCAACCAATCGTCACGCCGTAAGCCTGCTTCTCCCTCCTTCTCCGATTCCTCCGATTCCTCTTCATTGCGATTGCGACTCAATGATCTCTTTTCTTTCCTTGAATCTAAATCACTTTTCTCAACCGCCGCACTTTTTCCTGCTCCGCTCTTTACCCCGTTATCAGTGATCGCTGAATCAACTCTTGCCGATGCTGACTGTGAAGTTGCCGATCCTTTGTCAGCCTCTCTTTTGCGCCAATTTGAAATTGATAAAAGAAGAATTATTGAAACGATGGCAATTGAAAATACAAGAAGTGAATTTTTCGGACCCTGGATAAACTGATCATTTAAACAACCCTGCCTATTGCTTTCAAATCAATGATATTGTGTTTTCTGGGGAAGTTAGATCACCTTGACCGATCAGATGTTGCCTGCCTTACCATAAATTCGTAATTGTTTTCAGATATCTGTCGGCCGCGCTCGTCCACTATTTTAGCCCATAAATTGTATTTTCCTGTGCTTTTTATTGAAAAATTCAATTTGGAGATTTTAATTGAGGAATCGGCGCCGAGAGTCAGGCGATCGGGGATGGAGCCCTGTTGAACAATCTTGCCGGTTGAATCCAGGAGCTGCCAGTTGATCGTAACGTTTGGAACAGGGAACCAGTGATCATTGATGACCCAGAGATCGGTCTTTATCTCATCGCCTGCCTGCCAGGTGTCGCGGTCGTATTCGAAGGAGGGAACGACCATCTGAAAAGATCTTTGAACTGTGTAAAACGCCTTCGTGGGTTGGCGGTAATAATCGAGAGCCGCCATGGTCACAGAAGGCCAGATATCGATGGCGTGAAAATGCAGTATTCCGCCGGAGGGCTGATATTTGGTTCTCCGCATTCTTTCGATTGCCAGCTGGAACAATCTTGCGACGTAATCCTGGGTTTGCGGAATATATTCCTTGAGAGTCATTCCTTCGGGACTGCCCCAGGCCCGCATCGCTTCGGATATCTGAAGCTTGCGAAAAATCCATTCATCGGGGTGATCCTTGACAGGCCAGTGATCAGGGAGGAATTTGATGATGCTCTCGTAATTAGGTAATGCCGTAGCGCCAAGCTCGGAGATAAATTTTTCGTTGACTTTTGTGTAAGCCCAGATGGTCCCGCCATACCAGCCTTCATAGACATGAGCATCGCCGTAGCGACCGGTAGAGCGAACGACAGGTCTTCTTTGCGGATCGAGCAGGTAAAGCCTGGGTTCAAGATGCTTGGTCAGATCCCGATAATTTTCAAGCGATTCCTCGTCACTCGTCGCCCAGAGGCCAATAGATGGATGATTTCTGACATATCTGATGTGCGGATCATATAGCCCGGCAGCTTTGATTGAAAACGCCCGGTCTTCCGGGTACCACGCTTCAAGAAAATCCTGCCAGATCAAAATGCCTTTTTCATCCGCGATATCGTAAAAATCAGGATTGCTGAAATGGCAGTGCAGGCGAATCATGTTGATGTTCATGGTGCGCATCAGTTCGATATCCCGCTCATAATCGCTTCGGCGCATCTCGGAGATGAAGAGGTTGTAATATGAATTAGTCCCGCGGATGAACATCCTTCTGCCGTTGAGATAAAACTTCCAATCGATGTGCTCGATTTCCCTGATGCCCACTGCCAGCGATCGTTTGTCGGATATCCTGCCATCCGTTTCTATCCTTGCATCAAGGGAGTAAAGATTTGGTTTGCCGTGATCCCAGGTCCACCAGAGTTCCGGCTTCTCGACATGAATGACAAGCCTCCTGCTACTCTTTCCGCTTGCCAGGCGGGACGAAGATCGCAGGAGAAACGCCTTGTCGCCATCGAAGTTTTTCGGGGACAGCGAAATTGAAATGTCGGCGTCTTGCTCGTCCCCTCCGTTATCGAGATCGAGATTTGTAATGACGTCGGCGCTGCCATCGGAATTGAGCCGTGTGTCAATTGACAAGTCATCAATTTTTACATCACCCGATGCAATCAAATGCACGGGTCTGGTGATGCCGAGCGGCGTGATATTGTCGGGTTTCTGGTCAACGGCGCCATACGATCCTTTGATCGTGTAGGGTCTGTGTCGCCAGTAATAACTCACCGGCGTCCAGACGCGAACGGCGATTACATTCAAGCTTCCCGGCTTCAGTCTACCGGTCACTTCAAACTGATAGGGATCGATGTAGCCTTCGTGCCTTCCCAGAAGCTCGCCGTTCAAATAGACATCAGCGTAATAATCGGTCGCTTCGAATTTCAGGAAGATCCTTTTGTTTTGGGGATTGACCGGAGGGGTGAACGATCTGCGGTACCACCATTCTTTGGCGCTGATCCAATCTGCTTCTTTTGTGTGATATTTCGGGGCTTCCAGAATCTGTGCATGGACCGTCCCGGGCACGTCGACAGACTTCCAGGTGGCGTCGGTCAGATAGTCTGCCCGGTGATAGCCTGACTTTTCTCCTTCGGATTTTTCTGCCCACTTGAGCAGCCACTTTCCGCTCAGATCGATATCGGTGAGTTTGTCATCATGGGATTGACTGATTTCGGCCGGCCGCCCGATCGTGAGAGAAGTCGATTGATTATTATTGGCAGGTTGCGACGGCTGTGTTTTATATGAGTCATCAGGTTTTACCACGCTCAGAACCGGCTGTATGAATTTTCTGTATTCCTTGCGCCCTTCGAGCACGGTCTCGGTGCCTTTCCAGTTGGGGAAAGAGATAGCAATAGAGCTTGACTCATTTTCTGACTGAACCGGTTTCAACGCATGAAACTGGCTGGCTCCGGCTCCCTTCCATTTCAGAGATTTATCCAGCTCGAATACGCCCAGCGCTCCATAGTTCTCCTTGCGCTGGTAATAGAAGATGATTTCCGGGCAGATCTTCGAAATCATTGCCTGCGATCTTTTTGTCAGGTGGATTGTTGGTTTCCCAGCCATCAGGAAACCGAGTCTCTTCACCATCTATCCAACGGTCGAACGGTTCATAGGGTGAAGCCGAGATTGATGAAAAGAAATACCCGTAATTTGATCCGGCTGCATTTCCACTCAAAGACGCTTTCCAGGTCAGAACGGGGCTGCCGGCGTACCATGTGAATTCCCAGGTCTCCGGCAAGTTCCCATATCCTGCTCCAGTAAGTTTTATGTGTGCTCGGAAAGGGCCGTTTTCAAGGATTTCAATCCTGTCAAAAGCTCCTGATCTTTTTCGGTTCTGCGATTGAAGAAATGTCCCAAAGCCGGCGCTTTTTTTCCCGAAGGGCAGATCTTCTTTTACATCGGGCGAGGTATCTATCAGATTGAGCATCTTTAATTCCGCGGCAGTCTTATTGAATGCCGAGATCAAAGCGGGCTCCGTATTTTCAAAGCCGAGATTGGCGATCACGCCGAATCGGCTGTTTGCCATTTCAAACCGGCCGACACCGATCCTTCCAGCGACAACCTCGTTGTCGATGTCGGGTCTTTTGCCGGACTCCCCGGAAATCAGGTGAAACTCGGGTCTCTCACCCGGAATTATCGAAGCCTGAAAGAGAAGCTCGGCCTTCTTTATCGATCCATCCGAATGTTTTTCATTGATAACTATCTGGATGGGCAGCTCATGACCATCGGTGGAAAAAAGATGAAGGCGGTCGGAAAATGCTTCGCCGGGATTAAAGCTTAGCAGCACATTTACTGTTTCATTGTCTCGTCTGTAAATCCCGGTGGGCTCTTCAAGAGTAATCGACCAGCTTCCGACGTGCTGCGCTTGTGCCTGCGCTTCAGGTTGAATCAGGAACCAGCCGGCAAAGCCCGTAGCGACAACAACAGCAATTAACAGATTGAATGCAGCTTTCATGATCAGTGATTATTTTCTTGGATTCCAGGTGCCGCGGGCGACAGCGGGGATGAAATTCTCGATTTCAGCAGGATTGAATTCGATAGTTCTCTCTTCCTCGGCGCTTTTATATGCGGTCATCAGAAGTTGAGTGACCTCGAGGCCGTCATGGCAATTGACCACGGGTTGTATGCCGTCAAGGAAGCAGTTTACGAAATACCTGTTTTCCGCTTCGTAGCCGTATTCGGTAGCTTCGCTTGCGACCACCGGCATGAGGCCCTGCTCGGCATTTTGTTTCTCGACCAGATCCTCGCCGGCGTTGCCCTGAACCCGGCGACTGAAAAAAAGTTTAAGGTTTGTGTCGAGCGAATTTATGGACAGCGAATACTCCGGGCCGAGAAGTTCCGAAGTCAATCTGAGACCTGCTCCAACATAACTCCATGACGTTGTCACTTCGGCGATCAACGGGTTTCCCTCATCATCAACGTAATGAATCGTGGCTCTGGCGAAATCCTCGGAAGGCCTGGTCCGGTAATCGACTTCTTTTCCCATCGTCTGGCGAAGGATCTCGGCGTACTCCGGCCTTGACCATTTGAGGCTTGCGATGGTGGCAGAGATCTTGACCGGCTTGACGCTGTTTCTGGGCTTGCCGGGATCGGTCAGCATGAACCGCGCGACTTCCACGCTGTGACACATCATATCGTTGAGGACGCCTCCGCCCTGCATCTCTCCCTGCCAGAACCATGGCATGTGAGGACCGCTGTGCTCTTCGGCGCATCGAGCCAGATAAGGCCGCCCGGTAATTGCCGCACCGCGTTTCCATATAATCTCGCGGCCGCGTGTTACGCTCGGTTCGAATAGCTGGTCTTCCAGATAACCGTGTAGAAGGCCGGCTTCTTCAATCAGTTCCATGACCCGCCTTGCCTCGGCTGCATTCCTGGCCAGCGGTTTCTCGACCGCCAGCCCCACAAGCGATCCTTTGCCGGACTTTATCGTTCTGACGATGGCTTCCATGTTTTCGATTCGCTTATGGTTCGGCCCGCACAGCCAGATCGCATCGATATCGGGCGAGGCAACCATCTCTTCAATTGAATCGAAGGCTCGACAATCGCCAAGGCGCAGGCTTCGGGCAAGATGCGAGGCCTCTTCTGCGTGAACTTTGTTGGGGCTCCAGATCCCAAGAATATCTGCATCACGGACAGCCTCGAATGATTTGATATGAAAACGTGTGATGAATCCGCTGCCAATGAATCCGATTCCAAGATGTTTTTTCATGGATTTGATGTCCTCCAGCCGTTACATTTATTTTTAATTGCCTGGTGCCACAAGAACAGTTACCGATGAGTTAAGGCTCTTTGAACGAAAGACATGATTTGTCGCTTTCTGAAAATCCTCCGGTTTCGCTTTGGGGATATCCGTGAACTTTTGAGGATTGCGGTCGACGAGTGGAAACCAGGAACTCTGAACATGAACCATCAGACGATGTCCTTTGCGGAAAGTATGAAAAACGTCAGGCATGTCGAAACTGATCGATTCAGCTTTGTTGGGAATGAACGGCTCCGGCTTTTCAAAGCCGCGCCTGAATTTTCCTCTGAAGGGTTCGCCTCGGACAAGCTGCTGATATCCCCCCATTTTGACTGAACTGGCAGGAGCCTGTTGGTTGGGTGGAGGTGTCGGAGTCGGATAGTCCCCGGGATATACATCTATCAGCTTGACCACGAAATCCGAATCTGTTCCAGATGTCGACACGTTCAGGCTGACCTTGATCGGACCCGCGATCGTCAGGTCTTCGGCAAGAGGCTCAGTTTGATAAACAAGAACATCCGGCCTTTGCGATGCATGCCGCTGGTCGTCCGTCATGTAATCAGAAGTCATACCACGAACAATGTACCCCAGGTAGGGAACCGGTCTGTTCGGGTCACTGAGATATTCGTCAAATGCGTTATTGCCAATCTCCGCAGGCGCCTCGGTGTTCAGTTTCCCATCAGCCCTGAAATAGAATGTTACTGGATGGACTTCTTTGGGAGGCCATGCTGCAAGCCTGCGCCACTCATTCAAACCCGTCAAATACATGGTAGCCTCGGCGATCTCGGCGGGTTTGTCCTTCAAGTGCTTCATGAAAAACGAGAACTGCACTTCCTCTCGAAAAATCGCTCCGGTTTTGACGGCAAAGTTGACATTGCCGAGTTTGTCGCCGTCTCCGCGGGACCATCCGCCATGCGACCACGGCCCCATCACCAGAAAGTTATCTGTTCCGGGATTTTTCTTTTCGATCGAATTATATGTGTAAAACGGTCCCATCGGATCTTCAGCGTCAAACCAGCCTCCAACGTTGAGAACTGCGCACTTGACATTGTTCATGAACTTCCACAGGGAACGTTTCTGCCAGAATTCATCATAATTGGGATGATCGACAATCTCCTGCCAGTAAGCGGCTTCTCCATTGAAGAGATTTCTGTTCACTTCGCTTAATGGGCCCAGTTTCAAAAAGAAATCGTAGCCGTCCGGAGTGCCGGGATCGAGGAAGCCTCGCTGCTTTGGGAGCTCCGGGCCGCCATTTCGCGGCCTGAATGATGAATAGAACCAGAAATTAGCAGCAAGCATGAATGCGCCATTGTGATAAACATCATCACCCATGTAGTAATCAGCGGTTGGAGCCTGCGGAGAAGCGCATTTCAAGGCGGGATGAGAGTCGATGATTGAC
Source organism: Acidobacteriota bacterium (assembly GCA_016710075.1). Taxonomy (GTDB): domain Bacteria; phylum Acidobacteriota; class Blastocatellia; order RBC074; family RBC074; genus JADJLO01. Next base: position 13,337 of record JADJLO010000025.1, on the reverse strand, counting down.
GCCGCCACGTGGAACCCTGGTTGCGATATGCCTACCATCCCGACACGCCCATTGTTATTTGGTACGTTTTTCAGCAGCCACTCGATTGAGTCGAATGTGTCGGAGCTCTCGTCTATGTCCCGCGTGCTTGCTTTGACCGGAATATGAGGGCGCACCTGCTGGAACTCACCTTCAGACATATAGCGCCCGCGAGCATCCTGGTAGACAAAGATGAATCCCTCTTTTTCAAACTGTTCGGATGGTCCGAGAGATGAGCGATAGTTGTCCACGCCATATGGCCCGACGCTGTATGGCGTACGGGTCAGCATAAACGGATAGGGGCGAGTTCTGTCCTTGGGGACATAAACAGAAGTGAACAGCCTGATGCCGTCGCGCATCGGAACCAGATACTCGTATTTTGTGTAACCGGCCCTGACCCTCTCTGAATTGGCGGAACCCGCCTGGGCCATGACCGGCAACTGGAAAATCGCCAGGACTATCAATGCTGCAACTGTATGAAATATTCGGTGTCTATTCATGCGTTTGATTTCAATAGGGTGGTTTGGATTCGAGCAGGGCCCTTTGAGCTCGCGACATACCCTGTATCCGGATCCGTTCATCTTCAAATCCGGCCAGTTCGCTGATATTGGCGCTGATTTTTGCCACGGCTTCCACTACGTCATCGACATCTTTTTCACTGCCGAGAAATATCTCATGCGGAAGCCAGACCGACTCTTCATATCCAGCCCGTTGAGAAACAGGACAGTTAAATTCCCGGCGGTTCTGCGCCCAGGCAGGATATCTTTCGGCGGCAAACTGGAAGAGCGATGACTGATAAACCGCCTCGTAGAATCTTCCATCACAAGGCACCCCTTCAGCTTTAAGCGCAGCCACGAATGCATCCCTGTGTACGCCCCCGAAATGTTCGGAATGGAATTTGAAAACGTAATGATAGCTTGCCTGTCGGGTTATTCTGGGGTCTCTTGGCAGAAGGGAAATACCCTGTATCGACCTCAGTCCTTCTTCAAGGCGGCGGGTTCTTGTTTCTCTGAGAGCGGTTTGCTCTTCAAGACGTTCAAGCTGGGCCAGCAGGATCACCGCCTGAAACTCAGTCATTCTGTAATTATGCCCGAGCACCGATTCACCTTTGGTTTCTCGTCTCGGAGGCCTGCCGCAGTTGGATAGACGAATCACCTGATCCGCCAGATCGATATCGCTGGTAATGACGATCCCGCCCTCTCCGGCGGTCATCAATTTGCTTGTCTGGAAAGAGAAACTACCGGCATGACCGATCGAGCCTGCCCCCTTGTCCCTCCATCGTCCGCCATGAGCATGCGCGCAGTCCTCAAGCACGAAGAGCCCATGCCTTTCCGCAAGCTCCATGATCGCGTCCATGTCTGCGAAACGGAAACCCAGATGGACGGGAATTATAGCTCTCGTCTTTGAAGTCATGGCAGCCTCGATCAATCCAGCATCGAGGCAGTATGTGTCTGGATCGACGTCAACAAATACAGGAACTCCTCCCGTAAACAACACCGCTGCCGCAGTCCCTTCCCAGGTGTAGGCCGGTACGATGACTTCGTCACCGAACCCCACGCCGGCTGCTTTAAGAGCAAGCTCAAGTGAAACCGTGCCGTTTGTAACCGTGACGCCATATGACGCAGTATGCGCCTGTGCAAACCTACGCCCGAACTCTCTGGCGTAATCATTGGGGCAGGGATACCCGCCCCAATTGCCGCTTTCAAGCACCCTCTGCAGTCCAACTGACTCTCTATCATCGAAGACAGGCCAGGCCGTAAACGGATGAGTCCTGACGGCATTGCCGCCTCTAATCGCTAATTTGTCGCTCATGGTTTTTATTAGGTAATTGTTCAAAGTTTAAAGTTGAGGTTTCTACATCCCCATTTACTTTAAACTTTGAACTATAAACTTTGAACTTTAAACTTTAAACTTTGAACTGCTCTACCGGCCAAGCCACATCCTGATAGAACGCGTCACCATTTCAGAGGCGTCCTGCTGAACGAAATGGCTCGCACCAGGGATCGTCACCAGAGTCAGATCCTTTTCCAGCCAATCCCATGTATTGTTGAGTGCGCCCGGAAGCAATGCGGTATCTCCAAGCCCGTGGATCATCAGGACCGGAGCCTTGACCTTGATTAAGGGCGAGGTGTCTTCCTTGTATGGCTCTCTTGGATAGTTCTGCTTGTAATAGTTGAGCATAGCTTCGAAATCAGAGCGATTGAAAGCCTCGATATATTTTTTCCTGGCTTCCGGGTCCTTGACCCATCCGGCTATCTGCTCGGCCTTGAGCATTTTATGAGCATCCTCTTTCTGGAAGTTGCGGGCATACTGGCTGTTCTTCTGCTGCTGCGGGTTGTTGGCCAGTTCTCTCGAAAGACCTCTCAGATGCGGCAGGTTCAGGATGATCAGCTTGTCGACGATCTGAGGCATCATCATTGCCGTCGACCAGGCTACGGCCCCACCCCAGTCATGCCCGACAACTATCGCCTTCTCACGCCCAAGATGTTTGATCACCGCCGCCACGTCCCCAACCAGAAACTTCATATCATAGTTTTCAACTCCCTTTGGCTTGTCGCTCAGGTTATATCCTCGCTGATCTATGGCTACTACATAGTAGTCTTTCGACAAGGCTTCCATCTGATCCCGCCACGTGTACCAGAAATCGGGAAAACCATGAATCATGACTATCAGTGGCGCACTCTTCGGCCCTATCGCCGCATAATGTATCTTCACTCCACCGCTGTCGGCATAGCCATTCTCCACTCGCTTATCGATATTATTATCGGCCGCTTTTACACTGACAATGCATGCTAAAACCAGAATCCCGCTGAAAATCAACTTGCCAATATTCATGTTTATTTTTCTCCTTCAGTTGGTTCGAATCGTTTGCTGCTTCTTCAAAAAAATTACTCACAGCACGAGTGAAATCCCCCGTTCAGTTGTCCTGAATGAATTTTTTGTGAATCAATCTGCTAACCTAAGTGAAAGATTTCCGGGTGTCAATCTGATGCCGGCTTGACACGTCCGATTCTCTGACAGGCTTACCATTTCTTTCCCTTATCTCCCCCTTCTTTTCCCCTCCTCTATATCAATTGCTCATATTCAAAAATAATCACATTTTTTGAAACTGTATTTTTTGGCTGGTCGTCTTGTGTTTAGTGCTGAAATTTTACGATAACTCCTTCAGCACTAAAAGTTTCACACATTTGTAACCTTGTCAAAATATTCGTGACACGAGTTTATGTGACTGTTCTAATTTTTATATTCATTGCAAGAATAATTCTGATGAATCAGAAACAGGAAAAAGGAGAGGGTTTGGAAAATCAGATGACCACGAAAACTGGAATTTTGGGCAAAATGGGTAAAACATGCCTTTGGACAATACTCTCAACATTGGTACTGGCAACGACCTTGTATGCTCAAACAGTCACCTTGCGTGGGCTGGTGGTAGATGAGGTCGGCGCCGTTATCCCGAATGCGGAGATAACGCTCACCAGCAAGGATGGAAAAGAGCGAACTGCGAAGAGCGGGGTTAGCGGGGAATTCAGCATCCCGAATATTCCTGCCGGCGTTTATAAACTGACAAGTTCGTATCAGGGATTCCAGCCGTACTTTAATAATGAGTTGACGGTGCCGGTTCAGGCAGGTCTTCTGACAGTCAAGATGATGGTTGCGACCGTCAACGTCGTTGAAGACGTTAACGCGAATTCCCAGATCGTTTCGACGGAGCCTGACCAGAACATGAATGCCACCATTCTCGGTGAGGAATTCATTAAGAACCTGCCTGACAACGAGGATGATCTGAGGGACTTCCTCAACGCTCTGGCTGGACCGAGTGCTGCGGGCGGAAATGGTCAGGGAGCACAGATCCTTGTCGACGGATTCACCGGCGGTCGTCTTCCTCCCAGGGAAGCGATCATGCAGATCAGGGTCAATCAAAATCCCTTTTCCGCCGAATACTCAAACCCGGGATTTGGCCGCGTCGAGATCATCACCAAGCCAGGAAATGATTCCTGGAGAGGTAGCGGAGGCTGGGGCTATCGTAATTCCGGAGTGGATGCCAGAAATGCATTTGCCCTGGTCAAACCCGATCTGACACTCAATCGCTTCAACCTGAATTTTGGCGGCCCGATCATCAAGAAGAGAATGTCCGCCAACATATTTTTAGATAGAAGCGACACCGGTGGATTCAACACCACTGTGGCCAGAATCATCAGCGGTGATTTCATCTCGAACGTTCCTTTCGATTCGGTCACTACCTCGGTCGGGGTAAGAACCGATTATTTGCTCAACGATAAGAACACAATCAACGTCAATTACAATTTCCGCACTTCGGACTCGACAAATTCTGAATTCGCCGTACGTTTCGGCGGAGGCTTCGGTTTTGGAGGAGGCGGAGGCTTTGGCGGTGGCGGGGGAGGCGGAGGCGGTGGCGGATCCAACCTCCTGCTTCCCGAAAGAGCATCGAATCGAAACAGCACCAATCATAATTTGCGGATCGCTGAAACCTGGATCATCAGTTCAAAGATGATTCATGAAGCCCGTTTCCAGTATGAGCGGGACAGAAACGAACAGAGCCCCGTGACGGCTTCCGGCGTAGCAATCAACGTGCTCGATTCCTTCAACGGTGGGCGCTCAACATGTTGTCCGAGCGCGGGCTCGCAAAATGGCATTGAGTTCCAGGATTACCTGACCTATACCTCCAAAGGCAGCAAGCATACGATCAAGGGCGGTGTGCAGTTTCAGTACGACACGATAGATAACATCAGCGGCGGCAATTTTAACGGGACATTCACCTTTTCCTCGCTTGATCAGTACCGGCTGGCTCTTGCCGATCCGACTTCACCACAGGGTCGAGCCACTCAATTCACCCTCAACCTTGGTGATCAGAACATCAATTATAAGATGTTCAGAGGGTCATGGTTTGTTGGTGACGACTGGCGGTTCAGACCATCACTGACGGTGTCTTTTGGATTGAGGCATGAATTCCAGCAGCATCTGAATGATAAGGCGAACTTCGCTCCCAGGTTCGGTATCGCCTGGTCGCCATTCAAGAGCCGTAAGACGACGATTCGCGGCGGCGGTGGCCTGTTCTTCGACAGACTCAGTAACGGCACCTTTGAGAATTCGATCAGATTCGATGGATCAACCCAGAGGAGTGCAATTGTCCGTGGTGCAATTTTCAATGCTGCAACGGCCACGGCCATCTCATTAAACTCCGACGCTCTGGTCGCAGTCTCAAACAGCACCTTGCGCCCGATCGATCCCAACCTCAAGGCGCCATACGACATTCAGGGCAGCCTGACAGTCGAGCAACAACTGCCGAAAGGATTAGTCGGGACGATGACCTATCTTTATTCGAAGGGTGTCAATCAGTTCCGGACAAGGAACATCAATGCGCCTTTCCCTGATCCATCCAATCCGACTACTTTCATCAGGCCGTTTCCCGGGGTGGCCGGAAATATTTTCCAGGCCGGATCGTCCGCCAACTCCGAGACTCACCGGATTACTTTCGGCTATAACAGGCGCATGGGAAAGGTCATCACGTTCGGAAATTACACGCTTTCCTGGATCAAGTCCGATGGCGAGGGATCACCTGCAAATAACTATAATCTTCTTTCTGAGTGGGGAAGATCGAATGCCGATCGACGCCACACATTTTTCACCGGGGCTTTTCTCAATCTGCCGAAGGCCATCAGAATAAGCACCTTCATCAATGCATCATCAGGGTCGCCTTTCAACATCGTCACCGGACTGGATGATAATTTCGACGGCACCATCAATGACCGTCCGTTGAATTTGGACGGCACCCCGGTTCAGCGCAATTCCAATCTTTCTCCGTCACTTTATTCGACGCCGCAGTTCAACAGGCTGATCTGCCCGCCGGGGACTACCTGCATTGGTAATGGCGGCAGGTTATTGCTGGGAGAATTTCTGAGACAGAAATATCCTGATGGCGTCAAGGCTCAGGGTCCCGGGAGTTTCACAGTCAGCCTTACTCTGGCCAAGAGCTTCGGATTTGGCAAACCCAAAAACCAGGCCGCTCAAGCAGGTGGACAGGGCGGTGGCGGTGGTCGCGGCGGCGGTGGCGGCGGTCGCGGCGGCGGCGGTTGTGGAATGGGTGGAGGACCCATGATGATGGGATTTGGCGGGGGAGGTGAAAGTTCAAGATATAACCTGACTCTCCAGGTGGGCATCAACAACCTCTTCAACCGCGTTAATTATGGACAGTACAGCGGAACCCTCGGTTCGTCATTCTTCGGCATCCCGAGTTCTGCCGGTCCTGCCAGGCAGCTGGATTTCAATGTGAGATTCAATTTCTAGTTGCAGGCTCATCTGTCGGATAATAGCCGCGAACCTCAGGTTTTGATTCAAGCCTGTGGTTCGCGGTTTTTTTTGGGTGCAAGATAAACTGATTTTTCAATTTCAGGAGTATTGTCTGTTATGGATCTGGGCTTGAGAGGACGCACGGCCATGGTGGCAGCTGCAAGCAAAGGGCTGGGTAAGGCATGCGCCATGGCACTGGTAAAAGAAGGGTGTGAAGTATCAATCTGCGCCCGTAATCCTGAATCTCTCGAGAAGGCTCATCAGGATATCGCCCGCTTCGGTGATATCATCTCTGTCAGGGCCGATGTTTCGAATCTGAGTGACCTCCAAAACTGGCACGATCAAACCAGAAACAGATTCGGGAAGGTAGATATACTGGTGACCAATACCGGCGGACCTCCCGTCAAACGTTTCATGGATTTGAGCGATCAGGAGTGGATCGGCGGAGTCGAATCCACGCTCATGAATGTCGTCAGGCTCTCACGCATGGTTATTCCGGGAATGCAGGAAGCAAAATGGGGAAGACTCATCCATCTTACTTCTCTTGTCGCCAAGCAGCCTATTGACGAGCTCACTATTTCCAGTACTTTGCGCGCAGGGCTCTCCGGGTTGACCAAAACCATGGCTAACCAGCTCGGACCGGATAATATCACCGTCAACGCAATTCTGACCGGCCATATTCTGACCGACAGGCAGTACGCACTTGCCGAGTCTCGCATCAGAGAGCACGGGATCTCTTATGAGGAATATTTCTCAAGAGCCGCAGCCGAAATACCATTAAGACGGCTCGGCGAGCCCAGGGAAGTGGGCGATGTCGTGGCTTTTCTGGCATCTGAACCAGCCGGGTATGTCTCGGGTGTTTCTCTGCAGATCGATGGCGGGCTGATTAAATCGACAATGTAGGCGGACTGACTATCAACCACGGAAAAATACGAAAAATACGAAAGAATCGACTCGTCATTCGCGCAGCTTCCCGTATTTTATTTTCAGTGGTTCCATTCAGCATCAATCCACCTCAGACCTTGAGGATCTCTTCTTCCTTGTGTCTGGTAAGCTCGGTGAATTTGGCGATTTGACCATCGGTGAGTTTCTGGACATCATCGAGACCGCCTTTTTCCTCATCTTCCGAGATAGCCTTGTCCTTGAGCAACTTTTTCAGCTTGTCATTTGAATCGCGGCGGATATTTCGGATGGCCGTTTTATGGTCTTCCGCCATCTCATGTATGACCTTAACCATCTGTTTGCGGCGTTCTTCAGTGAGGGGCGGAATCGGGATCCTGATGAGCTTTCCGTCGTTCGATGGGTTGACCCCGAGTTCCGACGAGCGCAGAGCTTTCTCGATATCGTTGATCAGTGATGGATCGAATGGCTGAACAGTGAGCATCGATGCCTCCGGGGCGTGAATTGTCGCGACCTGGTTCAATGGCATCTGAGAACCGTAATATTCGACGTGAATATTGTCGAGGAGGCTGGTTGACGCTCTTCCCGTGCGGACCGATCCGAGCTTATGACGGAAGTCCTCGACGACCTTTTCCATTCTGCTTTTTGTTTCTTTGACGATCTCGTTGATCATATCTTTCCTCCGCCTGGAGCTGATTGATTTATAAATTGCGTTTTAAAAAAAAATTTTATCTTCGCAGGGGATCATCGTCGGGCCTGACCAGAGATCCGACCCCTTCACCCATCACGGCTCGCTGAATGTTACCGTGTTGTGTCATATCGAAGACAAGTATCGGGAGACGGTTCTCTTTGCAAAGCGAGACGGCCGAGGCGTCCATGAAGGCCAGTTCCTCCTGAAGCACGCGCAGGTAGGTGAGCTCGTCAATTTTGACGGCGTTGGCATCCTTGCGGGGATCCGCAGTGTAGATGCCGCCCACGCCTGTTGCCTTCATCAGGACGTCTGCCTTGATCTCCAGCGCCCTCATCGCTGCTGCCGTATCTGTCGTGAAGAATGGCTGGCCTATACCCGCGGCGAAGATCACCAGTCTGCGTTTCTCAAGGTGCCTGATCGCCCTGCGTCTGATAAATGGTTCTGCGACCTCACGCATCTCGATTGCAGAAACCACCCGGGTAAAAACCCCGATTTTTTCGAGCGAATCCTGAAGTGCCACGGCATTCATGACCGTCGCCAGCATCCCCATGTAATCTGCCGAGGCTCGATCCATCCCCGAGGCGCTGGCCTTGATTCCTCTGAAAATATTCCCGCCGCCGACTACCAGCGCAATCTCGACGCCAAGATCGAATACGTCCTTAACTTCCTGGGCGATCCGCTGGACAACTTTGGGATCTATGCCGTAACCGGCATCACCCATCAGGGCCTCACCGCTGAGTTTGAGAAGTACTCGATGAAACCGGGGTTTCTGAATTTTTGATGAATCAGCCACTTTGATCAGTTCCAGCGAGATATTATTTGACGACGGCTGCAACTTCCTGGGCGAAATCTTCTGATCGTTTCTCCAGCCCTTCACCCATTTTGTAGCGGGTGAAACGTCTGATGCTGATCTTTTCGCCGGTTTTAGAAGTGATCTGGGTGACAAGCTCCGAGACATTGATTGCCTGATCCTTGACGAAAGGCTGCTCTAAGAGCACAGCGTCTGTGTAAAACTTGTCGATCCTGCCTTGAACCATCTTCTCGATTATGTTCTCGGGCTTGTTGGCGTTCTTGGGATCGGCCATTGCCTGGCCGCGGGCAATCTCGCGCTCTTTCTCGATAACATCGGCGGGAATCTCTTCCTTCGCGACAAACTGCGGCTCCGATGCACAAATGTGCATCGCCAGATCCTTGACGAACTTCTGGAAGTCTTCCGAACGTGCCACGAAATCCGTCTCGCAGTTGACCTCAACCAGAACGCCAACCTTGCCGCCCATATGAATGTATGAGCCGACAATTCCTTCGGCCGCTATCCGGCCTTCGCGCTTCTTGGCGCTTGCCAGTCCGGCCTTACGCAGAATCTCGATTGCCTGTTCTTCACTGCCTTTGGCTTCATTAAGGGCTTTTTTGCATTCCATCATTCCTGCGCCTGTCTTCTCGCGCAGGGTCCTGACCATTTCCGCTGTAATTTCCATTATAAAATTCCCCTTTAAAATTGCGCTGAAACCTTGATAGGAGTCGCGATAATAATTATGTGTTATTTCCTGCAAGACTCTGACAAAACGGCGCAGCCGCGCATTTTATGCTGTGGCTGCGCCGTTGAAGTCGGTTGGCAGCATTGAACTGCCAACAACAAGCTTAAGCCGATTCTGCCGTGCTTTCAGTTGACGGCTCGTCGACCTGAACTGTTGCGACGGGTTCTGGCGCCATGATCAACGGTGCCTGAACCTGCGCTTCAAATGCTGGTGTCGCCGGAATCTCTTCTGCTGCAACTACTGGCGCAACTGTCGCAGGAGCCTCGGCTGTGACCTGTGCTGCCTGTGCTGCCTGTGCTGGAGGCTGAGCCGCAGGAGTAGTTCTGCGATCGCCACCACCAAACCCACCACCCCCACCGCTGCGTCCACGGCGATCGCCACCCCTGTCGCCACCCCTGTCGCCACGATCGCTTCTTTCGCTACGATCGCCCCGGCCTCGACCGCGACCGCCTCGCTCACCTCTGTCACGCTGCTGTCTTTGAGCAATGTCAACGGTAACGCCACTGGCTTTGGCCTGCTCCGCTGCGATGGCGGCCTCTTCAGCCTCCTTCTGCTGTGCAAGCTGCTGGCCTTCGGCGATGGAATCGGCGATTCTCGATGCGAAGAGCCTGACTGCCCGCAGCGCATCGTCGTTGCCCGGTATGATGTAATCGACGCCTTCAGGTGTGCAATTAGTGTCGACAATGGCAACTACCGGAATCCCAAGGCGATTGGCTTCCTTGACTGCGATCTCTTCTTTGTTGGTGTCGATGACGAAAATGGCGTCAGGAAGTCTTTTCATCTCCTTGATGCCGGACAGATTCTTTTCAAGAGCCAGGCGTTCGCGCTCTATCTCGAGCCGCTCTTTCTTGGCATATTGCTCGATTCTGCCGTCTGCCTGCATCGCTTCAATATCTTTGTATCTCTTGATCGATTTTTGAATCGTCTGGAAGTTTGTCAGCAGTCCGCCAAGCCATCTCTGGTTGATATAAAACTGGTTGCAACGCAGAGCTTCTTCCTTGATCGCGTCCTGTGCCTGTCTCTTGGTGCCGACGAAAAGCACTGTTTTATTGGTTCCTTCACCTGTCAGCGTCGCGAGGAATTTCATGGCCTCTTTGAACATTCGCTGGGTCTTCTGAAGGTCGATAATGTAGATCCCGTTGCGTTCACCGAAGATATATTCCTTCATCTTCGGGTTCCACCTGCGCACCTGATGCCCGAAGTGTACGCCGGCTTCGAGCAATTCTTTCATCGTAACTGTAGCCAATTAAGCCTCCAATGATCTGGTTTTTGTACTCGCCGCTCCGGAGCTCACGATTCACTTTTATGATCGTGAACAACCAATCTGACGGAAACGGCAATGGATTATTGACGAAACCGGCATCTGATGATTGAAGCAATCGATGCAGATGCCGGAATAGACTAGCGTTTTGAGAACTGGAAGCGCTTGCGTGCGCCCTTCTGACCGTATTTTTTACGCTCTTTGGCTCTCGGATCCCGAGTAAGCAGCCCCGCTTTTTTGAGCTTCTTACGCAATTCGGAATTGAATTCAATCAGCGCTCTGGCGATGCCGTGTCTGACGGCTCCAGCCTGGCCGGCCGATCCTCCGCCGTTGACGTTCACCAGAACGTCAAACTTGCTCAGGGTGTCGGTCAACTGCAGGGGTTGTCTGATGATCATTCGCAGAGCCTCATTTTTGAAATAAGACTCTATTGAGGTGCGGTTCACTTTGAAGTTGCCGCTGCCAGGGCGTAAATAAACACGGGCACTGGCACTTTTACGTCTGCCTGTTCCGTAATACTGAATATCAGCCACTTTATAATTCGCTCCTGATTAAGTTGCACCGCCGCCTAATCGAGCCGCGGTGAATATCGGTTAGCAGTTAGTTGGTGTTGGCGGCAAGCGGTACGGGTTTCTGAGCTCCGTGCGGATGCTCAGCTCCGGGATATACCTTGAGCTTGCTGACCATTGCGCGTCCGAGCTTGGTTTTGGGCAGCATGCCTTTGATGGCCAGCTCGATCAACTTGCCGGGGTTCTTCGATAACAGCTCGCGCGCCGTCATCTCCTTGAGTCCACCCGGCCATCCTGTATGATGCCGGTAAAATTTGTCGTCGGTTTTGTTGCCGGTTAAGACGACCTTAGCCGCATTGATGACGATCACGTGATCGCCTGTATCCAGAAAAGGCGTATACGTTGGCTTGTGCTTGCCCATCAGTATGCTGGCCACCTCGGTGGCAAGGCGACCTACTGCCTTGCCCGAAGCATCCACGATGTGCCACTGACGATGTTGCTCAAGACCCTTACCACTGGGAAAGTATGTAGACATAGATGATCTCTCCAAGAATTATCGAGAAAAGTGCGAACCCAAAGAATAAAAAAAAGAATTTTTGTGTCAAGCCTTGGACAGCGTCCTGAGCACTTGATGAAAATTTTTATTAAGGGCATCTTATCCCAATGCGTGACTCAACATGAGAGCGGGAGGGGAGGGAAGCGGGATATGCGGGGTGCAAAATTGACAAATCCAGTAATAAGATTGAATATCTGAAATTGATTTTATATCGGGATCAAGAGTTTCAAGAAGGTTCAGCCCGGTATCTTCACCATAGAATATATCGATTCCAAACTCCAGTCGGGGGACAATAATGGGCATTGAAGAGCCTCGTACCATCAACGAGATGTTCCAAAAGGCCGTCCGGCAGCGTGCCGGAGCGGCGCTAATGAGCTTTAAGCGCGACAAGAAATGGTTTGACATAACCGGGAAAGATCTGCTTGAAAGGGTGAGCAATCTGGCTGTCGGTTTGCATAAGCTTGGAGTCAAGCCCGGCGATCGCATTGCTTTGCTGGCGGAGAGCAGCCCGGATTGGAGTATAACGGATTACGCTATTCTCAGTAATTCAGCGGTCAACGTCCCAATTTATCCGACACAAGCCCTGGATCAGGTAGAATTCATTCTGAAAAACAGTGGAGCCAGGATCCTCTTCATCTCGACCAACAGGCAATTGAAGAGAATTAAATCCGTGCTGGACAATTACAAGAATTCCGAGAGACCTCTTGTTTATCTGTTTGAAGAGCCAAAGGACGCCTCTGTTTCAAATATCGGCGAGATAGAGAAGCAGGGGGCTCAGGAGTTGCGGAAGACTCCGGAATTGTTTGAACGTATTTCAAGCCTCTCTCAGCCATCTGATCTGGCCACTATTATTTATACATCAGGAACCACGGGCATCCCTAAAGGGGTGATGCTGACGCATCACAACCTGACCTCCAATGCTTTAAGATCAGGGGAAGTATTTGATCTTCATGATGACGATCAGGCCATGAGTTTTCTGCCTTTGTCGCATGTTTTCGAGCGGACGGTGCTTTATATCTACATGTGGTATGGGGTGAAAGTCTCGTTTGCCAAAGGTGTGGAAACGGTTGCTGAAGATATCAAGGAGATTCGCCCGACGATTGTTACCGCGGTTCCGCGCCTGTTTGAAAAGATCTACGCGACCATCAATAAGAAAGCTTCTGATGCCACTCCGTTGCAGCAGAAAATTTTTCATCGGGCGATGAAAGTCGGGAGGCAGGTTGCGGGTTATATCGACAGGCAGGAACGCGTGCCGTTCAAGTTGTCGCTTGAATACAAAGTGCTCGATCGCCTTGTTTTCTCGAAATGGAAAGAGGCGGTGGGCGGCAGGATCCGGTTTTTCGTTTCCGGCGGCGCCGCCTTGCCATCCGAGATAGCCTACATCTTTCTGGGCGCGGGCATACAGATTCTGCAGGGATATGGCCTGACAGAAACATCTCCGGTCGTATCTTTCAACAGGCCTGATTCCAATCGTATCGGCACCATCGGGAAGACGATACCCGGAGTCAAGGTCCGGGTTGCGGAAGATGGCGAGATTCTGGTCCAGGGGGACAATGTC
>JADJLO010000024.1 GCA_016710075.1 Acidobacteriota bacterium | reverse complement strand
TGAATTCGCCAACAGTATCAGTAACTAATAATTTTTGCTTGATTGATAACTCTATGAATGTGGCGGACTCGCACTCGACAACATAGACAAATACGGGGGAATACGTCTCGACATACTTTGAAGGCGACAGTTTTACGAACGTGGCAGGTATCGACACGCGTGTCGTCTGTCAGCGGTGCTGATCGGCGGAGTAAGCCTGGCGATCGCATCGTGGTGATGATGCTCAATAGTCCGGATGTAACCGCCGCTTTCACGGCGATCTGGAAGATTGGGGCGATAATTATCCCGATCACCCCGATGTGGAATGCCCGTGAAGTTCATTACGTAATTGAAGATTCCGGGGCAAAACTGGTGATCACTTCCCGGAGCTTGCTTCGAGGTTGAAAGAGGCCTCACACGGCACAGCCGGATTCAGGGAAGTACTGGTCATCGCCGAGGCGACAGGTGAACCGGGTACGGTGAATATTCAGAATGAAATTGGGCAGGTCGGAGCCTTACGGACCGGTGATGGATCAGGAGCCGGATGACCTTGCGCTGCTGCTCTGCACTACAGGGCATACGGGCAATCCAAAAGGTGTGATGCTCTCTCACATGTGAAAATCTGCTTTTCATCACGGACAGCGTGTATCAACTCAACGAGCATCTGCCGCAGGTTCGTGGAATGCAGGTACTGCCGCTGAGCCATGTTTATGGAATTCTGATTATGAACCTGGGCGCAATGATGGGATCCTGCGGGCGGCCTTTTGCCAGGCACTTCGATGCGAGGGAGGTTCTCAAGACCATAGAGGAACTGAAGTCGAGAGGCTATCCGTGGTTCCGACGATGTTGACGTTGATGATCAACCACCCTGAGCGGGGGAATTTCGACACTTCTTCCCTGGTTCAGGTCAGCTCGGGGTGGAGCCCCGCTGCAGGAAGCCACGAGGCTGGAATTTTCGAAGCTCTTCAATTGCCGTGTCGTTCAGGGTTACGGGCTTTCAGAGACATCAGGGCACTGACGGGTTACCACCCGATGGAGAGTACAGGCTGGGATCTGTTGGCCCGGCATTGCCGGGGTTGAGATCTGCGTCTGGATTTTGAGAACAAGATTCTCCCTCCGCGCGCACAGGCGAGATATGTTCTCGGGACCTCATATCATGCGGGGATACTACAAACAATCCTGAGGCCACCAAATCCGCAATCATCGACGGCTGGCTGCATACAGGAGATGTTGGCTATCTTGACGAAGACGGGTTTGTCTACATCACCGATCGCAGGAAAGATCTTGTCATCAAGGCGGAGGCGAGAATATCTCTCCTCGTGAGATCGAAGAAGGGAATATATTTGCATCCGGCGGTTGCCGAAGCGGCCGTCTTCGGCATTCCCGATGCTGTGTATGGTGAAGCGTTGATGGCGACAATCGTTCTCAAACCCGGCCAGTCGCTGACCGAAGAAGAGATCAGGAAACACATCAGCGGATATGTGACGAAATTCAAAGTGCCCGACAGGATCGTTTTTCTCAGATTCCCTTCCCAAGAACCCTTCCGGAAAGATCCTCAAGCGGACGCTGAAAGAGAGCAATACTCGGTCTGAATCAGGACGGCCCGTGAAGAACCGGCTCATTGCCTGTATGCGGGTGCTGGCAGATAAAACAGATCGTGATAATACCCCTTGAGGGCGATCAATTGAGTGTGCGTTCCTGCTCGATTATCCGGCCATTCTTGAGCACCAGGAATCTGGTCGAATTCTTCAATGCCTGCAAACTGGTGTGAGATGACTATCATGGTTTTTCCTGCTGGAGTTTGTTGAGGGCATTTTGAATAAGCATTGTGGATTCGGCATCGATTGCCGAGGTGGGCTCATCGAGGATGAGGAGTGAGGGTTGTTTGGATAATGGCTCTTGCCAGACAGATTCTCTGGCGCTGTCCCCCGACAAAGTGCTGCCTCGCTCGCCAGATGATTGTCTCGTGACCTTCCGGAAGCTTTGAGATGAATTCGTGTGCAGGCTTCAATCGCGGCTTCTTCGATTTCCTTATCGGTCGCGTGTTTTTCCATAAGCGATATTCTCACGAATCGAGGCGCCGATGAGAATCGATTCCTGCATTACTACACCAATCCGCCGGCGCAATGACTGACGCTGATATTTTTCAATTTCGAGCCCGTCAATCAGAATCATCCCGGACTGAGGCTGATAAAATCTCAGCAGCAGATTGGCAATTGTGGACTTCCCTGCTCCAGATGCTCCAACCAGTGCGACCCGTTCCCCCGGTGAGATCGTAAAGAAACGTTATTCAAAACATCGATGCCGTCGCCATAGTCGAAAGAGACATCTCGAAAAACGATCTCGCCGTGAGACTGGAGACCTTGATACCCTGTTTATCGTCGACCAGTTCAGGCTCTATTCGCAGGATTTCAGCGATCCGCTCGGCGCTGGCCATAAGGCCTGAGTACTGGCTGGATATTCGCGCTAGGGTGCGAAGCGGTTTGTACGATGCTCGTCAGGTAGGCAGTGAAGATCAGCACTTCCCCGGGAGCATCGCCCCGATGACCTGGAGCGCTCCGAACAGGACCACGGCGCAAGGCCGGCCGCTGATAATCTCGACGGAGCGAGTTGCCGCGGCTTCCATTCTGGCGGTTCTGATTCCCTCTTCGAGGGTGTATGTGCTGTCGCGATCGAAACGCTCCTGCTCGAGTTTTTCGCGGGCAAAGGCTCTGACGATCTGAAGCGATGACAAGACCTCATGGATTCGCGATGCGACCGCGCCTTCACGCTCGCGCTGCATTCTGGCGGATGCCTTGATCCGGCGATACACTCCGAAGAGGGCGTAGCTCAGAAAGGAAAGGTGGCAGGACGATCAACCCCATCCGCCAGTTGAGCGTGAACATGATGATGAACATCCCAACCACAGTCAGCAGATGCGAAGTGAAGGTCAACGCCGATTCAGCGAAAACATCCTTGAGCGTTGGGTATCGCTGACGACTTTGGTGAGCAACTCTCCGGTGCGCACCCGCGCATGAAAACGAAAGCGAGAGCTGCTGCAAATGCCCAAACAACTCGCTTCTCAACCTGTAAACCAGCTCATATCCGATCCGTGAAGTAATGAAGGACTGAAAATAATCGAAGACTCCCTTGAAGAGAGCGATCAGGAAGTATCGAAAGGATATGACAATCACAGCCGCAGGTTTGCCAAAAGAAATCACCGGGGAGAAGCCAGATGAGCGAACCCGGCAATCTCTTATCGAGTAGTATGTGATCGAAGATGATTTTCAAGGGCCAGGTGCAATCAACTCAGTCAGCGTAAAACCGGCCATACAAAATGCCGAAAGAATGAGGCTGCCTCTGACCTCGGAGAGGTGCTCACGAACTATCGCCGCAAGTGTACGGGTCTTTGTATCAGCCATTCTCAATGCTCAATATGCTTTCAAAAGTATGAAATCCTAAATTCTCGAATTGCCTCAGCTCCCTGAGCAGGTCTGAAACAAATCCGAACGCTTCGTCGCCCATGACCTGATGATGGATAAGTATGCCAATGGTATCACCGGCGGCGATCTGCCGGGCCAGATCGTCCATCAAGTGAGCCATCGGCTTGAGAACCGCGCCGTTCTTCCAGTCGATGATATCAAGTGTTACGGAAATTTCCCTGAGCGTGCCGCTATTTATTTGGCCATTGCGTTGCAATGCGGACAAGGCTTTGAATTCGAGGGCTTCCAGCGCTCTGACCGTGTCGTCTGTATACCGGTTCCAGGGCGGGGTGAAGACGGGACTGAAGGCGTCACCTAACATCTCTTCGAGCCTTTCTTTTCCTGCCCGTATATCAGCGAGCTGCTGCTCGAAGTTTCGCGAAGGCCCGAACTCGCATTTCCTGCCTGAAAGCTCATGGTTTTTATGAAGCCGGCCATGCTGGTTCAATTCGATCAGGCCAGGGCCGGCAGTCTTTAGTTCCAACAGGAACGAAGAGCAATTTTCCGTAAGCAGTCCCGGGATGATCTGCAAATTCAAGGGGACGCCGGCATCCGTGAAGATGTCCACCAGCCTGCGCAAACCGGGATCATTATCAGCTACATCATCGTTCCGGAAGAAGATATTCAGAGCACGGTTATGGAGTGCGGCCGCTTGCCGCAGCTTTTGCTCTGGAGATCCGTGAATAATCGGGAGTTGGCGATGCCAATGGAAAGCGGCGTCAAGCCGCCGCGCTCCATAAGGCCGAGATATCTCGCCGTCTTTTCGACTCCATCCATATCCAGGTTAAACACGTTGTCCTGTTTTTTCGGTAATTTGATTACATGTTCGATCATATCCGCAAGGATCCGAGGTTTGAGATTCTCTCTTTCGATAATCTCAACCACCCCGCCTCTTTCAGTTTGACGGCTCTGATTGTCTGTTCATCGTTATTGTTTCCGGTGAAAGGGTGAACGATTGCGTTGACTCCGGAAGTTATGATGTTCATACACGTATTGTAGCCCGCCATATTGATTGATAGATCAGCGGATTTCAAAAGAGCTGCAAAGTTGGCGGTGTATCGTTCAATCCGGATATGATCACAATCCGAGAATCGCGATTCAAGCCGGATAAAATCAGCTTCGGGCATGTGAGGTCCGGCGAGAAATCAGCAGCCTGTGAGGCAGTTCGGATTTGATTAACAAGCTTGCCTCGGCTGCACATTCCAAAAGCTCCAGGCCCACCCGGCCGCCTCCAATGCTGGCGACAATAGTTTTTTCGGACCCGGTTCCGGCGACCGGGTCTCCGACCGGCGAAGGCTGAACAACATAGCCGGTATAAGCAACCGGACAAATCAACTCATGCGCTTTCGGAAAAGTCTCTTCAATGCGTTGAAAGGAGGGATCCGAGTGAACGAGTATCAGGTCGAAATATTTATTGACCGTTTTGATTACAAAATCTTCGTATCTTTTCTGATCGCTTTTTTTAACCAGGATATCCCTGAGACTGCATACGATGTGGATCTTTTTAGGTGAGCGGCTTGTCGATTCGAGCAAAGGGATGAGTTCGAAATCGAATTTCAGCCTTCCGAACGGGAAAAGCTCGATCAGCAGAATATCCGGTTGGATTCGCTCGAATGATTCGAGCAATATTTTCGCTCTCCGGGATTTTGTTATTTCAGTGTCGGTTACATCATCCGAGGAATTAATGCCGCGAAATTCGGGATCGGTTTTCATTGGCGGCAAGTTGATCAGTTCAACGCCAGATGGGAGGTCAGACTCGGATAGCGCCGCCCCGCCGTTGATGAAGAAGACATCAAATCTCCAAGGCCGCGGACTATCTCCAGGCTGCGTACTAAATGCCCGATACCGAGCACGGGCTGACTGTAGAACATCAATCTTTTCATCATTAACTATCGCTCTGAATCAGGTTGAGAACTCACTCGCAAGTCCGATTAAATCGTCAATCAGGTGGAACCTGTCACCTTTCAATCTGGTGAGGCATCGATATGCCCGCTCATGGATCAGAGCTGCGGCGATGTGCCACCTCAAAGATCGCTTATCAGGATCGAAGTTGCCGGTTTCGGCGTATGCCCGAATAAAAGATGCAGCGAGTTTTTCAATCTGATCAAGGTCGCGCTTCTCAACCAAACCTCGAAAATACAGATAAGCGATAAAACTGCCGAGCTCCATCGAGGGATCTCCACTGCAGATATTGTCGAGATCGATAAAGGCGATTTTTCGGTCATCCTGAACGAAGATATTCTTCAAATGGAGGTCGCCATGGAGAGTCGCATTCTTTTCAACCGGAATTGAATCGGATTTTGAGACAAGCCGGCCGGCAACTTCCAGTAACTTCGTCTGAAGATCTGGCCTTGCGCGTGAAATCAGATCAATAGTCGAATCGAGCTTGCGGCGGATATCGGGCGTTCCTATCGCCGGCAGCCGATCGATCTCCGAGCCGGTGAAGGGCGGCAAGCATTTTCCCCATTTGTTCAAGCGCGTCAGACAATTCCTCGCTGCCGAGATCGTATTGGTCAAGGGTCTTGCCGGTCAGCCATTTGAGCCATAAACTCTGAGACTGATGCAGGAATGCCATCGGCTCGGGTATCACGAGAAGCCCACTGCTGCATTCGTCGCTGTTCCAGATTTCGTTCAATGCACGCCAGACTGATTCACATTCTCCCGGCCGGTAGAATTTGCCGAAGACCTGAATTTTTTCCACTTGCGGGCGATTGCCACTCTGCAGATCCAAATCAAGACGAACACTGCAGGATCGTTCGGGTACATATTGAATCGGACGAAGATCGATATGACCGGCAACCCGGTATCCTTCACGAAACTGACGAAGGATGCCGGATAAGACTTCGTTTTTGATTTTTCCGGCATCGGAGAGCGTCTCTATCCCCTTAAGTTTTCTGTCATTCGGAAAAACCCAGAGCACGGAATCGATAGAGGGCAAGTGAAAAACACCCGGGCCGAAGAGTGTCGATATGGTCGCGGTACTCAAAGACTGATTGTAAACCTGTGCGCTTTCGCCATCCCGGCAGACCATGAAATAAACAACGACCTCTGAGGTACTCGCCCCGCCGGCCGTCGATACGGCGAGCGCACAGGTGATCGGACAATTCCGGCCGGGGCGGTATTTGATTCTGATGATCCGGCAATCTTCAATGTGAAGCCGGGTTTGGATTTTTTTATCCTGAATCAGCTCACAATTGAGAAGCTGCCGCAGGTTCTCGGCGTCCAGCAGTGCCGGGATCTGAGGCAGTTCTGGATAAGGATATATCGAGTTCATTTGCGCGCGCTTTCAAGGCATTGCTCGAACAATTGCTTCAATGCAAGTGTGTTTGATTTTGCATCGAAATCACGGTGCACGGTTTCCAGGCCCTTTAAGGCGAATTCTTTCTATGAGGCCGGGATTCCCGAGCATTGATTGAATCGCATCAGCAAGGGTCCGGGGATCTTTCTGCGGAACCAGCAGCCCGTTTTCCTGATCTTTGATGAGTTCCGGGGATGCCGGAGATATTTGTGGAGATAACCGGCAGACCCATTGCCATGGCTCACCAGAACATTCGGGATTCCGTCACGATCGCCATCATCGGTAATCCTGCATGGCAGGACAAAGATTGCCGCAGTCTGATAGATGCTTTTCAACTCTTCCTGGGTAACGGCATGATGAATGGTCACGATATCTGCCAGGTCAAGGCTGTCAATCGACGCTTGTACCGTTTCTGCATACGCATCAAAACCGCCAATCATGACGGCAGATGAAGCTCACTCCCTCGTCTTTGAGAAATCGGCAGGCCTCGACAAGATAGGTGAACCCTTTCTTCTCCACAAACCGCCCGACAGAGAGAATCAACGGCGGACCGGAAGAGCGGTTGTTATTCGACGATGTGAAAAGCTTCAAATCGATTCCGTGGTAAATTCGATACAACCGCGAGGTCGCGGGTTTGAGCCTGTCCAAATAATCGTAGTTGGCTTTTGTGCAGGTGACCGCAAATTCCGCTCTCTGTAATTTACGCGACAATAGATCGCCAGGATTCATATCGGTGCGGTAGATATCCTTTGCGTGCGCAGTGAAGCTGAACGGAACCTCGCTGAGTTTGGCTGCAAACATGGCAACAGTAGTCGCGGTATGGCAGAAATGAGCATGAAGATGGCGAATCCGCCCGAATTCAGCACCTCCACCGCAATATATCCAGCCTGTAAAAACTCCTTGAGAAACGACCTGAATGCGGTCTTGAAAGATCCATCCGCATATTTGAAACTCATCGAAACGACCGAGAAGAGAGTTCCGGCATAAACCCACGGTTTCATACTGAAGAGGCGGAGATGGCTCCTTGAGAATAAAGTGATGTTGTCGAAAATCCATCTGATAAGGCCGGCATTTTGATAAGCCGATGGTTCCGGAAGGTAGGTGACAGCGGCATTGATCCGCCGCGAAACTCCGTGAACTTTCTGCCCCTCCAGTTTTTTTAAGGAGAAGATCGATATTTTCAATCCGGCCTGTTCGAGCAGATATATCTCATTTGAGATGAAAGTTTCCGAAGTCCGGGGAAATCCTTGAGAATATATCCAATTTCAGATTCAGGCAGTTGCATGGGAGTAAAGTAAGGTGCTGACTGTTCCGGCAATTTCGGGCAAGGCCTCGAGGTTGATTTGCGAATATGCAATTTCTGCCGGCGGGCATTCGACTAAATTTCTCAGTTCAAGCGCAAGCATATGCGGTGTCAGATGATCCGGATGAATGACTTTAAAAAGTCCGAGGTGGGACATGCTGGAAGCCCTCATCCACTGTTCTTCAGTAGGGCGCACTCTTGGGATAACCAAAGCCTTCTTTCGCATCGAAACGATTTCGCAGATGGTGTTGTAACCGGCCATCGATACAACCGCATCAGAAGCCGACATGAGGTCGACAAGATCGCCGGTGAAATCAAGAAAAGTCACGCCGGGCAGTAGCTCAGATCGCTTTCTGAGCAACTCCGCTGGTCGTCAGGCATTTCAGGACCGCTGACCACCACCGTTCCTGAAGCCTGATCCCGGCGGCATCAGGTCCAGCGCGCTGAGGTAAGCATCTATCACCTGATAGCCATCTTCACCGCCCCGGGGTTACCAGGACGAGCTGCTGCCCGTCTTCGATTAACAGCCTCCGTCTGATCTCCAGGCTCTTTTCAGGATCTGATTCTTTCTTTATGTATCCGCAAAAACTCACTTTGTCGATGACTTCAACCGGGAATGAATATTCCTTTATCGGGTCGAAGATCTCCCTTTGCCCCAGAATCAACACCCGGTCGTATAGATGTTTGATTGCCTCGTAATGACCATTGCGCTCCCAATTGCTGACGATGATCCGGGGTTGGTCGAGCACATCGCGAATAATGAGAATCTTTTTGGTTTCAGGGAGGGATTCAACAAGATATTCAAAAGCCGGGATCAGCTCGCGTTTAACTCCAAGCGGCTTCTTATCGACCATCAGCAGATCCGGCTTGAAGTTCCTCACCGCCGCAAGAATCAGATCCGACCTGAGAGTCACGACTTCCTCAAGGCTCGAACTGAGATACTTCGCGGTGTATTCTCCGCGGCCCACCCTCGTCAGACATGGAAGCTTTATATAATCGAGGTCGTCGGGAAGTCGCAGGCTATGAATCACGGCTGACCCTGTGACCAACAGGATTGATAGATCATCAATCGATTCGAGCAGGTGCCGGCAGATAGCCAGCATGCGGCGTACGTTTCCCAACCCGAAAGTATCATGCGAATAAACCAGAAGCCTTTTCATTACTCTTCCTTAATATCGGAAGAGTTCAAATGAATCAACCGATACAGGTAAATGAAAAAACAGAAGGCAAAAAGATTACGAAAAGATCGAATAAACGAAACAAACGAAAAATGATCAAACAAGCTTGGTTCGTGATTATCAATCAGCTGTTTTATCCTGCCCATTGACCGTCTGTAAATTTTTCATTTGTTTCGTTTATTCCGTCTTTTTCGTGATCTCTCTTTCGTTATTGATTATCTTGATATAAGCAAGTTTGTATGATGAGATACGCGCATCATCACTCATCTGGAAAACCATATGACAGAGAAAAAATATCAGGCTGATGTAATCGTCATAGGAGGAGGGCTGGCCGGGATAGCGGCGACACTCGAACTTCTCGATCATGGCAAAAGCGTTGTACTGATAGATCGAGCGGCTGAGGATCGCTTTGGAGGTCTAGCGCGGGCATCTTTCGGAGGTGTCTTCATCGTTGGCTCGCCCGAACAGAAGCGCGGAGGTATAAAAGACAATGCAGATCTGGCTCTGCGTGACTGGATCAGTTACGGAGAACTCGGTGAAGCCGACGTCTGGCCCCGGCGCTGGGCTCAAAACTACGTCTCCCGCTCTCTCGAAGATGTCTATGTCTGGCTGAGGCAACGAGGGGTCAAATTCTTTCCCGTGGTTCACTGGGTGGAAAGAGGCTTGCACCAGCCGGGAAACTCCGTACCACGCTTTCACATGGTCTGGGGAACGGGTCAGGGTTTGATTCTGGCCCTGCTCGATAAACTCTTCAATCATCCACGACGTGACAGCCTTCAACTTTTTTCAGTCACCGCGTTACGGAACTGACTCAGTCTGGCGGCCACTTCACCGGCTGCGCCGGAGTCGATGAGGCCAAAGGTGAAAATTTCGCCGCGACTGGAGAAAACGTGATCGTCGCGGCAGGCGGCATCGGAGGCAATCTCGACCTGGTGAGAAAAAACTGGTACAAGCCGTGGGGCGAACCGCCTGAATATCTGCTCAATGGATCGTGGCCTGAAGCCGACGGCGCGATTCATGATCTGGTCAGGGCTCTTGGAGGGCGCGTAACCCACCTCGACAAGATGTGGAATTATGCTGCGGGAGTTCATCACTGGCGGCCTCAGCATCAACATCACGGGCTGTCGCTCGTACCGCCAAAATCGGCTCTCTGGATGAACTACGAAGGACGGAGGATGGGTCCGCCGGCGATGGTTACGTCCTTCGATTCGAGATATCTGGTCGACACTATCTGCGCCCAGAAGAAAAAATACTCGTGGCAGATTCTCAACTGGAAGATAGCTAAAAAGGAGCTTGCAGTTTCCGGAGCCGAGTTCAATCAGGCGATCCGTGACAAGAAGATAATTGGTTTTCTGGCTTCGTTATTATTCGGCAATACCGGCCTGGTCAGGGATTTCGTCGATAATTGCGTGGACTTCGTCACAGCCAGGTCGATTCCGGAGCTTGCGGAAAAGATGAACGCCCTGACAGGTTCAAACGATGTCGATGCAGCACTGCTGGCCGGGGAGATCAGCAGGTACGACGAGATGATCGATCGCGGACAGCCATTCCATAACGACGACCAGTTAAGGCGGATTGCTCATGCCCGCCAATACCGGGGCGACCGGATTCGCACTTGCAAGTTCGCAAAAATCAACGACCCGGACTCGATGCCGCTGATTGCAATCAGAGAGTTCATACTGGTCCGCAAAAGTCTTGGAGGAATCCAGACGGACCTGCAGTCTCGCGTCATCAATGAATCAGGCGAGCCAATCCCGGGACTTTTTGCCGCCGGTGAAGCCGCCGGATTCGGAGGGGGCGGGATTCACGGGCTGCGATCACTCGAAGGAACTTTCCTTGGCGGGTGTGTATTCAGCGGGCGTGTCGCCGCTCAATCAATCATCAATAATAAGTAAGTTCAAAGTTTAAAGTTTAAAGTTTAAAGATTCTGAGACTAACGGTTTTTGTGATTTCGCAGATATTTGAATCGTCTGGAACGCCCTGAAAATAATGATCAATATGTGTCTTGTCGTTCCTGGCGATAAATAATCTTGAAAACATTTATTGATCCTCAACGACAACTGCCAGACATCTTTAAACTTTAGACCTTAAACTTTAAACTTCCTCTCACTGGAGCGTATATGAAGAAGACGGGAGCATGGCTTGCGGTATATGCCCTCGAACAGATCGGAGTTAAATACACATTCGGCATTCCCGGGGTTCACAATACAGAACTTTACGATGAGCTGAACAACTCTGAACAGATCACGCCCATTCTTGTTACGATGAACAGTGTGCGAGCTTTATGGCGGAAGCGATCAGCCGGACGACTCAGAGCATAGGCTGCCTTGCCATAGTGCCGGCCGCGGGCATGACCCTCATGCGATGAGCGGGATAGGCGAGGCATACCTTGACGGGGTTCCGCTTCTGGTAATCTCCGGCGGGATCAGGCGCGATACAGGGAAAAGCTACCAGTTGCATGACATCGACCAGCAGCGAGTGCTCGATGGGATTACAAAAGCGGCTTTTCTGGTGAACAGGCATGAGGATGTCATTCCCA
Source organism: Acidobacteriota bacterium (assembly GCA_016710075.1). GTDB lineage: Bacteria > Acidobacteriota > Blastocatellia > RBC074 > RBC074 > JADJLO01. The sequence continues at coordinate 21,184 of JADJLO010000024.1, read as the reverse complement.
CAATTTACAAAGGGTATGACATTGCGACTTCCGGAGAGCCCGGCCCGGTTTTTATCGAACTATCCGGTGATATCCAGCTTTTCTCCGGAGAGGTAGAGGATCTGCCGGTTTACCAAAAAGCATGGAAGAACCCTGAAATCGATCAGGCCGGAATCAGCGCCGCGATTGATCTGATAAAAGCCGCCAAAAAACCCGGGCTTTATCTTGGCTGGGGCGCCCGCGATGCCACAAGTGATGCCATTGAGCTCGCCGAATTGCTTGGAGCCCCGGTTTCAACCACGCTTCAGGGTCTGAGCGTCTTTCCCGCCAATCACCCGCTGCATGCCGGAATGGGATTTGGCCCGTCGGCAGTGCCGGCAGCACGAAAAGCATTTGAGGGCTGTGACTGCCTGATCGCGGTTGGAGTCAGGTTTGCCGAGCTGGCTACCGGCAGCTACGGCATGAGCATTCCTGAAAATCTCATTCACATAGACATCAACCCAGCGGTATTTCATAAAAATTACACTGCCAGGGTGGCGATTGAGGGTGACGCATCCGACGCGATTCAGGCCCTCTGCGCCGGATTGAAAAAGAGCGGTGCAAGCATGCGCGAGTCGGCGAAGATTCAGGCGCTGATCAAAACTGAAAAAGATGCATACATCAGATCCTGGTGCGAAAAGCCGAATGCCGAGAGAGTCTCACCCGGCATATTCTTCACCGAACTTCGCAAGCGACTGGCGGATGACGCATACGTCGTTGTCGATGACGGCAATCATACATTCCTGACTGCCGAACTGTTTCCGGTGCACAAGTCAAAACATCTGATATCGCCGACCGATTTTAACTGCATGGGATATTGCGTGCCTGCGGCAATTGGCGTGAAGCTGACTCATCCAGACAAACAGGTGGTGGCTATCGTCGGTGACGGAGGATTTCTGATGACCGGCCCGGAAATTATAACCGCATCCAGGCTGGGCCTTGGCGCCATCTTCTGCATCTTCAATGACGGGGAGCTGGCTCAGATTTCCCAGTTTCAGCAGATCCCGCTCAACAGGAAAACCTGCACGGTTCTGGGTGAAGCGAACTTTGAGGGAGTAGCGATTGCGACGGGCGCCGCATACCTCAAGATGGAAAACGACGCCGGCGTCACCGGAGTCCTCGATCAGGCGATGAAGATCAGCGAAGACGGCCGCCCTGTAATCATTGATGTGAAGATCGATTACAGTCGCAAGAGCTCTTTCACGCAGGGTGTGGTCAAGGTTAACCTTGGCCGTTTCCCTTTCAGCCAGAAACTGAGGTTCATCGGGCGCGCTGTAAAACGCCATTTAATGGATTGATTCGGGAATATATTTCGGTTCAGAGTTCACGCTTTTGCGTGATACTTGTGGGAGTTCAAGTTGAAGCTTGAGCTCAAAACGCCTGCCCCGTCTGAAGAATAAAAGGTTTGGCCATCATGTTTGGAAAAGTAAAATTCGGAATTATAGTTTGTTTGTTCATTTTAGCAGCGGCAACATTCCCAGCTTGTCAGGGGCTTAAGAAGTCCGAGACCGCCGATACCATTCTTATCAATGCCCGTGTTTACACCTTCAATTGGAAAGAGCCTGCGCCTGACGGAGTGCCTTCAGATAATGCTCCTTATTCTCCACGTGGGTGGAGGCCGGACGCGGAGGCTGTGGCCATACGCGATGACAGGATCGTCTTTGTCGGGAGTTCCGACGAGTCCAGGAAATTCCGTGGTGATCGGACGCGAGTCATCGATCTGAATGGCGCGACGGTAATTCCCGGCCTCGTCGATTCTCACGTACACATTGCGGAGCTCGGGGAGAAGCAGAGCCAGGTCGATCTGACAGGTGTCGGAACCGAGGTAGAGGCGGTTGCACGCGTTGCGGAATTTGCCTCGAAGGTTCCAAAAGGCGAATGGATCATTGGCAAAGGCTGGGATGAAGGCGCATGGGCAACGAAATATCCCACGATGAAGCTTCTCGGCGAAAAGGTTCCCGATCATCCTGTATATCTGGGCAGCCTCCACGGGTTCGCCGCCTGGGGCAACCGCCTCGCGTTTGAGAAAGCCGGCATCGATCGCAAAACCCAACCGCCGGCAGGTGGAATCATCGTCAGGATAAATCCGGCGAACCGACTGGAATCCTGCTCAACCGGGCAACCACATTGCTCTCGGATACCGTTCCCAAACCGTCCAATAAACAGATCGAGTCATACGTTCTTTCGGGACTTGAAACCATGGCCCGCTCGGGCTTTGTCGCAGTTCATGAGGCCGGAGCAAATGCCGCCACGATGCGGGCTTTCGAATCACTGACCCGGGAAAACAGACTACCCATTCGTGTCTATGCAATGCTCTCGGCAAGAGATAGCGATGAATGCCGGACCTGGCTCATCAAAGGCCCGATGAGCGACACAGCGGGATGCTGACTGTTCGTGCCGTCAAGGCCTATTACGATGCCGCACTCGGCTCACGCGGCGCGAGACTGCTCGACGATTATTCCGATAAGCCCGGACACAAGGGCGTCAGTGGCGAACAATACGGCTTCGATCGCAAGCTGGTCGCTGATATGATGAAGGCTGGTTTTCAGGTCGCAATTCACGCAATCGGCGATGCCGGCAATCGCGAGACCCTTGATTTCATCGAAACTGTAATCAAAGAGAAACCGGAAGTCCGTCTGAACCGGAATCGTATCGAACATGCGCAGGTCGTTCATCCGGACGATTTCCGAGATTCAGGAAGCTGGATGTGATCGCCTCTATGGAACCTCCTCACTGCGCCGAGGACAAGACCTGGGGCCGAAAGCCGGCTTGGCCCCGAACGAGTGAAGGGCGCCTATGCCTGGCGGACGATGCTCGAACACGGCGTCAGATTGATTTTCAATTCCGACCTGCCGGGATCGGACCATAACATCTTCTATGGCCTGCACGCCGCCATCACAAGAAGAGATAAAAATCTACAGCCGCCTAAAGGCTGGTACCTGAACAGAACACCAAACCTGAGGAAGCGTTGCGGGCTTACACCACCTGGTCGGCTTACGCCTCATTTCGAGAAAACGAGACCGGCATTATTGCACCAGGCAGGTGGGCCGATATCACTGTCATGGACATCGACCCGCTCTACCTCGGCGAAAAATCTCCAGAGAAATTACCTGCAGGAAGCATCAAATTGACGATGGCCGCGGGAAAAATCGTATTTGAGCGAAAATGAAGGTCACTTCACTTCCGCCTTCCTGAAGATAAAGAAATGCTGGGCGGGAAGGAAGTCGTGATATTCAATCAGCTCAAAGCCCGAGCCCAGCCATTCACGCAGAACATCTATCGCGGTCATCTGGTGATCTCTGGGGAGTTTGATCGGAAAATCATCCGGCATCTTCTCGGCGCGATATTCAATCAGTGCCACCTTGCCGCCCGGCGCAAGAGAAGTGAGGATCTTTTCAAGCATCACTTTCGGCTTTGAAAATTCGTGATAGGCATCGACCAGCAGAACCCAGTCGATCTTGCCTGCAGGAAGCATCGGGTCATCCTCAGTACCGAGGATCGGATATATGTTTCTCACCCCCGATTCCTTCATCCTGGCATTCAACCGATCGAGCATTCCCTGCTGTATATCGACCGCAAAGACAGCTCCATGCGGTCCGGTCTGCCTGGCCAGCCTGAGACTGTAGTAGCCCAGGCCGGCTCCGATGTCGGCCACCAGATCCCCATCCTTGAGCTTCATTCGGGCAACAATTTCATCCGGCTTTTCGAACTTATCCCGTGATTCCATCAACAGGATATCCGCCCTTTCGGCCGGCAGTGGCCTCGCCGGTTTGCGCTCCTGTGCCCTTGCTGCTACTGATATAAGACTCAGAACGAGCAGCATCCCTATTGAAAGAAAATGAATTTTTCGTTTAATCACTTGATCCTCCGCCTTTTGCAGTCAGGCTTTGATATTATATCTTCGATTTAATTTATCAAAATTGTGAATGGAAGTTACCTTGACAGACTGAAATTGTCCATAATCAATTAACACTTTTAAAGTTTAAAGAAATATTTACAGGGAATCGAGCCGTGGCACTTATAAGAATTGAAAACTATCGGGGTCTGAGCGCACGAATCATTGAGATAATAATCGGAGCCATTCTGCTTTTGGCCGGTCTTCTGAAGGCATACTCAGCCGCTGGATTTCATCCAGCAGATTGGCGATTACAAGATAATCACAGTACCAATTTTGATCAAGGTGACGGCATGGACGATGATTGTCATCGAATGTGGCCTTGGGATGGCTTTGATTGCCGGTTTCCGCAGACGTATTGCCCTGCCTGCAACAGTCGTGCTGTTTGTCGTCTTCTTAACTCTTGTGGGTGGGCCTGGTATACGGGCGCGACTGAAGATTGCGGATGTTTCGGATCCTGGGTCAAGCGCACTCCTGCGGAAGCTTCGCAGAGGATCTGGTGATGCTTCTTGCAATCACCGCCGCATGGATTCTCAGTAAACACGAACCGATACGTTACCGGACTCTGAGATATTCAATGGTTCTGCTTTCGGCCATCTCCGGGGTGGCAGTCACAGGCATGTCAAGCAACAGCAGCAGGCAGTCGTCCGATCCGATGATCAGGCTCAAGGCACAAAGCGCTAAACCCGGCATCCTTGAAGGGATAAAAATCGACGGGATCTCAGAGAACCTGCAGAATGGTTACTGGACTCTGGTTTTGATGGACACCGGCTGCACTCATTGCCAGCAGAGCGTACCTGAACTCAACAAGCTCGGCTCAGCCGGAGAGTGCCAAGGCCTCGGTCGTCGCTTTATGCTCCAACAGCGAGGCCGAGGTCGCGATGTTCAAGAATAAGTATCAGGCTCAGTTCCCCATTGGAAGAATAAAATACGATGATTTCATGAAGATCTTCGAGCGGGGCAAAACTCCACGAATAATTCTCCTCCCACAATGGCGTACCTGTCAGAATATGGGATGGCATGGTTCCCACAAAAGTAGAGATGGACCCGCTTATTAAAGACTAGCTACGCTGTAAACACAGTTTTCAGCCCCTGCAGAGTTCAAGCATCAGTTTGTCATAGATTGGTATCATCAATGACCGTGATCGTGATGACTGTGAAGATGTGAATGAACTTCGCCGGATGGGTGAGCGTGACGATGAGAGTGAATCAGATTAGTCTCTTTAAGCAGCGCTTCGTCTCGCAGCAGATCACGAGAGCAGTCCGCCGGCAATGACGCCCCTCCCTGAAAATGAAGGCCTGATCTGCGATATCCTCAACGACATCCAGACTATGTGGCCATAACCACTGTTTGAGACTTCCTTCCAATCTATCAGCAGATCGATGATCCGGCTCTCGCTTTTGGGATCGAGAGCAGCAGTTGGCTCATCGAGCAGCAGAACTTCAGGATCCAGGATGAGAACAGAAGCCAGGGCGACCCGCGCTTCTTCTCTCCGCCTGAGAGGTGATGAGGCGGTCGGTTTTTGAGGTGGGTGATCTCCATCTGTTCAAGCATCTCGCCGATGCGCTGCCGGATGAGATCTTTCGGCCAGCCCAATTGCAGAGGTCCAAATGCCAGTTCATCGAAGACGGTCGGATTGAATAGCTGCACATCAGGATTTTGAAAAACGAATCCGACGCGACGCCGGAACTGAAATGCGAACGAATCGTCCTGCAACCGCTCTTCTGTCAGCGGCTCTCCGCAAAAGGCGAGGCTTCCACTCTCAGGGAAATAGAGGCCGTCGAGAATTCGCAGCAGCGTTGATTTGCCCGATCCATTAGCGCCCAGCAGAGCCAATGTTTTCCCTGCTCAATCGTCAGATTAAGGCCGTTGAGCGCGCATATCGCGATAGCGATAGACAAGGTTCCGGGCTTCAAACACTGATGTTGTCATAAGTGATCATCTGCCAAAGTAAAATTGCCAGTGCAGCCAGTCCGGATAAAACCAGCATCCCGACCCAGTCACGACCGGTCATGCTGAATTCATCGAGAGGTATCGACATCTCCGCGAAATCCGCGAGACAACATCGCAAGATAGACCTCGCTGCTCAGTTCGGAAAGTTTTGCCCAGGAGGACGGTGATCCCAGCCACTGCCAATCGCCGGCTTTGACGAGAGTCCAATTCCCCCCACCATCCGGCTCTGCCTCGCCTCAAGCATTTCCCTGCTTTTCTGCAGCAGCAGGAAGATATATCGATATGTCATTCCCAGTATCACGATGAAAACGGCAGGGACGCAGAGAACTCTCAGCGCCTTGAGAACTGTTGTCCACGGAGTGCACAGAACCAGCAGCAGCGAAAGAGTGACGGATGTTTCGACTCGCCCGATCAAAAATGTGGCGCTGGTCAATCCCTGCGCAGTGACCGCCCAGTCCAGTAGCGGCAGGCGATAAATGACGTTTCCGGCGTGATAAAAATGGAAGGCAATGCGATAAAGCCGGTGAAGAGCAAAGCAGTGATCCATCCACGCTTCGCCAGAATGAGCAAAGGAATCCGCGACAAAATGGCCAGGACCAGGGCAACAAGAAAAACTCCGCCGATAATTTCCAGCTTTCGTGACAACGATGCTGCGATGATCAACGAGAACAATCCCACAATTTTGACTCGCGGGTCGAGACGCTGGAGCAACCCGTCGACGCGCGCCAGATCATCAGCCATCAGAGCGTACTCCATCGCGCCGAGCATCTCGGAAATGGTGTGCCCGACAACCCTTCTGCGTCTGAAACCGGTGAAGAAGCTGCTCAGGTTCCAGGTCGCTCCTCTGCATCAACCGGCCGATGAGCAAAAATGAAAGGATGATCAAACCAACTCCGAACATTGCCGACATGATGTAACCGAAGGTTTCGCTGCGCAGAAATGGCGGTGCGTAATCGGGCATGGGTGCGGTCCAGACTGTTGCCAGTCGCTGCATTCCGCTCGACGCCGTTTCAGGGGCTGCCTGGTTCAGCGAAGACCGTGTGATCTGGTCTCGAATCTCGGGATTGTTGAAATCCTCAGGCCCCCATTCACCCCAGGCCGCTCCCGTAGCCAGCAATCCAAGAGGTGTCATAATCATTAATGCCGCCAGGCCGATCCATAATGAACGGGTTGAGCGCCAGCCGTTTACCGGCTCAATCAGATCAACTCCGTTTTCGCTTGCTGCCGCATCAGGTGCAGTTAGTTTGAGCAACGATAAATCGCTGCGTTGCAAATAGGACACAACCCCTGCAGAAACGATCGCCTCGGCAATCCCGGCGAAAGTCAGGTGCCCGATCATCGTCGCAGGAATCGCGATGCCGGCGGGCAAGGCGCATAAAGCGGAGTTCCCGCGGCATCGCGATAAAGCATCGGCTGGATGCCGAACTCCAATCGCTGTCAACAGAGCGGATATATTGATTGCGGCATATCCACGAGGGCCGCGGCAATCAACCGCCTTCTCGAATCGAGCGACGAACGACCTCCAATCACTCGATAAACGAGGGATGCGACCAGAGAACCGACAACCGCTATGTTGAAACAATTGGCTCCCAAGGCCATAGATCCGCCATCGCCGAAGAAAAATGCCTGAATCAGCAGCCATCGAGATTGCCAGCATCGCCGCCCAGGGTCCAAGCACTATCGAGGCGATCCGACACCGACCGCATCACCTGTTGTTCCTCCAGGCAACGGCAGATTGAACATCATAACGACAAATGAAAACGCGGCGAAGAGTGACAGCATCGGCACCATTCAGTGTGCAGCATTCGCTTAATTCTTGGGCGAAAGGTACCAGAATGGAGCGGCACCCGCATAAGCGCGGCCAGTCGCGGGGCAGATATCCATCCGGAATATGCCTGTTTAGGTTTGAAAAAATATTTTCCTGCTTAAATAATAGCCGACTGCAAGTCTGGCAACCAATCCTAACTCTCCCATTGCGGAAAACTTTAAATTTCCCGGATTTGAGGACCGATAAACTTGATCGACAAAATGGGACTAAAAACATAACCAACCGGTCGGTAAAATAAAGATTCAGTCAGTTTCTATCAACAGGAGTATAACCCAAAGTGAATCTCCCATGATTAAGAAATCGACATCCGACGCTGATCACGCGATTATACGGGACGGCGTGGTGCTGCGAAACGCGGAGCATGTATTCCTCTGGCGTTGATCTTGGTGGTGAAGCGCCATTAACATTCCGCAGAACAGCATCTATGATTCCACTGATTATCTCTCGGCTAGCGGCTTTATCGGGATGTTGTCACTTACTGCAAATTGGCGATCACCGCACAGCGACAACCGCGGATATCGAAACTTCACGCTGGCTTACTGTTGAACTCCGCCGTGTGGGCTTCGAGGCAAAGCGAGCCGTTCACGCTGCAACAGTTTCACCTGGAAACCAGTGCCCTGATCATCAACGGTAAACCGGTAAAATCCTTCCGCTCTGGTGGCCGCAGACGACTGGAGCGAATCCTGCAACCAGGCCCCTGGTAGCCGTCACAGGCAACGGGCCGCCTGCTGGATCTCTCAAAGGCAGAATAGCGCTGGTGGAAAATCCCGCCTGTTGCAGGGGCGTCCATCATTCCAAATTCATCTGTCCACAAAATCATTGGTCCGGTTGTGCAAACAGGCGTAGCGGCAATTGTCGCTGTGACACTTTCCCCGACAGGCGAGATCGTTGCGCTCAATGCGATGGCCGGGCCTGATAAAATGGCCGTTGCCGATTCTGACAGCTGGACAAAGCGATGAGTCGATGCTCGATACTGTCGCCAGGACTGGCGCACAAGCGTCCGTGCAGATTGACGGGACCTACAATGAAAAGCAGAGGCGTTCGGAAACAATTGGCAGGTTGAAGCGCGGAAAAAACTGATGATTGTTTCAACGCCGAGCAGCGGATGGTTTCAATGCGCCGGTGAGCGCGGTCCCAGTATAGCTCTGTGGCTGGGCTGGCGCGCTGGGCAGCGGCTCGCAAAATCAGATATGAGCTGGTTGTTCGTCGCCTCATCAGCACGAATTGAACGGCGTCGGCATACGGCATTTCATCGACCACATCGCGCCGCAGCCGGTGAGGTGCGAGGCTGGCTGCATCTGGGAGCCGGCATCGCCACCAACGATTACAGAGAAGACCGGGCGGGGCTCGAAAGTAAACTGCTGAGCAAGGAGGCTCTTCGGTTCCGCGGACTTCAAGGCCGGTGCTCGCCAGATGCTTTTGCCGGATTGCCCGATTTAAAGCCCATCGTTGCGGATCGGCCCGGCGGAGAGATGGTGGCAATGGTCTCCAACGGAGCTATCGCTATTTCGGCTTCGCCGGCGGCAGTTTTCACCATATGCCTGGTGATGTTCCAGAACGCATCACGAGCCCGGATTACTTGACCTTGCAGGGCATGCGCTGGTCAAAGCGCTGGCTTCAATTGAAGCGGGAGTTGTCAAAGGAGAACAAATGACAAAAATATTTTCGCGTCGAGAGGCCATCCTCGCCGACGGCAGGAGGACTGCGGTGCACTGATGATGTGCGGCAGCACTTTATCTTCACTCCACGCTCAACCCCCTCGAAACGGCCTTCTGAAGAAGCGCATCAAAAGCCGTACTTTCAATGCTTACAGTCATCTCACCGGCCTCCCACGCAGCCTCGCTCCGAACCTCCTAAAGCGGAAGCAAAACCCTTTGACTCTCAGATGCCTCCTCACCGAACAGGACCGCAAGGAAGTGATTGCCTACTGGTCACGATTCAAGTACGGCATTCTCGAGTACGACTCAAAGGAGCAGGAAGATTTTACATTCGCAAATATATACATACCCGCCGCAACGCTTCGCGCGGGCACATTTGAAGACAATGCTGAACGTTATCTGCGCTGAAATGGACGAAGCGGGAATTGATATCGATATTACTCTTTCTTTCTTGATTATTCACGCCCGCTGGCGGCAATCGGCGTTGCCGGCGATCCTGATGGCTCTCAGGTCGAACCGATGCTGGCAGCTATCGCACAACTCTGCAAAAAACATCCCGGGCGCTTTGTACCCTTCGCGGGGATTGATGTCCGCCGTGGAAAAGATGGCGTCAAAATGTTTGAAAAAGCGGTGACGCAATACGGTTTTAAGGGTTTTGGTGAACTGGTTGGCACACTCTGGCAAACAAAGCGGTAACAACCGCGAATGTGTTACCTGTTTTTGAAAAAAGCGCTCGAATTCGGCACACCAGTAATGATTGATGCAACGATGGATCGGGATTCAGCGATCCAGCCCTCTACGAAAGATATTCTGCGCGACTTCCTGAAACTGAAAATCGGCGCGCCGGTGGAGCCGGCATCCGCGTACCGCCGGTGGAACAGAACGGAAAAACTGTTACTGCACACGATCGAATGCCAGCTCGCTGAAAGGCATAAGAACCTCTGGCTCGATGTAGACGACTGGCAGGTGGCAGATCAGAAAGGATTCATCGTTATCTTGACTATCTCCGACGTGCATTCCGACGGCCCCGCCTCGAAATAGAACCATGTTCCGGGTAGCGACTTCCCCATTCGAAATGGATGTACACGGAGAAGGAGTGGATAGAATTCATCCTTAAACACGTCGACAAGAAAGAAATCAGATTTACCGAAGAGGAACTGACAATGTTCTTTTCGCGAAATACGCTCAAATTTCTTGGCTTGAAAAATTAAAACAACTCTGAATGGCGTCAGTGCCTTTTGCCAGCGTGTAGTCTGGAACGAAACAGAATTGAGAGGTGAAAAGATGATAACCAGACGTGATCTCTTGCGTGGGTCCGGCTCCCTGTTCGGCGCGGCTATAGGAGGCGAGCCAGACGCAGCAAGCTCTGTATTCTGGACAACATCGGCGTGATCGCGCATACATCAACGCCTTCAAAGATTCTCGGACCTATTTGGAACGGCCGATGAAGATTGGCGGGCCGGCCGAAGCAACCGTCTGGGGAGTAAACAGAAAACCGCCGCTCGAGACCGCGACTGCATGTAATGCCTATTTGATTCACGGCAACGAAATCGACGACAGCGATTTCCGCAGTAACTATCTGCGCTTCGTGCGGAGCCTGCCTGCGCCACTGACTGTGGCAGAATACACGCATGCCACGGGGCGCGATCTGATACTGGCGACTGCGATTGCATACTCGGTCAACGGACGACTGGCCGCGCAACTCGATCGCCTTCAGGGCCTGGGGTTGCCATCAAGCGTGGTGGGCGGCGGCGGTTCGGCCGCAGCCGCGTCAAAGCTGATGAGACTCAATGCCGATCAGACTCTCGCTGCAATGGGACTCCGGCATCGGCGGCGGCGGCGGACTTTTCCAGTATTACTTCGATCAAACCGAGGACAAGAAGCTGCCGTTGCACGGGCAGCCCGAACCGGCATCGAAATGGCAGTTGCTCCGCCAAAGGATGGAAAGGGCCGACCCACATTGTCGAGGACCTTCGGGGTTGCTGCCGAGTTATCTCCGCGGCACGGGCCGCAAGATGGATTACGAGGCAATGAAAAAGACTTCAATAAGTTCGAGGGGCCGCTTTATATTTATCCGAAGTTTACATCATGCTCTTCTTCCATCGGACCATTCATCCGACGCCCTCGATCCTGCCTACAAACGATCAAAGATCAAAGCCGGCGACATCGAACGATTCATCGTCGTCAGGAGTGGCCGAAAGACGGGCCGTTCGGGCAGAAGATTCTTCATTTTAAGCGCCACACACCATCGTCGGCGCTCAGTTGAATATGAACTTCGCCATTTCGCTCTATCTTCATCGTGGTTCAGCCTCGGTCTACGACTTCACTGAAGAAGCCCCACGATAAATCCGTCCTCGACCTTGCAGGGCGAGCCGGATACGAAGAGGTCCCCGAGGCATCGGAATATGCCATTCGCCTTGTGCTGCGTGATGGGCGCACACTCGAAGCGCCATTCAAATACAGCCGCGGGGAAAACCCGAGCCTGAAGCGATTGATCGCCGGATGGAGAAGTTTGCATCGCTCACGCGTGACCGCCTGACCGACGCCTCCCGTAAACAGGTAATCGATATGGTCGAACGACTCGATTCAGTCAAAGACGCTGCCGATTGACCCTGGCAATCAACAAAACTGCTCAAGCCGATTGTGGGAAGAACAAGGAACAAATGATGACCAATCAGGATAATAAAAGAGATTGGCCTTTAGGAAACTTGATTTGCCGGCCAATTGCGCGCTATCAAATAGACTGCAATGGCGTTTACGACGAAAGCAGTTACAAACATAAACTGCTTGTAACTGCTCAGCCCCTGCTCAACAGAATTTGATAGATGACGATATCAGGCTGGGATTGAACCTTTGAAGATGGGCGCTGAGCAGTTACAAATTATGAATCACTCTCTGAATCCTCTTGGCGTTCCTGGCGTTGAAAAATACCTTTATTCCAACCTAATCACTTATGTTACGCAAATAAGTATTCCTGAATCGGTTTGACACGTTCTTTTTAAAGTAATTCAAACAGCCGGCGAAGCCGGCGGCAGCATGTAGCCTAGGGTGAAGCGAGGCCGAAGGCCGAGCAGAACCCTAGGTACAGTTCAAAAAAATAAAACCAAGCCCACGAAGTGGGGCGACAGATTCAGTGCCAAGGTCTAGCGGTTTTTTTCCGCCGCGCGTTCACGGGCTCTGGATGATAAAGTTAATTACGATACCCAGGGTTCCGCTCGGCCTTCGGCCTCGCTTCACCCTGGGCTATCTCCGCCCCTTGCTTCGCGGGTTATAGACTAGTTAAATCAAGATAGAGAATGTTCCGTGCGTAACATCGGTAAATACTAGTACCCTGATCTTAGCAGGTTCGAGTTAGCGGCGAACCTCGAAGTCCGCGCGGCATCCGCGATCTACCCAGACACCGTTTCTATCACCCCGACTTATGTTCGTCCCTGAATACAAGCGGCATCGCTGCGTTGACGCACTAAACGAACTGTGCCACCGATACCTTCACTGCACCAATGGCGCTTCATGTCACCGGACTCGCAGTAGAAAGTCTGAACGTTATTACCTCGGCCTCCGCCCGCGCGCGCGGCTGGGACCTCTATTATCTCCACGATCACGACCATCATCACGGTTACCGACGATAAAGTCAGCACGGCAGCCGCGATCCACCCAGATTCGGCGTCGATCAAATCCCCATGTTCGCCCCTGTATGCAGGCAGCATCACTGCGCTGGCGCACCAACTGCACCCCCATCGCGGTGTTGACATTGCAATAATTACGCCCGTTATCCGAGGCGCAATAGAGTTCTTGAAAAGGAATAGGGCTTGCGGGAATAATCCGCGCTGCTCAATTCGCATATGGAGCCGAGACTGGGTTGCGAATCAACTACCACTGTTGACGCCTGATTAATGGCCGAACTGGCAGAACCTTGCGGAACTGGCGCAAAGGTCAGGCTTCCACCAATGAAAAACATTGCCACTATAGCTATCAAAAGAATTTGGGCCTTGCGCCCAAATGTCACAAAACTGCCTTTATTCGAAATCATAATCGTTTTCCTCGACTTTAATAATGTTTCAAGAAATCCCTCTCACGCCCACAACACTCTGCTTTGCCGCAACCCTGACGTTGATGGAGCGCGAGCGGTTTGAGTTCTTGAAAAAAAGCACCATCCGCCTTTACTTGATCTCAGCCGGCTGAGATACTATCGCCGGGTCTCCAGGCCTTGTGTTGAATCGGAGAAGACCTAATCGAGGGGCGCTTGCACGAATCATAAATTCAGTTCCGCCCATTAATTCCAGATCGTCGCGGCCCTGGATCAGAACCGATCCTGCGCCCGCACCCGCACCGATTGCAGCGCCAATAGCCGCGCCTTTACCACCACCGGCTATTGCACCGATCACCGCGCCGATTGCAGCGCCAATTCCCGTCCGCACAAAGTGCGATTAGTCTGACCACCTGGATCCTGCACTCTTCCTTCATTATCCACACGGATATTCTCACCATTTACCGTACGGATACTCTCAATGTATCCGGCGAAGTTCGAGGTGCGGCCATCGCGGAGACGAATGCTGTCGAATTCGAGCGACATCTCGGCACGGCCAGCGACGCGTCCGGACTTGTTTATCGTCATGACATGTCCCTGGATGCTGGATCCGTCGTACTGTGAAGGGGATCTAACCGTCAAGGTAAAGCGATCACCTTCACGTGCCTGTTTCGTGCTCAGATTGTCGTTCAGAACAGCCACAAGCTGTGTGCCATCCGGCACGAAGAAACTATCTCTGGTGACATCGACTTGAGGGTAATAATCCCTGGCGCCGGAGTAGACATCCAATTGCGCCACGTCCGATGTCTTTTCGTATACGCTTCTGGCCACAACCTCTTGCTTCAGACCTTCGTCGGTGATGCGTCGCGTGACGCGGAGCCCCCTGCCATTGTCAATCGGCTCAAAGGTGACCTGAAAATCAACGGATCGGTCCCCTACGGAATTGACCTTCAGCCGATCACCTGAAAGAGTGGCGCTCGTGCGAATGCTCCGGCCATTGCGTGTCTGCTCGATCTGCTCACGCCCGTCAGCATCGAACGTGATCTGAGCGGCAAGCGAAGAGGCGAGGGTGATAGTGCGTCCGTTCCGTTTGATGGCCAGTAACCCGGGCGACTCCAGGCGTCGCGATGACCGCAGTGCGGAGACGTTGCTGATCTCCCCCTGCCAGATTGCGTGTTACGCGGTTTGCCACCGCCTCGGGATTATCGCTCCTCGATTGATTGAGACGATACGTTCCCGTTAGACGATTCGTGACATTAATACTAACGCCGACACTGCGACCAACTTCAAAATCAGCGCGGCAGCCGCGATCCACCCAGATACTGTTACGGTTAGCCCCAGGTCTGCCCCCTCGACACAGGGGGCATCGCTTTCTGCTGCACCAGGCGGACGCCGCCGCTGGTGTTGATCGAGTATGAGTGGCGCTTCATGTCATCAGAGGCGCAGTAAACGATCTGCCCGCCGTAGTTATTAATAGCGCCACTGCTGTACCAACCGCCTATCCAGTTGTAATTGATGTCGGATACATTGTTATTACGTCTGTTGACCAGTGTTACATATGAGAAATTCCTCAACTCCATATTGTTGTTACGCGAAAATATTCCAGTGCCACGAACAATCACCTCCGCATTCGATCTGAATTCGGTCCGGGCATCGTTGTTAAAGCGGATATTCAAGTCGCGCCCGTCCTCTCGACTTGATATCCTCTCCCTGACAGCCCGTTGAGCCAGGTCTATCGTCGGATCTCCGGATCCCTGCGCTAAACCAAGGCTACTGCTAATGATGACAACAATGAGCCACATGAAAACTGGTACAAGCTTCCTGCGGTTAATCAAATTGTTAACTCCAATATTTTTCATGATCTTGTCCTCCTCTACTATCCAACCAAGCCGCTTAACCGGGAAATTACAGGATAAAACTCGAGTAACTGTTCAGGTAAGCCGGGTGGGGAAGGTCATCGTGATCTCCCCGCCCGTGAAAGAATGAAGTACCAATAATCGTAAACCTCATTCCTGAATGGGGTTGACCTGTTTTACATTCAGCCCCTGTATCTCCCGCATATTCTCCTGCGCAATCTCACTTAACCGCCGGAGCCGGCACATCTGAAAAAACAGTTAAGGGATCGATTCAGAGCAACGGATTTGTTGGGCGATTAAATCGCGACAACCTGAATGTGCTGCTATCTGAGTCGAATCGGTATGTTCACAATGCCAAAGGCATTAAGGAGCCAAAGGCAAAGCATCAGCACCACGACAACATTCAATACTGTTTTGACAGGCCTGGCCATCGGTATGTAATTATTGACGAGATAGAGCACCAGACCTACTACGACTAATACTACGATGACTGTAATGATTGGCATTTGTTTCTCCCTTATTGACGATCATTTGACTGCTATATTGCCGGGCGCCTGCCTGGCCATAGGATATTATTAACATCAAGTTTGGAGTATGCGGGCCCGGGCTTCCGGACCGAGCTCGCATACTCAGCAGATTACCAGCGAGCTTTACGTGGTGAGAAGGTGGAAAGAGTTCTGGGAAACACCTGTACCACGGCAGGCGCTTTGACCTTGTTCTCCTTCAAAACCTCTCTGGCCGTCACTCCCTTGTGATAGACCCCTTCCATATGTTCCGTATCCTGTGAGATCACCGTGCCCTTTGAGTTCGAGTCCGGCGAAACACCCTTGCTCCGCGAGTAAGCCTGAAAGCAGGCCGACAGCCGGCTATCCAACTGCCTGGCCGGCCAACTATTCCGTCGTTTTACCGTCGAACTGTTCATTGTCCTTCTCCGCATCCGCCCGGGTATGGTGGACAACTCCGTCCCGATGATTCGGCGGCGCGTATAGCGTGTAGAGCTTCAGTGAACACTGCCGGTGTTGATAATGTTGTGATTGGCCCCCCGCAGGGACAAGCACGGCGAAGCCCGCGCTGAGCTTCGGCTAACACCATCGAGAACGGCTTCCCCGTCCCTTCCTCAATGCGAAAGAACTGATCGAGCTTATGGACTTCCGCCATCGATCTCTTCTCCAGGTTTCAAGGCCATCACGACAAGCTGGCAGTTTCTTGCCGTGTAAAGCACCCGGCGAAAGCTTTCATTCTTCACCGCTATTTGTCGATATCCTGCACGAAGCCTTTCATAGCAACTCGTTCAGTTGACATTACGCTTTCATTTAATACCTCCGTACGTTAAAGATCTGATTCAGAATGGTGCCTAGCAGGCTGAACGCACCGTTAGCGTTTGTACCATATCGAAAGCGGCTATAGTAACCATCCTGGTAGCCACGATTGAAGCCTTCCCGGAAGTAGTAACGGTACTCGCCCAAATCAATGTAATAATTATTGTATCCGTATGTTGCGTCTTCATAGGCGTAAGAATTCTGATAGCTGAAGCGCGCACGATCTTCCCGGTCAGCTTGCCCGGCACGATAGCCTTCCTCATAGCCATAGTTCAAAGCTTGCTTGATCAGGTCCACACCATATTGATTCGTCTGGTAGTACCTGCCACCACGGGAGTAACGGTAGTTGGGGCCTGAGTAATCGTAGGCACGAGCGTTCTGGAGATTTATCTGATCCTGACGCAGGCGCTGAATATATTGTTGCTGAAAACGCAAGTGAGACTGACGCCGTTGCTGCTGCAGTTGCTGTTCCCGCTGTTGAGCGAGACGATCCAACTGCTGACGCTGCTGGGTATAGTAATTCAGACGCTGCTGTTGCTGCGCCTGGCGCTGCTGCTCCTGCTGCTGCGCCACTCGCTGCTGATACTGCGCCTGGCGCTGCTGCTCCTGCTGCTGCGCCTGACGCTGCTGCTCCCGCTGCTGCGTCACTCGCTGCCGTTGTTGCGCCTGGCGCTGCTGCTCCTGCTGCGCGTCACTGCTCGCTGCTGTTGCTGCGGCTCGGCGCTGCTGCCCCTGCCGCGTCAGTCGCTTCTACGCTGCGCCTGCTGTTGCTGAACCTGCTTTTGCTGAGCTTTACCTGCTGCTTTTGCTGTTCCTTATCCCTGACTCCTTTGTTGCTTCTTTTCATCCTTCTTTTGTTGCTTTTCCTGCTTTTGTTCTTGTTCCTGGGAGTTAGCTAACCCGTTTGTCCCCAGTAACATTCCTGCGCCAATAATGGACGCCAAGACCAGTCGTTTAAAATAATTAATTTTCATCATCTCCTCCTCGACTCCCCTTCAATATTATTCAATCTGCATTCTCGAATTTCATGCCACTGAAAATTAAGACAAATTTAAGAAACTGGAGAGACACCCCTCTTTTAACAAAGTTACAACTTTACAAAATGATTCGGTTTTCCTCTTAGGTAATAATAAGACGCAATAAATATGCCAATGGGAAAATATGCAATAAATCGGAAAGCAGGGGTTTATAGCTGGAGCTAAAAGAAACATCAGATTTCAATACGTGTGTTTTCACCAACAATGCGGGAAATTTCACAGTGAACTTCAATCTTCTGATTTGCTATGTTCGTTATCGTACATAGCGGATCATCCTGTTTTCATTTTCAATCATGAGCCTGCACAACACTTGGATTTTTTTGGGTGATAGCGGATAGCGCTAGTAACTCGCCGGATTCAATAAATCCCTGTCCTCCAATAAATCTGTTGGACAGGGATCATCGAATCGGTCAGATATATCAGTTCATTCGGGTCCTTGTAGACTGGCTGAGGGTGAGGCGGTATTCCACTCGAATCAGTTGTAATGAGGGTTGAAATATCAGGGATAGCGTAACGCGTCAACCGGCATTGAAACACCCATATTGAGTCGCACGCTATCCCCTTTATCCTGACATCAACATTGGCGGCGAGACGCGCCGCCATCTGTTCTTCCCGGGACAGAAGTAAAGTGCTCCTCAATGCTTTAGCTTTGCGGGTAAGTGCTCCCATCCTCGCCCCATTTATCATTGCCATAATTTCTCACTTCATGCGGTCATTAGTAGCGCTCCGAACTCAATCCGCTGCTCACCCGGCCTGGACTAGATAAGCCAGGTTGGTAATTCACGATCTATCTTTTGCCCGTAATGACTGTACCCGCCTTGGCGACTACGTTGCTGACTTTGCGGCGCATTTTGCCAGCTTTCCTGAAATTTTCTTCCAGCTGTTCAACTTCGCCTTCGGCTTCAAGATCAGGGGTTGTTAGTCAATTCCCAACCTTGTCTTTATCGCACCCCTTGATCTGTTTGGGCTTTGCCTTGACTTCATCTTTTGCTCAACATAACCTGTCTCCTTGTAAGTGATCGCATCCGTGTGGAAGGATCGGTTTAATTGTCGTTTTGCTTTGTCTATAATCGGCTGGTTTGGGATAACCTGCTGTCCAAAATTGGACAATATGGGGAAAAAAGTTTGAGGAAGATTACGGTTGTTATCTGTGTTTGAGGTGGTCTGTTCTGTTGGTCAATCAGCAGAATGGCATGACGAGATCCGAGGCCTCACTTTTCCTCGAACTCTCCTTCGTGTTTCATTCGTTCGTTGAAGCCCTCCGATGAAGCCGGGTCGAGTTCCCAACGACGTTCATCCCGAGACTCGATCTTTTCAGTTGTATGCAGCGGCTCGCCGTCATAATAAATAAGCCCCACGGCTTCCCCCAGCTCATCGACCACATCCTGATCAGGAGTCGGATTTTCGCCGCCCACACTCTCCTCACCCACGGCAGCATCTTCCCAGGCTGCGTCAATATCTCCCCCGGAGAGGGCAGGAGAAGTCGAGTTATGCGCCCGCAACTTTTCCATCAATTGCACATGTCCTGCCGTACCGAGTTTGGACGCTTTTTCAAATTCGTTACGCACCTCTTCAGTCGGTTCAAATTTCTCACTTTCAACTCTCCCATATCAATAAACTGTGATTTCTTCTTTTGGCCATAATCGTTTATCTCCTATTTCAATCCTGATTCCGCATTTCCTGGACAACCCCAGGGATGTTGGAGGTCCTGTCAAGTAATGCCGGCGCAAAGTTACGGCAAGCCATCAAATCTTCAGATCAGCGCGAGTAATCAGGTAATGCAGAATCTGATCGCGCGAAATCATCCCTTCCAGTCGTCCATTTGCCAATGCCGGCAATTGATTGATGTCATTGCGTTCGATGATTTCCAGCGCTTCACTGACGGGTGTTTCCGGTGTCGTCCGCAGCCTTTCAAGGGGGCGCAGATGACATCAAAGACCAGGGTGTAAGGCCATAGCGACGAATACGCAACATCCTTGACTTCATTTTGCGTGATCAGACCAGTGACTTTACCCTGCTCGGCAACGAGGAAACATTGTTGTCCGGAGTGCAGGAGGTATTCGTGGACGAAAGTATGCAGATTGGAATTGCTGTCTACTACAGTGGAATCACGCGTCATCAAATCACCGACGCGCACTCCGGCGCGCTCGATCAGAGCCTGCTGTGCATAGACGGCCTTCGCTGGATTCAGCAAAACCAGCTAACGAGGCTATCCACAAACCGTTGAAGCCTGCGCCGCCTAAAAGGCGGAATACACCGAAGATGATGAATGCTATGGCGACAAACTGCCCGGTCAGTGAAGCGGCTTTCGTTGCCCTTTGCGCATTGCCGGTCCGCCACCAGACGATGGCGCGCAGTACACGTCCGCCGTCCAATGGAAATCCGGGCAGCATATTGAAATCGCCAGCCCGATATTGATGTAGCCCAGCCAGACCAGCATCGCCATCAGAGGCGTGGTCGGTTCTGCCATCCTCGTCCAACCGAGCACCCACGCCAGCAAAAGACAGATAAACCCGATCACCGCACTGGCAATGGGCCCGACGATGCTGACCAGAAACTCGGTTGTTGGGTCTTCTGGCTCTTTCTCAAGCTGAGCCACGCCGCCTAGCGCAAAAAGCGTGATCGAGCTGACAGGCAGCCCGCGCCATACTGCAACTACGGCATGCGACAGTTCGTGCGCAACAATGGCAACAAAAAAGAGTAAAGCAGTGATGATCGCCATCCCCAGATTACGACCGGAGACCAGCTCGGATGAACTTCCCTGAAATGTCCCGCGAGCGAGAACGCAATCAGCAAAGCGATAAACAGCCAACTGTAATGCAGCCCGATTTTTATGCCGAAGATTCGGGCCAGCTTAATTTGTGCTTCCATAATTCCTACTTACTTTTAAGAGCCTCTACTGCTCCAAATTACGCAAATGCATCCAGACAGAGTGCACCACACCGGGCTGGCCTGGGATAAGATCCGGCATCGCGGGCAAAGCATTGGGATGCAGTGATAGCTCGCGATCAGATTTCATTTACTGCCTGTCTGGCGCTTGCTCAATTCATCTGCTTTCCGACTCACTCTGGCATCATGTTGACGGCCTTTACCTTCAAGGGCGCTCGGCTTTAGCCATCATCTTCGGCTTTATGGTCGCCAGTCAGCCAGCCAAGATTCTCTTTGATGGTTCCCATAACCCGTTTGACTCTGCCTTTGAATTCTTCTCGTTCAACATCAATATCCCTTCTGATGAGCAACCGGTGCTCTGATAATGCTGGAGTCATTCGGCCTCAAACTTCAACCTTGCGGGTGGCAATCAGGCGGAACATCCCATTGATGGCAAGATGAAGCAAAACATAAACAATGAGCGCGAAGAGATAGGATAGCTGGAGTTGAATTGACCCGACCGACGGAGTTCCCACAATGCGCTCGAACGGCGCCAGTAGCGGATGGGAAACTGTGGCAACAAACTGAGCGAAACCATTGCCGGATCGCGCTCCCATCAGCTTGAGGATGAACTCTAATGCAATCACGCCATAGACTGATAGAAGACATATAATCTACTACTTGTGAAACCCGGGCAGCAGTCCGGCCATGTCCCAATTCGCGT
>JADJLO010000023.1 GCA_016710075.1 Acidobacteriota bacterium | reverse complement strand
CAAAAGGGTTTGAGAAATACGCCATGACAACTACCAGAGTTTGGGCCAGACCCACCAACAAAGGCCCCCGCCTCGGCTTTCGATGCGCAGCCGAAAGAAAATAGATTGATGGCCTATCCTGCCGGAAATTGAAAAAGCCGTTGCAATTACGGGTTTCTTCATATTTAATGAGGTCGTTTAAAACATAACGATAAACATCTCTTAAATACTCATGAATGACGGGCACACCCAAACAATGAAAGCCCGGCTGGAATCCGTCAAATCAGACCAGCTCTTGCTGCAATCCATCTTTACTCATAGTTCTTAATCAATTAGCTAATGACGTTCAGCAACAAGTTGGCTTCGCTTCACAGTCATTTCGATTATGTCCATCAATATTAATGCTTAACGACTTTGAATAGCTGACTATCCCAACTTTACAGAGCAGGTTTGCTCCAATTACGAAAGGGAAAAAATGAAGAGAACGACGGGGTTTGTAGCATCAGTTTTCGTGTTTGTATTACTGCGTTGGTGTCACAGGCAAAAGCCGAGACTCTGACAGCTTTTGTGCCTCTCAGTCCTGCCAAATGAGACCCCGCCAATCGCGGGTTTGAACGCCGCAGGGTTGGCAGCGCTTACCATCACGGTCAATCGTGATGGTTCGGGAAATGTCACCTCAGCAACTATCAATTTTCTGGTCTCTGCCACCTTCACAGGGAGCGTCACAGTCACCGGGTTGCATATTCACGAAGGTGTGGCCACCACGACCGGTTCTGTCGTTTTCAACACCGGCCTGAGCAGCGGAAACAGCCTGACATTTGCGTCCGGTTCAGGTTTGATCAACCTTAATGCGACAAGCGTCGATATCACGGATTCAAACGATTGTTGGGCGAATCCTGCGGGTTTTTACGTCAACCTGCACACATCTGCTAATCCCAATGGGAGCGATTCGAGGTCAACTTACCAAACTGGTCGAGGTGCAGGCCAATACCACCACCCTCAGCTCCGGCAATGAAGTCCCCGATCACAACCCTCAACGCCAGCGGTACGGCGACGATAACCGCCAACCCGTTATGGACGTAAACACTGGGCTCGTTACGGGCGGCACCGTCACCTTCTCGGTTATTTATGACATCGCCGGCCCACCAGTTACGATCTCAGGTTTGCACATCCACGAGGCGGCTGCCGGAGTCAACGGTTCGGTTGTCATCAGCACAGGTATCGGCGGCTCGAATACGATCGTCTCGGCAACCGGCAAAGGCACGATCAATATTCCCGTGCAGATCACTTCTACTTCACTCGCTCCATTCCAGCGGATGCTCGCGAATCCAACAGGTTTTTACGTCAACCTTCATACCTCCAGTTTTCCCAACGGGCTTATCAGAGGTCAACTCGCGGGGCTGGCTTCACCACCGATCATCGCGCAAGCGACGACCTAGCTTTCCTGCCGACCGGCACCACGGCTGCAAATGTCGGCCTTGTTGTCACCGGCATTGATCTGGCAAGTTCGATTCTGGTCAACGGACTGCAGGTGACCGCAGTGCCCGACTTCAATACCGGCGCGATCAGTGTCGAAATTCCATCATTATTGCTCGAGCCGCGGGAACGCTCTTTGTTCAGGCAAGAAACTCTCAGGGATTGTTGTCGACTCCTGTCGTCATAACGGTCGCTCCGTCAGAGAACGTCAACACCGTAAACCCTGTAACGGTCGATGCGGCGCGTTATGGTACGAATGCGGCGCCGGAGTCAATAGTCGCAATATTTGGTGCAAATCTTGCACACAAACTCTAACGGCTACGACTGCGACTCTTCCTTTCTCGCTCGACGGCACAACGGTTCTGATCAATGGCCTTCCGGCGCCCATCTTCTTCGTCTCCACAGGGCAGGTGAATGTCCAGATTCCTCCGGCCGTCAAACCCGGCGTGGCGACAGTAATCGTGACCAACAAAAACAATCTCGTTTCGCGAGGCACCCTCACCATCACCAACACCGCGCCTGCAATCTTTACCAGGCTGTCAAACGGAACGGGCGCGCCTGCAGCATCCGCTTCGGTTGATGGTCAGAACTTTAACCTCCCCATGAGCAACCCCGATGGCTCTCCGATCGCGATTGATGCCGGCAATACCGTCATGTTGTTTGGCACCAGCCTGCGCTTCAATTCCGGAGGAGCCAAAGTGACGCTGGGTGGTACTGATATCACGCCCTCATTTGTCGGTTCGCAGAACCAGTTCATCGGCCTCGATCAGGTCAACTTCCAGGTTCCTCTGTCATTAGCCGGCAGGGGTGATGTGGATTTGACAGTGACAATTGACGGTAGAACATCGAACGTGGTCAAACTCAAAGTTAAGTGACAGTATCAATGGGAACTTGTCCACTGATCAGCCAACCGGTGCAGCTTATTTCATCAGGGTGAAAGCCGATAACTCACAATCTGTTGAGCTTGTCTTTGTATCGAGTAACCGAACTGGAGTTCAAAGGATAATGGCATCGAAAACCGTATGCCCTTTTGCATGATTTCCATCCTGTTTTGGAATGGTCGAACGAATACTGCAGGCGGGTACGCCTGTGGTCCCGCTCGTATTTTGATGCTGTAATGTCTATATACCCCGAAGGGACACTCAAAGCTGGAAGTCTATTTACGGGATCCCTGGTTATTGGCCCCGAAAGCATAAAGATGGTGGTCAGTGCGAAGATACATCAAGCCGCCTGCAAATGCCGGGGTCGCAAAAATCTGCTCGTCGAAATCCGCCTGATAGGCAATATCAAGTGCCGAACCCGGACGAATGACGGTTACCTTGCCCTCACCGGAGCAGGCCAGAAGCATGCCGCCGGCTGCAACCAGTGAAGAGTAATATGGGCCATCTGCGTTGATGCGTGAGCGGAAAACCACATTGCCGGAGTCACGCTTCATCGCTGTCAGCGTACCGCCATTACGAACCATGTAGACTGTGTCGCCAAGCAGAACAGGTGAGGGGACTTCCGGCACGCCCCTGACTTCTTTCCAGAGAATGTTTGTGAGAGTTGCATTTCCCTGGGCTCCGGGTGAAATAGCGATCATTCCGTGTTCCTTTAATGCCTTGGCAGTCTGTTGCTGGGCCTCTACCATTCTTCACTGCTCACTATTCCATCTTTGTTTGGATCGAGGCGCGCGGTATTTCGCTTGTACAACAGGGGGCCGCTTGAAACCGGATCAAGTCCGGGCCTGCCGATTGCAGGCAGATCGGCCGGAAATTCCTCAAGGGAGAGAATCCCGTCTCTGTTTTTGTCATTTTTGGCCAGCAGTTCCGCATATGTCGGGCCCTGAAAGAGCTGGTCAGGTTCTCCGACCAGAGTCCAGGTTGCAACATACAATGCGTCATCCGTTGCGACAGGCGTTGCCGCTCCGCTCGATGGCACAGTCACCCACCAGACGCGGGTGCCGTCCGCAAGGCTGTGAGCGACAACCTCGTCCCGCCGATGCAGCACGATGTTTCCTTCCACAATACCGGGGTCGCATAACTCTGCCCACCTGGCCCTCGCGGATTGACATTATTGACAAATCTCCATACTTCCTTGCCGGTCCGGCGATCCAGCGCAATCAGCGTTGCCTTCGCCAGTTCATCGCGATTGAGCACCAGCAGCTCACCTGCGATTATCG
This sequence comes from Acidobacteriota bacterium, assembly GCA_016710075.1. Taxonomy (GTDB): domain Bacteria; phylum Acidobacteriota; class Blastocatellia; order RBC074; family RBC074; genus JADJLO01. Next base: position 124,525 of record JADJLO010000023.1, on the reverse strand, counting down.
GAGAGGTGCCCGAGCCATTGGCGGTTTCTATGGTTGGGAATGGGAAGTTCCAAACCGGCGTTCCGTCGAACTTGAAGACAAAGATGCCGGCTGAAGCAAAGTAGTAATAAACGCGTTCGCCGTCCGTAACCGAGTGCTTGTGGCTGGATTGGAGACTTTATGGGTTTTCTCGATGCCGCTCGCAGGAATATTCCGCTTCCATAGCAATTTCCCGGTGCGCGCGTGATATGCCAGCGCCAACAGGGTCTTTGATTCCGGTTCATAACCGGTCAGGAAAATGTGATTGCTCCAGATGATAGGTGAAGAGTGGCCGACTGGAGTTGATATCTTCCAGCGTACATTCTTGTCAGGGCCGAATTGGGCCGGGGGCGCCTGTTTATTCACTCCTGACCCGTTCAGGCCTCTAAACTGCGCCCATTGTTTATCTAACTGCCTGCCGTCGGGTTTCGCCTGCCCAAGGCATGGCGGAGCAACAGCAAAGGCCAGCATGGTTGTCCCAAACGCAATCATCAACCGGGTGATAATGGATGTTGGTTTCATTCGATCTCCTTTGAGGGATGGGGGTTGATTAAATAAAGTATGTGCAAATAAAAGCTACTTGAAATCCCTCAAATGAAGGTTGCGCCTTGATGGTAATCACAAAGGGTGTGTGGGATAGCTGCCAAACTCCAACTGATCCCGGCGCGCCGCCGATCTTAACTGAACGCGCCAAATAATACTATCAGGATGCGCCTGACGACACTCACACCTGGCCGGCATCTGCTCAGCCTTTCCCGCTTCCTGAATGCATCTACCGGGGAATGAAAAATAATTGAACGATTGCGAGGTAGTTGATTACCTGAAAAGCAAAAAGCCGCCAATTCGAAAGAAAAGGCGGCTTTTAAGTGCTTGAAATTTGGTTGCGGGGGCAGGATTTGAACCTGCGACCTTTGGGTTATGAGCCCAACGAGCTACCAGACTGCTCCACCCCGCGTCAACGAAACACTGACTTTACTTGTTGCCGGATACTTTGTCAACAACCCCGCCAATTTTTTACTCTGATTGATACCAGGTCATCAGACGGTTATGGACTGAGCCCTCACAGGTGCGTACAATTCAGTCTGAAAGAAGAAACCCGTTTTGATAACACCATGCCGGAATTACCAGAAGTAGAATGTGTAGTCAGACAGCTAAGGCGGCTCATTGCCGGCAAAAATATAGTGCATGCCCGGCTCATCAGGCCGGGGCTGGCGCCGGATAATTCACCCAGACAGTTCGCCGATTGGCTCAGGAATACAAGCATTGAAAGTGTCGGGCGACGCGGCAAACATATTCTCATTAATCTCTCCAATCAGCGGACGCTGATCACTCATCTACGAATGACTGGCAGATTCAGCTATCTTGACGAATCCGCTGATGACCCCGCTCACACCCACGCGATATTGCTGTTTGATGACGGAAAGAAGCTCGTCTTTGACGATCAGAGACATTTTGGAATGATGATGGTTGTTCGCAGCAAAGATCTCAACGAGGTCAGGTGTCTCGCCGATCTCGGCCCTGAACCGTTCAGCGAAGAGTTTACGGTCGAATATCTGCATCGAACTCTGGGCAGAAGCGCCAGACAGATTAAGCTTGTATTGCTGGATCAGACCAGAGTTGTGGGTCTGGGGAATATCTACGCTTCCGAAGCGCTGCACCGGTCGGGGATAAATCCTAAGACTCCGGCAAACAAGATTTCAAAACGACGCATTGGGCCGCTTCATCGCGAGATCGTAGCGGTTCTTGGAGAGGCCATTGCCAACGACGCTCAATTTGACTCTGAAAGCGGAGATCTCGATACGAGTTATGGACGTTATGAGACCGTGTCGAAAGTTTATGATCGTGAAGGTCAGCCGTGTCTGAACTGCGGTACGCAAATCAGGCGAATCACTCAGGGAGCGCGTTCGACATATTTCTGCCCGCGCTGCCAGGCGAGGTGACTCAGGGAGAGTTTAGAGTTCAAAGTTCAAAGTTTAAAGTTTAAAGTTAGTAACTCATGTTACGCACGGAATATTCTTTATTTTGATTTGACTAGCCCACAACCCGCGAAGCGGGTGGCAGCATGTAGCCCAGGGTGGAGCGAGGCCGCAGGCCGAGCGGAACCCTGGGTATCGATCCCCCAAAATATCCAAGCCCGCGATAGCGGCGACAGAAAAACAGCCACTAAACCTTTGCCCCTAAATCTGTCGCCCACTTCGTGGGCTTGGTTTTATTTTTCACATTTACCTGGGGTTCCGCTCGGCCTTCGGCCTCGCTTCACCCCAGGCTACATGCTGCCGCCGGCTTCGCCGGCTGTTTGAATTACTTCAATAGAACGTGTCAAACCGATTCAGGAATACTTATTTGCGTAACATGAGATGGTAATTGCTGAGCAGCTACGAACTTTAAACTTTGAACTTTAAACTTTGGACTTTGAACTTTGAACTTCTACTCAGCCAGCTTTCCGGTGCTGCCCTTACCCATACGAGGCCCTTTGTTGTCGCGTTTTGGAGCGTGATCGAGATTGGCGACTCTGCGGCCGGCCTCGTAGACGAGCTGACCTATGCGGGCCGTGTTTTCATAGTTGATCTTTTCAGAGCTGTCGGTGTTCACGTGATAATCGCCGTGAAGGCCGGTTGTGAAAAAGACAATTGGGATGCCCTTGGCGGCATAGCTGTAATGATCGCTTCGGTAATAGATCTGCTCAAGGTCAGTCGGATCGTTCATTTCGAAATCGAGTTTAAGCGGCTTGGGCAGAGCGGCATTGGCATCAATGGTGATGTTGTGAAGCTCAGTGCTGATGCGATCGGAGCCGACCGGAAAAACTGAATTGTCCTCATCAGCCTTGTCGTCGCGGTTTCGACCGACCATGTCCATATTCAGGTTGGCCACGATCCTGTCGAGCGGAACAGTCGAGTAATCGGCGTAAAATCTCGATCCCAAAAGGCCCCGTTCTTCGCCGGCGTACCAGAGGAACATGAGGGATCTCTTCGGTTTGGGCCCTGCGGCGTAGGCTTTGGCGACTCCCAGCAACGTCACTGAGCCGGAGCCGTCATCGTCGGCGCCGTTCCAGATTCTGTCATCGACCGCACCGGGTTTGACTCTCCCGGCCGCGCCCTGGCGCACGGGGCCGTTCTGACCCTGGATGACTTCGCCTTCGGCATATCCAACGTGATCGTAATGCGCGCCGAAGGTCACGAAGGTATCTTTTAGTTTCGGATCGGAGCCTTCAAGAAAGCCTATGACGTTCCGGGTGTACTGAGTCCGCACGATCTGATAATCGGCATCCAGATTGAAAGTCAGCGTGACTCCCTTGAGGGTGAAGATCGGCAGTGATTCCTGTTTTGCCGCCTTGTCTTTCAGCTCGGCATATTTGATTTCAGCGTTGCTGAAGAGAAACTCGAAAAAGTCATCTGACGCATTTGCCATTGGTGGAATCGGGTTATCGAGCCGCTGGACTGTGGTGAAGTCGGATTGAATTCCACCTGCCGCCCCCTGCCTCTGGCCACCACCCCCCTGCCTCCGCCGCACCCCCTGACCGGCAGCGATTACAGGACCGATGCTCGCTAGTGCCTGTCTCTGATCGGTGGCGTATCGGGCACGTCCGCCCAACTGACGGCGCGACTGTTGCGGAAGTCCCTTTGGCCCCAGGCTCCCAAGATAGATTACCGCCTTGCCTTTGACGTTCCTGCCGGCGTAATCATTGTGATTGATGATCGGGGCATCCAGCCCGTAGCCCAGAAACTCTACCTGATCGACGGTAAAGCTGCGTTTGCCTCCGACATTCTTCGGAAAAGTAATGCCCTCACCGTCTTTGAATGTCCGCGATGTGCCGTTGACTGCGACTGTTACGGTTGACCTGTTGGCGCTTTTTATTCCGAGGACTTTGACACGCTGAAAATAGGAACCGTTGTCTCCGCCGGGTTTGACGCCAATGCTTTTAAGTTCCTGAGCGAGGTAGGCGGCTGCAAGCCCCAGCCCTTCCGAAAAAGTATTTCGCCCCTCAAGCTCATCCGATGCCAGATAATTGAGCCAGACGCGAAGGTCCTCAGCCTGGACGGTAGTTGACCTGACACTCCTGCGCGTCTGCGAAAAGACTGGAGCCATAACGAGGCTGAGAATGATCAGCATGTGAAGCGCCCCTGCCATACGACGAGAAAGCATAATTTCCCTCCTGAAAAAATTCGATAAGATCTGGAATTTCAATTTGATTGTGTTCGACTAGAAGGACGCCTGCGAATTTGATCAGGTTTCACTTTACCGATGTTAGATTGTTAGAAATTACAGAATCGAAATACGAGCGGGTACGCAGGCGTCCCGCCTGCTTGTATTGAAATACCTGCACATTCATATCAGATATGCGTTAATCGAATTGACGCAGGCGGGACGCCTGCGGTCCCGCTCGTATTTCGACCATTCCAAAATATCAATGAAGCACGGAAGCAGGGAAACAGGCTATAAATTCAATTCGCCAACAGTATCAGTGTATGATTTGATTTTAATTTTTTTTTGGGGTTCCTCTTCGGAATCAGGCCACCCCCTCGTCTCTGTAATTTCGTGGAGTTTCAACATATTATTGACCCCAGATTAGGTTGAACTTGATCCGGGTAAACCCGTATTAATCCCTGGGGGGATTTTATTCTGATTTGAGTCAGGTAAAAAACCACAGGAAACCGGAGAGATCGAATAACTTTTTATCGAAATGAAGAATCGCCCATCGTCACATTTTATTATATTGATTTTCCTGCTGGCGCTTGATGGTCTGGCGTACCTGGCCATTTATCGGGCGGGGATAGCTCGTGGATTCTCGCCGTCGCTGCTGCTGGCATTTCGCGATATGGCGCTGTTCCTGCCGCTGTTTGTCGTTCTGGTCTGGCTGGTGAGGCGCAACAAATACCGTGGCGATCTGACGATCTTCACGGTGGCGATTCTGCTCTTCAGCATCGGGCAGATCATGCAGTACCGGCTCTTCACCGATCCGGAATACAGCGCATCAAAAAGGGCGGAAGTGAGCAAGGCGAGGCTGGCAAAGGCCAACACGCTGCAGCAGCGTTATATCAACCAGTATTATGACGCTGAAAAGAAACAGGTATTGTTCGGAGATCCGAAGTATCAGATACCAATCAAAACATCTGATTCCGGCTCATCGGAAGAGAGTTACTGGACTCTCAGTCGCATCTTCTCTTCATTTTCGACTTTGATTCCGCTGATGGCAATCATCGGATTCCGGCTGGCATTCACGATGATAATGCGTGAAGACATTTTGTTGTGGCTGCAGAGAAACAGTTTTTTCCTGGGACTGGCGACGACGCTGCCGTTTGTCCTGATTGCCATTCTCTATTCCAGCGGAGGGAAGTTTCTCGGGAACACTACCCCCTGGGAGCCGGTCAAGGTGACTTTTCTGATCAGCTATGCGGGCATATTGACGCAGCATTACCGCAATCTGTCGCGAACATACTGGGGGATACCTCCGTTGAGGTTCGTGCTGCCGTTCATTTTGATCGCGCTGCTGCCGATTGTCCCATTCTTCGCCCTCGCTGATTTCGGCCAGATGCTCGTATTTTTAGGCGCCTATGTGACCCTCTACATTGTAGCCGTCAAAAGAGTGCCTCAGGTTACGATGGCGATATTTCTGATGGCCGTACTGCTGGGCGGCGCAATTTTTGCAGCGGGCATCTACAATACGGTGCTGGATGTCTTCAGCGGGGATTCCGATATCTCGGCGGTAGAGCGGGTCAAAGGGGTTGTCAGCCAGGGCGTTCCGCGCCGGATTCATCAGAGGTTCTATCTCTGGGAGCATGGAGGACTGCCTCCGAATCCCGCAGAGAACTGGTGGTGGGCGAAGGAATATGACGACGCCGAGAGCCGTGGCATCTCGAATGAAGAGATGTGGTACAACAAGTATGCGTATCAGCCTTCGCAGGCGCTCTTCGGTGTGAGCGACGGCAGGCTGCTGGGCGCAGGCCTCGGCAGAGGATATCCTGAAAGCGTGCCGATTGCGGATTCCGATTTCATCTATGCCGCCGTTGCTGAAGAGATGGGGCTACTTGGAGGCGCGATCATCATCGCCGCGTTCATTATCTTGCTGGTGGCAGGGATGAGAGCCGCGATCGAGGCGCGGGATATGTTCACCAAGCTGATCGCCGCGGGAATCAGCTCGTTCCTTGCATTTCAGGCGATCGTCAATATCGGCGGGGTCATCAGGATGCTGCCAATGACAGGTATAACCCTGCCATTCGTCAGTCACGGCGGCTGGTCTCTGATCACAAGCTTCTTTATGCTGGGAATGTTGATGGCCATCTCACACAGGAATAATTCAGAGCAGGGAACTGTGCCGGAACTATCTGCTGTCAATTAGATTTTATTTTTTTACTGTCATGTCTTCAAAAATAATAACAATCGGGAAGTTGACGGATAAGGGGCTCAGTCCCAAGCGCCCGTACAACGAAGACAGTCTGCTGGTGCTGCCCGAAGGTGGGCTCTACCTCGTCGCCGATGGGGTCGGCGGACGCGGGGTGGCGAAGTGGCAAGCAGCACGGTTGTCGATGTGTTCAATAAAGTTTTCAATCAGCAGCATCATGAAGATCTGCGCAATGTCGTTGAAGGTGCGATTGACCTGGCAAACCAGAAGATCTTCAGTGAAGCGGAGCTCAATCCGGAGCTGGAGGGGATGGCCACCACTCTCGCTCTGGTCGCCGTAGCCGGCAAGCGGGCAATAGTTGCGCATGTCGGCGACAGCCGGGTCTATCGTCATGACGGGCAGGGGCTGATCTGCCTGACCGAAGACCACAGCGAGGTTAATGAGGCTCTGCGAGCGGGCATCATCACAGAGGAACAGGCCGCCAATCACCCGCGAAAAAATGTCATTAACCGGGCCATCGGAGCCGAACCGGATGTCGAGCCGGATATAGTCGAAATCGATATTGACGACCGGACGAGTTTCATTTTATGCACCGACGGCATCACCCGGCATATTACCGATGATGAGATCGAACGCCTCATGAAAAGCGGGCTCAGACCAGACCGCATCTGCGAGAAGATGAAGGAACTCTGTTACGCGGGAGGCGCCGAGGATAACCTGACCGTTATCGTGGCCGATTTCGGCGAGAGAAATTATGTCGTTGAGGATCATGAGAAGCCTGCGGCGGTTATTCCGGCCAAAGCTGCAAGCGGACATACAGGCGGGATTCAGTTACCCCGGCCCACCAGGAAGTTCGAGGTCAGCATCGCTTCTACAGCACAGCCTGAAAAGCCTGCAGACGCTCCAACGCCCGCCCCTGAAAGCAGTGCGGGAAATCGATTCACTCAGGTGACCCAGTTAACCGGCGCTGACTCCAAATCGGACTTTGCATCAGCGCCGGAGAAAGTTGAATTGTCGAGTTTTATGAAATGGAGCCTACTAATACTGACAACCATAGCCGGTCTGATGATCGGCACTTTTCTGGGCAGGCCGGTGATCGAAAAGTTTGGGAGTCTTTTCGGCGCCCGAGACATCTTCAACCGAGCCGGGGTCGAAAAGCCTCCGACCGATCCAGAAGTCAATGCCGCGTATGCGAGATATCTCGAAGGCCAGACGATCGAGTCGCGCGAGCGCCTGGTGAAAGTGCTCAGCGATAATCCCAACAATGCCGAGGCCAATTTTTATCTGGGTCGGATCGATTATGCGCAGGGAAGATATGAAGAAGCGATTTCTCATCTCAGCCATGCATTGAAGCTTGATCCGAATCTTCACGATATCAGAATTCATCTGGCGATGGCCTATCTCTCGGTCGGGCAGCAGCGGAATGCGCGAGACGTGTTGCAACAGGTAGTGGCGCCCGGATCGACGCCGGCTCCGTTGCCGTCGCCGACTTCCACAACCGCTCCGGCCGCTCCGGCCGCTTCACCGGCTTCGGGCGCTGCGAAAGCCGCGAAACCAGGGGGCTGAAATCCGAAATCGCTTGCTCAAGATATTTTTACAAAACCAGCTTCAGTTATTTGCTTTTAGCGTCATTACAATCAGTGGGATATGCCTGAATTAAAGCTTGAAAACAGTCTGGTGGATGGGCGTTTCGAGGTGCGCGAGCGGCTCAATCGCGGCAGCTATGCCGAGATTTATGTCGCGCGTGACCGCGCTGCTGGCGGCATGGATGTCGTCATCAAAGCGCTCAATACCAGCCTGCAGGGGACCCCTGATGCCGATCTCGAAAGAACGCTGGTGGAGAATTTTCAGAACGAGGCAGTCGCACTCGATGCGGTCCGGCACTCGAATGTCATTCTGCGACTGGGGCATGGCACGGCCGCCGATCTTCGCGGTGTGCCGTTCCATTACCTCGTCCTCGAATATCTTCCAGGTGGGGATCTGCTCAAGCTATGCCGGGGGAAATCTGAAAGCAGACTATCCCTCGATGAGGCGTTGTTCTTCTTCAAACAGGCCTGTGAGGGACTGGCTTATGCTCACAGCAAAGGTATCATTCACAGGGATCTCAAGCCGAACAATCTGTTGCTGACCGAGGACCATCGGACTCTGAAGATCGCCGATTTCGGGGTAGCCAAATTCACCTCGGGTGAAGATATCGAGATCACACGCGTCGGGGCTGATATTTACGCTCCTCCCGAACATAACCCTCACGATAATTCCGGGCAGGTCGAGCGTCTGACGGAGTCCGCGGATGTCTATTCGCTGGCGAAGAGTTTTTACACGGTCATCTGCGGCAGGGCTCCCAGCCAGTTCAAGTGCGATCCGATAACTTCGCTGCCCGAACCGTTGATGAGCAAGCCATGGGCCAGACCGCTGATTGCGATACTGCAACGCGCGACTGACGACTCTCCGGCTGTGAGGCAGGCGACGATGGTTGAGTTCTGGAACGAACTGGTCCAGATCGCTTCGATCAGGGTCGATGAGATCGACTCCGAATCAAGTGAAGAGGAGACTCTGGTCAGGCCGAGGCTCAAGGTTGTGCCTGGCTCTCTGCCTCAAACTCCGCTGCAACCGGAATTCGAACCGGCTCTGGCAAGCTCCCCTACATCAGGTCATTTCAATCCGGCGACCCCGGTAGCGGCCAGACAGAATCGTGAGTCGAAAATCATCGCGCCTGTTCTGCCTCAGCCGGAAATGGAAAAAACAGATGAGAACCACTCCGGTAAGAAGGGGCGTTTTTTCATCGAACTGCAGCAACCGAAACCATCGACACCAATCCAGCCGCTGCCCAAAACTGAACCGCCGGCTGTGAGAGCATCTGTGAGAAGCTCGTTGACGCCGGAACCCGCAAAAGCCGGCAAAGCTCCGATCAAGTCGCTTACGACACCGGTTAAAGACAGATTTACAGAAGGGGTTGAGACGCCGCGTCTTCCTGATTCTGTTGACGCTCGCTTTTCTGGGCGTACTTGGCAGCGTATACAATTATTTTCGTAACCTCGGGCATCCCTTCGGCTTTGGACCTCCAACCGAGATCGAGATCGTCTCGGCCGGTTTGAATGTCAGATACGGCCCGAGCATGCGCGATTCGGTCATGGGGGTGATTGCAAAAGGTTCCCGGCACAAGGTGATGACGCAGACCTCCCAGCAGTGGTATCAGATCGAAGTTGGACAGTGGGATGAGACCAACCCGCACGTGCAGGATCAGAATCGCGGCTGGGTTTATGGCAGTTCCGATTTTGTTCGTGTAGTCTCCAGACGCGTGTGGTAATTAATACAATGAAGGCATTATGAAGATTTCCAACTATCTAGGCGAATTTAGAAAATGGCTCGATGGCGAGGACGCCGTGACGGTGGTCCCCGAAACCCCCGCTCAGCTCAGCGAATGGGATGAGTTTTTCGTCAAAATCGCTCGTGAAGTCGAAACTGTCATGAAACGGGAAATGTTTACGCCTCCCGGCGGTCCGACTTACCTTCCCGGCGAATACATCATCTACCTCAGCAGGGACGATGACGCTCAATGGCAGGGCAGAAAGCGTGAAGGACTCGAAGAGGGCCTGCGCAACGGGCTCTCCCAGCGTGCCAGACAACTCGTCGGCGACAAGGTGCTTAAGACCGACAAGATCGCACTCTCGCTCGGCATTGACGGAGCCCTCGCCAAAGGGCATGTCCGGGTGCAGGCCGTCTGGGATGACGATTCGCCCAGAACTGAAGTAACTCCCAGAAAAGCAAAGAAACCCGAAGCGGCCAAACCGGACACCCCGCCCGAAGCCGCCAATTCAGATGAATCGGATATGACCGTCATTCGCCCGAAGACTCCAATCATCAAGCTGAATTACAAGCCAGATGACGGGGAGGAGAAGACCTTCGCATCGTTCAAGAAAAAGGTCGAAATCGGAAGAGGATCAAAGGATTTTCCGGTCGACCTCAAACTCGAAGGCGATAAGGAGATCAGCCGCAAACACGCCGTCATCGAAAAACTCGAATCAGGCGATTTCAGGGTTGAATGCACCGGTAGGAATTCGATCGATGTCGAAGGCAAGGAGCTCCAACCCGGCGAATTCATCGAATTGAAACCCGGGCAGATCGTCAGGATCGGCATCTTCGCAATCAAGATTGAACTCTGAAGATGAAGATGAAGATAATGACCCGTTCGAAATTTGCAGAAATACTGAGGAAAATGTCTTGCTTATGATGAACCATCTTCGCAAACTTTCATTCTTATTCATGATGCTGCTGACAATACCGGCGGCAGCTCTGGCGCAGAATGCCGATGAATCGCCGAAGCGAAACGATTTTGCCCAGGTGGTAAACCGATTGTCGGAGCGGGCCGGTTATTTCGGCTCGGACAACCTCATCTCGAATGAGCTCTCATACCAGCACGTCATGGGCAAACTTGCCAGAATGAATGTCAGCGGCGGCGTTTATCTCGGGGTCGGACCCGATCAGAGTTACACCTACATAGCTCAAATCAAACCGAAAATAGCCCTCATGATCGACATCCGCCGCGATGCGATGCTTCAGCATCTGATGTTCAAATCTCTCTTCATGATGTCGCGCAGCCGCATCGAATACCTCTCAATGCTCTTTGCCCGCCCTCTGCCGAAAGACTACAAAAAGTGGGCGGATCGTCCCATTCGCGACCTTGTCGATTACTTCGACCGGACGCCACTCGACCCGAAGCTCGCCGAAAAGAACAAGGAAGAGATGAACAAAAAGATCGCAACCTTCGGTCTGACTCTCTCTCCGCGCGATATCGAGACGATCAACGAAATATACGAGGCCTTTTCCACCGACTGCCTCGAAGTCCGTTATACGATCCGCGATCGCCCCACCGGAAGGTTCTTCCCGGCTTATCGTGACATCCTGCTTGAAAAGGATCTCGACGGCCGCTACCGCAACTACCTTGCCAATGAAGCCGACTTTCTGGTCATCAAGAATATGCACGATCGCAATCAGATCATTCCCATCACCGGAGATCTCGCCGGCCAGAAGGCGATCAGAGCGGTTGGAGAGTTTCTCAGGGAGATCGGCGAGAAGGTGTCTGCTTTCTATGTCTCAAATGTGGAGTTCTACCTCTGGCGACAGGAATCGATGCAGCGGTGGGTCGATAATCTCAAGTCGCTGCCCATTGATGATCGCAGCGTCATTATCAGAAGCTATTTCAACTACGCCTACTACACTTCAGTTCATCCTCAGACCATCGAAAACCATTTCAGCGTTCAGATCCTTCAAACGATCGACAGCCTGATCAAGGATTTCGATGCCGGCGGCTATTCGTCTTATTACGAACTCTCAACCAAAAGAAGTTTAGAGTTGAAGTAGGTTAAAAGAAGTTTAAAGTCGTTTAAGATCTGAAGTAAACTTATCCGGTCTGGTTGGCTAACTGACGTTGAAAGACCGGCCATGCTGCCAGGTTCGTGATGATGGCAGAAACCTTCAAATTCAAAGAAGATTCCTCCGGTTCGTGATGATGGCAGAACCCTTGAGATACGGTCTTTGACTTAAACTTTGGACTTTAAACTTTGGACTTTGAACTTCTTCTTCAGCGTGTAGCCATCTCTTCGCCAAGATCCATGAGGGTTTTCATTTTTTCTATTGAGGTCGCCTCGCAATAGATTCTCAGGACCGGTTCGGTGCCGGACTGGCGGAAGAGTATCCAGCTTTCGTCTTCAAAAATGAGTTTAGTGCCGTCGAGAGTCTCGCAGGCGGAGACCTTGAAACCGGCGAAATTGTCAGGGGTTCTTTCTTTGAGGTCGCTGACGAGTTTGAGTCCGGAATCGATATTGACGTGGAGGTCGCGTCGTTCGAAATGGAATTCGCCGAACTCCTTCCAGATGTCGCGGACGATTTCGGAGGGCTTCTTTCCGGCAGCGAGGACGGCTTCGAGCAGGAGCAGGCAGTTGAAGACGCCGTCACGTTCGGGGATGTGACCGCGAACGCCAATGCCGCCCGATTCTTCGCCGCCGACGAGAAAGTCGTTTGCCGGATCGAGCATGATTTCGCCGATATGTTTGAAGCCGATCGGTGTTTCGAAGAGTTTGAATCCGTAGCTTTCGGCGATGCGGCGGACGATGACCGATTGAGAGAATGTCCTGGCGACGGAGCCCTTCAAGCCTTTTTTGCGGACCAGGTGGAGCAGAAGGATCATCAGAATCTGATGGGTATTGATGTACTCGCCGCGTTCATCCATGGCTCCGACACGGTCAGCGTCGCCGTCAGTGATGAGGGCCATGAGCGCACCGCGCTCTTTGATGGCCTTTGAGGTTGCCTCAAGATTCCAGGGCATCGGTTCGGGAAGAATGCCGCCGAAAAGAGGATCGCGATCGGCGCGAATGGTCTCGACTCTGATCCTGCCGCCGGCAAGCATATTCTCGATCCAGCGTCCTCCGGTCCCAAACATCGGATCGGCGATGATCGTCGCATCCGCTTTCCTCAGTTCATTGATCCCGACGAAATTTTCAATATGGCGGCGATAGTTATCCGGTGGTTCGATGATGCTGATCAATCCTGCATTTTTCGCTTCTTCAAGCGGCAGGCGAAGCGGTTTGGTGGCGCCGACCAGCTTTTCTATTTCGTTGGTGATCTTCGGTGTGGCCGAGCCTCCGTAAGGCGCCTTGAATTTGAAGCCGTTGAATTCGGGCGGATTGTGCGATGCCGTAATCACGATTCCGCCGGCGAGGCCGAGGCGCTTTACTTCGAAGGAGACCAGCGGCGTCGGAACATCCTGATTGAAAAGATCAGTCTTGATTCCATTGCCGGCCAGTACTTCCGCCGCCCTCAGGGCGAACATGTCCGAGGCGAATCTTCGATCGTATCCCACGGCCATCGACAGTTGAGCTCCGGCGTCATTCTGGATTTTAAGGTAATCGACCAGCGCTTGTGTCACCACTTCGACGTTTGCAAAGGTGAAGTCCTCGGCAATCCTTGCGCGCCAGCCATCAGTTCCGAATTTGATAGTTGTCATGAGTATCTTTGTCATGCAGGCTGGAAGCCTGTGAATAATTTCAGTTCTATCTATCTATATGATTGAGTAGTCGGTCAGAGATGATTTATCGCCCAGAACCGTGCTGTGAATTCTGGCAAATCGTCCGATGATGACGCCCTTGCCGATAATCGCTCCGCGCACCTCGGTTGATTTGCCGACACGCGCTCCCGGAAGAAGCACAGAATACTCGATGCGTGCCCGTTCTTCGATATGGCAATTGGCGCTGATCACTGAATTGAGGATAACTGCTCCCGGCTTGATGATCGTATCGGGGTGGATATACGAATTCTTGTCGATCTGCGCGGCTTCGCCTTCAGGTGCGGGTAGTTCGGCTCTCGGTCTTTCAATCTCGGTTGTGCCGATCAGTCCGCAGATCATATCGATATTCGCCTGCAGATATTTTTGAGGCGTGTCGAATTCGATCCAGTGCCCGCGGCTCGGACAGGCAAAGACGGGGTGGCCCGATTCGATGAGCTTTGGAATCAACTGGAATTCGAGGGAATGCTTCTCGCCCTCGGGTATCAGTTTGAGGGCGGAAGGTTCAATGATGTATATCCCGGCGCTGTATGAATGCTGTCCATGGTCGTCGGAGCGATGCTTTTCATGAATATTCGTTACCCGCCCATCTGAATCCAGTTCGATTATTCCGAATGCCGACGCCGTTCCCTCGGGGGTAAGAATGACGGTCACCATCGAACCTTTTTCCTTATGGAATTCGACCGCTCCTGAAAGATCGATATCGGTCAGGACGTCACCGTTGATCACAACCAGTGTCTCCCCGATATCTGCCTGGGCATGCCTGATGGTTCCGGCAGTCCCAAGCGGGCTCGATTCAGTAATGTACTTGAGCTGTATGCCTCGTTCCAGCCCATTGCCGAAGATGTCTTCGATCTTGTTTGACTGGTATCCGATGGTTAAGATTACGTCACTGATATTCAGACTTTTCAGAATATCAAGTTGATAGGACAGGAATGGCCGGTCGACTATCTGGATGACCGGTTTGGGTGTGTATATGGTGAGTGGGCGAAGCCTCGTACCCTCATTGCCCCCGATGATCAATCCTTGCATGTATGCCGATAAATCTCCTTTGCCTGACAGCCGAGTCTAGCACCCTGCATTGCAAAATAAAAATGCAAAAAGGGGATTCCAGTTCATCATCAATCTGGCCTTCATCCGGACTCGCTTTTGACGGAAAGTTCTCATTGAAGTATTTTATCTGGTCTGCCTCAATAAATTTGAATCTCCTGGTGGCCGCTCCCGGAACTTTTTGAGGATTGGAGCCACCCAATTATATTCAGCAAGGAGCCCCCTTAATTTATGTCAACGAACGTCATACCAATCAAGCAATTAAAAGACGCACTGCCGAAGCAGGTCGATGCCGCACTCGATCAGCATGCGATGCTGGCGGAAGGTCTGGCGACCAGGGTCAGGTATCTGTTTGCGCTCTTATTCATCTTGTCATCTGTCTGGACCTGGAATCATCATTCAAATGCCAGGTATATTTATCTCGCTTTTGCTGGAATCTGGATAGTTTTTGCGTTGGTGGTCAGCCGTCTGATGAAGAGCGGCACATCGGATGCAGTAGTATCGAGGACGACCTTTATCGATACGACAATCGTACATCTGGCGATCCTTGCATTTGTCCAGCAGGGACTGTTTCCGAAGATCGGACCGGGGATTTTCCTCTGTTATTTCCCGGTGCTGGCGGTGGCAGCCAACCGTTATCGAATCGGCCTGGTTCTTTCGACGGCAATCTATGCTGCCGCGGGATATCTGGCCGTCTCACTCTATTCCGGGAATTCGCCATGGTTTCGGATTGCGGTGCTGGCGGTGACGACCTTTGTCCTGATAGCCGGCTCACGTAAGCCCAAGACTCTGGTAGTGGACGTGGCGACAACTGCCTTGCAGGACGCTTTTGACTCTGGCTTTAAAAACAGCGAGCAGGAAATGAGTGCCAGGATTCACCAAATCCTGATGTCGCCGCCGATTGTGGATCTGCCGGAGATCTGGAGTTCTTCAAAGCATGGCGTTGGTTCCGTGACTTCGGGCGACTGTTATCAAATCTTCGAAACCGATCAGGGGCCGATCTTCGTCATTGGCGATCTTCCCGGCAACGGACTTGATGCCGTCGCCGAGGTCGGCAGGCTCAATCAGGCGCTGACCAGGATCATTGGCCGCGTAGCGGGCCTCTCAGCCATTGCTCAGGAACTGAACAAATATCTATGGGAGACTTATCAAGGCAGGAAGTCTTTCACCTGCATTCTCGCCAGGTGGCATGGTGAAGAGCTGGATTATCTAAATGCCGGTCATTTGCCTGCAATTGAGGTCGGCAAACAGGAGAGAAAGCAACTGCCTGCCACATGCGGTCCGCTGGGGCTTAAACAACAGGACGAGTTCAAAATGGAAGTGCTTCCATTTCCACATCGCGATCTGCTTGTCGCCTTTACCGACGGTCTCTATGCCAGGCTGACGGCTGATCGCGAGAAGGGAATCTCCGAGATCGAATCCTTCATCGATAAATTCAGCGGCGCGGAGATTACCACCCTTTGCCACCGTATCTTTGACTGCGCTCATCCCGGCTTCGAGCAGAACAAGGATGACAGCACGGTTGTCGTCATCAGACGCCAGCCCGGCGCCTGAAACCAAAGTGGAGAAAGAGGATTACGAATCGTCTGATTCGTAATCCCGTATTTCGATGATGTTGATACTTGGAATTGAAAGCTCCTGTGATGAGACTGCGGCCGCGGTGATCGAAGATGGGGCGAAAGTGCGTTCAAACGTCATCGCATCCCAGATCGCGACTCACCGGCGCTTTGGCGGAGTCGTCCCTGAACTGGCGTCGCGAGAGCATCTTGAAAAGATAGGGGTGTCGTCAAAGAGGCTTTTGACGACGCCGGCGTGACGGTCAACGATATCGACGGAATAGCAGTCACGACGGGACCGGGGCTGGTCGGCTCGCTGCTGGTGGGAATCAATTATGCCAAGGGGCTGGCCTTTGCCGCGGGAAAACCACTGGTCGGCGTCAATCATATCGAGGGTCACGTTTACTCGGTCTCCTTCGAGTATCCAGCGCCAGAGTACCCCGCTCTGGCTCTGGTCGTCTCAGGCGGGCATACCAACCTCTTTCTGATCTCCGAGCCTGAGAAATATAAACTTGTCGGGAGAACACGGGATGATGCCGCGGGAGAAGCTTTCGACAAGGTCTCAAAACTGATTGGTCTCGGTTATCCGGGCGGCCCTGTCATTGACCGGCTGGCTCAGCGCGGCAACAAAAAAGCCATCATCTTTCCAGTCGCCGAGATCAAGGATGAAGCTCACAAGCTCGATTTCAGCTTTAGCGGTCTCAAAACGGCGGTGCTCAGGCATGTCAGGGAACATCAGATCCCCCGGGTGGCAGATCCTGCCAATCCGGACGAACAGATACTTGATCTTTGCGCGAGTTTCCAGCACGCAGTCATCAGGGCGCTGATACGCAACCTTCGTAAAGCCGCCGAAATCCACCACCCCAAAACTCTGATCCTCGCCGGCGGCGTCGCCTGCAACAGCGAACTGCGAGAGTCCGTTCGAAAGCTGGCTGAAGAACTCAGGGTGCCCGCTTACATTCCTTCACCCGTATTCACGACCGATAACGCCGCCATGATTGCCGCCGCAGGGTATCCGAAGCTCCTTCGGGGTGAGCGAGCCCCCCTGGACATCAGCGCCGATGTTTCGATGAGATTGCAGAACGTCGACCTCGAAGACCGCAATTCGACCAAAAAGGTTCGTTACAAGCTTTGAGGCCAACTCAATCCCATCCTGATATTTTGTCTATTCCGTCTGATTAGTAACTGATACTGTTGGCAAACGAGCGGGTACGCAGGCGTCCCGCCTGCTTGTATTGAAAAATCTGCACATTCATATCAGATTTGCGTTAATCGATTTGGCGCAGGCGGGACGCCTGCGGTCCCGCTCGTTTGCCAACAGTATCAGTTACTAATCTTCCATCCCTTCTACTTTTTAGCGGCCATCGCCTTGCCGCGTTTGATCTGCATCTCGTTGAAGAGATAGCCGGCGCCCGCGAACTTTTCGGTGACGAAAAGCACATAGCGAATATCGACGGCGATGGTGCGGTTCGAGCTGATGTCGAAGGAGTAGTCTCCGCCGAGTCCCTCGTAATTTCCGTCGAAGGCCAGGCCGATGACTTCGCCGCGCCCGTTCATCACCGGGCTGCCCGAATTGCCGCCGGTGATATCGGTCGTCAGCAGAAAGGCAACGGGAACGTCATTGAGTCGAGGCTCGACGTAGGTTCCGTAATCCTTCTTTGCGAAAAGATCTTTCAGCCCCGCCGGGACGTTGAAAGGCTCCTCGCCGGTATCTTTCTGAATGACTCCGGCAAAAGAGGTCTGATAGTCGTAGGTGACGGCGTCACGAGGCTTGTAGCCTTTGACTTCGCCGTAGGTAAAGCGCAGCGTGAAGTTCGCGTCGGGGTAGTAGCTCAGACCTTTCTTCGAAGCTTCGCGCATTGCCAGCAGACCGGCGACGTATTCGGGCCTCATCTTCGTGATGGCGCCGTTGAACTGCTGTACGCGCCTGGCAAGCGGGCCGACCTCGTCGTATGCGCGGCCGACCAGCCTGATAAGTGGATCATTACCTTCCCTCATCTGGGTCGCCGTCATAGTCATCATTTTCTCGACATCGGCAAACGATTTGACGCTCGAGTTGAGAATCGCATTCTTCGAAAACTCGGCTTCGGCTTTTGCTCGATCAACTCCGCTCTTACCGGCGAAAATCTCCTCGACGAATGCGAGTTTCTGATTTGAAGGCAGAGCCCCGGCGGTTTGGAGAGATTTTGCGAGCGCCTGGATCTCGGCATCAACCTCGCGATCGCCCCAGTTGGCTCCAAGCTGCGAAAGTGCGCGTTTGACGTTCGCTTCGGCGAACTGAGGCGACCTTTCACCGGCCGGCTTATCCTGCTCGATGGCTCTGGCATAAGCAAATTCGATGGCATTGACCAGATCGCCTGCGTTGAGAAGTGTATTAAGCACGCTCTGTTTTTGTCCGAATGAGTTGAGATCGCGGTAGAGATCGGCAATCTTTGAGACCGTATCGCCGTATTTGGCCTTCATCGCCGGAGTGGC
Organism: Acidobacteriota bacterium; assembly: GCA_016710075.1. Lineage (GTDB taxonomy): Bacteria > Acidobacteriota > Blastocatellia > RBC074 > RBC074 > JADJLO01. The sequence goes on along the minus strand of JADJLO010000023.1, from coordinate 106,026 downwards.
ATCCAGCCATTTGGCAAACTCCGCTTCTTCGGCTCTGCGTCGCTCGACGAGCTTCATCCGCTTCAATCCCGCGACGTTTCCCTCGAACGATTTAAGCGAGTTGCTCAGGCCGAAGATCTGTTCGGCAAATCGAATCTTGAGCGCCGGATCTTTCTCGCCGAGTTTCGTCAGCGTCTCGATCTGCTGCCGCAGCAATGCAATCTGAGTGGGAAGCTGAACGTTCTGGTTGTATTCGATCGAATACGATACGCGATAGCGATAGGTCGAGCCGGGATAGCCCATGACCATGGCGAAATCGCCTTCCTTGATTCCTCCGGCATTGATCGTCAGAAACTTTTCGGCTTGAACGGGACGTTATCCTTGCTGAAGTTGGCGGGTTTCCCGTCCGCGCCGACATAGGCGCGCAGGAATGCGAAATCTCCGCAATGGCGAGGCCATTCGAAATTGTCCGGATCGCCGCCGAAGTATCCGATCGATTTAGGAGGTGCATAGACCAGACGGATATCACGGACTGTCAGATAGGTGTAAAGAAAGTACTGGTATCCGCCGGTAGCCAGAACCACCTGGGTGCGAATGCCTTCCTTGTCCCTACCGGCCAGAGCGGTCTTGGCAATTTCCTGCTGCTTCGCCGTGATGGCCCTGGTGCGATCGTCATTGCTCATCTCGGGCTTGACCGCTGAAAGAACCTCAGCGGTGACATCCTTGTATTCCTGCGTAATCGAGATCGTGTAACCCTGCGCGGGGATCTCTTCTACGCGCGCTTTGGCGAGGAACCCGTTGTTGATGTAATCCTTTCGGTCGTGCTGGCTCTGGTGACGGCGCCGAATGCGACGTGGTGGTTGGTCACTATCAACCCTTCAGGCGAGACGAAAGATCCGGTCCCTCCAATGCTGATCTGCACAACGGCATCTTTCAGACTCGGATTCGCAGTGCTGTATACCTCTTCAGGCTTGAGCTCGAATCCCTTCTTCTTCAACTGGGCCAGAGGAAGTTTATCCAGCTTGTCAGGCAACCACATCCCCTCATCCGCAAATTAGGCGAATGGCGGCGCAACAAGCGTAAATATCAACATCATCAAAACTATGGTTTTTCTTGACATTCAAATGCTCCTTGGAAAAATTGAAATTATTGCAGACTGAATTATTACAACGTTTTTTTTCACGATATGTTCAGAGAACGATAAAGACTCGATACAGACTGATCACCTTCCGCTCAGAAATTCGGCCCGGTTAATCTTGAGCATGCGGCAGGCGGCCTCATAAACAGCCTCTTCGGAAATCAGATCCGGGTGAAGGCCACGCAGGTGTTCGGTGTGCCTTCCCAGAAGATCGGTCATCGACGGGCCCGATGAAACTGAAATTGCGACAACCGGCGAACCGGCAGCGGCGGCGACGTGAGCGGGTCCGCTGTGATTGCCGATGAATAAGCTCAGCCTCGCGGCGGCTGAAACGAAATCAGCAATACCGGGTGATTCAATCGCGATCGCTGATTTCGCCGGCAGGCGTTTGACCAGTCTTTTCGCCGAGCCTTTCTCCATGGGCCCTGAAAAGACGAGCAATCGCGCATTGTAATTATGGATCAAGCGCGCGGCGACCGATGCGTACCTCTCAAACGACCATCTCTGTCGAAGCGGTCCTGAGCAGGGGTGAATCCCAACCAGCAGATCGCCCACTCCCAGTCCCTTTTTCTTAAGCAGCTTTTCGATCTTCTGATCGGATTCAGGGTTGGTTATCATCCTCGGCTCGGATTCGACCGGTCTGACGCCGAGCGGTTCAAGCATCCTCAGGTATTTATGCGCTGCATGACGGGTGAGCGAATCAGCCGGGCCAAGCGCCTGCGAAAGCCGCTCTATGATCTGACCGATGCCTGTTTCAGCCCTGCCTGAAATCCTGCTCTGCGTCATTTGCGGCGCCATTCGCGCAAGAAACCCGGATTCCGCACTCTTCTTTAAATCGATCACCAGATCGTACCTGCTTTGCCTCAGCTCGCTCCAGGTTTTTGTCGTAGTGAAAAAATTACGAGGATTGATCAGTTCGCCGTGGCGTAATCTGCCGGCCGGCAGAATCGAATCGGCGCATCCCGCAAGCAGCAGCAGCTCGCAGGCGGATGAACTCGAAACGATCGTGATTCTGGAATCCTTGAAATGCCGGCGCAGCGCTTTGAGTGCCGGTAATGCGAGAGTGGTATGAGTCAATCCCGCAAGAAGAATCACCAGAATATTTCGCGGCTCGGAATGCATTAAGTTTAAATTGACCTTATCAACAGAGATTCGCCCGACATCTCTTTCGGTTGATCGATGCCGAGAAGATCGAGTATGGTCGGGGCGATATCTTCGAGCGAGCGGTCGTCTTTCAGATCGCCTTGAAATTCGGGATCGCAGATGATGAAAGGAACCGGATTGTCCGTATGAGCGGTATGAGGCGCCTCGGTTTCAGGATCGATCATCTGCTCGCAGTTTCCGTGGTCGGAAGTGATCAGGGCCGCACCGCCTGCCCGTTCAATCGAGCCGACGATCCAGCCGAGACAGGTGTCGACGGCTTCCACAGCTTTGATCGCGGCTTTGAGGTCCCCGGTGTGCCCGACACTGTCGCAGTTCGGAAAATTGATCACGTAAACATCAGTTTCGCCGGCGTCAATCGCTCGGCAGATGCTGTCGGTCATTTTGAAGGCGCTCATTTCAGGCACCCGGTCAAACCCTTGCGTCTGCGGGGACGGAATCGAGATGCGGCTCTCAAAGGGAAATACCTTTTCGATACCGCCATTGAAGAAATAGGTCACGTTTGCGAATTTCTCAGTCTCGGAGATCCTCAAATTGGAGACCTCGTTGCCGGCAAACACCTCTGCCAGAGTGTTGATCACTTCGATCGGCGGAAAAACGATCGGCGAATTCAACGACCGGTCATATTGCGTGAATGTGGCGAAGTTCAGATCCCTGATCCGCTCCCGATCGAAACCGTCGAAATTCAGCCCGGTAAATACGCGTGTCAACTGCCTCGATCGATCGGCTCTGAAATTGAAAAAAATCAGTGAATCTCCGGGTTTTACTTCGGCGATGGGCGAACCGTCTTCGTAGGTGATAACGGTCGGTTCGATGAATTCATCCGTCAGTCCGTGATCGTAGTACGATTGAATTGCGGCAATCGGATCGGGCAATCGACGCCCTTCACCGTGCGCGATAGCGGCGTAAGCCTGTTTGATGCGATCCCAGCGGTTGTCTCGGTCCATGGCATAATATCGCCCTGTGATCGAAGCAATCCGGCCGGCGCCGAGTTCCTGCAATTTTAAGATCAGATCTGAAACGATCTTTTTGCCGGAATTCGGCGGCGTGTCGCGTCCGTCGGTGATCACGTGAACGGAGACCCGCTCAATTCCACGCCTGGCCGCCATTTCCAGAAGCGCATAAAGATGGGAGTTCATCGAATGAACTCCGCCGTCCGACACCATGCCCAGCAGGTGCAACCCTGAACTTCTGCCTGCCTCTATCGCATCGATCAGGATCGGATTTTCAAAGAAAGTTCCCTTGTCGATGGCATCATCGATCCGGTCTATATCCAGTGGGACAACCTGGCCGGTGCCCATGATCATGTGGCTCACTTCCGAGTTGCCTTCCTGATCGGGTCGAAGGCCGACCCTGACCCCGGAAGATTCCAGAAGAGTGTGCTTGTATTTCGATAAATATCCGTCGAGGAAAGGCGTCCGCGCCTGGCGGATCGCATTGCCCTCAACCTCCATTGTCCATCCGAAACCGCTGAGGATGATCAGCGCAAGGGGTCGCTTTTTCAGCTTTGCTTTGACCATTTGTTAAATTGGATGCCTCATCGCCACTCGTTACCTTCTACTTCTTGCTCAACTGACCGGCTACCGATTCAGTCGCCTTTTTGATCGCTTCGGGATCACCAAGGTAGAAATGCCTGATCGGCTTGAGATCGTCATCGAGTTCATAAACCAGAGGGATGCCGGTGGGGATGTTGAGGCCGACGATATCGTCGTTCGATACATTGTCGAGGTATTTCACCAGAGCTCTCAGGCTGTTACCGTGGGCTGCAACCAGAACGCGCCTGCCATCGCGAAGTGCCGGAGCGATCGTCTCATGCCAGTATGGCAGGAAGCGATCGACAGTATCCTTGAGGCACTCGGTCAACGGCAGCTCGTCCGCCTTGAGAGAAGCATAACGCGGGTCCTTGCCCGGATGGCGCGGGTCGTCGACAGTCAACGCCGGCGGCGGAATGTCGTAACTGCGGCGCCAGATGTTGGTCTGCTCTATGCCATGTTTCTCGGCGGTCTCCGCTTTGTTCAATCCCTGCAGAGCTCCGTAATGCCGCTCATTGAGTCGCCATGTCTTGTATACGGGAACCCATTGAAGATCCATCTGATCCAAAGCTATGTTGAGTGTCCTGATGGCTCTTTTAAGCAGTGAAGTGTAGGCGACATCAAAAACATATCCGGCCTTCTTCATCTCCTGACCGGCCTCAATGGCTTCTTGAAAACCTTTTTCGCTCAAGTCCACATCAGTCCAGCCGGTGAACCGGTTCTCACGATTCCAGTCGCTCTCGCCGTGGCGCAGCAATACTAACGTCTTCATTAACAAATGCTCCTTCGAAATAATATTGAATTGATGCAACTATAACTGCATGCATCATAACAAGCGAGGCTCCTGTTTTGAAAGCCACAGTCTGGCGCATGCTAAACTGGCAACGCCATCTCAAAACAGTCCCTTCAAGGTTTTATTCTTAATTGTTTTGATTTAGACTTTAACTGCTAATTGTGACAATGGATTGCAATCTCCTGATATCTTGAAAAAAAGACCATACAATTGGTAAAAGCGAAATTAATATTTTTGGCTCTGAATGAGGGTCTGACATTACATGACATTTTGCACGAATTGCGGCAGGAAACTGGATGATGGGGCGATCAAGTGTGATGCCTGCGGGTCGACTGTGACCGCCCACAAGCCGACACCCGTAGAAACGGTGCCGCCGGGGGCTCACAGTTCCGACGATCTCAAAACTCAGGTGGGAAAACCATCTCCCGCTGATAAATTCTCGACAACTTCCGGGGATGCCAAATCGACAGCGCCGGTTGGAGCGCAGGTCGGTCGTGTGCTTGGTGGGCGTTACCAGCTCGACCAATGCATCGGCAGCGGCGGCATGGGCGAGATTTACCGGGCCAAGCGGCTTCACATCGGCGACACGGTTGCGGTCAAGGTGCTTAGACCCGACGTTGTGGATAATGACAAGTCGAGGCAGCGGTTCTATCGAGAAGCGCGCGCAGCCGCCATGCTCCATCACCCCAATGCGGTGGTCATACATGATTTCGGAGAAGACGATGACGGCACAGCCTATATCGTCATGGAACTGCTTGTCGGCAAAAGCCTCAGGCAGGTGCTGGTGGAAAGAGGCCACATCACGATTGGGAGAGCCTATGGAATCGTCCGTCAGACGTGTGCCGCACTCGATGCCGGTCATCGCAACGGCATAGTTCACAGGGATATCAAACCCGATAACATCTTCCTGCTCGATTCGAACGATGGCGCCGACCACATCAAGATCCTCGATTTCGGCATCGCCAAACTGGCCGATAAAGACCTTGACACATTGAGTCTCGAACAGCGGCTGACGAACATTGGCACGGTTATCGGGACTCCGCATTACATGGCTCCTGAACAATGCCAGGGCGAGGAGGCTGATTCGCGATCCGACATCTACAGCCTCGGCGTGGTCATCTATGAGCTTCTCACCGGAGTCGCTCCATTCATCGCGAAAACACCAACTGGAATCGCAATCAAGCACGTCACTGAGCAGCCCCGATCGCTGAGAGAACTCAATCCGAACATTACTCCGGGAGTTGACAAGGTCGTTCTCCACGCACTTGAAAAAGATCCGAATGCCCGTCCCCAAACCGCTCTTGAGCTGGCCCGTGAGTATGAGGCCGCCATCAGCGATGAGCCCGATACGGTCCGTCTGATCAAGACCGGCGAGCAGCGGCTCAACATTGCCGGGGAAGACGAGGCGCAAAAGACTGAAATTCTCCCGGGCGCTCAGAAAACCGGAGAAACACCCAGGACCCCTCTCACATCAGGGATTCGAGACGATCGTCACTCCCTCTGCCGGCACTGACAAGATTTCACAGCCGGCAACAGAGATGCTTGGCGCCAATCGGACGGCAGAGAATGCTCCGCTTGCAGGCGCCGGAATCGTCTCGGAGGAAAAGGGCACGGACAAGTTGCCCCCAACCTCGCAGTCCAAAACAGAGCTGATCGATTCGGCGCAGCAGTCAAAGACCGAGAAGCTTACCGACTCGGCGACCGAGGTCCTTGGTCAAAAGCAGACCTCGCCCGTCGCTCCTGCGGGCACGGCTCAAACCACTGGCCCCAAAAAATCTGAGAAAGCCGGCAAGGATAAAGATAAAAATAAAAATAAAGATAAAAAACTTCCTGTATCGGCACCCTCGACACCCGTTCAGGCAAAGGCTCCGGCTGTATCCGCTGTGGTTCCGGCAGCTGCAGGATCAGCGCCAAAATCGAAAATGCCTTTGATTGCCGGCGTGGGCGCCGTCCTTGTCGTGATTGCGGCCGCAGCCTGGTGGATGATGTCTAAAGGAGGATCGGCAACGACCGATCAGCAGGCCGTATCGCAAGCCACGCCCGTACAGCAGACCGAGACATCGCAGCAGCCGGCACCCGCTCCAACATCGGCCTACCCTGAGGTAGCCGCTCCCGAAGGCATGGCCTACGTTCTTGGAGGCGCATTGAGAATCGGGCGCGATGATGGTGAAGATAACGAGAAGCCCGCTCACGTTTCCACGATCAAGCCTTTCTTCATCGACAAGACCGAAGTTACAAACGGGCAATATCAAAAGTTCATCGAGGCGTCCGGTTATACCGCTCCTCCCTCCTGGAAAGATAATAAGTTCCCTGACGGGACCGAGAATCTGCCCGTCACCGACGTCAGCAGGGAGGATGCGACTGCCTATGCCAAATGGGCAGGGAAGCGGCTCCCGACCGAGGAAGAATGGGAGTTTGCAGCCCGCGGACCGGAAGGCCGCATCTATCCATGGGGAGAATCCTGGATCGATGGCGCAGCCAATATCAAGTTCAATGATGAGGCAAAGGGGCAACTTACTCCGGTCGGAGAGCATCCACTGGGGGCGAGTCCATTCGGTATTCTTGATCTTTCAGGCAATGCATGGGAATGGACTTCAAGCGATTATGTGGCCTACCCCGGCGGCTCCATCGAGGCTCCTGCCAAGGGCTACAAAAATCTGAAAGTGATTCGCGGCGGGTCATATGAAAGTACTGCGAAATATGCCACAGCGACTCTTCGCCGAGGCTGGCCGGCTGGACGAAAAGACCGGCCAAAGGCCAATCTGGCCAGACTACATTCAATCCGGATTCCGTTGCGCTACGGACGCCAGGTGATCCCGATTGATCATTTGAATGGTTTTTTTGTGTTCTGCGTTATCCCCAAACAGCAGATCATCTACCAGGTTGAAGAAGTTATGAAGTATCAAAATCAATGCTCCCTTAAGCTTTTAGCCCTGTCATTTGTCTTATCGGTTTCACTTCCGGTTGTTTCAGCATTGGCTCAGGGAGGCAGTGGTGAACTGCCCGGCGCAAAGCCCGGAACCAAGGGTGGAGCAAAGCCTCCCGTCAAACCGGGAGGGCCTGCCGCTCCCGCGGCCCCTGTTATTCTGCCGCTTGCTTTCGATCAGGAAGTGAAGAGTCGAATAGATCCGAAATCCTCCGATAAGACGCCATCAGGACAGTTCTTCGAGGAGTTTTCACTCATTGCCAAAAGCGATGACCTGCTCAGCTTTCAGCTTCAAAGTGAAATTCCGTCACTGAATCTGCAGCTCTTCGATAAGGACAAAACGGAAATCCCTGTTTCAAAGGACACTCAGACAGGAAATTTCAAAATAACGACCGAAAGCGGCGGGCTACCCCTGGAAGGGGAGTACAGGCTCAGAGTCAGCGGCGCCGTGACCGGTAAGATCGCCATTCCATTCTCGGTCACGGTCAGCAGGCTTGGGCTGCTGCCGGCTGTTTATAACGACAGATTCCAGAAGATCATCATGGCTTACAGAGAGGATGATCCGGCCTCTGTCGATCAAACCCTGCCTCTGCTTGAACAACTGGCCAAAGATGATCCAGGTAAATCGGGCGCCTTCGAATTTCTCGGCATCATCTATCTCTATAACAAAGGCGATTTCGCAAAAGCCGAAGCCGCCATGGATCAGGCCATCAATGCCAAAGGCGCCGCGGTAATCAAGATTTTATACGACAGTCAGTGGCGGCGGATTGTCAAACTCAAGACAGGAAAGTTCGGTTTTGAGGACCCTAAAACCGGATGGGTGCGAATCAGGCCGGGGCAGTTGATGCTCACTGATGCGAGCAACAAGTCGATTAACACGGTTTCCGGAACCCAGATCAAAGAGATGTCCAAGGTGGTGACAAATCTTGCCACTCTCGTGACCATGACTGTCGAAGGGGTTCGCCGCCAGCTGGTCTTCCTTCCGGGAACCAGGCAGGCCGCTGAAGCCGACCTCGTTATCAAACTCGTGCAGACCCATGTCATGGGTAAATCCAACTGAAGAATTGATGACCAGGCATACGAAAAAGACGAAACCAGCGAAAGGAAATTATGATTTCGCTGGTTTCGTTTTTTTACTTACTGATACTGTTGGCGAATTGAATTTATAGCCTGTTTCCGTGTTTTATTGATATTTTGGAATGGTCGAAATACGAGCGGGAGCGCAGGCGTCCCGCCTGCGTCAATTCGATTAACGCAAATCTGATATGAATGTGCAGATATTTCAATACAAGCAGGCGGGACGCCTGCGTACCCGCTCGTATTTTGATTCTGTAATTTCTGACAATCTACCAAAGGATGAATTCGCCAACAGTATCAGTTACTTATTGATGGTCATTCACCGGGAGTTATTGAAAATATGAATCTTTGGGGTGGACGATTTACAGGAGAGACCGACAGGCATTTTGCGGAGTTCAATGCCAGTTTCCGGTTCGATCGCCGGCTGATTTTCGCCGATCTGCAGGCCTGCAAAGTTCATGCCGCGGCGATTGGTCGCGCTGGGATCCTCGATGCCCAGGCAGTTGAATCGATTATCTCAGGGCTCGACAAGATCGAAGATCTCGCATCTCAACCCGGTTTTTTCGAACGGCCTGAATATGCGGCGACCGAAGATGTTCACAGCTTCATCGAATCGACGCTGGTCAAGCTTATCGGCCCTGCCGGCTACAGGCTGCACACGGGACGCAGTCGCAATGACCAGGTCGCAGTCGCGACACGCCTATTTCTTCGTGGTGAAATCGACAGGATCGACGAGGTCATGCGCGATACGCAGCTCGCCCTGATCGAACTTGCTGAGGCCAACTCCACCGATCCGATTCCGGGCTACACACATCTTCAGAAAGCCCAGCCGGTCCTTTTTGCTCATTTTTTGCTGGCGTATTTCCAGATGCTCGAGCGTGATCGTGAAAGGCTCGCCGATGCCAGAAAGCGAGTCAACATCATGCCGCTTGGATCGGGCGCGCTTGCAGGTACGAACTTTCCGGTGGATCGCCATTGGATGGCCGCGCAACTGGGTTTCGACGACATCACCGGCAACAGCATAGACGCCGTCAGCGATCGCGATTACATCATTGAGTTCGCCAGTGTCGCAGCTCTGACAACGATGCATCTTTCACGTCTGGCTGAGGATCTGATCATCTACTCGACACAGGAGTTCGGCTTTATCAAACTCGGCGACGCCATCTCCACCGGCAGCAGTCTCATGCTGCAGAAGAAGAATCCCGATTCTCTCGAACTGATTCGCGGAAAATCGGCCAGAATCTTCGGACATCTCACCGCGCTGCTGACGCTTTCCAAGGGACTTCCCCTGGCCTATAACAAGGATCTTCAGGAAGACAAGGAAGCGCTCTTCGATACCATTGATACGCTCTCGGACAGCCTCAGGGTAACCGCAACAGTGCTGCGCAATATCGAACTCAACCGCGAACGCGCGCGCGCCGCGGCGATCACCGACTACACCAACGCCACCGACCTCGCCGACTACCTGGTCAAAAAGGGGCTGGAGTTTCGCATGGCTCACGAAGTCATCGGCCGCATCGTCGTTTACGCAATCCAGCAGGGAAAAGAACTACAAGAGCTGAGTCTTGATGAATGCAGAAACTTCTCAGAACTTTTCGACGGCGACCTTTTCCAGGCCATCTCGCTCGAAAATTCTCTCGCCGGCAAATGTCAGATCGGCGGCACCTCACCTGATCAGGTCAGCTCTCAATTGAAACTTGCACGGGGAAAACTGGTAGGCGCCAGGAAATAAAAAATCAGCATTCTAAAACTAGAGAGCCGATCAAAAAGAATAGGGATCCTTTGTGATCGGCTCGGAACTGCTGATGTCCTCACCCCATCAACAGTCAGATTAAAGATATATTTGCACCATTTCTAATTTACAGTCAAGCGATAATTAGAAAAAAGGTGTAATAATTACATTGAATCTTTTCTGCCAGTGAAAAAACTACTCTCCTGTACGATCCGAACAATATTTTCCAGTGAGAATTTTATAAGAGATTCGCTACCTTAATTTCTGGAGTCTTTCAGCGGCGGCGTGGAGAGTTTCATCCTTTTTGCAGAAGCAGAAGCGGACGTGATGAGCGCCCATTTGAGGGTTCCTGTAAAAGCTGCTGCCGGGAACGACGGCGACGCCGATATCTGAAATAAGGTGATCGGTAAAAGCGATCTCATCGACAAACCCGAAATCCGTGATGTCAGTCAGGATGTAATAGGCGCCATCGGGTTTATGGCATTTAAATCCGACCTCTTCGAGGACGCCGAGCAGGAAATCTCTTCTGCGCTGATAGTCTTTTTGCAGGTGGTCATAATATTCAGGAGGCCGGGCAAGAGCGTATGCGCCTGCTTCCTGAAGAGGCGCGGCCGCTCCTACGGTGAGAAAATCATGAACCTGCCTCATGCCGTGGATCAGGTCTGGAGCTCCAAAGGCATAACCGACCCTCCAGCCCGTAACGGCATAGGTCTTTGAAAGGCTGTTGATGGTAATGGTCCTGTCGCGCATCCCGTCGAGTGTGGCGATGGAGATATGACGGATATCCCTCACCGGATCGGGATAGAGGATGTGCTCATAGATTTCGTCTGTCAGCGCGATGACATCGTATTCGATGCAAAGGTCGGCGATAAGTCGCAGTTCCTCGTGCGAAAAGACCTTGCCCGTGGGGTTGTGAGGCGTGTTGATGATGATCGCTTTGGTCTTCTCATTGAATGCGGCACGCAGCTCATCCGGGTTGAAATTCCATTCCGGCGGATGCATCGTCACATACCTGATGGCGGCGTCCGAAAGAATAGTATCCGGCCAGTAATTTTCGTAAAAAGGTTCGAAGACGATTACTTCTTCGCCCGGATCCACAATGGCCATCATGGCGGCGATCATACCTTCCGTCGCGCCGCAGGTCACGACCACTTCGGTCTCCGGATCGATCTCGAGTCCGAGATGCCATTTGGTCTTGGCCGCAATCGCATCCCTGAAGTTTTTTGCGCCCCATGTGACGGCATACTGATTGATGTCGGCTTCGATCGCTCCGCAGGCCGCCTGTTTGATGTCCGCAGGCGCAGGGAAGTCGGGAAATCCCTGCGCCAGATTGATCGCCTGCAGGCGGGCAGCCTTCCGGCTCATCTCGCGGATGACCGATTCCTTGAAGCGCATGACTTTGCGCGAAACGCGGTTCTTCATGATTTAAATTTAAGTAATTGGCTCTTACGTCGATTATATCGGATTGATTCTGGTGACAACCCGGTTGCCCTCTCCGCGCTTGATCGTTCGCTTGACGAACTGTTCGACGTCCTGGCGCAGCAGCCAGCGCGCTCCTTCCTGATCGATGACTCTGAGCGCGCCCTGACCGGCCGCCAGCTCCAGCGTCGCAACCGGGACATCGTATTCGCGCGCCGCCCCTTTGAAACTCATCAATTCCTTGCTGTCGTATACTGACATATTCTGTGAGACCTCCGTGATATGCGTGATATGAATGATAGTCCGAGAATTCTTAACGCCTGATGATATGAATGCCGGGCCTCTGTGTCAAAGCGAGGATTGCGCCATGATAAATCCATCCGATCTTTCCTTGAGAAAGTCGGGGCTTGAAATAATGGGTGTGCCCAACTACAATCCGGACGTTGAATCTGAATCTCACCATTGGTTCGGGGCTGGATTATGGAATGCGCACAATTTGAAGAATTGATCAGCGATTATCTGGATTGTGGACTGGAGCGTCCTGTTCGCAGGAGTTTCTGCGAGCACCTGCTCGCCTGCCGTGAATGTCACTATCTCTTCGATGATGTGCGCGATGCGATCGACGCCAGTCATAATCTCAAGGAATCGCAGATGCGCGAGATCGCACTGTTTACCGAAGTCGAGCACAGGATAGTCAATGCCACAACGGTTGGCGAGATGCTCAGTTGCAGGACTCTCGATGCGCTTATCTCCGATTACTTCGAGGGAATTGTCGACAGCTCGCACGAGAAGATCTTCAACGATCACTTTGCGATTTGTGACAGTTGCCGGCGTCTGGTTGAAGGTGTTCGGGAATCTCTCGACGAACAGGAGATTGTCGAAGTTCCCGAGGAACTATACGACAGAATCCTTCGGGCGACAGTCGGTTCAAGGCGCTGAATTCTCCCATCAAACTTTCCATGCAATTTTTTTATCGCCACTTAAGCTGCCTCGGAGTAATCCTCTTCTGTTTCATCACCGTCTCAGCACAGCAGGAAAAAATAGAGAAGAAGGTGGAGAATCCTATTGGCGTGGCCGAGGATCAGAAGAAATCGCTGCGTCAGGTCAACAGCCAGCAGATTTCGATAATCGCGCAGGTCGAGCCGGGCAAGTCAGAAGAGGTTGTCTTCTTCTCGGACAAGCAGGAAGCCCAGGGAGATGTCATCATTCTGACAGGGAACGTGCAGGTGACATACGGCGATATCCTGTTGATCGCCGATCGGGCCACCTTCAACAAAGTCACCGATGATTTGCTGGCCGAAGGGAATGTATTTTTCGAGCAGCAGGGTCAGCGAATTGCAGGTGAGAAGATAGAGCTCAACGCGAGAACGAAGAAAGGTTCGATCTTCACTGCCACAGCCTTCACCAACCGCACGCCTGACGGGACGGTGGTGATCATTGATGCGCTCAGAGCCGACAAGACCGGCGAGGACACCTACAATCTGGAGAACGCATCCCTGACAGCCTGCCAGGAGGAGGTGCCCAAATGGAGCTTCACCGCGAAGAGGGCCAGGATCAGGCTCGACCACCGAGCCAACGTTTATAACGCTCTCTTCCGGATCAGAAATATTCCGGTGCTTTACCTGCCATATGCCTCGCTTTCGATCAGCAAAAAGGATCGCTCATCGGGGTTTCTTTTGCCCAGTTCCGGATCGTCCAATATCAAAGGTCGGACACTGCATATGGCCTACTACCAGACTCTGGGCAGGAGCGCGGATCTGCTTGTCCGGACGGATATCTTCAGCAAGCGAGGCATCGGACTCGGATTCGATTTTCGCGCAAAGCCGAACGAGAACTCGCGGATCGCTTTCGGATCGTTTCTGGTTTTCGATAGGTTGTTCGGGGATAAGGGCGAAAATCAGGGCGGCAGCAGCTTTTATGCCGACGCGGTTCAGTATTTCAAGAACGGTTTTATGGCCGTGGCCGACGTCAACATCACCTCTTCGTTCACCTTCAGGCAGGTCTTTGCAGAGAACGTGCTGACGGCCATCTCGCCTGAAGAGAGATCTATCTTCTATCTGAACAAGAACTGGCGATCGCTTAGTTTCAATGCGTTCTTTGGCGAACAGAGCTCATTCATCGGCAATCAGGTGGTCAAAGTCCGCAGGTTGCCCAGCATAGAGATCTCTCAGCGAAGCACCAGGATCGCGGATTCCTTCCCGGCCTATTTTTCATTCGGAGCCGCGCTTGAAGGCGTCAGACGAAACGAGGCGACAGGCAACGAAGTGAATCTCAAGACCCCCTCGATAGTTCAAAGGGCAGATTTCTCGCCGCGCCTTACTTTTCCGCTCAAATCGTTTGGTGGATTTACACTGACGCCGGCCGTCGAGTTGCGTTCGACTTTTTACAGCGACAGCATCGATCCGGTGAAGCGCCAGGTTACGGGAGCCAACCTTTTCAGGAACTATGTGGATCTCAATCTTGATCTGAGAGCCCCGGCGCTGGCCAGAATATTCCGGCACAGGGATGGGCAGCCCTGGTTCAAACACATCATCGAACCATTTGTCGAATACAGGCGTGTCGCCGGAATAGATGAATTCAATCGGACCCTGAGGGTGGATGAACGGGATACCATCGCCGAGACCAACGAATTGAGCTACGGCGTCAGCAACAGCTTTCTGGTTCGCAAGCCCAACCCGGAAGGCACCGGCACTCAGCCCCATGAATTGCTCAATATCACCGTCATGCAGAAATATTTCTTCGATCCGACCTTTGGCGGGGCTCTCGAAGAAGGCGTCAGAAATCAATTCCTTCCAATAAACACTCTTTCAGGATTCGCTTTCGGCGGAATCAGAAGGAATTTATCGCCGCTCAATGTCAGAGCCCGGCTCAGACCGACTCAATCCCTGTTTGCCGATGTCCGATTGAACTACGACACCAGATTTCACGACTTACGCGATTTCATTGTGGGGGCCGGTGTCACCAAAGGAATAATTTCAGTCAGCCAGTCGTGGTATTACACCAGACGAATCGCCGTCGATCAGTTTAAATTCGATCCGGCCACTCTCCCCGGCAATCAGATGGATATTGCCGCCTTCCTCGGCACTCCGACCAGCGGACCTTACGGCGGATTCACCATCAGCTACGATTTTCGTGATAAACAGTTTAATGGCCTTCCTCGCGACACTCGCCTGATCAACTTCACTTCCACAGTCGGCTGGGCCTGGGACTGCTGCAGCCTCAATATCCAAAACGTCACTTTCAATGCCGGTTTCAGAAATGAGAACAGAATCCTGTTTTCATTCACCCTCAAAGGCATCGCAACGTTCGGAACTAATACAATTGGACAGCGAAGAAGATACTGACTTCCCGTAACTGTAAGCCAAAGCTGTGCTTAATACGCTTTCTATGGTCTCTTTGTCGATCATTAGAATGCGTACTTAAAGTAATTTCTAGGAAAATTTGACCCACCCCGGCCAAAAAGTGGGGATTTATGCTATACTGCGTCAACTTTCTGGGACTTTTTGGACATCCTGGTCGGAAATTCTGGTTGGACATTCTGGTTGGACATTCTGGTTGGACATTCTGGTTAGATTAGATAGGAGAACAGCTTTGACTTTCAGAGAAGGCAACAAGGTAATTTATCCAAGACTGGGGATCTGCAGGGTATCGGGGATTATTGATCACTCTGTCGGAGAAGCCACCGTTAAACTCTATCAGCTCAAGCCTGTCGATTCACTGGACAGCACGACCATCCTCGTTCCGGTGGCCAAAGCTGCCGAGGTTGGTGTACGCAAGCTTATAGATAAAGAAGATATCCCCAAATTAATGAAGTTTCTTGGCAAGGACATAGAGGTTGCCAGCGATCATCGCAAGAGAAATGCAAGGAATGCTGAGCGTATCGCTTCCGGCGAAATCTATGAAGTCGCGGATTCACTCAAGACTATGTCCAAATTGAGCCGCGGAAAGACTTTATCCCCGGAAGAGCAGCAGACCATGTCCAAAGCGCGTCACCTCATCATCAAAGAGATCGCCCACGTCACCAAGCTCACCGTCGAAGAAGTCGAAGAGATGATCGACAATGCTTTGGCAGGTAAAAAGACACGCCCCAGGAAAATGGCAGCTTAATATCGTCTAAGCGCTTTTATTGCAGCATTTTAAAGCCGCCCGATCAGTCAGTTGATCCGGCGGCTTTGCTGTTTCATTCCCGCCGTATTATTAATCTCACAGATAAAACGATAAATTAAAATTTGCAGCCGGATTTCTTAGAATTCATCCGGGATCGATGAGATCATTAATCCGCTCGATATTCTGATTGAACACAATATAGTGTGTTTTTTTTGAAAATTCGGATGATTAATAACCGACTCTGCAAATGCTTAATAAAGATTTGTTTAAACGCTTAGACCGTTTATTAAGTTGCATCGGTGAAACTGTTGAAAAAAAAGACTTTACAGCCATTTTGAGTCGTGCTATCTTGCGCCTGTATTACGAGAGAAGAGCATCATCAGAGCAGTAAGGACAGGGAAAAAGGTTCAAGTGGCCTGGTCTTACGGCAAAAGCAAAAATCCAAAAAATAGGCTGGCGGTTTCGAGCCTGGGCAAAAGGCGAGGATCCCATGGGGATAACTTTCGGCACATCAGGGTGGCGAGCGATCATAGCCGATGAATTCACGATGGCTAATGTTCGGTTGGTGACGCGCGCGATAGCTTCGGTATTGAACGAAGAAGGACCTGGTGGAAGCTTTATTACAGGTTATGACACGAGATTCCTGAGTGAGAGATTTGCGGCGGAGTGTGCGGCGCAGCTTGCGGAGTTGGGTTTCGAATCATATTTGACGAATCGCGACACGCCGACGCCGACGATTTCATATGCGATCAGGACGAAGAAGGCGCGTGGCGGGATCAATTTCACGGCGAGTCATAATCCTCCGCAATACAATGGAATGAAGTTCTCGACATCTGATGGAGCGCCGGCGCTTCCTGAAGTGACGGCCAGGATCGAGCAGAGGATTGGCGAGTTGATGTCAGGATCTGCAAGCGTTGAAGTTTCAGGGCCGGCGACAGATCCGATTGAGCTCGATCCGCGTGAAGATTATCTCGGCGACCTCGCTTCCAAGATCGATTTTTCGAAGATAGCATCCGGAAAGTTGAAGCTGGCGTATGACCCGCTTTGGGGAACAGGTCGAGGATATCTGGATGAGGTGTTGAGAAGGAATGGTTGTGAGGTCTCGACCGTTCACGATTTCAGAGACGTGCTTTTCGGCGGTCACAGTCCGGAGCCTTCCGAGAAGAACCTGAGCGAGATGAAGGCGCTGGTGATTGACAAGAAGCTGGCGCTGGGGATTTCAACCGATGGAGATGCAGACAGATTCGGGTTTCTGGATTCTGACGGGTCGTTTATGTCGGCTAATCACATACTAGCACTGGTGATCGATTATCTCTGCGAGTCGAGGCCGGGTTGGACGGGTGGAGTCGCGCGCAGCGTTGCGACGACGCATCTGGTTGACAAAGTGGCCGCAATTCACGGCCGTCAGGTTTACGAGACTCCGGTCGGATTCAAATTCATCGGCGAGCTGATCAATGAAGACAAGATAATTCTTGGCGGTGAAGAGAGTGCCGGGTTGAGCATCAAGGGACATCTGCCGGAGAAGGACGGGATACTCGCCTGCCTGCTGGTGGTCGAGATGGTGGCTGCGCGTGGATGCAGCCTGAGAGAGATGCTCGATGAAATTTTCAGAAAAGTCGGGACGCTTTACAGCGAGCGCGTGGGAATCAAGCTGACGCAGGATGTCAAAGAGAGGCTCCAGCAGAGGCTTGCCGCCGATCCTCCCGATTCTATCGGCGGAAGAAAGCTCGCAGCAGTTAACAGGGTTGATGGAGTCAAATACATTTTTGATGATGGCTCATGGCTGTTGTTGAGAATGTCGGGCACTGAACCCGTAGTCAGATGTTACGCAGAAACCAATACAAAGAAAGACCTGGAGGTGTTGCTTGAAACGGGAAGCAAATTCGTACTCAACTAGAACCGTCGCAGCCGTTGCCTATGCTCCGACTATCACAAACATTCGCCTTTTCTGGTGGATTCCCAGAATCCCCAATTTTGTCTGGCTGGCGATGATCGTCCTCACGATTTCCGCGCTGTCGGTATCCGTGCTTGTCAGATCCTTTGAGCAGGAGCGCGAAGCGATGAATTCGCTCAATATCACAAAGATGCGCGTTGAAAATGCAAAGGGTATCAACCAGCAGATCAGGGAAAAGACCGATCGCATTAGAAACAATCCCGAGGTTGCAGCCAATGCGGCTCAGACTCAGCTCCGGCTGGTTCGTAAAAACGAGATCGTAGTGGCCGTCAGATAATCAACAGTTTCTGTTCCGCGCGGTTGATATCCGGCCGTGCGGAACCCCCCGTGCAAACAGCCCCAGGTCCCGACAGTAATTCACAACATAGGAAGGTGCGAAGATCGATGAGATTTTCGCGCTTTTTATTTTTTTTGGGCTCCGGTTTCAGGAGATTGGATTTTGCCTTATTTCCGCTTGGCCTTTGCGCGTTCCTCGGCGAGGCGGGAGAGTTTCTTCCAGCGGTTCTGTTCCTGTTTTTGAGCGAAGTGGTCCTGGCGCCTGGCGAGGAAGCTGAGTTCCTGCTGAAGTTTGAGGTAGTTCTGGAATCGTTCGGCTGCCAGTGTGCCTGATTTAAGAGCATCGCGAACGGCACAGCGGGGCTCGGTCTGATGTTTGCAGTTCGTGAACTGGCAATGAGCGGCCAGAACTTCAATATCGTCGAAAGTTGTTTCGATGCCGTCATCGGCTCCCCAGAGCTGGAATTCGCGCATGCCGGGTGTATCCAGAACAATGCCGCCGGCGGGAAGCAGGATGAGTTCGCGGTGACGGGTGGTATGCATCCCGCGGTCGTCGTGTTCGCGAACCTCCAGGACTTTCTGTTTTTCCGAACCGATGAGCCGGTTGATGATAGTGGATTTGCCCACGCCTGAAGAGCCGATCAGAGCCACGGTCTGTCCGCTGACGAAATATTTTTGAAGGGCGTCCAGACCCTCGTCTTTGATTGCGCAGACAGGATGGACCTCGACGCCTCTGGCTGTTTCCAGCATGATTGCGGTCTTCTCAGTGACATCCTCGCAGAGATCGGTTTTGGTGAGCAGCACGACAGGTGTCGCCCCGCTTTCCCAGACCACTGCCAGGTATCTTTCAATGCGGCGCGGATTGAAATCCTGATTGAGGAGGTCACGAGAAAGACGGTGTCGATGTTGGCGCCGACGATCTGCTCTTCGGTCTTTGAGCCTTTTGATTTTCTGGCAAATCGGCTTCGCCTCGGCAGCAGCGCGTGAATGACGGCGCTATCTCTGGTTTTGTTTAATCGCAGCGCCACCCAGTCTCCCACGGCCGGCAGCTCGGACCGGCTTTGAGCCTCATGCTTCATCCTGCCCGCTATCTCGGCAAGCTTTTCACCTTCGGATGTCTGGACTTTGTAGAATTTATTGAACTCGGTGGAGACCCTTCCGGGGATCATCCCATGTTTGGAGAACTCGCGAAAATTGGCGGAGAAGAAATCATTCCAGCCCCATAAGGCAAGTTCGTCAGGGGATGGAGCCGGAGCGGTCTGCTCGTCTGAGAGCTCTTCGATGGGTCGATTCACGAATTTTTGGTCGTCTTGCTTTTTCATCGGACACTTCAGCGTGGGTTATTTCTGCGACAGGCGAATTTCAACAGGCAGCTCCGCCGTGATAGTTGTGCCGGTTTCAGGCCATGACTCAATGATCAGCCTGCCCCCGAGTAATGCTGCCCGTTCGCGCATGCCTGTGAGTCCGCTCGATTTCCAGTCGCCGAGAACGGACTCGGGATTGAAACCGTTTCCATTATCTTCTATTTGAACATGAATCTTCTCGTTGGTCGCCCAGAGTAGCACGGAAGTCTCCTTGACCGTGGTGTGTCTGGCTACGTTGGTCAGCGCTTCCTGAACAATGCGATAGATCGCGGTTTCTATTCGGGACTCGAATCTTCTGTCAATGCCGGAGTGTTTGAACTTGACCCTGATTTCAGTCTGAGCCGAAAAGCGATCAAACTGCCAGAGCAGGGCAGGCAGCAATCCAAGATCATCAAGCATTGCCGGGCGCAGATTCAATGAAAGATTGCGGACGTTCGAGACCAGATCGTTCAATTGAGTCATTGCCTGATCGAAACTTGCCCGGTGAGCTTCTGACGACTCACTGCTTGCGCGTCTGATCAGCTCAAGGTTCATCTTCAGCCCTGTGAGCACCTGACCGACTTCGTCGTGCAGCTCACGGGCGATGTCGCGACGCTCCTGTTCCTGGACTTCAACCAGCCTATGCGAGAGGCTTTGAAGCTGCTTGCGCTGCTCGGAAACTTCTTCATAAAGGGAGGCGAGACGCTGGTTGCGTTCCTGCAGCTCCTTTTCGGCGCGGGTTCGCTCCACGATCTGTTCCGTCAACGAGGCGTTGAGGGTGACGAGTTCGGTGGTGCGCTCCTCGACGCGCTGTTCGAGCGTATCCCTCGCATTGCGAAGCGCGACCTCATTGGTTTTTCTCTCGGTGATGTCTCGATAGTTGACCACAATTGCCTGAACGCTCGGAGTATCGAGAAGGTTGGTGCCGTACGATTCTATCCATCGCCAGGTGCCGTCAAGATGGCGGTAGCGAAATTCCTCTGTCAGCGTCTGGTCAGGGCTCGCCATGAGCATCTGAAATTTGTGTTGCACCCTTTCGAGGTCGTCAGTGTGCATGTAATTGAATGCGTTTGCCCGGACCATTTCATCCCCGGGACGACCGAGGATCCTTTCTGTCGACGGACTGGAATATTTTATTTCGCCGGTATTTGAAAGGAGCAGGACACCCTCCCAACTGTTCTCGATCAGCGCCCGGAAGAACTCCTCTCTCTTTCGCAGAGTCTGTTCGGCGAGTTTATTCTCGGTGATGTCTCTGATATTGCAGCCAACTGAGCCCACGCTTGGATCGTGCAGCCGGTTGGTTGTCGTGCATTCAACCCATCGCCACGATCCGTCCTTGTGGGCAAATCGAAATTGAGTGGTCACATTCGAACCGGGTTGACCGATCAGCCTGCTCATCACTCTTTCGACCACCGGCCGGTCATCGGGATGCAGATACTCGAATGAATTGGTCCCGACGAACTGATCGATGGCATACCCGAGAATTCTGGTGATGGCTGGGCTCGCATATCGAATCAGGCCATCGACAGATTTGAGCACGACCCCATCCCAGCTGTTTTCGAATAATGCTCTGAAACGCTTCTCGTTGTCTTTCAGTATGGATTCGGAATGGTGGCGTTCGAGGGCGTATCTGATCGAACGCATCAGATGCTGACGAGTCAGATCGCTTTTTAATACATAGTCCTGAGCGCCGATCTTGACCGCCTGCAGCGCCAGCGACTCGTCATTTGTTCCTGTCAATACCACTATCGGGCAATCGGGGGCCTGTTCCTGGACGCTCTGCAACGTATCGAGGCTTCTGCTGTCAGGAAGCGTCAGATCAAGCAGCACCAGATCGATATCATCCTTGCTGAGTCGTTCGAGCCCCGTCTTGAGCCGGTCCGAACATTCGACGATGAACTGATCTTCGCCCGATTTGAGCAGGCCGGTAATGATCTCGGTCGCGTCCGGTTCATCTTCTATCAACAGGATTTTTTTGCGGGATTCACTCATGATAAAAAAAGTTACAATAATCTCCGTCTGAGGAACTGGTTATGGCCGGAATGCATTGTATCAAGAAGCCTCAGGGAAACGAAGACGGATATTATTTGTCCGGTCTTTCGCTTCTAGTTTAGAGAATTATGTTTTAACATCAAAATCCACTCAGTTAAGATCAAAACCGATAATTTTCAGTGATGGAGGAGCCAGATGCACCGCACAGCGATCATCGCGATGTCGATTCTCATTTCTTTACTGATTCTTGGGGTGAGTTTTGTAAATGCCGAGAACTGGCCGCAGTGGCGCGGACCGAATCTCAACGGAATCAGCAATGAAAAAAATCTGCCGTTAAAATGGGGCACTGAGGAGAATGTCACATGGAAGCTGCAGTTGCCGGCCTGGAGCGGTTCGACACCGGTCATCTGGGACGAACTGATCTTTCTCAATGTCGCTGATGGAGGCAACCTCTATCTCTGGTGTGTTGAGCGCAGGCAGGGAACCGCAGTCTGGAAAAAGCTGATCGGCAGCGGCGACGTCAAATTGCGAAAACAGAACATGTCGTCACCGTCACCGGTGACAGACGGGAAGAATGTCTGGGCTCTGACGGGAACGGGAATTCTCAAAGGTTTTGATTTCAAAGGAAATGAGATCTGGTCAAGAGATATTCAAAAGGATTATGGAGCATTCGGGCTCAACTGGGGCTTTGCATCATCGCCGCTGCTCTACGACGATTCGCTCTATGTTCCGGTTCTTCACGGGATGAAGACTGACGACCCGTCATACATCCTGAGAATCAACAAGCTGACGGGAAAGACCACCTGGCGGGTCGAGAGGCCGACGCCGGCGATTCGTGAATCGCCCGATTCCTACATCACGCCCGCACTGCTCAAGCAGGGAAACACGCTTGAACTGATCATCAGCGGCGGCGACTGCATCACGGGTCATGAACTGCAGACCGGCAAGGAGCTTTGGCGGGCTTATGGCCTGAATCCGGATAACAATCCGTTCTACAGAATCGTCAATTCGCCTGTGGTGGCTGATGGAATGATATATGCCGGCAGCAAGAATCGTCCCTATCTCGCGTTGCGTGCAGGCGGCAGGGGCGATATAACGAATACTCATCGCGCATGGATGATCGATAACGGTCCCGATGTGCCGACGCCGGTGACCGACGGGAAATTGATTTATCTGGTCAGGGACAACGGCGGCTTTCTCTGTCTTGATGCCAAGACCGGCAAGGATATCTACCCTCCCCAGCGGCTCAAACCGGGGACTTACAGCTCATCTCCGGTACTCGCCGACGGGAAGATCTATGCGACCAATGAAGAAGGTCTGACAACTGTCGTCAAAGCCGGGCCGCAGTTCGAGATTCTTGCCGAGAATCCGCTCAATGATTATTGCCTCAGCTCGCCCGCACTCTCTGACGGACAAATATTCATGCGCACGGCCCAGGCTCTCTACTGCATCGGTAAACGAGCCGAAAAAGTAATCACTGATACTGTCGGCAAATTCGCAAAACAGCTCATCAGGGCCGAAGGCCCGACAAGAAATAGCAGGGTGAGGCGAGCGCGAGCCTGGTGGATAAGAAATCGACAAGCCCTGAAAGGGCCACACCGTCCGTCCTTTCAGGGCCGGACAACGTGATGAACCGGGTACCAGGGGCTCGCGCTACGCGCTCACCCCTGGCTATTTTCTCCGGCGCCTTTGGCGCCGTTGAATTCGCCAACAGTATCAGTAATCAAACCTGATGATTGTTGAAAGGAGTCAATTGAATGAGTGTTTATGATCGTCGGGCGTTTATCGCAGGCAGCCTCAGCGCAGGCGTGGCACTGGCCATGCAGCGCCTGGTTGCTCGCGGAGAAAGCTTCACCTCGGGCACCAGAGAGCTGAGGGCGGGCATTGGCACGGGCGCCTACGGTGATTTGAAACCGGTACCTTCAAACAATACCGGTGAGAAACTGCTTGCCCTGCCTCCTGGATTTCAATATACGGTCTTCGGCAAAACAGGGGAGAGGTTGTCTGACGGTTCGGCAACGCCTCGCAATCACGACGGCATGGCAGCCTTCTATGCCGGTCGCGGTCCGAAACGTGAATTACGACTGATTCGCAATCATGAAATAAACAACCTGACGGGCAAAGCAGGAATAACTATCGGCGATGCTTCAAAATCTTACGATCCGCTGGCCGGAGGCGGAACCACCTCCCTCGTGATCGATCCTGCAACGCGCGAAATCAAGCGACATTTCGTCAGTCTCAGCGGAACGCTGCAGAATTGCGCAGGGGGACCCACTCCGTGGGGTTCTAGGGTCAGTTGCGAGGAGACCGTTCTTGGAATTCCAAGAATCAAGGATACTAAAGATTTAGAACGCGGAGGGTTCTCAAAACCGCATGGATATTGCTTCGAGGTCTTCGCGGCAGAGGATGGATTGAAGCAGGCCGCTCCGCTCAAGGCCATGGGCAGGTTTGTCCACGAGGCAATTGCGGTCGATCCGCGCAGCGGAATAGTTTATCAGACGGAAGATCGCGGTACCGCAGGGTTCTACCGCTTCATTCCGAATCGGAAAGCCAAACTCATCGAAGGTGGAAAGCTTCAGATGCTTGCCGTCAAGGGGAAACCAAAATTCGATACGCGGACGGGTCAAAAACAGGGTGGGAAATACGACGCCGATGGGTCGATATTCCGGACCCCGATCCTGCCGAGGCCGATACCAATGATCTGCCGTTTATCAACAGGGCATCGAGCGCGGGGCCGCCACCTTCGCCCGCCTTGAAGGCTGCTGGTATGGAAGAGGCAGCATCTTTTCACATCCACAAGCGGCGGCGACAAACGGCGCGGGCAGGTTTGGGAATATTCCCCGTCAACAAAAGATGAAGGAATTCTGACTCTCATCTTCGAGTCGCCGGATGCGGCAGTCCTCGATGGTCCGGACAACCTCTGCGTCAGCCCGCGAGGAGGACTCGTTCTTTGCGAGGACGGCTCCGGTGAACAGTTCGTTCGGGGACTTACCATTGATGGCCGGATATTCGATTTCGCTAAAAATATCGTTCAGGGATTCGAAAACAAGGAGTTCGCTGGAGCTACCTTCAGCCCTGACGGACAGACCCTCTTTTTCAATATTCAAACTCCGGGCCTGACCTTTGCTGTCTGGGGCCCCTGGAATGAGGGGGCACTCTAAAAAAATTGCAAAGATGGCATCTGGCCCGGATTTCGCCTTGGATGATTCCATTTCTTATCCGAGAGATCGACGGCATCGATTCTTGATTTGAGGGCAAACAATTCATCGATAATCTGCCTGTTGCCGGCGATGGACTGCTCGACCCCGATTCCGCCCTTCGGTTTCACCATATCGGGAGCCTGCCATTTGCCTGGTTTCATCTCACCTTCATCGGTCAGTGTCAGCGGCGGCATCTGCAGATCGGACAGTGCGGGCCTGGATTCGGCTTCCGCCTGTTTGAGCATCTTGTTTGTCAGCCTGACGAATCCGCCATTGACTATGGTTACGTGCTCGGCATTTTCAGCAATCGTCCATCGATCGGGCGAGGGCGGAAATTCTCCTGATCCGGCGTCAGCCCGGCTAGGCTCTGTTCGAACTTGCGCTGCATCTTTTCGATCATCTCGAAAATATCTGAAATGTTGTGATATCTCATCTTGAAGCTCCATCTTCAGGGGTTAATAAGCGCGGTCAGTTTACCATACGAACGATAAAAAAGGGTTGACGGCGGTAAGGCCATCAACCCTCAAGTGTCAAAAGGAGGAGGACTGAAATGAGATCGGTTAATCTACCCAGAGATTGTTGCAGAGTTGAGAAGGTTCGTTGCCGTTGAGCTGATCGAAGAGCCTGGTGAGAACGGGCATATCCTGTGTCCTGTTCTCCTTGAAGCTCAACCGGGCCTGCACGAAGAGCACTTCAAGTCTGCTGTCGGTTGAGATCACGACGCCGTTGCTCAAAGTGACCGGGTCGAACTTCATGCCGTAGCATTTGAGGATGCTCTTCATTGCGTAAACCACCTTCAGATTTGGCGCACCGCCGGAGAGCAAAGTGTTTAACTGGGCAGTCAGATATTCTTTATTAAGCTGCTGTGCCGGAGTAGCGCCGCCTCTCAAAGTCAGCAACATTGTATTTCGGTCGGTGGTGCTGGTATTGATCGTATAACCTGCTCGGCCAAGCGTCACGGTCCCATTCGGGACGCGTCGCAGATTGAGCAGGTAATACTGCGGAGAACGGAAGCAGATCGTCTGACACGTCTCGCCGGTCAGCCCGTTAAGCGGATCGGGGATCGGCGGTTCCGGAATGAAATCAGGAAACGGGCAGGTGCCTTTGCAGGGGAATCCCGTCGGATAACCGCCTGTCAGCCTGCCGAGCAGTCCGAATCCAGCATTCTGGTTATCGCCCTGTATGGGGTTGCGGTTGACGACGATATCGGTGAAGACGATGGATGTTGTTCCTTCAGCCTCCTTGCGCGAGATTTCAACGCTCACACGATAACAACCCTGCAGGTCGGAGTAGAATCCCATCGGCCATGCGAGAGTCAGCAGCCCGGTGCGCATTCCGCTGATGCCAGCATCGCTGCCGAAGGCGATGTGATCACCCTTGTGCCAGGCAGCGCCGCGTGCGTACCGGTCGTTGACAAAGAGCATCAGATGCGGGTGTATCTCGGATAACACCACACCACCGCGGGCGACCGTGAACAATGCCAGCTCTGGCCCCTTGGTGCCGTCCGGATTATCCAGGAAGAGACGAATCAGGTCTCCGTCCGTTCCCTGGGTTGAGGCGATGATGAAATTCGAATCCCAGATGCTCTCATCACAGGATGTGATTTTTACTTTCGAATTGCGCGCTGAGAAGGAAAATCCCTGCGGCTGAGTTGTCGGCAATGATCCGACATTTTCCGCTTCTCCGCCAAAGGTCTCATAGCCCAGGGGAAATACCTTTGCCCCTTCCGTTACTTCGGTAACCGCCATTGAAAAGGGTCTTGGCAACAGGAAAAGGTCTCCGTCCGGCAGCGCGGATGTTTTGGTGAATCCATGTGTAACTGCGGGAACGTTGACTCTTAGAAATTCGGCGGCTCTGACTGGCTGAGTAGAGGGTGTGGAGACGGTTGACAAGCCATATCTCCCAGCCAGGAATATCGACAATGAAATGCAAACAGCAATCAGGCTCTTCTTCATACAAAGTCCTTTTAACCGGCGCCGCCAGACTCGGGCAGCGCCTGTACATCGGCACCAGATCCATTATGATGGCCCGGTATCCAACCGGTCTGAATTGCCTCAAGTTGCTTCTTTGAGACGAGGGGAACAGTTTCCGGCTATCAACCCGCCATTTATCACTAATCTTTCTTCGCCCGATCTCAGATTCTATCGTCTGTCTTTTTAGTTGCCTCTGACCGAATCAATCTTTGGGCTTTAAATCCATAAATCCGTTATTGACTCAAGCTGCGATTCGATCAGTTTTTGAAATCGCTGACAAAGAACAAATTTACGGTAAACATAATGCAATGAACGTGCCATGGTTTTCAAGAAAAATAAAATGGTTGAGTCCAGAGAGGTTAGGCAGCTTTTGCTGAACCTGAGCTCTTTATCGGAGGGAAAATACACTTTCAGGGGGTGTAATAAGTCCACAATAGAAGATATCCAATGAGTTCAATGTCCACGACTGACGACAAATTATTCCAGGTTTGAACAATACCCCGAGATTTTTCTTGTTTTTATCTGGCCTCATCAATAAAATGCGCAAGGTTGTTTAATCATCATTCTGGCTTTAGCCCCCAAAAAAAGGCAGTTTCCCCCAACAACTGAACTTCAACCCTCACAGGTTTGCGCCTGACCTGCGTTGAAGAGACAAAATTTCCAGATCTTTTATTAAATCATATTCAATAAACCTCATAAGTGCCTCTTGAGAGGAATAATTGTCGATGTTTTCAATCAAGCGATCTTATCGTATACCGTTTATATTTCTGTCTTCATTATCCTTGATAGCGTTGTTATTCAGTGGATCGTCGATATGGACCGGGGCGGCTTCAGCGAACCAGTCTGGTAAAGGCGTTTTGAATCAGGTAGATACCGGGGTAAGTCCAGTGAGCCGGTATACCCGGCTGCCGATGCATTTCGAAGAGAATCAGGGGCAGGCGGATCCAGCCGTGAGGTATATTGCCCGCGGTCATGGTTATCAGGTTTTTCTGACATCCGAAGAGGCCGTATTGAATCTTGAGCGGTCTGAATGCGGAAAGGGAAATGACGGGTGCAGCAAAGCCGATGGATCGATCGACTCGACCAGGACCAGATCCGGCCGGCTGAGATTTAAGCTGCATAATAATAATTCAACCGAGAGTTCGTCGCTCAGGGCGACAGGCAAGCTCAAAACAATCAGCAATTACTTCATCGGCAACGATCCCGAAAAATGGCACACATCCATCCCGAACTATTCGAGAGTGGAGTATGGCGGGGTCTATCCGGGCGTCGATCTGGTTTTTTACGGTTCTCAGCAGTCACTGGAATACGATTTTGTGGTCAGCCCGGGGACCGATCCAGGGCAGATCAGCCTCTCTATCGAGGGTGCGGACGGTATCGAACTCGATGCCGGCGGGGACATCGTGCTGCAAGTCGCAGGCGAGAAGGTCTATCACCGCAGCCCCGTGATTTATCAGGACGGAGGGCAGGAAGGCGGGCAGGGCGGCGGCTCCGGCAGGCGAAACGTCAAGGGCCGATATGTGCTCAAGGGCGGCAATGAGATTGGCTTTGAAGTCGAAGCATACGATAAGACACGCCCGTTGATCATCGATCCGGTGATCGATTATTCGACATTCTTCGGAGGAATCGGCACGGACGAAGCGTACGGAGTCGCCGTCGATTCCGAGGGCAGCACATACGTCACCGGGAGCACCTATTCGAACAACTTCAATACGCTTGCGCCGCTGCAATCCTCCAATCGCGGAGGGAAGTACGAAGCGTTCGTCTCCAAGATCAATCCTGATGGGACAGGACTGGTCTATTCGACCTACCTTGGAGGGACAAGCGAGGATGTGGGTCGCGGAATTGCCGTCGATTCTTTCGGCAATGCATATGTCGCGGGAATAACGAATTCGCAGGACTTCAATGTGGTCAATGCCTTCCAGCCCACAATCACGGGGCTGACCGAGGACGCCTTCGTCACCAAGATCAATGCGGCGGGGAATCAGCTGATTTTTTCAACATATCTCGGCGGAAGCAATATCGATCAGGCCTTTGCCATTGCGCTGGATTCAAACTCCAACATCTACGTTGCAGGCTCGACGACCTCGACCGACTTCAAGACGAAAAACCCGCTGCAGCCAACCCTGGGCGGCTCGACTGACGCATTCGTGTCCAAAATCAAGGCTGACGGTAGTGGTCTGGAATTTTCGACATATTACGGCGGCGCCGGATTCGACGAGGCTTATGCGATCACCCTCGATCCATCCGCGCGGGCATATATTGCCGGTACGACAGCTTCAACCAATTTGACCATGGTCAATCCGCAGCAGGCTCAAAACAGCGGCGGGTCCGATGCCTTTGTGGCAAGACTCAATCCGGCTGGGTCCGCGCTTGAGTATGCGACGTATCTGGGAGGGACGGCGGTTGATGTTGCCCAGGGGATCGCGCTCGATCAGGGGCTTAACATCTATATCGCGGGGCATACGTTTTCATCCGATTACCCGTTGGCAGGGCCGCTGCAATCGGTCAACCGCGGGAATGCCGACGCCTTCATCACCAAAATAAATGCGAGCGGGAACGCGCTGCTCTATTCGACCTTCCTCGGAGGCAGCGGCGGGGATTTCGCGCGCGGAATCAAAGTCGACAGCGGAAACAATGCCTTCATCACGGGGCGGACAATCTCCACCGATTTCAACGTGAGCAATGCATTGCAGCCGGCAAACAAAGGCGATTTCGACGCATTCATTGCCAGGATCAGTCCGTCTGGATCACAGTTGGTCTATTCAACGTACCTTGGCGGGTCTTCCGACGATCTCGGAAACGCCATAGCCATCGACGGTTCGGGAAATGCATTCGTCGTGGGAAACACGCGATCGACGGATTTCAAGACTCAGACCCCGCTGCAACCGACAAACAAGGGTGGCGTCGATGGATTCGTCACAAAGATCAATGCCGCGGGAAACGCGCTTCTCTATTCGACTTATCTCGGAGGCAGCGGTGAGGACCACAGGAACCAGTATCGCCATCGACTCGGCGGGGAATGCCTATATTACCGGTTACACGAGCTCGGCTGACTTCGTCACTCAAAGCCCGATTCAGGGAATCAGTCGCGGTGGTCTGGAAGTCTTCGTCACCAAAATATTCGCCGATGCATCCGATATTGCGTTCAATACATACTTTGGAGGCAATGGTTCAGACACAGGGGATTCGATTGCAGTGGATTCGATTGGCAACTGTTATGTTGCCGGCGAGACGACCTCGACCAACCTGCCGACCCGCAACCCTGTTCAGGGCACAAACCGCGGCAGCCTTGACGCGTTTGTTGCAAAATTCAATGCCAACGGATCGAACATCGTCTTTTCAACATACCTTGGCGGCCAATTCGGTGATGCCGCCAGAGGTGTTGCCGTCGATCCGGCCGGAAACATTTTCGTGGTCGGAACCACATTCTCAGAAGATTTCCCGACGCTCTCGCCTTTTCAGGCTCTGAATCGAGGCAATGGCGACGCTTTCATCACGAGAATAAACCAGTCGGGAACGGCGCTGGTCTATTCGAGCTTTCTGGGCGGAGCCGGGACAGACGAGGCCGATAGCGTCGTTGTCGATGCCGGCGGCAGCGCTTACATCACCGGAAACACCTCTTCAGGCGACTTTAATACGAAGAATCCGCTGCAGGTGAACAACAGGGGAGGCCAGGATGCCTTCGTTACGAAGGTCGAACCCCTCGGCGCCGGTCTTGTCTATTCGACATATCTCGGCGGACGGCGGACGGATGTCGGAAATGGGATTGCCATTGACGGTCAGGGAAATGCCTACATTACAGGTTCCACTTCATCCAGCGATTTCAATACATTGAATCCGCTGCAGGCAGCCTATGGCGGCGGCGAAAAAGACGCTTTCATCACAAAGATCAATCAGCAGGGAAGCGCCCTTGTCTATTCCACATTTTTTGGGGGCATCCTGACAGACAGCGCCAATTCGATTGCGGTGGATTCGAGTGGGAGTTGTTACATCACAGGGGTCACCAATTCAGTCGATCTCCCGGTCAGGAATCCGTTGCAGGGCGAAAATCGAGGCGGTAACGAGGCTTTTATTACCAAGCTGAATCCGCAGGGTAGTTCGGTAGTCTATTCGACCTATCTTGGCGGCAGCAATGACGATCGGGGAGCGGGAATCGCGGTTGACAACCTTGGAGTCGCCTATGTTACCGGATCGACGGCTTCGCCGGATTTCAACATCCAGTTCCCGTTGCTTGGTTATGGAGGAGGCACAGACGTTTTCGTTGCGAGGATTATTTCGGAGCCGTCACTGACGATATCACCGGGAACCATTGAGTTGCAGCCGAATGCGACCGGGACGTTCACCCTGACGACCAGCGCTGCGCAAGCGGCATCTTTGCCGTGACGCTGGCCTCGTCGAATCCATCAATTGTCAGCGTGTCCCCTTCCGTGACCATCAATGGCGGGACGACGAGTTCCAGTTTCAATGTCACGGCTCTGGCTCTTGGGGGACCGGTGACGATCACAGCGCGCATGCCTCAGGATCAGGGCGGAGGGACTGCGACAGCCACGGTAAACGTCGTCTCTTCAAGTAGAATTCTCAGAGCAGTGCCGCAGCGAGTTGCCGGCGGAGGGCTGCTCACGATGCCATTTGAACTGGTCTCACAGGGCAATGAAAGCCGGCTGTCGTTTAGCGTCTCGTTCGATCCAAGCCTGCTCATCAATCCGCAGTTCACTCTCGGCGGCGATGCCACCAGCGCAACACTCAATATCGTTTCATCGCAGGCTGCACAGGGAAGGTACGGCATCTCGATCATCCTTCCACAGGGATTGACATTCAGCGCGGGCACGAGGCAGGTGCTCGTGCTTAGCGCCGTGGTCGTCTCGGGACGCTTGCTGTATCCACCCCCGTCAATTTTGTCGATCAGCCGACTTTGAAAAGGGTTGCAGATGGCACAGGTCAGCCGCTGGCCGCGACATATACATCGGCCGATGTCGCAATCTCGGTCGGGTACGAAGGCGACGTTGCGCCGCGCCCGAACGGCAGCAACGGTACGGTATCGATTGCCGACTGGGTGCAGACCGGCAGATTCGCTGCCGGGTTCGATGCGGTCAATCCGGGCAACGAATTCCAGAGAGCGGATACGGCACCGCGGGCATCGCTCGGAAACGGCGCCATCTCCATCGCCGACTGGGTTCAGACCGGCCGTTATGCCTCGGGGCTCGATCCCGTGGTCCCTGCCGGAGGCCCGACGGGCCCGCCCGCCCTTGCCTCGAATGTTCTTTCATTCAACCAGCCGAATGAGGCTGAACAATCGCGCCAGATACGCATTGTCGATACAACGGGCATCCGAGGCCAGCAAGTCACCTTGACGGTCGAGAGCAGTTTTACGGGGAATGAGAATGCGCTCGGTTTTACAGTCAACTACGATCCGGCTCAAATGGTTTTCGTCAGTGCGGCTGCAGGAGCCGATACCACGACCGCGACGCTCAATACCAATTCGAACTTTGCCCAGCAGGGAAGGGTCGGCATCGCCATGGCAATGCCGGCCGGGGCGACTATAGCAGCCGGAACCAGAAAGATTGCGACTCTGACTTTCAATCTGCCTTTGAGCGCTTCCGGCGAGACCCTGCTGATAACTTTTGGCGACCAGCCCGTCGTTCGAGAAGTCGTCAGCGTGCTTGCTGAAATACTCACGGTCAACTGGATCCAGGGCACTCTGACAGTTCCCCGGCCGCTTGCCAACCTCTCTGCCGCCAGCTTCCTTGGTGCTGAACTTGCGAGCGAATCGATCGTGGCCGCCTTCGGAAACGGTCTGGCCACTTCAACCCTGAATAGTGAAACCCGGCCGCTGCCGACCGTGCTCGGCGGCACCACGGTCAGTGTCAAAGACAGCGCCGGAGTTTCGAGGCCGGCGCCGCTCTTCTTTGTTTCGTCGGGCCAGATCAACTATCAGGTACCTCCCGGAACCGCGTCAGGCAGCGCGATCGTGACCATCACCAGCGGCGCCGGTGTGGTCTCTGCCGCTGTCATCAACGTCACTCCGGTTGCGCCGGCCATCTTCTCCGCAGATTCGAGCGGGAAGGGGCTGGCAGCCGCTCTTGCCCTGAGAATCAAAGCCGACGGTAGCCAGATTTACGAGCCCGTGGTCTTCTACGATGCTCCAACGCAGAAATTTGTGGCGGTGCCAATCGATCTCGGGCCGCCGACTGATAAAGTCCTGCTACTCGGATTTGGAACGGCAATACGAGGCTTGAGCAACCCTGCTGCAGCCACGGCAAAAATCGGAGGCGCCAATGCCGTAATTGAATTCATCGGCCCGCAGCCGGATTTCGTAGGACTCGATCAGACCAATGTCCTCATTCCTCGCTCCCTGATTGGAAGGGGCCTCGTCGATTTTGTCATGACCATCGACGGCAAGCTCACCAACACAGTGAGCGTCGTTATCAAATAATCGAAAGGTGTGCGTAAGTCCCGACAGGCTATTCACCACAAAAAAATACACAAAAGTACAGATTTGTGCTTTCTGTTATTTTTGTGGTGAATCCTCGTCGCACGATTCGTGCATTCTCCAAAAAAAGCAGATGCAGTGCCGGTGAATGGTTTTTTTATGAGAGAAAGCTGCACGCCAAGCCAGGGGATATCGAGTCTTTGAAATCCGACATTGACATCGATCATCTCACAGCCTACCATTTTCAGTCGTTCACGCCGTGTTAACACATCGCCCTGCTAAAAAAGGGGGAGGGAACCCCTCACACGCAGAGAACGAAAATCCATAAAGACAGGTATTAAAAACAATAATGAGTTTTCAGAAAAAGAGACGTGTCGGGATTCTGGGGGCCACGGGTACAGTCGGTCAGCGTGTGATTCACATGCTTCGAGATCATCCGTATTTTGAGGTAACTGCGCTGGCGGCATCCGACCGGTCAGAAGGGAAAAGGTTCATCGAGGTCTGCAACTGGAAGCTGCCCTATGATATGCCCGAGGAGGTCAAGGATATCAGGGTTTATCCCTGCAAGCCGCCGCTCGATTGCGACGTGGTGATTGCCAGCCTGCCGTCCGACATTGCGCTGGAATCCGAGGGAGCTTTTGCCGCCGCTGGTTTTCCGGTGATCAGCAATTCCTCGGCATTCAGGATGGATCAGGATGTACCTCTCATTGTCCCG
Source organism: Acidobacteriota bacterium (assembly GCA_016710075.1). Lineage (GTDB taxonomy): Bacteria > Acidobacteriota > Blastocatellia > RBC074 > RBC074 > JADJLO01. Next base: position 72,276 of record JADJLO010000023.1, on the reverse strand, counting down.
GAGATCAATCCGGATCATCTCGATCTGATCGAAATCCAGAAGAAGAACAGGGGCTTTGACCGGGGATATCTCGTCACCAACCCGAACTGCACGACGATCGGGCTTGTCATGGCCCTCGCTCCGCTCTATCAGGCATTCGGTCTCGAAGCCGTCATGGTGACCTCCATGCAGGCCATCTCGGGCGCCGGATATCCCGGCGTTGCCTCGATGGACATCATCGACAACGTCATGCCTTACATCGGGGCGAAGAGGAGAAATGTGAAGTCGAGCCGCAGAAGATTCTCGGTCGATTCGCCGGCTCAAGAATCGAGGATGCTCCCTTCAAGGTCAGCGCTCAATGCAACCGCGTGCCAGTTCAGGATGGCCACCTCGAATCGGTTCGCGTCAAGCTGGCCAAAAAAGCATCGATTGATGAGGTCATCTCAACCCTCGAAAATTTCAGGGGACTGCCACAGGAGTTACGGCTTCCGACTGCTCCTGAAAAGCCGATCATCGTCCGGTCCGAGAAAGACCGGCCGCAGCCGCGCCTCGATCGCGACGCCGGAAACGGCATGGCTACGGTAGTCGGCCGTATCAGTAAGGACACAATTTTCGATTACAAGCTGACCCTGATCAGTCATAACACCATCCGCGGAGCCGCCGGCGCGGCAGTGCTCAATGCGGAACTGCTGATTGCGAAGGGACTGCTCTAATTTATGTTGATAGTCATGAAATTTGGCGGGACGTCCGTGGGAAGCGCCGAGCGCATAGCCCAGGCGGCCGAACTGGCCTTGAAAAGTGCGAATGAAGGGCATCAGGTGATTGTCGTGACCTCGGCTATGAGCGGGATCACCAACCAGTTGATAGCCGCGGCCGAGAGTGCCGCAAAAGGGCACTGGCAGCCTGAAATCGGGGCTGGCCTGTATGAGCGTCATCAGAGCGTTGCCGAAGAGTTGCTCAAAGATGACGATGCGAAGCGAGAGGCCGCGCTTAAGCTGATCGGGCAGCGCCTCGATCAGTTCGACAAGCTCTGTTTCGGCCTTTCAATGGTGCACGAACTGACTCCGAGGCTGCTCGATTCGATCTCGGGAACCGGTGAAAGACTGGCTGCTCCGCTTCTGGCAGGTGCGATAGCTTCGAAAGGAGGCAGGTCCGAGTCGGTTGAAGCGACGGAACTGATTATCACCAATGATCAGTTCGGCGTGGCAGAGCCGCTGATGGATAAGACACGTGAGAGTTCGCAGCGCAGGCTCAGACCCTTGATTGATGACGGGGTGATTCCGGTTGTCACGGGATTTATCGGAGCGACGGAGGACGGGGTGATCACGACTCTTGGGCGCGGTGGATCGGACTATTCCGCATCGATCATTGCAGCGGCGATGGATGCCGACGAAGTCTGGATCTGGACCGACGTCAATGGCGTCATGACGGCTAATCCCAACGAAGTCCCTGAAGCCCGGACCATGCGCGAAATCTCATACAGCGAGGCCTCAGAACTGGCTTATTACGGCGCAAAAGTCCTGCACTACAAGACTATTCTGCCGGCTTTCAAGCAGAATATCCCCGTCAGAATACTCAACAGCTTCAATCCGGGAGATCCCGGCACGCGGGTCACGGTTCAGGGCCATCCATCATCGAGAGGCGTCAAGGCCGTGACCTCCATCCGCAATGTGAGCCTTGTGACGATCAGCGGAAAAGGAATGCAGGGGATTCCGGGAATCGCTTCCAAGACTTTCGCCGCGGTCGCGGCTGAAAAAGCGAATATCCTCATGATCTCGCAGGCGTCATCCGAGAATAATCTCTGTTTCGTGGTCAATTCATCGGAGTCACAGCGTGTTGTCAGAGCTTTGAAATCGGCTCTCGAACTGGATTTAATGCAGGGACACATCGAGGATATTTCATCTGACGATTCGATCGCTGTCGTGGCTGCGGTGGGAGATCGCATGAAGGGAACTCCCGGAATTGCCGGCAAGGTATTTGCAGCCATGGGGAGTGCCGGCGTCAATGTCATAGCCATCTCGCAGGGATCATCCGAACGGAACTTTTCTCTGATTGTCGGCGAACATGATGCGGCAGAAGCCGACCGCTCGATCCACAGGGCCTTCGAACTGGAGAAACCTGCTCAGTAATTATGCCTTCTCTTAAATGTATCGATTGCAAAACCGAGTATCCGACGACGGCGCGTATCTACACATGTTCGGCGTGCAGCGGCCTGCTGGATGTCGTTTATCCGATGAGTGAATTCAGGGGCGAACGTTTGATGAGCACCTGGGACTGGCGCAAGGCTTCTCCCAAGCCGATCGATCAGAGCGGTGTGTGGAGATTCAGAGAGTTGCTCCCGGATGCCGGCGAATCCGAAATCATCACCATGATCGAGGGGAACAACCAGATCTGGGATGCTCCACGCAGTGCGGAATATGGCGGACTTGACCGCCTTGCATTCAAGCACCTCGGAATGAACCCGACAGGCTCGTTCAAGGATCTGGGTATGACAACCGGCATCACCCAGGCAAAGCGGCTTGGAGCAACACGGGTCGCCTGCGCCAGCACCGGAAACACATCGGCCTCGATGGCGGCTTATGCCGCGCGTGCCGGGATGAAAGCGGTAGTTTTCATTCCATCGGGCCAGATCGCACTTGGCAAACTCTCTCAGGCGCTCGATTACGGCGCTGAAGTTATTCAGATTGACGGTAATTTTGACGATGCCATGAGGCTGGTCAGGGAACTCGCCAACGAATCACCGCTCTACCTGCTCAATTCGGTCAATCCATTCCGCCTTGAAGGTCAGAAGACCATCGCTTTTGAGCTGCTTCAACAGCGAGGCTGGCAGGCGCCTGATCGCGTTGTCGTTCCAGGCGGCAACCTCGGCAATTCCTCTGCCATCTCGAAAGGCTTTCGCGAACTCTTTGAAGCAGGCGTCATCGACAGGATTCCGAAACTCGCAATCATACAGGCTGAAGGCGCCAACCCCCTCTACCGCCTGTGGCTGAAATTCCAACAGTCAGAGCACGTCGAGGACCTGGAGCTCGAGCCGATAGCCGATGCTTTTACACTTGCAACGGCCATCAAGATCGGTGCTCCTGTTTCGTGGCCTAAAGCAATGAGAGGATTGAAGCAAAGCCACGGCTTGGTCGAATCCGTCACCGAACAGGAGATCGCCGATGCAAAAGCGATCATCGGACGCGATGGACTGGGCTGCGAACCAGCTTCGGCAGTGACTCTCGCGGGAATCAAAAAACTCGTAGCCGCCGGTAAGATCGATCCGGCCGAGGATGTCATTGCCATCCTCACCGGCCACCTCCTGAAGGATCCCGATTACACCGTCAATTACCATTCCGGCAGCCTGGGGTTTACAGACAAGAACGGACAGAGGATTCAACTCGAATCCAGATTTGCAAATTCATACGTAAAAGTGCCCGCTGAACGCAAGGCCATCTTTGAAGCGTTGTCTCTCTAATGTATATTCTCAGTCGTATACTTGTAAGAGGGTTTGAAGTGGAATTACGTGGTTGGATTCGCACTGATATTATGCGCAGTCTTTGTCGTATTTAAAAAGTGGTAGTAACTCGATTCCGGCTGCTTCCGGACAACTTGACAAGAGGGAAATTATGGATGCAACGACGATCGGTTTTGTAGTTTTGGCGTTGATAGTACTGCTGATTATTGCCAGAGCGGTATACCGGCTGATACTTGGCGAGGGGATGACCGACACGCTGATCAACAAAGACAACAAAGCCGCGGCGGTCGCGCTTGGCGGCTTTTTGCTGGGAGTGATTCAGGTGATCATTCCGGTATTGAATTCACCAAGTCATACCTTCTGGAGCGATGTCAGAGGTGTCGCTGCGTATGGTATCGGCGGCATTCTGGCAATGGCAGTTGCCGGGATCATCTTCGAGCAATATGCTCAGATGACCGGTCTGCACATCCGTGAGCAGGTCAGGCAGGGAAATCTGGCCGCAGGCATAGTTGACGGATCGATCTATATCGCGGCCAGCCAGATTGTCGAAGGGGCGCTTTCAGGTGATGGCGGCTCGTTCATTCCAACCCTGGTTTTCTGGGCGGCAGGTGTGGCGGCTTTGATCGTATTCACCCATATCTTTCGACAGATTACGGCTTATCAGGACTTCAAGCAGATTGGCTCGGGCAATGTGGCGGCTGCGTTGGGAGCCGCCGGCCTGATCGTCTCTATCGGGATCATGGTCGGGGCCGCGGTCTCCGGCAATTTTACCGGATATACGGCCGGCTTCCGCAGTTTTGGGTTGATCCTGCTCGTCATCTTCGTTCTTTATCCGGTCAGACAGATCGTTGTTCAGATGCTGCTGCTTGGCGGCGGTTTCAGCTTTAGAAACGGGCGCCTTGATAAGGAGATCTCTGAGGATGCCAACGTCGGTGCGGGACTGCTTGAAGCCATCGGCTATATCGCGACAGCCCTGGTCGTCACGCAGATCTTTTAATGAACACCGGTTCGGTGTTGTTCGTAGCGATCAGTTGGTCCATTAAATTCACTTATCAAGGAGAAATCAGGATGACTTTACTGTCTGGCGCGGTTAAAAGATCTTTGCTTTTGGCTGTCCTGGCCGTCTTTTCTATGGGACAGTGCCGGCGCAGGATTCCGGGGCCGCAATTGATGATTACCTCAAGAGTCTGGCATCGGAAGGACGCTTTATGGGTTCGGTCATGGTGACCCGGGACGGAAAGCCTGTCATCAGCAAAGGCTACGGTATGGCCAATATCGAGCTCGATGTCCCCAACTCGCCAAAGACGAGATTCAGGCTCGGCTCGGTCACCAAACAGTTCACCTCTGCCTCGATTCTGCTGCTTCAGGAGCGCGGCAAACTCAGCGTTCAGGATTCCGTCTGCAAATTCTTCGATAATTGCCCCGAAGCATGGAAGGATGTGACGATTCATCACCTGCTCTCTCATACGGGCGGCATACCGAATTTTACTTCCTTTCCTGACTATCAGAAAACCATGATGCTGCCGGTGACGATGGCATCCCTGACCGCCAGGTTCAGGGACAAACCGCTCGATTTCAAACCCGGTGAAAAATGGAGTTACAGTAATTCCGGATATGTCATGCTCGGGTATATCATCGAGAAAGTCGCCGGTGAATCCTACGAAAGTTTCCTCAGGAAGAACATCTTCGGCCCGCTCAATATGGCCGACTCCGGCTATGATCACCACGACTCTCTCTTGAAGAATCGCGCCACTGGTTATTCCGAAAACTGCAAAGGGGCGTTGAACTCTGCATATCTCGATATGACCATTCCGCATGCTGCCGGCGCGCTCTATTCGACCACTGAAGACCTCGCGCGGTGGAATGATGCCATCCATTCGGACAAATTGCTCTCTGCCGGATCGCGCCAGATGATGATGACAGTGGTCAAGAACAATTACGCATACGGCATCGGCGTCGACACTGTCTTCAACCGCAGGATGATCTCGCACGGCGGCGGAATCAACGGTTTTTCAACGTTTCTCGCAAGATTTCCCGAGGAGAAGATCAATATCATCGTTCTCAGGAATGCGGATTTCGGAAATCCCGCTCCGGGCAAGATGACACGCGACATAGCTGCGATCATCTTCGGTGAGAAATTTCAAAACCCGCCGACACGCGTCGTTGCCAGCATTGATCCCAGGGTTCTCGATGCCTACGTCGGCAAGTATGAAGTGATGCCGAATTTCATCCTTTCGGTCAGAAAAGACGGCGAGTGTCTCATGACGCAGGCCACCGGTCAGCAGGAAATTATGGTCTTTCCTGAGTCGGAAAGCACTTTCTTCCTCAAAGTCGTCGACGCGAAAATAACATTCGTCAAGGATGAAAAAGGAGTCGTCAACGGCCTGATTCTCAACCAGGGCGGCGAACGCAAGGCGAAGAAGATAGAGTAAGGTTAAAGTTCAAAGTTTAAAGTTTAAAGTTTAAAGTCGAGGGTTAATAAAAAAGTCGAATTCAACGACATTAAACTGTGAACTTTAAACTTTGTAACTGCTCAGCGCCCATCTTCATCTATCAAATTCTGTTGAGCAGTTACTAAACTTTAAACTTTAAACTTTGAACCTTGAATTCATCATATGACCAGAATAATCCTGTCGATACTGCTTTCTATTTTGTTTCTGACCGATTGCATCGGCTATCGAGCACGATCGGCCGGGACCGATTCACCTGTTTCCCGGCAGCAGGCGAAGACGAAACCTGTATACGAGACCCGGGAAAATCATGATCCCGACGGAATCGGCAAGTTCTACATGGGTCGCGAGATCGCCTGGGTGATGGGTCATGAAGGAGCCTCATGGCTGGAGCGCCCGGACAGGGAAGAGACCGAGTTGCCGGACAAGGTCGTCGAAAATATGAAGCTCAGAAAGACGGATGCGGTGGCTGACGTCGGGGCCGGCACGGGTTACTTCACCTTCGCATGAGTAAATTCGTTCCGGAAGGCAGGGTTTACGCCGTCGATATTCAACCTCAGATGCTCGCGATCATTGAAGGCAGAAAAAAGAGTTACAAAGCCGACAACGTGATCACCATCCTCGGTGAAGAGGCGGACACGAAATTACCCGAGAATTCCGTTGACGCCGTCCTGCTGGTGGATGCCTACCACGAATTTTCATTTCCCTACGAGATGATGCAGAGCATTGTCAAAAGCCTCAGACCCGGCGGCCGCGTTATCCTGATCGAGTATATGGGAGAAGACCCCGAGATTCCGATCAAGAAAGTCCACAAAATGACGGTTGCCCAGGCCCGCAAGGAGCTCTCAGCCGTCGGACTGGAACTGAAAGAGAACAGGAAGTTCCTGCCGGAACAGCATTTCATGATTTTCGAGAAGACGCAGCAAAAGTGAAAAAGCCGCTCGATTATTCAGAATTTGCGAAGATGCTTTATGGCACCGGCATCATCTCCGACCCGTGGATTGGAGGAGCCGAGCGATTCGGATTGCATCCGGTAATCCTGAGCATGACGCAGGCTGACAGGCTCTATACGGCAGCGGAGAGGGTCTGCCTGATTTATGACGAGCTGACGCAGATCCTGCTCCGATTTCCCGGCTATATCGACGATTTCTTTGGGTTGACGCCGTGGCAGAAGGCGATGTGGCTCACTTCCGAAGGCCGCTGGCATGGCATCGCTCGTGTTGATCTTTTTGTCTGCGCCGATGGCAGCATCCGCGCCTGCGAGATGAACTCCGATACGCCATCGGGCGAAGCCGAAGCGGTTCTGATCAACCGCCTGCTCCATCCGCACCATCTGAAATCAATCGATCCAAATGTTGAAATAGACGAATACTTCAGGCAGATGCTCTTTGCCTCCCATCACGCGCGTTTGAAGAGAGCCGGTGTCGCCAAACCATCAGATCCGAAAAATATAGCGATCATCTATCCGACGGACATGCCCGAAGATCTGAGCATGATCGCCATCTACAAAAAATGGCTGGAATCCGCTGGTGCGGGCGGCTGCAATGTAATTCTGGGATCTCCATACAATCTCGGTCTCGATGATCAAAAGCGGGTGACGGTTCTTTCTGAACCCGTGGATCTGATCATCAGGCATTACAAGACGGACTGGTGGGGAGAACGCGAGCTGGTCTGGTCGAATCAACCCCTCTTCCCTGATCCTGATCCGCTGGCCATGGAGCTCAGCACGATATTACAGGCCGAGCAGGAGGCGCGCGTCACCGTGGTCAATCCATTCGGGTCGGTCGTTACCCAGAACAAGAAATCCATGGCTTTTATGTGGGAACATCAGGACCTGTTCACCGATCAATCCAAAAAATGGATCAGGGAGTACATCCCTGAAACGAGGCGACTGACGGCCGTCAATCCTGATGAGCTGAAGCGGGAGGAGTGGGTGCTCAAATCCGACTTCGGATGCGAGGGTGATACCGTAGTTTGTGGGCCATTTGTCAGACCCGGCGATTGGAGTCTCGCCCTCAGACTCTCATTGCCCGACCACTGGATTGTCCAGAGATTTTTCGAGGTGGCCCCGTCAACCCACAGAATGCTGGCAAATTTCGGAGTCTATCTGATAGGAGGTTCGGCTGCGGGCTTCTATACCCGACTCTCTTCAGGTCCCACCGATTACTCGTCGATCACCGTCCCTACCTTCGTCGCCGGATAAGAAGAAGGATGAATGAAGAATGGAGAATGGAGAATGAAGAATTGAGAATGGAGAATGGAGAATGGAGAATGGAGAATGAAGAATGCGGAATGCAGAACATTAATTCAATCTGTACAAGTCACTTAACCTACTAACCATTACATCCAAAATACACATTCTTCATTCTTCATTCTGCATTCATCATTCTTCATTCTCCATTCTCCATTCTCCATTCTCCATTCTTACTTCTCCTCACTTTCCCAGGCTCAATCGCAGACCGCCTCTGAACATTATCGGCATGCCGAGGGTTTCGATCGGGGTTCTTCCGACGACGAATCGTTCATTAAGCACATTTTGAGCTGCGGCGAAGACCTCGATGTATCTGTTGAGCGGTCTTGAGACTGTTGCATCGATCACGGTAAAGCTGCCGAGGCTGAATAAATTCCGGTCGTCATCGAACTGCTTTCCAGTAGCACGGAATTGAATCGCGGCGGTGACGTATTTCGGGTTTGAGTAAGATGTTTGGAGGGTGAACTGATTTCGCGGCACCTGGGGAATCCAGAGGCCGACGAGATTTGGATCCTGCGGTGCTTGTCTCACAGTAGCATCTGCAAGAAGGTAGCCTGCAGTAATGCTCCAGTATTTTGCAATGTTAAAATCGGCTTCAGCCTCAATCCCTCGCGATCGGATGCGGCCGAGATTGCGACGCTGGCGCGTAATCAACGTCGGAGTTATGGAAACGGTGAAATTGGTGATCGGGTTGGTCGTCTCGGTCCAGAAACCGGTGAGCCTGGTCATGATCTTTTCAGAAGGGGACCAGGTGGCTCCAATCTCTCCGCCAGTGAGCCTCTCGGCCACCAGTTTTTCATTTGCCTGAGTCAGCGTATCGCCCACGCGGAAGGCCCTGTATAACTCGTTAAGTGTCGGAGCGCGAAATGCTCTGTAGCCGGAAAACCGCATGTTGAATCGATCGTTCGCACGGTATGTCAGAGTTAAACGGGGGTTGAAAGCATCGCTCGAACGCGGTGCAAAAAAAACCGGCCTGACGACGCCAGTCGAAAGAGTCCTCTCGACAGATGCTGCAGATGAGTCTCGCCAGTTATCGTAACGTCCGCTCGCAGCCAGTTGCCATTTTTCGCTGATATTGAAAAGATCCTGAACGAAGAATCCCGATCGGCGTTGCCTGCCTCCCGCGCTGACAAAGCTTACGGGCCTGCCGCCGCCGTATACGATCTCGTCGCTGGTGCCGCGCACGCCGCGAATATCCATACCGGCTACGAAAAGGTGTTTTCTGAAGCTGAGCCTCGACCAGTTGAATGACAGACCTGCATCGCGTGACGGGACGAATTGAAGCCTCGTAATCGTTTCGCTGTTTCTATTGGCGGCAACGGCGGTGAAGCTCTGATGAAAGCGCTGCTGGTTGGCGAATAAAGTCAGATTCCAGTTGCTGCCGTCGGCGGTTCTGAAACGAGCCCCTGTCGCAATCGTTTCGGTCGCAGTGTCGTTGCGCTGCAGTCTGGTCCCGTTCCTGCGGTCTTCGTCGAAAAGATTTCCACGAACGAAGATCTGATTATCCGAACCGAAATCCTGAGTCAGACGAATTGAGAGCGCACGGTGTTTCGACCCGGCCTCTGCATCGGCGAGACCACGTAATTGAGGAGAGATCAGGAAGTATCCATCAGTTCTGAAGGCTTCGCCTGAAACCGAGGCCCCGAACCCTTTCCACTTTTGAGCGGCAAAGAAGGTCAGATCGCTCGTACCTCTTGTCCCGTAGCTTGTCTCTGCATCGACGATCCTTTCTGAAGGCGGGCGGGTGAGCAGGTTGATCACGCCGCTCAAGGCATCTGATCCATAAAGATCGGACGAGCCTCCCCTGACCAGCTCGATGCGATCCACCGATGCGCGCGGCACGCGGTCCCAGTATACCCACCCTCCGAAAGCATCATTGAGCGGCACTCCGTCGGTGAGCACCAACGTGCGGCTGGCCCCGCTTGCTCCGGCTCCGCGCAGCGAGACACCCTGTGTCGTTGGATTGGCCACGATGCTGCTCGACCGGCGAAAGATGCTGAATCCCGGCACCTGTCGCAGCATATCATCGACAGTCTGCGCTCCGGCAGCGCGGACATCCGTGGAATCGAGAACCGATACGCTGGCCGGCGCATCCGCCAGTCTGATCTCGGCTCTGGCAGGCGTCACCGTCATGGTCTCGGAAATCCTTTCCGGTTCCAGCACTGCGTCGATCGTTGTTTCAGTCTTCTCACCCGGATCAGGCGACAGGCTGAACTTCTTCGAGAAGGCTCCAAAGCCTGCGGCCGTTACCCTGATCTCATAATCGCCCGGCGCTGCTGACCCGAATACGTATCGACCGTCGTCATCCGTGGTCGCGCTTCGCGCTTCGTTGGGCAGTCGGGTGAGCACAACCCTCCCGCCTTTTACCGCATCGCCGCGATTGTCCGTTACCCTGCCTGTCACACGCCCGGTCTGCATCCGCGCCGGCCCCTGCCGGCCAAAGGACGGGATCACGGCAATGAACGAAAAAGCGATTAATATCAGGGTTTTTTGTATTGGCATGACTAAAAAAGAGAGAATGAAGAATGCAGAATGATGAATGAAGAGTGAAGAATGATGAATTGTTCGAAGGGGCATTTTGGATGGAATCAAGGTTCTTTCTCTGCATTCCTCATTCCTCATTCTTCATTCTCCATTCTTCATTCTTCATTCTTCATTCTCCATTCTGCCTTCTTCATTCTTATTTGATGTCATTAAAATGGAGGATTGTGTTGAACAGCATTCCGAATTCGCCGTGATTCTGCCACCTGTAGCAAGGATTGGTCGCAAACAGAATAACGCGGCCCTTGCCGACAGGGACATCGACGATTGCCGGTCGATTGCGGATCTCGCTGGCTCCGCGCATCAAGCCGCTGAGAATGCCCTTATCTCCCCCCGGGAATCTCATCAGGGTCTGCTTATCGCGATCCTGTTCAGGCAGTGAAAGCAGCGGTCCGTTGGCGTATCTGACAGGTATCGTCTTCTGCGAGTAGCCATAAAAGACTGGATGATTGGGTTGCAGGATCTCTGCCTCGACAATCGGGCCGGGCGCATAGAATTGAGCAGACGTCCGTCCGGCCTCAACCCTTCTCGTCAGACCGAATTCAGCAGGGAAGAAACTCGCCACGCCGAGTGTTGCAAGCACTCCCCCGGAATTGACGAACTTGTCGAATTCGACAACTCCCGCAAGGCCCATGCCTCCGGTGATATCATCGGATTCTCCGTACATTCCCATGGTCTTGAACTGATCGGACTTGTTGTAGGCCAGTGGTTTGTTTCTGGGGCTCGATATCGAAGACCAGGCTCTTGCCGCTTCGACCCTGATTGGGAATGAGAATCACATCGTAAGCATCACGCAGATTGCCCTGCTTGATGCGCTCCTTGTAAATCAGGTCATACTTCACTTCGAATTTATCGAGAGCGAGACGCACCCACCCGACCTCCTGGGTATTGCCCCAGGTTGTGAAGACAGCAAGTCGCGGCAGATCGACATCGTGCATCGGCACATTCGGCAGCGAACTCAAGGAAATTCCGCTGAGACCCAAAGCCTCGACCGCCCTGCTCACTTTTTCCAGCCCCCCGGGTTGGTTGGACGGAATGATGAAGGATCCGGCGGGAATGTCCTTGCCGTCGAGTTTGAATGCCTGTTCATTGGCCCGAACTTTCAAATCCCTGAGCTGGTAGCGAAGCGTGATCAGATTGTTCGACCCGAAATTGTGAATCAGATAAGCAGCGCTGTTCTGAGTGCCAATCAGTTTGCCCTGAACTCCCTGTTTGCCGGATATCAATTCGATCGGAACATCGAGGATGGCTTTGTCGCTGATCTCGTTGATCTCGGTGTGAGTCATCATCCCCATCGTCCAGCCCGTGTCGTCATAAGTCCGAAGGCTCGGATCGGGAAAGTTCTGTTTTTCAAGCAGGATCCTTGCCAGCCGGCCATAAGGCTGATCGAGCTTGATGATGATCGAATCAGACGGATAAGTCGCATCCTTGAGCTTGACTTCCTGCTTTGCATAGCCAACTTCGATTCCCTGCAGCGCCAGCAGGTTCACAACCATCGACCGGCGAGTTTGATCATTCTGAGGTGGAATGATGAAAGCGTATGGAGCCTGCGACTTGCCGGCTTCGATCGAATTGCGCGATTTCTTATAGAAGTTTTCGAGGATGATTTTCGGAAATTCGGAGGTCAGTTGCAGCGCGCTGAGCACGCCGGTCTCCATGTAATTGGTGTTGTTGCGGATCGACCATTCGACTTCCTTGTAAGGAGGCATTGGCCTGTACCATTCCCGGCTGGTCTGTCCGGGCGACCCGTCCGGAGCGGCGATCTTGCGCTTCATCGTGTTGGCGCCGCCATTGCCGAATGTTTCATACATCCGGATCATTCCGTTGTGGTTTGATGACATGAAGGCCAGATAACCGGGCGACCAAGATGTCACGAACGCATGCGTCCAGACGCCGGGCATGCCGTATTTGATCATCTGAGACATCTCGAAATTCGCAAACCACGGCAACTCGCCGTAAAGAATCGGATCGAGTGTGGGCTGCTGCGGCGCCTGCCCGCTGAATGTGTACATAAACGGCACAGACTCATGAAGGTCGTGCATGATCGGCGGATGCCACTGCAGATACCAGTTCAGCAGATTTCGCATCGTCACCTGGGAATAGTTGATGTCGCGGTTGTTGTCGTGAAAGATATACTTGCCCCAGTAGGGAGGGCCACCCATCGAATCCTGCTCGCCTTTTTCATCGATCTTATGGCGATAATACCAGTCGACATATCGATCGCGCCCGTCGGGTTCCGCTGCGGGTGTGATCGAAACGATGACGTTCTCGCGGATGTTGTTGATCAGCGGGGAGTCCTCCACGGCAAGCCTGTATGCCAGCTCCATCAGCATCTCCGGTGGTCCCGTCTCAGCGCTGTGGAGCCCGCCTGAAAAATGATAAATCGGTTTGGCCTTCGCAATGATCTCCTGAGCCTGTGATTCATTGATCTTTCGCGGGTCGGCCAGTTGAGCCAGATACTGCCGGTGCTGATCCAGATTTTTGATACTCTCTTCCGACGCAACAAAGATTACCAGGCATTCACGCCCCTCATCGGTCGTGCCGATGTTGATAACTTTGACGCGCGGAGTGGCGGCTGCCAGCGCTCGATAATACCGGTATAGATCAGCGGTATAGGTCAGCTTCTTCGGTGTTCCAATATGATATCCGAGAATATCCTTTGGCGACGGAATGCCCGGGACCTTCGGCAAATGATCGACCAGCGGACTCATAAACTCCGGGCGCGTCGTCCATTCCCTGACGGATTTGGCGAAATCCTCGTCCATTTGCTGTGCCGGCTTTTGCTGCGCCGACACGGCTGTAATCAGAAGCGTGATCGAAATGAAGATCCGCAGAAGATGACGGCTTGCACTGGAAAGTGTGCGCATCTGTAGGCTCCTTATCAGAAGAAGTTTAAAGTTCAAGGTTTAAAGTTTAAAGTAGCTGATTCTATGACGTTTTGCACGGCAATTTAGGTCAGTCTTATAAGAAATGGAGATGATGAAACTTAAGAAAAATGACAGGCGATCAAAGTGCAGGATCAACCTGGTCATTCGCATATCAAAGTAATCGAAATTCACGAACAGTAACCTGTCAGTACTTTTCCTATGTTTCGTTTATTTCGTCTGTTTCGTCATCTTTTTTGTCTATTTCAGCAGTGGTTTGAGGGTGCGCCAGATATTTTCTGTCAGAATCTTTTCGCCCTCGGCGTTAGGATGTATGCCGTCAGCCTGGTTCAATTGGGGATTGCCTCCCACGCCCTCAAGGACGAAGGGGATGAATGTCAGCTTGTACTTCTTTGCGAGGTCGCGATAGGCCTGCCTGAATGCGACTGTATACTCGTCGCCCATATTCGGCGGGGCTTCCATGCCTGCCAGGATCACGGTTGCTCCTCTGGCCAATGCCACTTCGATTATCTCGGCCAGATTCTTCTTCATCTCCGACACGGGTAATCCGCGCAGAGCATCGTTGCCGCCAAGTTCGAGAATCACGAATTTGACGTTGCCCTGGAAGGCCCAGTCGATCCGGCGGAGCCCTCCGGCTGTGGTATCCCCTGAAACACCTGCATTAATCACCCGATATTTGTAACCGGCCTCATCGACTTTTCGTTGCAGCAATGTGGTATAGGCCTGTTCTTCGTTGAGACCGAATCCTGCAGTCAGACTGTCCCCGAAAGCGACAATCACGGGCCGGGTATCAGGTTTCGATTCGGCCGCAGGAACTGCTGCGGAACCTGCATTAGCCGTCTCGGCAGCCGGCTGATTCGATTGTGTGGCTTTCTGACAGCCCCCGGCAATCATTGAAAATCCGATGATCGCCGCGATTATCCAGAGATCAGATTTGAATTTGAATTTGATAACGTGCATATTCCTATCGTCAAATGAAATTGTTGTACTTTTAAAAGGCTTTATAGTTTGCCTGAGATTTTTGCATGACCGGCTTAACGCCTCTGATCGGGCAATTAAAAATAAAAAGATACCTGGAAGCAGGCGGACTCCATGGAGTGCTGAGACCTGTCTCAGCTTTGGTAGTCCTTTTGCCGACCACCAGTTTACCGTGACTTTGACTATAAAAAGATAACATGATTCAACTAACAAATGTTTCCAAAGTTGTTACAAGCGGTTCGGAGCAACTGACGATTCTTCATTCTCTTGATCTGGAAATTCCGCAGGGACAGTTTGTCTCGATTATCGGTCCATCGGGCAGCGGCAAGTCGACGTTGCTTGGCCTGATAGCCGGGCTGGATGCGCCAACTTCCGGAAGCGTATTGCTCGACGGCAGGGACATTACAAAAATGACTGAAGATGAGCTTGCCGAACACCGCGGCAAACTGATCGGTTTCATCTTTCAGTCTTTTCATCTTATTCCATCTCTCACTGCATACGAAAACATCCTGATCCCAATGGAAATCATGGGGCGAGATCATGCAAGTCGCAGGGCACAGGAACTGCTGGACGAGGTCGGCCTCCATGATCGCGGCCATCACTATCCATCGCAGCTTTCAGGCGGAGAGCAGCAGCGAGTGGCGATCGCCCGGGCATTCGCCAATGACCCGCAAATCCTGCTCGCCGATGAGCCGACGGGAAACCTGGACACGAAGAACGGATCGCACATTTTCGATCTGCTGCTCAAGCTCAACCGCGAGAGAGGGACCACTCTGGTTCTGGTGACTCACGATCAGCAACTGGCCGGGATGGCCGATAGAAAAATTTCTCTCAGCGACGGGCGGATCGTAGAGGATTTTACAAAAGTCTAAAGTCTGTGCTCCTCAAAAAAAACATGAAATTCATCTTTAATCTGGCTTATCGTGAAATGCGGTCCTCGTGGCACCGGTTGCTTTTCTTCTTCATCTGCATCGCCATTGGTGTGGGATCGATTGTCAGCCTGCGATCGCTGGTGCAGAACATCAAATATTCGATAGGAAGCGAATCGAGATCTCTTCTGACCGCCGATGTGCAGGTTTCATCGAATGCGCAATGGGATCCGCAGACAAAGGCGGTGCTCGAAAGGTATTACAAGTCGGACCTCGTGCTGGCTCACACTGAAGTGCTGGAGACGGGGACGATGATGAGGTCGGTTGGTGACGGGGCGGTAGCGCCGAAGCGGGTGGAGTTGAAAGCGATTCAGCCGCAGTTTCCGTTTTACGGTGAGTTCGTACTGAGCGGCGGACAGAGATATTCCCATGATCTGCTGAAAGACCGCGGGGTTCTGGTCAAAAGCGGGGTGCCCGAGTCGATGAATCTCAAGATCGGCGATAAGGTGAAACTCGGAGATCTTGAATTCACCATCCGTGGAGTGGTTGAAAATGAGCCGGGAAGCGCGCTTGGTGGTTTCAGCTTCGGCCCGCGCGTCATGATCGACTACGACGATGCCGTCGCGGCGGGGCTGACTCGCATGGGCAGCCTGACCCGTTACCGGTCACTGTTTAAGACGACCGATGCAGGAATGGAGCAGCTTCAGCAGCAATTGAAAGAAGATCTCAAGGGACAGCGTCAGGTCAATGTCCGATCATACCGTTATTCACAGGATAGGCTCAGCGAATCGCTGACTCAGGTCGAAGATTATCTGAGTCTGATCGGCCTGATCATCCTCGTGCTTGGAGGAATTGGCATCTCCAGTGTGACGCGTGTCTTCATTCAGCAGAAGATGAAGACGATCGCGATTCTCAAGTGCCTTGGCGGGCAGAACGCCCGTGTGCTTGGGGCCTATTTGATGCAGGTGCTGGCGCTAGGGCTGCTGGGCAGCCTGCTCGGTCTTATCATTGCCAGGATTGTGACGTCGCTTGTGCCGCGATATTTTGCCGGAAAAATTCCCTTCAACGTCGAATTCGGACTGACCTGGCAGGCGGGGCTTCAGGGTCTCGGAATCGGCCTCATGATCTCGTTGCTGTTTTCGCTTGTGCCATTGCTTGAGATTCGCCGGATCAAACCGATACTTGTTCTGAGAAGCCTGATCGAGCCCGGCGGACCGCGATTTGACTGGCTTAAGATCGGCGCCGGAGTTTTCGTTGTTCTGGGTCTGCTTGCTCTTGCAAGCTGGCAGGCCGGATCGATCAAAGTAGGCAGCATCTTTCTGGCGGGTCTGGCAGTGATGACCTTCGTCTTGAATCTCGCGGCATCATTGCTGATGAAGTTCCTCGGCGGACTCAGGAGCATCCCCTCGTTCACTTTGAGGCAGGGAATCAACAGCCTTTACCGGCCCGGCAACCAGACGAGAATCATTCTGCTCGCGGTTGGACTCGGGGTCTTTTTCATTGTTTCCGTTAGATTGCTCCAGCTCAATCTTCGAAGTGAATTCAGCCTCGATCTCAATTCTCTTCGCGCCGATATGTATATGATCGATATCTACAAGGACCAGCAGGTTGGAGTCTCCGAGATCATCACGAAATACACCGGCGCGAAGCCGCAGATCATCCCGACTGTCAGAGCCAGAATCGCTGCAATCAATGGCGGCGACGTCAATCCGGAAAGCGTCAAGCCCAACGAGAACCGCGGGTTGATGGGCCGGGAATATGTCCTGACCTATCGATCATATCTCGACGAAAACGAGAAGGTCTCGGCCGGCAAGTTCTGGGATCAGTCTCCGTCGAGCGAGCCGGAAGTGTCGGTCGAAGAGCTGCTGCACAATGAACTCGGACTCAACGTCGGCGACAAGATGACTTTCGATGTTCTGGGTCGCAGGATCACCGCGCGTGTCACCAATATCCGCCAGGTAGACTGGCGCAACGCGCGCACTGGATTTCTGATCGTCTTTCGGCCGGGCGCCATTGAAGACGCGCCCACAATGTTCATCAGCGCCATCAAGGGGCCGGCGCCGGGTCAGCAGCGGGCACTGTTCCAGCGGGAACTCGTCGAACGATTCCCCAACATATCCGTGATTGATGTCAGGGACATCATTGAAGTCGCGCGCGGAATCGTCGGCAATGTTTCGCTTGCGGTATCGTTTGTCGGCGGTTTCGTCTTTCTCAGCGGCCTGCTGATACTTATCGGCTCCATCGCAATGACCAAATTCCACAGATTGTATGAATCGGCGATCCTCAAAACGCTGGGGGCGAAGAAGAAGCTGATCATCTACACACTGCTGGTTGAGTACGGCATCCTTGGGCTTCTTGCAGGGCTGCTCGGATCGACGGCTGCCATCGCCCTGACATGGGCGATCTGCGAATACAGCCTTAAAATTAAATGGCACTTGATGCCTTCGGTAAATGTGTTGGGTACTGTTGCAGCCGTGCTGCTGGTCATGCTTGTCGGCGTCATTTCAAGCTGGGATGTCATGGTCAAAAAGCCGCTCGGTATTCTGCGAGCGGAATAATTACAAAGTTCATACTTCAAAGAAAAACTATCGCTGAAGTTGCACGATATTAATGGCACGATAATATTTTCGATCGTGTCACGCTATGAAAATTGAAACCTGACAACCGGCAACTGACAACCGGCAACTTTTCTTTAAACTATAAACTCCCTTTGGAGGTGTGCCTTGATCAAACTACGTCGTCTGTTTATTGTTCTGAGTATTGTTGTGTTGGCCTTAACACAATTGAATTCATCCAATGCGCAACAGGTCGAAAAATCGACATATCAGAGCCTGCGCTGGCGCTGCATTGGGCCGTTTCGGGCGGGTCGGACTGTCGGGGCGAGTGGAGTTCCGGGTCAGCCGAATCTCTTTTTCATTGGAGTGAACAACGGCGGCGTCTGGAAGACCACTGATTTTGGTCGCACCTGGAAGCCGATCTTCGATGATCAGCCCACGGGATCGGTAGGAGATCTTGCAATTGCGCCTTCGAATCCGGACATCATTTATGTCGGCACAGGGGAAGGACTTCAACGGCCTGATCTGGCAACCGGGGACGGACTCTACAAATCGACCGATGGCGGAAAGACCTGGCGTAACATGGGGCTGCGCAGTGCGCAGCAACTGGGAGCGATCATTGTCGATCCGAAAAATCCTGATCGCCTTTTCGTCGCGTCGCTTGGACATCCATACGGGCCGAATGAAGAGCGCGGGGTTTTCCGCTCGCTCGATGGGGGCCAGACATGGCAAAAGGTTTTATACCTCGACCAGGACACAGGAGCGGTTCAGGTTGAATTCGATCCGTCAAATGCGAACACCGTATACGCTGATCTCTGGGCCGGGCGGCAGGGACCGTGGGAGAACGGCGCATGGCAGGGGCCCGGCAGTGGGCTGTTTAAATCCACCGATGGCGGCACCACCTGGAAAAAGCTGACAAAAGGTCTTCCGACATTCGAGCAGGGACTGGGAAGGATAGGCTTCGGGATATCGCTCAGCAATCCGAAGATCATCTTCGCCACGGTTGATGCCAACCCGCAGTTCGGCGGAATTTATCGCAGCGATGACGCAGGCGAAAGCTGGCAGAAAGTGAACGGCGATGCGAGAACATGGGGACGTGGTTCTGATTTCGCCGAAATCAGAGTCCACCCCAAAAATCCGGATATCGTCTTCGCAGCCAACACTGCGTCATACAAATCAACCGATGGCGGAAAGACGTTTACAGCATTTAAAGGCGCTCCCGGCGGCGACGATTACCATCGCATCTGGATCAATCCGGATTATCCCGACATCATGCTCTTCGCAGCTGATCAGGGAGCGACGATAACGGTCAATGGCGGTGAGACATGGAGTTCGTGGTACAACCAGGCAACAGCGCAGTTCTATCACGTAAGCACCGACAACCGGTTCCCGTACTGGGTATACGGCGGACAGCAGGAGAGCGGTTCGGCTGCGGTCGCAAGCCGCGGTGATTACGGAGCGATCACCTGGCGCGATTGGCGGACAGTTGGCGTCGAGGAGTATGGTTACGTTGCACCTGATCCGCTCAATCCGAATATCATCTACGGCGGAAAGGTCACAAGATTCGACTGGAACACGGGCCAGGTGCAGAACATCGCTCCTGAAACCCTCCGCAGCGGCAAGTATCGAGCCTTGCGAACCGCGCCGGTGCTGTTTTCGCCGGTCGATAATAAAACCCTTTATTACGCTGGAAACGTTCTGTTCAAGACCGTCAACGGCGGGCAGAACTGGGAGGTCATCAGCCCCGATCTCTCTCGCGAAAAGTGGGATGTGCCTGATAATGTCGGTGTTTACAAGACTCCGGACATGTCGACCATGCCGAGACGCGGCGTTATTTATGCCATTGCCCCGTCTTACAAGGATGTCAACACGATATGGGCGGGAACGGACGACGGACTGATTCACATCACGCGTAATGGCGGCAAAAACTGGAACAACATCACTCCGCCTGATTTAAAGTCATGGGCCAAAGTCTCGATGATCGATGCTTCACATTTCGACAACGATACGGCCTATGCCGCAATCAATACATTCCGCCTCGACGACCTGCGACCTCATATTTTCAGAACCCACGATGGTGGAAAGACATGGAAGCGAATCGTCAGCGGCATCCCCGATGGAGGCATCGTCAATACGGTTCGCGAAGATCCCGTCCGCAAGGGATTGCTGTACGCCGGCACCGAGCAGGCCGTTTATTTCTCAATCGACGATGGCGAGAACTGGCAATCTCTGCGGCTCAATATGCCTGCGACATCGATTCGCGATCTCGTCGTCAAAGAAGATGACATCGTGGTCGGAACCCACGGGCGCAGTTTCTGGATTCTCGATGACATCACGCCGCTGCGCCAGATAAATGATCAGGTAAAAACGTCAGGCGCGTTTTTATTCAAACCGCAAACGGCCGTCAGGGTTCGTCGAAGCGCCAATACCGACACACCGATCCCGCCGGAAGAACCGATGGGAGAAAATCCGCCGGATGGGGCCATCGTCAATTACTGGCTTAAATCCGATGCGAGGGAAGTTGTGCTTGAAGTCTTCGACAAGAGCAACAACCTCGTCCGAAGGTATTCGAGCAGCGATAAGCCGGAGGTTATCGATGAGCGAACTCAGGCCTATCCGACATACTGGTTCAGGCCGTCGCAAATGGTTTCGACAAAAGCTGGAATGCAGCGGTTCGTCTGGAATCTGAAGTATGCCGATCCAGAAGGGTTCCCGCGCAGCTATCCGATCTCGGCCATCTACCGCAACACCCCATCGGAACCCGACGGGCCGTTTGTTCTACCCGGCCTCTTCACCGTCAAGCTCACCGTTGACGGCAAAAGCTTCTCACAGCCGCTCACGGTCAAGATGGATCCACGCGTGAGTGCGCCGTCATCAGTCATCGAGCAGCAGCACACCCTTTCGATGCAGTGTTACGCGGGAATTACCCGGTCTTATGAAATTATCGGTCAGATTCGAAAACTCAGATCGCAGATAAAAACCGCCCGTGATAAGGCGGGACAGTCCGCCATTTCTCAGGATCTCGAAAAACTCGACAAGAATCTGGCATCGCTTGAAGGAGCTGCCGCAGGTCGTTTCGGAGCCCCGGCCGGAGGCGAGATGAACCTTTCGAGACTGCGACGCGAGATGCTCTCGGTCATGGATATCCTCCAGGGCGCCGAAATGCAGCCGACTTCTCAGGCTATTGCCGCAGTTGCCGAGCTTCAAAAGAGTTCAGCCACTCTTCAGACTCGCTGGAATGAAATCTCAACAGTCGAGGTCAAAAGTCTCAATGAGAAACTCAAAGCGGCCGGTCTACCGCTCATAGGTTAGTTTTTCGGAGTTCATGTTTTATTGATATTTTGGAATCGTCGAAATACGAGCGGGACCGCAGGCGTCCCGCCTGCGTCTATTCAATTAACGCACAATTCTATGAATTTGCGATATTTCAATACACGCAGGCGAGACGCCTGCGCTCCCGCTCGTATTTCGATTCTGTAATTTCTGACAATCTACCAAAGGATGAATTCGCTAACAGTATCAATTATTTATTATGATAAAAAAAACTCATCTGTCGATTCTTATCCTCGTAACTTTGCTGTCAATTACTGCTTCAAGTTTTGACGGCAGGACAAAGCCGCTGCCCACCTTGCGCGAACAGGCCGTGATTCAGCAGCAATGGCTGAAAGTGCGACTTGAAAAGGTCCTGCCGGCACTGATGCGCAAACACAAGGTCGCGATGTGGCTGGTCATCTGTCGAGAATACAACGAGGATCCGGTGTTCAAGTCGCTGGTTTCTCCGACAGTCTTTGCCGCGCGCAGGCGCACGATACTTGCGTTCTACGATCGAGGCCCCGAGCAGGGGCAGGGAGTCGAGAGGCTGGCTCTTGGCGGCGGCTCAAACGGCGGGCTCTATCAGGTCTATCGGGATCCGGAAGTGGAAAACCGCGAGTTGTGGGGAGAAGGGCAGTGGGCATTGCTGCGCAAGCTGATCTCACAACGCAATCCGGCGACGATAGCGGTAAATATCTCGCAGACACATGCTTTCTCGGATGGGTTGTCGGCCGGTGAATGGGAGAAGCTGCAACAGGCGCTTGGACCCGAGTATTCGAAACGAATCGTCCGCGCCGAGCTGCTGCCACTCGAATACATCGAGACACGCATCCCCGAAAGGCTTCCGATGTACCAGCAGGTGACCGAGGTGGTCCACTCGCTGCTTGAAAGGGCATTTTCAAGCGAGGTCATCAAACCCGGGAAAACAACCAATCAGGACGTTGTCTGGTGGCTGCGCCAGCAGCTCAACGATTCCGGCTACGGCACATGGTTTCAGCCGACCATCAGCGTTCAGCGCAAAGGATCGGGCATCCCCAGCAACCTTGCGGAAGATGCTCCGGTTGTGATCGAGCGTGGAGATGTTCTGCACTCTGATTTTGGACTGACAGCGCTGGGGATGGCGACCGATACTCAGCATATGGCCTATGTCCTTCGCGATGGCGAAACAGACGCTCCCGATGGAATAAAAAAAGCTCTGGCCAATACCAACCGCATGCAGGACATTCTGATGGAGAAGATGAAAGTCGGGAGAACCGGAAATGAAGTGCTCGCCGACTCGATTGCAACCATGAAATCCGAAGGCATCAACGGAACTTTCTACACTCATCCAATCGGCGATCACGGTCACGGCGCCGGCCCGCTCATCGGGCTATGGGATCGCCAGGAAGGCGTCCCCGGCAGAGGCGACGTCAGGATCATTCCCGATTCATGGTTTTCCATAGAGCTCGGAGCCCGGACCAAAATTCCTGAATGGGACGGACAGGAAATGTCAGTCGGTCAGGAAGAAGATGCAGTCGTTGACTCTCAGGGAAAAGTCTCATGGGTGCTCCGCAGGCAGACGAAATATCATCTGGTGAAATAGATTTTTGATGCGAGGTTTATTCAAATCGGGGATACTTTTCTTGTTCTTGCTGCCGGCCTGCATTGCAGCGCAGGCTCAGATCACGAGGATCGAGCCTGCCTCCCCGCGATGGGGGCAGACCATAACCGTCACTTACGATTCTTCGGTCGAAACGTCATCATTCAAACCCGATGATCAGATCTACCTCTATGGCAGAGCCATCTATCCGGACAAGGTGAAGAGCTTTTCAGTGAAGATGGCCCTGGATGGCTCGACTTTCAGGCACCAATTCAAAGTTGCCGAAAACCTCTCATCGATCAGCTTTCATTTTCTGACACTTAATGGAGGATGGGACGAACAGGCGTTCATCTCGACGCTGATTTACCGCAGTGATGGAAAGCCGGCTCGCGGCGCCTTGATGAGTAAAATCGGTTCAGGTCGTTATCAGGAATACTTCAAACAGGAGATCCAACTCTACCCCGATAACCATACCGCCTGGTCGCGTAAATGGGCTTTGGATCTGGCTGTCGATGGGGATAAGGCCGTCAAGTCGATCAATACCGAGGTCTGGAAATTGAATGGCTTGAAAGTCGACAAACCGGAGCTTCTTTACGCTCTTTCGTTCGGCCACGTAATTCTTGGCCGCGAAGAACAGAGCCGGAATCTGGTCAGGCAGTTGTTCGATAAGTTCCCGGAATCGGGTTTTACCGCAATGGCGCTTGCTTCCCATGAAGCGGAAATCGCCGCGCGCGGAGAGAAGGTCAATCCGGAAACAGATAAGATCCGGATGAAGTTCCTTGAGAAACTCCCTGAGTCTGAATATTCAAGAAGCGCAATTTCGACAATGTCACTTGATCAACGTGCGCCGCTGAGCCTGATCGAAGAGATCGCCGGGAAGTGGATTTCAGATGAGCCTGAAAATCCGCTGCCGTATTTCAATCTCGCACAGGCATACAGGAACCAGTATCAGAAATATGACCTCGCCGTTCAGATGGCCGAAAAATCCATCAGATTGCTGATCGAGGGGCGAATGAGATTGTACGGTGACATCAACGGCAAGCAGACCAGGGAAATGCTGCCGGCGGCTTATCTGATCAGCGCCGACATCGCATTCCGTCAGAACAAGATTGAGCTGGCCTTGCCTGCGATCAAGGCCGCTCAGTCGATTGCGCCGGAATCCGACCACGCCGCGTATTTGCTTGAGGGCAGAGTATTGGAGGTTTCAGGTAATGACTTGGCGGCTGAAAGCGCTTTTATTGAAGCCTGGCGCCGGGGATCGCAGGAGGCCGAAGAGAATCTCAAACGACGCTACAAACTCCGGCGCGGAAACCTTGATGGGTTCGACGAATATCTACTGCGCAGCAAAACCTCGAAATCAAGCCCCTCCATTATCAAGCGGCCCTCGCCGAATTTCAGGATGACCTCGCTTGACGGAAAGATATTCGATCTCGCCGCACTGCGCGGCAAAATTGTCGTCCTGAATTTGTGGTTCATCTCCTGCGGACCCTGCAGACGTGAAATTCCCAGACTCAACGAAATCGTCGCGGAATTCAAAAACAGCCCGGTGGTTTTCATCGCCCCGTCTTTCGACGATGCTGAAGCGCTGAAAACCTTCCTGAAAACGAATCGCTTCGAATACAACATCGTGCCCGATGCCGAGGAATTCGTTGTCGGGAAATTCAATGCGACTCTCTTCCCGACTCATATCATCATCGATGCCGATGGACAGATAGAGTCGGTCATGATCGGAGCCGCTCCAAGAAGACCTGAAGAAGTCAGAAGAGAATTGCTGAGGTTGTTGGATAAACGTTGAAATCAACGAATAATAATCGAAAGGAATTCAGAATGAATCGATTGTCTAAAATATTATTGAGAACGGCTGCTGCTGTCTGCCTGGGAATGTTTTTATCCGTATCCCAGACCTTTGCACAAACCATTGATCAGGCTGCCCTCGATTCGATCATGAATGAATCGGTTAAATTCTGGCAGACGCCGGGCGCGGCGGTTTTGGTTGTCCGCAACGACCAGGTCGTTTACATGAAGGGTTTCGGCGTCAAGGATGTGAACACCGGGCAGCCGGTGACTCCAGACACACTATTTGCTATCGGTTCGACAACCAAGGCCTTTACGACAGCGGCCATGGCCATGCTCATCGACGAGGGCAGGATGAAATGGGATGACCCGGTGAGAAACCATATCCCCTATTTCAGGCTTGGAGATCCGCTGGCAAGCGAGGACGTTACTTTGCGTGATCTTGTGACTCACCGGACAGGGCTCAGCCGCCACGATCTGCTCTGGTTCGCCTCGCCATGGAGCAGGGAAGAGATCATCCGGCGCATCGGGTACGTCCCATTGTCCCAGCCTTTCAGGACGATGTTTCAGTATCAGAACATCATGTTCCTGACCGCCGGACAGGCTGTGGGAACGGCTGCCAACAGCACCTTCGAGAATTTCGTGCAGAAACGCATATTCGATCCGCTCGGAATGAAGGCGTCGAATTTGAGCGTTGTCGATGCTCAAAAATCCGCAGATCACGCAACCCCGCACGTCAAAAAGCTGGTCAAGGTAGAAGTCATGCCCTGGCGTAACATTGACAATATCGGACCTGCCGGCTCGATCAATGCCAGCGTTCGCGATCTTTCAAGCTGGGTTCGGATGCATCTCAATGAGGGAATGTTCGAAGGCAGACGGCTGATCTCGGCGGATGGAATCAAAGAGATGCAGATGCCCCAAATGGTGGTCAGGCTTGAGGGCCGGTGGAAACTCTTCTTCCCTGAAGATGCCACAACTCAATTGAGCTATGGTCTTGGATGGTTCATCAACGACTACAGAGGATACAAGCTTGTCATGCACGGCGGCACCATAGACGGTTTCAGAGCGAACATCGTGCTTGTTCCAAAAGAGAAGCTGGGAGTCGTCGTCCTGACAAATCTCAACGGTACTCAGATGCCGGAGGCGACCGCCTACTCGCTGATCGATAACCTGCTTGGCCTGCAGCGTCGTGACTGGAATAATTCCATTCAAACCGAAGCGAAAAAATATGAAGCCGAACAGGTGAAGGAGATCACTGGCCGCATTGCCAGTAAAAAGAAAGACACCAGACCATCACGCGAACTGGCCGCATACGTGGGCACTTACGAAGACCAGGCTTATGGCACTGCAAAAGTGACTCTCAACTCAGAAACGCTGACTCTTGAATGGAGCAGCTTCAAGGCTGTCCTCGATCATTTCCACTTCGATACTTTCTCGCCAAAGGATGAGCGCCTGGCTACTGAACAGGTGATCTTTTCTCTCGACGGCAGGGGCGAGGTCGGTAATATGAACTTTCTCGGCGTGAATTTCAAAAGAATGAAATCCAGATGATCCTTTTGATTTGGCGCGCCAAACCATTTAAGATTTCCCGGCATAACCAGGAAAACTCAAGGAGACTCGAATGCTGAACAAAATAAAATTGCTTACCTTGCTGATAACCGCCGTGCTTGTGGCCTCGATAAGTTCGTCGGCAATGGCGCAGGGGGCTCAGGGGGCCCAGGAGGCTAAGATGTCAACCGAAGACAGAGCCAAAGTCATAAGGCTCCTCAATGAATCAAACAAGCAAACGCTCGCATCAATCGAAGGGCTGAGCAACGAACAGCTTCATTTCAAGGCGGCTCCGGAAAAATGGTCTGTTTTAGAGGTCGCTGAACATATCATGATGGCCGAGGGACTGCTCTTCAGCCAGGTAGAAGCGGCGATTGCCGCAAAGCCGAATCCTGACTGGCAGGAGAAGACAAAGGGCAAGACCGAATTCCTTGAGAAGGTCATGGTCAGCCGCGATCGCAAGGCGTCAGCACCCGAGAGCATTGTTCCTTCGGGCAAGCTCACCCGCGATGAGGTCATTTCAGGGATCAAGGCTGCAAGGGCAAAGACCCTCAAATTTGCCGAGACTACAGATCTCCCGCTCAAGGCTCACACTGCCGAGCATCCGTTTCCGGTTTTCAATACTCTCAATGCCTATCAGTGGCTGATCTACGTTCCTCTGCATAACATTCGCCATAACCAGCAGATCGAAGAGGTCAAGGCTAATCCGAATTTTCCGAAGAAATAAATCGATTTACCAGGAGATATCAAGATGTCATTCACGCGCATGGATCAGGGCAGAACCGATGATTGGATGGAGATTGGCAAGGAAGTTGCAAAAAGACAGTCCAACATGCCTCTGATCATCAAGTCTATGCTGAGGCAGCTCGAAGAGCAGCTTGACGGGTTTGCCATCAACCAGCTTCAGCACGGCCTGCAGACCGCTACTCGGGCAGTTCGCGACGAAGCCTCGGAAGAGATGATCGTCGCCGCTCTCTGCCACGATATCGGCAAGGTCATATCCGTCGATAATCACCCGGCCATCGGCGCCGAGATCATCAAGCCTTATGTCTCCCACGAGACTTATCAGATAGTCCGAACTCATCAGGATTTCCAGGGCAAACATTACTACGCTCTGATGGGCAAGGACCCGAATGCCCGCAGCAGATACGAAAATGAACCCTGGTTTGAGATGGCCAGGAAGTTCACGGATGAGTGGGATCAAACTTCTTTTGATCCGGATTACGAAACACTCCCGCTCGAATATTTCGAGCCGATGATCGATCGCGTCTTCTCGAAGAACACCATTAAACTCTCTGCAAATCAGTAAAGAAAAGAAAGATTACGAAACTGACGGAATAAACGAAACAGACCAAAAGTATCCTGGCGGTCAATAGCCGCTATTCTTCCTTACTTTATTTTTCCGAGCATTCGATAAATCCAGATCAGAGCAGAGTTCATCATCTGCTCGCCGGCTCCGACTTCGACCGGTGAGACAGTGTTGTCGGCGCCATACCCGCCTTCAGCGACGGCTTCTATGGTAGGGAAATACTGGTGATAGCCGTTCGCATAACCAAAAAAGAATGTCTGTTTGACTCTGAGGCGCTCTTTGAGTCTGATCGCGTGGTTGCTGAAGAATTCGCCTGATGCGCCAATCAGAGCTATTTCGTTGTTGAGCAGCGCGACTGTGAGTCGAGGTCTGACTCCATCGGCATACTCATCGACGAAGTTCGGTATCAGCTCGGGGAAGAAAGCTTTTTCGAACAGACCGCGGACTACGGGGTTGTTGAAATCCGTTCGGGAGGAATATTTGAATCGCTCTTCGCGAACCTGGAGTGATGGTTTAGCGACTTCCTGAGGGCTGAGACTGTTTGCAAGTTTGATCGCTTCCTTGCCGAGCGATTGTCCGTAAGCCTGGTAATCCCTGTTGACGACGCCATTGGTTGACTGATCTCCCGCGGCTCCGTTGATGAAGATGACGCCCGCCCCCGTGGATTCGGCCACGCTGTTTTTCAAAGCTCCCACATAATCCGCTGAAAATTTGAGCGTGGAGGATTGAATGGTGGTCGGGTGAGCCGTGAAGTTGACAAGAATCGAAATCGTCTTGCCGTTATAATCATCGAAACGCATCACTGAAAGGTCGTGGTCGCTCGGTTTTGGTTCTATTTTGGTATGGCGGTTCCTGTTAAAGCCGTCGAGTTTGACAACGCCGGTTGCAAATTTGGCTGGGACCAGCTTCTTGTCGGCTTCCAGAATAGCGGCGATGACGGCTTCTTCCATTTCTTTGTAGTAACGGATCGACGCATCGAATCGGCCCCTGCCTTTACCGGGCTCATCGGTCAGTTCCATGACAGGCCCGTGATGAGTGTGAGAGCCGGCGATGATCGAGTATTCGATGCCGGCGGCGGTCCTGATGCGTTGACGGATGCGCTGCAATGAAGCCTCGGATGGTGAGCGGCCGAGATCCAGTCCGACGATGGCCAGTTTACTCTGCCCCCCCGCCTGTATTACCAGAGCATCGGCATAAAGGGGATCGAGCACGCCCTGTGAAAGGGCATCGTGGCGGTCGCCATAACCCCACATCGGGACGCTCTCTTTCGGAGTTATGTCGCGCCGTGCTGTGCCCGCCTTGAATTCACTCTGGGCAAGGGCTTCGCCTGTTAACTCAAAAACAGCCAAAATCAATAAGAGAATAATTTTTTCATAGATGGTTTCAGGTTCCGGTTTGTTGGTTTAAGTCGGAAAGGCTAAATGTTACATTCCCCGGCGAATTCTTCAATTGATGAGAGGAAAATATGTGGAAATTTCTGCTGATGGCAGTTCTGACAGCATCGATATATGCAGGAGCGCAAAGCATCAAACCTGCTACACAGCTCGTACTGCTCGGCACGGGAACTCCGAATGCAGATCCGGATCGTTCAGGGCCGGCGGTGGCGATTGTCGTCAATGATGTGCCCTACGTCATCGACAGCGGCCCCGGAGTGGTCAGACGTGCGTCAGCGGCCAATAGAAACGGGATCAAGGGGCTGGCCGTGGCCAACCTGCGCAGACTCTTTCTGACTCATCTCCACAGCGATCATACGGCCGGGCTGCCTGATTTCATTTTCACTCCGGCAGTGCTCGATCGTGATGCGCCATTGTTGATCTTCGGTCCGCCGGGCACCAGGGAGATGACCTCATACATCCTCAAAGCCTATCGCCAGGATCTGGATATCAGATTGAAAGGTCTTGAGCCCGCCAAACCGAAAGGTTACGACATACGCGCGAAGGATGTTTTTCCCGGTGAGATCTACCGCGACGATAATGTGACGGTCAAGGCTTTCAAGGTAAACCACGGTTCATGGAATTATTCCTATGGCTACAGGTTCGATACGGTCGATCGCTCGATTGTCATCTCGGGAGATTGTGCTCCCAGTGAGAGCATCATCAAGGCCTGCAATGGATGCGATGTACTTGTTCATGAAGTCTATTCGGAGGAAGGCTTCGCAAAGCGGCCGCCCGAATGGCAGCGATACCACTCGAAATTTCATACTTCTTCAAGTGAACTTGCCGATATAGCCGCAAAGGCACGGCCGCGCCTTCTGGTTCTATATCATCAACTGATGTGGGGAGCTTCAAAAGAATCGATCCTCAAGGAAATCGCCGGCAAATATCACGGGAAAGTCGTTTTCGGTGGTGATCTTTTATTTAGATGATCCCCCCCCCCCCCCCCCCCCCCTCGTTAGCCAATGTTAGCTGCCAGGCCCATTTGCATCAGAAACTTTATACTTTCTACAACGGAGATTGCCCTCAAATGGCTGAGCAATTACAAACTTTAAACTTTGAACTTTAAACTTCCTTTATTCCCGCCATCGATTCGAAGACCCTTGCGAGGCTTTGAGTGCCGTCATCGCCGCGCCCTTCGGCCTCAACAACCGAAAAGAGCTGGTGAGCGAGTGCCGTTGAAGGAATGGGCGTATGGCTCCCGTATGCGGAATCCATGACGAGTCGCAGGTCTTTCTGCATGAGGCGAATCATGAAAGCCGGTTTGAAGTCGCGGTCGATGATTTTTTGCCGAGCACATCCAGAGCCCACGAGTTAGCGGCGCCGCCGGTCAGCGCCTGGTGAAGAGTGTTGAGGTCGAGACCTTCTTTGGCGCCGAAAGTGAGCGCCTCGCAGACGGCGAGCATGTTGACCGAGACCATGATCTGATTGCAGAGCTTGGCTGCCTGTCCCTTTCCGGCGGGACCAAAATGGGTGATGCGCTTGCCCATTGCTGAAAGCACAGGCCGGGCGCGCTCGAGGGCGTCACTGTCTCCGCCGACCATGATGGTCAGAGTGCCTTCGATTGCTCCTTTCTCTCCGCCTGAAACCGGGCCGTCGAGCCAGAAGATGCCTTTAGATGCAGCTTCAGCCGCAAGCTCATTGGTAACTTGTGGAGAGATGGTGCTCATGTCGATGATGATGGTGCCCGGTTTTGCCGCCGTCAAAATTCCAGACTCGCCCCGCGCTACATCCACAACATCGGGGGAGTCCGTGACGATGGTGACGATGATATCGCTCGTGGCCGCCACATCGGCCGGAGTTGACACCGCACGGACATTGCCAAGCGCTGAATTGTCTGATGCGAATTTCTCAGCCTTTCCAGGTGTCCGTGTCGCAACTGTCAATGTATATCCCGCACGCAGCAGATTCTTCGCCATCGGCTGACCCATAATGCCGAGTCCTATAAATCCTATTCTCTATGTTGCCCTCAGATTTTTTCATTTGTTTCGTATGCTACATTTCGGTCTTTCTGAAATTTAAAGAGGACTATTGTCTGCATGTCCGGGGTTGAAGGCAATTGAATGTCATCTGAATTTGACTACTGAGATGCCGCGATGTTTAAATTCATTCTTCTAAAAAATCCCTGCAGTAACCGGTCCCATAACAGTTCAACGAAAGTGAGGAGATTTATGCGTCGATTCATCTGTCTCATCGTGTTTGCTGTCAGTCTGGTTTTGGTTGCCAACGCGCAAACGAACAAACTTACGATCAATGATGTCTTCAATATGGAGCTTGCCACCGATCCGCAGATTTCACCCGATGGCGGCAGGATCATCTATGTCAGGCAATTCGCGGATATTATGACTGATCGGCGATGTTCGAACCTTTGGATGATCAATTTCGACGGCACGAATAATCGTCCGCTGACCACTGGAAATTTCAGCGACACAAATCCTCGATGGTCGCCGGACGGTTCTCAGGTTATCTACATGTCGAACCGCGATGGGTCATCACAGATTTACCGACGATGGATGGACAGCGGGCAGACTGCAAAAATCACCAATCTGACACAGGCGCCAAGTGGGCTGAACTGGTCGCCGGATGGAAAGTGGATTTCGTTTACGATGCTTGTGCCGGACACTCCGCGCTCTCTGGTCAGAATGCCTGCTCCGCCTGAAGGCGCCAAATGGGCCGATCCGGCGAAGTTGATTGACAAGCTGGTATACAGGTTCAACGGCGTTGGTTACCTCAAACCCGGTTACGTGCACCTTTTTGTATTGCCCGCCGAGGGCGGAACTCCGCGACAGGTTTCGAGCGGAAATTTCCAGCATGGCGGCGCGGCATTCAATGCGAGTGACGCAGTCTGGTCACCCGATGGAAAGTCGCTGATTATCTCGGTCAACCGTAATGAAGACTTCGAACGCGATGCGCGCGACACAGATATCGTCGAATACTCCGTCGCCGACGGCTCGATCAGGAAACTGACATGGCGGAAAGGTCCGGACGGTTCGCCTGCGGTTTCTCAAGACGGAAAAATGATCGCCTTTGTCGGTTTTGAGGATAAATTTCAGGGGTATCAGGTTTCACAATTGAGCGTCATGAACCGCGACGGCAGCAATCAGAGGGTCATCTCGGGCAAATGGGATCGCGATGTTGCCAATCCGGTCTGGGCGCAGGACGGAAGTGGCATCTATTTTCTTTCGGATGATTTGGGAAACACCGGCCTCTATTTCATCTCACTCGACGGCAATGCAAAAAAACTTGTCGCCAATGTCGGCAGCAGCACCAGTGCCTATGCCGGGGGCGGAGCATTTACAATTGCCGGCAACGGGGCATTCGCCGTCACATACAAGACTCCTGGAATTCCTGGCGATATCGCCGCCGGCACGCTGAGCAGACCGCAGCCGAAGGTCATCACAAGCGTCAACGAGGATCTGTTCACCGGGAAGAAACTGAGTCAGGTTGAAGAGATCTGGTACCAGTCATCGAAGGACAACAGGAAAATTCAGGGTTGGATCATCAAGCCCCCGGACTTCGATCCATCGAAAAAATACCCGCTCGTGATAGAGATCCACGGTGGCCCGTTTGCCAATTACGGCGACCGCTTCGACCTGGAAAAGCAGTTGATGGCATCGAGCGGCTATGTGGTGCTCTACACCAACCCGCGCGGATCGACCAGTTATGGCGGCGAATTCGGAAACCTGATTCATCACGCATATCCTGGAGACGATTTCTTCGATTTGAATTCCGGTGTCGATGCTGTAATCGCCAGGGGTTATGTAGATGCCGAACAGTTATATGTAACCGGGGGCAGCGGCGGCGGCGTATTGACTTGTTGGATGATCGGCCGCTCGACACGTTTCAGGGCTGCGGTGACGGTCTATCCCGTCATCAACTGGTATAGCTTCGTACTCACATCCGACATCGGCAATTGGACTGTCAACCACTGGTTCCCGGGATTTCCCTGGGATAACGTCGAGAATTACGAGAAGCGAAATCTGCTCTCGGTGGTGAAGTATGTCAAAACACCGACAATGGTTCTGACCGGCGAGGCGGATTACCGCACTCCGATGTCGGATTCGGAACAATACTATCAGGCATTGAAACTGCTCGGCACAGAGTCCGTGCTGGTTCGTGTTCCTGACGAACCGCACGGGATTTCGGTTCGTCCGAGCCATCACATGACCAAGATTCTTCACATCATCGGCTGGTTCGATAGTCATAGAAAATAATAGTTAGATCAATCAGGAGCCCGTTATGAAACTCTCCGTAAAAGCATCGCTATACAGTCTGGCCATAATGGCTGCGACGATAGTTGCCGCGCCGTTTGTCGCACACCTGCAAACCAGTGCAGCGCAAACGCCTGCATCACCCGAGTCAGCCGCGCTGACGAATCTGCGCTGGCGATCGATCGGGCCTGCCAATATGGGCGGTCGCGTGACCGATATTGCGGGGATACCAGGCAATCCGGATATTTATTATGTCGCCGGAGCCAATGGCGGAATCCATAAGACCATCAATGGCGGGGTGACCTTCCGTCCCATTTTTGAAAATCAGGAAGTCTATTCAATCGGTGCGCTGGCGATAGCGCCTTCCGACAATGAAGTGCTCTGGGTTGGCACGGGAGAGGGCGATCCGCGCAACAGCGCATCATTCGGGAACGGTGTTTACCGGTCGATAGACGGCGGCGACAGCTGGAAGCACCTTGGATTGCCGGACACCGAACGAATCAAACGGATTCGCGTCCATCCGACCGATCCCGATACGGCCTATGTCTGCGCCCTCGGACACGCCTGGGGGCCGAATGAAGAGCGCGGCGTATTTCAAACGACAGATGGGGGAAAGAACTGGCAGAAGATTCTGTATATCGATAAGGACACGGCCTGCTCTGATCTGGACATGGATCCGCAGAATCCGCGAATTCTCTATGCAGGGATGTGGACTCACCGGCGTAAGCCGTGGACTTTCAGCACCGGCGGCGGCCAGACGGCGCTCTATCAATCGAAAGACGGAGGGGCGACATGGAAAAAGCTGACCACGGGTCTTCCGCGAACCGAGATGGATCGCATCGGAGTCGCCGTTTCTCGCAGCAATCCGAATACAGTTTACATGGTCACTGAGACGAAGAATGAAGGAGTCCTTTTCAGATCTGATGACCGGGGAACTTCATGGCGAGCTGTGAACTTCGATCCCAACATCAATTTTCGACCGTTTTATTACAGCGACATCAGGGTTGATCCGACAAATCCCGAGCGTGTTTACAGCCTCAGCGGGAGCCTCATGATGTCGACCGATGGCGGCCGGACTTTCACAAGAATCGCCAACAATGTTCACGGCGACCACCAGTCATTCTGGATCGATCCGGCAAATCCGAATCGCATCCTGAGCGGCAGTGACGGAGGCTTCCAGATCTCATTTGACGGCGCCAAAACCTTCGAGATCGTCAACAACATCGTGCTCTCGCAGTATTACCACATCACTTACGATATGCGCGTTCCATATCACGTCTACGGTGGGTTGCAGGACAACGGCAACTGGGTTGGCCCGAGCGCCACGCGCTTCCGCGAAGGCATTCGCAAGGACGACTGGTACACGGTGAGCGGAGGCGACGGCTTTTTCGTTCAGCCTGATCTGAGCTCGCCAAACATCGTATATTCAGATTCTCAGGGCGGCAGTATTAGTGTGATAGACACCAATACCGGTGTTTCGCGCACGATCAACCCATATCCGAGGAATGTCGGTTCGACCGGCGGGCCGATCTTCGATTACAAGTATCGCTTCAACTGGAATCCTCCGATCGTCGCATCACCCCACGATCCGAAGACGATCTATTTCGGCGGAAACGTCCTTTTCAAGACAAGCGATCAGGGCCATTCATGGCAGGTCATCAGTCCCGACCTGACGACAAACGACAAGAGCAAGCAGCAGTCATCGGGTGGACCGGTCGGCGTGGACAACACGGCCGCAGAATTCCATTGCACGATACTGACAATTGCAGAATCTCCCGTAAAGCCCGGGGTTATCTGGGTCGGCACTGACGACGGCAATATTCAGGTGACACAGGATGGAGGGAAGAGCTGGAAGAATGTCGTGGCCAATATCAAGGGGCTTCCCGCAAATTCGTGGGTTGCGGCCATTGATGCTTCTCATTTCGATGCCGGCACGGCATATGTCGCCATCGACCGGCATCAGGATGACGACTTCTCCCCGCATGCATTTATGACGAGTGATTTCGGTCAGACGTGGAAGTCGATCAAGGGCAACCTCCCTCCAAAAGGCTACGTTCACATTGTCCGTGAAGATCCAAAAGTGAAAACCCTTCTTTATGCGGGCACCGAGCTTGGAGTCTTCGCGTCGTGGGATGGCGGCAACCGATGGATTTCGATCCGCAACAATCTGCCGCCGGTGGCGGTGAATGATATTGCGATTCACCCGCGCGATAACGATCTGATCGTGGGAACACACGGCAGAGGCGCGTGGATAATGGACAATATCGCTCCACTGCAGCAACTCGCCCAGGCCATGGCCGCGGAAGCGTATCTGTTCGATCTTCAGCCGGCCTCGCGCTATCAGATCTGGAGCAAGGATGCCTCGCTCGGCAGCAAGACTTTCACGGCTCAAAACCCACCGAACGGTGCGGTGA
The DNA here is from genome assembly GCA_016710075.1 of Acidobacteriota bacterium. Taxonomy (GTDB): domain Bacteria; phylum Acidobacteriota; class Blastocatellia; order RBC074; family RBC074; genus JADJLO01. Next base: position 36,711 of record JADJLO010000023.1, on the reverse strand, counting down.
TCGATTACTACCTCAAACAGAACTTCCAGGGGCCCGTAAACATAGTTATCACCGACAGCAAGGGCCAGTCAGTCCGGACGATCCGCAGCATGGCCAACCGTGCCGGCGTCAATCGCACAATCTGGGATCTGCGCTATGACGGACCTCCACCAGCATTTGGCGGCGGAGGTGGAATGAGGGGTGGCGGGGGTGGCGGGGGTGCCGGAGGTGTTGGAGGTGCCGGAGGTGGCCCCGGTGCTGCCGGTGGACGCGGAGCGGCCGCAGCAGGACCGCAGCGCCCTGCCGGAGCGCCCGGCGCTGCAGAAGCTGATCTTTCCGAGATGTTTGGCGCCTTTGGTTTCGGCACCGGGCCATCGGTCCTGCCCGGCGATTACACGATCACCATCAATGCCGGCAACAACAAGATGGCTAAAACTCTGAAGGTCACGGTCGATCCACGCATCAAGATCAGCGATGCGGATCTCGCCGATCAGCTAAGTGCCGGAATGGAGATGCGTGATCTGACGACAAAGCTCAATAACCTGGTCACCCGCCTCGATGATATAAACGGGCAGTTGAACGCCATCGCCGAACGCAATCAACGCAGAACCGGCGCGGCCGCCACTGACGGCGCCACCGGCGCCCCGGCCGTCAATCCGGCCGATATCAGAACAGCCCAGGATCAGTTGAAAGCCCTGCGCGCAAAACTCGTTCGCGAATGCACCATGGGCTATCGCTGTCAGGGCAGGTTGCGCGATGAGGCCAATTCGCTGATGTCCTCCATCAACGGCACCATCGCCAGGCCAACTGAGGGCCAGAAGACCGCCATGCGTGAAATGAAAGAAGAGACCTCGCGGGCTGTCGATGAACTCAATCAAATCGTCAACACGTCGATCAAAAAGATCAACGATCAGATGAGCTCCATGCCGCACATCTCCACTGGAGGGCGGTGAATTGAGTTTGAACTTCATTAATTGGGAGGGGATATGTTTAAGCGAATATTATTCATCATTGTATCGTTAGTTTTGACAATTCCGGCGATCGCACAGAACAAGGCGCGAGTGCTGGACAAAGAGACGTTCATGGAGATGGAATCGGTCAGCAGTCCGGCGATTTCTCCAGACGGCAAACAGATTGTCTTCACACGCACCTGGGTGGATAAGACAAAGGATCAGTATCGGAGCAACCTCTGGATCATCGATGTGGATGGCTCACGGGTGCGCGAGCTGACAAGCGGGGCGCGCAGCGACAGTGCGCCGGTCTGGTCTCCTGACGGCAAGCGCATAGCATTTCTGTCGGACAGGGACGGCACGAACCAACTGCATGTGATGTGGGTTGAAACCCGCGAGATGGCTCAACTGACACATCTTGAGCAGGCTCCGAGCAATATCAAATGGTCGCCTGACGGAAAATATATCGGCTACAGCGCCTTCGTTCCTGACAACGATCCAATCCTTGCAGTCAAGCTTCCAGAGCGTCCGCGCGGAGCCGAATGGGCTAAACCTGCCGTGCTTGTCGACCGGCTGAGCTGGGCTGCTGACGGTCGCGGCCCGACTCCGAAAGGCAACACTCAGGTCTACACGATCGATGCCACGCTTGGCGGAACTCCCAGACAGATCACCAGCGGCAAATTCAATCACAATGCTTTTGACTGGGCAGTCGACGGCAAGACGATTTATGTTTCCGGCATTCGCAAAGCCGAAGCCGAATACCTGCGCAATGACAGTGAAATATACTCCGTCGATCTTGCGACACTGGAGGTCAAGCCTCTGACTGATCGCAAGGGGCCTGACGGAGGGCCGGAAGTTTCGCCGAGCGGCAACTGGATTGCTTATGTCGGCTACGACGAAAAAATGTTTACCAATCACGTTGCAAGTCTTTACCTGATGGACAAGACCGGCGGCGGAAAGAAGGTGTGGGCGGCCGGATTGATGAGTTCTCCCAACGCGATTGCCTGGGCTCCGGACAGTTCCGGCGTCTACTATTCGGTTGAAGAGAAGGGATCCTCCAACATCTACTTTGCCTCGCTTGCAGGCAGCGTGCGCAAAGTGACCGATGGGGTGCAGACCCTTTCCGGTTTTTCAATGGCTTCGACCGGTCAGGCGGCTGCGGTTCGATCGAACTTCCAGGAGCCGGGCACACTTGTCACCTTCAACCTCCGCGACGCTGCAAAGGTGACCAGGCTGGTTGATGTAAATTCAGACGTTCTTTCAGGCGTCAAACTCGGAGATGCCGAGGAACTCTGGTACGCGTCCTCTGACGGCCAGAAGGTTCAGGGCTGGCTGATCAAGCCCGCCAATTTCGAGCCGGGCAGGAAATACCCGATGGTGCTCTGGATCCACGGCGGCCCGTGGTCGATGTACTCAGTCGCATGGAACTGGGCATTTCAGAATTTTTCGGCCAACGGCTACGCCGTGCTTTTCACCAATCCGCGAGGCTCGACTGGTTACGGGCAGGACTTCGTCAACGGTATTCAATATGCTTATCCCGGCAAGGATTACGATGATCTGATGGCCGGCGTCGATGCGGCAATTGCCAAAGGGTTCATCGATGATCGAAATCTGTTCGTCTGCGGAGGCAGCGGCGGAGGAGTTCTTACTGCATGGATTGTCGGTCATACCGATCGCTTCACCGCTGCCGTTTCGATGCGCCCCGTGATCGACTGGCACTCGTTTGTCGGGACGACTGACGGGCAGAGCTGGTATTATCAGTTCAAGAAATACCCCTGGGAAGATCCCATGGAATACGCAGTGCGATCGCCCTTGAATTACGTCGGCAATGTCAAAACTCCGACGATGGTCATGACCGGAGAGGCCGATCTGCGGACGCCGATGGGACAGAGCGAGGAATATTACCGGGCATTGAAGATGCTCAAGAAAGAGACGCTTTTAGTTCGCATGCCGGAAGAGTTTCATGGATGGCGCCGTCCATCGCATCAGTTATTACAGCAACTCTACCTGCAGGCATGGTTTGAGAAATTCATGAAGAAAGATCAGGCTGCTATTATTAAGTAGGTGGAACAGAGTTTCTGGCCTGGGTCTGAACTCACTCTGTTCACAATTTATCCCGGCGTCGCTGCTGGACGCCTCATAAAAAAAGGAATAATCAAATGAAATTACTTGAAGGTAAATCTGCAATTGTCACCGGATCCGGAAGAGGCATCGGGCGGGCAATTGCCATTATGTTTGCCCAGCATGGCGCCTGGGTTGTGGTCAACGATCTGGACGGCGACGTTGCCGAATCGGTTGTCAACGAGATCAAGGCCGCGGGTGGATCGGCTGTCGCCTGTGTCGGCAGCGTCACCGCTCCGGATTTTCCGGAGAAGATCGCCAAGACCGCGGCCGAAGAGTTCGGCGGAATCGACATCATCGTCAACAATGCCGGCTACACATGGGACGCTGTCATGCAGAACCTCACCGACGAAATGTGGGATGCCATGATTGAGGTCCATCTGACGGCGCCGTTCAAGATCGTTCGCGCCGCCATGCCGTATATGCGTGATGTCGCCAAACAGGAGATAGCCGAAGGCAAGCGCATTCATCGCAAGATCATTAATGTATCGTCGACTTCGGGAGTGGCGGGAAATCCCGGCCAGGCCAACTATGCAGCCGGCAAGATGGGCATTGTCGGTGTCACCAAGACCCTGGCCAAGGAATGGGGTCGTTTCAATATCAACGTCAATGCGGTCGCTTACGGCTTCATCGATACCCGTTTGACACAGTCAAAGGAATCTCAGACCCCGGTTCACGTCGGTGAGAATGAAATCCAGCTTGGCATCCCTGACACCATGCGGCAGATGGCTGTTAATTTTATTCCACTCGGGCGACCCGGCACACCTGAGGAAGCCGCCGGCCCTGTGCTCTTCCTTGCTTCACCGCTCTCCGATTATGTCACCGGAACCGTCATGCTCGTCACCGGCGGCTCGTACATGTAAATCAGTTCAAAATATAAACTTCTGATTATGAAAGCCGCAATCTTACATTCGTTTTCCGAGCCATTGAAGATCGAAGATTCTCCGACACCCGTTCCTGGTGCTGGAGAAGTCCTGATCAAAGTCTCCGCCTGCGGGGTGTGCCATTCGGATATACATCTGGCCTCCGGTGAGTGGGAGCAGCTCAAAACCATAACCAAATTACCTTTGATACTTGGTCACGAAATTGCAGGAACCGTAGTCCAAATCGGTGAAGGCGTGACCGATCTCAAAGCGGGTGATCGCGTTGGAGTCCCATGGCTGCATTACACCTGTGGTGAATGCGAGTTCTGCCGCATGGGCCGCGAAACACTCTGTCTGAAACAACAGATTACGGGCTGTATGGTCGATGGAGGGTTTGCTGAATTCATCAAGGCAAATGCGAGCCATACAGCCCGGCTCCCGGACAACCTCAGCTTTGAAGAGGCAGCCCCGCTTCTGTGCGCCGGACTGACTGTTCATAATGCAATCAAGACATCGGGAATCAAACCCGGTCAATACATTGCCATTTTCGGAATCGGCGGGCTTGGCCATCTTGCAGTCCAACTGGCAAAGGCCGCAGGCGCCATGGTCATTGCCGTCGATGTCGCGGATGACAAGCTCGAACTGGCTCGTGAATGCGGTGCGGACGTCTGTGTCAATGCCGCCACGACTCAGGTCCATAAGGAGATCAAGAAGGCGAGTAATGGCGGGGCTCACGTCGTCATGGTTACCTCCGGGTCAAAACCTGCGTATGAGACTGCACTCAGATGCCTGCGACGCGGCGGGACTCTCTCGGTTGTCGGTATGGCCCCCGAGCCGATCAGCGTCTCGACCGTCGCCCTGGTTTCGGGTGAATACCGCATTGTGGCTTCAGCCGTCGGCACTCGACAGGATCTGCAGGAGATCCTTCAACTCGCCTCTCAAGGCAAGGTCAAGTGCCGCATCGAAACACGTCCGTTTGATCAAGTTGTAAATGTCATGGAAGAGATGAAACAGGGAAGGTTAATCGGCCGCGTCGTCTTGAGTATGTAAAGCACAGAAAAGATTACGAAACAGACGGAAAATACTGGCGGATAAATCTTTAGTTACTTCGATCTTAGGTTTATCAGAATAAGAACAGCGTGTGAACGCTTGTATTTTTTCGTCTGTTTCGTTTATTCCGTTTGTTTCGTAATCTCCTCATTACTGTTTAAGGGCGGTTCCGGCTATTGCGAGGTAACTCGACAGCCTGACCGGAGCGTTTTCAAACCCTTCAGCCAGGGTCAATGCTCGCTGGAAATCCGATTTGGCGAGAGCCGCAAAGACGAGGTCGGAATTGAAATCATCGACCGAATTGACCATAGCCATGCTTCTACCTTTCGATTCCATGACCCTGGTCAGATTCGCGGAATCTTTGCCCGGTAGAAATTTATCAACCGGGATCCGGGTTGCCGGCCTCACAAAATTCTCGGCGATGATGAAAGCCTGATTTTTATCTACCTGAAGGTAGATATTGATCAAGCCGAGCAGGGAACGAAGTTTAGCCGGAGAACCATCCGCTTTGTAAGCCTGCTGAAGCGCTTCATCAAGAATCTGATTGACACGAAACTGATCTTTATCAGTCAAAGCGGCGCGCGCGATTTCGAGAAACAGATAGGCCCTTTGATCGGACTCCTGCACATCGAATGCAAGGCGCCTTGCCTCGTCAAGCTTCTTCTCTTTGGACGCTTTCAAGGAGGCTTCATAGCTTATCCAGGATTTTATTTTCATCCTGATTGTCAGATCGGTGATATTCCCGGCAAGATCGAGAGCCTGTGATGTATTACCGGCCTGCTGCGCTGCGAGTGCGGCTTCGGAGTAGAGATCGTCCTTTTCTCCGATATCGCCGGCGTTTTTGGCTCTGTCGATCAGCGACTGCAGATTATCTGAAGTTTGATCAGGCGAAGGGTTCTGTCTTTCGCTTCGTTTGCGGGCATCTTCCGACGCGTCCTGATCGATATTTCGTCTGGCCCGGTCGGCGGTCAGGCTGGTAATTTTAGCAATCAAATTATTCCAGGAATCGAGCAGCGCCGGCTGGTATTCCGTGACTCTGGGAGTCAGGTATTTAGCCGCGAAAAGAGCGGTTTCAATTCTTGTCGAACCGTCACTCATTTGAGCCACTGCCGGTTCAGAGGCTTTGGACAGAATTTCAAGGCCGGAGGCAAGGTAGCGCTGGGCCAGTGCGGGGTTGAATTTGAAATCCTTTGGTTTGCCGAATCCCCACATGGAACTCGATGAGCCATCGGAAACTTTGATCTCTTCATCACCGAAAGGATAGGCTGAAAGAGACAACAACTGAGCTGCCATCGGCGCCTGCTCCGACCTGAGCCTGTTTAGCGCGAAGATGAAGAGATTGTCGGCAGCGCTCAGATCGCGAGCTGCAAGGTTGTTGAGAAAGCCACTCAGATTTGGAGGAACACCAAGAGCAATCGATCGTTGAGCAATCCCGACTGAGAGTTTGATATCGGTGTCGAGCAGCGTCATTGCAGCCTGCAACAGATCCCTGGATGCCTGGGCATCAGAGCCGAACATCCGATCCATGGAATTCGAAGGTGACTGCGAGCTTTCACGCTGCTTCTTTTTTGAAGCGATGTATTTTTCGGTGTATTCCCGTCCAAGTTCCTGATCGTTCTTATTGATCAGCCTGATCACTTCAATTCTGACGTCGCCACGAGAAGTGTATGCCGAATTCGAAACCCTGATCTGGTTGGAGTCCTGAGATTTCTGGTAATAATCGTCCGCTAGTTGGAATGCGTCCTGAAAGAGCTGGCGTGCCTGGTCGCGCTGGTGCTTCCAGAGCATATCAGCGGCTATCGCCTGCAGCCTGGCGCCCTGGCGTTGATCCTCCAGCTTGCCGGCCTCTTTTCCTGTCTGTTCGACCAGATTCAGAGCACGAACCTGCTGGGCGGTCATTTCGGCTTCTTTCTGGTCTTTTGCCGCCGCATCGTCACTCTTCTCATTTTTTTGCACGGGTTTGGCAGGAGGCGGGGTTTTCTTCTCGACTGGTCGCTGCGCCAGTGATTGCAGCGGTGAAACCTGTAAGAGGATGATCAGGATAATGGAAGCGCATTTATTCATGAATTTAAATTTTCTCCTGCCAAAAAAAGCGAGAGTCATCTCAATTTTGTGATCAGGCAATCAAGCTTCGATGATTAGTGAATGATCTGTTGAGATCAATGACGAGCTGATTGTGCACCTGCTGCATTCTGTCGTAGGTTTTTACGGCAGAAGGGGAAGGTTTGTTCCGCGTAGATTCATCGAGGGCGATGTAGCGATCGCACAATTCATCGATGCCGACAATGCGGCCTGAATGTTTGTGCCATGCCCGGATTGCCTGCACGGCTGCGCCTGAGGCTGCGCCTTCTTCGCTGCGAACACAGACGACCTCGCAATTGAAGACATCGGCGAGAATCTGCCGCCAGACGGGGCTCTTCGATCCGCCCCCGGTTGCGCGTATCTCGCGCGGCTCAAGTCCAAGCTGCCGCATCCTGTTAAGTCCATAATTCAGACCGAGCGTCGTTCCTTCCATTGCTGCCCGTGCAAAATGACCGATGCTGAAGGTTTTTTCGCGCAGTCCGAAATAGACACCGGTGCCGTCGGGGATATTCGGCGTCCGCTCTCCCTCGAAGAAGGGAAGGAGCAGCATCCCGTCGTTTCCGGCAGGAATGGAGGCAGCAGCATTTGACAGTTCATCGTGTGAGAGATTGAAACGCTGCCGGACCATCTCCGTTGCCACTGTCACATTCATGGTGCAGACAAGAGGGAGCCACCGACCGGTTGAGTCGCAGAAGGCGGCAATCTCGCCCTGAGGATCGATCACCGGATGATCGGAACACGCATAGATTGTTCCGGAAGTCCCGAGGCTGACCGTGACGATCCCGTGCCTGACATTGCCGGTACCGATCGCTCCCATCATGTTGTCGCCGCCACCAGAACTGACGATGACATCAGGGCTCAAACCGAATTCTGCAGCCAGTTCCTGGCGAAGCGTGCCGGCTATCCCGTCAGAACCGATGAGCGCCGGCAGCATTTCGCGCAAACGTGGATCGATCGCGTCGATTACAATCTCTGACCACCTGCGGTTTCTAACGTCGAAAAGAGCAGTCCCTGAAGCATCGCCGCACTCCATCGTCTTGCGACCAGTAAGCCAGAAATTGATGTAATCGTGGGGCAGCAATATCCAGCGCAAACGAGAGTAGTTTTCAGGCTCATGCTTTTTCAGCCAGGCTATCTTGGAAGCCGTGAAACCGGCCGGGATGCCATTGCCTACGGCTTCGATTGTTCTGTCGAGTCCGCCCAGCTTTAAGATGATCTCTTCGCATTCAGGACTGGTGCTGGTGTCGCACCAGAGCTTGGCGGGCCGTATTACCTGATCATTCTCATCGAGGGGTACAAACCCATGCTGCTGACCTGAAACTCCAATGCCCCGGACTGAGCCGCGATCGATGCCAGATTGATCGAGGATCTCATGGATCGTCTCTCTGACCGCAGAGATCCATTCAGCCGGATGCTGCTCCTTATGGCCGGCGGGTAGTTCCTCGATCAGTTCGTATTGACGTGAAGCCGTCGTCAGTACTTCGCCTGTTTCAGCGTCCAGCAAGATCGCTTTCGTGCTCTGTGTTCCGCTGTCTATGCCGATGAAACATGAATGCATATCGCTGTATTCAGGCCTTCTTAAATGTGTTTCTCAACGTGCCGACATTCTGGATCACGACTTCAAATACATCTCCATCCTGCAACAGTCGCGGCGGTTTACGGAAAACCCCGACTCCTTCGGGTGTCCCCGAAGCAATCACATCACCCGGCTCGAGCGTGATCGCCTGAGAAATGTAATGAACCAGATAGGCGACATTGAAGATCATCATCTTTGTGTTTGAAGTCTGCATGACCTCGCCATTGAGTCTGCCTTCAATGTCCAGATTCTGCGGGTCTGGTATCTCGTCCTTCGTTGTGATGAATGGTCCTATGGGAGCGAATCCGTCAAGGCCTTTTCCTCGAACCCACTGGCCGTCGCCAAACTGCAGATCGCGCGCGCTCACATCGTTGATGCAACTGTAACCGAAGACATAGTCGAGCGCCTCGCTTTCGCCGACCTTGCTCGCACGCTTGCCGATGATGACGGCTAGTTCCGCCTCGAAATCTATCTGCTCGCTGATCGAATGCAGGATCACGGGAGCATTGTGGGCGTTCAACGCATTGAGAAGCTTGGTGAAGAGCAGCGGAGATTTCGGCGGTTCCGAGCCGCCTTCAATCGCGTGTTCGTAGTAGTTGCGGCCGATCGCAATGATCTTGGATGGATTGATCGCCGGCAGGTATTCTACTGCATCGAGCGCATAAGCCGTTCTCGTCGTCGCGCTCGATGCCGCAGCAATATTGGCCGATCCGCCATTGATAAATGTTACCGCGTCAGACGCCAGTTCAGTGATGTCAACTATGACATCGCCTTTGAGCATGCCAAGCCTGTTACCGTCCGTCGTTTTAGTCCTGAATTGAGCGATTTTCATTATTTCATATCCTTAATGAAGAGTTTAAATCTTAAAGTGGCTGTTCAGCGGGAGATTGCTGCAGTCCAACATTCCTCGACTTTATGCTTCCTTGCTTTCAAAAGTGCGTCGCTGGAATTCATCGAAAGTGACAGCCAGCACAATGACTGCTCCGATGACTATCTTCTGTATGAAGGGTGAGATCTGAAGCAGGTTGCCGCCATTTGCGAGGACTCCCATGATGAGAGAGCCGATGATCGTGCCGACGACCGTGCCCTGGCCGCCGCTCAGGCTGCCTCCGCCGATGACTACCGCGGCGATGACGTTCAATTCATACCCCTCGCCGGCGTTCGGTTGCCCGGTGACCGTACGCGCGGATTCGATGGCTCCGGCAAGGCCGCTCAGCGCTCCAAGGATTGTGTAATAGGTTATTTGATAGCGGGAAACCAAAATGCCGGCATATCTTGCAGCTTCAATATTGCTTCCCATGGCGTAGCAGTATCTGCCGAGCCTTGTGCTGCCGAGAGCGAAATGAACGATCAATGCGATGGCGAGTACGATGAGAAGCGGCAGCGGGATGAATCCGAAAAAGCTTTTTTCGGTGAAGTAGCCGAAACCCTGCGGCAGGCCGACAATAGCATTGCCGTCGGAAATGTAGAGCCCGAGACCTCGATAGATGCCCATGGCTCCCAGTGTGACGATAAACGGAGGAATCCTGAGCGAGCTGATTGCGGCTCCGTTGATCAGCCCGCAGGCGGCCCCGACCGCGATGAAGATCAGTATTCCCGTGAAAACAGAACTTCCGTGAGTCATCGAAAGAGCGCCGACCACGCCGGCCAGACCAACTATGGATCCAACCGAAAGGTCGATCCCGCCCGCGACCATAACCATGGTCATTCCCATTGCCATGATCGTGATGACGGCCGTCTGGCGGGCTATGGCGGCGAGGTTCCCGAGTGTGAGGAATTTCGGATCTTGACCGAGGACGAAATATTCACAGAGGGGTATCAGCGCACAAAGCAATATCAAGCTGATGAATGGGAGAAATCTTTTTATCCAGTCCGGCATTAGGTTTTAATCCTTGCTAGCTTTCTTCGACTGCTGCGTATTTCAAAATCTCTTCCTGCGTGGTTTGTCCGGCGTTGAGTTCGGCGACCAGGTGACCGCGCCGCATCACCAGAATTCTGTCGGCCATGCCGAGGAGCTCCGGCAGATCGGAGGAGACGATCAATACCGCTGCTCCGGATTCGGCCAGTTCGTTGATCTTGCGATAGATCTCGGAACGGGCGGCGACATCGACGCCTCGCGTCGGCTCATCGAGCAGAAAGATGTCCGATTTGGCGAAGAGCCATCTGCCAAGCAGGGACTTCTGTTGATTTCCACCGCTGAGCCGGCCTACAGGCTTTGACGGAGAGGGAGGCCTGATGCCGAGTTTATTAATCAATTCATTAGCCGCGGCAGTTTCTTTCCTTTTTCTCAACACGCCGCCGCTGACCAGGGCACGGACATTGGCGAGGGTAATGTTTGCGGCAAGAGGGAGATTGAGGCAAAGGCCAGTGCGTTTGCGGTCTTCGGTCAGCAGGCTCAATCCGCGTTTGACCGATTGATTGGTCTCGAAATGATCGACTTCAACTCCGTTCAGGACTACTCGGCCGCTCTCGAGCGGCTGAGCCCCGAATATCGCCTCGACGAGCTCCGTGCGACCGGCTCCGGCAAGACCGGCAAGGCCAACGACCTCTCCGGCACGAACCTCAAAGCTGATCTTCTCGAATTTCGGCGATCGACAAAGATTCTCAACCTTGAGTTTGACGCCGCCGATCGATGCCTTACGCGGTGGGAAGATCTCCTTCAATTCACGTCCGGCCATATGCCGAATCAACTCATCGGTGGATATTTCTCCCCATTTGCCGCTGTAGACGACCTTCCCGTCACGAAGAATCGTCATGCGGTCGGCAATATCATCGAGTTCTTCCAGTCGATGAGAGATGTAAATGATCGCCAGCCCCCGTTTTTTCAAATCCTTGATCAGGCGGAAGAGTTCTTCGACTTCATGTGATGTCAATGAGGATGTCGGTTCATCCATAACTATCAAACGTTTGGCTTCGACAATCGCACGCGTGATCTCGACAAGCTGCCGATCCGCTGCGCTCAGACGGCCAAGACGGGTTTTTGCGTTGATCCTGAACCCGTAATCCTCAAGCAGCGATTGAGATCTTTGATAGAGATCATTGTCATTGATCATCCCCAACGGAGCGACTCGGAGCGGCTCTCGTCCCAGAAAGATATTCTCGGCGACCGTCAGGTGCGGAGCCAGCGAGAGCTCCTGATAGATCATCGCGATTCCCGCCGAAAGGGCATCGCCGGGCCGTGAAAAATTCAGCTTCTGCCCGTCGATCAATATCTCGCCTGAATCCGGCTGGTGAACCCCGGACAGGATCTTCATGAGAGTCGATTTGCCGGCGCCGTTTTCTCCGACCAGCGCCAGCACTTCGCCTGCATGGGCCGTCAGGGTGACTCCGTCAAGCACCGTGTTGCCGGAGAACGATTTGCTGATGTCGCGCATCTCAAGCGCGGTGTTTAATGAATCCATCATTTAATCAGCTTCTGAATTTCCGGGGTTTCGACGTTCTCCTTTGTCAGAAGTGAGACTCCGGTATCAATTCGTTTCTGCGGCTGTTTGCCGTTGAGCTTGTCGACAATGGTCTTGACGCCTTCGTAGCCCATTTTGAAAGGGTTTTGAATTACGAGTGAGTCTATCGCACCGTCTTTTACATTCTTTACCAGATCCGGGGTCGCATCGAATCCGACCAGCAGCACTTTGTTGGGCAGATTACGCTGCAGAATTGCACGCACGGCTCCGACGGTCGAAGATTCATTTGATGCGAAAATACCATTCAACTCCGGATGCGATGTGAGTATGTCTTCTGCGACCGAGAGGGATTTTGTGGCGTTCGCCTCGCCATAGAGCCACTGAACTATCTGGATATTCGGGAACTTCTCTTTGATAGTGGCCTCAAAGCCGATTTCTCGTTCGTCGGTCGAAACCGAACCTTTCTTGGCTCCGATAATCGCCACCTTGCCCTTGCCGCCGAGTTTTTCACCCATGCGCCTGGCTGCGACCGCGCCGCCCTCGCGGTTGTCGGTCGAAACATAGGAGAGATACTGATCGGTCGCGATTCCCGAATCGAAGATGGTTACCGGGATGCCTTCACGCTGTGCGCGCAGCACCATCGGCACCAGCGAATCTCCATGTGATGGAGCGAGCACGATCCCGTCGACACGCCGGTTGATTGCATCCTCGACAATGTTGACCTGGCCGGAAATATCGGTCTCCTGCGCCGGGCCTTTCCAGTCGATTTTCACATTGAGATCCTTGCCCGCGGCTTCCGCGCCGGCCTTGACGCTCTGCCAGAAGAAATGCGAGATGCCCTTCGGGATGACCGCAATGGTCTTTTGCGAATTGACTGTGCCACGGTTGCATGCCGTGAAAATAAGAATGATCAGAATCGAGATCGTAGCCAGTATTGTTATTCTTTGTCTCATCATAAATGCCCTGGTTTATTTGTTAATTGACATGCCATGAACTGAAACGCCCTTGATGTAATCGGATCCGAAACGATCTTTGGCAAATGCCTGCGGCACATCGCCAAGGGATGGATACCTGTGGGTGATGAATCTTGAAACATTGATCTGCCCGGATGAGAGCAGTTCAAGCGACTTGCGATAAGTGCCGGGACGATGATCGTCATCGAACCCTCCGGAAGCTCCAACCGGAGAGATAAATGTTGGCTCGATGAATTGCACATTGTTGAGCGCTCCGATATCGACACCGTGGTGGCCGTGACCATAAAGAACGACCGTCGCCTGTTTGCGAATCAGACCGGGCATCTGCTTGAACAATGAGCCGATTCCCGCCGACTCTATCAGCAACTGGATTTTCTCGCCCGAAGTCAGAACTTTGACCGCCTCGACCGGATCGACCGCCGTTGGATCGATTACCGTTGCTCCGAATTCAGCAGCGAGATTTCTGCGTTTGGCATTGGGTTCCGTGACGATCAACAGACCGTCATACCCGATGACATTGCGAAAATACTGGGTGAAAAGCAGTCCCGCAGGGGCCGGCGCCGCAGATAAGCACCGATTTGATCGGTCTATCGCCTCCGAATGTATACCTTGCCCGGGTCTTGAGCATGACATCGCATGAATGAATGATGCATCCAAGAGGCTCGACCAGCGCCGCCTGATCGAGGGATAAATCCGATTCGATCCTCACCGCATTGACCGCAGGTACCGCGACATACTCCGCCAGCGCTCCCTGCAGACCGGTAATCCCGTGCTCGCCATATGACGCGCATTGATGAGAATTGCCGGTCTCGCAGTATTCGCAGAGGCGTTCTTTCATGAGGCTGTGACAGTTCAAGCCCTGATCTATCGATACCCGATCGCCCGGTTTGAGATCCTTGACGTCGCTGCCTGCTTCTTCAACTATGCCGCAGAATTCGTGGCCAAGAACCTGAGGCCTCTCTTCAAACGGGATGGTCCGTCCATTCTCGTCGGAATTGTAATTAGCCTGTCCTTCATAAATATGAAAATCCGTCCCGCAAAGTCCCACCGCACCAACTCGGACCATCACCTGATGTGGCTTTAACTCAGGCGCCGGGATGTCGCACAAACCCATGACGGCCGGTTCTGAGATTCTCAGGGCGCGCATTAAATCTCCTTTTGATTTGACGACACAATTGATTTCAATTTCACTGATCGAGGTCCGTGGTCGACAGTCGTCCCTCGCTGTTGAGCAGCTTGAATCTGTCGATTGTCATCTTCACGCCCGAGCTCAATGGGGTATGCTCAACATCGCCGATAATCGCGGCTATGGCCGAATCATCGAGTTCCTCGGGGAGCGTCAGTGGTGTCTCGCTGAATGTGATTTTGCCGGCGGACTCGGGGAGCTGCTTCTCGATCTCGGAAACCACATCGGCGATGGCGACTGTCTCGCCGTGCAGGTTGAAGACCTGCGCCCCTTCAATATCAGATTGTGCCCCTTTGATAAAAGCGTCGGCGCAGTCGGCGACATACAGGAAATCGGTTCTGCCGCCGAATCGAATATGAAAGGGCCGGCCAACGACTGCTGCTTTCATGGCCTTTGTCGGATCGGAAGTCATGCCGAAATCCCTGCCCACTCCGTATACGGTCAACGGCCTGAGCCCGACACTGCTGATCCCGTTATCGAGATAATAGACGCGGGCATTGTCTTCATTGCATCTTTTGAATGCCCCATAGTGCGTGGTCATGCCTCCGGCGGCGGCTTCTGTTACAGGCTTCTCTCCATCCGGCACTCCGAAAACCGCGGCTGAACTGGCATAGGATATCTTTTTGACCCGGCCGCCGGAATTTTTTGCCGCCTCGAAAACATTGATGGTTCCAATGACATTGACCATTGCACCGAGTCTGGGGTTAGCTTTGCATACCGGCACCTGTAGTCCGGCCAGATGGATAATGCGATTAATCCCGTTATCTTCCACCACACGGGCGACCAGGTCGCCGTCCGTGATATCCCCGGCAATGAACCGGGGACGCGAAATCTCTTCGTCGGTCATGATCAGCCGCAGACGCTGCGGATCCGAGCTTTGATCGAGGATGTTTACTATCGCGCCGGAATCAAGCAGTCTCTTCACGACCCAGGCGCCAATAAAACCGTATGCACCGGTAATCAGATAATTCGGTTGTGACATCGAAGTCAGCCTTTTATGCCTTTTTGATAAGATTGCAGCGAACCTCAAAGGGTTCCAGAAAATCGAGCGAATAATAGCATGTCAATCTTTATTATAGAACTCTCCGAAAGGGTTTGTTTGTCCCGGCGGAATGGATAAAAATAGGCTGTACTTGCGGCTCGGTGAAATTCCGCGGCCGGCCTTAAAAAATCAAAGGACAAAATATGGCGTTTTAGATCCGGTCCGCATAGACTGAGTTGGACCCTGCGGAAATTCATAGAATTCTATTACCGGTTTCTACATCAAGTTCGAGGGAAAGATGATTCGGCATTTATCAATATTCTTCACCATTATGGCGGTTTGCATCGGCGGCATTGGTCTTGCCGCCTGTTCTACAACTTCCCAGCCGGCGAACCGGAGCGAAACTACAACGGCTCCAGCTCCTCTACCGGATGTCGGCATGATGATCGCAAGAGTGGCCGGCCAGGACGGGTGCAAGGACTTCACTGCATTGATGCAGATGATCTCCGAGGATGAAAAGGGAAAGAAGGATCAGGTCGATTTCAAAGTTCAACGCAAATATTCACCTGCCGGTGTCTCGACTTTCGTCAGCGTCGTTTCTCCCCGCGAGGATTCTGACAAGGCGATTCTCGCAATCGAATATCCTGACCGCTCGACCGAGGCTTTCTCCTACCTTGCCGGACTTGATAAACTGACCAAAATCGGCTCGGACAGGCAACTCGGTTTTCGCGGGGCGAAAGTCTCGATTCAGGAACTGCTTGGAATGGAACTCGGCCAGTATGACAGGAAAAATGTTGAGAGGGTCGAAAAGGATAATCGCAAGCTGATCAGAGTCGAACTCATCGCAAAGACCGACAGAATCCTGGCCTATCCCCGAATCATCGCCTTCTTCAACGAGGGTGATCAACAGCCGGCCGGATTCGATCTCTATGATTCAAAGGATGAATTGCAGAAATCCGCCGTGGTTGTCGAGGTTAAGAAGATTCAGAATCGTCAGACAATTACCAATGTGACAATCAATGACCTGCAGCAGAAATTGAAACTGCAACTGATTACCCGTGAAGTGGCATATGACAAGGGGCTCTCCGATCGGCTCTTCACCGTGGATAATCTCAAGAATTTCATCAGCGGCGCCAGTCGCCAGCTCGACCGTTCAAGGTAGCCGGGATGAACAGTTACGCCATCAATCATCCGAGGCTGATCATACTCATTGTTTTTCTTCTGACGATTATATCCGCCTGCTTTTTACGAAATGGCCTGAAACTTGATGTGTCTCCACTGGTCTTTGTCGGACACGACAATCAGGCAAGGACAGATTTCGAAATGGCGCGCAAGTATTTCGGTCCGGACGAATTCCTTGTGGCTGCGGTTGTCTGTGATGACGTCTTTACCACAGCCAATATCGCTCGCCTGCGCACGCTGCACCAGAAGATAGAAAAGCTGCCCGGCATTGCTGAGGTGCTCAGCCTTGCCAATGTCCAGTATGCCCGAAGTCTTGACGGCACGGTCGAAGCCAAAGAACTGCTGCCTGCAAATCCGACAGATCCGCAGACGCTCGAAATTATCCGCCGGTCGGCACTCGGTGACAGGCTCTTTGCCGGCAATCTCATCTCAAAGGACTCGCGAACAACCTCCCTGAACATACTGCTCAAGGATGAGCTGACAACCGAAAAAAGAATCGAGCTGACCGGGAAAATTTATGATCTGGTAAAAGACTCCGGGTTCAACCAGTCATTTTTTGCGGGCGGGCCATTCAATCAGATGCGCGCGACAGAAGCCATCAACAGTGATCTGAAAATATTTCTCCCGCTGACGATTTTGCTCGTCGCGGCGCTCTTGTGGCTCTGTTTCAGATCGGTCGTCGCGGTAATACTGCCGCTGATTACAATCGCGATCGGGCTTGTCTGGATGCTTGGCCTGATGGGCTGTTTCGATGCTCATTTCACAGTGCTGGCCTTGATGCTCCCGACATTGATGCTGGCCATAGGCTGTTCATACATGATCCATGTCATCAATCAGATCGGCATCGTCGCTCAGATTGACGAAGAAGCTCATGATAAAAAGTATGTGCTGACCGAAGGGCTGAAATTCATCAGCCTTCCGGTGATTGTTTCGGCATTGACCATCATTGCCGGATTTTTATCGCTGGCATTCACCGGCATTCCGGCCATCAGGACCACCTCGATATTTGCAGCCTTTGGCGCTTTCTTCACCATGGCGCTTTCACTGACGTTCGTTCCGGCTGTTTTGATGCTGCTCGACAGGAAGCATCTTGAGTTCAAAATCGGCCTCGGCGGAAAAATGGTCCACCTGCTTGAATCCACCGGCAACTGGGCGACATCGAATCAGAAACTTCTCTACATTCTGACTGCCCTGATCGTCATCATCAGCCTGTTCGGCATTCGCAGGATTACAATCGACATCGATTATTTTCATTTCTTCAAACCGGAGGCGGAAACCAGCATCGGTCTCAGAGAGATAAACCGAAGCCTGTCGGGCGCGGTGACATTCGACGTCATCCTGGAGGGCGATAAGAACGGGGCTGTGACCCGGCCCGATTTGCTCAGGCGGATCAACGAATTTCAGGTTTTTGCCGAAAGCAGCAGGCATGATAATGGGCAGGGAATCGACCTCACTCTTTCGGTCGTCGATTTCATCAAGCATCTCAATCGCGCTTTTCATGATAACGATCAGCATCACTATGCGATTCCGGACGACCAATCGATCATTGACGAGTTGCTTTCGGATCAGGGGCCAATGAAAGCATTTCTGACCTCCGATCGGAGGATCGCCAGGATTCTGGTCCGCTCAAATCTTTCTGAATCGCATGCGATGGGGAGCGTCATTCAATCCATCGAAAAGCGCGCAAAAGAACTGTTTCCGGAGTGCAAGGTTTCCGTCACGGGGACATTCGTTCTGCTCAACCGCACCTCCGATCAGATAGCCGGGGACCAGCTTAAGAGCGTGACCATCGCTCTGATCACGATCTATTTCATGCTGTCGATGCTCTTCCAGTCTCTTCGCGTAGGGTTGACGGCCTTGATTCCCAATCTGATCCCGGTCCTCTTCTTCTTCGGTTTCATGGGTTGGTGGGGGATCAATCTCAATCTCACAACCAGCCTTGTGGCAAGTGTGGTGCTCGGGCTCGCCGTGGATAATTCCGTGCAGTTCATTTTCAGGTTCAGGAGAGTTCGGAACTACTCGGACTCGCTGCGCGAATCCATCATCAAGAGCATGCGCTTGTCAGGCAGGCCGATCATCTACGCCAATCTCGCCCTCGCCACAGCTTTCGCCATCTTCGCTCTATCGAATTTCGGACCGATCGGATCCTTTGGGCTGCTCTCGGCGGTGACGATCCTGGGCTGTCTGATTGAAGATCTGGTCCTGCTTCCGGCACGTCTGACATCGGCTGTGTTTCGTACAAAGTAGCGGCGTTGAGTTCCCACATCATCCCCACCCCCACAGGCTGTGAAGGGATCTCAGTTGGTTGACATCTCCCAGGCAGACTCGTCCCGCAGCAGGGTGGAGAGGAGCATGGTGTGAAGACCATGGCCCGAGCGCGAGGCTCGAATGTGACCCTTTATCGGCATTCCGCAAAGCGCGAGATCGCCAATGATGTCGAGAATTTTGTGGCGGACGAACTCATCTCCGAACCTCAGCGGCTCATGATTGAGTATTCCTTCCGGAGTCAGGGCGATGGCATTTTCAAGAGATCCTCCGCGCGCCAGACCGTTTTTCCTGAGCATCTCCAGTTCCTCGACAAAACCGAATGTTCGAGCCGGTGCAATCTCCACCGAATAACCGTCTGCCTTGAAACTGATCTCCCGGCTTTGATGTCCAATCATCGGATGATTGAAGTCGATTTCGCAGGTGATACGGAATTCATCTGCCGGTTCGATCGACATAAAACGATTCTTCTCGCTGACTTCTATCCGCTTGAGAACCCGCAAATAGGCTCTTGGCGCCTGCAGCTCGATCGTCCCTGCCCGCTCGATCAATTCAACCCATTGCCGCGCGCTCCCGTCCATGATCGGAACCTCAAGTGAATCCAACTCGATTATCGCGTTGTCCACGCCCAGTCCAAGGAGCGCCGATAATAGATGCTCGACCGTCGATACCATGACCCCTGACTTCATCAGTGTCGTCGCATAACTGACATGCGTCACAAATTGCGGAGCCGCAGGCACCTCGAAATCATTGAGATCCGTCCGTCGAAAAACATATCCTGTATATGCCGGGGCGGGCGTCACTCTGACGTTGACCGGAGAATTTGAATGAAGACCAATTCCCGATGCGCTGAAACTATCCTTCAATGTCGTCTGCTTTTTCAACCTTTTTACACCTCTGCCTGCACGATCAGCTATGATTGAGCTTCCAAATCAGAACAATCCAGTTTGAATCGGAATCAAACCACGGAAAACACTGACAGCAAGGACTCTCAAGAGAATTGGTTCCGGTGGTTTTAGATGACCTTCTATGGCAAGCAATTCCCATGCCGCTCAGCCGCTCGGTTGTAACCCCTTGTTGTTCAGCGCCCATCCGATCCGGGCAAAGACCCGTTGTGGTATTAAAGCGACAGAGAATCGTCCTTGTTGTGGCTTAATGCAGATTCCAGGTGGGTGTGAGGCGAGAAATAGAAAAGGCTACGGATAAATTATCCGCAGCCTTTTGACTGATGGAAATTGAAAGCATGCAGGGAGTGTTTTATTACTCCACCACGCGGCGAAATTTCTTGCGGTTGCGTTTGCGGGCGAGCGCTGATTTCAAGCGAGCCTTCTCTCCGGGCGGGACATAGAATGCATGTCTCTTAACTTCGCGGATGATGTCTTCCTGTTGAACTTTACGCTTGAAGCGGCGCAGGGCGCTTTCGAGAGATTCATTATCTCCGAGTCTTACTTCTGCCACCTGGTATTCACCTGCCTTTCAATATTGACGATAAGATCTTCATCCCGATCGACGGCTATCTTGATTCCTCTTGAACCCGGCTTGCGCCGGGGAGCATGCAGCCCCGCCATCGATAAGGCGAATGGTTAGAATAAGCTCTCCACCCCATCATGTGTCAAGCGGGAATGGCCATAAGAGCGAATAATATCCCGATGAATTGGTCTTTCAACTTAAAGCAAACGGAGATAAAGTAAAGGCTCGATATTGCAAAGGCAAAATCCGGTTCCCGAAATTCAACCATCATCAATCAATAATTATTTAATATGAAATTTTTCATTGTCGGTTCAGGAGGACGTGAGCATACGCTGGTGTGGGCGCTCAGGCGAAGCCCGCTGGTAAAGAAGATCTATTCGGCAACGACGAACGCTGGGATAAGGAGTCAGACGATCCCGGCGAATCTAAGTGGCTCAGGGATAGAGTCGATTGTTGATTTTGCCGTCGGCGAAAAGATCGATCTCGTCGTGATTGGCCCGGAGCAGCCATTGGTTGAAGGACTGGCGGATGCCCTTGTCAGGCGCGGAATCCCTGTCTTCGGACCGGTGCAAAAAGCCGCGATGCTCGAGGGAAGCAAAGCTTTCTCGAAGGAGTTCATGGCGAGACACAGGATTCCTGCGGCACGCTCTCGCACGGCGGAAACGGCCGAGGAGGCCTTCAGTCTGATTGACGATGGGGAATTCGGATTTCCTGTGGTGATCAAGGCCGATGGACTTGCCGCCGGAAAAGGCGTCGTCATTGCAAGTGACGCGGCCGAAGCACGAAAAGCCATAGCGGATTTCATGGTGGAACGCACTCTTGGCGGGGCCGGCAACCGACTGGTTGTTGAGGAATGTCTTGTGGGAAGAGAACTCTCCTATCTGGTATTGAGCGACGGCCACAGCTACACGGCAATGCCTGTTGCCCAGGACCATAAGAGAGCCTTCGACGACGACAAAGGCCCTAACACCGGCGGAATGGGCACCTTTTCGACCCCGGGACTGATCGACCATGAACTGGAGCGGACGATTCGGAATCTGATTGTCGAGCCGAGTCTTAATGCCGCCTTATCGGATGGTTTTCCCTTCAAGGGAGTGCTCTATTGCGGGTTGATGCTGACCGCGGAAGGCCCAAAAGTTCTTGAATACAACGTGCGATTCGGAGATCCCGAAACTCAGGTGATCCTGAGAAGGCTCGATAGTGATTTTGCCGAAATTGCGCTTGCCGTTGCACACGGCCGGCTCGATCAGGTCCGGCCGGCCTGGAGCGGGGACTCGGCTACCTGCGTCGTTCTGGCATCGGAAGGGTATCCCGGATCCTATCCTTCAGGCCGTGTCATCAATGGAATCGAGGATGCCGAAGCAATTGACGGCGCCCTGGTATTTCACGCCGGAACGAAGCTGGATGATTCGGGTAGGGTTGTCACCTCAGGCGGCAGGGTCCTGGGTGTCACCGCCAGAGCCACCACACTCGAACTCGCCTCTGAACTGGCGTACAAGGCTGCCGGCCGTATCCATTTCGAGGGGATGCATTTCAGG
The DNA here is from genome assembly GCA_016710075.1 of Acidobacteriota bacterium. Taxonomy (GTDB): domain Bacteria; phylum Acidobacteriota; class Blastocatellia; order RBC074; family RBC074; genus JADJLO01. The sequence goes on along the minus strand of JADJLO010000023.1, from coordinate 15,092 downwards.
AAAGATATAGGCAGGATGAAGGCTTCAAACTGAAAGGGATGTCCGGCAGTCCTGATAAATAACTGCTTCAATTTTATCAGGACCGCCGGATTGAATCGGTGTGGATTCGCTGCAAGATCAGCAGCGAGTGTTCAACAAGGCCATGATCTGAGCCAGTTTGGTCATATCCGAAACCCTGTTCTGTGAAATCGCGGAGAACGTCTCCTGATACAATGTGTTGATCACCGAATCAGGCGTGATCGTCACACCGTTGCTGAGCATAACCGGCTGGAAAATGACGCCCGAGCATCGCAGAGTGCTCCAAAGCACGTTGACAATGACCGGTGACCCCGTCCCTCCATAGAATCTGAAACTCAACTGCAACGCGATAAATTGCCTGTTCAAATCCTGCTGTGGAGTCCCGGATTGCTGCAAAAGGTTGAGCAGCAGAGCCTGACTGCGTTGAATGCTGACCGGTATCAGCAGATTTCCCTGACTATAGAATATCGTTCCCGGCCGTACTGAACCCAGGTTCAGGTAATAATATTCCGGCGTCCGGAAGCACATCGAGTCGCATTTGATGGGCATTGGCGGAGTCGGCGTTGGCGTCGGAGTCGGAGTCGGAGTCGGAGTCGGCGTCGGCGTCGGCGTCGGAGTCGGCGTCGGAGTCGGCGTTGGTGTCGGCGTTGGTGTCGGCGTTGGTGTCGGCGTCGGCGTCGGCGTCGGAGTTGGCGTCGGAGTCGGAGTTGGAGTCGGAGTCGGCGGCTCGGGCTGCGGATAGCAGCCGCTGCAGATCAGGTCACAGATCGTGCCAGTTGGATATGACCCCTGGTCGCTGGACTGAGTTCCGGTCCCGGATTGATCGCCACCCATTCTTTTAACAACCACACTTGCAGGGATGAACGAAAGCATGCCGCTGCCGCTCAGACGTTTGATGTCCACTCCCATCTGATAACAGCCGTTGAGAGCCGAGTCGGGACTCATCGAAAAGACCATGGTCAACTGTGGGGTTCTGGCGCCTGCGCCACCCGCCGGACTGATGAAGGGAATGAATATTCCTGAAGAAACCGGACCATTATTGTTGACGTAAAAATTGATGTCAGGGTGAATCTGATTGAGCACCAGACCTCCATTCTGAACCGTGAACATGGCTAAAACCTTGACGCTCGATCCATTCGGATTTTGCAGGTAGATTTTCACCATATCGCCTTCAGTCTGTCCCTTCGCGGCGATGTAGAAGAAGATATCCCAGAAACTATCCATGCAGGAGACCGCACGAACCGTCGTTCCTGATCTCATTGCCGTGACGCCGGATGTGGCGTTGCCAAGGTATTGCGGCCCCATGCCGAAGTTTCCCTGATTGACGGGGAATGATCCTGCGCCGCTGTTCCCTGTGATGACGGAGAAGAATAGCGTCCGACCAAGAAGGAATGTATCGTCCTGCCCGTTTGCTGTTCCATGAGTCACCAGCGGAGCGCCGAACTGAACACAACCTGCGTCAGCCTCGACGATCGTCCCTGCTTTGATGTAACCATTGGCAAAACTCGGTAGAACACAGATCCCTTGTCCGAGTTGAAACAGGCTCTGGCCGGACAGGTTAGTCCCCTCTATGATCGGGAGTTTTATTCCGGCTATGGTGATCGAACCATTCGATCCAGGAGGGGCTGCGTTAAAATCGGATACGATGCCGCAGAATTTTGCTGCATTTCCGGGATTGGGACTCGTGGAAACCTGGCCTGTCACCTGACCGCCGGCATCCAGAAAACCTATCAGACAAAGATTCGAACCCGTGCTTATCGGTCCGGGATTTACGCCGGACGCCAGAGTGAAGCTGATTCCTCCGATACTGATAAAACCAGGATTGCTACCGCTCGGCGCGGTGTAACTCGTCACTGAGCCGCAGGCCGAAAATGGAGCAAGGTTGTTAACCGTGATGACGCTCGGCGATGTAATGAATCCGGAACCATTCAATGTTGCCGTCAGGCACATGTCGGATCCGATGTTTATCAGATTCTGATTCACAAAATTGAAGCCAGGCTGGATATTCCATGTCTTTGACCCGATGGTAATCATTCCCGGATAATTGAAGCCGGACGCCTTGAAATTGCTGACTGATCCGCAGGCATTGATGACCGCCCCTCCCAGACCACTGGGAGTTACTATCTGGCCGGAATTGTTGAGCACGAGATTAAAACACCCAACATAATTTAAATAGATCAGAGACTGACCGACCAGCACTGTTCCCGGGGCAATGGTGTAGCTGTTTGCTTCGATTTTTAATGAACCGGCCGTCGTCGATGTTGCCGGGATGAATTCATTTACCTTCCCGCACACGTTAACAGTAGTCGTGGCCGATACAGATGATGAGGGATTCCATCTTGTTATGGCTGCCAGAGAAAGCACCAGAAAGAGGGTTATTAATGTGGTTTTCAACTTCATAGGACCAACTCCTTAATTTAACCAGGGGCTCAGAAAAATATCCGATGAGGGGACGCAGAGCCTTGGCACGGCTAATAACGCTACTCAATACGCCCGGAAAAAAATCTCTAAAAGACAGTAATAGATAGTTCGCAAAATACTTCTGACTAAAACTGGATGTTATCAGCACTCATAAGGTTGCAGCGGGAGAAAATTAGTTTTTCTCGAACTCGCATGAGCCTTGCTTACCTGATTTCTCTCCAGGTCTTGCAGTCTTTTGTCTGTAGGGGGCTTTTGATTAATGGACTGCCAGGGACGAATCATGGACCCTGTTTGATATCTCAGTGACGACAAAGAACTATATGCCGTTAACTAACAGGACCTATTCGGATGACTTAAGTCTGCCAAAATCCAGAATTAGTGAGGCGTATTTCTGAAACGGATTTTACGTATTTTTCCAACCCGAGTCCACAAATTTAATCTGGAGGCAGTGATTTTAATTTTAGTAAAGTCTTTAATTAGAAAATTTAGGTATCATGATGAGGAGTCTGGCGGCTTTTTATGATTACCCGGCAGAATAGAAGTCCAACGCATCCTCGTCGGTAATAATTATCTTGCGTCCTTCAATGACAATAAGGTCATTTTGCTGTAACCGATTCAAGGCTCTTGAAACCACTTCACGGACTGAGCCGATTCGGGCTGCAATTTGCTGGTTGGTGAGGACGAGATTGATTTCGAGAGATTTGCCGGCGAGGCGTTTGCCCCTTGAACGGGCTTCATTGAGAAGCCAGCGGGCGAGACGCTGATCGACTTCTCTAAGCGAGAGCGCCTCGACGAGTTCGGCGCATTTTCTCAACCTGCCGGCGAGCAACTTAAGGGCTGAGAGTGCAAAAGCCGGCTGTTTATCGCAAAGTGAGCGGATCACACGTTTATCGATGAACAGGACTACTGAATCCTCCTCGGCCGCGACTGTTGACGGATAGGGGCCTTCATCAAAAACAGGGAGCTCTGCGATGGTTGCGCCGGCTCGCTCGACATGGACCACCTGTTCCCGGCCGTCAACTCCCTCGCGAAAGGCTCTTAACGATCCGCTGATGATGACAAACAAACCCTGAGATATCTCTCCCGCCGAAAAGAGAATTTCGTCTCGTTTGAGGCGTTTTTCAAACGCCCGTTCAGCAAGATCACTGAGTTCGGATTCCGGTAGATCGCCAAATAGAGCTGTCTGCTTTAATGCCTTAACTTTCTCCGTGACCATAATCTGTGGATGATCACTGAGAATTGTCCGGGATTCAAGCAATAATAAAACTCAGTGTGATAAACAGAAGGAAAAGCAGCGAATAGATAATCTCGAATATGCCGGCCCTTGTCAGGTTGATCTGGCTGACGAGGCTTGATGATTCTCAGGAAACTGCGAAAGAGCGCCGGCATAAATGCCGCCAGAACCATCAGATTCAGTCTGCCTGTAACTACGAGAACTGCCAGGCCAAGAAGCAGGGTGGAATGAAAAGCCAGGCTGATCCTGCAAATCTTCTTCTGGTCCTCCACTCTTTTTGGATTGAGCGAATAGATGCGATGTTTGATATAAAAGACGCTGCTTGCGAAATAGAGAAAGTTAAAGGCCCATAAGAGAAGGGCGACACGGTTCATCCAGCCGGTAGCAGCGTAATAGCCTGCAGGGGCAGTCAGGGTCAGTCCTGCCAGGGCGGTGAGCTCTCCGGCGATTGTGCGGTCCTCCATTTGCACCGCTTGTCTGCCGTTGACCATTAAAAGGGCGAGGCCGAAGATTGCCATCGGGACGAGCCAGTAGAGACGCCAGTGAAAAATTAATGGCAGCCCCGCTATAGCCGCCAGGGCAAGATAGGCGGTCATAGAATAAAAAGAATCATTATCCTTTCGCCCGCGCCTTTCTGCCCTCCACCATAACAATAGAGATTCGCGCGAGATGAAGAAGGCGCTGATCGAGATGAAGAGGCAGACGATCGCCCATGAGAATCTTCCGGCCACAGCCAGCCCGACGACAAACGGAACATAAAGCATGGCCCATGCGCCATGTTCTTTTGGAAGTTTCAGTCTGGAACGAAGACTCATTTTGCTCCTGCATCAGTCAATGACTCGAAATTGCCCCGGATCGCAGGGTTCGCCGCAAGGCTTCTGGCGACAAGCTCGCGACGTTCATCTTCTTCTGTCACTCGATCGAGCGCCGGGAAAAAAATATTCCTTTCGCGCGCTTCGTGGTGTTCGCACAGTGATTTGAAGACAGCCTCCTCGTCGAAGATCCTGATAATTCGGCGGGGCAGATCGCTCTGGCCGGGCTTGAGATCTCCAATCGCCATCTGAAATTTCCCGAGAAGCGTGAGCATTCGCTCGTGCTCGCCGGTGAAAAATTCAGGCGGCCCTCCCTCTATCCTTCCCGCTCTCCTGTATACCGGCATTAATAATTCTTCTTCAACCTTCATGTGTGCCTTTAATTCAATCTCATATTCGTTCAGCCGTGACGCCGCACGACCCAACTCGAACCTCAACAGCAGTTCCTGATGCTGCAAGAACATTTCATTTAACCCATTGTGAACTTCAATCAGTTGTAAAAAACTCATTTTTTCTCAATCTGTCTGTTAACTGGATCCAGCCCTCTGAAAACATAAAAACACATGAAAAAAATGGCTTCGATGACTTAAGTCACCCTCGGCCTTTCGGGCAAGGGGATATTTAACATCTTCTGCGTATTTTTTACCATGCGATCATTGAGTAGGATTGAGTGCTTACCATGAGCGGAATTATTTTTGGTGAGAATCGAAATTTTCTCCTGTTTATCCATCAAATTGAGCCAAAATGACACAAAAAGCCATGATCGAAATAATGCTGCTTGTGGCACATTTTTTGCAGATCTTCGGTACGAACCCCTGTTCATCTCAGGATCATGAAACAGAGGGATTAACAGAGGGATTAAGGGAGATGGCTATGATCAAGTGGGATAGAGTGGTCGTTCTCAAACGGTTTTTACTTGTCTTGTTATGTTTGGGTGTTTTCGCGGAAGTCAGGGCCAGGGCGGACGTTGCAGTATTTCTTCAAGGTGCCCTGGGAGTATCAGGAGAAGGTAGTTCAGCAGGGCATGTTTCACTATATTTCTCGAATATCTGCGCTGACTCGCCGGTAGAATTGAGGCTGTGTAAGCCTGGTGAGATGGGGGTTGTGATTGCCTACTACCCGGACTTTGGAACTGATCAAAACCATGAGTGGCTGGCCATTCCAGTGCTGCATTACCTTTACGGAGTGGAAGATGAGAGCAGAATTCCGATTTATGTAAATGGAGAGATTCGGGTACTGCTCAGAGAAGCTTATCGACGAAAGTATCTGAGCGGCGTCGTATCGGATGCTGCGATCGCCATCAAACCGGATGGACGATGGAGGGAGGTGATCGGAACCCTCTATAATCGCGAGATTTACAGCTTCACTTTCAAAACCACCCCCAAACAGGATGCCGCTGTGGTTGAAAAGATCAACAGCATGTCCAATAAAAAAAGGTTCAACCTGCTTTATTACAACTGTGCGGATTTCACACGAGAAATCTTCAATACCTATTTCCCCGGGGCTGCTCATCGGGATATGCTCAACGACTTCACAATGACGAGTCCAAAGGCCATCGCCAAAAGTACGAATGGTTATGGACACAGGCATCCTGAGCTTCTGTTCACCGTCACTCGACACACCCAGCTTCCAGGCCCGATCAGGAGAAGCCTTAGTCCTCGTAATTTTTCAGAGCATGCGATCAAGTCAAAGAAATATTTGATTCCTCAACTTATATTCAAGCCGCCCTTGACTGCAATTTTTGCAGCCTCGTATTACACCATTGGAAGATTCGATCCATACAAGGCATTTGTTGAATTCGGGTCGGACGAACTCGCCCGGCTCAATCTGGAGGAATATCAACTGAAGAAAAACATAATCCCCAACGAAAGAGATGATATTTCAGTCTCCGGATTCGGCAACACCGAAGGAGGTTCTGTCAGAGAGCGCCCAAGTCTCAAGACCATAGCGGAAAAAAAGGGCGCTGAGCACCTTCGCCTTTTTGGAGAAAAGAAGATCTGGGATAAATACAAGGCGGATTTCGCCCCGATCCTTCAAAAGGCCATTGATGAAGGGCTCTTTGCCGATGACAAGAAGGTGAGGACCTTTTTCAAGGATCTTGAGCTTCAGAGTGTACCGGCTTTTGATGACAACAACGATCTGATTCTAAAAGTCAGGGATTATGGCGAAGATCATGTGCTCGGACTGACTCGAGAAAATATTCTCGGCAGCCGGTCGAACTCCAGGCTGGCATATAAACTACTGCTCGCCATAATCGATGCCCAGTTGAAGACCGGCGAAAAGAAAAGGGAACTCCTCGGATCTTTCGCGATGAACTGGGACCTCATGACCCAGCTTTCGGCCAGATACACAGCGATAAGCGGTACCAATGGCCTCGGATCTAATGGCTCATCACTATCGACTCCGTCAACCCAGCGCCGCCGGTTTCTTGAGAATCCAGAAAAAAAGACCCTCAAACAGAAGATTCAAAAGATCTTCATCCTGATTACGCACTGAGTAGTGTCGGGTACTCTGAACTAAAAACCCGTTTTTACTTTTCTCGCTGCGCCACTATCTGAAACATTTTCAGATAGTGGCGCAGCCGTGACTTGCATTTCATATAAGATCTCGTCCCTGCCAGCCCAAACTTAAAAAATACCAGGGAAATATGCTCTCCGATGACTTATGTCACTGCGTGTGGGGATAAGTCTGCCTAGAATGCTATAGACAAATGATTCAAAGGAAAATCTGGAAATCCATCAAGTCAGGAGAAATTATGAAGATAAATGTTGCGAGTACCGTTGGAGATCTGGCTGTAGTGATCCCTGGAGCCACCAGAGTATTTGAGAAATTCGGGATCGATTACTGTTGTGGAGGGAAGCGCACTCTCGATGAGGCCTGTCGTTCATCCAATCTGGCTTTTGACGACGTTCTGCATCAGCTTGAATTGTCGGAGCAGAACGCGGTCCGGGATCAATCCGGGCCTGACTGGAGTGTGGAATCGCTGACCGATTTCGCGCGCTACATTGTCGATAAACACCACGTCTTCACGCGCGATGAACTTGACCGCATTGAGAAGCTTCTGACCAGGGTCTGCGGTGTGCACGGCGCAAGACACCCTGAATTAATCCAGGCTCAAAGTCTGTTTTTCAAGCTGAAGTCGGATTTGATACCACACATGCTCAAGGAGGAACAGGTGTTGTTTCCTTACGTCGAACGCATGGAAGAGGCGATCGCCAACAACATGCCGGTGCCGCAGCCATTCTTCGGAACTGTCGGTAATCCTGTGCGAATGATGATGATGGAACACGATACGGTCGGAGAATTGCTGCGCGAACTGAGAAAAGCAACCAATGATTATTCAATTCCGGATGATGCCTGCATCAGCTACCAGAGCCTCTATCAGGCGATGACTGAATTTGAGGCGGACATTCACCAGCACATCCATCTGGAGAATAATATCTTTTTCCCAAGGGCTCTTGAAATGGAGTCGAAAAACGCTCCGGAAATAGAGCTGGCCGGAAAGGAGTTCGGCTGCAAGGGGCATCCTTCGCAATAAAGAGAAGGCGATAAAATAAGATATGAGTGGAATAACAAGCGGAAAAGGGAAGAGCATTATTCTGGGGATTCTGATCGGATCGATGTTTGGTATCGGGACCTATACCTTCATTTATGCCAGGGGCTATGCATATCTGACCAACAACCCGGCATCATGTGCCAACTGTCACGTCATGAACGAGCAGTATGACGGCTGGCTCAAGTCGTCGCATCGTGCAGTGGCAACCTGCAACGATTGTCACACGCCTCCGGGCCTCATCTCCAAATATGCAGTCAAAGCTTCCAACGGTTTCTGGCATTCATTCGCCTTTACAACTGGATGGTTTCACGAACCAATTCAGATCGGCTTGAGGAACCGGAATGTGACCGAGGAGTCATGTTTGAAATGCCATGCGGGTTTCACCGAGTCGATTCGCGGTCCGCATTCGAAAATGGAAGGTGAGGCGGCATCCTGTGTCCGGTGTCACAGATCCGTCGGTCACATGCATTGAACTAATTCACCAACTCAACATAAATTAACAACTAGAGAGAAAAGACGATGTCGGAAAGTACCCAAGAGAAAACTGTTTCAACCTGGAGTGGGCGCCGGTTTGTTTTGCTGACGGCAATGGTAGCAATGCTGGCGACGATCGGCGGCGTTGCCTTGTTGATTAATATCTTTGAGAAAAGGCAGGAGGGCAAGAATCCATTTTACCGGGTCGTGGAATTGAATGACGATATCGAGGATCCGGCGATCTGGGGGAAGAATTTCCCGTTCCAGTATGATGATTACAAGCGCACCGTCGATCAGGTCAGAACGCGTTACGGGGGCAGCGAAGCCGAGCCCAGAACTCCAACGCAGGCCGATCCCCGATCGGTGGTCGCACAATCAAAGATCGAGGAAGACCCGCGATTGAAGATGATCTGGGCGGGTTATGCCTTCGCCAGGGATTTCCGGGAAGAACGCGGTCATCTGCTTTATGCTCGACGATCAAAGCTATACCGAGCGACAACAGGTTGTAAAACAGCCTGGGACCTGCATGCACTGTCACGGATCGGTCTATATCCCATACAGGAAACTCGGCAATGGCGACCTGGTCAAAGGATTTGAGGCGATGAATCAGATGCCGTACAGCGAGGCTCGCAAGCTGGTTTCGCATCCTGTCGCCTGTATCGATTGCCATGATCCGAAAACGATGCAGCTCAGAATCACGAGGCCCGGATTTATCGAAGGCATGTCGAGCTTTCAAGGCCTCGCAGGAGTACAGAATTACGATGTCAATTCCCATGGCCACTCGCCAGGAGATGCGTTCATACGTCTGCGGGCAGTGTCACGTCGAGTATTACTTCAAGGGGCCGGAAAACGGCTGGTTTTATCCATGGGCAAAAGGCCTCAAGTCGAAAACATCATGGCGTATTATGATGAAGTAAAGCACAAAGACTGGACGCATGCCGACACGGGCGCTCCAACCTTGAAAAAGCTCAACATCCCGAATTCGAGCTTTGGTCACAGGGCATCCACGCCCGCTCGGGCGTTGCATGTGCCGATTGTCATATGCCATACAAGCGAGAGGGGGCTTTAAAGGTCAGTGATCATCACATTCGAAGCCCCTTGTTAAATCTCAATCGATCCTGTCGAACCTGCCATAAATGGCCGGAAGAGGAACTCAAAGCCAGAGTTGAAACCATTCAGGATCGCCATCACGCGCTGCGTAACATTGCTATGGATGCGCTGATAGATCTGATCAATGGGCTCAAAACCGCCAAAGCTGCCGGCACAGCCGATTCTGAATTGTCGAAGGCTCAGGACTTCCAGCGGCGCGCGCAGTTCTATCTTGATTTTGTTGAAGCCGAGAACTCAACCGGTTTCCATGCTCCTCAGGAGGCGGCGCGTATTCTCGGTGAGTCCATTAACTTTTCGCGACTTGGTCAGAACTCACTCAAAGGATTGCCCGCGGCTTCTAGGCTCAGACCCAAAGGGCCCAAGGGCTTCATTGAAAACAAGGTAGCTGTACCACAGCCGGAGTTGATCATGATCACTCAAACCCTATTCTACAGGGGCTTTGTCTCCTGAGTTCATCTTTAATTCTCGCATGCTTCATTTATTTCCCGGCGAATGTCGTGGCTCAGTCGCCGCAAAATAAAGAAGCGACTCAATCTGTGCCCAAGGCCTCGCCCTCGCCGGCGCCGGCGCCGATCAAGATCGGCGGTCTGACATTCTCCGGAAGTATCAGATTCCGGCTGGAAAGCTGGGACTGGTTTGAGACCAATGCAGCAGATAACCGGTACACTTTCGGAGCTGCACTTGTCAGGTTGTCCCTTGGTCAGCAGAAAGAAAGATATGAATGGCAGGTGGAAGGCGCATTTCCGATGCTTTTCGGGCTACCTGATAATGCCATTGCGCCCGCGCCTCAAGGCCAGTTGGGGTTGGGTGCGCAGTATTTCGCCGCCAATGGCCGCCAGGATGGCGGCGCCTTTATCAAGCAGGCCTTTATCAGGATCAAAGGGCTTGGCGGGGATAAAGCGAGCAGCCTGAAGATCGGCCGATTCGATTTCAATGACGGGCAGGAGGCAATTCCAACTGATCCATCATTGGCCACGCTCAAGCGCGATCATATCTCACAGCGCCTGATCGGTACATTCGCGTTCACTCACGTAGGCCGCAGCTTTGACGGAGTCCATTACTCACGTACTTCAAAGCAGGGTAATTTTACTTTTGTCGGCGCCCGGCCTACCGAGGGCGTGCTTCAACTGCGCGGCTGGAAGGAACTCGATGTGGATTTCTACTATGGCGCCTTCACCAGGCCGGTTAAAACAAAAAACACAGAGAGCGACTTCAGGGTTTTCGGCCTGTATTATCACGACGGCCGCCGCGTCCTTAAGACCGATAACCGCCCTCTCGCTGCAAGATCCGCGGATACCGAAAAGATACGAGTCAGCACATTTGGAGGCCATTATATTGGCGTCTACAAAGCCGGCCCGGGCAAAGCGGATCTGCTTTTATGGGGGCGGGCCAGTTCGGGGACTGGGGCAGACTTGCCCACAGAGCCGGGGCGATAGCGCTTGAAGGGGGTTATCAGTTTTCCGGTGGGTGGGCTGACAAGCTCAAACCATGGCTGCGTGCGGGGTATTTCCGAAGCTCGGGGACGGCAATCCCGCTGGCCGCCAGCCATAATACGTTCTTTCAAGTCCTGCCTACTCCACGCATCTATGCCAGATTCCCGTTTTACGATCTGGTCAATAATGAAGATGTATTTGCCGAGTTCAGGCTCAAGCCTCATTCGAAAGTCGGGCTGCGCACGGATATCCATCACCTGAGACTGAGCAATACAAATGATCAATGGTATCTCGGCGGCGGCGCTTTTCAGAACGGAACATTCGGCTATGCCGGCAGACCGTCAATGTGAGACTCGCTCGGAACGATGATCGATTTCAGCGTCGACTACAACATCAACCCTCAAACAGTTCTCACGTTTTATATCAGCGGAGTCAAAGGAGGAGATGTCCCGGGCAGAATCTATCCTGACGGCCGAAATGCTGCATTCGCCTACCTCGAAGTTACGCGCAGGTTTTAAGTGAATAACTGATACTGTTGGCGAATTAAATTCATAGCCTGTTTCCCCTGTTTTATTGATATTTTGGAATGGTCGAAATACGAGCGGGAGCGCAGGCGTCCCGCCTGCGTCAAATCGATTGACGCAAATCTGATATGAATGTGCAGATATTTCAATACACGCAGGCGGGACGCCTTGCGGTCCCGCTCGTATTTTGATTCTGTAATTTCTGACAATCTACCAAAGGATGAGATCGCCAACAGTATCGGTAGATAAAACGACAACCCAGGGAAGGCAGAGAAAAACAGGGAGAATTGAGCTTATGTAAGCAACCCAATTCTCCCTGTTTCTCTGCCTTCCCTGGTAATTCAGGATCGATCCGACGTGAAGCCTATCTGCCGATCGTTCTGTTCGAGCCGCGAGGGGTAGACCTCGGTCTCGGTTTCAGATCTCTGGTAAAGAGTTCGAGCACCGGATACCAGGCGCCTTCTGAAGCGAAAGGGACATATTCGAAGCCACGGCGGAACGGATCATCGAGCCGTTTGGTGGTGTAATCGATTCCCAGAGCGGAATAGATGGTTGCCGCGATATCTTCGTTGCCACGGGCCTGTTTTGCGACCAGCCCGGATCGAGTACTGCAAATCCATCGGCCGTGGTCGAGCCCATGACTCCTCCGCCTGAGATGCCGCCGCCCGCAAAAAAGGTGAAGTGCTGGAAGTAATGATCACGCCCCTGGGTGTTGTTGAGTCCCGGGGTGGATCCGTTTCTCACGGTTCTGCCGAATTCGCCCATGGCGACAATCAGCGTTTCATCGAGCAGCGTACCTCCATTGACTCAGGCAGGGAAGCCAGGTCCGTCATCAGGTTTCCAAGACCTTTGTCGAACTGGCCGGCGGGTCCACAGATTCCGCCGTTTGCGGCATAGATATTTCTATGGTTATCCAGCCTCCGATATTGATCTGAATATATCTTGTGCCGAGATTGGCCTTGACCAGATTTCGCGCGGTGGTACACGAATTGCCGAATCCACTGTTGCCGAATCTCTGTTGATCTGCGGAGGTAAACTTGAATACCGCATCGATCTCCGGTTGTACATCATCGACTTGCTCTGCTGGTAGAAACCGTCCATATCGATAATGCTTTCTCGAGAGGAGAATTGGCGCGGAGACCGTTATCCAGGTCGAGCAGCATCTGGTAGCGTCTTTCGAAAGTCGTCTGGCCGTCAGGGTTCGCGAGATTCAAAGCCCCCGGCCGCAACAGTCACTGCAAACGGAGAATACTTTGCATTAAAGTACCCGGAACCGATGGTGTTGCCGCCATTGAGCGAAAGAAATCCCGGAAGTTTCTGATTCGGCTGGCGCTGGGATTCGAACTCCAGTGCCGCGACACTCCCGATGTTTGGCGCGATCTTGCCCAGTGCTGCCGTCGGGGTTCTCGAAATCTGCGTCCAGACTTGTTGAAGTGAATGGACGAGCGCGGCGCCCTCAGACTGCGGACTATTCCGACCTTGTCAAGATGAGTGGCGATCGTTGGCATCAATCCTTTGGGAAAGAGTATCCCGTTGATCGTTTCAGGCGTGAAATTGACGGGAGTCCAGGCGCCCACCTTGAGATCGAATGTATCGATAGCTTGGCGCTCCTGCATGTGTATGAAAATGCAATTTCGAGCCCTGCCGACCAAATGAGCCCCAGTTGAGACAGTGCTGCGGCAAGAGTATCTGGAGTCAGTGCCGGCACCAAAAGAACCCGCAACTCCGGTTCCGGCAATTTTAAAGAAGTCGCGTCTGCCAAGAGACGGGCCTCGAAGAGACCTGAATTTGCCGGGCGTAACGGTTTGCAAACTTCACAGGAATGATCAGGACTATATGGTCTGACATATTTCTATACCTCTCTGTTTCAAAATCTCAGCCGTTAACGGCCGGCTTAGTAATTGAAAATAAAATCAACCTTGTTCAACAGCACCCATTGCAGATTCTCAACGGCTGCCTGCTTGCCCATCGATGAACAGGGGAGTGATCTTCGCCTTTTCAGCATCAGTCGGATAGCGGGACAGGGTGGTGAGATAAAGCTGGGTGATGATCTGATCATTCGTGAGAGTTGTGTCGCTCAGAAGTTTCCTCACGGTTGAGGGAATCTCCGCAACATTAGGGACTGTATTGACCCTGCTGGTCATCTTGATTCGGTCCGTGATGAATCTGTTGTTCATCAGATTGAGAGATTGCAGGATCGAGGAATCGTATTTCCGGGCATTGGGTCGGTCACGATCCCCGCGCAGGGAAATCGAATTGAGGAACGTCGACGTCGTTCCTTTGCCGAGGTTCAAACGGGCTCAGGAACTGCCTTGCCCACTGAGACCTCGCGAAGCTGAGACCGTTGTCGCCCATGATCCGGATATCCAAGGGGCCAAGATCACATTCGTGGTGCTTCGGTCTCGCGGTAGGTCGTTACCGGCGGCATTCCTGTGGCAACGATGACGGCATCGTGGACCTCTTCAGCGTCAAGCCTGCGCGCATACTTGCGGGCATAAAGCGGGACATAATCCAGTTCCATTCTCCCCGCATACTGAGACGAGACTGGTAGGCGGTCGATGGCGATCAGGCCGATGATGTATCGCAGATTGAAGTTGTTATTTCGAGAATCTTTCGAAAGGGCGTCGATAGCGCCGGATTTGCGGCTGCGGTGTCCACTCCCTGCGGGACTTGCTATGTTTGGCCGCGCAAGACTGAATGTCGAGGATGGAGAGACCAATGCCTCAATCATGAACTCTTCCCAAAGGTAGTTGACGATTGCGCGGGAGAATTGAGGATCGGCGGTGATCATGCGGGCCAGCCCCTGACGCCGGTTCTCGCCGGTGTTAATCGTGCCGCCGAAGAGGTATATGGGATCGACTGTGTTCTTGCCGCTGATCGGCGCCCGTGTCTGCCTGTTGCCGGAATTTGTGTTGAGGTTGTATTCGCCGGTTGCGGCCTCGGTCACAGTGTAGGTGCCGTAATTCAGCCCGTTCCTGCCGCCTGGAAGCGCCTGCCGGTACGCGCGAAAAAGGCGGACATCCCCCAGCTCTGGCGCGCGTGATTTGTGATCCCCAGAGGTTTACCGCATCGCGAGATGGCCCGAGCCATCGTGGCAAAGCAGGCGTCCACCGAACCCAGACCAAGGAATGTCGTTGTAGTCGCAACCGCAAGCCTGTCCCATCGAGTCCTGGGCTGGCCCCATCGCACGTTTCCGCCGACGATGAAATTGACGGCGCCGTTGGTGGTAATTGTCGCCGCTGGCCGGAGAATTTCAACTCAGCCCGCCATCTGGTTGTAGCTCTTGTTGGTCTGAATCGAGGTTCCCGATCCACTGATCGAAGGATTCACGTCCGCTCATGAAGCGATTGATGTTGGTCGAGAAAGCAGTGTTCTTGGTACAGATCTCCGAAGAATTGTGCCCACTTGTCGATGAACTCCGGTGAGGCTATCAGCTTGTCGACCAGAGCATCCCTCTGAAAAAACAGCCTTTGTCGTTGAGAAAGTTGATGACCTCGTCGGCCGTTGGAA
>JADJLO010000022.1 GCA_016710075.1 Acidobacteriota bacterium | reverse complement strand
TGCTGATTTGATTGGACTACGAGTTTTGTTCATGAGAGATGGCCGGACATGTTGTATGAGTTTTACAACAAATTGCCCTGATCTGCTCGATTTTTTGGACGAAAATCTGATCGCGGCGAGGCACAATCTTATTCATTAATTGCGCACAGGGGGGGGGCAGGGGGCCACAAAAGCATAACAGGGCAGGTCAAGGATCAATCGTATGCTAATCGAGCCCGTACTTTTTCACCTTGTAGGCGATATCGCTGCGCGATAAAGACAAGCGGCGGGCGGCTTCGGCCTGAACGCCATTTGCGCTGTTTAGGGCCCGGATAACCATTTCGCGCTCGGCCATCTCGAGGATCTTTCGCAAATCGATCGAATCCGGAAAGGACTCAATCCACGATTGAAAAGAGTCGCTTTCATTGCCGGTTGATTCAGCAGCATTCACCTCGCCGCTAAGGAGCAAAAGATCTGTTGGTTTGATTTCTTCATTCTTCGACAGAATGTATGCCCGTTCGATAAGGTTGTGAAGTTCCCTGACATTGCCGGGGAAGTCATACCTGCGAAGTTTGGCGAGAGCATCAGGGCTGAACCGGCGCTGGGCCATCTTCAGATCCCGAGCCACCCTGACAGATATATGCTCTATCAGCAGAGGCAGATCCTCGTCACGCTCGCGTAGTGGTGGTATTAAAAGCGGAACGACCGCCAGCCTGTAGAAAAGATCTTCGCGAAAAGTGCCGGATTTTACCATTTTCATAAGGTCACGATGTGTGGCGGCGATTACACGCACATCGACCTTTCTAGCTGTGGTTGACCCTACTCTCAGGATCTGACCATCCATCAGCACTCGCAGCAGTTTCGCCTGAAGGGGCAAGGACATCTCGCCGGCTTCATCAAGGAAGAGTGTGCCGCGATGAGCTGATTCGAACAATCCCTGTCGCGTACGGTCGGCCCCGGTGAACGATCCCCGCTCATGGCCAAAGAGCTGGCTTTCAAGCAGTGTCTCCTGGAACGCCGCACAGTTGACCGCGACAAATGGATGATCGTTTCTGGTGCTGCCGCGGTGTATCGCTCGGGCTACAAGCTCCTTGCCCGATCCCGTTTCTCCCATGATCAGCACGGTTGCGTTGGTTGGAGCGACACGTGAGATGTTCTCTTTGAGCTCAAGAATTGACGGGCCAATGCCGAGGATATCATCCGATATTCCAAATCTGCTTACTTCTTCCCTCAGTCGCGCATTCTCGCGCAACAGCTGAGCCCGTTCATTGCCGCGTCTTGCGGCAGCGCGAACAACCTCAGGGACGAAAGGCTTGGTGATAAAGTCGAATGCGCCCTGACGCATTGCCTCTACGGCAAGCTCCACGGTGGCGAATGCCGTCAGCAGGACGACAGGTAGAGTCGGGTCTGACTCATGGCAGGCGGCGATGATCGACAGTCCGTCGCCATCGGCCATTTTCTGATCGGTGATTACAAGGTCGAACGGCATAGACGAAATTAGGTTCAATGCTTTCTGGGCGCCGGAAGCCTCGGTTACAGCGTGGCCGTCTTCTTTCAATATCACCGAAAGAATGCGCCTCATATTGTCTTCATCGTCAACGATCAGGATGCGCGCCATCCGACCCTCCCTTAATTCCCGCCTCTGGTATGATTATCTCAAATCTCACTCTGCCGGGTTGGTTAAACGCAATCTCGACGCTCCCGCCATGAGCCTGGGCGATGTTGCGGACAATAGCCAGCCCCAGTCCTGTGCCTTTTACCCTGGTGCTGAAAAAAGGCTCAAAGATCTTTGACAGAACATCCTGATGAATTTGCTGGCCTTCATTCTCGACGAATAAAACGAGGTCCCGGCGCCGGTTCAAGCTGCCGCCAAGTCGCACTTTCCCGCCGCGCGGAGTTGCCTCAATTGCATTGGTCATCAAGTTAAGCAGCGCCTGCTGTATCTGAAAATCATCCACATTCGCTGGAGCATCGTCGGGATAATCAACAATGATGGTTATCCCGGCATCTGTTGCGCGGTCCCGGAGCAGCCCTGCGACATAACCCAGTGTTAATGCCGGATTTGTCCACTTTCTTTCAGGCTCTTTGCCTCGGGCATAGGAAAGAAAATCGGTAGTAAGTCTTTCAAGACGTGTTGCTTCCTGCGCCGCGATGTTGAACATCTCGTCGCGAACTTCGGCATCTTCGCTCTGTTTTCCGGCTGTCAGTGAACTGGATATCATCGCAACGGGGTTGCGAATTTCATGTGCGATGGCGCTCGACAACCGCCCTATGGCCGCAAGCTTCTCCTCCGCAACCAGTTTGCTCTGCACTTTCTTCAATGTCTCCAGACTTTTAGCCAGTTTCAATTCCTCTTGCCGAAGGTTCCCAACCAGCAGCCGGACAACCAGCGCGACAACGATGAAGATCAGCGATACCGTTGCAGCCTCAAAGAACTCGCTAATTTCCAGAGGCGGGTAAGAACGGAAAAACAGCCAAACCTCAAGAAATGTCAGTGTGACGGCAATGCTAACAACCAAAAGCGTTCCCGGCAGGTCGAACCTGGTGGCCGCAGCAATCACAGGCAATACCATCAACACCGAATAGTGACTGTCTGCCGCACCACCAAGATATGAAGCCATGAATGCAAATGCAATGTTGGTGATAATCGAATAACAAGCATAGTATTGTTCGGCAACGGGATTGAGCCCGGGTTTTTGCTTCTGCAGCCAGATCAACTCGGCAAACAGCATTACAAATCTTGTGGCCAGGGCAATGACCAGCAGCCGCGAAGGTGGACCAAGTAGAGACAGGAAAGCCGTGTGAACCACCAGCAACGCAGCCAATACTGCAAGATTTAGCAGAATCAGGATGGACTCCCGCCTGCCGAAAGGTTCCTGACTTTCATTCGTTATCAACGCCGCCTCAGACATGGTCAATCCTCAAAAAAATAATGATATCCGGGTATTCTTAATCTCACCAATGGCTCAAACAAAACAGATCCCATATCTTTTAATTGTTTCTCATCAATGACGGATACTAATCATTTAAATTTCTCTGATGAACGGCCTCCCACCCTGCTGCCCTTGTCATCGATCAAAAAGGCAAAGTATGATGGCTTTTCACAGAAGTGAATTAAAAGATACACCCATCCGATGAGGATTACCTCAAAAGAAATCGCTAAAATTGAATAGATCAGATCGATTTTGTTGTAGTCGACCGGTGATGCATTAATCTCGAAGCTGAAATAGCGGCCCGAAGCAGAAATAAAGAGCAGCCTGTTACAAAGGAGATATTCAGTGTCTACAAAAAACCTCTTCAAGCTCATAGTCATTGCGGCGACGCTCATGGCCACGGTCAATTTTGCATGCGCGCAGCAGACGACGCGTCCGCCGGATCCGGCGGCGGCTCCGCAGACGCCGGCGTTCAAAGCTCCCGAAAATATTGATTTTCGCACGGCAAAGATCATGAGCGAAGGTGTGCGCCTGAATGCAGAGGTGCTCTCGCTGAAATCTCTGGCAGGCAAGCAGCTGCCCACAATCGTTATGGCTCACGGCTGGGGCGGCACGGCGGCTAACTTCCGATGGGATGCTCTGCAACTGGCAAACGCGGGTTATCTGGTCATCACCTTCGATTATCGTGGCTGGGGCCAGAGCGACGGGCGTATCATTCTGACTGCACGGCCTGAGAAGCCTGAGAATAAGGATGGCCGCCGATTCACCGCGCAGGTTGAAGAACTGCGCGAATATGTCGATCCGATCGAGCAGACTACTGATTGGTTCAATGTCGTCAGTTGGGCGATGGGCGAGCCAATGGTCGACAAGCAGCGGATCGGTATTCGAGGTTCGAGCTATTCCGGCGGGCACGTATTCTACGTCGCCGCCCGCGATTCACGAATCAAGGCTCTGGTCAGCCAGGTCGGTGCTTTCGACTCACGCTGGGTCGTGGCTACAGAAGCCGACAGGAAACTGACCTTCGACGAAGCGACAAAGCGGGCGCGCGGAGAACTGGGCTATCCCGAACCGCGCGTTAAAGCCGTGGGCAATCTTATCGGCGCCCCGATTCGCGACAAGCTGCTGCATTATGTTCCGGTCGATGAAGCGGCGAAACTCAAAGATTGTGCCGCTCTTTTCATCGTCGCCGAAAAGGAAGAACTCTTCGATAACAAGGATCACGCCAAACTTGCTTACGACCGCATGGCCGGGACCAATAAGAAATACGTCTCACTGCCAAATATCACCCATTACGGCGTCTATCGCGAACTTCGCGAACAGGCAATCAAACTGGCGATAGACTGGTTCGATCAGAATTTGAAGAAATAGTTAAAGGACCTGCTATGTTGAGTGGCGAATACGTTGAGATCAATGGGCTGAAGATTCATTACGTCAAATCCGGGACGGAAGGGAAGACCATTCTCTTCCTCCATGGATTTCCGGAATTCTGGTACATGTGGCACAGGCAGCTTGAGGAATTCGGGCGAGACCACACGGCCATTGCGATGGATATGCGAGGCTTCAACCTCTCGGACAAGCCGCCGAACGTTGACGATTACAAAACATCGCATCTGGTTTCCGACATCAAGGCGATGCTTGAACGATTCAGTCCGGGCCGTAAGGCGATCCTCGTCGCTCACGACTGGGGAGGCGCCGTTGCCTGGGCATTTGCGCTGACTCACCCTGAATTGCTCGAAAAGCTGATCATCATCAACAGCCCGCATCCGGCCGTCTTTCTGCGCGAGTTGAAGAATAATCCGGAGCAGCAAAAGGCGAGCGCCTATATGCTGATGTTCCGCAAGCCCGAGGCAGAAGCCCTGCTGAGTGCCAACAACTATGCCGGGCTGGCCAAGGCCGTGTTTGATTCGTCAACCAGGCCTGAGGCTTATACTGACGATGATCGCAGAGCTTATCTTGCTGCCTGGGCTCAGCCAGGCGCCCTGACCGGCGGGTTGAATTATTACCGGGCTTCAAAGATCGGCCCTCCATCTCCCGTTGATCCTCAGCTCGGCGCCGTGACCTTCGCCGATGCCTCATCATTTGTCGTCAAGGTGCCTACGCTGGTCGTCTGGGGCGAAAAGGACAGGGCATTGCTTACCGGCTGTCTCGATGGCCTGGAGCAATTCGTCCCTGATCTGACTTTGAAGCGTATTCCTGACGGCAGCCATTGGGTGGTTCACGAAAAACCTGAACTGGTCAACAACTATATCAGGCAATTTATCGAAGGAAATTGAGGGTAATAAATCATGAGTACCATCAATCCTGACAGAGAAAAGTGGTCAGACATAATCGCAGGCATACCTGCGGATAAAGAGATAACCATGCTCAACCTGCTTCGATTCAGGGAGCAGGCGGCTTATCCCGAAGGAAGCCCGCACCCACCATGCAGCGGCCGGGAGGCCTATAACCGCTATTCCGAAGTCTCAATCAGAACCATCGCCGAGGTCGGCGGAGGCGTCTTCTGGCTGGGTAAGGCTGCAGCAACCGTCATCGGACCCTCCGATGAATCATGGGATCTCGTTATTCTCGTCAAATATCCATCGATTGGCGCTTTTCTAACAATGCTTGCATTGCCTCACTATCAACAGGCATCAATTCATCGTACCGCCGCTCTCCTGGATTCGAGACTCATCGCTACTGTCTCTTCTTAAATCAAAATCGAATACCTGAATTACGAAAAAATGGATGAAAATCCATTGTTTCAAAGAATTCAGAAAACCCGGGCAGGTCGCCGTTTTTCTAAATGGTTGATTATATTGAGACTGCTCGCGCGCTCTCTTCCTCAAACTTATCGGCACTCAATTTGCATTTGTATTGCCTCAGGTAAGTTTGCGGCAGGTAAGTATCAGGAATTTTGATTAGCAGAAGAAATCGTCATTATATAGTTTTCAGGTTTTCATCCCAGCAAAGCCCTGGAGCGGTGAGATTCTAAAAGAATCTCGCCGCGTTTTTTTATGAGTCTTAATTCCTGCTTTGGCTTAATTTAGTAAGTCTGAAAATATATTTTGAAATTGTTAACTAAAATTCATATTTGCTATTGACAGTTAAAAAAGGGTTAAGTAGTATGCGCCCCGTGTCTAGGTCGTCGTATCAGGCGCAAATCAAAACACAATCAGAAAACAAGTTGGAAGTATTGGTAGTACATTTGTGTTAACCCCCAAGTCTGTTCAGAGTACAAGCCGTGATTGGAGCTGAAAAGTAAGAGTCAGCTTCGTCGCGGTTTTTTGCTTTGAAGTAAGGTTGCCCCGCAAGACCAGGGCATCAGATTCACCCCTGAAGTCTGGCCGAAAAGCCAAGGCAGCAAGTGTTGAGCGCTGAGGGAGCGGGAATTGGGCTTAACCCCCAGGAGCTGATCGTGGCTCGTAAATAAGTAAACTCAGGAGGTAGTAGTAAATCATGGCAGAAAAGAAACAAGGAAAAGTTAAATGGTTCAATAACGCTAAGGGATATGGTTTTATTGAGCAGCCCGAGGGCGGTGGCGACGTGTTCGTCCATTACTCAGCGATTGTGGATCAGGGATTCAAGACGCTCGATGAAGGCCAGGTGGTCGAATTCGAACTCGTACAGGGTCCCAAGGGTCAGCAGGCTGAGAAAGTGACCAAGGTCGAGTAGCCCGACTTTCCCTATACTCAACACAGATGCCTTGCAGGTCTTCACGGCCGGCAGGGCATTTTTTTGTGGCCGGCCGACACCGGAAGGTTTATTTTGAAGCAGTCATAATTTGACATACCCGCCGGGGCTTACATAAACTCCAAAAACAACTCTATTGACGGATTTTTGCCGTTGTTGAAATTATGGATGATAGGACTGATGGATTAAAAAAAGATGTTCAAGCTCTATAACACGCTGACAGGTAACATTGAAGACTTCCAACCGCTGAATCCGAACGAGGTCCGGATTTATGTCTGCGGCCCGACGGTCTATGATTTCGCTCACATAGGCAATTTCAGGACCTTTCTTTTCGCCGATTTGCTGCGAAGGTATATCAAGTACAAGGGGTACAAGATCCATCACGTGATGAACATCACCGACGTGGATGACAAGATAATCCTGCGCGCGGTCGAGCAGAAGAAGACCTTGCGGGAGTACACGGATCAGTTCACGCAGTTTTTCTTTGAGGACTTCGATGCTCTTGGAGCCGAGCGTCCAGAAGAGGTTCTGCGCGCCACCGATCATATCCCCGAAATGGTCGATCTGATCAAGAGGCTGGAGAGCAACGGGCATACCTATCAATCCGAAGGATCGACCTATTATCGTATCGGCAGTTTCGGGCGATACGGGCAGCTTTCGAAGATGAACTTTGAAGGCAATGTGGCTGGAGGCAGTGATCGCGTCGATGCGGATGAATACGACAAGGAGAACGTTCGCGATTTCGTCTTGTGGAAAGCCGCGAAAGAGGGCGAACCATTCTGGGATACCGATCTGGGAGCGGGTCGTCCGGGATGGCATATCGAATGCTCTGCCATGTCGATGAAGGCGCTGGGTGAGACTTTTGACATTCACGCGGGCGGAGTCGATCTGATCTTCCCTCATCATGAGAACGAAATCGCGCAGTCCGAAGGGGCGACCGGCAAGCCATTCGTCCGTTACTGGGTGCACGCGGAATTTCTCATGGTCGAGGGCGAGAAGATGTCGAAATCGAAAGGCAACTTCTACACCTTCCGCGATCTGGTCTCGAAGGGCCATAATCCAAGGGCGATCCGCTATCTGCTGCTCTCGGCTCCACATCATAAGCAGCTAAATTTCACGCTCGAAGGGCTTCGCGGCGCTGAAAGCACGGTTGAGCGTCTCAACGATTTCAAGCGGCGGTTGAGTGAGCTTAAGTCCGAGCCGGGCTCGACCGTTGAAATCGCCGGAATCATCGAACGCGCGAGGACTCATTTTGGAGAGGCTCTCGATGATGATTTGAATACTGCCGAGGCGCTTGCCGCAATTCACGATTTTGCCCGCGAGACCAACACTGCGATGGCCGGAGGAATAATCAAATCGGACGACCGGAAATCACTGCTGGAGCTTGTCGACAGCTTCGATTCGGTGTTCAATGTATTTGGCGAAGTCAAACAGGCGCTGCTCGATTCTGAAGTCCAGGCCCTGATTGACGAACGACAAGATGCACGCAAAGCTAAAAACTTTGCCCGCTCTGATGAGATACGCAATCAGCTCACTGAAATGGGCATCATTCTTGAAGATACTAAGGATGGGTTGCGCTGGCGCAGAAAATAGACTCTGCGCCGGCCGTCATGACAACGAGTCAACAAATGAATAAGAGACAAGCGACAAAATTCGTTTTTCAGCACGTCCCGCTACTCACCCGCAAGAACCTCTTCGCAGACTAGTGACGCCTGGTCCGAGTCACCGATCAGTTAAATTCTCAAAAAACTATTCTCAGGAAAAGAGATTATTTAATTACATGGATCCTAAGATTCAGGACGGCTGGCGCGTCCTGTCGGAGTCTGTGATTGGATTCATTTGGAGGTAAAGATCATGCAAGGAACAGCCGAATTGAAGAATGCCAAGCTCCCAGTGATCAAGACTGAGCTGCCGGGCCCGAATGCAAGAAATGTTGTGGCTCACGATGACAAATATATTTCCCCGTCTTATACGCGCCCGTATCCGCTGGTCATCAGCCGCGGCAAGGGGGCGATGATCGAAGATGTCGATGGAAACATCTTCCTGGATTTCAATGCGGGGGTCGCTGTCTGTTCGACAGGCCATTCACACCCCTACGTTGTCGACGCGATAAAAAAGCAGGTCGATGAATTCCTGCATATCTGCTCGGCGGATTTCTATTATTCAAATCTGCCTAAACTGGCCGAGAAGCTTAGTCAGCTCACCCCGGGTGAGCACAACAAAAAGGTTCACTTCGGGAATTCAGGCGCTGAGGCGGTTGAGAGCGCAATCAAGCTGGCGATGTATTCGACCCGAAGGCAGAAGCTGATTGCCTTTTTCGGTTCATTTCACGGGAGGACTCTGGGAGCGCTCTCGCTCACGGCCAGCAAGGCCCGCCAGCGTGAGGGCTACGGCCGGCAGGCACTCGATGTGACTCATATCCCTTATGCCAATTGTTACCGCTGCCCCTACAACCTGACGCCGGAAAGCTGCGGCGCCCTTGAATCCAAGGGCCCGCATTGCGCGCGCGTCATTGAAGAACAGCTATTCAGGACAACCGTGCCGGCAGAAGAGTGCGCCGCAATCGTGGTTGAGCCGATTCAGGGAGAAGGCGGATATGTTGTTCCGCCGGCATCATTCCTTCACACGCTCAAGGAGATCGCCCGCAGGCACGGGATTCTGATCATCGCCGATGAAGTCCAGTCGGGATTCGGCCGCACGGGCAAAATGTACGCTTCCGAACACTTCGATTTCGTCCCCGACATTATCACTTCCGCCAAGGGTATTGCTTCAGGTTTGCCGCTGAGCGCAACGATTGCCGGTGAGGATCTGATGACATGGAAACCGGGGGCTCACGCCTCGACCTTCGGAGGCAACCCGGTGGCGATTGCCGCTTCACTGGCCACGATCGAGCTTCTTGAAAATGGTCTGATAGAGAATGCCGCAAAAATGGGCGAGTACCTGCTTGAAGGACTCAAGGCTCTGATGGACAAGCATCCGATCATCGGCGATGTTCGGGGCAAGGGCCTCATGATCGGCATCGAACTGGTCAAAGATCGCGTCACCAAAGAACCGCTTCATGACGCGATGATCCAGACCGAAATCGAATGCTTCAAGCGCGGTCTGATCACGCTTGGCTGCGGAGCCAGCACCGTCAGACTTTCACCTCCACTGGTGATCGATAAGAATCACTGCGATTTTGCCATCAAAACCATCGATGAGGCTCTGGCTGTCGTCAGCAGGGGCGTCGTTGCCGACACAGGCTGCTGACAGGCAGATGTCTATTAATTAACTGATGCTGTTGACGAGTTCAAAAGCGGAGGGCGGGGGGGCGGCGGGGCCCCGCCGGGGGGGCGCCGAACCATCGCACATTAGATTGCACGGGGCCAGCATCAGTAATTACCTTCTCATAAATGAAGCCCGGGGGCGCCGCTCCGGGCTTCATTTATTTCCAGCCTTTGACGGGCGACTGCTTCCATATACCCGCCGAAAAATTTAATATTGATCCGGGAACTTTAGACTCAAGCCCGAGTCTAAAAGGGTGTCGATGAAATTGGGATAAGGCGCGAGACAGAGGTTATGCATAAGATTTAAATCCATATCGGGAGCAGGCTCGCATGCTGGCAGAGAAAGAGGCATTACTGGTAGCCGGGCTCGATGAGTTCGGCGGCTCTGAGCTGAGAGCGCAGGATCAGGTCAATACCGACCTTGCCTCGCGCGCGGCTTCTGGCTACCCGTATGAGGCTACGCTCATTGCCAGAATGAAGTCCGGTGATCTGTCAGCCTTCGACGACATTGTCGAGCAGTTTCAACCGATGGTTTATATGCTTTCACTGAGGGTGCTTGCAGATCCCGAAGATGCCCGTGACGCGACACAAGAGAGTTTTTTGAAGGTTTACCGGCACATCGGCGGCTTTCGCGGCGAGGCCAGCCTCAAAACCTGGATCTGCCGTATCGCCATCAATCAGGCTCGAAGCGTGGAGCGATGGTGGCGCCGCCGCAAACGCAAAGAGACCTGCTCGCTCGATGCGCCGCTTTCATTGAACGGTGAAGATGATCTGACTCAGATCGATTTCCTGTCCAGTTCATCAGCTTCACCCGAAGCCGAGACACTCTCAAGAGAGCGCGAGCGGCAATTGGAAAGCGCCATCTCCCGATTGAAAAAAGATTTTCGAATTGCAGTTATCCTCAGGGATATTGAAGGCCTTTCTTATGAAGAGATCGCCTGGGTGACGGGGATTTCCGTCGGCACGGTCAAATCCAGAATTGCACGCGGGCGGGAAATGTTGAGAGAAGTTCTGACTTGATTCCCTAAGCTTCAGGCGGCTTCAGGAATTAGGCACAAGTTTTATCAGTTTCGGAGTCTGGCGTTCTGATCTGAATCAATTTCCGACGCTCATAGCCGATGGGTCGACGAAACGAAATGAACCAGATCAGGGTCAGCAACACCCTTTGGTTTTTTGTTAACCGGTTGAGGTCAGCCGCCAGGCTCCGAATTCGCTAAAATGCTTATGAATTGTCGGGAATTTTCAATTAAATATTCGGCACAGCTGGATGGCCACGCGGATGATCAGGAGAAGTCCAATCTGCAGCAGCATTTGCGTCAATGCCTTTCCTGTCGTCGGAACGCGGCCGGGATGCGTCGCCTTATTTCAGATGTCAGGAATCTGGGCGACAACGGCTTATCTGAAGATTCGCGTGGGATGACCAGACAGATTCAGTCTGCCGTACACCGCGAGGCAAGGCTTCAGGCAAGTTATTCGCGCCGGCGCGCGAATTTTATGGATCTCTGGCGCACCCGGCTCTTTTCTCAGGGTGTCGGCGCCATTGTCTCAATGGCAATGTTTCTGATGATGGCTGTCGGGGTGCTCAGACCTGCATACAGGGCGCTGGCTTTGGCCCAGGCCGCGACTCAGTTGATTCTTGAAGAGTCGGGCACGGAAGAGATCAGACTCAAGCTGATGCTGCTTGCCCCGCCGCCTCCGCCAATCTTCAACCCGAATGGGGAACTGCTCGGAATCGGCGCCAGCATGTCCGAAGATGAAGAGATCATGGCGACCGTCAAAGTTGCCCGCAACGGCAGGGCTTTGGTCAACAGGATTGTCGGGCCCTCAACTGATCCGGCGATCGTCAGCAAACTCTCGAATATCATTAACCAGAGCACCAGCTTTCACCGCGTTCGCCGCGATCAAAATGCCAGCGCTGAGGCTGTCGTAATCTTCAGCAAAGTAAATATCTCGGCTGATCTGAATTAATCCCCGAAAAACTTCTGAATCCAATTGCGCCAGTTGTCAAAACTGACTACAGGAGCCTTGGATCAGTGTGCCAACTTAACAGATACAAAGGAGGGAGCATGTTTGACAGACTGGTTGAATCGAGAAAAAGCAGGTATGAAAGGCGCACCGGCAGGTATTTCATCCTGACCATGGCTTTCTATTCAGTTGCCATGGCCGGCATTGGAATTGGGACGATCATCGGGTTCAGCCCTGTGCTGGCAGAAGAGTATTTGCTGAGCACACGGCTTGCGCCGCCACCACCTCCAGCCGGACCGCCGCAGCGAATGTTGCAAAGCTTGCAGCGGAGCACTTCGCCGTCAAATATTATTCAAGGATTTCTTTCACCAAAACGCGTCATCGATATCCCCGATCCATCAAAGGCTCTTGATTACTCCGTCCGGCATACCGGCATCTATGTTCCTGGCGCACCATCCGGCATCCCCGGCAATGACGATTACATGCCGGGCGGAAAAGGTGGCGGAGATCCTCTTCCACCGCCTGTTCTCAGACCGCAGTCGAAACCAGAGCCTCCACCGGTCATTGCAATAAAGCCAGGGTCAAATTACAAAGTCTCGGAAGGCGTGTTGCAGGGAAGGGCAATCAAGCGGGTGACACCAGGTTATTCATTCATGGCAAGGCAAATTCGAGCCTCGGGGAACGTTCAGGTGCTGGTGACCATTTCCGAGGAAGGAATGGTGATCGATGCTGCGCCATTAAACGGCCATCCGTTGCTGAGAAGTTCGGCCGTTGAAGCGGCTAGAAAATGGGTCTTCTCACCAACGACTCTGGGCAATGTTCCCGTCAAAGTTCAAGGCGTTCTCACCTTCAATTTCGTGCTTCAGTAAACACGTAAGTCTAAAGTCTAAAGATAAGTTATCAGTAACTGCTCAGGCGTATAACGGTTCAGGATCAGGACAAGGCCATTTGAGCCGCGAAGCGGCGACTAGAAAAAAGCCAGGGCGAAGCCCCTGGTAATGTTGGTTATGTTGAGCGGCCCTGAAAGGGACGCAGAGTTGTGATCAGCAGTGACGCCCTTTCAGGGCTGGTGAGACATCCACACTCTACCAGGGGCTTCACTCGGCCTCGCCTCAACCCCTGGCGATTATCGGCCTTTGGCGCTCAATTTACTACTGACTACTGGCAACTGACAACTTATCTTTAAACTTTGGACTTTGGACTTTGAACTTTCTTCTCCCTCTTCGCCTTTGCGGGCGTTTTCTTCGCGGGCATGAGCGCGATCCTGAAGACTTCGCGAATATTGTCGACGAAGTGGAATTTCAGATCGCGTTTGGGCTCATCCGGTACGTCCTCCATATCTTTGCGATTCTGGGAAGGGAGGATGATGGTCTTTAATTTGGCGCGATGAGCTGCCAGGACTTTTTCTTTAACGCCTCCAATAGCGAGGACGTCACCGCGAAGGGTTATTTCACCGGTCATAGCCACTTCATTTTTAACAGCCCTGCCTGAGAGGGCCGAGACCATGGCCGTGGCCATGGTGATGCCGGCTGAGGGGCCGTCCTTCGGGATGGCGCCTTCGGGGATGTGTACGTGGATATCGGTTCTGGTGAAAATCTCCTCGTCGATGCCGAGTTCGGCGGCTCTGGACTTGGCGAAGGAGTAGGCGGCGAATGCCGATTCGCGCATG
Source organism: Acidobacteriota bacterium (assembly GCA_016710075.1). Lineage (GTDB taxonomy): Bacteria > Acidobacteriota > Blastocatellia > RBC074 > RBC074 > JADJLO01. The sequence goes on along the minus strand of JADJLO010000022.1, from coordinate 121,789 downwards.
ACGTCTCCAAGTTGGCCCGTGAGCTGGAGAGCGCCTTTGCCCTTCATGGTGATGGCCTCGATGAAGAGGATGTCGCCGCCGGTCGTGGTTACAGCCAGGCCCGTGGCGACGCCGACCTGGTCATGTTTGAGCATCTCGTCCGGCTCGATCTTCGCCACGCCCAGGAAGTCGTGAAGGTTTTTGGCGGTAACTTTGACCTGTTCCTTGTCGCCTTCGGCGACGCGGCGTGCGACCTTGCGGCAGATCTTGCCTATTTCACGTTCAAGCTGCCGCAAGCCCGACTCGCGAGTATATTTGACGATGGCATCGCGCAGTGCCTGTTCCGTGATGTGCAGATTGTCGCCGGTGATGCCGTTCTCTTCCATCTGTTTAGGCAGCAGGTGGCGGAGAGTGATCTGTAGCTTCTCCTCTTCAGTGTAGCCGGAAAGCCGGATCACTTCCATTCTGTCCGCAGCGCGGGCTGAATGGTATCGAGGATGTTGGCAGTCGTCATGAACATTACGTTCGATAGATCGAATGGTACTCCGAGGTAATTGTCTCGAAACGAATTGTTCTGTTCCGGATCGAGGACTTCGAGCATGGCGGATGACGGATCGCCGCGGAAATCGGAGCTCAGCTTGTCGATCTCATCGAGCATGATCAGTGGATTGTTGGTTCCTATCTGCTGTATGGCCTGAATGATGCGACCGGGCATGGCGCCGACGTAGGTCCTGCGGTGACCGCGGATTTCGGCTTCGTCATGGACTCCGCCGAGGCTCAGGCGGACGAACTTGCGATTAAGAGAGTGAGCGATAGACCGGCCAAGCGACGTCTTGCCGACGCCTGGAGGACCGACGAGGCAGAGAATCGATCCTTTTGGTTTCTCCTTGATCTTTCTAACCGCCAGCGCTTCTATGATTCTCTCCTTGACCTTCTCAAGCCCGAAATGGTCATTGTCGAGTATCTCCTGGGCCTTCTTGAGATCCAGATTCTCCTTGGAAGATTTGGACCATGGGAGTGCAACCATGATGTCAAGCCAGTTGCGCACGGTGGCGGTTTCGGCAGCATCAGGGTGCATTCTTTCCAGCTTCTTGAGCTGTCGATCGACTTCCTCCTCGACCGGTTTGGGCATTTTTGCCTTGGCCGCCTTCTCGCGATATTGAGCGATATCTTCGGCGAGTTCGTTGCCCTCGCCGAGTTCCTGTTGTATCGCCTTGAGCTGCTGTCGCAGATAGAATTCCCGTTGCGAGCGGTCGATCTCACCTTTAGCCTGTGTGTTGATTTCCTGCTGGACAGTAAGTACCTCGATCTCCTTGGCCAGCAGCTCGTTGACGCGGTGCAGGCGAGGGGTGATATCGACAAGTTCAAGCACAGTCTGCGCGTCTTCGACTTTCAGTTCGATGTTGGATGCAGCCAGGTCGGCGAGCCTTGCGGGATCCTCGACTGTCGTCACGATGGTCATTACTTCAGGCGAAATGTTCTTGCCGAGGTTGACGGCCTTTTCAAGCGAACCCCGGACATTTCTCGTCAATGCCTCCAGCTCGAGATTCTCCTCCGGCGTGATCTCCTTGAGCTCCTCGATATGCGCCTGCAGGTGATTCGGTCCCTCTTCAACGTAGTTGATTCTGGCGCGCGAAATACCCTGCACCAGAATGCGAATCCGGCCGTCGGGCAGCTTGAGCATTCGCATGATTATCGCCACCGTGCCGACATCATACAATTCGTCGGGGCCGGGCTCCTCGCTGTTGGCATCCTTCTGAGCAACCAGCATGATCATGCGGTTCTCGGCCAGCGCCTGATCGACAGCCTTGATCGATCGCTCGCGACTCACAAAAAGCGGGACGATCATAAACGGGAAGATCACGATATCCCGCAGCGGCAATATGGGAAGGACTTCCGGAATCCTGAGATTCTCATCGATTGTTTCCAGCGGTGTTTTTTTCTCTTCTTGCTCTGTAACTGTAGACATAGTCGTTTATCGATTATTTTTTGAAAAACTGTTTTAATGCACCCACCCTGATGTTGTTAGTGCGTTCATCTTCAAATTTGAACTTCGCAGGTCACTCAGTGATGCCGATTTCAATTTCTCTGCCGCAGCTTTGGGCTTTCGGCAGTCTTATTTCGAGAATGCCATCGGTCATTTTTGCCTGAATACCCTCTGAGTCGATCGGCCACTTGAGCGAGATATTGAAAGCGAAGGTCCCATAGGTCCTTTCCAGGCAGATGAAGCGGATCGGTCGATCGGAAGCGGGAACCTGACTACCGATCGGGGCTTCGCGTTCTTTCCTGCCTTCGATCTTTAGAACACTGTCGAGCAGGGTGACGCGCAGATTATTGAGTGAGACTCCGGGCAACTCCACGTGGACAAATACGGCATCATCTTTCTCGCAGACATCCACAGGCGGTATCCATGAGCTGGGGCTTGATGCCAGGGCTCTCAACTCGTCCAGTCGCACCAGCATTCGCCGCATCTGTTCCCTGAGTTGTTCGGCCACATCCTTCGAAAGCGGATTTAACGGATTTGTAATCGCCATAATTCTTTTCCCACTAAAAGCATTAAGCTGATAACACCAGTGAAAGATGATTTTACCTTTCATTCGAGTTTTTTGTAATGGGGTAATCAAAAAGAAACTATTCAGTCATTCACCGGGGGTGGGAGGGGGGAGGGCAAATAAAGGAACTCTGTGGTGAATCTTCCTCGCCGGAATAATGGATCTTCTCAAGTAAAACAGATAAACGGAACAGACGGCAGCAATCTGAGTGCTCCAGTCTGTTCCGTTTATTGTTGAGATCCCGGGTAGAAGCTTTAGCTCTGTCCGGCGGCTGCCGAAGCCGGTTTCCATCTGAGGATGGGTTTTCTGGCGGCGGCTGCCTCATCGAGTCTGCCGATTCTGGTGTTGTGAGGCGCCGATTTGACGAGGTCTGGAGTCTCCTCGGCCTCGCGTGCGATCGATCGCATGGCATCAATGAAAAGGTCTAGCTCTTCTCGCCCCTCGCTCTCGGTCGGCTCGATCATCATCGCTCCGGGAACGATCAGAGGAAAGTAGACAGTCATCGGATGAAATCCGTAATCGATCAGACGCTTGGCTATGTCGATGGTATGAACCCCGAACTTCTGCTGCCGCTTATCGCTGAAGATCACCTCGTGCAGGGGTTTGCCGTGGAATCCAACTTCATAATCCGACTGCAGGTGATGGGCGATATAGTTAGCATTGAGCACCGCCGTCTCGGTCGCTTCGCGAAGGCCATCCGGGCCGAGCGAGACGATGTAGCAGAGAGCCCGGACCAGAACCGAGAAGTTGCCGAAAAATGCGCGGACCCTTCCAACCGATTGCGGGCAGTTGTATTCGACGCGAAAGAGCTTCCCGCCCTTGCCGTCTGACACCTCCAGGATTCTGGGGAAGGGAAGGAATTGTTCGAGTTCGCTGGTGACTGCGATTGGGCCGGCACCGGGACCGCCGCCGCCGTGCGGCGTCGAAAACGTCTTGTGCAGGTTGAGGTGGATGACATCGACTCCAAGGTCGCCCGGACGCGTGACGCCGACAAGCGCATTCATGTTGGCTCCGTCCATGTACACGAAGCCGCCGGCATCGTGAAGTATCCGGCAGACCTCTTCGATGTTCTCCTCGAACATCCCCAGAGTCGAGGGATTGGTAAGCATCAGCGCCGCCACGTCCTCGTTGACGATCTGGCGGAGGTTCTCGATGTCGACGCCGCCGTTGGCGCCCGATTTGATGGTCTTGACCTGATATCCGCAAATGGCCGCGCTGGCGGGGTTGGTTCCAGTCGCAGAATCCGGCACGAGCACGATCTTTCGCGCATTTCCACGCGTCTCAAGGCACTTGCGGATGACCATCAGCCCCGTCATCTCGCCCTGAGCGCCAGCCGCGGGTTGCAGGCTCACCGCGGCGAGGCCGGTGATTTCGGAAAGCGCTTCTTCCAGCACCTTCATCAATTTGAGATTGCCCTGGGAAATCTCATCCGGAGTGTAGGGGTGCGCTGAGGCGAACCCGTCGAATCTGGAAACCTTCTCGTTGAGCTTGGGATTGTATTTCATGGTGCAGGAGCCCAGAGGATACATCCCGAGATCGACCGCGTAATTCCACGTCGAAATTCTGGTGAAGTGCCTGACTACATCGACTTCGCTGACTTCCGGCAGCCCCGCCAGATCATCGTCTCTCAAATACTTGCTGTCGATGATTGCCGCAAGATCCGCTGCTTCGACGTCCAGAGCCGCCAGCTTGTAGCCCTCACGGCCTGGGCGAGAGCGCTCGAAGATTGTCCCTTCGTTCTGATTTATATGAGTGGTTACTTTTCTGATCACAGCTTTTCCTCTAACACGGATGCCCGAAAGTCATCGTCCGCACCCAGTGCATGTCAAGACATTTCTTTACATTTGACCGAGTTCGTCGATGAGAGCATCGATCTCTTCTCTGGTAGTCGTCTCAGTCACGCAGATCAGCAGCTCGTTCTTCATCCCCGGGAAGAATCGCGAGAGGTCGAGGCCGCCGATGATCTTCTTCTGCCTGAGAGCCGTCAGGATCCCCTCTGCGGGTTTCGGACAGGTGACGACAAATTCATTGAAGAACTGACCGGTGAATTTCAGGCTGAAGCCTTTGAGCCTGCTGATCCGGCTTGCGGTGAAATGAGTCTTCTGCAGATTCTGTTCGGCGACTTCGCGCATTCCCCGCCGGCCCATCGTCGAAAGATAGATCGTGGCCATCAGCGCGTAGAGACCCTGATTGGTGCAGATGTTTGAGGTGGCCTTCTCGCGACGAATGTGCTGTTCGCGCGTCGCCAGGGTCAGGACATAGCCTCCGCGACCTTTTTCATCCTGAGCCAGCCCCACCAGCCGTCCAGGAATCTGCCGCTGGTATTTTTCGCGGCAGGCGAAAAATCCGCAGTATGACCCGCCGAACGAGATGGGAATGCCGAAGGATTGAGCCTCGCCGCAGACGATGTCGGCGCCGGCTTTGCCCGGCGCCTGAAGCAGGCCGAGGCTGATGGCTTCCGCCACGACCACGACGAACAGCGCTCCGATCTTGTGCGTTGCGTCAGCGAGCTTCTGAAGCTCCTCGACGCCGCCGAAGAAATTAGGCGACTGAACGATCACCGCCGCGATGTCCTCTCCCAGTCCGGCGAGAGACTCCGGCGTCATCGCTCCCGTCTTCTCGTCATATGGAAGATCGACCTTGGTGATCCCCGCATTGCGGATGTATGTATCCACGACCTGGTGATATTCGGGGTGCAGATTATTGGCGATTGCAACCTTGGTCCGCCCGGTGACGCGCTCTGCCATGAGCACTGCTTCCGCTGTGGCAGTTGAGCCGTCATAAAGCGAGGCATTCGATACATCCATGCCGGTAAGTTCGCAGATCATCGTCTGGTACTCGAAGATCGCCTGAAGCGTTCCCTGACTGATCTCTGGCTGATATGGAGTATATGATGTGTAAAATTCCGAACGTGATATCAGAGTGTCGATGATAGTCGGGATGAAATGATCGTAGGCGCCCGCTCCGAGAAATGAACTCATTCTCACGCCGGTGATGTGTGTCGTGTTATCTTCGGCAAGGTTACGGAAATAACTGAGTGTCTCGGTTTCTGAAAGCGCCGGAGGCAGGTTGAGTGGACGCTTCAACTGGAGATGTTCGGGAATCCCTTTGAAAAGATCGGCGACTGACTCAAGGCCCATCTCGCGTAACATCGACTCTCGCTCCGGAGCCGAATTAGGAATGTAACGCATCTCTTTTTCTTCTACTTCCTTTTGGTTTTAGAGCGGCAGCTATGCCGGCCCGGGCATTGAGTCCGTTTGCCGGCATCGATGACGCTGGGGTTTATTCTTCTTTTTGAGACTCGACGAAGTCTTCGTATTCCTTCGATGTCAGAAGTTTGTCGATCTCGCTTGCATCGCTCAATTTCATTTTGGCCATCCAGCCGTCGCCGTATGGCGAGGTGTTGACCAGTTCAGGCGCATCGGCCAGTTGTTCATTGACTTCAATGATCTCGCCGGAAACCGGAGTATATAACTCGCTGAAGGTCTTGACTGATTCGACTTCTCCGAATGTATCGTGTGCGGCGAACTTCTCGCCAACGCGGGGGAGTTGAACGTGAACTACATCTCCCAATTGCTCTGATGCGAACCCGGTGATTCCCACGGTTCCCACTTCGCCTTCAACGCGAATCCATTCGTGATCTTTGGTAAAATGCAGTTCCTCTGGATATTCTGCCATTTCGTCCTCTCTGAATGATGAATTGTAAAGTTCTTTCTTAACTGAACTGTGTCAAAAAGTTCGTGGAAGTGTTGCCAGACAGGAGTTCCGCCTGAAGGCAGGACTCAAGTCTGATCATTTGCTTCGTTTATAGAACGGTGTCGGGACGACCTCGGCATTGAGTCTGCGTCCCCTGACATCGATCTCGAATTTTGTGCCGATTGCAGTGTGTTCGATAGGCAGATAGGCCAGCCCGATATTCTTTTTCAGGAAAGGGGCCGGGCTGCCCGATGTGACCATTCCAACTTCTGCACCACCAATGTAAATCGGGTTATGATCCCTGGCTATACCTTTGTCGGTGACCTCGAAACCGACCAGTTTTCTGGTCAGGCCCTTTTCTTTCTGTTCCAGCAATCTGTCCCTGCCGATGAAATCGCCTTTAGCCAGTTTGCAGATCCATCCCAGGTCGGCTTCAAGAACCGTGGTTGTATTGTCTATGTCATTGCCGTAAAGCGTCATTTTGGCTTCAAGTCTCAAGGTGTTTCTGGCAGCAAGACCGCAGGGGAGAATCTTGTGACGCTTTCCGCTCTCGAAGATTTTGTCCCAGATCCGATCGGATTCGGAGGGAGTGAAATAAATTTCGAATCCGTCCTCGCCGGTGTACCCGGTTCTTGAGATGATGGCCGGAACTCCGTCAATCTTTCCCTGTCTGAACCAGTAATACTTGATCTCGTTGAGTTCCAGATCGACCAGTGGTTGAAGGGTTTCGATGGCCTTTGGCCCCTGAATCGCAATCTGGGAATAGTGAGCGCTCAGGTTGGTAACTTCTGCGTTGTAATCACCAGCATGCTGGCGGATCCAGTCGAAATCCTTGTCGGTATTCGAGGCGTTGACGCAGATGAAATAATGATCAGGACCGAATCGGTGGACCAGAATATCATCAACGAAAGTGCCCTCAGGATAGGTCAGGCCAGAGTACTGGATCTGTCCGTCACCCAGTTTCGAGGCATCGTTGGTCGTGACGTGCTGAATCATGTCGAGAGCCTGCGGGCCGCGAACCTCCAGCTCTCCCATGTGCGAGACATCAAAAACGCCAACGGCTGTTCGAACCGCCAGGTGTTCCTCAATTGTCCCGGCCGGATACTGAACCGGCATATCCCAGCCGCCGAAGTCGATCATTCTGCCGCCATATTTTCGATGGGTCTCGTTGAGTGCGGTCTTTTTTAGTTGCGTGCTCGACACTTTAATTACCTCTTTTATGGTCTCCGTGCAGAAGAAAAGTTTATTATGACGGGAGTTGAATCAGTTGGAAACAAAACTTAGCACGCGCTTTCCAGCGGCGTCAAGGTTGTAAAAAAAAGAGTCAGAAAGATGATGCGAATGGTTGATTATTTCAGAGATGGAACCGGAGGCTCCTCGATTCACTAATTATCGGCCGGGATATATTTCTGCAGAGGAGTCAACTTTTTGCACTCCAGGGTCATATTCCGTTCGTATTGGCAGGTGAGAAACGAAATGATCGATTGATCGAGAACGAAAACGAGGTAGCGATGGAGCAGCCGGATACGACGACGATGGAATTGTCGTTAGAGGAGAATCTGAAGAAGGCTAAATACGGTGATCAGTCGGCTTTTGCCGCTCTGGTGCGGGAGCATCAGGGAATGGTCTTCAGTATCGCCCGGAATTTCTTCCGCGACTCGGCTCTTGCCGAAGATCTGGCTCAGGAGGTGTTTCTCCATCTTTACCGGAATTTGTCGGCACTGGAGTCGCCCGATCACCTCAAATTCTGGCTTCGCAGGGTGACCAGTCACAGGTGCATCGATTACTCCAGAAGGCAGAAGATGAAGACCGTGAGCATGGATGAGGCGAATGAGTCCGCCTCCGGCTCGCATCTGCCTGACAATCTGCCGGATACGATGATGAGTTCGACTCTTCGCCGAATCGTGGCAACACTGCCGGACACGCCCCGAATCGTAGTTACGCTTCGTTATCAGGAAGACCTTGATCCACTGGAAATCGCCAGAATTCTTGATATGCCTCTCAATACGGTCAAAAGCCATCTGAGGCGATCGCTGGTCATTTTGCGTCAAAAGGTAACCCGTTGTTTTGGAGAGGTGGAAGTATGAGCCGTTTTGATGATGAGTTGAAAGTCGCTCTGAGAAGTGAAGAGCCGTCAGCCGGATTCACCGAAAGGTTGATGGCTCGTGTCGATGACCTGCAGTCGACGCGGCAGCAGAATAACCAGAAGATTCGCGAGAAAAGATCGGTCCTGAGGATGATTCTGGAATTATTCAATCCCGGGCAAGTCAGTTGGGCCATGGCGAGTGCACTCGCCGGCCTCATGGTTTTTTCGGCCTTTGGAGTTATCCGTTACCGTGAAAACCAGCGATTGATGCTCGAAGCGGCCCAGGGAGAAGCTGCTAAAGAACAGTTGATCTTTGCCATGAAGATTGCCAGCGAAAAACTCAACGTGGCTCAAAAGAGGGTCCAGGCAACCGTCGATCACCCGTCGGTCAGGTAGAAGACGAGCGGAAAAAGAGACAACAACCTTTATTTCGCCTGAATCGGTTCTGAATAAATAAAAATAAAACAACAAGGAGTCGGAGGGAAAACATGAAATCATTTGCCAGGGTAATTATCAGCGCGGTGTTCTTTGCTTTAATAATCGGAACTTCCGCTATGGCGCAAACCGCCAAATTGCAGATCGACCAGCTTGACAGGCTGTTTCCGAAAGCGGTCGAAACCATCGATGTCAGAATTGACGGGGGACTTCTTCAAATGGCCTCGAAGTTCCTCAATGGAAAGGGAGCCGATGAGCAGGCTGTCAGGGAACTCGTCTCGAAACTCAAAGGTGTTTATGTCAAAGGCGTGGAATTCGACAAGGCTGGTGAGTTCGCGGAATCCGATGTCCAGATGGTTCGCAATCAACTCTCGGCGCCTGGTTGGAGTCGCATCGTCGGCGTCACCAGCAAACGCGATAAGGAAAATGTCGAGGTTTTCATGATGCTCGAAGGCGATGTCATCTCCGGAATCGGAGTCCTCATCACCGATCCGAAACAGATCATGGTCGTCAATGTTGTCGGACCGATCGAGCCTGAAAAGATCGGACAGCTTCGCGGCTCATTCGGCATCCCAGGGAATCTGGATCTCAACTGGAACGGCGCCAAACGAGAGAAAAGAAACTAAAACTAATACGATAGTAAATGAGTGATCCGGGAGTTGAGATGATACCCAATCTCAACTCTCAACTAACAGGGGCAGGAGAGAGGGTCATGAGCTTGTTAAGAAAGTTGCTGACGATTACTGTGATGGCAGCCTTGTTGCTGTTGCCCGGATTTTCCGCACAGGCCAAGGGAAAGGGCTTCAAGGATGTAGTCAGGCACATCGAAAAGACCTATGGAGCAAAGAAGACGAAGATTCCTTTTATGGGCCTTGCCAATTTCGCCATCAAGCTGATCCGGCCGGCCGGGGTCAAGGGATTCAAACTCGCCGTTTTTGAAGATCAGGATTTCGATTCCAAAGTTGTCAATCTCTCTTTCGGCGAGGTCATGAGGGAGTCCTACAGCATTCAGTGGCAGCCGCTTGTGCAGATCAATTCAAAGCGCGACGGAGCCAGGACTTTCATTTATGCGAAACAATCGGGCAAAAAGGATATGGAGTTTGCGATCGTCACCATTGATCAGCGGGAGGCGGTCGTGCTGGAAGCGAAGCTCAACCCTGAGGCCGCCGCCAGGTTCATGGAAAATCCCAAATTAATGGGGATCTCGCTGGGTAATTCGATCCGGGGGAATGGCGCAGGAGCGACCGCTTCAAACCGTGACAGCGCTCTCAAGCCCGATCCTCAAACCGCTTCAGCGTCAGATTCGACAGTGGCAACAGTCAGTCCCGAACCCTCGGCCGCGACTGCCGCCAGGCAAACTGCCAGGCCGGCCTTGAGCGGATCATCTCCTTCAAACGAGGATCACAATCCTGAGGTTGCCGAAAAAAACGTCGAGCCGGAGGCCGTACCGGTCGATAAGAACGCGATCCGGATCGAAACGCGACTCGTCAATCTCAATGTCAAGGCGATGGATCGCAAAGGTCTGCCTCTGATAGATCTCAAACCCCAGGATTTTACGGTTTATGAAGACGGGGTGAAGCAGGATGTCTCGCATTTCAAACCGGTAAATGCGCCGCTCAATGTGATTCTGCTTCTCGATCTGAGCGGCAGCACAAAAAGCAAACGCAAGGCCATGGTTGAATCCGCGCGCAGCTTCATCGATGCTCTGCCGCAGCAGGACAAGATCTCAATCGTCGCGTTCACTCGTAAATACAAACCTCTGACCGAGTTCACGACCGACAAAAAGAGACTGAAAGATTCTCTCAATGAGATAAACAAGATCGCCGGCGGAACCAGATATTACGATTCGATGTGGACCGCTCTGGACCAGCTTGGAGGCGCTGCCCGATACGCGTAAAGCCATTGTGGTTCTGACCGACGGAGAGGACGAATCTCTTGTCGGATCGGCACCAACCGATCATCGATTCGAAGAACTTCTGGACAGGGCTTCGGAAGAGGATGTGACGATCTATCCAATCTATTTCAAACCGCAGCAGGATCTTTCGAAGCTGGGAGTGCTTTTTGGCGGAGGCAGTTTGCTGGGCAACGACAAAGGCAAGGCCGCCAGGGAACAACTCGAAAAACTGGCTGAACAGACCGGCGGAGAGGTAATCAACGCTTTGCGCGAGGAGAATCTCGATGACGCATATCGGCGAGTGGCCGCAGAACTTCATACCCTCTACAGCCTCGCTTACTCACCCGAGACGCTCAAACATAACGGGGAATACAGAAAAGTCGCAATCAGGATCAATCGCGACGGCGCCATGGTCCGCACGCGCCGCGGTTATTACGACAAATAATTCAAATATCACCAGTGCGGAAATTTTTAATAAGAAAGAAGCAACTTAAGATGAACGGTTCATTCAGCAAAAAAAACATATTCAAGATCGGACGAGTACCTTTCCTGTTCATCCTGGCGATTTGTTTTGGCGCCAACGTATTCGCGCAGAATGCGAGGCTTGAGATCGGCAATCTGGACAAGCTTGCCGCCAAGGCATCGGATGTGGTCGATGTCACCGTCGATGAGAATCTTCTCAAACTCGCCATCAAATTCCTGTCCGATAAGAGTCCTGATGAGGCAAGGATCAAAGAGATCGTTTCGGGGCTCAAGGGCGTCTATGTCAGGGTTTTTGAATTCGATCAGCCGGGGCAGTATTCAGTCGGAGATGTCGACGCTCTGCGCCTGCAGTTGAAGTCGCCGGGCTGGTCAAGGATAGTCGGTGTCCGCAGCCGCAAGCAGGGAGAAAACATCGACGTTCATATCATGACTCAGGGTGATCTCATTTCTGGTCTGGCAATCATTGCCGCAAATCCCCGGGAACTGACCGTGGTCAATATTGTCGGCCCGATCGATCTTGAGAAATTGCGCCAGCTCGAAGGCCAGTTCGGCATTCCGAAACTCGATATAGATTCAGGCGCAAAACCCAAACCGAAGAATGAGTAAGACGAAACCCTGTTTTTCATATCTCGACAACTCATCTTAGAATCCAGGCATGGCCGACGAGATACTGACCATCGAGACTCCCGAGCATGTTGAGCTGCAATTCGCAATTGCAACAATCGGCAATCGTTTCCTCGCCTGCGCCATCGATCATACCATTCAAGCCGCGGCCATAATCGTGCTTGGAATCATCGGATACAACGTCAGCGAAGGATTCCGCAGTCTGAGCAGGCTGCTGACTCTTGATCCAAAGGAAGGCAGTCTCTGGGTGGTGGCAATATCACTGCTCGCCACCTTCGCGATCGTCATGGGTTATTTCATGATTTTCGAGACCGTCTGGAGCGGGCAGACGCCGGGGAAGAGACTTCTCAAACTGAGGGTTATCCAGGAAGATGGTCGTCCGATCACCTTTTTTGCGGCGATGACCAGAAATTTGCTGAGAGGCGCCGATATCCAGCCTTTCCCGTTCTACTCTGTAGGGATCATCTCGGTCTTCGCCAGCCGGCAGGCAAGGAGGCTGGGGATTGTGTCGCCAATACAGTCGTCATCAAGGAGCGTTCCGCCGAAGCTCCAAAATTCGATGAAGTCTTTAAGGGCGAAGTGATAGATTTTGCGCTGCACAGAATCGCTCCGGCAGTGGAGTTTCAAGGGGATGTCAGATCAATTACTCCCTCTGAGATTACCGCGGTTGAAAGCTATCTCAGGCGACGAACTGACATCCCGGAGCATCCGAGACAATGGCTGGCCTGGCGCATTTCCGTTCCATTGCTTCAGAAGATCCGCCCCGTCTATGATCCTGCAAACTTCAACTATGAGGGCTTCCTCGAAGAGATCCTGGCACGTTATCGCGTCGAGTCCAGGTACAGAACCTGATCTTCATCTTCAAAAGATTCTTTATTTAGGCCAATCTATGCTGAATTTTCCATCTCTCTCAGCATTTTGAGCGTATAAATACCGGTGTCGTGTCCGTCACTCCAGACAATGTGATAGGCATAGCGCCCAACGGGAGCTAAATCCGAGAGCTTTACTCCCGGAAACTGTTCCGGTTTGAGATTCAGGCTTTGCGATGGAGAATGGCCCTGGCACATCGCGCATGGGCACGCGGCTCTGAGCACGTCGAGCCTGTGGCGGCTCTTATGCGAATCTTCCCAGACGATCTCGAGCACCGAATCGTTATCGGTCAATTCCAGGGATTCCGGAGAAGTTTCATTTGAACTGTGTTCGTTGGTCATAATTAGTTTCTATCAATCCAGGCGAGTTGTTTGAATTTTAAGGTTGAAACCGGATATTGATTGCAACACCGGGGGTCGATTAATCATCGAACGCCGCGAATAAGAGTTTAAAGTTTGGCGGATAAAGTTTAAAGTCCTGATTCAGGATCTGACTTTAAATTTAAATCTTGAAATTCAAACTCGGATTAAGAAGGGGAGGGGGGAGCAAATTGAACGAAATAATTACAACCCGGGAAGAGCGAAAGAAATCGCGTGGCGTACTCCGGCATGCATTGATGCTGATTCCCGATTTGCTGAGACTGCTGGTCAGGCTGTTCAAGGATTCACGGGTCCCGTTGGCTGAGAAGGCGCTGGTCATCGGCACTATCGCATATGTCATCTCGCCGCTGGATTTCATCCCGGACTTTATTCCATTTATCGGTCAGGTTGATGATCTGTATCTCATGTCGCTGGTGATACTGAGAATGTTGAACAGGACCAGCGATGACGTATTGCGCGAGCACTGGGATGGGGCCGGGGATCTGGCTGCGGTAGTGGATAAAATTTCAAGAGCCGCACAGTATGTTCTGCCGAAAAAAGTGCGGAACGTCCTGCTGGGGCGAGTTGTCATCGCGCCGCAGATCAAGGGTGGCCTTGCCTCGTCACCAGGCATCCCGCAGGCTGTTCCCGATGATATTGAGAGTCGCCGAAAAATGGGTTGAATGGGGACTTCAATCCCGGATCAGTCTGAGGAATTGTTCGAGATCGTCCGGCAGCGGTGCGCTGAAATTCATCCTCTCACCTGTTGCCGGATGATCGAAGCTTAACCGGGCGGCGTGCAGAAACGGTCTCTTGAGTTTTTGGATGCCTGCACGAAGGCGGGCAGACCTGATGTTATTCAGGCGTCCCGTGTCATAGGTCGAATCGCCGACGATCGGGTGTTTAATGAAGGTCAGGTGAACCCTGATCTGATGGGTCCTGCCGGTTTTGATCTCGACTTCGAGCAGCGTGAATTCATCGAATCGCTCGACCACGCGATAATGAGTCAGTGCCGATCTTCCATGCTCTTCGCCCACCACCGCCATCTTTATCCTGTTTTTAGAATCCCTGCCAACCGAAGCATTAATCACCCCGCTGTCATCATTGACGGTTCCATAAACCAGGGCGAGATAGTTTTTATAGACCGTCCGGTCCTGGAACTGATTGGCCAGACTGAGGTGTGCCTGATCGGTTTTGGCTGCGACGAGCAAGCCTGAAGTGCCGACATCGAGCCTGTGAACGATGCCGGGACGGGATGTTCCTCCTCGCCTGGGCAGTGCCACCGAAATCTGATTGAGGTGATAGACAAGGCCATTGGCGAGAGTTCCGGAACCGGCGCCGGCGCCGGGATGCGTCACCATGCCGGCCGGCTTGTTGACCACGATGAGATCGTCATCTTCGTATACGATATTAAGCGGGATTGGCTCAGGTTTGGCTTCAAGCGGCGTCCTGTCAGGAAGAGTCAGTGTGATCTGATCGCCCTCGCTGATGGCGTATGCGGGTTTGAGTGCCGGCTTGTTGTTTACCGCTACCATGCAGAGTTCTATTGCTTTGCGGATCTGGGATCTGCTGGTGCCGGTTATCATCGAGGCCAGAAATGAGTCGAGCCTGGTTTCGCCACTTTCCGCTGGTACGATGAACGATAATGGCTCAGCCTCTACGTTCGCAGGAAGATTTTCATCATCGCCTGATTTGTCCTCATCCGGCAGTTCAATGGGTTCAATTTTGATCATGATCAGTCGATGTAAAGTTCTTTCGGGTAGCGCTCGATCGGGCTCCCCTTTTTTCGTGCCAGAGCAAAGATGTTGTCGCCCCGCAGTTCAGTGGATATGTCAATCTGTTTGAGCAGATCGATGATTGCAGGGTTTGAGCGAAGCCAGACATCTTCGGTTTCAAGCTCGACTACCGAAAAGCCGGCAGCGGCAAGGGCGACCCCGATTTCATAAGGAGCATATTCGCGATTGTGCTGATCGACGACTTCGCGGACGTTGTATTGGGCCAGAAGATACGGGGCGCAGCCCACCAGCAGTCCCTCGATGGCGCGACAGCTTGCGATATTCGGTGTGGTCAGCAGCAGGTAGCCGTCAAGATCCAGCACCCGGTTGCATTCCCAGAGCATATGCATGGGATCGCTCATCAGGTGTTCGATCATTTCGCAGCAAAGCACGACTTTGAAGTAGCCGTCTTCGTATGGAAATCTGTCCCGCTCGGCGTTGAAGTTGCGCAACTCAAAGGCGTAAGTGTCGCCGCCATTCTTCTGCCTGACGGCCTCCTTCACCAGTTTTTCCTTCGAATCCCAGAAATCCGCGCGATGGATCTCATTGTAGCCGCAGTATTTTTTGATTGCCGGAGCCAGATGGGCGAGGCTCCCAAGCTCAAGCAGCCTGTCAGTGCTTCTTTGAGCGGGCGGAATCCTCTGAAGCGTGGCAACAAAACGCCTCAGATGCTGCTGCACGTAATTGATTTCTTTGGGGTCGTCGATGAAGCTCAGGATAAAATCTATGGTCTCCTGCTCGTCAGGCGTGAATTCGTTGATGCCTTCGTGAGCGATCTTCTTCCAGGAGAGAATCTTATTGTAGAGCGCAGTCTCCTGGCCATTCGATTTTTGAGATTTTATTCTGGCCCGAGCGCTCGATGCCGCGTTGGCCAGTTTGCGGAATGAATGAATCTGATGGGATGGGGAAGTGTTTTCAGACGATGTTGAATCATTCGCTGCTTCGCCCTCTTCGGACGACTCTTCCTGGTCAGGTTCATTTTTTTCTGAAGGATCAGAAGGAGTATGATGCTCGCGGATCTCCAGGTTCTGGCGAATCTGGCGCATCTCTCGGCGCTGTTTATCGAGCCGGTTGTCGAAGATCTGCAGCATGACGTCATTGCGCTCAACGATGTCGGTTGACATCTGCCGGATCATTGAATCGACTTTTCGTTCGTGTTGTTCCATTCGATCGTCGGAACGCTCTTCGAGGGCGTCGAATCTTTCGTCGAAATGCCGTTCTATTTTGGCGAACCGGTCATCGAGGCGGCCGTCAACCGACCGCGCGCGTTCCTCGAATCTCTGATCGACCCGCGATTCGACATGTTTGAGTCTTTCATCGATGCGTTGATCGAGCGCGGATTCGTATTTGGCGGCACGGTCATCCGCCCGCTTTTCGATAATAGAAAATCTGTCTGTAATCTGAAGGTCGAACGATTCGAATCGGTCTGTCATCCGGCTTTCGAATTCGCCAAGTCGATCGTTAATCCGTGCATCGAATTCGTCGAGGCGCTCGTTGATTCGCCCGTCGAATCCGTCTAGGCGTTCAATTGTCTGCTGCTCGAATCCGTCTAGGCGTTCATTTGTCTGCTGCTCGAATCCGTCGATGCGCAGAGCGATCTCTTGATTGAGGGAGTCGAATCTTTCGCTGATCCGAATGGAAATAGCGTCTAACTGGCTGTCGATCTTCTGCTCGACCGCCGAAAGCCTTTCGTCGAGCCTGAGTTCAATCGTTTCAAACCTTTGATCTGAGTTTTTCTCGAAGGCTGAAAGACGCTCGTCAAGGCGGCCATCAACTGCCGATTCATACTTGTCAGATCGCTCGTTGAGGCGGGATTCCGTCTGGTCAGATCGCTCGTTGAGACGGGATTCCATCTGGTCGGATCGCTCGTTGAGGCGGGTTTCCGCCTCGCCGATCATGGCAAATATCTCACGGCTGAAGATCAGTTTCAGATTTTCGGTAATTGATTTGAAACGACTCATATTAATACTTCTTCAAAATGAAAAAAGCGGCACAACACCGGCTACCCGCGCTTCTTCCATTGTTGATAAACCTCATCGTAGACAGCCTGAGTCTCACGCGCTGCGCGGTCCCACGAAAAGCGCGAAGCCTGCTCAAGGCCGGCTCGAATGAAGTGTTCGCGGGAGTCCTTGTCGCTCAGGATTTCAACGATGGATCTGGTCAGCGCGAGGTGATCTTCAGGATCATGCATCAAGCCGGCTTTTCCAACCACTTCGGGCAGGCTCGATGAATTGCTCGTAATGACAGGCGTTCCGCAGGCCATTGCTTCCAGTGGAGGCAGACCAAAACCCTCATAAAGCGAAGGATAGATGAAAGCCTCGGCGGATGAGTAGAGAGCCGGGAGATCGCTGTCTTCAACGTACCCGGTAAAGAGCACCTGTTCCTGCAGCTTGAGCTTCTCAACCAAACTGAAGACCTCGCCGTCGAGCCATCCCCGCCCGCCGCACAAAACCAATTGCGGGCGATGCTCTGTTTCCCGCAGCAGAGTATCATAAGCGCGGATCAGAGTTGTCAGGTTCTTTCTGGGCTCAATCGTTCCAACGAAGAGCAGATAAGGTTTTTTGATGCCGAATCGCTCCAGAACTGACTGGCAGTTGGATTCGGGCAAGGGAAGCATCTTCTCCCGGGCGCCTTCGTGGATCACCTGAATCTTCCCGGGTTTGATCCCGAGAAACTCGATAATCTCCCTCTTGGTCCATTCGCTGGGAGCTATTATCTTCCTGGCTCTGCGGGCCATAATCGGCATCCGTCGGCGGCCACGTATGACGTTATCCGTTTCATGCGTGCCGGAATGCGCCAGCAGCGACAAATCGTGTATCGTTACCACCGTCGGACATGGAGCAAATACCGGCACGCAATAATTCGTCCCGTGAAAAACATCGAGCGGGGATATCTGCAGAAACGCCGGTAGACCCAACAACCACCATTTTTTGAAAATCGATCGTACCGGAATGAACTTCCTGCTTAGATTCTCAGGCTTAGGGCTGTGGCCGTGCCTGCCGCAGGCATCAAAAGGGAAGTCGAATGGCGAGATCAACTCATACTGGTGATCGGTGTGGATACGCGCCAGCCATTCCGCCAGCGAGTCGGTATAATGACCGATTCCAGTTTTCGGTGCTGCCAGTGGTATTGCATCAAGCGCTACTCGCATAAGGCGGAAAGATAACCGCTACCTTCCATGAATTCAATCGCTATGGGGAAAACTCAATTATCAGATCAGTTTAAAGTTTAAGGTTCAAAGTTTAAAGACGGAATCAGGATCCACCGCAGAAATATGTGTTTTATTTCTTTAAACTTTGAACCTTAAACTTTAAACTCTTTTCATGGATAACGAGCAAATTAGAAAAGACATAGAAAAAATCGCCGCGGCTCAGCGTGAGGAGTTGTTATCAGGGTCGTGGTGGCACAGCATAGATCTCGGCGGTGGGACTCTGACGCCGGGGGTTCACAAGCTTGATGAGCTTCTCGAAAATTATTCCGGATTCAACCTCCCGAGCGATCTCGGCGGAAAAGAAGTCCTCGATATCGGTTGCTGGGACGGTTTTTACAGTTTCGAAGCCGAAAAACATGGGGCTTCGGTCAAGGCCCTGGATTGCTGGCGGCCAGATAATTTCTTCAAAGCCAGGGAGGCGCTCGGTTCAAGGGTTCAATTCGAGGAGATGAGCGTTTACGAGATAAACAGGAAACGACTCGGCCGGTTCGATATTGTATTTTTCCTGGGAGTGCTCTATCACCTGCGCCATCCGCTGCTTGCCCTGGAAAGGGTTTGCGAAGTGACAGGCGATATTGCGGTGATTGAAACTCATGTGATCGATAAAGTTTTTCCGACTGACCTGCCGGTCATGGAGTTTTACGAATTCGATCAACTGGGCGGTCAATACGATAACTGGTGGGGGCCGAATATTGAATGCCTGACCCGGATGACGAGGGCGGCGGGTTTCGCACGGGTCGAGGTTTTGAGACGTGAACCGACACGGGCAACCATAAAGGCTTATCGCCGGTTTGACGATCGTCCGATGCAAATCTCGGACGATCTGAAGATCAGAGATGTCTTTAACGCAGTCAACATCGATTACCGGTTCCCCATTACCGGCAGGCATGCATTTCTCGCTATTCTTGTTGAAGGGTTGCCGCAACGTGCTCGTCGCTGGGAGGTGCGAGTGGAAGTCGGCGGATTCGGAATTCACCCGATCTATACCGGGCCTTCCGGCAATCCTGATCATGCGGGCTTGATTCAGATCAATGTGCCGGTGCCTCCGGGGCTCAATCCGGGTAGAACCAGTCTCTCGATCTGGTTTGAGGGGAGTTTGTCCGGGGAGTTCGAAATCGACCTGAGCGAGGGAAGTGAGTGGTGACGATCAACGCGATTACGGAAATGAGCGGAAATAATCCCCGCTCATTTCCGTCAATGACGTTTTATCTGGCATCATCGAAAGCCGGCAATTTGATATCTCTTTCGAAACGGATTCGCAGTACCGTTCCAGGTTCGAGTTTGATGTCATTTCCCTTGGTCATCAGAACGCCGCCAAGAACCCCGGCTCCGGCAGCTCCAGCCATGCCGGCAAGCCCTCCGCCTGCCGCGCCGATAATCAGTCCGCCAAGTGATCCGAGCCCCCCGCCAATCCCCGCGTTCTGAGCCGTCCTTTTGCCCGAACGCCCGGCTGCCACCTTGCCTTCATCATCTTTGGCCTTCATCTTCTCGTCGTTTGCGTAATCGTCAATGGCCGTCACGACCGTCGAGATCTTCTCAGTCCCGTATGACATTCGCATAGTTTCGAAAATAATCGTCATTGTGGCCTGTTTTTGAGGTCGTTTGGCCGACTGCACCTGGGTGACACGTCCGATGAATTCAGTGCCCCGCGGTATGGCCACGCGCCCGTCGCTTCCTCGAACATCTTCGTAAAGGACCGCCGTCACCTGGTCTCCCACTTCGCTGATCTTCGAACTGAGCTGGCTTTGCAGAGTCAGCTTGGCGGATGAACCCTGCGGGATAATAATGTTGGCACCCTGGCTCTGACTGTCATCCTGAGCCAGTCCGCTCGAATTCAGAGCCGACATGAATAACGCCAGAACGGCTACCGACAGAAGCCTCTTCATGATAAATAAACCTCCAAAAAATCGCTTCAGTATTTGAGTATTCTTACCAGCGTCTCTTCTGATCGCTGCGGCGCACCTCGTCGATGTCATAATCGCGTACGCGGTTACGATCTGAACGTTCCTCCTCGACCTCGCTTGCACCTGAAGCCCGCCGAATCAGATGCAATGCGCCATCCCGGCTCTTCTTGATTTCCTTCCGGCCATCCTCAAACAGGATCTCCACCGCTCCGCCGCCTTCCAGAATACGTGTGATCTCGCCATAAACGATCCCGTGTCCGAAGACATAGGATATTTCATCTCCGACACTCAGATTGACGTTTCTCGATTTTCCCGATCCAACCATAATTAATTCTCCTTAAGTCTCAAGTTGTAGCTGATCTCAGATTACAGCGTGAACATTATATAGACATTTAATGCGGACGACTTTGAAAAAAACTATTTCGACTTTAAAACCTTGAGCAATCGTTTTCCGCGGCTTTTCATTGCGGGGGTTCCAGTGGCGGTCAATTCCTCGATTTGATGAGTGATTGGAAGGCGGAGTTCAACGTCTGCGGCAGCGAGGTCGGTCAGAGCCTGCATTGAAAAAGTTCTAACGATGCTGCTCTGATTGCGATCCGAGAGAAATTTCTGGAGAATCCCATATACCCTGCGTCGATCGCGCCGGTTCAATTTCAGCCTTGAGAACATCTGGGCGATGTGCCATCTGACTTCCGGGTTGTTCGATTTCCGGAAGAACCTGGATGATCGTCTTTTTGTATTTTTGGAGCAGTTCTGGATGAAGCGCTGTGATTTTTCAACAGCGTCGGCGCACCTCATGCGAATCAGGGGATCTTCATTCATGATCCCGTCAAAGATCACGTCGAACAATTTCGTGTCGGCGATTACATGGGCAACGACTTCATTCGACCGGCCGATAGAGCGCCGGTCACCGCCTGAGAGCTTTTCGAGAAGCGGGGGCAGTGTCATCTGAATGTTCTCAGCCGCGGATCATCCAGATGAGGGATGGTGTTGAAAGAGTCCAGAGAATACCGGTCGCGTCCGAAGATGATTTCCGTCAATGAGCAGTTCTTGACGCGCCAGTTTATCTCGAGGGCCTTGTTGTCGGGGGATCCAAGGACAGTCTGGACCGCAAGGCCGATGACTCCGCCAGAAGTGAAGACCGCAACCCTTCGGCCTGCGCCGCCGGCGCCGGCGATTCGTTTGAGCGCTCCCCTCACTCTCGAACTGAACTCCTGCCACGACTCGACTCCATCTACCAGAAATTCGCCCTTGATCCAGGCAGTCGTCACGGCTTCGAACATGTGTTGAAAATAGCGGTTGCGATCGGGCGAGCTCCTGTTTTTTTCAAATTCGAGCACCAGTTTTCGAAATTCCAGGTCACTCTCGGCAAGCGCAGGCATCATTTTGTCGAGAATTCCGACCGAATCGTATTCGTTGAATTCAGGCGTGTGTATGAGTTTCGGCCACGATCTCCCGGCAGTCGAGTAACAGTCGCCCGTGATTTCAGCCGTTCTGCGCTGCCTCACCAGCGTGCCGGAATATATCTCATCAAAGCTTTCGGACTGGCTTAACCAGAACCGCCCTAGCGCTCGTGCCTGATCTTCCCCGAGATCGGAGAGGCGATCGCTGTCCTGCTCGAAGGTGCGTGCCTGCCCATGCCTTACGAGTACCAGATAACCCATTCCTCAAGCCTCCTGAATCTGAGTTTGAAGCCGTCGCATGCCGCGCAGCCAGCGATCATAATCCGTGGCCTTCCGCAGGAAATAGTCGCCCACTTCAGGATGCGGGAGAATCAGGAACTTCTCTTCAGCCAGGCCCTTGACCACGATCTCCGCCACATCTTCGGCTTCCAGTGCGTTCTGAAGAAGGAAGGCGCTCGGCCCGTTTTCGGATGCCTCCTTGAGCATGTTCGTTCGGACTCCCTGTGGACAAAGACAGGAGACTCGGATCCCGCGCTCTCCATAAGTGATCGAAAGCCACTCGGCGAAAGCCACTGCGGCATGTTTGGTCACTGAATAAGGGGCCGATCCGATCTGAGTCAGCAAGCCGGCGGCTGATGCCGTGTTGAGCAGATAGCCTTCACCTCGTTCCAGCATCTGAGGCAATACAGCCCTTGCAGCGAAAATATGTGCCATGACGTTCACATCCCAGATCTGCTGCCACGCTTCGTTCGAGACCCCTTCGAAACCGGGGATCCCACCGATCCCGGCGTTGGAACAGAAAAGCGAGATTGACCCGAATTTTAAATTCGTCTCTTCGACGAGATTGATGACGTCCTGCTCGATACCGACATTGGTCCTGATTGCGAAACTCGCGGTCTTGCCGCCAATCTCCTCTGCAACTTTCGATGCTCCATCGAGATCCATGTCGGCGACTACGACAGCACCCGCGCCCTCGGCGGCAAACCTTCTGCACAGCGCCCGCCCGATTCCGCTGGCGCCCCCGGTAACTACAGCAACTTTATTTTGCAGATTCATATGATCTACTCCTCGTTAACTGGTATGTCAGGAATAACCCCGGTCAGAAGGTTATATTGAAAGTCGCCCTGAGCCAAGTGTCGACAAGATTTTGACGGGTTTCGAGCTGTGCATTTGCGACGATAATCCGCGAAAGGTAAACTCAGGTCGATGTCAACTCCGGTGATCTATTCCGATTACGATCGCTTCGCCTGGTTTTATAACAAATACTGGGGGAACGAATTCAGCCGCACAGCGCTGGCCATCTTCCAGGTAGTGCTTTTCCCGCATCTTCCTGCAGGCGGCAGGATTCTTGATTTGTGCTGCGGCACAGGTCAGATCTCCGCGGGGTTGGCCGGCTGCGGGTTCAAAGTGACAGGAATCGATGGATCGGAAGCGATGTTGAACTTTGCCCGCGCTAACGCTCCAAGAGCTGAATTCATTCACGCGGATGCCCGATCGTTCGAGGTTCCAGGCGATTTCCACGCCGTCATCTCTCCATTCGACAGCCTCAACCACATCATGAATATCGATGAATTGACCACGGTCTTTCGCAATGTTCATTCAGTTCTGGCGGATGACGGCATATTCCTTTTTGATATGAATATGGAAGATGAATCCGAAAGGCTTGGACAATCTATAGATTTCGTCGGGTATGATCACGCATGTATCGTAAAAGCTACTTATAATCCGAATGAGATGATCAAACGATACAATGTAACGATGTTCAGGCTGGAAGAAGGTTACTGGCAACGATCCGATCTTTCCCTGACTCAGCGGTATTATGAATTAAATCAGGTTCTCGGCTCCTTGTCTGACGCCGGTTTCAACCGTGTCAGAACCTACGATGCGCGCAGGGAGTTCGGTTTCACCATCAGCGACGGCCGGATGTTCTACCTTGCGAGAAAATAACATGCTCGACAATCACGCAAAAATCCGCGGGCTTTTTCCGGGAACCGATGATAAGGCTTTTCTGGACTCAGCCTGCGTCAGCATTGCCCCAAGTGTTTCAATCGAAGCGATTGAAGAATTTCTGGAAGATTCAATGCATTGCCCTCAACCCTCGGCAACTGCTCAACACATTGCCATGGACAGCCGCCGAGAGACTGCCCGCATCGAAGCCGCCAGGCTGCTCAATTCATCGACGGATGAGATCGCCATAGTAGAGAGCACAACCGCCGGCCTCAACTCCATTGCAGCCGCAATGCCTTTTGAAGATGGCGACAATATTCTAATCTGCGATCTTGAATTCCTGCAGGTTGCAATACCGTTCGATAATGCGCGCAGGTTTAGAAATCTCGAACTCCGACCGGTGCGGCACCGCAACGGCATGATCACAGTCGATGATTTTGCTCAAGCATGTGATCAAAGAACCAGGGCGATTGTCGTCAGCTCGGTTCAGTGGTCCAACGGTCTCAGGCTGGATCTGGCAGGCTTGAGCGAACTGGCTCGAAGCCGTGACATCTGGCTGATTGTCGATGCCATTCAACAACTGGGTGTCTCATCCATTGATGTCTCAAAACTCGGGATCGACGCTATCGCTTGCGGCGGACATAAATGGCTCAATGCACCCTTCGGCTGCGGATTCCTTTACCTCAACAGACGCCGCTTTGATCAGCTCGAGCCTCTCACGAGAGGGTATCTCACTTTGAAAGATCCTCAAGGCGGCTGGGGGAAATATTTCAGCACCCCTGAGATTACCCCGTTCAGAAAATACGACTACATCGCCGATGCCCGTAAGTTCGAGACCGGCGGAACCTCGAATTATCCGGGCGCAATCGGGCTGGGCGCCTCGCTCAAACTGATCAACGATCTGGGATCCACTGCCATTGAATCCCATGTTCGAAGCCTTTCACGATATCTCATCGAAGGACTCAAAAGCCTTGGCGCCAATATCGTGACGCCCGATCATGATTCAATGCGCGCCGGAATCGTCACTTTTAACGTCAATGACGATCCTGGCTCCGCCGTCAGACTGACTGAATACCTTTCAGAAAAGAGGGTCTACGTCTCGGCGCGCTACACAGGCGGCATTGGAGGCGTCAGAGTCTCGATTCATTTCTTCAACAATAACGAAGATGTCGAAAGGCTGCTCGATGCTCTCGCTCAATACAACAAGCTTTAGAAGAATCTTACCGTATATGTGAATCTCACGCCTCGCCCGATTTCAGGAGCGATATCCTTGATGAAGGAGAGGTGATTGAAATAGAGCTTGTTGCCAAGGTTGAAGCCGCTGACGCTGAAGATATGCGCCGCGTGCTGCTGGCTCAAAGTGTACGATCCCAGGATGTTGACGAGTCCGTAACCCGGAGTCGCGGTTTCGTTGGCGAACGTGCGGCTCTGATCTCTGGCCATGACCAGCTCGGGATTGAACCGGAATGCCTTGTAGATGTATTCCAGCCCGACACGCGCGCGAAGCGGCGGAATTCGGGGCAGGGGAGTCGATGTTGATTTCAGTTCCGCATTGACGTAATCAAGACCGGTATTGAGCCAGAGGCTCTTAAATAGACCGATATTGAGATCCACTTCTGTGCCGAAATATCTGCTGTCGCCCTGCTTGTATTCGGCGACGGGAAGTCCATCCTCCTGCTCTCCGGTCGGCGCGAGGAAAACGAAATTACTCATATTGTAGTAGAAGAAATTGACCTCGGCTTTGAAATGCTCGGAACTCTGGCGGAACGAAAGGTCCAAACCGTCGCCGGCCTCGCGCTTGAGATTGGTATTGCCGATCTCGAATGTGAGATTTCCAGGATGAGGGCCGAAGTTGTAAAGCTCATCCAGTGACGGGGCGCGGTAAGAATGGGTGTAATTCGCCGAGATAGCCCCGCCTCTCCAAACCGGCACCCGTATTCCAGCCGATCCGGAGAATCCCGTGAATGACCGGTTTCGATTTCTCTCGGTACTGATGGTATCGAAACCGTTGTGCTCAAGACGCGCTCCGAATTGAAACGCCGCCTTCTCGAAATCGATGTTCTGAAGCGTGAATGCCGCAAATGAATTTTGCACCGTCGGAGGCGCCAGAGTTTCCGCGCCTTCATTCTTGAAATCACGCCGAAATCCTGAAACCCCGAAACTTCCCGATAGCCGGCCGACCTTCTTTTGCTCCACCATTGTTCTGTAAGACAGGGTTTTATTGAAAAACTGGGTCTCCACCTCGCCCCCGACCACTTCCTGGTGCTTGTAGTCGGTGTAGTCGAGCGTCAAATGGATGTGATCGAATGGCCCCGTCAAATGGTTGATCCCGCCATTGATTCGAAAATTGTGTCTCCGTGGATTGAGCTCTGCAACTTCAGGATCTTCCTCGCGGAAATCTACCGGCACTCCATAGACATTGCGATTGAATGTATAGCTGCCGCTGATGAATCCTTTATCTGAATAAAACCCCGTCCCGCCTGTCAAATCCCATGCCTTGATCGCGGAGTTTACCACCTTGCCGTTCGGAGAACTGTAGTCGCCGCTTTTCTGACCCCCTCCATTGCCCCAGAGCATCCATCGTTTGGTGCCGTATTCAATGCCGGCACTGCTGCCGCCAAGATTGTTGGTCGAGCTTCCAAGACCTGAAAAATATCCTCTCAGCCCCTCATGAGCTTTTTCATGCCCGCTGACGGCATTGACCAGCCCTCCAATTGCATTGCTTCCAAAAAGAAGCGTTGCCGGACCTCTGACCACCTCAACCCGCTCAATCGACAACAGATTGATCGGCTCTCCATGATCGCCGGATGAATATGATAACGAGCCCGAACGGACTCCATCCTGTGCGATCAACACCCTGTCACCGTCAAATCCTCTGATGACGGGTCTGGCTGACCCCGGGCCGAAACTTCTTTTCGATATCCCCGGATATCGCTCAAGAGCTTCTCCCAGCGATGATGTGTCCTTCTCAAGCAGCGTCGTGAAATCCACGCCAGTGACTCCCTGAAAAGACTCCAGTCCTGCCTGTTCGTTGCCCGTGGCTGAGATGTTAACCTGCTCCCGAATGCCGGTCAGCTTCATCTGAATGTCATATTCGATGTTCTCGCCGGCCTTTATCTCAATCTGGCGCACGAAATCCGGTACCCGGTCCATTCGAGCCACGATGCTGTATGTCCCCGGTGGAACCTCTGTCAACTCAAATTTGCCCTGATCGTCGGTCAGTGTCGATCGTCTTAATTGCGTGATGATGATGACCACGTTATGGAGCGGAAGATTTTTGTCCTCAAGGGTTACTGTCCCTCTGATCGAACCATTCGATTGGGCCGCTCCCGTTGTCCACGATATTGTCAAAAAGAACATTACCGCTAGTACTAAAGTCAAATATCTGCCGTGATTCATCCTGTACCTCCACTGGCTGCCTCATTCAATGCAGCTCCAGATTTATAGATTCTTATGTGAATGCCGTTGATTAAAGGATAAATTTAATTCTTTCACGCCTTAATGTATACGTGAAATTAATGAGCGGCTGAAAAAGGGAGGTGACCTGTATGGTTCTTTGGATGAGTGGCTTTACCGGCTGGATATGCGGCGGGTTGAAAAAAAAGCAAGCTGAAGGCGATCGTTATTTTATTCCTTAGGGGCATAGTAGCCCTGGCGAGCCCTGATTCTCAACTCCGAATGCTTCGGCACTTTTACCGAGATGCGGCGGAATTTACCGTCGTTTTTTTCATTTGTTGAGTAATAACCAAGCAGGTATTGAGCCTGGAGCTCGGCTGTGATCTGGCTGAAAACCCTGGTCAGGTCTTCCAGCTTGTCGGGTAGAAAGGCCATACCGCCGGTCTCCGATGCAATCCTGACCATTCCCTCGTGACCTTTGGTGCTGATCCGGTTGAGGCGGATCGACGGTCCGCTGGGATTGATTGCATAAAAGAGGGCGTCGCTCCGCTGGATTTCAGTCAGTGCATCTCCCAATCGGAATCTTTCACTGTTGGTATCCTCACCGTCAGAGATGACAACCATCACCCGCCTTGTCCCGGGATTGGCATTGTCATCGAGATACCTCGCCGCTTTGACGATAGAATCGTGAAATGCCGTGGCCTCATCGGTCGGCTCAATTGATTGAGTCCCGTTGATGACCTGGTCGACATTGTCGCTGCGCGGCACTGAAAGTTTCGTGGAACTTCCAATCAGAAAGACCGAGACCGTATCGCCACTCTTGATGACTTCCTTTAAAAAGCGGCTTGCCGCTTCACGCTCGAAATCGAACCTGTTCCGGACACTGCGAGATACGTCAAACAACAATGCCAGCTCGATCGGCGCTTTCCCTGGCTCACCCAGAGTTTGAACCTGCTGAATCTGCCCCTCTTCTTCCAGTTCGAAATCATCGGCTTTCAGATTTCTCACGGGATTGCCGTTTTCGTCAGTGATTGAAACCGGCACAGCGACCAGGTTTGAGTTGATTCTTATCGGCTCCGCCTCCGGTTCAGGCGCGGCTTCCTTAGCTTTTACTGGAGGCTTTTCCTGCTGCTGCTGCTGGGGTCTGCTGCCGCTTGCGCTGGAGTGCTATCCGGCTTTGGCTGCTGCTTATCGGTTGATCCAGCGGGCGATGGCTTCGCTCCCTGCTGCTCTTTTGAAGTCTCAACCGGTTTTGTGACACGCCGCTCCCGCTTTGCCTGGGCAGCGACACTATATGTGACGATTCCAGACCCCAGTAAGACCATTATCAGGACGCCATAAAACGACAGTTGTTTTTTGAAACTCGCTTCAGTTGAGATACTTCTCATTTATTTTGTACGCTCCACGAGTCGACTATAATCAAAAGGGATTGACAGTGATTACACCAGATCAACTTGATCATTCTCAATCAGGTTGAATCCATCTGCAACCCTGCCAATCCCATATCTGAAATCTAATCAGATTTTACTGCCGTCGGTTCTCAAACCGGCTATTCACCGCTGTTGGGTCTGGTCATGTTGACCGGCGGAGGCGGCGAAGTAAGACCCTTGTTAACAAGTATCTTCACTTCGACGCGACGGTTCTGTTCGCGCCCCTCACGAGTCGTATTGTCTGCAATCGGCTGGGCCACGCCATAACCAAACGGAGTGACGATGCGGCGCAGCGGAATCATGTGATTCTCCGCCAGATATCTGACTACCGCATCGGCTCGCTGCTGGCTGAGCCTTCGATTGAGATCCAACTTGCCGTCAGCCGAGGCAAAACCGGTAACCTCGATGACATACGCCCGCTCGGTCTTGGCCTGCGTCGCGATCTCATCCAGAGTGGCCATTGCATCCGGCGATAACTTGAAACTTCCAACCTTGAAGTTAACCGTGATTCCGCGCTTCGGCTCATAATCGTCCAAAGTGGATACTATCTGGTCAATTCGCTTGTTGGTCGCGCTTACTCCGGCGATCGCAAAATCTGCCGTATCCTGAGCCGCCTTGGCGCCTCCGCGCGCGGCATTCGAAATCGCCGTCAATTCCTCAAGCTGGCCGGAAAGACGCTGTGCATTCGCCTCTGCCTGGCTAATGCGGCCTTCTGCATCGCCAACCCTGCCCTCAACCGGCGTCACACGGGATTCAACAGTGCGGGCTACAACCAGCGCATCATCGGTCATCTTGACTTTTTCAGCCACCAGCGAACCGTTTGCATCTCCGCGGCCCTCAACTTCTATTGTCAGTCCGCGCAGCAACTGCGTCGTTCCGTAATTCTTCGAACGGCGGAAGGGATTGCTCTTCTTCTCCTCAACCTTGGTTAAATTGGTGAGGTTTACCTGAACGTCTCCGCCAGTCATGTCTCGTAAAATGAAATTGTACGCGTCCCGACTGACTATCACTCCTCGCACTTTCTGCTTTGCCCCTGCGGGAATCTTGACCGCGCGGCTCTGATCAATCTGTCCCTCCTTTTTGGTCTCCTGCGCGGAAACCGTTATGCCAAAGCCAAATACCAATCCAAGCAAAACTGATCCAAACACTTTATTCACTCTCATCTGTCCCTCCCTGTTTTCTTTTGAGGTAATAGATAACAACTCCATTATTACCACCACAATCATAAGGCAAATCGCGTACCATTGGGTTTGTTGGAGGACTATCCCCCACTGTTTCAACGCTTTATCAGATTGGCTCATAGCATATATCCTGTTTGTTCAAGATACAAGTATCCTGAAATCGTACACTGCGAATATTTCTAATGCAGATATTACATACACTTGAGCACATTTTTTATTCTTTATTTTCCGGCCAATGGTGACTTTCCGGAATGCATGAAAAAAAATAAAAGGTAAACTGATCTCTCAGTTTACCCTTTATTTTTTTTTGAATTGACTTTGGTATTAAATCAAAACACAGGCAGAGTAATTTCATAAGAAGGCAGCAGCGCCAGAGGTATGCAGATTGTGGCCTCCGCTGAATACCGGCCCCCTGATAATGAACGATCCAATCAGAGGACTGGTGGCGCTCATTCGAATCCAGCCGGTTCTTCCCGCAGGAACCTGTCTGGTGATGCTGCCGCCCCGATTGAAAAGATTGGTTAAAGACGAATAGAGATAACACCTTAACTGTATGCTACTCGAGAATGATTTTTCCGTGTCATCATATAACAGTGTAAAGATGCTTATCTGGTTGACGGCTCCAAATGTAAGATCCGAAGTGGGTGAAAGCAGGACGAGCGACCCTTGATCGGTAACCTGACTGTTGAAACTTGAAATGGCCAGCGAAGACGGAAATTGTTCGTATTCAATGCCGTTGAAAAGCAGGCTGTAAGATCCATCCTGTTTCGGCTGAATTTCACCCGGGGAACGCTTGAGGAATGAAATCGCGGGCAGCACGGCCGTCCGCCCGTCCGTCTCCCTGATGTAGACGGTGCCAATAAGATGATTGAACTGAGCAGGCGTTCCACCGTTCGTTGCAACCGCAACTATATAGCCCTGAACACCTGGATCGTAATCACTCAACAGAAATGATGAAGTCTGATTCTGTGTCAGTGAGAGGAAAAAGTCTGCAACCGTGCAGGTCGCTCCATCCACCAGAAACAGATGCAGTTCGGCTCTCAGGCTCTGACTTACATTGGTAATGTTTAACTGGGTGTCGCCCTGCTGAGGATTGTTCGGGTTGCTTGTATAGCGATTGAAAAACAGTATGCTTCCAGGCCTGATGTCATTCGGGTAATACGAGTTAACGTTGACCTGAGCAAGGACACTGGAGCCTGTAAAAAATAAGGCACTAAATAGAATCGCTGAGCTTATGAGGCGACGAACGATTTTCTGGGTCATAAATCCCTCCGAATATTTATTGCAGTCTTTAATAATAGATTGCATGTTTGCAGAGTCTGAGGCGGATTGAAGTTTTTCGATAAGAGGCAGCCATTCAATCCCGTCTGAGACTACAGCTGATCTAACTCGCTGATGTCGATTGAGGCAGTCGGGCAAATAACTCTACTATCCTCTTAAACTGGCGAAACTGGCGATCGACCTGCCAACCGGACTCTGTCTGAAGTGATGTCAAGTAATCACTCAAAGTCGAAACTTAAGCAAAATCTGTATTGTCACCTTCACCGAGTCAGCAGTCTAAATGCAACCAATCGGGGACACGTGACATCTTAGCACAGCTAATAGGTCCATATGCAATGATTTTAATGAGTTTAGCTTACAAATTTCATTGCAAGTTCGTTTTCAACACTCTTAGTAGCGATAATTTCTTGCGGGGTTGGCTGGTATTATGATATTTTTCGCGGGTCACTGAAATCAGCGCATATCCCCACGGTTTAGACCTTTCTCAAATAAATAAAAATTCGGTATCAACACACCGGATTATTCTCATTCTTCAGGAGAATATCATTAAGGCCTCTTAATGATATTTTCCGGGGGATGAGAGACTGATCCTCGCCCGGCAAACAGGAATTAGAGAGTCTTTCCCGTATCCTGGCCTAGGCAGCCCGGACCATTTCGAGGTCCAGCAAGCATCAATGGCCGGTTTGAGGGCGAAGAGAGATAGATTCATCCCCGAAAACTGTTGATTTGACTCCAGAAATAATAGGAGCGAGCCATGTCGTATGTCCCAGGAATGACACTTAAGAATTTTGCAATCCCTCACTTTGGAATAGTTAGATTGGCCGCGGTCATTTTGCTATCCTCCGTTATTACAGGCGCATTTGCAGGTGGATATTTAAGGTCGGATTTCAGTGTAGCGGCAATAGCCATGCAATCGCAGACTGATCCGACACAGCCACAGATAGGGCCGGGTGTGCCGAATACGGGATCGAATGCGGCGCGAAGCGCGGCTGCCAGCAGCAAGCCCGGCAGCATCCTTTTCTATCCCAGGTTCACCAGCGACATCAGCAGGCCCAACTTGATCAATACACTTATGACTGTGACGAATACCAATCCCAAGGATTCGGTAATTGTCAGAATTTTCTATGTGTACAACGGCCTGATTGACGAACGATTTGTGACTCTGGTTCCAAATCAATCGATGACATTTCTGGCGAGCCGTGAGGTGCCGGGAGAGACCGGATATATGATCGCCCTGGCGGTAAACTCAATGGGGCTGCCGACACAGTTCAACTGGCTGATCGGCAATGCTCATATTATGGATAATCATGGGCATGAGGCGGGATACAACGCTTTTTCGGCGGCAAAACGCAGTGCGGGCCCGGTCAAAATCAATGCCCAGGAATATACTGCCGACGTCCTTTTTAACGGAGTCGAATACGACAGATTGCCGAAGGTTGTCGCGATTGACAGTCTTCAAAATCAGGATAATGTCGCCGGACCGGCGGTAAAAACGGACATTTCTGTGATCAGCCCGATCAGCGATCTCAGCGGGCTGCTCGCCAACTCGTTTCATCTTGAAGCAACAGCGTATGATTACACCGGAACAGGATGGTCGCAGAAGCATAATGTGAGTTTTGCACTCTACTCTGACCCCTCGTCAATCTGGACAGCCCCGCAGTTCAACACGGTTGTTTCTGCAAACAGGTCAGGATGGGCGACATTCAATGCAAAGGATGATCAGGATAACGATCTTCCTGTCATCGGTCTCAGTCTGACCGATGGCGAAAAGGAACCGCTTCATAATGCCCGGATAATGCAGGCGCTCGATTGGGTTCAGTCCTGCAAGATAACGGTTCCTGTCAGATTTCCCGACAACCCGGTTGATGATGTAGTCACCACCGATCTTCCTGCCGCTACCAACAGTTCGCAGGGAGCGAGCGAGTCGAGAGCCGGCAGCATTCTGATCTATCCCAGATATGTGACAGGTGAGAACGGCGCCACCAGGATCATGGTGACCAATACCAATCCGACTCAGAAGATCAAACTGCGCGCCTTCTTCAGCGGTCTGGCCGGAAAGCCTGAAGTAAAGGAGACGATATTATCGTTGCAGAACCTGCAGACCATCGTCATCAATCCAGATGAGTTTTCACCTAACCAGAAGGGTTGGGTGATGATTGTTGCAATTGACAATCGTGCCTTGCCGGTGCATTTCAATCACCTGATAGGAAGCGCGCAGGTGGAGGAGACCGGGGGGCTCAAGACCTCATTCAATGCCCTGGCGGTTGGCAAAAATACGACTGAAGACGTCAAGCGAAATGATGATAATGAAACCGCTGATTTGATTTTCGATGGGGGGAATTATGACCGTTTGCCGGCTACGACAGGGCTGGCATTTGTGCCGAATCAGACGGAAAACAATACTGCTGTCGGATTTGCGAGGCCCGCGGCAAGCATGCTCGAGCCTCCGAATACCCGTGGTGCGGCGAGTTTGATGCTCTATGACGACAAGGCAAACGCGGTCAATGCGAGTATCCCGCGGAACGAGGCCAGACTGAGTCAGGTTCGACCTTCAGCCATTCAGCCTCCTGTGACAAGCCCCATTCTGTCTGGTGAGAATGGGTGGTTGAAAATCACTTCTTTCACTCCGATTCTTCCCTGGGCGATAAATCAGAGTCTCTCCCCGTTCAATGTTGTCGGGAATAATGGATGGCGTGGAGGGATCAGCGGGGATGGAAATCTGCATATTCTGAGTACGGCGGATACCCAGTCGATAAAGATTCTCTCAATCAATCCCAACAACAATCCTCCGACGGCATTGGCTGAAACCATTGGATTGCAGGTTGAAGCGAGGCGAGCCGGCGGCACGATAGTCAGGCTTGACGGCACTGATTCCAGTGATCCGGATATTGACGATCCTTTGTCATTCAAATGGAGCGACAATAATCAGGTCATATCCACGGCGAGAGTATCAGATCGCAATTTGTCTATTGGTTCACATACTATCAGCCTTGTCGTCACTGACGGCAATGGAGCCTCCAGTAGTGCGGAGGATCAGACGGTCACGGTGGTTGATACGACCCCGCCGCAGATAAGCGGGTTGCCATCGACCGTCAATCTGGTCACCGCCTCGGACTCCGGAGGAGCTGTCAGTTTCGACATGCCGGTGGCCTTTGACATGGTTGACGGCATAGTGGCCGTGAAATCATCCAAAGCTTCGGGAAGCGTCTTTCAGATCGGCAAAACCCTGGTAACCTTTACAGCGAAAGACAAAGCCGGCAATTCATCGACGGCCAGCCTTGAAGTCAATGTTGCCAAGGGATCAACAGCAGCGCAAATCGGCGGCGTGGCAGCCAGTAAGGCGCCCAGGATGGGTAATCTCAACGACCAGTTCGTTGCGGCCGGTGAAGTCAGGGATATTGCGCTCCAGGCGGAGGATCCAGATGGCGACCCGGTGACCTTCAATCTTTCGGGTAATTCGCCTTATGCATGGATCATCAGCGGAAACCCCGGGGACAGGACTGCCGTGTTGCGCATAGCTCCAAAAAAGGGTGATCCTGCGGTCTCGGGTAATCTTCGCGTCGTAGCCCTGGATTCCAGGGGACAGGCTTTTACCACCCTGCCATTCAGAATTACCATCAGCGATATTCCGAATGACAACAGCGGAAGCGGCAACAGCCTCAACAAGCCTCCGATTGTTTCAATTCTTCCATTCCCGGGTACGATTCAGGCCACCACCAAATTCGGAGCTGATTTGACACTCGATGCGTCCGGCTCAAGTGATCCCGATCGAGATAGCCTTTCCTTCACCTGGTATGACGGGGATTTGGTGATTGGAAAGGGCCCGGTAATCAATATTCAGTTGAAGGTTGGGATTCACGATATCAAAGTGGTTGTCTTTGACGGCAATGACGGCATCACGACAGGCGGGCCTTACATGGTTGATATCCTGCCGCGGGACCTGGCTGTTTTTACCGCATCACCCAATCGCCTGAATCGGAATACGACAGTAAATCTCATCTTGACAGGCACCGGGTTCCACCCTGCTTCGGAGATACGCTTCGGAAAAGATGGACTGAATATTCTGAACTACATCTCAATTGAAGAGGACAGAATCGTTGTCACTGTCGAGGTTACCGCGGGCACCACACTGGGTTTTCGCGATGTCTACGTCATCAATCCGAACGGAAAATCCGTGAGATTGCGAAGCGGCCTGTTCGTTAACCCCTAAAGGCTTTTACAACGGGATGAAAAATTGGCGGGAGGTCAGCGGCGGGCTTAAATGAGTTCCAGCGATCCTCCTGCCGATAAATGCCGCCTTTATTATTTGTTCCGTTCCAACTCGGGCCTGATCTCGGGCCTGATCTCGGGCCTGATCTCGGGCCTGATCTCGGGCTTGATGAAGACGTGCAGCGTCTGATACCGCGGTCCGCCAAAAAGCTTCCAGTCCGGCCAGGGTAAGTAACCTTTTATCGAATAGGATTCCGACCTCAATTCCGTGTATCCTGCTCCATCAATGTCATCAGCCTTGAGTCGGTACCATTTCACTCCAGTATCGGAGTCCCAGAAAATCAGAGTTCCAGGAGCGGCGCCGGCGATCAACTCGATGTTTTTGCCGAAGTGGCTGCTGAAATCAGCGTTTTCAAGAGGATCGCGATCAAGGGCGATTCTCATGTAGGCCTGGCTGGTAATCAGTCTCTTGAACCTGATGTCATGGTTTTTTAACCAGGCGGTCATCTCGTCAACAGCAAATGCATCTCTGGTGGATCTCCAGCCGTCTATGTAGAAGATACAAAAGACGAGTGATAGAGAAAAAAGAGTTCCTGAGAAGAAGGGAACAAGGGTCTGCCAATGGCGGGTCAGCTTATCTTCAAAAACGTTCCAGCCGGTCATCGAGATGATCGCCGTAATTGGAGAGACGCAGACAAAATATCTAGGGTACCCTGCGGAGCCAAACCAGCCCTGCCAGAACATCAGGGAATGCAGACAGAGCAGGATAATGAAGATGGACAGCCCGGCAAGAAACTTCCTCTCCGCCAGCAGATGCTTGAAACCTATGAGGAATGGCAGCAATAGCAGAGGGCCCACGATCAATGGCAGCATGGCCAAATACCACCAGATCGGACCCGTGCCGTTGGCTTTTCCCAAGGCCTGCCAGTCCGGGGGCCAATTGTGCGCGATCCATAACGGATCCCTGGTGATAATCATTGCGGCGCTCCACCAGACCAGCATGCCAATGCCGAGAACAAGCGTCTTAACGAGCCTTGAGGGAAGGCCTGCCTGAGATTTCCGATCGAGTAGAATGAAAAAACCGTAAATGATTCCAACGAAAAAACCCTCGGGTCTGACCATGATCAAAGAGGATGCGATAAACGAGGCCAGAAGCAGTCTGCCCGAGAGTTGAATCCTGATGACGATCGCCATGATCAGAGCGAATAACGGTTCAGTCAGCACCGTCCCGCTAATCAGGAAAAAGGCAGGTTGCAGAAATAGAAATGGGATGGCACGGGCGGATTTTGGCGCACCCAATCGATCCGAAAGCTTGTATGTCTGCCATCCTGTAAGCAGGCAAATAATCAAGGTCGAGAGTCGAGCGATTTGATAGCCAAGTTGCGCGGGCAGTGAATAGAGGAGTGTAAATAATGGCCGGCCCCAGACACTTACGAAATATTCGGGATATCTGAATGCCCATCTGGCAAACAGGTAGTGATAACCCGAATCCTGCTGCTCGCCGTCCTTGTATAGCGTGATTGTCAGTATTCCGGCTATTGAAAAAAATACCAGCCATAAAATGGCTGTTTTGTTTTGATTGATCTTTTGTTCCGGCAAGGGCAGTACCAAAAAAAAGTCAAAAATCAAAAGCCCTTTGATAAACTTTTGATTTTTGCCTTTGAGGTCAGAATTGGACCCGGGACTTATGCGTACGAATGAAGTCCGGGCAGGAGATAACTTACTCCCAGATAGGTGAAGAGCACGAGCAGGAATCCGACCACGGCGAAGTAGGCGCTTCGCCTTCCTGTCCATCCATGTGCAATTCGCGTATGCAGGTAACCTGCGTAGGAAAGCCATGCGACAAGAGCTCCTGTCTCCTTGGCATCCCATCCCCAGTACCTGCCCCAGGACTCGTTGGCCCAGATTGCGCCGGTGACCAGAAGAATTGCCAGGCCGGCAAAAGCCACGCCGACAGTCTTGTAGGTCAGGCTGTCGAGCTTCTCCAGAGCCGGCAGGCCCGCACGAACTTTCTCAGTTCGGAATCCAAAAAGCACAAGGAAGCCTGTGAGCACAAAAGCCGACAGCATGGATGCGATTTCAACCGGGTTTGCCTGGGCATTGAGCACCAGAGCGCTGCTGTTGGCCTCAATCCATTGGGACCCAATGGTTGTGATCTGGGCTGCCGCCATGCCGGTTGCATCCTTGCCGAGCAGTGTCTTTCCGACCCAGTAGAATTGATCACTGGAGATAAATGAGCCGACGCTGCCCGAGCTCTTGACGTAGGTAAAGAGCGCGACTATGGCCGCGAGCTGGGGAACCAGTGATGCGCGCAGCGAAATCGTTCCCCATTTGCGAGCGGCCTCATTCTGCTTGTAGGTGTATACAATGTAGCAGATCGCAGTGACAAGCATCAGCAGCAGTGTGATTGTCAGCAGCGGGCCGACCCAGGGAATGACGACCCTTGCGCCGCTGTTGGAGACGCCCTGAGAGTGCGGCACTACGGCATTGAGCCGGTACTGGATCGAGAAGAACGACGCCCGGTCGTGGAAGATTCCCAGCCTGTCATACGACTGGCTGAAGGCCGCAAACCCGACGAAGATAAATGACGCGACATAGATTGCCATTGTCTCGATCTTCATTCCATCCTTGAGCAGGTACATCACGGCCAGTGCAAAACTGACGAGTGCTACGCCATAGCTCATCGACGCGACACCCACGTGAATCGGACGCCAGTAGCTGTCGAGAACCGGAGGCAGGTTGATAAACGCGTTGCCGATGAAGATCGCCAGCAGCAGTATCAACGCCACCAGCGGCATCGAGATGGCCCCGATGAATCGCGTGTTCTCGCGATGACTGATGAGCAGTGACGCAAAGGCCGCACCGAAGGCGAATGCCACCGAAAGATCGTAGAGATTGGCGAACGGGATGTAGCTGAAGAACCACCAGAAATGGTATTCACCGGTTATCTGGTTGGTCATTCGAATCCAGTTCTCCCTGTCGCCGGCGGATACCCATCTCACCAGCCACCCCGAGAGATTGAAGAAAAATCCCAGCGAGGAGATCCACAGCCCCAGTTTCTGCAGGAAACCGATAGGGGCATAAAAATTCGTCATCAACGATGCCGATGCGATGATGTAGCAAAGTACCGCAAGCACGACCAATGAGCCGTCGGCGGGGACTGCCGCTGCGCCCAGCTTGATGCGTGCAGTGACCATCAGGGCTGCGCCGATCAGCGGCAGTATCGCCGGTAAATAGCCGCTCAATGCCCGAAAACCGAACTCAGATTTTGCCGGCGATGGAACATTTAATGCCGCATTAACTGACTTCATGGCTTCGCTCATTACTTACCTCCAATTGTAAAAAATTCTTGCTTGAGAACCAATTATTGAGAAAAGAAAAACTACGATGTTGCCTGTGTGCCGCGGATCAGATCCGCGAGCTTTCTCGCCCGGTCTTCAAAACCGAGACGATTGCGGTTCGAATCGCCGCCCATGTTCACCTTGCCGTCTTCAATGACTATCCAGAGACGTTGATGCGAAAAGAAGAAGATAAAGATCAGCGTCAGACAAAGGATCGTAAATCCCACATACACGACTTTCGCGCCGGGGTCATACTGAACTGAAAGTATATGCGCCTGCCCGACCTTCTGAAAATCGGTCAGAACGAATTGATATTTAGGGTCGCTCAGGAATTTTGATTTCAGAAATGGCGCGGAGGATATTTCTCCAATGAATTTTTCATTGAAAGCCCAGACATCACCCTCCTTGCCGTCAGGAGTGATGTAGATGAGATGCGCCCCCGGATTTTCGTACTGTGCCGATCCGAAGTCGATTTTGCTGTCCTGCGTGAAAGTGATGTGAGGGTTAAATTCGACATACTTGACACGGGTGCCGTCAGAGAGTTTCGTCTCGCCATTTCTCTGAATGGAAATCTCTTCTGTCGTTCCACCTGCAGCAGGGGTGGCAGGGGTCACGCGAAGTTTGATCGATCTCGCGCTTCCCATCTGTACGTATGATGCCTGGAATAATCGATAGCCCCGATAATCGAATGGGCTGTTCATGTGTATCAGCGCCTCGGTCTCCTTGCCGGTCTCCTCATCGTGAATCTTGATCCGCGTCAGCCAGTCCAGAGTGTTGGGAACTTCAATCCCGCCATCCTTGTTGATCAGCTTCTGCTCAATGTCGACACCCTCGATGGTGAAGGGAAGCTTCAAATCGCGAGAGCCGATGGCGAATTGGTTTGTCGCATTCTCCAGGTTGAAGACCGCCTGAGACATCTTGTTTTCCGACTGATCTGGGGCGACCTGCAGGTTTCCTGTGTATCCGCGGCTGGTCAGGTACCCGCCGACAAAGATTGTCAGCAGGCCGACATGCACGACGTAAGCTCCAAGCCGGTTCCAGACGCCCCGCTCGGCAAAAAACAGTGGTCCGTGCATCCTCTTCTGTGACGCGGACCTTGAAGCGCAGATGTTTTGCGGCTTTGACTGCCCGTTCAGTAAGCTGCTTCCTGTCGAGTTGCGGTACTTCCACCTTCTCCCTGAACTTCTGCGTCGAGGCGAAGGTCGGAGACGCGGTCAGCTTTTTGCGCGAGATGTAGCTCCAGGCCGCGGGGAAATGATCAATCGATGCCAGGATGATATTAAGACTGAGTAATAACAGGAGCAGATTGAAATACCAGGCATGGTAAATGTTAAAGAAGCCAAGCCGGCCGTATATGATCTTTTCGCCCGGAGTCAGTTCCGCATAATACCCAGAAAAGGACTCCAGCTCCTGTTGCTGGATGACCATGCCGATCATGCAGGCCGTTATCAGCAGAATCAGAAGGCTGATTCCAAACGGGACCGAACTGATCAGGTTGAGAAAACTGTCGATCCAGGAATTTAAACCGGAAGTTTTATTGGTTTTTACTGGGCTCGCCTTTTCCGGATTCTGCTCCTGAACAGGCTCGCCGCCAATCAAGGAATTTTCTTTCATAGTTGTCAGTGAGATCTCGATTCAAAAATTACGGCCAGTCCTGACAGTCGAAACTGACCTGATCGATAACTATATTTATTTATTTGCATTAATCTGCTTATCGACTGTTTATAACAACTGACAAAAAAAATCTGACCGGGTTTTTTACGGCCGGACATGACCAGTCGATAACTATTATGCATGCTAATTCACGGGTTCGGGACCATGCTTATGACAATAGAAAGACAGTCTAGCAGGCAGGCACAAGCTTAGCAATATGCTCATTGTCCTGATTCATGCAAAGTTCGATTTGCCGATCGAGCCAGGCTCGTTGAAGTTTCATTTTGAAAATTGATTCAGGGATAGAAATGGGACAATTGTCATGAATGTAATGACAGCCGGAGACGGGCTCGGATACAATGATCATTATTATTTCTGAAGTCATTAGACAGGATTTCAAAAAGGAGCTTGAGTGAGCAGCGACATTGAGAGCATCAACTCGCCGGTGTCTTTACGAAGATGTGAAAGATGCGGGAATCCCACACCGGGAGAACTCCCGCAATGTGTGAATTGTGGAGCCATTTCAATCCATGCAGTTGTTGAAGAGCACAAGGTCAAGGCTGATCATCATTTCATCCGATCGCTTTTTTCGAGGGCGACGCCGGTTACATATGCAATTCTTGCGGTTAATCTGGTGATTTATCTGGTGATGGCGGTGGTGACCGGCGGTAATTTCTTCAGCGAACTGATCAATATGAACGATCTCGGGACGCTTGTCGCTTTCGGCGCCAAAACCAACGAGCTTCTCAGGCAGGGAGAATGGTTCAGACTGGTGACGCCGATCTTCATTCATGGAGGGCTGCTTCACCTGGCATCGAATTCTTATGCGATCTGGAACGTCGGGCCGCTGGTTGAGAAGATCTACGGTTCATCCCGCTATCTTTTCATCTATTTGCTGGCGGGCATCGGCGGGGTCATCGGAAGTTACTTTGGCGGCATGGCCCGTCCCGCCTGGATAGCCGGTGTCGGAGCTTCCGGAGCGATTTTCGGGTTGTTCGGTGCGCTTTTCGTCTTTGGTTACAAGTATCGACACGAGCTTCCTCAGAACTTCAGGAAGGCGGTGACATCTGGAATAGTGCCGGTGGTCATCATCAACCTCTTCATAGGCTTTTCAATTACGGCCATAGACAATGCCGCGCACATCGGCGGGCTCATCTCCGGAGCAGCATTGGCGCTGATCATCCCATATGCCGCCCCCGGGCGCACAGGAATGTCACGGCTGGCACTGGCGACGATCGTTATCTGTTCGGCAATTGTCGGATACAGTTTTTTTCGGGCGTATCAGACCAGTGGCACCCATTTGATTCAGCGATCGATTGTCGTCCAGAAGTTTCTCAACAATTACACGCAGGGCGATCGAGCTGTCATAGAGGTTTTTGACTCGGCCTTCAAGGCCGCTGACGCCAGGCCGGTGGCTGAAGCCTTCTCACGGCTCGAAGCGTCGAGGCAGGCGCTCGAAAATTCGCCGGCGCCCGATGCCGTATCTGAAAAAATCCGCCGGGATATGATTGAACAAATGAAGCTTCTGCAGGAAGCGGCGGCAGGAACACGATCTGATCCCGGATCGGATCGACTCGACAATGTCGCCACTCAAATTATCGCCATCAGAAAACGTTTCAGAGACTGGGTTTCACGCGAAGGCTTCAAATATGGATTCAGCCTCAGAAATTCATCAAAGAACGAGACGGACCAGAGTTGAAATTTTTTAACATGCGATCAGGTAGTGAAATTGAAGCTGTAATATTATTTTTTTAACTCATGGAGAAATAAAATGGCAATCAAAAAAGTCGGTGTTTTGGGAGCCGGATTGATGGGCGCTGGCATAGCCCAGGTCGCCGCCACAGCCGGTTACGATGTAAGTATTGTTGAGGTCAATGAAGACCTGGTTAAGAAGGGAGTGAGTGGCATCGACAAATCCCTCACCAAATTTGTTGAAAAAGGGGTGATCGCGGCGGCCAAAAAAGATGAGACAATGGCCCGCATCAATGGGACGACGAAGCTGGAAGATCTGGCAGGCGTTGATATCGTCATCGAGGCCATCATTGAAAACCTGCAGATCAAGCGTGAGACATACGCAAAGCTGGACTCGATCTGCAAGCCGGAGGCGATCTTCGCCTCAAACACCTCATCGCTATCGATCACCGAGATGATGACGGCGACAAGCGCCGAGAGGCAGCGCCGGTTCCTGGGCATGCACTTCTTCAACCCGGTTCCGCTGATGAAACTGGTCGAGGTTGTCAGGACGATTCTCACCGATGATGAGATCTACTCTGAAGCGCTTATCTTCACCGAATCATTGGATAAAACTGTTGTCAGGGCAAACGATAAGCCGGGATTCATCGTCAACCGCCTGCTGGTTCCTTACATGCTCGATGGAATCAGGGTTCTGGAAGAGGGGCTCGCCTCAACGGTCGATATCGACAACGGAATGAAGCTCGGATGCAATCATCCGATGGGCCCGCTGACGCTGGCCGACTTCGTCGGACTTGATACAACCTTCTATATCGCCAACATCATGTACGATGATTT
This sequence comes from Acidobacteriota bacterium, assembly GCA_016710075.1. Classification (GTDB taxonomy): domain Bacteria; phylum Acidobacteriota; class Blastocatellia; order RBC074; family RBC074; genus JADJLO01. The sequence continues at coordinate 79,551 of JADJLO010000022.1, read as the reverse complement.
CAAGGAGAAGCGTTTCGCGCCTCCGACACTTCTCAAGCGCATGGTGCAGGCCGGTCTTTTCGGCCGCAAGAGCGGCCGCGGGTTTTATGATTATTCCGATCCGCGCAATCCAAAGCCGATGAATCTGGTATGACGGAAGTGAATGTCAATCCATCAGTTTATCCTGATTATCCTGATTGTTCGGGCCAGGTCTGGTCCAGCCGCCGCGGCCAGATCGCTTCGGTCAAATTCAACCGGGCCAGGGCAGGCAGGACGCTGGATGCTGGGGTGATCGCGAAATTGCAGGATGAGTTTAATGGCCTTCGCGATGATCCGGAAATCAGGGCGGTGATTCTGACGGGCGCCGGCCGTCATGATTTCTCAATGAGGGCGGACGACAAATCGTTGTCTGCCCTCTCATCAGAGCTTGCCCTGAAATTTGTCCGCGATTTTCAGAAGTTGACCTCTACAATCGAGGATCTTGGTAAACCGGTTATCGCCGCCATCGATGGAGATGCCTGCGGCATCGGCCTGGACCTGGCGCTTTGCTGTACATGGAGGATCGCGGTGTCCGATTCAATGTTTTCACGACCCGGTATCGGATCGGGTCTGATGCCTGGATTCGGGGGGCTCACCCGCCTCGCCGGCCTGGCAGGCAGATCCCGCGCGCTGGAGCTGGTGTTGACCGGCGAACCCATTGGAGCCGAAAAGGCGCTGAGTCTTAACCTGATCAATAAAATAACGGATACTCCGGAGGAGATGCTTGAGCATTGTGAGAGACTTGCCGCGAGGCTCTCTTCGCTCGCTCCACTGGCCATCAGATACGCTCTTGAAACAGTCAATAAAGGTGCGCAGATGAGCCTCGAGCAGGGGCTCCTGCTTGAATCCGCCCTCTTCGGGATATGCTTCTCCACCTCCGACGTCAAAGAAGGAACTACTGCCTTCCTTGAAAAACGAGCCCCCGATTTCAAGGGTGAATAGCCGGCCGATTCCAACGTTGCATTAGAATTTGCCCCCCTTTGGAAAATAAACTAAATGTCGGGCAACTTTTTATCTTCTTGACCGCATCAACGCTGCTCACTATACTGGGCTCCGAGAAATTTTGGATAATTCCCCCATGGTTCAAGTTATCGAAGGAATGCTGAAAGCAGAAGGCTTGCGTTTTGCCATCCTGGCCGGACGCTGGAACGATCTGATTGTCAGCCGCCTGATTGGCGGCGCGCAGGATGCATTGATCCGGCTTGGGGCACAGGAAAAAGATCTGACACTCGTGAGAGTCCCCGGTTCTTTTGAAATCCCGCTTACTGCCAAAAAACTTGCAGCAAGTGGTAAATATGATGCAATCATTTGCGTGGGAGCGGTAATCCGCGGCGAAACCCCTCATTTCGAATATGTCGCAGCGGAAGTAACAAAAGGGATGGCGTCTGCTTCAATGGAGACCGGTATTCCAATTGCTTATGGAATTATCACCGCCGATACGGTTGAACAGGCAATTAACCGGGCGGGGGTGAAAGCCGGCAACAAGGGGTTCGACGCTGCAATGGCTGCTGTTGAAATGGCCGACCTTTTCAGGAAACTGTGAATCGTTCGGCAAGCGGTCCTTAACCGACCGGTCAGAGATTGTTCAATATCGGCTGCATCCTTCGTCTTTAACTGAATTCAGAATCTATTCGGTAATAAATTTTATGGGTGTTCGGCGCAAGGCGCGTGAATGCGCGCTGCAAATGTTATTTTCATACGATGTGACTCGCCCGTCAGTCGAAGAACTGGTTGAAACTTTCTGGGGGGAAATGGCGGAAGCCGCGGACGATGTCCGCGAATTCGCCAATGAACTGGTCCTGGGGACGGTCACTCACCTCGATGATATTGATGAACGTATTCGCATTCGCACGGAGCACTGGCGAATACCCCGGATGGCCATTGTCGATCGAAATCTGCTGCGACTGGCTGTCTACGAATTCCTTCACCAGCCAAATACGCCAAGAACGGTGGCCATCAACGAAGCCCTCGAAATCGCGAGGCGTTTTTCAACCAATGAAGCCACTCAATTTATCAATGGAATCCTGGATGCCATCAAACGGGATCTGGAAACCCAGACCGGACAGGAAGCGCCTCCACCCGAACTGGCTCATCAGTTGAGGTGAGAAGCTTACCGGCTGCCGGAAAGCGACCCCGCTTCAATCCAGCAGCAGCCTCACATTCAGCATCTCCGCCAGACTGACAGCCCGCCCGAATCTCAGAAACTGAGTATAGGTCGAGCTGTTTTCGCTCAGCCTGACGATCTCTTCCACGCCCAAATCCCTGGTCAATATCGAGTCAAGCAGATCACTGTAATCCGGCAATGTGAATGGGGGCAGCTCGCGCTGGTAGCCCGTTTTTCCGTCATCGGATGAGCGAAATCCCGCAAAGAGATCAAAAATATTGTCGGTTGTCAGTCTTGATGCCGTTCTGACCATGGTTATCGGGAGGCGCCGCTCGTAAAATCTGAGCCCGTCTGAGGTGGTGATTCTTCTCAATTCTTTTGTCACCTCTCCATCGAAAGGAGATTCAGAATCGAGCAGCACGCGCATCAGTTGCGGGAGTTCATCAGGCGGAGAATTGTCATAGATAAGCTGAAACCTGTCGGCGACAAAGTGCTCGAAACGCGATTCAATCGGATAACGTATTCTACCGAGGCAGAACAGGGGTTCATGGCTTTCCGCCGTTTGTCTCGGGAGTCGCGGCTTGGCCGCGCTTGTCAGGCTCATGTCGAGACCTGCCGGACAATGATTTTGGCAGAAGCTGGAAACCTCTTCGATTTTTTCCAGATCCCCGGCATAGCGCGTCGTGAAATTCACTGTCTCGTCAGACGGAATTCGCGCCTGCTCGATGGTCTCCGAGACCACTCTCGAAATCAGGGCGCTGGTTCTGGCCAGCATCCTGATTGATGCTTCGCCTTGGTTTCTTCTTACTTGGCAGTGATATTCTATTGCGTATTCAAGCGACATGATTTTTCAACTCAACCCGGAGATAAGAATAGTAATAATTGTTGCGTGAACCCTTTTGATTCCGAAAGCCCAGTCAAGTACAATCTGGAATCATTTTGATGAAAAGTCCAGTTATGTTTTACGTGAAAACAACGACGACATCGACAACCTGGAAATTTATTGCGCCGGCCCTGCTGGTGCTGGCCGCTGCATTCTCGCAGAGCGTTTTTGCACAGGAGACCAAAGAGAAAGAGAAGGCCGAGCAGCAGGAGCAGCAGCCAACATTCAAATTCGGGACCATGCTGATCACGGTTCCGGTGGTGGTCACGGACCGCTACGGGAGGTTCGTGACCGGGCTTAACCGTAATGATTTTTCAGTATACGAGGACGGGGCATCCCAGAAAATTGAAACCTTCTCTTCGATTGAGTCGCCATTCAGCGTGGCGCTGCTGATCGACACCAGTCGAAGCACGCAAAACAAGCTGCCGGCAATAAGAAAAGCGGCGCTTGCCTTCATCAAACAGCTCCAGCCGCGTGACCGGGTGATGGTTGTTACCTTCGACGAGAAGGTTCGGTTTGTCAGCGAGTTCACCAATGATCCGGCCGAACTGGAACGTGCTGTGAAATCACTCAAGAGCAGCTACATGACCAGTCTGTATGACTCAATCTACCTGACCATCAATGAAAAGATGAGCCGGGTTCCGGGGCGCAAAGCGATTGTCATTCTCACTGATGGCGTCGACACCGCAAGCAAACAGGCTACTTTTGAAAGTTCTCTTGGCCTTGTCGCATCAACCGGTATTATCAGTTATACGATACAGTATGAAACGCGCAATGACGGCGCTCCGATTATGAAACCTGTTTTTCTTCCCGGTGGGCGTAACTTTACCGGGCGATCCCTCAGGTGGCAGGATGTTCAGAAACCGCAAAAGCCTCCAGTCGAAACCGAAGGAAAAGAAAAATCAAAAGCGCTGATCAACATCCCCGGACCTGTAAACGAAAATACGAGTGGTGAGCGGAGGGCTGCTCCTTCAATCAGCCCTGGTTCGAGACCTTCAACGAGGGTCAATTCCCAGCCTCAGCAGTTCATCCGAGACCGGTATTTAATCGCCGCCGATTTTATGCGTTCGCTTGCCGTGCAGTCTGGGGCGCGTTATCTGCGCGCTGAAACCATCGAAAACACCACCTTCGCTTTTCGACTCATTGCGGAGGAACTGCGACATCAATACACCATCACTTATATCTCATCCAATGAGGCCCGTGATGGCAGCTATCGCTCAATCATGGTCAACCTCAAACGAGACGACCTTCTTGTCAGAGCCAGAATGGGTTATCGTTCGCAGTCGCAGGAATCTGCCGGCTCTGAAACCCCGCGCAAACCTTGAATCCTTTGCTCAAAATTCATAGTTGAAAACGCCACCGCTCCATTCGGGTTCCTGACCGCGGGACGAGTCGTTGTTTTTCACGATGAAATTGATTTTTATTTTGGAGCGGATAGCTATCCGGCCCGATTAATCAAAAAATCCCACGATGTGTAATTCACATCGTGGGAATCAAGCAGGAGAAGGAGGGAGGTAAACGTTACATAATCCAAAAAGAGCCAGCAAAAACTGTTAAAAAAATAATTGCGACGAATGATCGACCCTTCAAGAACAAAGGTAAATTACCGAAAAAAATACTGGTTATCCCAATTGCAGAACACAATTTTGAAAAAACCCGAGAAAACAGGTTTTGCACTGTGGCATTGAAAATTCCAAAAGATTTGGAAAACCGACAGGCAAGCGGAGTATAGACGTCTGTGTTATTTTAGTCAAGAAAGCTTTAACTTTTCTTCATAAACTTTGCGAAGATTCCAGATGAATGGATTATTTCAGTACAGAGGACATTCATCTTCTTTGTCCAGTATGAGTGTCAACCAAATCGTTTTGTGCTAATCTAGGCCCGTTAACCCATTGAACTCGACAATTAGAAGATATAAAAGCAGGCATTTCACCAGGAGGTCGGAGTGAGCAGATCAAATTTATTGACTAGAATCATACTCAGCGTGGTGATCATCATGCTGGCGGGAATAGTCGCCTCAGCAGATACGATTAAGTTAAAAGACGGCACCATATTGAAAGGAAAAGTAGTTTCATATGGTCAGAGGAAATTCACGATAGTCGTCTACATCGGCGGGAATTCGTCACAGTATGTCATCCCGGTGGAGGATGTAGAGAGTGTTGAATTTGAAGCCGGCGAGACGGGAGGCGTTCAGAAATCCGCGGCTGAGCCGCAGGCCCAGCCGGCCGCAGTGAATCCACCTGTTGCTGAGGCAGTGCCTGAGACAAGGCCTGTCCGGGAGCGGGAGCCGGTTGCCAAACCTCCTGTGGGGGAGGATGAGGGCTCGGGGTCGGTGATTGCGGAAAAGACGGTCAGTGTAGCGGCGGGTGCGGACTGGACAAGCACGGATATCAGGGTTCAGCGAGGGCAGAAAGTCGTGATCAATGCCGCCGGTGAGGTCGATCTGGGCGATAATCAACGGTCAGGTCCGGAAGGGATCAACAGCAACGATACCCGCAAATTATTACCCAACAGACCGACGGGGGCTCTGATAGCCGTGGTTGGTGACGATAATGATGATTTCATCTTCATCGGAGCTTCGACTGAATTTGTCGCACCTCATAATGGAATCCTCTTCCTGAGCGTCAATGAAGGCAATCTCAAGGATAACAATGGGGCATTTGTGGCGAAGGTGAAAGTGCTCAGCCCTCGATAGCTCTGTCTGGATTTAACTTGATGGCCGGCTCGGACTTTTTAATAAAAACGAGAGCCGGCCTCATTTGTTCATAAAACCGGTTATTGCTGTTCCGATGAAGCAGCCAGCGAATGATGACGCCACATAATATTTCAGCTCTGGTCAACCTGCTCGGTTTCCTCACCGGGGCGGCTCTTTATGCGATGCTGCTTGCCATGATCCTGAGATCTTCGTCGCTCGGATTCAGGAGTCATGAGATTTCAGCCCGGGAGTCAGGTTTTTTGTCGGCGGCTGAGCGGTTGTTATTGGGGACTGCGCTTCTCGGATTGATCTGGAATCTTGGCGCATTGGTGATTTACGGCGTGCGGGACTGGGAGATTGCAAAGCCGGCTGCATGGTTTGAAGCGGCGGTCTTCGCCTCGCTCGGTTTTTTGCCGGCAGTCGTTGTCCACTTCGTACTGCACGCCGGTCAGTGGCTGGGGCGGCGGCCAGGATCGCTGATCATCGTTTCAGCCGCATATATCCTGAGCAGTTATGCGGCTGTCATGCATTTTCAAGCGGCGTTCAGTGGCGGAGAGATGCCTTCAGGCGTTGCCTTGAGGTCGCTGACATACGGCTTCGGCGGGATCACCGCCGCGCTTTTTGTATACGCCAGGCGTTCATCGATGTGGAAGCGAACGATATGGGTTGTGGCACTGGCGGTATTTGCAGTATCGGCGCTTCACATCAGCAGGCATGCCAGCGGGGATAATCCCTGGTTTGTGGAGTTGATAGGCCATCATGCCTCGCTTCTGCTGGTTGTCGCGATTCTATATCAGGATTACCGGTTCGCGCTGGTTGATATCTTTCTCAAGCGCGCCATGGCGCTGATTGTTTTGATCGGGATGGCTTTCGGATTATACGTTCTGGTGCTGGCCCGATTGTTCAGGTTGAGGGATTCGAACGGTGACCTGGATACGCGAGCGGTTGCCGCCCTTCTGGGGCTTTGGATCGGAACGGCATTGATATATTCATTGCTGAAGCGGTGGGTTTCCTGGTTTGTGGATACCATCATTCTGCAGCGAGTCGATTACCAGGAACTGCGTGACGAGCTTGCAATGACGGCTGCATCGAACGAGCGTACCGAAGACATCCTCAACCGGATTTGCCTGAGGCTCAAACAGGCACTGACCGCGAATGATGTTGGATGGATTGCATCGGATGAGAAGGTTGTGACCGGAGAGAGCCAGGGTTTATTGGAAGGTCAAATATTCCAGTTGAACGAAGGATCAGTGGTCAAGCCCAGTGAGCTGGTGCGACTGATATCAAGGGAGAGCGAGTCCGGCCCGGATACTGCCGGCAACCGGTCGAGAAGAAATGTCGCCACGGTCATGATCCCGACTCATGAAAACCCGCGATTCAATCTGCTTATCGGAGAGCTCTCAGCGGGGCGGCAGCTACTTTCTGATGATCTCGCATTGCTTGAATCGGTGGCGCTGATGATGGCGAGAAGGATTGATGCCGTAAGGGTTACTCACGAGCGATGCGAAAGAAACCTCAGGGAAAAAGAGATCAGCAAGCTTGCGACCGAAGCCGAATTGCGCGCCCTGAGAGCCCAGCTCAATCCTCATTTTCTCTTCAACGCCCTGACGACGATAGGGTATCTGATCCAAACAAATCCAGGGCGTGCGCTGGAGACACTGCTCAAGCTCACTGGTCTTTTGAGAGCCGTGCTCAGGGCGCCTGCCGGAGAGTTGATAACGATCGGGGATGAGATGGATCTGGTCGAGTCCTACCTCGCCATCGAACGGGAGCGATTCGAAGATCGTCTGCGTGTCGTCATCGACCTGCCGCAGGATCTGCGAGACCACCTGATCCCTCCGCTGATCGTTCAACCACTTGTCGAGAATGCCATCAAACATGGAATCGGGCCAATCAGGGATGGCGGGCAAGTGTTCGTTTGCGTATCCCTCGATGAATCTGGTGATCCATTGACGGGCAGCCGATTGCGAATCTCCGTTCAGGATACAGGCGAAGGTGTAACCGCTGCCGGGCTTGAAGCAGGCCGCATGAGCGGCGTGGGTCTGGCAAATGTCGAGAAACGCCTGGAATGCTTTTACGGGGCGATGGCTGATTTTCGGATTGCAAAATGCAAGGGCGGAGGCACCCTTGCGGAAATCAGACTGCCGGCTGAAGCAGATCATCTCAGGTCCGCGATGCAAATTGAAAATGAACCTGCAAAAGGGCTGGCGGTAAAATGATCGAGACTCATTCAAACGGCCATAAGTTGAGGGTTTTGGTTGCCGATGATGAAAGACCGGCGCGATCTTTTCTTGTGGCAATGCTCCGGGGTTATCCCGATATTGAAATTGTCGGCGAGGCCGATTCAGGAACCGAGGCCGTTAAAATGATTGAATCGCTCAAGCCGGATCTGGCTTTTCTGGATTTGCAGATGCCGGAACTCGATGGGCTTGGAGTCGTCAGGCAGATCCGAAGGGAGAGGCTTCCGCTGGTCGCTTTTGTGACTGCCTACGACGAGTTTGCCGTCAAAGCCTTTGAACTCAACGCTATCGATTATCTTCTCAAGCCGGTGGAAGGCAGGCGGCTGACCGAAACTATAAACAGGGCGCTCGATCGCCTGGAACATTCGGACTTTCTTGAAAATAACGCAGATCGACTCAGCGCAGCGGTTAAAGATTATGAAATCCAGAAATCCCAGGGCGGGCATTCTTATCTTGAAAGGATTCCAGTCAAGCAGCGAGAGGAGATAATCATCGTTCCTGTCGAGCAGGTGGCGTCGATTATCGCCGACGGCGAGATCCTGCATCTGACTACCATAGATAACCGGCGATTCAGTTTTTCGCACCGGCTGAAGGATCTGGAAATGCGTTTGGATCCCGCGAAATTTGTCAGGCTCGGAAGGGGGATTCTGGCGAGTGTCGCGCAGATTACCAGAGTGAGCCCGTTGCCGGGCGGAACATATGTCGTCACCCTCAAGAACACTCAGCAGCTTAATGTGAGCCGCATTCAGGCCCGGATCCTCAGAGAGCAGTTGTTGAAGCTGTAATGTCGGGGTTCAGCGTTTATTCAATATCAGGTATCAGGAAGCGATCGGATTAAAAATTATGGCCATTAAGGGACCCAGAACAGTTTATGCCTGTCAAGGTTGCGGATTTCAGTCGCGCAAGTGGCTCGGGAAATGTCCCGATTGCGGAGAATGGAATTCATTCGTTGAAGAGGTCGAGCGATCGACAAAAAAGGATGGTGTCACCCTCAGCCGCGGCGGTTTGAAGCTGCACGATAACAAGCCGGTCCGTTTCAATGAAATCGAGGCTCAGGATGATTCCAGGGAGATGACTGGAATCGAGGAATTCGACAGGGTTCTTGGAGGAGGCATAGTTCCCGGCTCACTGGTTCTGATTGGCGGAGAGCCCGGTATCGGAAAGTCGACGCTGCTAAGTCAGGTGGCGGATCGACTCAGCGAACTTTATGGAAATGTTCTTTATGTTTCCGGGGAAGAGAGCGAAAGGCAGATCAAGCTCAGAGGCGAGCGGCTGGGCATTCATCCGATGGGGCTTTTCCTGCTCTCTGAAACCAACCTCGAAAAGGTTTTTGACGAGATCAACAGGCTCCAGCCTCAGGCGATCATTATCGATTCGGTCCAGACGATTTATTCCAACAAGCTCGAAAGCGCGCCTGGGTCGGTTTCTCAGGTTCGCGAGGTTGCAGGTCAGTTTCTGCTTCTGGCGAAGAACCTGACGGTTCCGGTATTTCTCATCGGGCACGTCACCAAAGACGGCATGATTGCCGGCCCGAAGGCGCTTGAACACATCGTTGATACGGTGCTCTATCTTGAAGGTGAGCGTCATCATAACCACCGCATCCTGCGGGCAGCAAAAAATCGCTTCGGCGCGGCGAATCAACTCGGAATATTTGAGATGACCAGCCGGGGGCTGATCGGAGTCCCGAACCCATCGGAGATGTTTTTGAGCGAACGTCCGCTGGGAGCTTCCGGATCGGCCGTTGTTGCGGCGATCGAAGGCACGCGCCCGATGCTCGTGGAAATTCAGGCTCTCGTCAGCTCGTCAAAATTCGGCACCGGCAGGAGGACGACCCAGGGAGTGGAAATAAACAGAGTTGCGCTGCTCGTCGCCATGCTTGAGAAGCGCGTCGGATTCCATCTCTCCGGCGATGATATCTTCGTCAATCTTGTCGGGGGAATCTCGATAGACGAGCCCGCCGTCGATCTTGGAGTCGTCGCCGCCATCGCATCGAGTTTCAGAAATATTCCCATCAATCAGAATACTGTCGTCTTCGGCGAAGTCGGCCTGGCCGGCGAAGTAAGGGGCGACCAGCCATGCCGCTGTACGTCTCAGGGAAGCCGCCCGAATGGGATTTAAAAGAGTTGTCATGCCTCAGAACAATCTCGGCGGAATAGATGACGATGACAGAATCGAGATCATCGGGATCCGTTCGGTCGTCGATGCACTGGATGCACTTTTTTAACTTCCTCCGTTCCAGTCAATCGTGGAAATTCAGGCGCTGTAAAATTCTTTATCCCCACCCCATTAATAAATGTTGACAAGAGGGGTACAGGCTGGCTAAAGTCTGATTTTCAAAGTGCCTTTTTAGCTCAACGACCCGCCCCCCCGACTCGAGCCCCGAATAGATGCTTTACAGGCTGACCCCGCATTGAGTTTATCATCAAGTTAAATCTTTAATTCAGAAAAGGAGTTTGCTGTGAAAAAGAGGCAGACCAGATCCGCGGACATTGATAAAACAATTACACACTCAGACAAACCGGAAAATATTTCGGATGAACATGGCAGTTCCGGGACCAGCAAAAGCCGCCGCAAATTTCTCGAAAGCGTTGGAGGTTTGACGGCCGCGACACTTGCGGCAGGACTTGGCGCCCTTCCTGTCGCTGAGACATTGGCTGTGGCCCAGGATCTGACACAGGACCTGACTGCCGCCGTAGGTTCGGGGCGCGCTGACAAAGCCTACAACATTCGTGTGCAGGCATCATTGTTCCAGCGGCTGGCTCCCTTGCCCATACCGCAAAACAACGGCGATGAGCAGCGATACCTCAACCGGATCGGAAATTATTCGAAGGGATTGCCTCACAATCAGTTTGGAGAAGTCGATCAGGTTGCCTACAACGCATTTTTACAGGCTGTGAACTCTGGAAACCCTGATGATTTTGAGCGGATCAATATGGGCGGAACCGCGCAATTCAAAAATCCTCAGGCGGGGCTGACATTTCCGATGGAAGGGGCAGATCCCGGCCATCTATACATGCCTCCGCCTCCGGCGTTTTCAAGCGCTGAGATTGCAAGCGAGATTGCCGAAAATTACTGGATGGCCCTGGCGCGTGATATCAATTTCCAGGATTATGAGCTGCATCCGGTCACCATCGCAGCCGTCTCGGACCTCAATAAGTACTCGGATTTTCGAGGCCCCCGTTTCCGGGCGAATGTCACCCGCATCAGACAGCAGGGTGGAACTGAATTATTTAACATCGAGTCTCAGGGCGGGACGACAAGCGGTAATTCCATATCCCGGGGGATAGTGGCTGATCAGCAGACAGGCGCAAATATCCCTTCAATCAGGAGAACATTCTCAGGCCCTGTCACGGCAGGCACTCTGTTCAGAGGGCTGACTGCTGGAGATCTCGCAGGCCCTTACATTTCACAATTTCTTCTGAAAGATATTGGTTACGGTGTTCAGACCATCAGTCAGCGGATGAGAACACCGATACCCGGTGATGATTACCTGACCAGTTATGATGACTGGCTCTTCGCTCAGAATTCAAGGGGGCATCAAAATCTGCCCAACCGTTATGATCAATCGAGGAGATACATCCGCAATGGGCGCGATCTGGGCGAATGGGTTCATATCGATGTTCTCTTCCAGGCATACTTTAATGCTGCTGTCCTTCTGCTTGGGATGAACGCACCGACCGATTCAAACAACCCATACAATGATTATCGCAATCAGTGTGGATTCGGCACATTCGGTCCACCGCATATCCAATCGCTGGTCTGTGGAGTCGCCGCAAACGCTTTACGGGCGGTCTGGTATCAGAAATGGTATGTTCACAGGCGGTTCAGACCGGAAGCTTTTGCCGGACGCATACAAAACCATCTGACGAATCGCGTGCGGTATCCGATCAATCAGGAGATCCTGAACTCGACAGCCGTTCAGGAAGTCTTCAGGAAATACAACTCTTATCTGCTTCCGATGGCCTTCGTCGAAGGCTGCCCGTCACATCCGGCATACGGAGCGGGTCACGCGACGGTAGCCGGCGCCTGTGTCACGGTCCTCAAAGCATGGTTCAATGAAGACTGGGTAATTCCTGATCCTGTTGTAGCATCTCCTGACGGGCTTTCAGTGGTGCCTTATCGCGGCGGCGATCTCACCGTTGGAGGCGAGCTCAATAAACTGGCTTCCAATGTTGCTCTTGGTCGCAACATTGCCGGAGTCCACTGGAGATCGGATGCCACCGAATCCCTCAAGCTCGGCGAGGCTATTGCCATCAGTATCCTGACTGATCAAAAGGCCTGTTATAACGAGCGGTTTGAGGGGTTCTCTCTGACCAAATTTGATGGGTCGAAGATAACAATCTGAGGTCGCCTTTTCACTTATTTCGAAAAAGAGTTCAAAGTTCAAGGTTTAAGGTTTAAAGTTAAGTCGTCCAACTCATCTTTAAACTTTAAACCTTTAACTTTGAACTCTTAACAGTTTTGAAGGGGACTTCCCGGGATGCGAATCAGAATGAAATCACTGGCGGCCACATTTTTCCTGGCTCTTTTTTCAATTCACAGTAGTTATGCGCAGGGCACCTCACCGGGTCCGCAGGCGCTGACGACGGTGGCCCCGACGGCGGTTGGGATGTCCCCGACGCATCTGACTTATCTCGATTCCGCGATCGAATCTGAAATATCGAGGCAGCAGCTGCCCGGTGCAGTTGTCATCGTCGGCCGTCAGGGCAAGATCGTCTACCGCCGGGCATATGGCAACAAGGCGCTGGAGCCGCGGCCTGAGCCGATGACTGTAGATACTATTTTCGACCTGGCGTCGCTGACCAAGGTCGTTGCGACTGCCACGTCGGTGATGATTCTGATCGAGCGAGGCCAGATACGACTGGCGGATCCCGTCACTCGTTACATCCCGGAATTTGGCGAGATGGGTAAGAAGAATATCACGGTGGAGCACCTGCTGGTTCACCGCTCCGGGCTGATTGCCGACAATCGGTTGATGATTATTTTCAAGGGCCGGAGAAAGCATTTGAACGCATCTGGAAACTCGCGCCGCTGGCCGAGCCGGGCACGAAATTCATCTATTCGGATGTGAACTTCATCGTTCTTGCCGAAATCGTCAGAAGGGTTAGCGGAAAAACAATCGATCAGTTTGCGGTCGACAATATCTACACACCTCTTGGCATGAAAGATACAGGCTTCAGGCCTCTGATTCGTCTGGGGAATTCTGTTCAATCACGAATCGCGCCGACTGAAAAACGCGGCGGCGGGGTAACTGTTCCGAGCACGGGCGAGCGCAGTGAAGGTGAAGAGAGATGGATGCGCGGAGATGTTCACGACCCGAGGGCTTTTCTGTTGGGCGGAGTTGCCGGTCACGCCGGGCTCTTTTCGACCGCCGACGATCTGGCCATCTTCTGCCAGATGCTTCTTAACGGCGGCGAATACCAGGGCAGACGAATACTCAGCCCTATGGGGATCATGCGAATGACGGAACCGCGCAACTCGGCCGGCAACGGTTCGGATGGAGTCTTCCGCGGGCTCGGATGGGATGTCGCCACATCGTTTTCATCAAATCGGGGTGATATCTTTCCGATAGGGAGTTTCGGCCATACGGGTTTTACGGGCACATCGATCTGGATCGATCCTTCGAGTCAGACTTTTGTAGTCTTTCTGAGCAACAGGGTTCATCCGAAGCTGGATTCGAAAAAACCTGCCGATGTGACTCCGCTGCGCAGCCGTGTCGCATCGATAGTTGCGGCGTCAATTGTCGCGCCTCCTTTTGGCCGCGATCAGATGCCGAGATCCGAATCGCAGTTGAAGCCGGCGGCATCATTTGCCGCGACGGCCTCCCAACCGGCCCCGACTTTGCCTGTCCTGAACGGAATCGATGTGCTTGTCCGCGATGGATTCAAGCAGCTCAAAGGGCGCAGGATCGGCCTCATCACCAATCACACGGGCAGGGACCGCGACGGCAACTCGACAATAGATCTGTTGTTCAAAGCGCCTGATGTGAAACTCGTTGCTCTCTTCTCGCCTGAACACGGAATTCGGGGTGCGCTCGATCAGGACAAGATCACCAATGCCGTCGATGAGAAGACCGGGCTGACCATTTACAGCCTCTACGGAGAGACAAAAAGCCCACTCCCGAGATGCTCAAAGAGATCGATACGCTGGTCTTCGATATTCAGGACATCGGAGCGAGATTCTATACCTACATTTCGACAATGCGAGTGGCTATGGAGGCCGCGGCTGCCAACGGCAAGAAGTTCGTTGTTCTCGATCGAATCAATCCGATCAACGGGGTCGATGTCGAAGGGCCGGTCGCTGATGGAGACAAACTCTCATTCATTGCATTCCACCAGATTCCGGTGAGACACGGAATGACGGTCGGTGAACTGGCACAGCTCTTCAACAAGGAGCGCGCCATCAACGCAGATCTCGAAATCGTCAGAGTTGAGGAGTGGAAACGCTCGGAATGGTTTGATGAGACCGGATTGACATGGATCAACCCATCACCGAACATGCAGCCTGACCGAGGCTACCCTGTATCCCGGGGTCTGCCTTGTCGAAGCGACGAATGTATCGGTTGGAAGAGGCACGGAGACGCCATTTGAGCTCGTCGGGGCTCCCTGGATTGACGGCCGCAAACTGGCTGAGGCCCTCAACAGGGCAGGCCTGGGCGGCGTCAGATTCGTTCCGGTTCGATTCACTCCCAAAGCCAGTGTTCATAAAGACGTCGAATGCGGCGGCATCAACATTATCATCACTGACAGAAGAACCTTTGAACCGGTCATGACCGGCGTTGAGATTGCCGCTCAAATCGAAAAACTCTACAAGGCTACATTCACATCCGACAAGGTGAATCGCCTGCTTGTCAATCAGAAAGTCTTCGATGCATTCAGGATGGGCTCCGACGCCGGAGCACTTCGCCAGATCTGGACGAGCGATCTTGACGGCTTCAAGGCGATCAGGCGGAAATATTTGCTCTATTGAGATCGGTTTGCTGACGAGAATGAGACGATCAACGGGAATAATTTTTTGCTACATCCTGCTTCTTCTGATGGCGCTGTTGCCGGCACAGAAGATTGCCGCTCCGTCTCAGGTTTATCCTTCGCCTTTTTCACTGTCTTCAAAACAGAAGCCGGTCGATCCGCCTCAGAAACCGGAAGTGCGCGCCCTGTGGGTGGTCAGGCATACGCTCACCTCGCCGGATTCAGTCATCAACATGGTCAGACGGGCTAAAGAAAGCGGATTCACCGATCTCATAGTCCAGGTTCGCGGAAGAGGCGATGCATTTTATTCTTCAAAGATCGAGCCCCGGGCTGAGGACCTGGCAACACAGCCATCTGATTTCGATCCGCTCAGCCTTGTCATACGGGAGGCTCACCGGGAAGGCATCAAAGTCCATGCCTGGATCAACATCTTTCTGGTCGCCAATATCGAATCTCTTCCTAAATCCAGAGATCACCTGATCTATCGTCACCCTGAATGGCTGATGGTCCCCAAATCCATCGCATCGGAACTGTCGGCGATCGATCCCAATTCCCCTGAATATTTCAACAAACTGGTCGAATTTGTTAAAAACAACCGGGAAGAGCTTGAAGGTCTGTTCGCCTCACCTGCCCATCCCGATGTCATCGAAAACATATTGAGCATCTGGAAGGATATTGCCGCCAGATACGACGTCGACGGCATGCATTTCGATTATGTGCGATATCCCAACTCGCAATACGACTACAGCCGAAAATCTCTCGATCGTTTCAAAACCGAACTCGAAAAAGGGCTCGATCCCGAGAACAAGGAATTCCTTGAAGCGCGGTTAAATGAAGACCCGCTCATCTACGCCAACACTTTTCCCGAAAAGTATGCGCAATTTCAGCGCCGGCAGGTGAGCGATCTTGTCGGCCGGATCTATAAAAGTGTGAAGAAGATCAGACCTCAGGCGATCATTTCAGCCGCCGTTTTTGCCAATGATGAAGATGCATACCGCTCCAGATTCCAGGATTGGAAGCTCTGGCTCGACCGCGGCTGGCTCGATGTCGTCTGCCCTATGGCCTACACCCCCGATACTGAAATTTTCAGAAAACAGATCACCTCAGCGGTCGGCGCTTCAATGGGCAAAAAAGTTTGGAGCGGCATCGGCGCTTACCGCCAGCCGGTCGAAAGCGCTCTTGAAAAGATTCAGATCGCTCGCGACCTTGGCGCCGGCGGCTTCATCCTCTTCTCCTACGACAGCTCCATCAAAGTCTCCGACCTCAATCCCCAGGGCGATTACCTTGAAAAAATGAATGGCGCACTCAAGAAATAGGCGTTTATTTATTCATTTTTTTGGATTGATACGAATTATCGTACAGGTTATCCACAATTCTACATTCCAGATTCATCCAGCCATTTACCCTATTAAGCTAACTATTGAAAATAAAGATATTAATGGGTTTTAATGGGCTCCGATTCGAGCTCATTCACGTGGATATTCAATGGAATGAAGTTTGCGTGAAAAAAGCGCATAACGGAATTATTTTTGTTCAATTTACGCACTGCTGGGACTCGCAAAGACCTTTTGAATAGCCTTATTGAATAGATTGAATAAACCCAACTCACCAAAACGTGAAGGAGCACTTATGGAATCCCGAACACTCAGATACCGAATCGGTATTTTAGCGTTGATCATAACGGCCTGGCTGGCACTGGTTGCCAATGCGCAGGAGATTACTGGCAGCTTTGTCGGCTCAGTGAAGGACTCGACCGGAGCCGCGATCGCCGGCGCTACTGTGACGATTACAGATGCGGCTAAGAAGGCGGTAGTCCGTCTTGTGACCACAAACGAAGAGGGGGAGTTTTCAGCTCCGCTGTTACAGCCCGGAGTCTATGAAATTTCCGTCGAATCTCCGAACTTCAAGAAACAGGTTCAGCGCAATATCAAACTGGATTTGAATCAGCGGCGGTCTGTTGACCTGATTCTGGAGGTTGGTAATATCTCTGAGGTTGTGACGGTGGAGGCTTCTGCCCTCGCGGTTGAAACGACCACGCCGACGGCTTCGTCATTGATCGGCGGCGACCAGGCTCGCGAACTGTCGCTCAATAATCGCAACTGGGTGCAACTGGTTGCGCTGGCCCCGGGCGTTTCCAACGATCTGGCTGACCAGGTCTACGTCGGTACAACCAATCCTGACGGTCAGGCCAATACAATCGGAATTGCGGTTAACGGTGCGCGGCAAAGCCAGAATACTTTCACTGTGGACGGTGCCGATATCACCGATCGTGGATCTAACATTACCATTCAGGCTTATCCGAATATCGATTCGATCGGTGAGTTCAAGGTCCTTCGCAGCCTCTACCCGGCCGAATCCGGCGCAGCGGCGGCGGTCAGGTCAACGTCATTACCAGATCGGGCGGATCGAGATTTCATGGCAGCGCCTTCGAGTTTCTGCGAAACGAAGTGCTCAATGCCAATAACTTCCTTAACAATACTGCTACCACACCCCAATTCGGACGTGACAGTGACGGCAAAGCCAAACGCCCGCCATTCCGCTACAACAACTTCGGGTGGACACTGGGCGGCCCAATCTATCTGCCGAAGAAATATTTCGGACCCATTGGATTTGAGAAATCGAAAGAGAGACTCTTCTTCTTCTTCGCCCAGGAATTCAGGCGTGACCGTCGATACGGGGCCGCCGGAACCGCAACCGTGCCTGATAGCAAATTGCGCAACGGGGTTTTCCCGGCTCCGATTTGTATCAATCGCCCGGCGCTCGGGGAAAATAGCTGTACGGGACAATTCATCCTTCCGGCGAATACTCCTATTCCGACAAATCTGTATAGCCCGGCGGCCTTGGGGTATCTGAAAGGGATTTATAATAATCTTCCTTTGCCAAATAGTCCCTCGGTCACTAATCCATTCGCCTTGCTGGCTTCGATACAGGGTATTGCCGATTTCCGTCAGGAAGTCCTGAAGATTGACTACACAGTCTCACCCAACTGGTCAATGTATTATCGATATCAGCACGACGAGATCCCGACAGTTGACGGGAATGCGTTGTTCTCGAGCGGTTCAGGCCTGCCTGGTGTTTCGACAACCAAAACGAACTCACCGGGAAAGACGCATACTTTCCAGACCACTTATACCATCAGTCCGAAGCTGATCTTTGAGGGTCGTTATGCCTACGGTTATGGCGCTATTCTGAGTCAGAACGTCGGTGGACTGGCGCTCTCAAATACTTCGGTGCCTGTCACGTTGCCGTATACCAATACACGTGATCGGGTGCCGACCATCACAGGCAACGGTTTCACGGGGCTGACAGGTTTCGGACCTTACGACAATTTCTCGTACAAGCACAACTTTACCGGAACATTGACAGGTATCTTCGGAAATCATACTGCAAAAGCCGGCGCTATATTTTCTTATTACCGGAAAAATGAAAATGCTCTGGCCGGAAACAATGAGGGAGTATTCAATTCATTCAGCAACGCGACTCCCGCCGGCCTGACATTCCCTCAGAATTACACGCTTCCGGACGGCACAGTTCTTACCGGCGCGTTAACCCTGGCAAGAGCCCAGAATTTGCAGCAGTGGGCGAACTTCCTTCTTGGCAACGTAGCGGGATTCTCACAGTCTCGGTTTGATTACACGGCTGACTTGCGTCAGAACGCCGTGGAAGCTTTCGCACAGGATGAATATCGAGTTCGCAATAACCTGACTCTGTATTACGGTGTGCGTTATTCCTGGTTCCCGCAACCATATGACAAGAACGGCAGGCTGTCGAATTTCGTTCCGTCACTTTACAACTCTGCCAATGCACCTCAGGTAACCGGCGCTGGTGTCCGTGTTGCAGGCACCGGAAATTGGTGCAACGGGATGATCGTCAACGAACAGAACTTTACAACAGGTCCTGCTGCCTTCAATTGTACCCCGACAGTTTCTCCGTGGGGTAAATATGTCGTCAACGTTCCCAAGACCGATTTCGCTCCCAGGATAGGAGTGGCCTGGGATCCGTTTGGTAAGGGCAAGACCGCAGTTCGCACCGGTTATGGTATCTACCACGAACAGGTTCTTGTCGGCACTTACCTCCAGAATATTGGACTCAACCCGCCTTATCAGGAGACTGTCGTTGCCGGCAGTACAAGGCTTGACAACCCGGCAGCGAGTCTTTCTGTTACAGCGGGAGTTCCAAACCTGAGAGCAGTTGACCCGGACTGGAAGACACCTTATATGCAGCAGTGGTCGCTGGACATTCAACATCAGTTGACCAGGTCTACCCTCTTTACCGTTGGGTATTACGGTTCAAAGGGTACTCACCTCATTGGCGGGACCGAGATCAACAACCTTCCCCCAGGCAAAGCCCTGAATTCACAGTGTGCACCGGGAACTAATTATATTGGGCAAACACCGGCACCAACTCTGGTTACCTGCCAGCCTGCCGGATTTGCATTCCGTGGCATAACTTCAACAGCCGGTAATCCGAACGGGACAACCAGAGACGATTTTATCCTGGATCAGATTCGTCCTTATAAAGGTTACCGTGGGATCACGATGATTCAACCCAGATATGATTCGAATTATCACAGTCTCCAGGTATCGGCGCAGCAGCGCTTTACCGGGGCCTCTCAGATCTCACTTGCATACACATTTTCCAAGAATTTGACCAACAGTCTGAATGACCGATCAGCTGCTCCCCAGAATACCTATGCCCTCAATCTTGAGAAGCAGAGGGCATTTCTGGATCGCAGACATGTGCTCGTGGTCAACTATTCATATGAACTTCCATTTTTTGCCAAGCAACAGGGGTTTGTCGGCAAGACTTTGGGCGGATGGCAGGCTTCCGGTATTATCACATACAACACCGGGCTGCCCTTCACGGTGACGACATCGGGACTTGATTATGCCGGACTCGGACTGCTTTCACCGGCGTTAACTGTCGCAAGGCCAAATGTTCTTTGCGATCCTAATGCAGGTGCACCGAATACTGTAGCTCAATGGTTCAATACTGCCTGTTTCCAGGCAAATCCTGCCACTACGGCCACAGGGTTGCAAAACACGCTGGGAACTGCGGGACGAGGCATTGTCAATGGTCCTCCGACATCGCGCGTCGACTTTACTCTCTCGAAGAACTTCCGCTTCTTCGAGAGTATCAGAGCTCAGTTCCGGGCCGAGGTCTTCAATATTTTCAACCATACAAACTTCAGAGGCTTGTCATTAAACGTTACGGCCGCAAACTTCGGACAAGTCATCTCAACTCGCGATCCCCGCACGATGCAGCTCGGATTGAAGTTGTATTTCTAAATTCTTGTTTTGAGTCCGGGCTTTTTGCCGGCTATTTTTAAAACAGGCCCTCTGGTTCAGATTATCTGAATCAGAGGGCCTTCTTCATTTAACGAGCGGGACCGCAGGCGTCCCGCCTGCAGCCATTCGAAATAACGAACAATCAAAATAATTGGCAGGCGGGATGCCTGCGGTCCCGCTCGTTAATCCATGGTGTGTTGTGTCTGTGGCATGATACTGGCTATAATCAATTCGCCCGCTGAGTGGTCCTTAAATCATAATGAGAAGTTCGATGACATCACCTTTAAAAATTCTTTCCTTAATTCCGGCTTTCGCTATCTGCCTTGGCGTTGCTTCTGTAAATGCTCAGGACAAGCAATCATCAAAATCAACCAGTGATATTGCCAGGGAGCAGTCTCAGGCCGTTGTGGTCATTGAATCGCTTAACGAGAGCGGATCCGTCGTGGAGCAGGGAAGCGGGTTTCTGGTGACATCAAACGGCGCGATAGTCAGCAATCTGCATGTGATCAAGGGAGCTTCGAGTCTGCGGGTCAGGCTGCCGAATGGAGATGTCTACAAGACCGTGGATGTGATAGATGTCGATGATTCGAAAGACATCATCATCATCAAAATCAAGGGATTCAACCTGCCGGTGGTCAAACTCGGCGATTCGGACCAAACCGAAATCGGTGAAGCGATCGTCGCCATCAGCAGCCCTGAAGGGTTGACCAATTCGATTTCCACGGGAGTGATCAGCGGCGTCAGAAGGCTTGAGACTCACAGGGTTTTTCAGATAACTGCTCCAATCAGTCAGGGCAGCAGCGGAGGCGCACTCTTTAATTCAAGCGGCGAGGTCATCGGCATCGTTACCTACCTTTTCAAGAGCGGACAGAATATCAATTTTGCGGTTCCGGTTAACTACGTTCGCGGGATGGTCAGCGATCAGGTGACGACTTCGCTCGAACAGATTCAGAGCAGAGTCAAATCGCTTGCCGCTCGTAAGCCTGACGGCGCTCCGGCTCCAAAAACATATGAAAGACCGGTGCTTGAGGAGCCGATTGAAAGTCAGATTCAGCCGGCGGCAAGAGGCAAGCTGGGACTCAATCCGCAGGAGCCGATGTTCCTCAGACCCGATCAGGCTCTGGCCTTCTTTTACAGGCTGGTTGAAGGCATCGGGCTCTATTCGATGGTTGAGGTCAACGATCTGGCCCGCACCGCCGCGCTGCTCAAAGGTCCTGAAAACGATCAGGCTGAGATCCTGACAATCAAATATCTCGATTTTTACTCGGGATTGTCCATGAGCTTCAAGAAGCCTGAAGGCCAGCTTTCAGCCGTTGAGCTTCTAGTCAACTGGTCGGTTGACGACCTGAGAAACACCTTCGGTGACAAGTACAAGAAACGCGCGAGCGGAAAACAGAACATCATCGATTATGGAAAACTCCCGACCGGCAAATACCTGACCGCAATTATTGACTCAAATGGAAATGTCAGATCGGTCAAGTTTACGAAATAATAAAAAGTTTAAAGTTTAAGGGTTTAAAGTTTAAAGCTTGATATTTCAAGTGCGGCTAAGGATCGCCACGAGCAATTATTTCATGCCTTTAAACTTTAAACTCCCTTTTTATAGAGCAGGTAAAAGGTCTGGTGCCTTGGGCCTCCGAATCCAAACCATGAGCGGTCGAGGATTCGACCCCTGAGCACGAAGCTTTTTGAGTATATCCTGCTGAATCCCGCAGCCTCGAAGTCTTCAGCCCTCAATCCATACCATTTCGGCCCTACCTTCTCATCCCAGACAACAAGCGTTCCCGGCGGTGACTGCGCAAGCGTCTTCAAATCCAGGTCACGATTCAGGGTGAAGCTCATGTTCTCCCATGGATCACGGTTGAAAATAATACAACTGTAGGGTTCGCTGAATATCAGTTTGTTGACCGGCTGAGGATTATCGGTGAACCATTGATGAAGTTGGTTAATCGCAACGGCATCTCTGGACCATTCCGCTCCATCGGCATAGACGAAATTGATGTAACCTGAGAGGGCTAAAATCACGACCGCGCAACTGATCGCGATCCACCTGGTCATACCTGAAAAAAGATCTGCCAGTTTGTTCCATCCTGTCAGTGTGATCAGCGCTATGGCCGGAGAAATCGCCACCAGATACCTCGGATAACCCGCAGATCCGAGCAGCCCGAATGCCCGTAAAAAAGTATGTAGAATGAAGAAGAGTAGAAATGACGAGGTGATGGCGCCGAGCTGCCGCCGTCTGATCAGCGAAACCAGACCGTAAATAAATAGCGGGAGCAGAAATGGCCCGACAATTTCAGGCAGCCTGATCGGGTAAGCAATCAAACCTGCGGCGCCGTATATCGTTCCGGTCATCGGCCAGTTTGGAGGCCAGTTGTTTTTGATAAAGAGAGGATCGCCCGTGATCAGCAGCGCCGCAAGCCACCAGATCAATCCCCCGGAGGCAAGCAATGATGCCCTTCCGGCATTTGTGGCAAAAGCTTTCAAGTCTCCCAAAGAGTCTTTCCATGCGTCTCGAAGAATCCAGATCCCCCAAAGTACGCCCAGAAAAAATCCCTCGGGCCGGGCCAGAATCATCAAGGACGCGACAAACATCCCGGCGTTTTTATGACCACTGAGATGCAGCCTGAGAGCTATGACAAAAACCAGGGCAAAAATCGGTTCTGTCAGATTGTCCGCGCTGAAGAGAAAGAATGACGGTTGAAGCCAGATAAAAAGAATAGCGATCGGCGAGCGATCGATTTTTAAATCGGATGCCAGCTTGTAAGTCTGCCAGGCGATATTGAGGCAGACGATGACTGTGAAGATTCTCGCTGCGCGATAACCGATCAATGCCGGGATGGCGTAAATTGTCGTAAAAGCGGCCTGGACCAGACGCCGACAAAGAGCCCGTGATGCGTCCAGGCCCATTTGGCGAAAAGGAAATGCAGCCCACCATCCTGCTGGCAACTGTCGTCATAAAGCAAGGCCATGGCAACGCCGCCAATGGCACACAGGCAAAGATAGAAAATTACCAGGAGTTTGCCGGAATAAGTGCGGTTCATAGGCAGAGGGAATCAGAATTCTTAATCAGATTCGTTGTCGTCATCGCTTGCACCGAAATACCGCATCCAGTCTTTTATTTCACTGCCTTTAACCGAAGGGTCTTCACCTTGAGCGATCACGGCAGGCATCTGATCGAGCACCGCGCGGAATTCGCCCGATCGCGTCACTCTCACACCGCAGGCCCGAACTCTGGACGCGAGCTGCCCGTCCGACGTAATAACCATCATGTTCTTGCGGTTCCGCTCGCCCTCGACAAACTCTATGATTCTTGAGTCTGCGTCCGATCCCTGCTTTGAGTAGAATACTTTGACTCCCTGAAAACTCGAGCCGTCTGGAAAGCCGCTCTCTGGCGCTCCATCGAAGACAACCGAGACACGGACCTTTTTCAACTTCACAAAGTGCGCCAGTTGTTCAAGCAGCAGGCGCCGCGCCGCGGCCTTGTCACGATGCCAGCCGACTCTTTGACCCATCACATTGTTGCCGTCAATGAGATACATAACGCAGAACTGCCTGACTCAGGGAGTTTAAAGTTCAAAAGTTTAAAGTCTAAAGTTTAAAGAGGTGACCAGAATACTAAAAAGGGAGATTGGCTTCATCTCTTTAAACTTTGAACTTTGAACTTTGAACTTTAGACTTTGAACTTCCCTTTAGACTTTATCGGAGGTCGGAAATATCTTCTTCGATCTCCATAGTTTCTTGAAAAGGAAGACAATCAGGATGAATTGAATGACCAGCAATGACCAGTTGATCCAACCGGTCCCTTTGCCGGCATTGTTCCTGATCAGGCTGACCCAGATCGAGGCATAAAGACATCCCACTAACAGAATCTCATTGGGAATCTTATTTCTTCTTATCTTTTCTTTGATCATCTGCGTAAACCATAGAAAATAGTTGCGGGCAGCAGAAAGATGATGGCCATCCAGTTTATAACTTTGTGCATGTCGGTCATGTTTTTTCGCCTTCATGGTTGTCTGGTTGGTTACTGCATTGCTCGTTCGACGGCGCGAGCGGGAATGATGGTGCCCCATCCCTGGCGCTCAGCAGGGACTCTCTGCAACCTGATTGCCGTGTTTATCAGAAGTCGTTTGACCTGCTGAGGAGTCAGTTTGGGATTGGCTTCGATCATTTGAGCGACGACCGAAGAGACTATCGGAGCGGCAAAGCTGGTTCCGTCAACGTGCTTGTAATAGCCGCTGATCACATTCGCATCACGTATCAGGTAAACGGGCAATTCACTGGCGGCATCGATATCCATATCGATGCCGGGATTGGCTTTCAGAACTTCACGAATATCGCTGTCGGTTGCCTCACTGAGCTTCTGAAAGAACCCCGCTTCAGCAGCAGTTGGAGTTCCGGGAAGAATCGGGGCGGCAAGGAAGATGCTTGGTGCCACTACCTCAGGTTTCTGAAGGCCGTCAATTGTCGGCCCATAGGATGAATGGTACGAATCATTGTCGCTTAATTCGAGGGTGTTTTTGTCGTTGAAGCCGCCGACTGTGATGACGGATGGCGCCGAACCGGGAGGAAGAACCGGATGTTCGGCTGAGTTGCCCGCATTTCCTGCGGCACAAACCACGACGATTCCTGATCTGACCACGCTTTCGGCCGCCTGCGACAGGTCGTCTGTCAGGTAGGATTCTTCATAATCCCCGGCGCAGGATATGTTGACCACACGGATGTTGTATTCCATGCGGTTCTCCAGAACCCATTCAAGCCCCTTCCTGATGTCATCGTGGAGGATGCGGGTGGCCGATCCGACCTTGAGCAGCACGACATTGGCGCCTGACGCCAGCCCGCGATAATGTCCGCCGGAGAGGTGGCCGTTGCCGGCCGCAACTACAGACGTCATCATTCCATGCCAGGATGAATCGTTCGGCGAGTAAAACTCGTTTTCGTCGTAATTCGGGTCGGCAATATTGACGTAACGAAGGATCCTGTTTGCAGGCTCGACAAGATCTGGATGCGGGTAAAAGCCGGAATCGAGAAAAGCAATGGTGACGCCGCGTCCCGTGAATTTTTCGTCCGCTCCGACCCTGAGCGGCGTCGGCAGAATACGATATCCCTTCTCGCCAAAAATGTTGGGATTGGCTCTGAGTCTGTCCCTGGCCCCCTTGAAAAGATTGAAGCATGGCTGGCACAGGCCCTGATCCACACTCCATCCAGGCTCGTTCGCCTGAATCAATGAGAGCAGCGCTTCATCAGCTTCCAGTATGCGCCGTACTCCTGTCCGACGGCACAGTGGACACAACCCAAGTGACATTTCGATTTAAATAAAGTAAGGAAAAGTGAGTTGAAAAGGCCTGTTACGGATTATTAACAGCTACTGCAATATCGACAGTGCATTGAGAATGCCGCGCTTCATATTTTCCAGCCCCGAAGCCTTGTTGATGAAGAACGTTTTGCCGTCGATGGGTATATTCGCCAGTCCGCGGGTTGTCCTGTCGGCGGTTGAAATAATCACGGGTTTATCTTTAATCGCTTCTGTATCCCGGACGTACCTGAGGACTTCATAACCGTCGGCATAAGGCATCATGACATCAAGAATAATCAGGGAGAAGTCTGTATCCTTATTCAGGATGTCCATCGCCTCACGGCCATCCGATGCTTCAGTGACCACGAGGTTCTCCTCTTCGGCGACCACTCTCCAAAGCACTCTGGCATCATTGTCGTCATCTGCAATCAACACTCTTTGCGACATGCCGATTCCTCCTGAAAAAACCATAAGTTAGAGGCTAACCATACTCAAGCAATCTAACACGTGTTATCTCTAACACCAATGCTGAAAAGCACAATATTCAGACTGAAAGGTTCATCCGGAGCTTCCTGTCTTATCACGCAAAAGAGCGGATCAAAAACAGTGGAGCAGAGCCCGGATGGCAATTTACCCTGCTCAATGTTAAACTTCGCCGGCAAAAATCAAGGCATGAAAATGCAAAATACAAGAGATCATATTCAGGCTGGATAGCCGAGAAAAATGGATGAGAACCGCTTGATGCGGTAAATCCGAATGCAGGAGAAGGTCATCAGATCATGAAGCGAAGCTTAAGAAATAATCTTCCGTTGGTGGCGGGAAATCTGATCCGTGTGCTGCTGATTCTGGCAATGCCGGTATTTACCGCGGCAGTTTTTGCTCAGGGCCTGGAAAAACCCGAGGTTCTTAAAGTCGAGCCGCCCAACTGGTGGGCAGGTCATTCGATCGGAGTTGCCGGCAGTCCGCTGAGGCTGATGATTCGCGGAAAGAACCTGAAATCGGCCAGGGTAGAAGCCGTCAAGCGCGGAATTCGTCTGAGCAACATCCGGGTGAATGATGCCGGGACATATCTGTTTGCCGATGTGATTATCGATCGGCTTGTGCGACCCGGCTCGTATCCGGTAAAAATCGTCACGCCGGCGGGTACGGCCCAGGCTCCGTTCGACCTGATCGCTCCATTGCCAAGGACTGGGAATTTTCAGGGATTCAATCAGGACGATGTGATCTACCTGATCATGCCGGATCGTTTCGCCAATGGAGATGCGTCCAATGACGACCCTCAAGTATCCAGAGGGATCACCGATCGCTCAAAGGCGCGGTATTATCACGGGGGCGATCTCCAGGGCGTGATCGATAAGCTGCCATATCTTAAGGAGCTTGGAGTCACCGCCATCTGGCTCAACCCGATATACAACAACAACGACAGTCTCAACCAGCGGGAGCAGTATCCCGAAGTACCCGGCGGGCCCAATAAGCCTGTCACCGACTATCACGGTTATGGAGCGGTGGATTTTTACTCTGTCGAGGAGCATTTCGGGGATCTTGATAAATTGAAGGAGCTGGTTCAGGCAGCGCACAGAATCGGAATCAAAATCATACAGGATCAGGTGGCCAATCACAGTGGCCCGTTTCATCCCTGGGTAACCGATTCACCGACGCCGACCTGGTTCAACGGTACTCAGACTAATCACCTGGCGGAGAACTGGCAGACCCATTTGCTGATGGATAAATATGCCAGTCAAGAGCTTTTGAAGCCGGTTCTGGATGGCTGGTTTGTGGATATTCTTCCGGACATGAACCAGAATGACCCCGAAGCCGCGAAATACATCATTCAGAATACGCTCTGGTGGATTGGAGTGTCGGGCATGGATGCCATACGCCAGGACACATTGCCATACGTGCCACGTAAATTCTGGCGCGAGTGGATGACCGCCATCAAGCGCGAGTATCCGAACGTGAATGTTGTCGGCGAAACGCTCGATGGCCTGCCTTCTCAAGTCGCATTTTTCCAGGGTGGCGTAAAACGGTTTGACGGAATCGATTCAAAGGTCGACACCGAATTCGACTACCCGCTCTATTTCGCCATCCGGAAGGTCTTCGGTGAAGGCCAGTCGATCAGGCAATTGATTGAGATAGTGAATCAGGACTATCTCTACCCGGATCCTGACAGACTGGTGACGCTGCTCGGATCGCACGATGTGCTCAGGTTTATGAACGAGCGGGGGGCTACTGTTGACGGTTTGAAGCTGGCGTTCACTTTTCTGGCAACATATCGCGGCATCCCGCAGCTCTATTACGGTGACGAGATAGCGATCAGAGGCGGAAACGATCCGGATAATCGCAGAGATTTCCCCGGTGGCTGGGCCGGAGATGCGCGCAATGCTTTCGAGCCGTCGGGCAGAAACGCCGAGGAACAGTCAGTCTTCGAGCATCTCAGGAAGGCGCTCAAACTCCGTGCGGAACTCGAACCGCTCAGACGGGGACGGACGATGCATCTGGCCATCGAAGATCAGACATACGCATTCGCCCGCTACACCGATCGCAAGACAGTAGTCGTCGCTTTCAATAATGATGTTAAGCCGGTGACAATCAATGCCGCGTTGCCGTCGAGCCTCAAGATTGCTGATGGAGCTGTGCTGCGAAACCGCCTTGGATCAGGCGCCGAAGTGAGGGTGCAGAACGGGAGGATTAGTTTTACACTCGACTCACGCTCATCTGTGGTGCTTGAATAGAACAAAAGTTTAAAGAAGTAATCATGACCAGGTGCTTCCGCATGAATTAATCTTTAATCTTTAATCTTTAAACTTTAAAACTTTAAACTTCAAACTCTATTAATTTCCGCGGTAGGACAAAATCAAACCAGGAAGGGCGCTTGATGGAAAAACCGAAATTGAGTTTCTGGCAGATCTGGAATATGAGCTTTGGTTTTATGGGGATCCAGTTTGGCTGGGGTTTGCAGCTTGCCAATATGAGCGGCATCTATTCCCAACTGGGAGCGAATCCGGACGAGATTCCCATTCTCTGGCTGGCCGGCCCGATGACGGGTCTGCTGGTTCAGCCGATCATCGGATCGATGAGCGACAGGACATGGAACCGCCTCGGCCGACGCCGGCCATATTTTCTGGTCGGCGCCATCCTGAGCACCATTGCTCTCTTCCTCATGCCCAACTCAAGGTTTTTGTGGATGGCTGCCGGGTTGCTGTGGATACTCGATGCGAGCATCAATATTTCAATGGAGCCATTCAGGGCATTCGTCGCCGACAAGCTGCCCGAAAGCCAGCGGACCACGGGTTTTGTTATGCAGTCATTCTTCATCGGCATCGGTCAGACTGTGGCTAACTTGCTTCCGTTCCTCTTTTCTCGCTTCGGAGTCACGGGCACCACTCAAAGCGGGGTTTCGCTGACCGTAAAATACTCTTTCCAGCTGGGCGCAGTTGCCTTCCTGCTCTGCGTTCTCTATACCGTGCTGACGACGAAAGAGTACCCGCCTGAAGACATGGCAGCATTCAACAAGCTCAAGGCCGGGAAGCGCGGGCTGGGTCACTTTTTTGCAGAGATCCTCGATGCCGTCAAAGAGATGCCTGCCACAATGAAGCAGTTGGCAGTCGTCCAGATCTTTACCTGGATGGGGCTCTTCTGCATGTGGATGTTCTTCGGGCTGATGACCTCCTATCACGTTTTCAAAGCCCCAGATGCGGGTTCGGAACTCTTTCGCAAGGGGGGAGAGTGGGGAGGCCTCTGTTTTGCGGTTTACTCGATTGTCTGCTTCCTGGTAGCGTTTGCGCTGCCAAAAATTGCCTTTGTCATCGGCCGCAAATCGGTTCATGCGTTATCCCTGACCTGTGGGGGATTGGGTTTGTTGTCGACATATCTGATCAATGACCAGTACATACTGCTGTTGACTATGGTCGGAGTCGGCATCGCCTGGGCGTCGATTCTCTCGATGCCCTATGCGATACTTTCGGGCTCCCTGCCGCCCAATCGCATGGGAGTCTATATGGGTGTCTTCAACTTCTTCATCGTCATCCCTGAGATCATCGCTTCGCTGACTTTTCAGCCGCTGGTGAAAAATGTATTTCAGAATAACCCGCTTTATGTTGTCATGCTTGGCGGTGCCAGCATGCTCATAGCTGCATTGCTCGTGGTCAGGGTGAAAGATGTTGGTTTTGAAAAGGCGATGAAGAATCTCACTTCGGCAACGGTCTAACAGGCGGCCGGTTCCAGAGAAGTTATAGAAACGAGTTACAAGGCAGTAATGAAGTTTATCTTTTCCATTTTGTTGCTTTATTTTTTTCTGATCCCTGCGGCAATGCAGGTTTCGGCTCAGGATGATCCGAATGCCCAGTTTGTGCTGGTGAAGGCGGGGAATCTGTCCGCGCAGCCGATTGATATCGAAGTACCGGTTGAATCCGGCGTCCTGAGGCTGCAATTCTCGGTGCAGTTCAGCGGCAGATTGAATCTGCAGATAATCACTCCGCTGGGAGCCCCGCTCAATCTCGATGAGCCTCATATCTCAGTCACCAAAGGCTCAGACAAGCAGACGATTTTCTTCTGGGATCCGCGGCCGGGCACCTGGAAAATGCGGCTGTCGGGTGAAGGTGCTTTTACCGCGTCGGCCAATGTCCAGGGAGATCTTTACATCTGCTGCGCGCAGTTCTTTTATCGCAACGGCATTTACACGCTGGACAGATTTCAGCCTGTGCGAGGCTCCAGACTGCAGGCGCAGGCATTCGCATCCGGCTTCAACCTCGACACCATCGAGTTCCTTCTGGTCGATGAGCAGGGCAGGGAATTATCGAAGGTGAAAGCCAGGCAGAGCGATTTCTCGAATCCCTCCAGTTTCACCCTGCTGGTCGAGATCCCGGAAGTGCCCTTCAGGTTCCTTGCCCGCGGGCGGGATTCCAATGGAAAGGTCTACAACAGAGTCTTCTACTGGCTCAACCGGCCTCTGGCCAATGAGTCTCCATCGGTCCAGACTGAAAACCCCGCAAACGTGATCATCAATGCCCAGACGCTTCAGGAGTTATCGAACACCGCTGTTCCCGGCGAAATAAAGGTGATTCGTTCGAAGGTTATCGGCTGGGCGGATGAAGAACTACTCTCCGAGAAGGGAAATCCGATCGGCATCCGGCTCAAAATTACAATCAGATTTCCGGTTGACGGCAACTACACTCCATACCCGCAGCTTTATCCCGAGCGGATTACCTCGATCTACACGGGAGCGATGAGCTTGCGCGTTCATAAGTCGAGTGTCGAGCCAATGCCGGACGGCGCCGGAAATCAGGGCCAGTTTTTCATCTCCGGAAGGGCGTCATACAAGGCCGGCGCCGATTACAAATTCGTCATCGATATGGTCCCGAATTTAGTCGGATACAATGATCAGAAGAAGTCCTTCTGCCTGCAGACCCGCGCGTATTCGCAACCGGGACTCAAGGAGAAATACGAGCGAGAGATATCCGGCGCGCAGGCTTATCGCTTCAGATTCTCGATTACCGGAACCGATCTGGACGGTCGCTTCCCATCCCTGACTGAAAAGGCATATGTCCCGGGAGCCTGGTATCGGTCGTTCGTCAAAGAGGGTGTGACGGATTGCCCGTAGCCCTCGGGCTCACCCAGACTTCATCAGTTCAGCGGGAGTCCAGCCTCAGTCCGGCCTTAGCCTGTAAATGTTGACGGCATTTTGATAAAAAAGTTTTTGCCGGTCTTCTTCTTTGAACTGGCTGGTTATTTGCAGCAATGCATCGACCCATTCCTTCAAATGAGCTGCAAGGGTGCAGACGGGCCAGTCGCTTCCGAAGATTACCCGATCCCAGCCGAACGATTCGATCACGTGCTCGACGGCGGGCCGCAGATCGTCCACTGTCCAGTTCTCCATGTCCGTATTGACGACAATCCCCGAAACCTTACAGGCGATGTTCGGAAAACCTGAAATCACGCGGAGATATTCCTTCCAATCGCGATAATCACCGGATTTGATATCCGGGTTGCCGCAGTGATCCAGAATGAAGCTGACTTCAGGGCATCTCTCCACCAGCGAGACAGCCTGCGGCAGCTGGCGGGCAAGGACGCAGATATCGAATGAGAGGCCGAATTCAGCCAGCGAGCGGACATTTTCGATGAAGGTGGTTGTCGTTGAGGTCTCATCTGGCACTGACTGAAGGATGCGGCGGACGCCTTTCAAATTGGGGTGCCCCGCGATCTTTTCGAGATAGGCGCGGAAATCATCATACTCGGGCCGTGCTGCCGCCACCACGCCGCTCAGCGGATTGTCGGGCTGCTCGGAAAGCTTGAGAATATACCTCGTCTCATCAAGCATGAACGCCTCATCGACATCCGCCTCGACGTGAACCGATTTCGTTACCTCCAGCCCTTGAGTGGCTTTCAGGTAATCGCTCATCCTGAAGCTGCATGCCAGCCTGGGATTATTAACTGTCCACGAATAAGGCAACAGGTCCAGATCCCACAGGTGCTGGTGAGTGTCGATGATCTTCATTAAATCCTTTCTCCAAAAACAGAAAAAAGCGGCTGAATGGATCAGCCGCTTTTTTCTCAAATATCAGCGCGAGATACCGGTGACACGGTATTCCATCTGATTATTTTATTGTCGCATTGAAGTAGCGCCTCGGCGCCATGATTTTTGAGCCAGATCCGCAGCCTTCGGCATTTCGGAGATTGCTTTCTGCAGTTGCGAATCCAGATCGGACATGACCTGGTTAGCCTTGTCGCCTCCGTAGGCAGCCACCAGAACTTCCTGATGAATCTGCTTGCGGGCCCAGACGATATTGTCGTCGATCATTGCCGGGGTCACACCGTAGTCGGGATTGTCCTTGTAGAATTTGACTGCAAAATCCCGGAAAGCTTTCAGTGCATCGTCGGTGATGATGAATTCGTTGCCCTTTATTTTGAAGTCAGGATTGAGGGCGCCGACCTTGTACTGTGGCAGGTTGCTGATCTGTCCGGAGATCAGCTCACGGACGAAGAGACACAACCCGTGGTAGATTCGCCCCTGGGCCGTCGAGAAATAGATGCCGCTTTCGACTTTGATGTCGGGTTCGATTCCACCGCCGCCATAAACTGTCCGGCCCAGATCCGTCTTTTTCTCATCGCCCTTCGGTTTGGGAGCGGCTGATGTATCTCCATCCGCGCTCCGGCGGTAATAATACTCAAAGATCGATCCGTTGGAGTAATCGCGCTGAATCAGTCTTCCGCTCGGAGTGTAATAGTGAGCAATGGTCAGAGTCAGGGCTCCGCCATTGGTCATCGGGAAGATCCGCTGGACCAGTCCCTTGCCGAAGCTGGTTTCTCCAACGATCAGGCCGCGATCATGATCCTGAATTGAACCGGCTACGATCTCTGAGGCCGAGGCCGTTGCCCTGTCGATCAGAACAACCATCGGAAAATTCTCGGCGGCTCCAGTCTCGGCAATCGCATTCTGATCGAAATTCCTTCCCGTCCGGCCGCGGACCGAAACAACCGTCTGGCCGCGTTGCAGAAACTGGTCGGCAACCTTTATCGCCTGGTCCAGATATCCACCGCCGTTCTGACGCAGATCCAGAATGAAGTTTTCAGCGCCCTTCTCGCGCAATACTGCCATCGCATTGGTCAGCTCATTGCTGGTCGTCGACTGAAAATTTCGTGTCAGGCCGATGTAGCCGATTTTCGGTTTGACGAGATAGTAACTGGGAATCGAAGGAAGCCAGATGCCGTCGCGTGTGATCGTCACTGAAATGGGTTCCGGCACTCCCGGCCTCTTGTATGTGACTTTGACCTGAGTGCCCCTGTCCCCAAGCAACAACTGCCTCACCTTGTCCGATGACCACGTGCTCGTGTCCTTGTCGTTGACTGCAACAAGATGATCGCCATAACGCAGCCCCGACTTGAATGCCGGACTGTCTTTGAACGGCTCGACGATGTAGGTCATCCGGTTGATCGTGCGAATGTTGGACCCGATCCCGAAATACTGGCTGTGCTGCTTCTCGTTGAATTCCTGAAAAGCCTTGCGATCAAGGTAATCAGAATGCGGATCGAGATTCTTGAGCATCCCCTGGATGGCAGCTTTTGTCAGCGCATCATCATCTATATCGACAATATAATTGTCGCGAATGATATCGACCGCCTTCTGATAATGGGATGTCAGCTTCGATCGCTGATCGTCCTGCGCCGTAACAAAACCAGGCACAAAAAACGACGCACTGACCAAAATGGCAAAGAGGCTGAATATCAGGTATTTTTGTCCGCCGTGCTTCACTGTTTACTCCTCGTCACGAACAATTTAATAAACTTTTACCGTCCCCATCTACTCTATAGAAAATCCCTGATGGGAAACGGCATAGACCCATAGTAACAACAGATCGTCTTTAGTCAAGTTGAAAGCCCAAAAAGAAGTCCAAAGTTCAAGGTTTAAGGTTTTAAGTGACAGGAACTTATGAGAAACTCTGGCTCGTCGATTTAAGCACGGGCGATGGCTTTTGAGCTTTTTAACTTTTAATACCAGGCTTCGGAGGACAGGTTGCAGATGAACAAGATTTCAATGCGAGTAATGATGTTGACGTTGATGGTGATCTTAGCGGTCACCTATTGGGCGGGCAGCCGCAATCTGAGTGTCGAAGCAGCATCATCCTCGACAACGGTAAAAAAAGGGCAGGCGACGCCTACTTTCAACAAAGAGGTCGTGCGCATCCTTCAGAAGAACTGCCAGACCTGTCACCATCCGGGAGACATCGCTCCATTCTCGATGATGAGTTACAAGGAGACGCGTCCCTGGGCCAAATCGATTCGTGAGCAGGTATTGTTGCGCAAAATGCCTCCGTGGAAGCCGATTCAGGGGTGCGGAGATTTCAGGGACGTCAGGGCTCTGAGCGATGCGGATATCCAGACACTTGTCGCCTGGGCTGATGGCGGATCTCCCGAAGGCAGCCCGGCCGATCTGCCGCCGCCGATGGACTTCCCTGACGGATGGCCCCTTGGAGCCCCCGATCTGGTGGTCAATCCGCAATCGGATTACTCACCCCCTGTCAGCGGGGATATGTATCGATGCTTCAGCGTCCCGGTCGGAAATCTGCGTGGAGACCGCTGGATCAGCGCGCTCAGTGTAAAACCGGGTAATCCGAAGATCGTTCATCACGTCATAGCCTATGCCGATCCCACGGGCGAGTCAGCCAAACTCGATGATAACGAGCCCGGACCGGGCTACACCTGTTTCGGAGGCCCGAAGTTAAGCAATACCGATATGATCGGCGGATGGGCGCCGGGGTCGCGCGGTTACTTCGCCCCCGATGGAACTGGAATCAAACTTAGCAATAATTCACGCGTGGTCATTCAGGTTCACTATCATCCGATCGGGGAGGCCGAGACCGATCGCACGCCGGTGGGCCTCTATTTTGCGAAAGCGCCGGTCGGCAAGCAGCTTCAGGTTCTGCCTCTGGTCAATACCACTTTCGCGATTCCTGCCGGAGCCAAAACTCATGAGGTCACCGCGAACTTCAGCATCCCGGTCTTCCTCTCGGCTCAAATGTGGGCAGTGACCCCTCATATGCATCTTCTCGGTAAAAAGATCAAAGTCGAATTGTTCAAACCAGGTTCCGACCAGCCTGAATGCCTGGTCAATATCGATAGTTGGGATTTCAACTGGCAGGGAACCTATCTGTATAAAAACGCAGTGACACTTGCCGGCTTAAGGCTGAAACTGACCACGATTTTAGATAACTCGATCGACAATCCGCGAAATCCCAATACTCCGCCGAAAGTTGTTAGGTGGGGGAGGAGACGACGGACGAAATGAGTCTGGCATTTGTCGGATTCACGCTGGACGGGACGGGGCTGCCGATTTCCAGCCCGATCATCAGCGATGTGCTGACGGATCAGGACGGTAATCTGGTGGTCAACGGCTCCGGATTCCTACCCGGCGCCGACATTGAGATCGACGGCCACAGTTTGCGCGATACCACGACCGATGCCGCAAACCAGAGCAAGCGGCTGTCGTCTGCTGATATGTGGAAAGTCCTTGCCGCGCCGGGTCGCGAGGTCTCCGTGACGATCATCAATCCGGATGGACTCAGGACTTCGGTCAGAAAGTTTACCCGCCAGGTAAGCGCAGGTCCGATCGTGGCAGTCTCTGCCGCCAATTATTCAACGGATTCTCTAACGCCATCTTCGATCATCGCCGTATTCGGAACCAATCTGGCCACGGCATCCACCTCGGCGCCGGGCACGCCTCTGCCGACCTCGCTCAACGGGACATCGGTCAGAGTCAACGGAGTCGCCGCGCCGCTCTTCTTCGTGGCCCCGGGACAGGTCAACTTCCTCGTTCCCGACGACACGCTGACCGGTAATGCAGTGGTCGAGATTGTCGCCGGAAATAATAATCTCTCAAGAGGGACGATCAACCTTTCTGCAGCGGCTCCAAGCCTCTTCACCTCGAATTCCCAGGGGACCGGCGCTCCTGCTGCTCTTTCGTCGAGCGATGGAGTCGCCTACAACCTGACAGGCAATCCCGATGGCTCATCCAACAAGGTATACCAGGGTGATTATCTGGTGCTTTTCGGGACAGGAATCCGCCGTGCATCGAAATCAACCATCAGCATAACCATTGGCGGCCAGCCCGTGCCTGTGCTCTTCGCAGGCGCTCAGGGAGACTATGCCGGACTCGATCAGATCAATACCCGGATCCCGCAGGGCATCTCCGGCCTTGTCGATTTGGTTGTCGCAGTCAACGGCAAACAGTCAAATATCGTCAAGATCCGGATCAATTAGTCAGGCGCCAGGCATCTCCGATTTGTGACCGAAAAGAAAAGAAAAAAAACCGCGAAGATCATCGAGCCGGTAGAGATCGACGGGGTCGGAGTGGCCTGGATTGCCGGAACCAGGGTCAAAGTCATCGAGATCGTTCTCGACAAACTGGCTCACGGCGGAACATTGAAAGACCTTAAATTCCGCTTCCCCGGCCTCAAGCAGAATCAAATTCAGGCCGCACTCGATTATTTCTCTGAGCATCAGGATCAGTTCGAAGTCGAGATCCAGCGCCGTTGGGAGCAGATCAGCCGCCTCGGCATCCGCGATGCCGACTCTCCTTTCCAACGCCGACTCCGTGAGATGTTGGGGAAATAGAAAGAAATGGATTTGGATTTCTTGCCGTCAAAATTCAAAAGGCCGCCGGTTTAAAAGAAATAAACCAGCGGCCTTAAATTCAAATTCTATTATCGGTGAAATTATTTCTTGATGATCTCGTCCTTGGAGATGCGTCCATCGAGGATCGAAACCACGCGGTGAGCGTGGGCGGCGATATCCGGCTCGTGTGTGACCAGGATGATCGTATTGCCGCGGGCGTGTAGGATATCCAGAAGATCCATGATCTCCTGAGAAGTTTTCGAATCGAGGTTTCCGGTCGGCTCATCGGCAAGGATAATCGAGGGGTTGTTGACCAGCGCCCGGGCAATAGCGACGCGCTGGCGCTGACCGCCGGAAAGTTCGTTCGGCTTGTGATTCATTCGCGATCCAAGATCGACCGATTCCAGTGCCTTCCTCGCCATTTCGAGTCGCTTCGACGATGGCGTGCCGTTGTATATCAGCGGCAATTCGACATTGTGCAGCGCCGATGCCCGGGGCAACAGGTTGAATGTCTGAAAAACGAATCCGATCTCCTTGTTGCGGATATAAGCCAGTTCGTCATCATCCATATCGGAAACCAGCTTGCCGTTGAGCCAGTACTCACCTTTGGATGGAGAATCGAGGCAGCCGATCATGTTCATCAGGGTTGACTTGCCGGAACCCGATGGACCGATGATTGCCACGTACTCTCCTCGCTTGATCTCGAATGAGACGCCGCGAAGAGCATGAATCTCCTCATCTCCCATGACGTATGTCTTCCAGAGGTCATTGGTGCGAATCATTACATCACGTGTCTGAGGCTGCGCAGTTTGAGTCATTACTGCAGTTTGTGAGTCTTTTTCCATTGTTGTAACTGCCATCACACGATTTACCTTTAATTAGTTCGGTTTCAGCCAGATCGGTTAGCCATCCGATCTGGACCGGAGGAGTAAGCAGCCCCCGTGGGCTACTTACTGTCTTTATTGTCTCCGGCCGGCTTTTTGGTTTTATCTTCGCGTTTTATTGCCTGATCGTTCTTCAGGCTTCTCAACTGGCGATATGGTCCGATGATGATCTCCTGGCCTTTGGAGAGGCCGCTCTTGATCTCGATGTCGTTTTCGCCCGTGATTCCAGTCTCGACGGTCTTGAAGATGGCCTTGTTGTTTTCGATGGCGAAGATTCCCTTGACCGGTTTTGCTCCCCTGGTCGAGGGCTGCTGGCTACCAGCCGGGGTGGCCGGGGCTGCCGGGGTGGCCGCCTTGGCCTGCTGTGGCGTTGCGTCACGTTCCACCAGCGCCTGCAAGGGAACCGTGATCACATTCTCGCGTTTGTCTGTCGTAATGGTTGCCGTCGCCGACATTCCGGGACGCAGCCTGTCCGTGGTCTCTTCCGTCATATTAATCAAACGAATGACGACTTTGAAATCCTTGGCTTCCTGCGAACCTGCAACCGTGGTCTGAGCGATGGTCTGGCCCGTGCGGGTGACTGCCGAAGCGGCTTTCTCGACAACCTCACCCTCGATCTCTTTTTCGCCCAGTGCATCGACTTTGACCCGGGCTTTCTGGCCGACAGAGACGCTGGCAATGTCTGTTTCATCAACTCGGACTTCGACGTTGATCACAGACATATCGGCGATGATCAGCAGGGGAGTAGACTGGAAGTTGGCAATTGCAAAAGTACCGACCTGAACAATCGGCCCAACGACAACTCCGTTGATCGATGCGTACTGGGTGGTTCTTCTCAAAAGGTCGGATTGCTGCTCAAGGCTTGCCCGCTGCTGTGAGACCCTCGCTTTGGAAGATTCAAGGCTGGCTGTCGACTGCTTGACCCGGATCTCCGAGTCCTTGACCTGAACCTGAGCCTGCTCGACCCTGGCTTTGGCCGCATTCAGCGAGGCCATGGTCGAATCATATCGAAGTTTTGCAGTGTCGTAGCTTGAGCGGGACGAGATCCCTGACTCAAGCAGATCAGTGCTGCGCTTGAGCTCGATCTCTGCATTGCGATTTTCCACGGCTGCACGTTCGTAATCCGCCTGGGCCGTATTGAGCGCCGCTTTAGCCGTGTTGATCGCATTTTCCACCGCACTCAGGGACGCCACCTGGTTCTGAACGTCAGCCTGAGTCGCCCGCAGGGCCGCTTCCTGAACCGAAGTGGCTGAAGCCAACTGTGTCGGGTCGACTCTCAGCAGCGGCTTCCCCTTCTTTACCTTGTCGCCTTCCTTGACGAAGACGTCGGTTACGCGACCCGATACTTCAGCGGTGAGGTTGATGAACTGAATCGGACGGACTTCTCCATTCGCCGTGACCTTCGATTCGAGAACGGGTCTCTCCTCGACCTTCGATACCTGTACCTCAGGTAACTCTCCACGACGGGCGTAGAAACTCGCTCCAATGATCGCTGCTATCACTACTACTACAGCCGATCCAATGATGATCTTTTTCTGTTTTGACAGGGCCATTTAATCAGATGCCTCCGAAAGATGATAACTAAACCTTTAATTTATTCATTTTACTGACTTTTGTAAACAGTATTTAATACGTATTACTATTCTTTTGTGTTTCAAGAGAGTCGCATTATCTTAAATTTTAGTGGATATTGGCCATTCCTCCGCGAAAAAAAATCAAATGCAGCGAATGGACCGGACTTACCATGGTGCATTCAGCTAATCAGACTGGCAGCTAATCAGACTGGCAGCTAATCAGACTGGCAGATCAAACTGATCAACGCTCTCACTTCTAATAAACGCCGCGACAACCTGTTTATAAACAGTTAAATTAAAGAAGATTATATTGGTTGAATTATTCCGGGCCACCATGTATAATCCCGCTGCCTGAAACTCTCACTAGCGGTTTTGCCTCACCAAATTCCATTGGCTACCGCATCTGGAGCACATTTCATAATTTTCAGGTTATCGCTGGATCTGGTGCCGAATTCTCCGCGTCTTACCCGTGGAGCTGGTTTTCTCTTCCTCATGGCACATGCATAGGATCCACGCTGGTAATGTTTTCGGAGATTAAATCTCGTTGCTGAATATAGTAATAATTGCAGGGTTGCAATAAATCCAGGTGGGATTGCGTTTATAGCGCTATTGAATAATCCCCATCTGATCGAAAGCTGATTTCTAGATTTCTAGATTTCTATTCTTAATGCTTCCGAGTGGGAAAACAGGCTGAGCTGCCGATCGAAAAAGATCCTTTAGCAGCACCCCGTCAGCCTAATCCAGCCGTCACAGCTTTGGCTTCCGTGCCCCCCGCAGGAACGTGATGGTTACACCCCCGGTTGCACAATCAACGCTTAAGCAGGATATGGTCGCTCCAGGCGCGGCGAATAATTCAGTGCCGGCTGGCGTTATGTCTCTCCTCCTCACATTGCTGGGGGAGCGTAACTATAGGAGGTAACATTGAAACCAAGGATATTATTTTTAATCGGACTGATTGCCGCCGGGCTGGCTTTTATGAGCTGGCGGGTGGCGGTTTCGACATTTGGCCAGGATGCGCCGAATCGAACATACGACAGTACGGTAGGTCAATTCACATTACCGACGGCCGAAACGACGGCTGGTCAATTGGGTGATACTTACAAGCTCGCCAAACTGGCATTCGGTTTTGCATCGAACGTTCCACAAGTCGGCGATCTGGCCGGGGACACTGGAAACGGATTCAGCGATCGATATGATTTTGAAAACCTGAACGCTTTCGGTCTGTCGCAGGCGGCTGGAGAGGTTGGCGATCGCGACAGCCTCGACCCGCTCAATGGGGTTCTCATCGGCGGAATGAGAAAGAATCCCGGCTTCAGATTTGTGCATATCGGCAAACAGGCATTTGTCTGGAGAGTCGGCGAGGACACGGACAATGTCTTCACCAGAGAGGTTACGGTCTTTCCGTCGCTTGATCACCTCTTCGATCCTGAAATACCGGGCTATGGACCAAACAGAGCGAATCCTCCTGCCGGAGGCTTCGGCAATATCCTGCTCGAAGCCTGTGAGTTCACGGTCTTTGGTACTAACGACAGAACCGAAGCTGAGAATGCTGCACGCAGAGCCGATTATTTTGGCATAGGCGGCACAGGGCGCCTTCCGAATGACAGATGGTTCCGGGCGACTCTGACCAAGGTTTTTGCAGAAGGATACAAGGATTTCAACGGCAAGAGCCCGTTTGCCACCGGGCCTGATGGTTCATCTCCGTCGCTGCAGGAAGGGGACGACTTCGCCTCGCAATGGCAGTTCCGCGATGCAAACGGCAACCCTGTCTCCGTCAAATTTGTGGCAGTATATGCAAATCGGACGCGAGATGAGAAATTCTTCCGCGCCGATTCCACGGGCAAGATTCCGGGGGCGCTTGCACAGAGCAACGAAGCCGAGATCGATGCCATTGGATTCGCTCCTGTCTTGCAGGAACCGCTCGCCAGGATCTCCGGCAGGGTGATCAATGATGCCAATGCTAACGGCATTGTCGATCCCGAGGAAGCCGCGATTCCGGGTGTGACCGTCAGTCTGGCAGGGCCTTCAGGCATCATACAGGCTGTCACCAACAATATCGGTCTCTACAAATTTGAGGGACTGATGCCCGGTAAATACAGGCTGGTTGAAACCAATCTGCCCGGCTATCTCGATACGGGTGTTGTCGCCGGAGCAGGCAACATTGTTTTCGATCTGAATACCATCGATGCCGATCTCTCACCCGGAGAGGATAGCACTGAAAACAACTTCCTCGATGCCTTGCCGCCTGAAAATCCGCAATGCACGCCGGCCTGTTATAACAGCGTTGATATGTGGATCATCTATGACGGCGCCAGAAGGGCCGTTTATGACAAGCTGGGCGGAGTCGGCCGGATCTTCCTGCTCTCCCGCAATCGCGGGGCCTTCAGCGATGATGAAGTCCTGTTGGCTTTGATGGGAATGTTCACGTCGCAGGACAGGCTCGAAGCCCAGTTCGTCGCCGCTCAGTTGAATGCCGCCTCCTATCCTTTGTCGGTATTCAATCGTGCGACATGCTTCTTTAACGGGCCCAACGTCTACGTCAAGATTCCTCGTAATCCGAGATTGCTTGACCTGCTCAATCAGGCTCGATCCGTATACTCCGGCGGAAACACTATGAGGATCGACCTGTTGGCCCAACAGATTGAACTCTTCAATAACATTACATCGACTATGGGTATCTTCTGTCAGTATGTAGATCCCTAAAAAGTATTTCGCGCGCTCATGACCTGACGGTTTAAGGCGCGCAATTATACAGATATCGCTGTAACTCAGGCCGCTGGTCTTCCCGATCAGCGGCCTTTTTTAATCAAAATTTGAACTTTCCGCCGCAATAACGAAAACAATTTGCATGATGCTTTATATTCTTATTTGAGGAGATTTAAAGCGGGGAAAATATGACCACATATCAGGAAATAGAATCAAAAACGAAGCTTGAAGAATTGATCAGATCGACCCGTGAGCATCCCTTGCTCATCTTCAAGCACAGCAACAGCTGTGGAATCAGCAACCGTGCATTCGATGAATTTCAGAAATATCTGGATACTCCCGAGAGTGCGAGTGTCGGCAACTATGTAATTGTCGTTCAGAATTCTCGTGAAGCGAGTGATGAACTGGAAAGATTGACCGGCATCCGGCATGAATCGCCTCAGGCGATACTTGTAAACAAGGGGAAAGCTATCTGGAGCGATTCACACATGGCCTTGAAGAAAGGCTTGCTGCTGGACGCTTTGAAGAATCTCTCTCTTTAGTCATCGGAACCGGAATTACCATAGACCTGAGAGATCAGCTTGGCAGCCAGTCCGGTCCAGCCTGTCTGGTGACTTGCGCCGAGTCCGGCCCCGTTCTCACCGTGGAAGTATTCATAAAACAGCAGGTAATTGCGCCAGTTTTCATCCGTCTGAAATTTTTCAGTGCCGCCATAGAGTGGTCTGTGACCGGTCTGATTCTGCAGGAAAATCTCTATCAACCTTCTGGAGAGTTCAAGACTGACCTGCCAGAGGTTCATTGTTTGTCCTGAGCGAGTGGGGCATTCGGTGACAAAATCATCACCGAGGAAATGATGAAATTTCTGCAAGGATTCGATGATCAGGAAATTCACGGGAAACCATACGGGGCCGCGCCAGTTTGAATTGCCGCCGAAGAGAGATGTTTGTGATTCGGCGGGTTCATAATCGACTCTGTGCTCGACGCCGTCGACTGTCATGATGTAAGGGTGATTATGATGGTAGCGGGACAATGAGCGAATTCCATTAGGAGAGAAGAATTCATTCTCATCGAGCAGGTAGCCGAGAATGGAGCGGAGTCTGCTGCGATTGACGAGCGAGAGGAATCGGCGGACATTGGTGGGGGTGGTTTGAGTCTCAATGAAATCCGAGAATTCCGGGAGATTGTCGATGAACCACTGCATTCGCCGTTTGAATCCGGGGAAGTTATCGATCAGTTCGGATTCAAGAGTCTCGACGGCGAAGAGGGGGATGAGTCCGACCATCGATCTCACGCGCATGGGGAAGCTCTTACCGTCCGGCAGATGAAGCACGTCGTAATAGAAGCCGTCACGTCTGTCCCAGAGCTCAATGCCCTGGCCACCGATGTTGTTCATCGCCCGTGAAATATAGACGAAATGCTCAAGGAATTTTGAGGCGACGTCTTCGTAGACAGAGTTCTCCTTTGCCAGTTCGAGCGCGATCATCATCATATTGAGGCAGTACATGCCCATCCAACTGGTGGCATCCGATTGTTCCAGATGACCGCCGGTCGGGAGTTTTGAGCTCCTGTCGAAGACCCCTATGTTGTCGAGCCCGAGAAATCCTCCTTCGAAGATGTTGTTTCCCTGTTCGTCCTTGCGGTTCACCCACCAGGTGAAATTGAGCATCAGTTTATGGAAGATGCGCTCGAGAAACCTGCGATCGGATTTTCCGAAATGTTTCTGCTCGATCTTGTAGACGCGCCATCACGGCCCATGCATGAACCGGCGGGTTGACGGCACCGAAGGC
This sequence comes from Acidobacteriota bacterium, assembly GCA_016710075.1. Lineage (GTDB taxonomy): Bacteria > Acidobacteriota > Blastocatellia > RBC074 > RBC074 > JADJLO01. The sequence goes on along the minus strand of JADJLO010000022.1, from coordinate 36,002 downwards.
CCATTCGTAAGCAGGGAGCTGGCCGTTTGGGTGCATATACCATTCTCTGAGAAGCAGAATCAGTTGATCTTTGGCGAAGTCGGGATCGACCAGTGCCAGAGGGATGCAATGAAAAGCCAGATCCCATGCCGCATACCATGGATACTCCCATTTATCAGGCATCGAGATGATATCTTCATTCAGAAGGTGCTTCCATTCGCTGTTTCTGCCGGTGAGCCTCGAATCTGGGGGGGCCGGCATGGCGGGATCTCCGCGGAGCCAGCGCCTGATATCGTAGTTATAAAACTGCTTGCTCCAGAGCATGCCGGCGAAAGCCTGTCGCTGCACTCTGATCACGTCCTGGCTGGCCTGGGGTGGCGAGAGTCTGTTGTAAAACTCGTCAGCTTCACTGCTGCGAGTCGAGAAGATCTCGTCGAATTCATTGCCCAGAGCAGTCGCCGACGGCTCATTGGTCGTGAGGCGTAATTTCAATGTGGCTGTGGATCCGGCAGCGATATTCAGACGATACCTTACCCCGGCTTTGGTCCCGATCTTAAGCGGATTGACCGCACCCTTATCTCCGTTGACGATGTAATCGTTGATTCCGTCCTTAACGTACGGTGAGCCATAGACCGATTCATTATCGGCGCCATAAAGCCGATGCAGATTGGTCTCGTTTTCGGTGAAGAGAATTTCCGGTTTGCCCTCGCAGATGAGCCATCTCATCGGAAGATCGAAATGCCTCACCCTGATTGCCGACCCGCTTATCGGCAGATCTTCCAGCCGCATCCGCGGTCTTCTTTCATCTATGCCCCATGCCCATGTATTCCGAAACCAGACGGTCGGGATTAAATCAAGTGACGCTTCCACAGGACCACGATTGACCGCTGTGATTCTGATGAGGATGTCTTCAATATCCGCCTTGGCATATTCGACGAATACATCAAAATATCTGTCATCGTTGAACACACCCGTGTCGAGGAGTTCGTATTCAAAATCATGGCGATTCCTGCGCCGAGTCTCTTCAATCAGGCGCTCGTAGGGAAATTCAGCCTGGGGATATTTGTAGAGGAACTTCATATATGAGTGGGTTGGAGTCGAATCGAGATAGAAATAGTATTCCTTGACGTCCTCCCCGTGGTTGCCCTGCGGCCCGGTGAGTCCGAAGAGACGTTCCTTGAGAATTGGATCTTTCCCGTTCCATAAGGCGATGGCGAAGCAGCACAACTGGTGGCGATCGGATATGCCGCCGATCCCGTCTTCATTCCACCGGTAGGCCCTTGAGCGGGAGTGGCTGAAAGGGAAGGAGTCCCATGCGGAACCATCCCTGGAATAATCCTCGCGAACTGTGCCCCATGCACGCTCGCTCAAATATGGGCCCCACCTCTTCCAGTGTTTCTGCCTGCTTCCGGCCTGCTGCAATCTCAATTCTTCCGCTGTCATGATTTTTTTCCGATTCCGCCTTTTTTTCTTTGCTGAATTTGATGGAAGGCATGATCGGGTTTATTCCTTTTTACCACAAGGAAAAAATGATCCGGGTGAGGTGGTTATTTCCGGTGATTAATATATAATCTCGCCACCCCGTTAATCAGTTAGCCTTAAGCTCTACTTCATTCAGGAGTGGATGGCATTCTACTTTTTCATCAAAGCTTTAAATTTATTTAGCTACGGACTGCCCCCCGGATAGTTGATTCTGGTCGTATCAGAATAAAGGATCGATGAGCATCGAACTGGAGTACGACAATTCTGTAGCGGGTTACGTCATGAGGCGTGAGACCGGCGGCCATCAGGACTCTACTGGCAGTCATGAAGCGGAGTATATCTTTCTGACGCCTGTGACAGAGGAGATAGAGTTGTCGGGCATTCTCAGTCCGGCGTTCAAGGTGGCGGCAGACAATCCAGACATGGCTGCCGGATCACAAATTGAACAAACGATAATCGAAAAAATACCGCCGGCGACATACAACCCGGAGCTTCCCGAGGTCGAATCGCCCGAGGTCGAATCTAATGCCGGCACCTCACCGGTTGAGGCGCCCTTTATTCTTACAGGAAAGCAGATTGGGTTCTACAAGGTTGAGTCGCCGATCGGGCGAGGAGGGATGGGCGAGGTCTATCTGGCGAGGGATTTGAGGCTTGGCAGGCCCGTCGCGCTGAAGCTTCTGAGACACGACTTTCATCAAACTGAAGAGAAGGTTCAGCGCTTCCGGCAAGAGGCTCGCGCGGTATCGGCTCTGAATCATCCGAATATCGTCACCATTTACGAAGTCGGCGAGTTCGACTCCGCTCCATGCATCATCTCGGAATACATCGAAGGACGGACGCTTCGCACGCTGATAGCGGGAGCTGAAACGGGCCGGCCTTTGAAGCTTCACCGCATCCTTGAGATCACCATGCAACTGGCCGGCGCTCTCGGCGCAGCGCATCAGGCGGGTATCATTCATCGCGACATCAAACCTGAAAATATCATGGTCCGCGGCGATGGTTATGTAAAAGTGCTCGATTTTGGTCTGGCCAAATTATCCGAATCATTTGATGAATCCGGCAAGAGTGGGAAGGCTTTTCCAGGCAACGTTCCGGGAATCGTTCTTGGAACTGTCAGCTACATGAGCCCCGAGCAGGCGAGGGGCGGCGAGGTGGATCAGAGAACGGATATCTTCAGTTTGGGCATAGTGCTATATGAAATGATAACCGGGCGCAAACCGTTCACAGGTTTGACGACGAGCGAGATTCTTGATTCCATTCTGAGTCGCGAGCCACAACCGGTTGCCGGGTTCCTGCCCGATGCGCCGGCCGAACTGCAGCGAATTATTTCGAGGGCTTTGGATAAAGAGCGTGACCGCCGTTATTCAACCATGAATGAGCTCATGCATGACCTGAGTGAGCTCCGGCATGACCTGGCGGTCAGATCGCGCCAGTCGAGGAGCGACTCCGCCAATGCTGTCGTATCCAGCAGGATCGAGATCTCGCCTCCCGTGCAAGAGTCGACCGATTCCCCACCCTTGAATCTCAAGGATGAGCCTTCCGGACACAATGTCACTGCCGAAATAAGTCGCGACACAACGGAACTGGATCCCGCCGAGTTCCGGCCTGAAATAATCGTGCCATCAGTTGGAGAGAGGCTCAGAAAAAACAGGTTCAATCTCTTCTTTCTGCTGACTTCCGTGGTGATCGCTTTGATTCTCGCTCTGATTTTTTACGACAACTGGAGGGCTGAGAATTTCAATTCGTTCGAGAATATCCGGATCAATCGTATGACAAACTCCGGCCGCATCGGTATCACTACTATTTCGCCCGATGGGAATTATGTAGCCTACAGCCAGGCCGATGATGCAGGGCGTGAGGGGCTGTGGCTTCGTCATGTGAGTACAGCCGGCGCGGTCGAGATAATACCTGCCTCGACGGCATCCTTCTTCAGCCTTACCTTTCCGCCGAATGGAAGCCATCTTTACTACATCATTAAAGACCGGCGAAACGAGGCTCCTCCGACCCTCTATCGCATCCCGATTTCTGGCGGCAAGCCTGAAAAACTGATATCCAATATTAACTCGCGCTTCGCTTTCTCGTCGAATGGGCGTTTTATGGCATTCTTCAGGCATCTTGAGGGAGAGGGGACGGCGCTCTTCATTGCCGATCTGGAAAGCTGGCGCGAACGCAGGCTTGCCGTGAGAAAAGAGCCGGCCGGCTTTCTCAATGCAGGATTTGCCTGGTCGCCTGATGACGAGCGCATCGCCTGCGGCGTTAATGAGAAGAACAATGACGGCAGGAATTATCAAAGCCTGGTGACGGTCAATGTTTCGGACGGCAATATCAGCCGGATGTCATCAGATGAGTTGCGCAATATAGGAGAGATGGCATGGAGCAGCGAATACGGGGGACTGCTGGTCATCGGTGACATGCATGATCGACGCGATCAGATCTGGTGTGTCACCGATGATGGCCAGGCAAGGCATGTCACCAATGACCTCAACCGCTATTACGGTCTGAGCGTCGCCGCCGACGGTAAAACAATTGCAACCGTTCAGGTCGAGGATCCTTTGAATATCTGGCTGGTACCTGCTGCAGTTTCGTCAGAGTGGATCCTGCCACCCCGCCCACCCCGCCCACCCCGCCCACCCCTGCCACGTCAGATTACATTCGGATCCGGCAGGTATTACACGCCATCATGGATGCCGGACGGCAGGATCATCACCGATTCAGATACCGGCGGCAAGCGTGAAATCTGGATTATTTCCGGAGAAGTTCAGGCTCAACAACTAACCACCCGGGACCTGAAGAACCTCGTCCCCTTGATCACACCTGACGGCAGAAATCTGATTACGCTCTCATCCAGAAGTGGGCGGCTCAATATCTGGCGGTCGGATCTGGATGAAAGTAACTCGGTTCAGCTCACATACGGTGAAATCGACAACTGGCCTGCGCTCTCAAGCGATGGGAAAACCATCTACTACGAATCCCGAACCGGCGGAAACTGGACCATCTGGAAGGTAGGAGTGGAAGGCGGCAGAGCGCCCGAGCAATTAACCAGTGCCGGAAATGCCGGCTCACCCGTGCCCTCGCCCGACGGCAAGTTTCTGGCCTACCGGCTCTCAGCCAATCCACCGGAGCGATCCGGTATCGTTGTGGTCACTGCCGACCGGTTGAAGCCCGTCAGGACCTTTGACCTTCCAACGACAGCCGGCGGTCTTATCAGATGGGCTCAAGGCGGCGCCGCCATCACCTTTGTCGACGATCGTTCAGGCGCATCCGAAATCTGGTCTCAACCTCTCTCCGGTCAGAGAGCCCGCCAATTGACGGATTTCCGTGAAGGCAGAATCTTTTCATTCAACTGGTCCCCTGATGGAAAAAATCTTGTTGTCACCCGGGGGGCGAAGGTCTCCGATGTGGTTCTGCTCAGCAGGTGATTAGAACTTTAAAGTCTAATGACCTTGAACCATGGACTTCCCCGGCAAAGAAAAAACGGCTGCCGGCATCACCTGCCAGCAGCCGCTTTTATTTCACCGGCTTGATAAAATCAAAAACGGGGAAGGTTGGATGATCTAGTCGCCCGAAACAGAGACTGCGCCGGTACCATCATCCTTTTTGGAACCGATACCGCCGAGCTGAACCAGCTTCGGAGCGGCGTTGGCGCTCTTGAGCACCGATTGCATGAAGAGCTTGCGCATGATCTGCTGCTCTTCCTTGGCCGTCTGCGGAAGTTCGCTCTTATCGCGGCCGCGTGAGGCGTCGTTAGTGTTGACTACCAGGTTGTGAACCTTCTCGTCCATATTGACGGAGTGGTTGTTGGCGAAGATCTCGTGACGACCATGCTCCTGATACCACTTGGCCACGGTTGCGTTCTGGTGCATGTTCTCAATGATATTGCGCCAGCCGATACCGGTGTTGTATGCACAGAAGCTGATTTCGCCTTCCTGTGTGCCGTAGGGAATGATGCACATTTCGGTGCGGCGGAAGTCGTAATTAAACAGATCCTGGAACCACATTCCCGCAATGAAGAGGAAATTCCAGCGATCACCACGACGTTTGACCACATCATCGATCGTGCGCTCCGGGCCAACCTTGCCGTAATCATTGCCGGACAGGTTGAAAGTCTTGTCGAACTTCTTGAGCAGGTCCGTGAGCTTGAATTCGGAGGGCGACTTGAATGCATTGTAATGCTTGAGCAATGCGAGGCCCATCATGACGTTTGAAAAAGTCTTGCCCCTGGCGGCATCAGTGATCTTCTGCATGTCATTGACGAGGCCGGGAATGTTGATGAACTCCGGCACCGGAGCCATCTCCTTTGTCTCCTTGTCGATCATGATGGCCGTGCCCACGCCGCAGTTCGGGTGGCAGCCGCAGCTCATCTGGCCCCATTCGGCCTGAGGGCCATGAACCAGATCGGCGAAATCGGCGAAGGCGCTCATCAGCGAAATCGGGAACCAGTCGCGATGCGGTTCGGTTATGCCTACCTGCTTGCGAACATCGTGTGCCATGTGTGACAGCGTGTATCGCTGACGCAGCCGGCGGTCATCGGTGATGTCCTCATCGCGCCCGGTGAATGATACCGGCTGGAACGAGATGAAGGAGATCTTCTTCGGATTGTCCAGAGCGAAACGGATAACCGGGCCGACCTCATCGTTGTTGACCCCGTTGACCAGCGTCGTGACGAGCACGATTTCAACGCCCGCTTCATGCAGGTTGTTGATCGCGCGAAGCTTGACGTCGAAAAGGTTTCCGACTTGTCGATGGCTGTTGGCGGCATTCCCGATGCCGTCAAACTGCAGGTAGACGTAGCGCAGGCCGGCTTCAGCAGCCTTGCGGCAGAATTCCTTCGATTTTGCGAACTCAATTCCGTTGGTCGCGGCCTGCACCGAGTTGTATCCGACCTTGCGGGAATATTTAACCGCATCGATGAAGTAGGGGGAGAGCGTCGGTTCGCCGCCCGAGAACTGAACCGACATCTGGCGTCTAGGCTTGACCTGGATCGCGTTGTCGAGAACTTCCTGGATGTCTTCCCAACTCAGCTCATGCACGAATCCAACCTGATTGGCGTCCATAAAACAGGGATCGCACATCATGTTGCAACGGTTGGTCAGATCTATCGTCAGCACTGAACCACGGCCGTGCTTGATGGTTGATGACCCATGACGATGCACCTTGGCGTCGTTGTGGGCGTCAATGTCGCGGCCCGGATATACCGCCTCGATGCGCTCGAGGAACTTCGCGTCAACTGCCATCATATCTTCAAAATGACCATGAATCGGACAATCCTTAAGCATCCATATCTCGTTGTCACGCTCGATGATCGTCGCCTTGATCTCCCCCGGACGCTCCTGAATCACCTGGTAAGGATCCTCACCATTATCGATGATCCGCGTGCGTGCCTCTTTGACACACGCCGGGCACAGGCTGTCGGTCACTCGCGGCCAGCCCAGAGTCGGCTTGGTCTTCTGCCAGGACTTCTGCAGCGGTTTTTCTGACCATTTCGGCGTGAATGACGGATTCGGCTTGTACTGGTTGAAGAACTGAATTGTATTGAATGCGGTATTTGCGAACGCCGACAATCCCTTCTCAACATACTTAATCGGTTTATGCATAGCTCTCCTCGATATTTCCATTTTACTCGTGCGTCTTGTCACACCGAAAAACGCACACCATTAACTAGAACTCTTGTAATACCTTTTCCTTAGCGTACTTCCCGGAACTCCGCTTTATCTTCCTTAACTTCAGCCGCCCCGGTTAGGACTTGAGTCATTTCTTTATTAAGAAAATCAGGTATTTGTTACTGTACATGCATTTTGCAGGCCAAAACCCTGATTTCGTCTGTCGTGATGAACAAAAAATCCTGGCTTTATTGATGGTATCGCCCTAAGTCCTTACTCTGCTGTAATTGGAAGTTTGAGGTTTAATCAAGTGAATCTTCCTGCTACAGAGGGTGATATCAGATATGAAACATATCCTGTGTTTAATGCGGGAGTTTACTGTCAAAATGTCAATTTTACAAGTTGAATATGCCGGCAGGCGGGTCAAAATGGGGTTTTTAGGTATTTTTGCGATATTGGTGTTGCTATATGATACATGTGACCGGTTCGTTTATAAAAAATCGAATCGAAATGACAAATTTATTGTATTTGCGGAAAGTCGCTTGCAGGTTGGAACTGAAAAACTCTGTTCGTGGATATAACGTGATTTTTTATCGCCAAGAACGCCAAGAGGGCCAAGAACGCCAAGAAATAAATGGGGGGATTCAGTAATTGCTCCATATTTGACATTTTCGCGGGAAATAGCACATTCAGGCTATTTTCGTTTTGGCGTTCTTGGCCCTCTTGGCGTTCTTGGCGATAAAATACCGTCTTAACCGCAAAATCCGTTAGTTTCAGTAAAATTGAAGGATCTTTCCGCAAGGGAGAAAGTGATATCTATACTTGAACGGATTGTCTCGATGAAAGATAATGCCATCCCAACGTTTGCTGTTCTTGCATGATAATACGCTTCCCGAGAAAACTGCGATTGAAAGGTATGGATTGAATGCCCGTTTCGTCAGAAATATTTAAATCGAGCAAGATGGTAGACATTCATTGTCACATACTTCCTGAAACGGATGATGGATCAGAGTCTCTGGAAGAGTCAGTGTCGATGTGCAGGTCGGCGGCCGCCGACGGGATAAAGACGATCGTGGCGACACCTCACATGTTTGACGGGGTTCACGAGACGCCTGATAAAGATACCATCAACCGAAAAATCGAGATGGTGCTGGAAGCCAGCGATCGGTGTGTCGACATCCTTCCAGGCGGTGAGGTCCGTTACAGCTACGAGATTTTCCAGGAGGCGGAAAACCCTCATACCAGAATAAAGCTGAACGGATCATCATACATGCTTCTGGAATTCCCGTTTCAGGCCATCCCGCCCAATATTGAAGTGACGATATTTCAGATACTCAATGCAGGGATAACCCCGGTCATTGCGCATCCTGAAAGAAATCTGAAGATTCAACAGCATCCAAGGATTATCGCTGAGCTCATCGAGCGCGGAGCATTCGCCCAGATCGATGCCGGCAGCATCACCAAGAGCTTCGGGCAGGAGCCCTACCTCTCCGCCAAGAAGATAATCGAGGCGGGACTGGCGCATTTCATCGCCACCGATGCGCATCACAACGACAGGCGCCGCCCGGTGCTCTCTTCCGCAGCAGCCATCGCCGCAGACTGGGTTGGCGAGGATTATGCGCGCTCCATGGTTGAGGAAAACCCGGAAGCTCTCATTAATGATCAAGTGATACCCTGTCAGCCCGATCCCGATATCGACGCCTTGCTTGGTCGAAGGGCGAAGAAAAGCTGGTTTACATTCTGGAGATGAGGCCGAAAGAGTTCAAAGTCCAAAGTCTAAAGTTCAAAGTTTAAAGTCTAAAGTTTAAAGTCGTGGGTAACATATTTGCTCTGTTTTACCCACGACTTTGAACTTTAAACTTTAAACTTTAGACTTTAGACTTTAGACTTTGAACTGACCGCCGGGATAATTTTACTGCATTTAAAGATTTAATCTGGAGAGTTGATAAACGTGAGGAACAGGAAATTCAGAGCCGCGGCAATGATGGCAATGGGTCTATTGTTGTCGGTATTGTTAATGTTAAACGGCGCTGCGTCGATGGCCAAGCCGCAGTGGCAGATGATCACGCTCAAGAACGGTTTGTAGGTGATAGTGATCGAGAACGGTTCGGTGCCGCTGGTGACGGTTGAGATAGCGGTCAAGAACGGTGCATACACTGAGACGCCTGAATACAATGGGTTGTCGCACCTTTATGAGCACATGTTCTTCAAGACGAATGAGCGATCAAAGGCTGAAGGGTACAACGACAAATCCGCCGAACTCGGGATGCTCAGCAACGCCACGACCCGTGAGGAGGTCGTCAATTATTTTACGACGACAATCAAAAACGGCACGCGTGAAGCGATGATCATGATGCGAGATGCGATCAGGTATCCGCTGTTTGACAAGCAGGAACTCGATCAGGAGATTCAGGTGGTGCTTGACGAGCTGGCGCAGCATCGGTCGAATCCGTTTTTCTATCTGCTCGACGCGGTCGATTCAAGGCTCTGGTATAAATATCAGTCGAGAAAGAATCCGGGGGGGAATCCGGAGACCGTGGCCAGGGCTACGCCCGAGATGATGCGCACGATTCAGCGCAAGTTTTATATACCCAACAATTCGGCTGTTGTGGTTTCGGGAGATGTCAACAGTCAGGAAATTTTCAAGATGGCTGAAGAGATTTTCGGCGACTGGGCACGGGGAGAAGACCCGTTTTTGAAAGACCCGGTTCCGCGACATCCGGCGATGACGGCAGATACGGCGGCAATCGTCAATCAGCCCGTCAATGCGCCGACCATCCAGTTCAGCTTTCAGGGACCGTCGACCGATACGGATGCGGCCGCGACTTACGCCGCCGACGTCTTCTCCTTCATTCTGCGCCAGCCCAACTCGAAGTTCTCAAGGGAGCTGGTGGATACAGGGCTGACAACTGGCGCGGCATTCAATTACTACACTCAGTTGAATGTCGGCCCGATTTCACTTCAGGCTCAGACGACACCTGAGAAGCTCAAAGACGCGATCAAGGCGATTAATCTGCAGATCGAACAGTTCGATTCGCCGGACTATTTCACCGACGAGGAGCTTGAAAGCGCCAAAACCCTGCTCGATGTTGAAGAGATTTATGGTCGCGAAAAGCCGTCCGAGTATGCCCACACGGTCAGTTTCTGGTGGGCCAGCTCGGGTCTCGATTATTTTGCGAGTTATGTTGATAATCTGCGAAAAGTGACAAGGGCGGATATCAAGAGATATGTGGATAAGTACATACACAACAAGCCGCGTGTCGTGGCGGTTCTGATCTCTGAAAAAGATCAGCAAAGTTCAGGCATCACGGAAAGCGATCTGCTCAAGAGGTATGAGGCCCCCGGCGTCAAGGTTGAGCCGAAACCCGGGGCGAAGTCTTCACCCGCCGCAGCAAAGAAACCGGTCAAGGGAAAACCCGCCGCAAAGAAGAGCGCAAGAAAGCCCTAATAATGAAAATTACCGACTCAACAACCATCATGAAAAAGTTCAGCCTGGCGCTTGTCCGTTCACTGTTACTGCTTTTGCCGGTTTTTACTTTTGTACCGGCTCAGTCACCCGAAGCCGCTGCAACCGCTGACACCTACGATTTTCAGATTGCCAATGGCGTCAAGACAATCCATCGTCGGGTCCAGGGCAATGAGGTGGTCGCGGTGCAGATCTACCTCCGCGGCGGCACCAGAAATACCAATGAGAAGAACTCCGGCATAGAAACGCTCATGCTGGAAGTTGCCGGGCAGGGAACGAAGAACTTCTCCAAAAGTCAGATCAACCGTGAACTGGCGAGAATGGGCACGATAATCGATTCGGCAGGCGGGTTCGATTACAGCGTGGTTGCGATGCGCTGTGTGCGGCAGAATTTCGAAAGGTCATGGCGGATACTGGAGGATATTCTTCTCAATCCGCTTTTTGATGAGAAGGATGTGGCGCTGGCGCGCGATCAAATAGTCAACGGGCTTCGCCAGCAGAATGACAATCCGGAATCGCAGGTCGCGCTCCTGAGCAGCAACATGCTCTTTCGCGCACATCCATATTTCAACCCTCCCAGCGGAACGGTTGAGACCATGAGCCGGCTAACTGCCGCGGACCTCAAAGCGCATCACTCGACTATTCTCGAAGGCTCGAGGATGCTCGTCGTCATCGTCGGAGACATTAACAAGGAAGATATCCGGCAGAAGATCGAAACAGGTTTCGGCAGGTTGAGAAAAGGCAGCTATGCCATCGAGCCGATGCCCGAATTTGCAAATGCGGCAAAGTCCGAATTCGAAATCGTCGACAAGCCGGTAGCGACGAATTATATTCGCGGCACCTTTGCGACTCCGCCGCTCAATCATCCGGATTATCCGGCACTGTCGGTCTCCATCAATATTCTTCAGCAGCTTTTCTTTCAGGAAGTGAGGGTCAAGAGGAACCTGACATACGGCGCCGATGCCACACTGCTTTCAAACAGTGCAAATTCAGGGTACATTTCGGTGACCACCCCCAAACCTAATGAAGCTATCAGGGTGATGTTCGATCAGATAGATTTTCTCAGGCGCCAGATACTTTTGAAGGAGCCATTGAGGATGATAGTCGGAGGCTTCCTGACGCAGTATTACCAGAAACTGGAGACGAACGATGCCCAGGCTGCGAGGCTCGCCGAATATGAACTGCTCGGTGGAGGGTGGCGAAGGCTTCAGTCATGGATCGATGAAGTCAACAAGGTCACGCCCGAAGACATTCAGCGGGTGACCAGAAAATACCTCAAGAATTTTCATTTTGCAGCGATCGGCAATCCTGCGCAGTTCGATCGCGACCTGTTCAGTTCAAGGTAGTTGATCTGTATACGCCATGCCGCATGAGATAACCAAACACAGCGAGGTGCTCAAAGCCATCGAGGGGATCGGTTCTATCTCCGACCTGACGGCGAAGCACGACGGCCATTTCGCGTATGAAATCGATCTGGAGGTTATCGTCTACGGGCGCAACTACAACGGCAAAAAGGTCGGCCCGTATATTCGGCTGCTCGAATATAGTCCCGGCGAAGTGATAGTCCGTGAGGGAGACTGGGGAGGCAATAATTTTTACATCATCGTATCGGGGAGTGCGGATGTGCTCTCCACTGATGACGGCAGGTTGAAAAAAATCTCGGAGATTCCCGAGGGAGTTCAATTCGGAGAGCTTTCGGTGCTTGCCGGAGTGCCGCGAGCGGCGACGGTTTGCGCTCCGGAAGGTCAGTCGGTGAAGGTTCTGGAGGTTCAACGGCCCGCCCTTCGATTGCTGAGAAAACTGCCGAAATTCGGTGAGTATCTCGACAATACATTCAGGCGTCACGGTCGCGCCGCAACGATCAAGGAGATCAAGTCCTTCACTGAGCTGAGTGATGAGGCGGTCAAAAATCTCGAATCCATATCCCGGTTCCGGGTCTACACCAAAAACCATGTTCTTTACAGGGCCGGCGAGCAGATCAGGAATCTCTATCTGCTCAGGTCCGGCTGGGCTCGTCTGGCGCCGCGAACTGAAGTCACCCACATCGGCATAACCGACAGTGAAAGCCGCAACTGGAATGCGAAATCCGGAGAAATCTATTCCGGAAAGTGGCACTGTTTTGGCGTCGAGGCGATAACCCGTGACAGGGAATGGGAACAGAATTGCACGCTCCTCGGGCGGTGCGAGGTTCTTGAGATATCGCTATCGCAGTTGCGGCAGTATCCGGAGTTGCGCGAGACCCTGCTTCTGGCCTTCACCCGCCCGACAACCGACGAGGATCTGACACGCAGCAGGCAGCCTTTCCCGATTGCGAGGGCGCAGGAAGATTTGATCGAAACCGGCCTGGTCGAGGCGACCAATCTTCTGGTGATGGACATGGAGATGTGCGTCAGGTGCGGAAACTGCTCAATGGCCTGTCATCAGGTGCATGGACAATCGAGGCTGCTGCGGCGCGGAATTCACATCACAAGGCCCGAATCACTGAAAGCCGGCTCAGGGTTTCAGAGCATCTTCGCTCCATCAGTCTGCATGCATTGCAAGGATCCCGAATGTCTCACCGGCTGTCCGACCGGAGCGATCGGAAGATTTCCGGGTGGACAGGTCGATATCGATCACAAGACCTGCATCGGCTGTGCTGACTGCGCCACGCAGTGCCCTTACAACGCCATCTCGATGGTCCCCAGAAAGGCGAAAAATCCACCCCAGCCCACGGGATTGAAGAGCTGGTTTCGACTGAGCCCGGATCCGCTGCCGAAGGCTGTCGAACAGACGGACGACCTGCTTGCAGTGAAATGCAACCTCTGCGCCGGAACCGGCCTCAATCCAGACGGCGCCGCCCGGCAGGCTTACAGTTGCGAAGAGAATTGTCCGACAGGAGCGCTTCTGCGTGTCGATCCGAGGATCTATTTCAGCGAAATCAGAAACATCGAAAGCCTTGCTTTCAAGGATTCGACGCACGCTGTTCTGAGACACACCTCCCACAGGGAGTTGGCACGTACCATCGCCCACGTGATTGGCCTGCTTGCCACAATCATTCTGACCGCCCTGACCATTCTGGGCATGTTCCGCTATGGACTGGAAACGCCGCTTGTCGGATCCTGGCTCGATCTCAGGTGGATCACCGGAATTGTCGGGCTGATCGGAGTTGCGGGTGTCATGACTTATCCAGTGCGTCGCAGGATCTACAAAAAAGCGCGCATGGCCTTTGCGATTCTGGATGCTGGCGCACAGCTATCTCGGCGTCATTGCCGGAATTCTGCTTCTGCTTCATGGAGGCAGGACGTCTGGAGGCGCGCTGACAACTGCATTGATGATCAGCTTCGATCTGGTGGTGCTCACCGGGTTGTTCGGAATCCTGATCTATTACTTCGTGCCCAGGCTGCTGACGAGGCTCGAAGGCAACCCGCTGCTGATTGAAGATCTCACGGGCCGGCGCGAAGAACTCGGCGACGAGATTGGCGCCGTCATGGCTGCCTCATCCAATGAAACGAGAAGCCTGATTCAAAAAAATGTGCTCCCGGGCACGCTCTCCATCGGATTTCTCTTGAGGCAGTATTTCAGAAGAGAAGAACTGAGCCGGCTGATCGAGGATACAAAGCTCAGATACAGCAGGATTGCGGCAGGACTGAGCGGCGCCGACCGTAAGAATTTCGATAGCGCCCTGGAAAAAGCTGTCACGATCAGAAGAGTCGATGCCCTTATTTATCTGCATCAATTGTTAAAGCTGTGGCTCGCGCCGCACGTGATTTTCACTTCGCTGATGCTGGCTTTGATGGTCGTGCATCTGATTCAGGTCGTATATTTTGCAGCGAGGTGAGCTCGATTGAAGCCGGTCTGTCCGGCCCTGATATTCCTATGAGCAAGTTCGTCGTTATCAGAAAAGACCTCAATCTTGATGCGGTGGAGATCGAGAGTGAGGGACTGACGATCGGTCGCCTGATCGGCAACGATCTGGCGCTGAACCACCCGACTGTCTCACGAACTCACGCCGGCATCAAAGAGGTCCGCGGGGATTATTGGGTATTCAATCTCTCCGAGGCCAATGGAACGCTGCTCAACGGCGAGCAGATTGATCAGACTCCGGTTGCCGATGGTGATCTGATACAGATAGGACCGTTCTTTCTTTACCCAAGATACATATCAGGGGGTAAAGGCGGCATTCGGATCGATGTTGAGATGACGGTCAATCCTCTGCCTGTGGAGGCGACCACAGGTCAGCCCACAGGTCAGCCAACACAGCCGGGCATCTCCGCCGAGGAGGGCAGGACAGTCAGGCTCGACCCTGGGGATCTGGCAAAACATCAGCGTCAGAAATCCACTCCCGGCGGGACTCGACGTTTGAGCGGCACGGGGATGCTGACAGGCATGCTCGTTCCGAACGAAGCTCAGGCGCTGAAAGTCTTCTGGGATAAACGCAAGCGCGAAGCAGGCAAGCTCTTTTCGGAATCTCCACTGATGCCCAGGACCAGGCCTCGCCTTGGCAAGGCCCAGTTCAACTGGTCTCCGACGCGCGATCTGGAGCGGTCATGGCCGACATCCCTTTTCGTCTGGGGAGGCTTGATTGTCGGCATCCTCTCGCTGCTGGCCCTTCTTTTCTTCAAGGACGCCTATTCGCCCGGAGCGCTTTCGGTTGCACACGCCCGCTCTGATTTTTCGATAAAGCCGGTGATCGCCAGGAATGTCAATTCGGGATCCTGTACCACCTGCCATTCAATCAGGGCTTCGATGGACCGGAATTGCGCCTCGTGCCACACGACAGACTCATTTCACTCACGGATTTCTGAAAAGCATCTCAAGGTCGGATTAAGCTGCTCCTCCTGCCATTCCGAACATCAGGGCAGGTCTTTCCAACCGGGTCTGGTGGCCAATCTCGCCTGCACAGGCTGTCATCAGAACGGCAGCGGGTATGTCTCGCCGCTCACGGGCAAGCCGTTGAATACGCCTCACGGAGGGACATTCGGATATCCTGTCAAAGATGGGAAATGGATCTGGGACAATGTCTCCCAGGTTGAATGGGAACGCCGTGGGCTCCCCGGTTCGACTTCGCAGTTCAATGCCAGGGAGCAATTTCATCTGGTTCACGTGGCCGGCAGAGGGCAGGGAAGAAGCAATTGCACGGATTGTCATGTTGCAGGGTTCGCCGGCGATTCGCTGACGCGTGGAATCCGCGAGTCCTGCGCGAATTGTCACGGAACCAGCGCAACACAAGCGGCTTCCATTGCATCAAACGCGCGGCTCGCCGATGATCAGATACGGATGCGCCTGGGCGCTGCGCCATTGAATGGCGCTCTCTGTGTCACCTGCCATTCCCAGCACGGCGAAGAGAGGGAACTGCGAGCCAGCCTGCGAAGAATGGAAAGATGAAGCTTTCATCCTACTCGTCATTCATAAGGAGGCGCCGCGATGGACTACATCGATAATGACGGAAATGAACAGATCTATGATCCCCCCGACAGGGAGAAGGAAGTATTCAGGGACTTCATCAACAGCCTGCCTTTGATTCCTCCTCAGGAGATCGCCGGCCGCCTCGAACCGCTCGGCTACAAGGGACAGGACGAACCGCGCCGTGCACTGTCCCTGATGGCCTACAGACATATACGGCGGCTCAAAAGGCTTCATCTGCAGGGCGAAAACCGCAGACAGCTTCCCCCCAAGCAGAACACGATGCTGGTGGGACCGACCGGATGCGGAAAAACATATCTCGTCGAACTGCTCTTCCAGCAGATTTTTCAACTGCCGACGGTTATCGTCGATGTCACCAGTTTCACCGAAAGCGGATACATCGGGGACGATGTCAACACCATTCTGACGCGACTGCTCTATGCGGCCGAAGGCAATCTGCTGATGGCCTCCTGCGGCATTGTCTGCCTTGACGAATTCGACAAACTCGCATCATCGACGAGCAATTCGCGATTTGCGGGCGAGGGAACCACCAAGGACGTCTCCGGTTACGGCGTCCAGCGCGAACTGCTCAAGATCGTCGAAGGCACAGACATTATGATCCCCATGGATTATGGCTATTCCGCATTCGGCCAGCGCGCGCCTTTGTCAACAAGAGACATCCCATTCATCGCCTGCGGAACATTTTCGGGGATTGATGAGATCACCAGATCGCAGGGCAAGTCCATAGGCTTTCGCGACAAAAAGGATCAAGCCGAAGCCGGCTCACCTGTGCTTGAAGAGATAGAAATTTTTCAGCGCTACGGTTTTCTGCCCGAATTGATGGGAAGGTTTGCGCGCATCGTCAGGTTCCAGGCGCTGCCCGCTGAAACCTTGAAGAGAATTTTACACGACAATGTGCTTCCTCAATTCGTTCGCGAATTCAAGATCGAGGGGCTCCAGTTGACAGTTACCGAAAACGCCATCAATCACATCATCCATCGCAGCCGGAAGCGCGGCACAGGTGCACGCGGCCTGCATTCCGGTTTGATCAACGCCATCGAACAGGCGGCATTCGAGACCTTTCAGCAGATGACGAACGCGGAAGTCATCATTGATCTCAACGGCGGAAAACTCGGGATGGATATTCGCAAGAGGGCCTGATAACATTTTAAACTCGTAAAGACCATTCCACGACAGAGCTTTTATGAAGCGAACACAGTTGATCATCGCCGCGTTGTTTCTTTTAGTGCTTCTTGGCATAGGCATGGCGACCACTGTCTCTCCAGGGTTTGGCGCGGTCCCGCCGGCCGGCTGGGCGGGAGCTTTGTGTCTGGTTCTTTTCACCGGACTCGCTCTGGTGGTGGTCGACACCAGAAGAAGCCGCGGCAAAGTGCTGGCGGCAATATCCAGGGCTTCCCAGAAACCTGCGCCTCCCGATAAAGGCACCGCGGGACTTTCGGAATCGGTCATCGTCAATCCTGTAGGGCCTTCCTATCCGCATCCGGTGATCAATGTCGCCACCTGCATCGGTTGTCACGCCTGTGTCGATGCCTGTCCGCACGATGTCCTGGCTATTGTCAACGGCAAGGCGACTCCCATTGCCGTCGAACAATGCATGGAGGACACGAGCTGCCAGGTCGAATGTCCGACAGTCCCCAAATCCTGCATCGTGGTCAATTCGACCAAGAAAATTCCCGAGCGCAAGGTGCCTCAACGGGATCAGAAGTTTCTGACCAATGTTCCCGGCATCTACCTCATCGGCGATGTCTCCGGTGTGCCGTTGATAAAAAATGCCATCAATGAAGGCGGGGCAGTCATCGATCACATCGTCGAGGATTTGAAAAAATCCCCGGGCGGCTCTGCTGACTATGACGTTGCTGTCATCGGCATCGGTCCGGCCGGCCTCTCGGCAACGGCGATCGCAAAACAGCGCGGGCTCAAATATATCGCCATCGAACAGGACCAGATCGTGGCCACCATTCAGCAGACTTATCAAGCCGGCAAGTACGTCTATTTCAATCCCGCCGATCAGTCCGTCAAGGGTGGAATCAGGCTTGACGGCCCCGGATCCGCCAAAGAGACGATGATCGAGTCATGGATGAGTACCGTCTCATCGAATGGACTCGTGATCAATGAATTCGAAAGTTGCAAGAAGATCAGTCGCGAGGGTGACCGTTTTGTCGTAGAAACGCAGCAGGAGAGAACCCGCCAGCTCATCAAATACACGGCAAGGCGGGTCATTCTTGCCATCGGGAATCGCGGCACACCGATGCGTCTGAACGTCAGGGGCGAGGATCTCAGGATGCGCGTCGAGTCTGTCCCGACTGTGGCCAATCAATTCTGCAGCCAATGCGGCGCCGGACGCGTCAGCGAAAATAAATTCTGCATCGAATGCGGCGCCCGCTTCGCCGAAAAAACCGCTCCCCAGCCTTCAGAAGACGATAAGGTAAAATTCAAACTGACCGACCCCAACGATTATTCAGGAAAGCATCTCATCGTTGTCGGAGCCGGAAACTCCGCCGTCGAGGCTGCCATCGATCTTGCCGCTTTCCGATCCGAAGACGGCGCCAGAATTGTCGGCTGGCGCGATAATGTCGTGACTCTCGTCATCAGAAGCAATTTCAAGAGCGATCTCAAACTCGGCAACAAGATGCTGGCCTATGAGTGCATCGATGAAGGCAGAATCAATGCCTGCTTCGGCCAGACCATCAAAGAGATTAAATCCGATGAAGTCCTGCTCATGAAAGCATCGGAACGCGATCCCACTTCCGCCAGTGAGATCGCTCGCGTCAAAAATGATTACGTCTTCGCTCTCATCGGAGGTGAGAAACCTACAAAATTTCTTGAAAGCCTCGGTATCAGGATCGGCTGAGCAGATACAAACATTATCCTTTGAACTTACCTTCCTTTGACGGTCTTATGATACTTTGTTATAAAGATTAACAGCTTACGCTGACATACTCCTGGAAAAACATCAGGTTCATTTATCAGAGTAATCTGCGCCAAGGGCCTCAAAAGAACTACAATTTAATCACCGGAGAGGAACCATGAAAAAGAAGCTATTAATAATATTTGCATTTACGCTGATGGGATATCTCATAATCCCGTCAGGATACACCAAGACCTCTGCTTCTCAGGATGTTCTGGCAGCATTCAAAGGCAACAATTGTGTTGAGTGCCATTCAAGGCTCATGAACCCCTTGAAACTGACCAGCCGTTACGGTGAATGGCATATCTCCACGCACAAGGACAAGGGCGTCAGTTGTGACAAGTGTCATGGTGGAGATCCGAGTATGAAGGATGAAAAGAAGGCTCACACCGGAATCCTGCCGACATCGAACCCGCAGAGCAAGATGAATCCCAAAAATCTTCCTGAAACCTGTACTACCTGCCACCAGCAGATAGTCGCAGCATTTGTGGGCAGCAAGCATTACCAGAGCCTGAAAGCCACCGGACTTGGTCCGAGTTGCTCCACCTGCCATCAGCATATGGTTACCCAGGTTGTCTATTCGGGCGAAGATGCGGCCAAGCTCTGCGCCAGTTGTCACGACTCGGCCAACTCATCCCTGCCCAAGCGTCCTGAAATCGCCGACCAGGCCGATGAGGCCATGCAGGCAATCAGGCGCGCCAGCCTGATCGTTGTCTGGACAAATCGCCTCCTTGAAGAGGCTCACAACAAAAAAGTAGACGTGGCTAAAGCCGAGCAGGAGATGAAGGTCGTTCAGGGATTGTTTATTGAGGCCAAGGCAAGTTTTCACGCATACAATCTTGACGCCGTACGCAAGAAGGCCGACGAAGCACACCAGAGAGGAACTAAAATCAAGGACGAGCTGAGGGCCAAACTTTACCCCAATCAGTAATCCGCCTGTCTGGTTCGGTTCAATTAGTAGATCAATTAGAAAAGAGGAAAGGGAGCCCCTCGGCTCCCTTTCCTCTTTTCTAATTGACCTTCAAATCAAAACCCGGCAGTCCGGGAATCGATAGAGTATCTATTCAACCCAGTCGGCGATGAACACATTCGTGTCGCCCACAGTCTTGTCATTGCGATTCGAACAGAAGACGATCTTCTTTCCGTCGGGAGAGAACATCGGGAAACCGTCGAAGGTGTCGTTGAATGTGATTCGCTCGAGGCCGCTACCATCAACATTGACTGCGTATACGTCAAAATTCCGGCCGCGCGGGTCATCCATATTCGACGAGAAGACTATCCTCTTTCCGTCGGGAAAGAAGAATGGCGCGAAGTTGGCTTTTCCATTGTTGGTCACCCGGCGCTTGTTCGATCCGTCTGCATTCATGACGTAGAGGTCAAGTTTGCTTGGGCGGATCATGTCATCCTTGAGCAAAGACATGTAATCGGATTTCTCAGCATCCGTCTTTGGATGATAGGCGCGAAAGACGATCTGTTTTCCGTCATAGCTCCAGAACGGGCCGCCATCGTATCCCAGTTCATCAGTCAGGCGTTTAACATTGCGGCCGTTCTTGTCCATCGTATAGATCTCCAGATCGCCGCTTCGCAGGCTGGTGAAGACGATGGTGCCGTCCTTGCGGATCGTCGCTTCTGCATCGTAACGATTCGAGGTCGTCAGCGGCGTCGGATTGCTGCCGTCCAGATTCGCCCGGAAGATATCGAAACCGGGATAGAGAGCCCAGACATATCCCTTTGAGGAATCAGGCTTCGGCGGACAAACCGGGGAGGCCTTGAAAGTCGAGGCATAGACGATATGCTTCTTGTCCGGGGTGAAATATGAACAGGTGGTTTTTCCCTCGCCGTTCGAGAGCATCTTCATCTCCGAACCGTCGAGGTTCATCGAGAATATCTGGTCGCATCCATCCCGTTTGGGGGCGCGCTGAAAAATCAGCTTTTTCCCGTCGGGCGAGAAATAAGCCTCAGCGTTCTCGCCTTCGAAGGTCAACTGTTTGATGTTGGTCAGATGCTTTTCTCTGGGATCCTTGAGAGAGGCGCTTTGCGCCTGAGCTTGAACGGGGCTCGTCTCACCTCTCTGCATGAAGAACGCTGAGCCGGCGATGACCAGGCAAAGGATAAAGATCAAGCTGAACAGGTTTCTCATCTCTTCTCCTAAAAAATACAAGTATTTGATGGCTCAGAGTTCAGGTATGAGCCTGAACTCTGAGCATTCGGCAAGACGCTATTCTTCGTTTTTGCCCTTCTTTTCATCCTTGATCGCAGCCTTGCGGCTGAGACGGATCTTGTTGCCTTCGACATTGAGGCACTTGACCAGGATCTGCTGGCCTTCCTTAAGCTCGTCACGCACGTCTCTGACGCGGTAATCGGCGATCTCGGAAACGTGAAGCAGTCCTTCAAGACCCGGGAGGATTTCGACAAACGCGCCGAAATCGACGATCCTGGTGATTGTTCCAAGATAAGTCTTTCCGGGTTCCGCTTCCGCAGTGATATCGCGGATGATCTGGAGAGCCGCCTCGGCTGATTCTCCGTTAGGCGTGGCGACAGTGACCTTGCCGTCATCCGAAATGTCGATTTTGGCTCCGGTTTTCTCCTGGATGCTGCGGATAACCTTGCCTCCGGGGCCAATCACTTCGCGGATCTTATCGACCGGAATCTGAATGGTCAGGATGCGAGGAGCAAACTTGCTCACATCGGGACGTGGTTCGGACAGGATCTCATCCATCTTGTCCAGAATGTGATGCCTGCCTTTGCGCGCCTGCTCCAGAGCTTCAACCAGGATCTGCGGATTGAGGCCCGTGATCTTGATGTCCATCTGAAGTGCCGTGATGCCGTCCCTCGTACCGGCGACCTTGAAGTCCATGTCGCCGTAATGGTCCTCGGCGCCCGCGATGTCACTGAGGATGGCGTATTTCTTTTCCTCCATGACCAGGCCCATTGCCACGCCGGCCACGGGCGCCTTGAGCGGCACACCTGCATCCATCATGGCCAGCGCGCCTCCGCAGACTGTCGCCATCGATGACGATCCGTTCGATTCGGTGATATCTGAAACCACCCTCACGATATAGGGCCAGGTCTCTTCGGTTGGGACCACAGCATCAAGCGCACGGTGAGCAAGCGATCCATGCCCGATCTCCCGACGGCCCGGACTGCCGGTGCGGCCGGTTTCACCCACAGAGAAGGGCGGGAAATTGTAGTTGAGCATGAATCGTCGCTTGAATTCACCTGTCTCAAGGCTGTCAACGTACTGAACGTCCTGTGACGTGCCAAGAGTCGCCGTTACCACGGCCTGCGTCTCTCCGCGGGTGAAAAGCGCCGACCCGTGCGTCCTTGGAAGCCATCCAACCTCGATTGCAATCGGTCTGATCTCCGAAAAACGGCGCCCGTCAGGACGGCGCTTATTGTTCAGGATGTCGTCACGGAAGATCCGCTCTTTCAGCCTGTCAAAGATCTCTGCCGCCTCTGCCCGAAGTTCGGGCTGTTCCGCGGGGTAGTTTTCAATCGCCCGGGCTTTGAGATTGTCGATTGCCGAATAACTCTCGATCTTCGATTTGTTGGAAACGTCCAGAGCCTCACGTAAATCGGCTGAGAGCTTCTCCTCAAGCTCCTTGAAGACGGTCTCGTTGATCTGCTTGGGTGTGTACTCTCGTTTCTTGATGCCCAGCGTCTCAAACATCGATCGCTGCAACTGGCACAGCTTTTTGATCTCTCCGTGGCCAAACATCAAGGCCTCGAGTATGACCTGCTCACTGACCTCTTTTGACCCGGCTTCGACCATGACGATGGCTTCTTCACTGCCGGCGACAATCAGATTGAGCGCCGATTGTCTCAACTGATCGTAAGTGGGATTGACCACATACTTTCCGTCGACCAGCCCGACACGCACTCCGGCGATCGGATTGTAAAAGGGGATGTCCGAAAGATAGAGCGCCGCTGAGGCGCCGGTTATCGAAAGAACATCCGGATCGTTTACGTCATCCGCCGACATGACCATCGAGATGATCTGCGTCTCATACTTGTACCCTTCAGGGAAAAGCGGCCGTATCGGCCTGTCGGTCAGGCGCGAGGTGATGATCTCCTTTTCAGTCGGCCGCCCCTCACGCTTGAAATATCCTCCGGGAATTCTGCCCGCTGAATAACCGTACTCGCGGTAATCAACTGTAAGCGGGAAAAAATCAATCCCGGTCTTCGGTTTTCGGCCTGAAACCGCCGTCACCAGCACCACCGTCTCACCCTGGCTGACCAGTACCGCGCCATCAGCCTGCTTGGCGATGCGGCCGGTCTCGATGGTGAACTCTCGGCCTCCAAGGTTGATCGCTTGTTTCAAATACATCTTCTGTTTTCTCCTCTCAAACAACTAAAAGCGGCCCGATTGCGGCAGTAATGATCCTCTCGATTCCCATCCTCCGGCGCTTGCACAAACCAATCTTCAACTGCCGATCTGACTTCTTCTGCAAAAAGCAGGGAATAACCGTTTTCAGGCCGCCTCATCAAAACAATAAAAAGTCACGAACACAAGTACCCCTTATCGGGCGACACTGTGTTTCGTGACTCGAAAAAAAATAGATCTGATTGTGTGTCGGAAAATTCTGAACTATCGCTCACGCTTGTGTTCAATCCTGGCAGCCTGGATTGATGATGGCGCTGAGAAAATCCGAAATAAACATACTTTTCCAGGGAGGATAATCCTGCCCGGTTTCGGATCTGATCGACGTCTTCCCCAGCGTGGCTGCAGGGCCGGTCATCATCGTTATTGTGACCGGAAGGGCATGCAGTGAAGGTTGGGAACTACGTGCCGTCACGTTCGGCTGCACAACGAAAACGGCGCTCTCGTTTACAAGAACGCCGTCTTAAACTTTCTGACCGACTACTTCCTCAGGCCAAGCCTGCTGATCAGGTCGTGATACCGATTGATATCACGCTTCTTGAGATAATCAAGCATGCTGCGGCGCTGGCTGACGAGCTTGAGCAATCCGCGTCTTGAGTGGTTATCCTTCGTATGCGTCCTGAAATGATCAGTCAACTCGTTGATTCTTTTGGTCAACAATGCAACCTGCACCTCGGGAGATCCCGTGTCGGTGTTGTGAGTCTTGTAACCAGTGATAACTTCCGATTTAGCTTTCTTCGCTAAAGACATTAATACTTCTCCGCCTCCAAATCTAAAGACTTCAAAAATGTTTAAACAGTCATGTTCAAACGTACGTGTTAATTGCACTTTGAAAGAAAAGGTAAATTAACAGAGCCGGGTGCAAAGTTCAAGGCAACTTCCACTTGTTCGGAGTTTCGCTTGATTCGGTCAAGATCGGAAAAAAGCCGGCAGCCTGTAATGTGGAATCCCGAGCAGGGGATTTTGAGTGTAATTGAGGGGGGAAGACTTATCCTGCCAATGCTGTCATCTATTCGACAACCGCCATCACTTCGCCGGAATTAACTGTCTGGCCTTCGGTGACCTTGATTTCAATTACCTTGCCTGACCGGGGCGATTGGACTTCATTCTGCATTTTCATCGCTTCAACGATGATTACGCCCTGGTTGGCAGCGACCTCGTCGCCCTGATTGAGAAGCACTTTGACTACTTTTCCAGGCATTGGCGCGATGAGGGAGATCTTTCCGGAGCCCGGACCGCCGGCGCCCGGCTTGGAGCTCAGATGTTTCTTGTCATAGGCGGCAACGGGAATTCTTTTTCCGTTGATGACGGCCTCGGTCTCGCCCGACGGTAGCTTGTCGATGGTGCAGCGGTGGACCTTGCCGTCGATGATGGCAACGAACAGATCCGGCTCCGGCTCGCTGATGTCCGCTTCGTGTGTCCTGCCGTCAAAGGTCAGGAGGGCTGTTCCGTCGGACATGCTGAATTCAGCGTCTATCGTCCGCCCTCCGATTATCAGTTCCAGTTTCAAAGCTAACCATCCTCTTGTTTGATTGCTGAAATCGATCTATTTATTTATCGATCAGTCGATTTGAAAAGATGCTCGTATTGGAGCGGCTGGCCCTTTTCCCAGGGCGATATTCATTGCAGAAATCGATGCGCTCACCGAGAGTCGGGTGGCTCGCCCTCCACATCCTGTCCAGCCAGTGCGGTCTTGGCACAGAGAGGTTATCTTCCTGCAGCTTGACGAACGCGGTCGCAGCGTCCCTGTTGTTCCTGGTTATTTCCAGTCCGAACCTGTCGGATTCGTGCTCGATCCAGCGGTTGAAAGACATGGCAATCGGCTGGGCTATGAAAAGGTAGCCACTGAAGAGAAGAATTATCAGCGGATATGACGCGATATCTGATAATGAATCGAAGCCGAATTTGTCCCGGAACCTGTTGATCATCCATCCGGCGGTGCGATGGATCAGAAAAAGCGTCAGCATGATCAGGGCCGAGAGGAATCCGATCAATTTCCAGACATGGCCAAGCACATAATGGCCCATCTCGTGACCCATGACGAAGAGCAGCTCATTCTCGTTCATTCTGGCGATGGTCGTGTCCCAGAGGACGATCCGTTTTGTCTGGCCAAAGCCGTTGACATAGGCATTGAGCGTCTTGGTGTCAGCGCTCTTGTTGACCTCGTAGACGCGGCCTCCTGAAATACCGGCGCGATCTGCCAGCGCTAGAATTTTCGTCTCAAGCCCTTTGTTCTTCATCGGACCGAAATCGTTGAAGAGCGGGTCGATCCAGATGGGCTGGATCAATGTTGCGAGAATAAGGAACGGGATTGCAAGCAGACCCGTATAGAACCACCATCGTTTAGGGCTGCGCCGCAAAAGCAGGTAGGGAAGCCAGAGGAATATTGCGTTTACAACGATCTCGATTGCCAGCGCGATCGTTGAATCCGAGAACCATTTTCCAAGGGACTGGTTCGAGAGCCCATAAGAATGCTCCCTCACAAATCCAGAGTAATAAGCCAGCGGCAGATCGATGACATACAAGATCAATGTGAAAATCGTCAGGTAGATCGCGATCACGAAGAACCACTTTCTGCCGATCTTCTGCGCGAGGGTTCGAATTCGAGCCGAAAGACCGGTGAAAAGAAAGAGCGCCGGAATGAGGATTCCCCAGAATGTCCCGAAGAGCCAGAGCACGATCCCGCTCTGGTGATATCTCAGAGCTTTCTCGCTTGGTTCGGGAACCGCAACGGGCCCGGAAGGCTGCCCAACCGCTGCGGCAGCCTGCGCGGCGGAAGCGTCGGGTGAATTGATCTCCTGCTGCCGGGCGAAAACAGGCAGTGATAACGAGAAGATCAAAATGCAAAAAAATAATGATAGAGAAAATCTCATGATGATCATCTGCTGTTGAGAGCCGTGAGTCTTCCGGCCATCTTCCATTTGCTGGATTGCTGATCGGCCCTTGATTCGGTTGACGATGATGCTGAACCATTCTGTCTGCTAAAACTGAGCGCGGTCACGAATGCGGCTGCCAGGCCCGCATTATCGATATCCGCAGGCATCTCCTGAGGCATCTCCGCAGGGGGAGGATCGGCCGCTTTACGGCGTTCCATGAATCTGCCGATGTAGCCGGTATCAATGCCTCCGCTGACGAATTCCTCGTCTTCGAGCACCTCTCTGAAGAAGGGAATAGTCGTTCTGATGCCACCTACGTGATATTCGCTGAGCGCACGCTTCATTTTTGCGACTGCGTCGTGCCGGGTCGATCCCCAGGCCACGAGCTTTGATATCATCGGATCGTAGAATATCGGGACTTCCCATCCCTCATAAACGCCGCTGTCATCGCGGACGCCGGGACCGGATGGAGTGCGAAGCTTCGTGATTTTGCCCGGTGACGGCAGAAAATTATTCGCCGGATCCTCGGCGTAAATGCGGCATTCGATCGCCGAACCCTTCCAGTGAATATCTTCCTGCGTGAAACTGAGCTTCTCTCCCGCCGCAATCCGGATCTGTTCCCTGACCAGATCGACACCGGTGACGATCTCGGTGACCGGGTGCTCTACCTGCAGGCGTGTATTCATCTCCAGAAAGTAGAAATTGCGATCCGCATCGACGAGAAATTCCACTGTCCCCACGCTGTGATAATTCGCGGCGCGGGTTATCCTGACAGCCGCCTCGCCCATCCGCGCTCGCAAACCGGCGTCATTGAAACTCGCCGGACATTCCTCGATGACTTTCTGATGGCGGCGTTGAATCGAACATTCGCGTTCGCCGAGATGCACCACGTTGCCGAACTTGTCCGCGGCAATCTGGATTTCAATGTGGCGCGGCCGCTCGATATATTTTTCAAGATAGACGGATGCGTCGCCGAAGGCCGACAGGGCTTCAGCTCCTGCCATCGAGAATGCCGCTCCGATCTCGTCAGATGAGCGGATAATTCGCATGCCTTTGCCTCCGCCGCCGGCTGCAGCCTTCATCATCACCGGGTAGCCGATCTTTTCCGCCACCGCCTTCGCATCGGCCTCGTCAGTCAGGGCTTTCGTCGTTCCAGGAACGATCGGCGCTCCCGCCTTTTCAGCGGCAATACGGGCATTGGTCTTGTCTCCCATTAACTCGATGGACGCCGACGATGGTCCTATGAAGTTGAGCCCCGAATCTTCAACCGCCCGCGCAAACCATTCGCGCTCCGAAAGAAACCCGTATCCAGGGTGAATGCCTTCTGCCCCCGATTTCATTGCCGCATCGATGATCTTCTCTCCCACCAGATAACTCTGCGCCGCCGGCGACTCCCCGATGTGACAGGCCTCATCGGCCAGCCTCACATGCAGCGCCTTCCGGTCGGCATCAGAATATACGGCCACGGCGGCTATTCCCAGATCGTGACAGGCGCGAATCAGCCTGACCGCGATCTCTCCACGATTTGCAATCAGTATTTTTTTGAACATATGGGGGGTGTAAGGTAAGCCCGGGGCAAATTTCTATGAACTTTAAACGTTTTGAACCTGAATCTCTTCTTCAAGTCACCAGCGAACTCCCGGGATTTTTCGGATCATAACGGACCGATACAATAGCGCCCGGGATGTATTGATGTGCTCTTTTGATCTGCTCGGGAGTCAGTTTCTGAGATGTCTCGTAGTCTACGTTGGCGACGTTGTAACGAAAAAAAATCGTGGTCATGGAATCGTCGTGATTGAAATCAAGTATGCGTCCCTCGGCGATGCGGCCGAATTGAATCAACCAGGCTAGATATTCCGCCATCGGATCACGGCCGCGCAACTTATAGATAAGACGATTGAACCAGTTAAGCCGCATGGTTTAGTTTGAAAGAGCCGGTCCAAAGTCCAATTTAAACTTTAAACTTTGAACTTCTTATTTATCTTCCCGGCTTTTCCGGATTGAGGAGGGTTGTTGGCAGATCATCGTCGTTTTGATTCTCAACGATGACGCCGTCAACCATGGTGATATCGTCCGACGTGCCAAACTTGCCGTCCGGCCCGGCGGAAACCAGTTTGTAGTTGCTGAAACTGATTGAAGCGCCTTTCGATGCGATCACAGAGATTGGGCTGTAATTGAATTTGTTCTCCCAGTAGTCCGCCTGCGGTGATGCTTCAGCATTGACCCGTGAAACATCGACTAGTTCCTGCGGGTAGCTTCCATATTCCCTGTGGAATTTCTGAAGTGCCTGAAGGTGGATCTCGTACATCATTGCACGGGTTGCCGCGAGGCGTTTTTGCCGGCTTCTTTCAATCGCTCCGGGGATAGAGGTCGCTGTCACCGCGCTGAAAATAATCAGCAGAACCGCGCACAGAGCAACCGAGACCCGGGCGGTTCTCAATCCGCCGAACTCAAGCGGGTTTGCACTCGCCAGAGCCCTTGCGCGACGGCTGATCCAGATTCCAAACAATGACAAGGGAATCAATCCGGCAGAAAGCATGAAAGCCAGTTTGTATGCATCGTATGTGAAGATCCGGTAATAAGGCAGCTTGGGATCGGCCTGAAGCAGGCTCTGAGTCAGTTTTGTGCCGTCACCGAGTGCATAAACCATCAGCACCCGGCCAACTTTCATATCGTTGGAGAAAATCCACGCTACGAGAAAGGTGGCGACGATAAGTATGGCGCATCCGATGGAAATCATCGAAAGCCCGAGTTTGGGTAGAAGAATATCCGGGGGAGAGAGCGGTTCTCCAACCTGTCGCGCGCCGCAGGATGTGCATACCGTTGAAGCTGTTTCGCGGGTGTTTCCGCAACACGGACAAATCATGGTTTTGGGAAGGGATTTTTCTGCCATAGTTATTTTTTTGTTTTTGGTCTCAAGCCTGTAGCGGCCGGCTGATGATCCCTCAAAGCCAGGGTTCAATCATCAGACTAGCGTTGTTGTTAAGCGGGGCCATGCCCCAGACGCATCTGTTCCTGCGCCGTTTCATTCTCCAATTTAATTGATAGATCCCGGCTGTCGATCTCTGTGATCTGCTGCCAGGAGTGATAAATCCTTTGAGCGAAAGTCCAATAAGAAAGAATCGTCATCAGCCAGATTGTGGCCGGCATCTTGTTAAGAAATGGATTGGTCGAACCGGGCCAGACTGTCAGCGACCCGATGATCAACAACACGACCCTTTCCGGCCGTCGCAGAAAACCGACATCGCATTTGGGGATCAGGGATTCAGCGCGGGCGCTGGTATAGCTGATCATGACCGATCCGATCAAGGCAGCTCCCGTCAATGCCGAATATAACGTGCTGTGATATTCGGTGTCCCTCGCATAAAAAATCATGATTCCGAGGTAGACGCTCATATCCGAGAGCCTGTCGAGACTCGAGTCCAGGAAAGCGCCGAATTTGGTGACCCGTCCGGTCTTTCTGGCCACCCGCCCATCGAGGATGTCGAAGATGTTGGCAAAGATCATGACCAGACCGGCAAAGAAGAATCTCCCGTATCCATACAGAACCGCGGCAAAAGTATTTATCCCGAGCCCGATCAATGAAAGTACGTTCGGGTTCGGATTGATCCGGACCAGTAAACTGACAATGCCGTCAAGTGCACGTTGGCTGACTTCGCCTATAAATCCGCCGAGCATATATAGTCTTGATCACTCTTGCTGATGCTGCCTGATCTGACGGGTCCTTTCTTTGCCGTGACTCAGGGAAGTCTGATTTTGGGTAGATGAAAAATTCGTTAAAATTAAGGTCGAATGATACGTTGAGGCGGATGCCAAGTCAAGAAACTGACAGAGCTTAAAGTTTAAAGTTTAAGGTTCAAAGTCCAAGGTTGAGGGCGTAAGCCAGCCGGCAGGCGTCGCGCGAGGTTCGAGGCAAGGGCTACGAGGTGTCGCGACCCGGCGCCTGCGCCCCGCTCGTATGGCTTAAAAGTTCGATGACTTCACCACAGGCTTGCCCCTCTTGCGTCCTAAGCGCTGAAAATACCTTTCCCGGAATCATCAAATACTAAAGACCAGGTCTGAGAGTTACGAACTTTGAACTTTAAACTTTGAATCGGCCATGGTGAACTGTGAAAAAAAAGCAACCCTGTTGTATGATGCCAGCATCTGTCCCCGTTGCGGCCCCTGTATCAATGAATAATACGAGGGCGTACTGAATAAACTTGTGAGGTGTTTAATGAACCTGAAGCCGGTAAAAGTAGCGATTAACGGGGTGGCAGCCATTCTTCTTTTGATTTCGATGACCATTGCGCAGGACATAGGCCATCTTGGAGTTGAATCTGATCCGATACCGCTGGTTCAGGCAAAACGTCCTCAGCGCAAGTTAATAGCAAGGAACAGCAGTCGAGGTCAGGCATTTCCAAGGCCGGATGGATCGAGCAAGGAGTTGATTGCCGATCTGAGTGAGGTTGCAGGCTCGAATCCGCAAAAATCGGGTGGGAGCAAAAATACCGGCGGATCGAATCCTGTCGGAGCGCCGGCCACAAGCACTGTGATTGCGTCGGCTACAAAGAAGGTCGAACCTCAACCAGTGCCTTCAAAGCCTGAGGCCGCTCCAAAACCTGCAGCGCCGGCCTTTGAAGACTATCTGATAAACGCCGAAGATCTGCTCGTCAAAGGCGATCTCAAAGCATCGGCCGCGGCATTTCGGCAGGCGCTGAATCTGAAGCCCGATTCAAATGAGGCCAGGCTCGGGCTGGCGGATGTCCTGAACGATTCAAAGGATTATGCCGGCGCTGACGCGGAATATCAGAAGGTCATAGCTCAGAATCCGAATTCGGTGGAAGCGAGGCGTGGTCGCGCCGATGCGCTCTATGAAATGCGCAAATACGATGATGCGATCAGTGAATACCAGTCGGCGATCAAGGCCGGAGCCTCGGATGCCGGGGTCTTCAACAATCTGGCGAATGCCTTTTTCCGGACCGGAGTCAGGGAGAACAGGGATCGCGCCATTGAAAATTACCGCAAGGCAATCGAGAAACAGCCGGACTGGGCCGATTCTTATGCGGGTCTGGCCAACGCTCTCAGGGTTCAGAAACAGATTCCGGAAGCTAAACTCTCGGCCGACAAAGCCGTCCAGCTTGCGCCGAACTCAGCGCTGGCGCATTCAGTTCTGGGAAGGGTTTATGCCGACCAGAAGGATTTCGCAAGGGCTAACGAAGAAGGCAACAAGTCTGTCGCCCTGGCTCCGAAAGATCCGTTCGCTTTCGTCAACCTCGGCGGAATCCTGTTTATGCAGGGCAGGTATGACGAGGCGATCAGAGCCTATGTCACGGCGCAGTCGCTCGATCGCAACTGGGCCTTTCCGCGCAACAGTCTCGGCAATCTCTACCTGTCGGTCAATCGTCCCCTTGAAGCTTCCGAAGAGTTCGAATATGCCGCGAAGCTTGAACCGCGAAGCCCGGTCATTCATAACAATCTTGCCAGCGCCTATGCGAAACTGCAGAAATACGACGCGGCGATCATGAATTATCAGCTTGCCGCCCAATATGACGACAAGAATCCGAACCCACTATCGAACATGGGTGTCGTCTATGTCAGGCAGGGTCGGTATAATGAAGCGGTCGAAGCTTTCAAAAAGGCCGTCGATCTCGATCCCAATAATGCTCTCTTCCTGACGGCGCTGGGCGATTCGTTGAAACTTGCGGGACGCAAGAAAGAGGCACAGGAAGCATACAAACGTGCCGAGTCGCTCGGCGGCGCCAAGGTGAAAAAGAAATAGAAGCAGACTCGACCAATACGCGGGCGCAATTAGCCGGTTACGATTGACCACTTGAATCAATGAATAATCTGATAGGCAAAATAGTTTGCGGGTATAAGATCACTGATGAAATTGGCGAAGGGGGGATGGGCAAGGTCTATCTCGCCGAGAGCGCCTTTCTGACGGAGTACAAGCAGCAGGTTGCCATCAAGACTCTGACAACGATTGCCGCCAGTGAGCGCCAGTCGATTATTCTCAGGGATCTCTTCACACGCGAAGCCAACATCCAGGTTCAATTCAAGCACCCGCATATCGTCAGTGTTATTCAATTTGCAGTCGAGAGCGACCTGCACTTCCTGATTCTGGAATATATGCCGGGATACAAGCATCGCGGGAGGCATATTTCCAACGTCGCCGAGGTGATCGGATACGAGACCGGCCCGATACCGTTCAAGAAGGCGATCAATTGGTTCGTCCAGGCGCTCGATGCGATGCATTACGCTCACAACTTCAAATACCGATGGGAGGGGGAAGAGCGCGTCGGTATCGTCCATCGCGACATCAAACCCGCGAATCTGCTGCTTCTTGACCACGCCACGATAAAAGTCAGCGATTTCGGCATCGTCAAGGTCCAGCAACGAAATGTCGGAGTGACCCAGAAACTCACGCCAGGAACGAGCGCGTATATGTCTCCCGAGGCGATACTCGGACCTCAGCAGTTCGGTCTTGAGGATCTAGATGAGCGTTCGGACATTTATTCGCTCGGAGTAACGCTCTACGAAATGCTTGCGGGCAGGCTGCCATTCATACCCGATGCGGATGTCAACGCGGACGTGTCGCTCAGGCGGAAAAATGTTCGCGAGATCCCGCCCCCGCCGTCATCCATCTACCCGGGCATCCCTCCGCAGCTCGACCAGATTGTCATGAAGGCTCTGGAAAAGCGCCCGGAGCAGCGTTTCCAGACGGCTGATGAGTTCAAGCGGGCGATTGTAGCTCTCGATAAACCGCTTGAACTTGGCATTTATGAGTCTCAGCCGACGAAGACATTTGATACGAATCGCCTGTCCGCCACCGGCAATATTCAATACGTGACGACTTCATCGGGCCAGACCCTTCCGGTGACAAACCCCAGGATGTTTGATCCCGCAGCGACTTCGGTCATGGGCCCCCCTGTCGACACGCTCATGCCGGAGGCTCAGACGCATTACCCTTCCGGCGGCTCAAACAGGATGCTGATTTTCGGCGCGGCTTTTCTGGTTTTGGTTCTGGCCGTTGCCGGCGGCTGGTACTTTCTTGGCAAAAAGGGGAGTTCCGAAAATCTGCAAACGTCCGTCTCTTCAGGCCCGGCCGAGGCAGCCAAAAACATCACGCCACCAACGCCCGCAAACATGATCGCAATTCCGGAGGGCAGCTTTCTCATGGGCCGGGATCTGGATGAAACGGCAAGGAATTATGAGATCGAAGAACTTGGCCGGAAAACAAAAGTTTTCATCTATGACTACCCCGCGCACGAAGTCCAATTGAAGTCGTTTTACATGGACCTGACGGAAGTTTCAAACCGCGAGTATTCCGAATTCGTCAAGGCGAAACAACACGCTCCTCCCGAGAATTGGGGCGGACAGGCCCCCCCGACCAATACCGAGAACATGCCTGTGACTCACGTGACTTATCAGGATGCGGTCGATTATTGCACCTGGCTGACTGAATCCAGAAACGACGGATATACATACAGGCTCCCACCGAAGAAGAATGGGAATATGCCGCGCGCGGAAACTCGGCAGGCAAACCCGGCGCCCCGGCAAACCTCTACCCCTGGGGAGATGCCTGGGCCATCGGTAAATCTAATACCAAAGAGTCCAGACTCGAAAACCCGCAGATCGTCGATTCAAATCGTAGCGGAGTTTCACCCTTCGGTCTGCTCAATATGGCCGGAAACGTCTTTGAATGGACCGCAACCGATTTCAATCATTACCCCGACAGCGATCAGATCACACCCCGCGAGAAGGATTATCAGGGGACTTACCAGGTAGTCCGCGGAGGCTCATTCGATTATCCGAAGGAATACGCCATGACCACCACCAGAGTCTGGGCCAGACCCACAAACAAGGGCCCCCGCCTCGGCTTTCGATGCGTGGCCGAAAAACGATAGTTTTACTAATGGAAATAACGGAGATATCAATGGGGGCTCTTTGGGAATTCGCGTGGTACGCCCCATATGTTGTGGTTCATAAGCCAAAGAGGCGATACCCCTCCAGATCGAGGTAAAGCCG
Source organism: Acidobacteriota bacterium (assembly GCA_016710075.1). Taxonomy (GTDB): domain Bacteria; phylum Acidobacteriota; class Blastocatellia; order RBC074; family RBC074; genus JADJLO01. The sequence goes on along the minus strand of JADJLO010000022.1, from coordinate 1,897 downwards.
TTGAAACAAATGCTTCAAATTCGTCAATCCATAACAGCGCCGTTTGAGGACTTTGACTTTGTTGTTGAAGCCTTCGATAAATCCACTACTCCGCCGATTCACGAAGTAGTTCGTTATCTCATTGAGCCAGTTACCCAGCGTAGTCAGAAAAGACTCAAAGCAGGTAAACCCGCTGCGGCGAACGCGCCTGACCCATCGCTTGATCGCAGCCTCGCCCGACTCCTTTGTATGATCAGCTTCAAAGATGGCGGTCAATTGCTCCTCCTCAGACGCCAAGCCTGCTTCAAATCCGGTGCACATTCAAACAAAAGTGCCAGGCGGCTTCTCTCCTCTTTGTCCAATTCCTGCGGATCACGGCGGAACAACCACATCGTTCCCCTTAAGCCCGTCATATTGCTCTTTTTCAGGCTCTTCTTCAGATCACGCTGCACTTCTTTCGCAGTTTATCCGCACAATCGTGATAAGATTTCGCAACGTGAAACCGGTCAGCAATGATCTTCGCTTGCGGCAGGGCTTTCGGACTGCATTTGCATAGCCTTCCCACATATCAATGCAGACTTCGTGAATCGTGGTGCGCAATCTTTCCTGGATCGACTGCAGAAAACTCTCAACTGTCTCCTGCTTGCGATCCTCAAGACACTGAGCAATCTCAACTGCCCATCCGCCTGACGAGCTGTGATCAGCGCAACGAAGTCTCGGTGCCCTTTCTTAAGCGCGATCTCGTCCAATCCCAACACGTCCAATTGCTCGATCTCATCCCCAGTCGACAGTCGTGAGGACGAGTCGCTCGATGAGCCCCGCACCCGGTCATAGCTGATCCCTTCCATTCGGGCGACGTCAGAGATCGTGCTTACAATTGTCTGCAGCAGCAGCCATTGATCGTAGGCTTTTCGTATTTTGCTGCGTTCGTCGTACCACTCCAGCTTTTGAGTCGTCGTTGGTTTTGCCGTCACAAGCCGGGCACCGAAATCGCTTCGGCCGGATTTCGATTATCACGGGCAGGCCAGAATCGGCATATGGCGCAAACGCAACTGACGGCCGTAACTGTGAAATTCGTGGGTTTTCTTGCCGCATTTATGGCAGATCGCCCACTCCCAGGTGCTTTCCACCGCGATTATGATTTGTCCACTCACTTCGTATTTGAGAACGCGGACTTATGGCAAATCCAGAGGAATTTCAATGTTGGGCACCTTTGTAAATCCTCCTTTTTGGGTTTTGGAAGGATTAATCGTGCCATGGTTCAATTTTTGTTAAAAGACCACAAGATGTGGGGGGCACCCACGCGAATTCCCAAAGAGCCTGAATATCAAGCGGCGGCGTGATCGTACGGCGCTCACCTGTCACTTCTCAGTAACAAGGAGCCCAAAAATGAAGAGATATGCGTTTGTTACATTTATAACTGGATTGTTAGTTTTTACTGTATCGCACTTACTAGGAGAAATATCTATTAAAGGAATTCTTTTTAAGTTTAATGACCTATTAGTCAATATTTCAGCCACTTTAATATCAATATCTTTTTTAGCAATGATTTACTATTTTGCGGGTGAGGAGCCAACCACAACTTTATTGAAGAGTTTGATTGAGATGCAAGGTGCCGCAAAAGTATTACATACAGTGGGAATTATAGAGTTTAGCCCTACTCGAGATTCATTTGATATTTCCGATATGCATTCTAGATTAGCTAGGGGTAATAGTGCGTTTATAGCTTCTAGGAACTGTGCATTTGATTACACCAGGGTTAGAGAGTCATTCAGGAGAATGGTTGGAGATGAAAAAAAAAGCTTGAAAATTTTAATACGGAGTGATTCGACTCGAAAAAAAGAATTTAAGGATTTTATTGACGAACTCCCTCTAGATCATCAAAGGAGAATAGAAGTTAGAGAAAATGATAGATTAA